>CAVWOZ010000039.1:0-55889 GCA_963756595.1 uncultured Acidobacteriota bacterium
GCAGCACCTTCCGCGCCGACTTCACCCCGTCGAGGCCCTTGAGCTTGGCGAGGGTGTCCGCGTTGGGCTCCTGGTCGAGCCGGAGCACGGCGAGGGCTTCCTGGCCGCGGCGGGCGAGGTGGATGTCGGCGATGTTGACGTCGGCTTCGGCGAGGAGGGTGCCGATCTTTCCCACCACGCCCGGGCGGTCGTGGTTCTCGAGCACCAGCAGCGTCCCCTGCGGCCGGAACTCGAGGGGGTAGTTCTCGAAGCGCACCACGCGCGCCTCCCCCTCGCCGAACAGCGTGCCGCCGAGCTCGACGCTCCGCCCGTCGCAGGTGAGGGTGACGTCGACGAGCTGCGGGTAGCCGCTCGGGGGGCTGGTGTGGGCCGAGCGCACTACCTCCACCCCGCGCGCCTCCGCCATCTTCTCGGCGTTGACGTAGTTCACCGCCTCGCCGAGGAAGGGGGTGAGCACCCCCTTGAGCACGGCGACCGTCAGCGGGTGGTGCAGCGACTCGTCCACCCCCCAGACGTCGACCTGCAGGCGCCGCGGCGCGGTGCCGAGGAGCGCGCCGGCCATCTTGCCGAGCGACTCGCCGAGCCCCATGTACGGCTCGGCGCGGCTCCCCGCCGGCCGGAAGGGGAGGTTCACCGCCGCCACCGCGAGAGACCCCGCGAGGGCGGCGACCACCATCTCGGCGGTCTCGATCGAGATCCGCTCCTGCGCCTCCCGGGTCTGCGCTCCCAGGTGGGGAGTCGCCACCACGTTTTTCAGCCGCACCAGCCGCAGGTCCTTCGGCGGCTCCTCGGCGAAGACGTCGAGCCCGGCGCCGCCGAGATGCCCCGATTCGAGCGCCGCGAGCAGCGCCTCCTCGTCGATCACCCCGCCCCGCCCGCAGTTGATCACCAGCGCCCCCTTCTTCATCCGGGCGATCCGCTCGGCGTTCAGCAGGTTGCGGGTCTCCTTGGTCAGCGGGGTGTGGAAGGTGATGGCGTCCGAACGCTCCAGCAGCTCGTCGAGCGACAGCAGCTCGACGTCGAGCTTCTTGGCCATCGCGGCGTCGAGAAACGGGTCGTAGGCCGCGACCTTCATCGCGAAGCCATGCGCCCGCTCGGCGACCCGCTGGCCGATCCGCCCGAAGCCGATCACCCCCAGCGTCTTCCCCTGCAACTCGACGCCGGTCAGCTTGCGGTCCCACCCCCCCGCCTTCATCGAGGCGTCCGCCTCCGGCACCCGGCGGGCGAGCGAGAGGAGGAGGGCGAAAGTGTGCTCGGTCGCCGACAGCAGGTTGGCGGTCGGCGCGTTGACCACCAGGATGCCGAGGTCGGTGGCGGCGGCGACGTCCACGTTGTCGACGCCGATGCCGGCCCGCCCCACCACCTTGAGCCGCTTGCCGGCCTTGAGCAACTCGGCCGTCGCCTGCGTCGAGCTGCGCACGATCAGGGCGTCGAAGTCGGCGAGGATCTCAGGCAGGCGCGGGCGCTCCTCGGCGGTGAGCTGATGCACCTCGGCCCCCGCTGCCTTGAAGATCGCCAGGCCGGAGGGGTCGAGGGTGTCGGCGATCAGGATTCTGGAATTCGCCATCGCGATCGCTCAGCGGGCCGCCGGAGCGGCCGCCTTCTCCAGGATCTGGTCGATCACCGGCAGCAGGGCGTCGAGGTCGGTCTCGCGCACCTCGCCCATGTGGCCGATGCGGAAGGTGGTCGGCTTCCAGTCGCCGTAGCCGCCGCCGATCGTGTAGCCGTTCGCCGTGCACCCCTTGACGATGACCTGCGGATCGATCCCCGCCGGCGGATAGAAGCAGCTCACCGTCATCGAGCGCGCACCTTCCGCGGAGGCGTAGGCGCAGCCGCGCTCGGCCGCCCACTTCGCCGTCTTCTCCTGGAGCCGCTGGTGGCGGGCCCAGCGCGCCTCCATCCCTTCGGCGAGGATGCGGTCGAGCTGGACGTCGAGCGCCCAGAGGAGCGGGATGGCGGGGGTGGTGATGAATCCCCCTTCCTTGTGCTTGTCGACGTAGCGCAGCAGGTCGGTGTAGAAGCCGCGGTGCGGCACCTTCTTCGCCTGCTCGGCGGCGCGCGCCGAGAGGGTGAAGACGGTGAGGCCGGGGGGCACGGCGATCGCCTTCTGGGTGCCGGCGAGGGTGATGTCGATCCCCCAGTCGTCGGTCTCGACCCGCGCGCCGCCCAGCGAGGAGACGGCGTCGACGATGATCAGCGCGTCCCCCTCCTCGCGCGCCACGGCGGCGAGCTCGGCGATCGGGTTCATCACCCCGGTCGAGGTCTCGTTGTGGACCACGGTGATCGCCTCGTAGCGCTTGCGGCGGAGGGCCGCGCGCAGCGTCTCGGGGTCGATCGCCTGCCCCCAGGGGGCGGAGAGCTTGTCGGCCGACTTGCCGCACGACTTCGCGATCGAGTGCCAGCGCTCCGAGAAGGCGCCGTTGGTCAGGCACAGCACGTCCTCGCGGACGCAGGAGACGACGGCGCTCTCCATCACCAGCGTCGAGCTGCCGCTGGCGACCATCACGTCGCCGGAGGTGCGCAGGAGGTGCGGCAGCTTGGCGGACAGCTTGATGTAGAAATCCTTGAAGCCCGGCGACCGGTGCCCCACCATCGGCTGGGTCATCGCCTGGCGGGCGTCCATGGGGACGTAGGTCGGGCCGGGAAGGAAGAACTTGATGGGCTCGTTCAAAGTACACCTCTCTCTAGCGGGAAGGGCCGGGGGGGCGCCTCGTTGATGCCGCATTGTGGCAAAAGCGGGAGGGGGTGGCAAGCTTTCAGGATTTGGCTCGTTTCTCGCAGAGGCCGAAGCCGCCGCCGGAGAGATTCCGAGTGTGTTACCTTTCTATGCCGCGATGCGGCACCGCAGCGCGGCAACCCGGGAAAACCCCCGAAAGGAGAGGAGTCATGTCGGACGACAAGCAGATCCCCGCGGTACGGGAGCTCGCCGAGAGCTGGCGGCGGTATCCGCGCTGGCGCGGCATCCAGCGGACCTACGGCGCCGAGGACGTCTTCCGGCTGCGCGGCTCCGTCCACGTCGAGCACACCCTCGCCCGCCTGGGGGCCGAGCGGCTCTGGAAGCTCCTCCACGCCGAGCCCTACGTGCCGGCGCTCGGCGCGATGACGGGGAACCAGGCGATCCAGCAGGTGCAGGCCGGCCTCCAGGCGATCTACTGCTCCGGCTGGCAGGTCGCGGGGGACGCCAACAACGCCGGCGAGGTCTATCCCGACCAGAGCCTCTACCCGGTCGACAGCGTGCCGAAGCTCGTCAAGCGGCTCAACAACGCCCTGCTGCGGGCCGACCAGATCCAGCACGCCGAACAGTCCGGGGAAAAGCGACCGACGGGAGCGCCCCCATCCACTGGCTCGCCCCGATCGTGGCCGACGCCGAGGCCGGCTTCGGCGGCAACCTCAACGCCTTCGAGCTGATGAAGGACATGATCGAGGAGGGGGCCGCCGGCGTCCACTTCGAGGACCAGCTCTCCTCGGCCAAGAAGTGCGGCCACATGGGGGGCAAGGTGCTGGTGCCGACCTCCGAGTTCGAGCAGAAGCTGATCGCGGCGCGCCTCGCGGCCGACGTCCTCGGCGTGCCGACCCTGCTCATCGCGCGCACCGACGCCAACAGTGCCAAGCTGATCACCAGCGACGTCGACCCCCGCGACTGCGAGTTCATCACCGGCACCAAGCGCACCCCGGAAGGATTCTTCCCGCTCCGCGGCGGGATCGACGCGGCCATCGCCCGCGGCCTCGCCTTCGCCCCCTACGCCGACCTCCTCTGGTGCGAGACGTCGAAGCCGGACGTCGCCGAGGCGCGGCAGTTCGCCGACGCCATCCACGCCCGGTTCCCCGGCAAGCTCCTGGCCTACAACTGCTCTCCCTCGTTCAACTGGGGGCAGAAGCTCGACGCGGCGGCGATCGCCTCCTTCCAGCGCGAGCTGGGCGCGATGGGCTACAAGTTCCAGTTCGTCACCCTCGCCGGATTCCACGCCCTGAACCTCAGCATGTTCGAGCTCGCCCGCGGCTACAAGGAGAGCGGCATGACCGCCTACTCCGCCCTCCAGGAGCGCGAGCTCGAACAGGAGAAGACCGCCGGCTACCGGGCCGTGAAGCACCAGCGCTTCGTGGGCACCGGCTACTTCGACCAGGTCGCCCAGGTGATCGCCTCCGGCGCCGCCTCCACCGCCGCCCTCGAGGGGTCGACGGAGGACGAGCAGTTCCTGGCGACGGCAACCGCGAAGGCGAGCTGAGGGCCCGGGCATGAATGCCCGGGCTACACCCGAAGCGAAAAGCCGGCTGAAGCCGGCTCCGAAGGCAGAGTCGCTCCTCCAGGAGCCGGGTTCACCCGGCTTTTTGGTTGAAGCGTAGCCCGGCGATTCATCGCCGGGCGGGGCAGGCGACAAAGTCGAATTAAGATCCTCTCATCTCGACTGCACAAAAGGAGAGAGCGCCATGGCGACGATTCGAGTGGAAGGACCCGGGTCCCCCGCGGCGGAACGGGTGCTGACGGCGGAAGCGCTGGAGTTCGTGGCCGAGCTCCAGGGGCGGGTGGGACGGGCGCGCGAGGATCTCCTCTTCCAGCGCACCCTGCGCCTGGAGGATTTCGCTCACGGGGTGGCGCCGGACTTTCTCGACCACACCCGCTCGGTCCGCGACACCGCCTGGGAGGTGGCGCCCGCCCCTCCCGACCTCGAGGACCGCCGGGTCGAGATCACCGGCCCGGTCGAGCGCAAGATGATGATCAACGCCCTGAACTCCGGGGCCACCGGCTTCATGGCCGACTTCGAGGACTCCCTCTCCCCCACCTGGGGGAACGTCGTCGAGGGGCAGGCGAACCTGATCGACGCCGTGCGGCGGGAGCTCCGCTTCACCAACCCCGACGGCAAGGAGTACCAGCTCAAGCCTGGACCCGACAACCAGCTCGCCACCCTGATGGTCCGCCCAAGAGGGTGGCACCTGGTGGAGCGCCACTTGCACGTCGACGGGGAGCCCGTCTCGGCCAGCCTCTTCGACTTCGGCCTCTACGTCTTCCACAACGCCGCGGAGCTCAAGTCCCGCGGCACCGCCCCCTACTTCTACCTGCCGAAGCTCGAGAGCCACGTCGAGGCGCGGCTCTGGAACGAGGTCTTCGTGATCGCCCAGGATCTGCTCTCGATCCCCCGCGGCACCTTCCGCGCCACGGTGCTGATCGAGACGCTGACCGCCGCCTTCGAGATGGACGAGATCCTCTGGGAGCTGCGCGACCACGCCGCGGGGCTGAACGCCGGCCGCTGGGACTACATCTTCAGCATCATCCGCAAGCTCCCCTCGGCCGAGAGGGTCCTCCCCGACCGCTTCCAGATCGGCATGGGGGTCCCCTTCATGCGCGCCTACGCCGAGTTGCTGGTCCGCATCTGCCACCAGCGCGGAGCCCACGCCATCGGCGGCATGGCCGCCTTCATCCCCAGCCGCCACGACGAGGAGGTCAACCGCACCGCCCTCGAGCGCGTCCGCGAGGACAAGGAGCGCGAGGCCGCCCAAGGCTTCGACGGCACCTGGGTCGCCCACCCCGACCTCGTCCCCGTCGCCCGCGAAGTCTTCGACCGCGTCCTCGGAGACCGCAAGAATCAGAAAAACTTCCTGCGCGACGACGTCCAGACCACCGCCGAGAACCTCCTCGACTTCGACATCGAAGACGGCAAGATCACCGAGACCGGCGTCCGCTCCAACATCTCCATCGCCCTCCAATACCTCGACTCCTGGCTCGCCGGCCAAGGCGCCGCCGCCATCCGCAACCTGATGGAAGACGCCGCCACCGCCGAGATCTCCCGCGCCCAGCTCTGGCAATGGGTGCACCACGACGCCAAGCTCGAGGATGGGCGGGCGGTTACGGCTGAGATGTATCAGGAGATGCGGGGGGAGGAGTTGGCGGCGTTAGGGGGTGAGGGATCAGGAAGCGGGCATGGGCATTTGAAGGAGGCGGCGGCGATTATGGATCGGCTGGTGCTTAGTCGGGAGTTTGTGCCTTTTTTGACGGTGGAGGCTTATGGGGAGTTGGGGTAGGGGCTTGGGGATGTCGGGAGTGCCGAGCTATTCAATCAAGAGCGGTAGGAGCGGGCTGGCGCTCTTGTGCGCGTCGCCACAGAGCACCCAGGGGGATTCCCTACAGCGCGCCCCGAAGGGGCGAAAATTTGAATAGCCGGGTGCTTTAGCGCCCGGTATCGGACGTCCCCATTTTTACCCGCCCCGAAGGGGCGGTGCTTTGGGGCGACCTTAGAGCACTGTTACATAGACCCACATTTCTCCCCCTGGAATCTGCTCAATCTTATCGTACGAAACCTTCGTTCCCTGCGGCAAAATGGCGAACGGTTGCGCGTCAGGCGCAAACTTTTTAAAGACGTATACCGCCTCCCTGCTATACGTTATTGCAGACTTTGGAGGCGGTTCGGTCATATCTAATTTTAGATAAACGTCATGCCACCCCTTCCCCACTTCCCAGTTACCAAGGCGGCACCAGCCGGAGTTACCCGATCTAATAGCGGGGAATCGAACATTAGGTCCAGGAGGCGGCTTCCATCCAGCTGTCGGCGGTTGAGCCAATGCGACGTTACGCTTCGAAGGATCACGAGCTTTTTCATACTCCCGCTGAGCTTCCTCCACGCGGCCTAGCTTCATGAGCGCGTTGCCGAGACCGTAGTACGCGTTGGTATAGCTAGG
This sequence comes from uncultured Acidobacteriota bacterium, assembly GCA_963756595.1. Lineage (GTDB taxonomy): Bacteria > Acidobacteriota > Thermoanaerobaculia > Multivoradales > UBA5704 > DATARR01. Next base: position 6,673 of record CAVWOZ010000039.1, read on the forward strand.
CGAAATTTTGAGGGCTTTCCGCTGACTGTTTTCCGCACCTTTATAATCGCCTTTGTTATAAAGCGCATTACCCAGATTCCAATGAGCCCCGACGTTCGTTTCATCCAGTTCGATGGCGCGACGATCGGCCACGATAGCCTCATCGAAGCGCCCCGCTGCCTCTAGGGCGTAACCTAGGCTGGAGTATGCTTGCGAGTTGCGAGGGTCGTTCTTGACCACGGACTGGAACGCTGGGATGGCCTGATCAATCTTTCCAGTATTCAGAAGCTCCAACGCCTCGTTCATGGTCGTCTCGCGCTCGTGACCCGAATTGATTTGCGGCCCTTTCACTGCGAATTGAATCCCGTTGGGCAGTGGCTGCGTCTCATCGGAGTGCTGAACTCTGTAAAGATATACGGCGACCGTTAGCGCGACGATCGCGATGGCTAGCGCGGCTGCCCAGCGCCTCCATCGCTTCCGCCTGAGATCTCGGAGCATTGACTCCACTGCGAAGCGAACCTCAGCCGCTGCGTTCCCACTGACCGTGAGGATAGTGGCAGCTTGAAGGTAGTTAGGCAGATCTCGGGGTTGAAGCCTGTCAACTGTGACTGGGAGAACACGGTTGATCGGACTTGGCCACCGTTCCCGAGCAAATTTGAGCTCCGTTAGGGTGAACTTGCCGGCGACTATCGATGCAGAGGAAGCAATGAAGACGAATAGCTCGCAACTGTTGATAGCGGCGCGGATTCGGGCTTGGTAGTCGCCGCCGGGCGGAAGGCTCTGCTCGTCGTAGAAAACCTCACAACCAGCGCTCGCCAACGCGAGTTGAATGGGCTCGACGAACGGTTTGTCTTCAGAGGCGTGGCATAGAAAGATTGAAGGCATTTTTTAGTGCTCCTCGAGCCCTCAAAGAGGTCCGTGCCGCCTAAGAACCAAGACAACCTTGAAATCAACCTCTAATCGCATCGGCGGGCACCTACTGCGCCGCGCCGGCGCCGCGTCAAAGAATGGACGCCAGGACTGCCGACTCTGGCCACGAGCGTTAAGCCTTGGGCCCGGCCGGCCGTATTGGTTGTCCTACAGCAGTCAAGGTTCCGAGATGCACGGGAGCTCCATTCCCGACGACCGCGGCATCGGAATATGCCCAGATCTCACCCGTCTGGTTATCCATCAGAATGAGGTGGCCTTCCTCGGGCAAACCGGGATAAGTACCGGAAGAGTTAAGCACTATGACATCCCAAGGGCCTGGCTTGGATTCACCGATCGGCGTGGCGGCTCGATTATTGGATATATTGGATTTAGACTTAACTATGGCGGTCATATCGTCTCCTTGAATAGGCATAGCCAATTGTAGCGGCCACTGAACGTGCCCTGGCCGACCTTGGAATCAACCCCTAATCGATCCACCCGCCAACACACAGCCTTCCGCTGCCCGGGCGATCGGAGGGAGAGACGGCATTCATGGCTTATCTCCATGTTTGTCAGAGCTATGTATCAGCCTAACGCGACGGTGCATTCTCGTCAATGCCATAGTGTCTGTTGAATAAGCGACATTGCGGCGGGAGCTCCGGGCCGGACGACGCGATCCGTCCTTCCCCCTGGGCTGCTTCCCGCCGCCGCTGCCGTGGTCGGCGAACCAATTGTCGAGATCTTGGGGTTCGGACGGGCCACGGCGGCGAGAGGCCCCGAGAGAACGCGATCGCTGGCTGAGGCTTTGGACATTGGGTTCCTCCGGAGCCCGGGGAGGTCGGGCGATAGGTAGGCAGCCGGGGACCGCGGGGCGGCAAGCCCGCGCGGCCATGGCGCATGGCGGGGCGAAGGCTCGGCATCGCGGGGACGGGCCCATCCCCGACGGGGAAAGGCCTGCCCCCATCAGGGCGCGGCCCGTACCTGCGAGGGACCTCGACGATCCCCAGCGGGGAAAGGGCTGTACCCGCGAGGGATCGCGACGTCCCCGTCGGGGATGGCCTCGCACACGCGAGGGATTGCCTTCTCCCCACGTTGCTGAGCCTTCGCCCCGCGTTGCTGCGCCTTCGCCCCGCGTTTCGAGGCGATGGATTTCCCAACTTCTTTGACCGGCCCGGGATGCGGCGAGGCTCTGAGGGGTTGACGCGGGCCGTTTCAGGGTTTCTCGGCCGCCGCCCGTTCGAGATCGAGCGCCGGCCGCCGCCTATCGGAGGGCCGCGGGTTGGATAGCACACGCCAGCGCTGAGACCACGTCGACGGCTGCCTCATCGAAGTCGAGGTTCCGGCTGGTGACTTGCTCGAGAAGGGCGCGTAGCTCCGGAGACCAGGCGATTGAGTCGGCCATCAGAGGTTTTTTTGGACGTGCATAGACTTTGTACCTCTTCGCCTGCCCCTCGGAACGATGAACGTCCGCCCAGTCGAACGCGTACAGTCCCCGGCGAGCGCACGCAATAAAGTCGTCTGGTCTGGGCAGACTGACCAGCAGCTCGTGCTCTGTGATCTCGGGCAAGGACCAGACAGCGCCGCTCAACTGATCCAGAACCTCACTCGACGCGAGATACGCGGTCGGGATCGGCCCACACCCCGCAGTGGTGAAGATGCCCATCCGACCTTGGCGGTCAACGGCGACCCACTCCATATCCAGTCCCGAGGGATACTCGATCATTTAGTGACTCCCTTGTTTATGCTACACCTCGAAGGCAACCCGCCCTACCCTGCCAGCACGACAGCCTTCCGCTGCTGTGCAGCGATTCGAGGGAGAGGCGACCATCCACGGTTATCTCGTTTTGCTGGAAGAGCTTAGATGTCAGCCTAACGCGGCGGTCCTTGCTCGTCAATGCCGAAGCCGCCGATCGCCGGAACGTACAGGAATCCAGTGCCCGGGCGGCCCCGAGACCCCTCTGGTCCCTAGTGCAGACAAGCCGTCCCCTCAAGACCAAGCAAGCGCCCGCGGCAGGCCACGGCGGCGAGAGGCGCAGAGAGAACGCGATCCCGGGCTGAGGCTTTGGACCTTGGGCTCCGGAGGAGCCCCGGAATGTAGCCAGGGGTGCGAACCCCTGGTCACAGCGATGGATTCCATCCCAGTCCAGAGCCCCGGAGGGGCGGCGGAAACCGGCGGAGCCTCCGGCAAGGCGTTGTTGCGACAATCCCGGCGCCCCTCTGGGGCTTTGGGGAAGCTGGGGCCCTCCGTCCAGGGGCTGGCGCCCCTGGCTACATTCCGGGGCTCCTCTGGAGCCCGGGGAAGGGTGCGTGGAACCGGGCAGGCTGGAGATCATTCAGAGGGTCGGGTGTTGGGCGACAAATAGAACTGCGACCCTCAAATCTAGTTGACGCCGGACAGGTCGGGGGCGACGCCTTCGGGCGGTGGCGCACGAACGGCGCCTCGCTCGGCGGGCGCCGAGGGGCCCAGCGAGAACGCGATCACGGGCTTGAGACTTTGGCCGCTGGGCTCCAGAGGAGCCCCGGAATGTAGCCAAGGGTGCAAATCCCTGGTCGGCAATCCCCTGGTCGGCAATCCCCTGGTCGGCGAACCCCTGGTCGGCGAACCCCTGGTCGGCGAACCCCTGGTCGGCAAACCCCTGGTCGCAAGGTCGCGGCGCCCTGAGGCGGAACGATTGAGGCGGAGGGCTTCGCCTGATATTTTGCGTGCGAAACCTTGCCCGATGGCTGAGGGGCGCGAATCCGAGGAGGGGATGCGTGGGGAACACCTATACGAATCTTCTGTACCACATCGTTTTCTCGACGAAGGATCGGGTGCCGGCGATCCAGGAAGATCTGCGGGGACGGCTCTACGGATATGTCGGCGGGATCATCCGTGCCGAAGGGGGCATGCTCATGGAGATGGGAGGAATGCCCGATCACGTGCATCTCCTGATGAAGCTCAAGAGCGACATGCCGGTGGCGACGATGGTGCGATTGGTAAAATCGAGATCGTCCAAATGGGTCAACGAGGTGAGCGATGCGAAATCGGGTTTCCGATGGCAGGTCGGGTACGGCGCGTTTTCGGTCAGCGAGTCGCAGGTGGGGAAGATCCGGAGATATATCCAGAATCAGGAGATCCACCACGCGCAGGTCCCGTTCAAGGACGAGCTGATCGGATTGCTCAAGAAACACCGGATCGAATACGACGAGCGCTACGTGTTCGACTGAGGCCTTTCCCCAGGAGGGCTCCGGAGGAGCCCCGGAATGTAGCCAGGGGTGCGAACCCCTGGAACGGCGGCGCCTCCGAGGAGACGGGATTCGGGCGATTCGAAAATCCCGGCGCCCCTCTGGGGCTTGGGACAGGTTGGGGTGTTCCGGTTCCAGGGGCTGGCGCCCCTGGCTACATTCCGGGGCTCCTCCGGAGCCCAGGGGAGGGTGCCTGGAACCGGCAGGCTGGGCTTCTTCCGATGCCGGGCGTCGCCAGCTCATCCGCCTTGCGGCGGCTCCCAAAGCTCGACCTTGTTTCCCTCGGGATCGATGACCCAGGCGAACTTCCCGTACTCGGATTCGTCGATCTTCTCGAGCACATCGCAGCCTTCTTCTTTCAAGGCCTTGACCAGAGCGTGGAGGTCGTCCACCCGGTAGTTGACCATGAACGAAGCCGAGCTCGGAGCAAAGTGATTGCTTTCCTGCGGATTGATCATCCAGGCCGTGGTACCCCCAACCGGCTTGCCCTCGGCGTCGGTCCAGTCCAAGGAAGCTCCGCCCCAGGCTTGGACATCGATCCCCAGGTGATCCTTGTACCAGGCCCGCAGGGCGGGAGCGTCCTTGGCCTTGAAGAAGATGCCGCCGATGCCAGTGACTCGTTTCATGGAACCTCCGATACGGATGGCTATCTCGTTTTGTTGGCTGAGCTTAGGGTCAGCCTAACGCGACGGTGCGGGCTCGTCAATGCCCGGCGCTTCTCATCGAAGCGAAGCTGCGGCTCGCCATCGTGGTTTAGGACGGTCAGGGTGCGACGGACGCCTTCACCATGCCAAGGGTCCCCAGCCAGGTTTCCACCAGCCGTGGCCACTGCGCGATCGGCAGCTTGCTGGGCCGCAGGCCGAAGGCGTGGCCACCTTGTGCGTACAGGTGCATTTCGGTGGGGACGCCGGCTTTCTGCAGCCCGACGTAGTAGGCCAGAGACTGCTCCACGCCGTCCACGCGGTCGTCTTCGGCTTGCAGGAGAAAGGTCGGCGGCGTGTCGGCGCGGGGGCGGATGTCGGGGCGAAGGCCAAGATCCGTTTCGTCGCGGGTAGCTTTGTCGTCGTCCTCATGGGCCCACAGGTGGCCGGGGTAGAGGGCGACGGCGAAGTCGGGGCGGCAGCTCAGCCGGTCGGCGGCATCGACCGGCGCATACGTCCGCCGCGCGAAATGCGTGCTGATCGCGGCCACCAGATGCCCGCCGGCGGAAAAGCCGAGGACGCCGACTTTGTGGGGATCGACATGCCACTGAGCCGCGTGCTGCCGCACCAGCCCCAGCGTGCGCTGCGCGTCCTGGAGCGCGGTCTGCACCTTGGGGTAGACGCGTCGATGATTCGCGTCGTCCCACCAAGGACCCGAGCCCGGGACGCGGTATTTCAGCAGGATGCAGGTGATCCCGCGCGAGGTCAGCCAGTCGCAGATCTCCGTGCCTTCAAGGTCCATGGCCAGGAACCGGTAGCCGCCGCCGGGAAACACGACCACGGCCGCGCCGTTGTTGGGGCCCTGGGGCGCATACACCGTCATCGTCGGCCGGCTGACGTCGTTCGCCCGGGGCCACCACGCGCGGCCTGGGCCGGGACCGACGGACTCCGGTTTCGGGTGGGGGATCGCATCGGGAACCGCGCCGGGCCAAATCGGCACCTGCACGTGACCAAGGGAGGGTTGCCAGCCCCCCGCGCGAGCCAGGGAGGGGGCGAGGAGAAGGGCAAGGGCAAAAGAGAAGGGGAGGAGCTTGGGCATTCCGGGAGCTCGGCGGCCGCGCATCGCTAGTCGTCCTCGATTGGAGTGGAGACCTTTTCTGACTCTGCCAGAGCGGTCAACCTGGGGAGCATGGGTGTATTGGAAGCGTCGGAGCGGATCGGGAGGAGCCCCGGAAAGGAGCCAGGGGCCTCGGCCCCCGGTCCCAGTTTCAACCGCGGCGCGCCGCCTCGATGGCGGCGACGTCGATCTTCTGCATCGTCATCATCGCGTCGAACACGCGCTTGGCGACGGCGGGATCGGGATCGGTGACGCCTTGCGTCAGGGCGATCGGCGTGATCTGCCAGGACAGTCCCCATTTGTCCTTGCACCAGCCGCACGTCGCTCTCCTGGCCGCCGTTGCCGACGATCGCGTTCCAGTAGCGGTCCGTCTCGGCCTGGTCCTCGGTGGCGACCTGGAACGAGAACGCTTCGCTGTGCTTGAACATCGGCCCGCCGTTGAGGCCGAGGCACGGAATGCCCAGCACGGTGAACTCGACGGTCAGCACGTCCCCCTCCTTCCCCGACGGAAAGTCTCCAGGCGCGCGGTGCACGCGCGCCGACGGAGGAATCGGGAAAGGTCTCGGCGTAAAACCGCGCCGCCTCTTCGGCGTCGCCGTCGTACCAGAGGCAGATCGTGTTCTTGGCTGGAGTCATCAGGTCACCTCTCGATCGGGATGAGCGGCCCAAAGCCTGGCGCTCGGAGGGGCGCGGCTCGGCCGACAGTTCCGCATGGAAAGGTGCAAAATGCGTACCCCGGAGAAAAAAGTCGGGACGCCCGGTGCGGGCGTCCCAACTGAGAAGCGGCAGGAGCTTCAGGCAGGGTCTAGTACCAGCCGTTCCCTTCCGGGTTGATCACCGCCTGGCGCAGGCCGGCGAGGGCTGCCGCGGTCCAGCGCGCGGCGTCGGCGTCGTAGGGGACGACGACGTAGCGGACCAGGCCTCCGGTGGCGTGGTAGTCGTTGTGGTACGCCACGTAGTCCTTCTCGGACTTCCGGTGGCCGAGCGTCGACCCCAGGCCCGGGGCCAGGAAGACGACGTAGACGGCGTTGGGGTCGACCGGGCCGTTGACCAGGGCGTCGAGACGGGCCTGGATCTCGAGGTCCGTGAGGGACGCGGCCGACAGCGGATCGCCGGTGAGGTCTTCGACCAGGGGGAGCGAGGCCTCCCAGGGCTGGACCTTGTACTTCGCCAGCGACTCCGCGCTCACCGGAGCCTGCAACGCCTTCATCGCCACGGCTTCCTTCTCGCGGTTCTCGGGCCGGCGCCAGGCGCTGCCCAGGAAGACCGCCTGCACACTGCCGTGCGCGAGCACCGGCCCGCCGTGGAATTTGGCCTCGCGCCCTTCGCCCTCGCGGCGCGGAACGATCTGCGTCCGGCCGCCGTCGTCGTCGTAGACGAGGCTCCCCTTGACGGCGTTGTTGTCTGGGGCGGCCGGGGACTGCGCGGCGTGCGACGACGAGGCAGCCGCCAGGACGAGGGTCAAAGTTGCCAGAATGCTTGCTCTGTTCATGGTTCTCCTCGATTCCTTGGGGCTACTGGACGTTGAGAGCGAAGTCGTCGACGACGAACGAGGTCTGGTCGACGGAGTCCTCGGTGGCGGTCAGGAAGATCTGGATCGTCTGGCCGATGTACGGCGCCAGGTTGAACGTCTTCTGAACGTACCCTGAGCTCGCGTCGAGGTTCGAGTAGGTGGCGAGGGTCGCGAGCACGGTGCCGCTCGAGTTGCGGATCTGCACCTTCATGGTGTCATAGGCCGTCGTGGTCGTGGTCTCCGCGGTGTCGACGTGCAGCCAGAAGGTCAGCGTCGCCGAGGTCTTCGACGAGAAGATGGCGACCTGCTGGTAGAGGGTGTCGGTGTGGGCGGTTCCGTAGCCGTCGAGCCACGCCTTCCACGATCCGGTGTGCGCCGCCTCCGAGGTGGAGCTGGTGATGACGCTGGAGCTTCCCGTCCAGCTCGTGTTGCCGGATTCGAAGCCGGGGTTCGCGAGGATCTGCGACACGGTCCCCGAAGTGATCGTCAGGCTGAGCGGCGCCGTGTGGGTCTTGCCGCCGCCGGTGCCGGTGAGGGTGAGGCTGTAGGTCCCCGCCGCCGCCGTGCCGGTGGTGATCGTCAGCGTCGAGGAGCCGGCGCCGGGCGCGGCGATCGAGGTGGGCGAGAAGGAGCCCGAGGCGCCCGTGGGGAGCCCCGAGACCGAGAGCGCCACCGCGGAGCTGAAGCCGCCGGAGACCGTGGTGGTCGCCGTCGCGGTGCCCGTGCTTCCCGACGCCACCGAGAGCGAGGCGGGGGAGACGGCGAGCGCGAAGTCCGGCGTCCCGGTGCCGGTGACCGTGAACGAGACGGCCGCCGTGTGCGTCTTGCCGCCGCCGGTGCCGGTGACGGTCAGGTTGTAGGTGCCGGTGGCCGCCGTCCCCGCCGTCAGCTTGAGGGTCGAGGTCCCCGACCCGGGAGCGGCGATCGAGGTCGGCGTGAAGGTCGCCGAGGCGCCCGAGGGGAGCCCCGAGACGGAGAGCGCGACCGCGGAGTTGAAGCCGCCCGAGACCGCGGTGGTGATCGTGGTGTTCACCGAGGCTCCCTGCGCGGCCGAGACCGACGCCGGCGAGGCGGCGATCGTGAAGTCGGGAGAGGTCGTGGGGTTGAAGACGATGTCGAGGATCGGATGGATCTCGATGCCGTTCGGGGCGACCCCGGTCTGCCCGTGCAGGAAGTCGAACATGGCGACCCCGGTGATGCGGACCGGGATGCTCACCGTCTGGAAGCTGGTGGTCGCGTTGAGCTGGGCGTCGAACTCGGCGCGGGCATTGGTGATCTTCGACAGGAACGGGCTGCCGCTGCCGACGCAGCCGGGGAGCGGGATCTCGCTGACGATCGTGTTGCCGGCGGCGTCGGAGAGCACCAGGTGATAGTCCGAATCGGTCTCTTTCTTGTACTTGGTGAGGGTGGCGTTGAGCACCCAGACCGTCGTCTCGTAGGGCGACACGCGGTTGTTGGCGGGGATCGGATTGGGCGCGGGCCAGCCGCGCATGGTGGTGATCGTCTGCGACGTCGTGGCCGCAAGATTGATCTTTCCCACGTCCGCGTCGGTGCCGGTCTTGACCGACCAGCGTTCGACGCCGCAGCTCTGCGCCCAGGAGGCGGAGGATCCGAAAGACGCTGTGCACAGGAAACCGACGGCAAGCAGCACTCGCCACACACGTTGGGCCATGAGACCTCCAGGTTGAGGACGTCCAGCAGTGGAACAAAAAAACAACTCGCTATTCAGTCAGGTGCGAGGCGGCGAGCGGAACGAGCCGATTTTTTATATTACAGAGTTGCGGTATAAAACTGACTTGTAGCGACGCGACGCGCAGCCGTGAAATTCGCGGAAAGAAACGCTTTTTATTGTGGCGCGGCAATCGCGGGAGGCGCGGGAAGCGCCGGCGCAGGGGCGAGCTACAGAAAGACTATTTTTCGGACGGCGCGGCTCAACAAACCGCGATCGGAGGTAACGCCGGGAGAGGGGCGCCGGCGCGGCCGGCGGGGCGCGGTCGCGCCTTCAGGAAAAAGGATGCGGGCGGCGGAGGGATTGGGCGAGATCGGCGGGCGAGAGCCGGCGGACGGCGCCCTCGGGAAGGGAGAGGCGGAAGGCCTCGCCCTCGGGCTCGAGCCGGGGCGCGTCCACCTCGCCCCGCACGAGGACGAAGGCGCACCCCCGGAAATGCTCGCGCAGGAGATCCTTGAGGACGGTTGCACCGCGCAGCGGCTTGACGGCGACCGTGCGCCCCTCCCCCACCGCGACGGCGCGCAGCACGCCGAGCGCGGCGGCGCTCTCCAGGGGGGCGGGGAGGGGCGAGACCGCGCCGCCGAGGTCGAGCCAGCCGGCGCGGAGCCCCAGGGCGCGGGCGGCTTCGATCAGCGGCGCGAAGACCTCGGGAGGGTCGGTGACGCGGAGGAGGTGGGGGGATCGCATCGGCATCACTAGCCTTCCTCGGGGTAGAGCAGGATCTCCCGCCGCTCTTCGCGGAAGGCCGCTTCGTCGGCCGGCCAGCCGGCGATCCAGTCGTCGAGCCCGTCGCCGCTCTCGACCGCCTGGCGGCACTCGGGGCCGCCGGTCAGCAGGTCGATCGCCGGGCGGTCCGCCACGAACTCGTAGGGGGCTTCGCGCCAGGCGAAGTCGTCCGGCCAGAGGCGGTGGACAGTGGCGAGGAGCTCGACGCCGGCGCGGTAGGAGGCGAAGGCGGCCGGAGCGCCGACCAGCAGCTCGACGCCGCCGCAGATCTCGCCGCGGTGCTTCTGGAACTGCGGCCGGTAGTAGGTGGGGACGAAGGTGACGCCGGGGAGGCGGCGCGCGTTGAGCTTCGCGGCGAGGCGCTTGGGATCGACGAACGGCGCGCCGGTGAGCTGGAAGGGGCGGGTGGTGCCGCGCCCCTCCGAGAGCTCGGTCGCCTCGACCAGGCAGCCGCCGGGGTAGACCCGCGCCGTGGTCACCGTCGGCATGTTGGGCGACGGGGCGATCCACGGCAGGCCGGTCTCCTCCCAGGTCATCGTGCGCCGCCACCCCTCGAGGTAGAGGACGGAGAAGTACGCCCGCGCGTCGCTCCAGGAGCGGCGCAGCGCTTCGAGGCGGAAGAGCTCGCCGAGCGTCAGGCCGTGGCGGACGGGGAGGCGGAAGGCGCCGACGAACGACTCGTAGCCGGCGCCGAGGAGGTTCCCCTCGACCACCGCGCCGCCCAAGGGGTTCGGGCGGTCGAGCACCCAGACCTCGCAGCCGGCGGCCATCGCCGCCTCGGCGGCCCAGATCGCCGTGGCGGCGTAGGTGTAGTAGCGCGAGCCGACGTCCTGGAGGTCGATCAGCAGCAGGTCGAGGCCGGAGAACGCCGACGGGCTGGGGCGCAGCGTCCCCTCCGCATCGCCGTAGAGCGAGAGGAGCGGCGCGCCGGTCCACGGGTCGGTGCCGCCGTCGGCGGGGATCATGTCCTGCTCGATGCCGTAGTAGCCGTGCTCGGGGCCGAAGAGGGCGCTGGGAGGCCCGGCCGGCCCCGCCGCCAGGGCGAGGTGGATCGGCACCCCCTGGCGCGAGATCGAGGCGCCGTGGGCGAGGATGCCGTAGCGCCGCCCGGCGAGGCGCGACGGATCGGCGAGCAGGCGGTCGAGGCCGGTGCGGACGCTCATCCGTCCCGCCGATCCCGCTCGAACGTGCCGGTGCGGCCGCCGCTCTTGGCGTCGAGGCGCAGGTCGGTGATCACCGCCCCCTTCTCGACCGCCTTGACCATGTCGTAGAGCGCGAGGGCGGCGGTCGAGCAGGCGACGAGCGCCTCCATCTCGGCGCCGGTGCGAGCGTTGACCACCACGCGGCTGCGGATCTCGACCCCTTCGGCGATCGGCCGGATCTCGATCTCCACCTGGTCGAGCGGGATCTGGTGGGCGAGCGGGATCAGCTCCGCGGTGCGCTTGGCCGCCTGCACGCCGGCGAGGTGGGCGACGGCGAAGGCGTCCCCCTTGGGGAGGTTGGCCAGGCGGACGAGGGTGCCGGCGGAGAGCAGCACGCGGCACGAGGCCTCGGCCACCCGGCGGGTGACGGGCTTCTCGGAGACGTCCACCATGTGGGCGCCCCCCTGGGCATCGAGATGGCTGAACGAACCTTGCGGGCTCATGAGGTCGGCTCCAGCGTCTCCGGCGGGTACGGGACTGCGGACGGGCCGGACCCGGGAATCCGGCCTCGGCATGCTAGCATCTCGCCGCTTTGAACCCCCTGAAACTGGCGATCGTCGTGCCCACCCTGAACGAGGAGGACACCGTGCGCCGCCATCTTCCGGCCGTCCTCGCGGAGCTCGCGGACGGCGATCTGGTGGTGGTCGCCGACGGCGGCAGCCGCGACGGCACCGTGGCGGCGGCGCGCGCGCTCGGCGCCCTCGCCGTCACCCTCCAGGGGGGGGCGCCCGGCCGCGGCGGCCAGCTCAACCAGGGGGCCGCGGCGGCGCTCGCGGCGGGGGCCGACATCCTGCTCTTCCTGCACGCCGACACCACCCTGCCGGCGGGGGGCGGAGCCCGGGTCCGCGCCGCCGTCGCGGCGGGAGCGCCGGGGGGCGGCTTCCTCCTCCGCTTCGACACCGACCGACCCATGCAGCGTCTGGGCGCGCGGCTGATCAACGGGCGCACCCGCTGGCTGCGCGTGCCGCTCGGCGACCAGGCGCAGTTCGCGACGCGCGAGACGTTCGAGCGGCTGGGCGGCTTCCCCGACTGGCCGATCCTCGAGGACCTCGATTTCATCCTGCGGCTGCGGCGCCTCCCCGGCTTCACCCTCGTCGCCGAGCCGGTGACCACCGGCGCCCGCCGCTTCGTCGAGCAGGGGGCCGTGCGCACCGTGGCGATCAACTGGCTGATCTGGGGGCTCTTCCTCTGCGGCGTCTCGCCGCACCGTCTGGCGCGGCTCTACCGGCACATCCGCTGATCGTGCCGATCGTGTCGATCAATTAATAGAATATAGATGTGATCTAAAACGACGAAAGCCCCGGCGGCGGCACGCACGGGGCTTCAAAAAGTCGGCGGAACAAGACTCTGCGGAGGGAGTGGCGCTCGCCCAGAGGCCGCGAGCTACTTGCGGCCGCGCTTCTTGGTGTTGACGGCTTCCTTGAGGTCCTTGCCAGCCTTGAAGCGGACCGTCTTGCTGGCCTTGATCGTGATCGACTCGCCGGTGGCGGGGTTGCGTCCCTTGCGGGCGCCGCGCTCGGCGACCGCGAAGCTGCCCAGGCCGGGGATCTTGACCGACTCGCCCGCCTTGAGAGAATCGGAGACCGCGCCCACGACGGCTTCGAACGCCCCCTGAGCCTGGCGCCGGGTGAGGCCCTCCACGGCATCCACAATGCTATTCACCAGATCAGCCTTACCAGCCATCTCTCCTCCTCCTTGGTCGTTTTTTTGAACGAAAGTGACTGCCAGAAACGATAAGGCAACGGGGGTGGGCTGTCAATACAGCACCAGGACGCGGCCAGGTCGTACGGAACGGCCTAAATCCGGGCTTTCTCGAGCACGTTGACGGTGAAGCCGTCGTGGTCCCCGCCGGTGAGCAGACGCCACGCGCCGGGGCCGATGATGCCGGCGGCGAGGGGGGCGTCGAGGATCGCCTCGAGCGGCAGCGGCGAGAGCTCCGGGTGGACGCTGAGAAAGCGCGCCATCACCTCCTCGTTCTCCTCCGGCTCGAGCGAGCAGGTGATGGCGACCAGCCGGCCGCCCGGCGCGACCAGCCGCGCCGAGCCTTCGAGCAGGCGCAGGGCCTGGCGCGACAGGCGGCCGATCTCGCTCTCGCTGATCCGCCACTTGATCTCGGGGTGGCGGCGCAGCGTGCCGGTGCCGGTGCACGGGAGGTCGAGCACCACGCGGTCGAACGGGCGCGCGAAGGGGGGCGCGCCGGCGTCGGCGATGGCGAGCGGCAGGTGGCGCCCCAAGCGCCGCAGGTTGGCGCGCACGCGTCCGGCGCGGGCCAGGGCGACGTCGCTCATCGTGATCCGCACGCTCGGCTCGGCGGCGAGCAGGGTGAAGCTCTTGCCGCCGGGGGCCGCGGCGGCGTCGAGCACCGTCTCGCCCGGACGCGGCGGCGGGATCAGCGCCGCGGCCTGGCTCGCCTCGTCCTGCACGTAGAGGTCGCCGCGCTGGAAGGCGGCGGTGGCGAGCGGATTGCCGCGCCGCACGATCAGCCCGAGCGGCGAGAGCGCCGCCGGCTCGACCTCCAGCCCCTCGTCGATCAGCGTCTCGGCGAGCAGCTCGCGGCCGCCGCGGTCGCGGAAGGCGAGCAGGTGCATCGGCCGCGAGCGGTTGTTGGCGTCGAGCAGGTCGAGCGTGCGCGCGGTGCCGAAGCGGTGCAGCCAGCGGGAGACCAGGAAGTCGGGATGGCTCTTCTCGAGCGCGATCCGGCGCACCGGATCGGATTCCTTGACCGGCCAGGCGTCGAGGTGCGGCTCGCGCGCGATGCTGCGCAGCACGCCGTTGACGAAGCTCGCGCCGCCGCGGTGGGTGAGCTGGTGGGCCTGCTCCACCGCCTCGTGGACGGCGGCGTGGGCGGGGACGCGGTCGAGGAAGAGGAGCTGGTAGGTGGCGATGCGCAGCGGCGAGCGCAGGGCCGGCTCGATGGCGTCGAAGGAGCGGTTGCTGGCCAGCGAGATCACGTGGTCGAGCCGGCGCAGCCAGCGCAGGCTCCCCATCACCAGCTCGCGCAGCAGCCCCTGGTCGCGCTCGTCGAAGCGCGGCAGCGCGCTGTCGAGGAAGGAGTCGGCCGGGGCCAGCGACTGCAGGGTGCGCTCGAGCACCCAGGCGGCGGTGGCGCGGACGTTGTCCTGCTGGGTCCGGCGCGAGGTCTGGCGCCGGCTGCGGCCGGGGCCGGTCTGGGAGTCGGGGTGCGGCGTGAAGCGGTGTTTCGACATTCTCTCGCGATCGTTCGGAATCGTTCGGATCTTCGCGACGGGGTCAGGTGAAGCTCTCGCCGGCGCGCAGGCGCTCTCCGTTCATGAAATCGGCGGCCTGCCGGGGGCGCTTGCCCGCGCGCTGGAGCTCGGAGATCGCCAGCACGCTCCCCGCGCCGCAGGCGACGGCGAGGCGGCCGTCGCGCAGGCCGAGGAAGGTCCCGGGAGCCGCGTCTTCGGCGCCGGCATCGGTAGCAACCGCAGCCACGATCTTCACCGGCTCGCCGCGCAGCTGGGCGGTCAGCCCCGGCCACGGGGTGTAGGCGCGCAGGCGGTCGTGGAGGCGGCGCGCGGGGAGCGTCCAGTCGACCTTGCCGCTGTCGCGGGTGAGGCGCGGCGCGTAGGTCGCCCCCTCGGGCGCCTGCGGGCGCGGCGCGATCTCGCCGCGCTCGAGCAGCTCGAGCGTCCGCACCATCAGCGGGCCGCCGAGCGCCGCGAGCCGTTGCGCCAGCTCCTCCGCGCTCTCCGCGGGAGCGATCGCGGTCTCCTCCTCGAGCAGGATCGGGCCGGTGTCGAGCCCGGCGTCCATCCGCATCGTCGCCACCCCCGTGCGCGCGTCGCCGGCGGCGAGGGCGGCCTGGATCGGCGAGGCGCCGCGCCAGCGCGGCAGCAGCGAGGCGTGGAGGTTGATGCAGCCGTGGCGCGGCAGCTCGAGCAGCGCGGGCGGGAAGATCTGGCCGAAGGCGACGACCACCGCCACGTCGGGCGCCAGCGCCGCGGCCTCAGCCAGGAACTCGGGGGCGCGGACGCGCTCGGGCTGCGACACCGCGATCCCGTGCTCGCGCGCCCAGCGGGCGACCGGCGGATCCTGCGGCGCGCCGCTGCGCCCGGCAGGGCGTGCCGGCTGGGTGATCACGCGCACCGGCGGCCGCCCCGCCGCCACCAGCGCGGCGAGCGTCGGCACCGCGAATTCAGGGGTGCCGAAGAAGAGGATGCGGTCGATTCCCGAGACGACTCCCGACATGCGGCGAAGGATAGCACCGGGGAAAAAACATGGCCCGAAAGCATGGCGCCGCGGGCCGGCGCCTGAGGGGAAAACACGAACGCCCCATCCCGCTGCGGGATGGGGCGTCGCAGAACGCCGGGGAGCGCGCGGCCGCTAGCCGCCCACGTTGTTGACCACGAACCGCTTCTTGCCGACGTAGGTGGTGAAGCCGAGGTTGTCGGTCACCACCACGTCGAGGAAGTGCTCGCCGTTCTGGAGCAGCGTGGTGTCGAGCGAGAACTGCCAGCCCGGCCCGGTGATGTTCGGGTAGCCGGGGTAGTAGGAGAGCGCGAAGACGTCCGGCCGGGCGAAGCCGTAGAGGGCGTTGCCGAACGGATGGCCGTCGACCAGGATCTGCACGCTCGCCACCCCTTCGAAGTCGAGCGCCCAGCCGCTCGCCGTGATGGTGCCGTGATAGAGCAGCCCGTTGAGCGGCAGGTCGATGTCCCCGAAGGAGGCCTCGTTGGTGAAATTGTCGTCGCAGCTGAAGGTGACCGGGAACTCCGTGATGTTGCGCGTCTCGTCCGCGAGGTCGCCGCCGCGGATGGTCAGCGTGTGCTGCCCCTGGGTGTAGATGCCGGAGGCGATGATGGCGCCGATGTCGAGGACGAAGCGGAAGCCGCTGTGCGGGCTGTCCTTGAGGCTCGGATAGACGCGCTCGACGTCGACCCGGCGGATGCCGTAGCAGTTGGAGTAGCCGCCGGTGATGGCGGAGAAGAAGCAGTCGGTCTGGCTGTTCGACCACAGGGAGCGGTCGATCAGCAGCTCGACGTAGCCGACCCCGGTGTCCTCGCTCTGGATGCCGGCGTCGAGGGCGTAGCCGGAGATCACGCTGTAGCGCCGGTTGAGGTTCACCAGGTCGCACTTGCCGCGCAGCTCGGCCTGCGGCTTGGGGAACTCGATCTGGCCGAACGGCGCGAGGTCCGCCGCGACGTTGTTGAAGTAGATCGGCTGCGGCGGCAGCAGCGCCACCTCGCCGTTGCGGCTCTTCACCCGCACGACGACCGAGTGGACGCCGTTCAGGTAGTGCGTGGTGTCGAGCTGGAAGCCGAAGCCCGGGTGCGCCGAATCCGGGAAGCCGGGGAACCGCGCGGTGACGCCGGCGCGGGCGCGGCCGTAGGCGGCGCGCCCGGCGACCAGGCCGTCGACCAGGATGTCGACCGCCAGGATGCCGTTGTCGTCGAGCGCCCAGCCGGTCAGGGCCAGGAGGCCGGCGCCGGAGTTGCCGCCGCCGACGATGCCGTCGAAGTTGCCGAACGGGGGAGCGGCCGAGATCGGGGCCACCGCCAGCAGGGCCACCGCGATCGCAGACAGGATGACGTTGCGCTTCATGCTCCTACCTCCTCCACAACCAGACCTCACTCGGCCAGCCGGCTTGTGAAAACCTCGGAAACAACCGAAGGACGCGGACCTTACCGGTCACCCTTCAAGTATTACGTGAACTTTCGCGGATTTTACGGGGATCGGGCCGGTAAAGTCAATCATTGGCTTTCTTCTATAGGGTTTCACCTCCCCAGTCCTTCCAGGTGGGCTTCCACCAGCCTGGGAAGATTCGCTAGGTCGTACCCCCCTTCGAGCAGCGCCAGCACGCGCCCGCCGCAGACCTCTTCGGCGAGCTTGGCGCACCACTCTCCCCAGTTGCGGAAACCCTCCTCGGTCACCCGCATGCCGCCCAGCGGGTCGTGCTGCCAGGCGTCGAAGCCGGCCGACAGGATCAGGACGTCGGGGGCGAAGCGGCGGAGAGCCGGCAGGATCACCTCCTGGATCGCCGCGGCGTACTCCTCGTCGCCGGTCCCCGCCGGGAGGGGGACGTTGAGGGTGAACCCCTCCCCCGCTCCCGTCCCCCGCTCGTTCGCCGCTCCGGTGCCGGGGTAGAACGGATACTGGTGGGTGCTGGCGTAGAAGACGTCGGGGCGCGCCGAGAACAGGTGCTGGGTGCCGTTGCCGTGGTGGACGTCGAAATCGAAGACGGCCACCCGCGCCGCGCCGTGGCGGCGGCGCAGGTGCTCGGCGGCCACCGCCGCGTTGTTGAAGAAGCAGAAGCCCATGGCGGTGGCGTGCTCGGCGTGGTGGCCGGGCGGGCGCACCGCCGCGAAGGCGGTGCGCTGGTTCCCCCCGGCGACCCAGTCCGCCGCCGCGAGCGTGGCGCCGACGGCGCCCCAGGCCGCGCCCCAAGTGCCGGCGGAGAGCGGGTTGTCGGCCGAGTCGAGCAGCGAATCGCCGCGCGCCGCGGCGCGCTCGAAGCGGGCGACGTAGCCCTCGTCGTGGACCGCGGCGACCGCGGCCTGCGCTTCATGGTCGGGAGCCGCCGGGACGTCCGATTCGGCGGACGGCTCGGCGAAGGTCCAGCCGGCCTCCCGGAGGTGGTCGATCACGCCGGAGAGCCGCTCCGGCCGCTCGGGATAGCCGGCCGGGGCGCGGTGCCGGAGGCAGGCGGGATCGGTGAAGATGCGGAGCATGGCGAGGGATCATAGCTCGCGTCTCCGCTCGCGGGCGGCCAGCGGCCCCGCGGAGATCCGCCGCCGGGCGCGGTGCACGACGGAGTGGACGGTGCTGGGAGCGAGCCTCCCGCCTTCGGCCTTGATGATCTCGGCGCTGCTCCAGCCGGCGAGGAAGGTGCGCTGCAGGATGCGCACCGCGCGCCGGCGGTCGGGCTCCTCGAGCCTGGGGTCGACGAGCGTGTGGCAGTAGTCGAAGAACATCCGCTGGCGTTGCCGGCGCAGAGCGTTCTGCTCCGGGGTGGCGCGCGGGTCGACGGCGCGGTCGGCGATCTCGGTGAGGCGCCCTTCGAGGGTGATCCGGAACCCCTTCCCCCGCTTGACGGCGGCGCGCGAGCGCTTCTCGTCGAGCACCACCCCGTTCGCCACCCGCGCGAGATAGGCGGCGATCTGCGGGAAGCGCCAGCCGCGCATCCGCCGCAGCCGGGGAACGCCGCCGGCGAGCAGGCGGTAATAGGCGTCCTGCACCCAGTCCTCGAGCGGCTCGCGGCCGGCTTCAAAGCCGGCGCGCTGCCCGGCACGGTGGACGTGCACCCGCAACAGCCAGCCGTAGCGGTGAATGAAATCGTCCCAATCCCTGGGCGCGGCGCGCCCCTCCAGCATCGTCCTCATGGCCTACCTCCGGGTAAGGAGGGAGGTGGGGCGATGGACCGTCAGGAAATGGGAAGGCTCCGGAGCCCAGGGGAGGCGCCGTCACGGAAAGGGAGCACCTTTATACCGTCTTTCGGGTACCTCGCGCAAGCCGGAGGGAAAAGAGCAAGGAGACGCGTGGAGCGATGGCAGCTGATCTCGCAGGGAGCCTTGTTCCTCCCCTGTACTCGGGGGAGGCCAGGAGGGGGTTCGCAACCTGCCAACCAAGGAAGCGCTTCGGACTCCGGAACGCCCCCTCCTAGCCTCCCCCGAGTACAGGGGAGGGAAGAGGCTCCCGGATCGGTCGGTCCACGACTACGCCGAAACCTGGAGATGGATAAGGGAAGGCGAAGACGTTGCGGGGGCGGCGTTGACAACCCGCACCCGCTTTCCTATCATTGCGGCTCCTTGGCGGCAGAGGGAGGTTAGCTCAGCGGTTAGAGCACCTGCCTTACACGCAGGGGGTCGCGGGTTCAAATCCCTCACCTCCCACCACGAGTGGGAATGCCGTTCGGGAAGAAGTTCTTTGCGGGGCTGTAGTTCAGTTGGTTAGAACGCCGGCCTGTCACGCCGGAGGTCGCGGGTTCGAGCCCCGTCGGCCCCGCCATCTAACCCCAAGAGAAAGAAGAAAACGCGATGCGCGAAAAGATCAAGTTGGTTTCCTCCGCCGGCACCGGCTACTTCTACACGACGTCGAAGAACAAGAAGCTCTCCACCGAGAAGCTGCGGATGAAGAAGTACGACCCCAAGGTCCGCCAGCACGTCGAGTTCGTCGAAGAGAAGCTGCGCTAAGCCGACCGGCCGATCCCGCCGCGGTTCGCTCCAGGGCCCCCCTCGCGGGGGCCTTGCTGTTTCTGGGCGAGGAGTTCCGCGAGTGTTTCTGGCGGAGGATTTCTGCAAGAATACGAGCCGGCCGGGGGGCAACCTCACCAGCTCGCCCTGCCCCCTCGCTTCCCCCGCCGGCGATCCACGCCCGGAGCCATCCGGCGGGCCATCCGAACGCTACCCACAGGAGGGACGCCACCATGCCGTACCAATTGCCCGCGCTGCCTTACGCCTTCGACGCGCTGGAGCCCCACATCGACGCCAAGACGATGGAGATCCATCACGACAAGCACCATGCGACCTACGTCGCCAAGCTCAACGACGCCCTCGCCACCCACCCCGACCTCCAGGGCAAGTCCGTGGAGGACCTGCTGCGCGGCATCGACCAGGTGCCGGAGGCGATCCGCACGGCCGTGCGCAACCACGGCGGCGGCCACGCCAACCACTCGCTGTTCTGGGAGGTGATGGGGCCCGGGGGCGGCGGCGTCCCCTCGGGCGACCTGGCGAGCGCCCTCTCGCGCGACTTCGGCAGCTTCGAGGGGTTCAAGGAGAAGCTGACCAACGCCGCGGCCAACCAGTTCGGCTCCGGCTGGGGGTGGCTGGTGGCGAGCGGCGGCAAGCTCGAGGTGGTCGCCAAGCCCAACCAGGACAGCCCCCTGATGGAAGGGAAGACCCCGATCCTCGGGGTCGACGTCTGGGAGCACGCCTACTACCTGAAGTACCAGAACAAGCGCCCCGACTACCTGACAGCCTGGTGGAACACCATCAACTGGTCCGCCGTGGCCCAGCGCCTCAGCGCCGGCTCCTGACGGTTCCCCGCTGGCCTCGGGGGGTGCTCAGTCCTTGGGCATCCCCTCCCCTCTTCCCCTGCCTTCCAACCCTCTGCTCCCCCATCGTAACGGGGTTCTTGTCCCGTTTTGGCCCCCCCGGGCTACCCCCAAGTCATTCTCACAGTGCACGCAACTTTTTGGTTATAGAGAAGTTTGCACCTGTATGCTAACAAATTGGGCACTAAGCTGCGCCCTTCGACGGGCAGTCTCAAGTGTTATTCAAGTGTACGGTCTCTACAATGAGTGCATCGGGGCGGCGAAGGATTCAACCCCCGCCTCAAGGAGACAAAACGGCCATGGCTAACATCGACCGCGGCATCCACAACTTCCGGCGCGAGGAACGGCACCTGACCAAGGTGTTCAAGGCTCTGTCGGACGGCACGCGCCAGGAGATCCTGCGCCTGCTCGAAGGGAACCAGCGCACGGTGGGAGAGATCGTCGGCAATTTCAACCTGTCGCAGCCGACCATCTCGCGCCACCTGTCCGTGCTGAAAGAGGCCGATCTGGTCGTCGATCAGCGCCAGGGACAGAACGTCATCTATCGGCTGAACGAGCCGGCGCTGTCGACCTCCATGCAGGAATTCTTCGGTCAGTTCCGTAGCTGCCAGGAAGTGATGCGGTAAATTCAGTATTCTCGAAATACTGTCGAGGCCAGGCCGGTCTGGGGACCGGAGCGGTCGGCGCATTCCCTGCGGATCGCCCGCTCCGTCCTGTGATCCTCTCTCTTGAAGTCTCTCGCGTGCGGGCTCGTAATGAGCCCCCGTCTTGGGTATAATCCCGCCCGATCCGGAGGGCCGCCCACCGTGTGGCGGCCATTTCCTTTTCTCAGGTCTTCTCCTTGGCGGTGTAGCTCAGTTGGTTAGAGCGAGCGGCTCATAACCGCTAGGTCATGGGTTCGAGTCCCGTCACCGCCACCACTTCCCCCGATTCCCGGTTGCAGACAACCTCCGTGGACCTCCTGGACGCCGCCCTCGCGGCCTTCTTCCGGGACGCGGCCCCGCTCGCGGCCGGCGACGGCGTCGTGGTGGCCTTCTCGGGGGGCGCGGATTCGACGGCGCTGCTGCTGGGGATGTCGCGGCTCGCCGTCCGGCGCGGGCTCCGCCTCGCCGCCGCCCATTTCGACCATGCCCTCGATCCCGGCTCGCGGCAGCGCGCCGAGGGGGCCGCCCGCCTGGCCGGAGAGCTCGGCGTGATGCTGGTGACGGAGCGCGCGGCGGGTCGTCCAGCGGCGGACGGCGCGGGAGGCGGCGGGGAGAGCCCCGAGGCGGCAGCCCGCCGGGCGCGCTACCACTTTCTGGAACGGACGCGCGCCGCGCTCGGCGCCCGCTTCGTCGCCACCGCCCATCACCGGGACGACCAGGCCGAGACGGTTCTCCTGCGCCTCCTCTTCGGCAGCGGCCTCTCGGGGCTCGCCGGGATCCGCCCGCTCCACGGCGCCGTCGTCCGCCCGCTCCTCGCCCTCCCCCGCCGGAGGCTGCTGGACGCCGTCGCCGCGGCCGGGCTGGCGGCGCTCGACGACCCCACCAACCGCGACCTCGAGGTGCCGCGCAACCGGGTGCGCCACCGCCTGCTGCCGGCCCTCGCGGCGACCGATCCGGAATTCGCGGCGGAGCTTCCCGGCCGCCTCGCCGGCCTGGCGGCGAAGGCCCGCGGCGCCGGCCTGGCGATCGACCGCTGCCTCGCCGGGCGGCTCCCGCTCCTGCCGGCCGCCGGCGGCATCGCCGTGCCGCGCGACGCCTTCGCGGTCCTGCCGGCCGACCTCCATCCGTTCGCCCTCGCCTGGCTGCACCGGCAGGCCGGCGCCCCCTATCCGGCGAGCGAGGCGGCGCGCCGCGAGCTCGGCCGCCAGCTCGCCGCCTCGCCGCGCGCCGCCTGCGCCTGCGATGCCGGCGGCGGCTGGCGCTGGGAGGCGACGCGCGAGCGGCTGATCCTGCGCCGGGACGAGGGGGCGCGGGAGCGGGTGGCCGATTTCACCTATACTCTCAAGGTTCCGGGAGAGCTCGCGATCCCGGAGATCGCCGTTCGTCTCGCGATCCGCCGCCGCGCCGTGGAGCCCTGGATGCTCACGGGGGCCACCGACCGCGCCGCGCTCGCCTTGCCGTTGACCGAGGGAGATCTCGTCACGGTCCGCAACCGCCGCCCCGGGGACCGCATCCATCCTCTGGGCGCCTGCGGCAGCCGCCGGCTGAAGGAGGTCCTGATCGACCGCCGGGTGCCGCGGCACCTGCGCGACCGGCTGCCGCTCCTCGTCGTGGGCGGACGCATCGCCTGGGTGGCGGGGGTGACGATCGACGAGAGGTTCCGACTGGCTGGAGATGCGACCGCCTGGGTCGCCGAGGTTACGACCACATGAACCTAGAAGACACCCCTCCCGGCATCGAGGTGCTGTTCGACACCGGGACCGTGCGCGAGAGCGTCGAGGCCCTCGGCCGCCAGCTCGGCGACGAGCTCGGCGACGAGAACCCCCTGCTGCTCGCCCTGCTCGGCGGCTCGGTCATCTTCCTCGCCGATCTGGTGCGGGCGATCGGGCGGACGGTGCGCTACGAGTTCATCGACGTCGCCTACCGCGTCGCCGCCGGCGACGAAGAGGGGGGAGAGGTGCTCCGCATCGAGTATCCGATCCCGATCGACATCGCCGGGCAGAGCGTGCTGGTGCTCAAGGACGTCGTCTCCTCGGCGGTGACCGAGCCCTACCTCGAGCAGCAGCTGCGCAACCATGGCGCGTCCCAGGTCCGCTTCGCGGCGCTGATCGACATGCCCGACGAGCGCAAGACCGCCTTCGACCTCCACTACAGCGCTCTCCTCACCCATCGCCGCGGCGTCCTGGTCGGCTACGGCCTGAAGCACCAGGGGGCTTACGGCAATCTTCCCTACGTCGGACGGCTGGCCGATGAGATCTGAGGCGCCGCAGCGGCCGGGAACCGGCCGGGAATCGACGGACGGGCCACCGGGTTGTCACGAGGAAGGGACGTTCCGTTCCTGCCTGAACGAAGCCCAAGCGCCGTGGGGAGCCGCACCCCCCGCCGTGCTTCCTATGAGGTAGCCGAGCTTTGAACTCTACTGTCAAAACCCTGTTTCTCTGGATGGCGATCTTCGGGGTGGTGATCCTGCTCTGGAATACGTTCCAGGGCGGTAAGGCCGTCCAGAAGGAGCTGACCTACACCGATTTCCTCGCCAGCGTCGAGCAAGGCAAGGTCGCCGAGGTCACGATCCGCGACCGCCAGCTGACCGGCAAGTACAAGACCGATTCGCTGGCCGGCCAGGAATTCAAGACCACCCTGCTCACCGACGACCCCCAGCTCGTCCCCGAGCTGCGCAAGGCCAACGTCAAGATCCGCGCCGAGGAGGCGCGCGAGAACCCGCTGCTCGCCGTCCTGCTCACCTGGGCGCCGGTGCTGCTGATCGTCGGGCTCTGGATCTTCTTCATGCGCCAGATGCAGACCGGCGGCAACAAGGCCCTCTCCTTCGGCAAGAGCAAGGCGAAGCTCCTGAACGCCTCCGGCAAGAAGGTGACGTTCAAGGACGTCGCCGGCGTCGAGGAGGCCAAGGACGAGCTGCAGGAGATCGTCGAGTTCCTCAAGGAGCCCCAGAAGTTCCAGAAGCTGGGCGGCCGCATCCCCAAGGGGGTGCTGCTGATGGGCCCCCCGGGGACCGGCAAGACGCTGCTCGCCCGCGCCATCGCCGGCGAGGCGAACGTCCCCTTCTTCTCGATCTCGGGCTCGGACTTCGTCGAGATGTTCGTCGGCGTCGGCGCCTCGCGGGTGCGCGACCTCTTCGAGCAGGGGAAGAAGAACGCCCCCTGCATCATCTTCATCGACGAGATCGACGCCGTCGGCCGCCATCGTGGCGCCGGCTTGGGCGGCGGCCACGACGAGCGGGAGCAGACGCTCAACCAGCTGCTGGTCGAGATGGACGGCTTCGAGTCGAACGAGGGGGTGATCCTGATCGCCGCCACCAACCGTCCCGACGTGCTCGACCCGGCGCTCCTGCGCCCCGGCCGCTTCGACCGCCGCGTGGTGGTCGACCGTCCGGACATCAACGGCCGGCTCGGCATCCTCAAGGTGCACACCCGCAACATCCCGGTCGACGAGACCGTCAACCTGCTGGTGATCGCCCGCGGCACCCCCGGCTTCGCCGGCGCCGACCTGTCGAACCTGGTCAACGAGGCGGCCCTGATCGCCGCCCGGCGCAACAAGAAGAAGGTCGACATGGGGGACTTCGAGTTCGCCAAGGACAAGGTGCTGATGGGCGCCGAGCGCAAGAGCATGATGCTGACCGACGACGAGAAGTCGATCACCGCCTACCACGAGGCGGGGCACGCCCTGATCGCCTGCTTCACGGCGGGGGCCGACCCGCTGCACAAGGTGACCATCATCCCGCGCGGGCGGGCGCTCGGCCTCACCATGCAGCTGCCGACCGAGGACAAGTACACCTACAAGAAGCAGTACGTCGAGGCGCAGATCGCCATCCTGATGGGCGGCCGGGTGGCCGAGGAGATCACCCAGAACGACATCACGACCGGCGCCGGCAACGACATCGAGCGGGCGACCGAGATGGCCCGCCGCATGGTCTGCGAGTGGGGGATGTCCGAGCTCGGACCGCTCTCCTTCGGCAGCAAGGACGAGCCGGTCTTCCTCGGCCGCGAGTTCCAGCAGCGCTCCGAATACAGCCAGGAGACCGCGGTGCGCATCGACCGCGAGGTCAGCCGCATCGTGCAGGACGGCTACGAGCGGGCCAAGAAGATCCTGGTCGAGTTCCGGCCGGTTCTGGACCGTATCTCGCACGACCTGCTCGAGCGCGAGACGCTCGACGGCGAGGAGGTCTATCGCATCATCCGCGAGATGACGGGCAAGGACCACGCCCCGACCCGCGAGGTCCCTCCCGGCGAGGGGCTGGTGATCGGCGGCCAGCAGGTGCCGGAGCTGGAGGTCGTCCCCTCCTCGGTGCGCACCGGCCCGGAGATCTCCCCGGAGCTGTCTCCAACGTAGGAACGTCTCCTCCCCCTCGACCCTGAGAAAACGCCCGGCCCCGTACCGGGCGTTTCCGTCTGCCTGCGCGCCGCGATAGACTGGGGGCCGGGGCCCTCTCCCCGTCGCCGGATGGAGACCTCTACCGTACTCAAACCCGACCCGACCTGGACCCTGAGGCTCCCCGGTGGCCGTTCCCTCACGCTCGGCGGTCCCGGGGGGAAACCGCTGGTGATGGGGGTTCTCAACCTCACGCCCGACTCGTTCAGCGACGGCGGCCGCTGGCTCGACCCCGGCCGCGCCGTCGCGCATGCCCTCGCCATGCTCGACGACGGCGCCGACCTCCTCGACCTCGGCGCGGAGTCCACCCGCCCCGGGGGAGGCGTCTACGGCGCGGGGGCTCGCGAGGTCTCCCCCACCGAGGAAGCGGACCGCCTCCTCCCCGTCCTCACGGCCTTGCGCGCGGCGACCGGCGCGCCGCTCTCGGTCGACACCCGCAAGGGAGAGGTGGCGCGCCAGGCCCTGGCGACGGGCGCCGACCTGATCAACGACGTGGGCGCCGCGGCCGACCCGGACCTCGCCGCGGCGGTGGCGGCGGCCGGCTGCCCGCTGGTGCTGATGCACAGCCGCGGCGACCTCGCCACCATGCAGACGGAGATCCGCTTCCACGACCTGCTGGGCGAGGTGGCCGCCGAGCTGCGCGCCGCCGTCGCGCGCGCTGTGGCGGCGGGGGTCGACGAGGCGCAGCTGGTGCTCGACCTGGGGCTCGGCTTCGGCAAGACCTGGCGCCAGAACCTGGCGCTGGTCCGCCATCTCGACGCCTTCGCCCCCCTCGGCCGCCCGCTCCTCCTCGGCGCCAGCCGCAAGAGCTTCCTCGCCCGTGCCGCGGCGCGACCCGGAGCGCCCGACGCGCCGCCCGAGCGCCGGCTCGGCGGCAGCCTGGCCGCCGCCGCCTGGGGAGCGGCCCATGGCGCCGCCGTAGTGCGGGTGCACGACGTGGCAGAGACGGTCCAGTTCCTAGACGTCTGGCAGGCCGTCTCCACGGCGGCGCCTGCAGAAGTGGAAGCGGGGATCTAGGCTTGCTGCGCTTCCTCGAGATCCTGACCTGGCGCGACGCCGTCGACGTCCTCGCCGTCGCGATCATCATCTACAACCTGCTGCTCCTGATCCGCGGCACGCGGGCCGTGCAGATGGTCCTCGGGCTGCTGTTCATCGGGCTGATGTACTACACCGCCCTGCTCGCCGAGCTGCCGACCCTGCAGCGCATCCTCGAGAACCTGCTGATCGTCCTGCCGTTCGCGGTCATCGTCCTGTTCCAGCAGGAGATCCGCCGGGCGCTCGCCGACTTCGGCCGCAACCCGCTGTGGGGGCTCGCCAAGCAGCAGAAGGTGGTGGCGTCGTTCTCCGAGATCGTGCTCGCCGCGACCACGCTGTCGGCCCGCCGCATCGGCGCCCTGATCGTGATCGAGCGCCTGCACGGGCTGCGCAACTACATCGAGAACGGCATCGCGCTCGACGCCGTGGTCTCCTACGACCTGCTGATCAACCTCTTCCAGCCCGACACGCCGCTCCACGACGGCGCCGTGATCGTGCAGGACGACCGCATCGGGGCCGGCGGCTGCTTCCTGCCGCTGACCCCGAACCCGGAGCTGTCGAAGGAGTTCGGCACCCGCCATCGCGCCGCCCTCGGCATCACCGAGGAGACCGACGCCGTGGCCGTGGTCGTCTCGGAGGAGACCGGCACCATCTCGCTCGCCTTCAACGGCGTGCTCACCCGCGACCTCGACAGCAACAGCCTGAGGAACGCCCTCTACCGCTACCTGGTGACCGACCTCTACCCGCAGGGGAAGAAGGTGGCCCGCAGATGAGGCGGACATGAGCCCGACGACGAGTGAAGCGTGGCGCAACTGGGGGCTCCGGCTGCTGGCGCTGGGGATCGCGATCGGCATCTGGTTCAACGCCTCGGTCGAGGACCGCCTGGTCGCCAGCGAGCGGGTGGTCGAGGCGAGCGTCAGCTACAACCGCCCGCGCGGCTTCGTCGTGATCAATCCGCTGCCGACGATCAACGTGCGTCTGGGGGGGAGCAAGAAGGCGGTGCGCCAGCTCAGCCCCTCGATGGTCTACGTGCAGGTCGAGCTGACCCAGCGCCAGGAGGGGTCGGCGACGATCACCCTCGGCCCCGACAACGTCACCGCGCCGGACGGCCTGGAGGTGGTCTCGCTCGAGCCGGCCCAGATCCGCGTCGACCTCGAGCGCGAGGTCACCGAGCGGGTGCCGGTGTTCGCCAAGCTGACCGGCGAGCCGGCGGCGGGCTCGACGGTGCAGGAGCCCGAGGTCTTCCCCAACCAGGTGCTGGTCACCGGGCCGGCGTCGATGCTCGCCAAGCTCGACGCGCTCGCCACCCGGCCGATCAATCTCGACAGCCACGCCCTCACCTTCGAGGAGACGGTGCAGGTGGTGACCCCCGATCCGCTGATCCAGGTCGTCCAGCCGTCGAAGGTCACCGTGCGGGTCCCGATGCAGCCCCCCGTCCTCCAACCCGTGCCTCCGAAGCGAAAGGGAAAGCTTTGAGCGATTCTTCGACCCGCCTGTTCGGCACCGATGGCGTCCGCGGCCACTTCGGCGAGCCGCCGCTCGACCGCTCCACGGTGACGGCGCTCGCCGTCCATCTCGGCGAGACTCTTCGCGAGCAGCGCCCGGGCGAGGCAGCGCCGCCGCGGGTGGTGCTGGGCGGCGACACCCGCGAGAGCACCCCCGAGATCTGCCGCTGGCTCGCCGCCGGCCTCGCCGCCGCCGGCGTCGAGGTGTGCTACGCCGGCGTGATCCCCACCCCCGGGGTGGCTTGGCTGGCGCGGCAGACCGGCGCCGACGCCGGCGTCGTCGTCTCGGCGAGCCACAACCCCTACCCGGACAACGGCGTCAAGCTGCTCGATCCGCAGGGGACGAAGTGGAGCGACGAGGCCGAGGCGGCGCTCGAGCGCCGGCTGCGGGCGCGGCCGGAGGCCGGGGAGATCGCGGCGGACCGCCAGCCCGAAGCCGATCCGGCGATGCGCGAGAGCTACCTCGCTCACCTCGCCGCCACCGTGACCGCCGCGCCGGGCGCCCCCGGGCATCGCCCGCTCGCCGGGCTGCGGGTGGTGCTCGACACCGGCAACGGAGCCGCCTCGGGGCTCGCCGCCGAGCTGTTCGCGCGGCTCGGCGCCGGCGTCACCTCCCTCCACGCCGACCCCGACGGCCGCAACGTCAACGCCGGCTGCGGCTCGACCGCGCCGGGGGAGATGGCGGCGCGCGTCGCGGCGGAGGGAGCCGACCTCGGCGCCGCCTTCGACGGCGACGCCGACCGCTGCATCCTCGCCGACGAGACCGGGACGGTGCGCGACGGCGACGCCATCCTCTACCTCTGGGCCACCGGCCTCCACCGCCAGGGGGCCCTCGACCCTCCGCGCATCGTGGCCACCTCGATGAGCAACCTCGGGCTCGAGCGCGCGCTGGCGGCCGAGGGGATCGGCCTCGTCCGCTGCGCCGTCGGCGACCGCTACGTGGTGGAGGCGATGCGCCGGGAGGGGATCCTGCTCGGCGGCGAGCAGTCCGGCCACATCGTCGAGAGCGGGCTCGCCAGCACCGGCGACGGCCTGCTGACCGCCGTCCAGATGGCGCTCCTGCGCCGCCGCGACGGCCGCCCGCTGTCGGCGATGCTGGCCCCCTTCCGGCGCTATCCGCAGGTGCTGCTGAACGTCCGGGTGAAGCGAAAGGCGCCCTTCGAGACCCTGCCGGCGGTGGCGGCCGCCGCCCGCTCCGTCGAGGAGCGCCTGGGTGCCGACGGCCGGCTCGTGCTGCGCTACAGCGGCACCGAGCCCCTCGCCCGCATCATGATCGAAGGGCCCGACCAGGGGACGATCGACGCCCTGGCCGAGGAGATCGCCGTGGCGATCCGGGCGGAGCTGGGGGCGGCGTAGATCAACGCTGGCCGAAGGGAGCTTGGTTCCTCCCCCGTACTCGGGGGAGGTTAGGAGGGGCCTCGACATCCCAGACAAGGAAGCGACCCAGGCCTGCGAGCACCCCCTCCTGGCCTCCCCCGAGTACGGGGGAGGAAAAAAACGGGTGAGCCCTTCCTGAGAACCTCGAGCTACTTCCCCGCCGCGATCGCCGCCAGCATCTCCCTCACCGCCGCGTCCATCCCGACGATCGCGGCGCGGGCGACGATCGAGTGGCCGATGTTGAGCTCCTCCATGCCGGGGATGGCGGCGATCGCTCCCGCGTTGGCGGTGGTCAGGCCGTGGCCGGCGTAGGCGTGGAAACCGGCTGCCGTCCCTTCGCCCACCACGCCGGCGATCTGCCGCAGCTGCTCGGCGAGCGCCTCGGGGTCGGCGGCCCGGGTGTAGAGGTCGGTGTTGATCTCGAAGCCGGTGACGCCGCTCGCCGCGAGAGGCATCAGCGCCTGGATCTGCCGGGGGTCCGGATCGATGAACAGCGAGACGGCGATCCCCGCCGTGCTCAGCCGCTCGGCGACGTCGGCGATCCGGCGGCCGTAGAGGATGAGGTTGAGCCCCCCCTCGGTGGTCACCTCCTCCGGCCGCTCCGGCACCAGCGAGACCTGATCGGGCTTCACTCGCAGGGCCACGCGCACCATCTCCTCGGCGCTCGACATCTCGAGGTTGAGCTTCCCCGCCACGCTCTCGCGCAGCTTCTCGACGTCGGCGTCCTGGATGTGGCGGCGGTCGACCCGCAGATGGACGGTGATCCCCGAGGCGCCGGCGGCCTCGGCGATGCGCGCCGCCTCGATCGGATCGGGGTAGGGGGTGCGGCGCGCCTGCCGCAGGGTGGCGATGTGATCGACGTTGACCGAGAGCCTGACGGCATTCCCGGCGGGCGGCGAACCGGCGGCGGAGGCTTCCTTGCGCGCGGCCATCAGCGTTCGATCTCCGGCTCGGAGCCCGTGGTCTCCTCGGGCTCGCGGCTGATCAGCACGGTGCCGTGGATCGGAAAGAGCGTCCGGTGGACCCGCTCGCCGAAGGTGCAGTTGACCTCGTAATACCCTTCGGAGTTGATCTGCAGCAGCACCCCGCGCCCCCCCTTCACGCCCAGCGTCTCGTTGTGGATCAGCACCTCGGTGTGAAGCTCCATGTCCCCTCCTCAATCTTCCTGAATGAAACCTTCATCCTTGTATTCCTTGAGCTTGCGCTGCAGCGTCCGCAGGCCGATGCCGAGGATGTCGGCCGCCTTGGCGCGATGGCCGCCGGTGCGGTCGAGCGTCTCGAGGATCGCCTGGCGCTCGATGTCGGCCATGGTGCGCGGCTCGCCGGCCGCCGCCTGCACCGGGGCGCCGGCGGCGGAGACGGCCGAGGACTCCCGCACCTCGACCGGCAGGTCGGCCGGGGTGATCTCCTCCCCCTGGCTGAACACCACCGCCGACTCGATGACGTTGCGCAGCTGGCGCACGTTCCCCGGCCAGGGGTAGCGCAGCAGCAGCTCGAGGGCGCCGGCGCTCAGGGCCTTCTGCGGCTTGCCGTGCTCCTGGCAGAACAGCGCCAGGAAGTGCTCGGCGAGCTGCCCGATGTCGCCCGGGCGCTCGCGCAGCCCCGGGATGCGCAGCGTCACCACCTTCAGCCGATAGTAGAGGTCCTCGCGGAAGCGCCCCTCGGCGACCTCCTTTTCGAGGTCGCGGTTGGTGGCCGCGATCAGCCGGAAGTCGACCGAGATCAGCTCGCTGCCGCCGACCCGCATCACCTGGCGCTCCTCGAGCACCCGCAGCAGCTTGACCTGGAGCTCCGGGTAGAGCTCGCTGATCTCGTCGAGGAACAGGGTCCCCTTGTGGGAGAGCTCGAACTTGCCGATCTTGCGGGTGACGGCGCCGGTGAAGGCGCCGCGCTCGTGCCCGAACAGCTCGCTCTCCAGGATGTCGCTCGGGATGGCGCCGCAGTTGATCGCCAGGAAGCGCTCGTTGCGCCGCGGGCTGGCGCGGTGGAGGGCGTTGGCGACCAGCTCCTTGCCGGTGCCGCTCTCGCCGATCACCAGCACGCTCGAGCGCGTCGGCGCCACCAGCCGCATCTGTTCGAACAGGCGCTCCATCGGCGCCGAGCGGCCGATGATGCTCTCGAAGCCGTAGCGCTTGTCAAGCATCTCGCGCAGCGTCGAGACCTCCTCCTTGAGCTGCTGCTTCTCGATCAGGTTCATCACCCGCTTGCGCAGCTCGTAGAGGTCGACCGGCTTGGTCAGATAGTCGTCGGCGCCGACCCGCATCGCCTCGACCGCCGACTCGATCGAGCCGTAGGCGGTGACCAGCATCAGGCTGAGGTCGATCTTGCGCTCGCGCACCTCGTGCAGGAAAGCGAGGCCGTCCATCCCCGGCATCCGCAGGTCGCAGACGGCGAGGCGGGCGTCGTTCTCGTCGAGGAACTCGAGCGCCTTCCTCGCGTCGTCGAAGGTGCGCACGGCGAGCCCCGCCTTCTCGAGGGCGAGGGCCATCGACTCGCGGGAGCCGGTCTCATCGTCGATCACCAGGACCAGGGGTTTCTCAGCCATCTGCGGGTCATTTTGGCACAGACGGCCCCAAGGGTCGAGCCGACGGCCACGCAGGGCCTGTCCTGGCTTTGAACCTGCTCGCCTCCTTCGGGCTCCGCTCCTTCGTCGCTGCCAGTCGGCTGCGCGGTTCAAACCCAGGCCAGGCCCTGCGCGGCGGAACCGGATTGGAACCCCGCCGCGACTGACGGCGTCACGTCCAGTCTTTAGTCTGGGGATCGTCCGGGGTGCTACCCCAAGGAGGATCGAACGATGATCGCAGCGACGAAGAACCCCACCACCCCCGCCCCCTCCTGGCTGCCGTCGGTCCGCAGCGACCTGGCCGCGCTCGGCCTCACCCCCGAATGGCCTGCGGAGTCGGTGGCGGTCCCCGGCGCCCGCGCCCGCCGCCTCGCCGAGTGCTCCCTCGGCCGGCTGGCCGACTTCGGCCTGCGCCCCGAACGCATCTTCCCCAGCCTCGACGGCGGCGTCACGCTCGCCTTCGGCGCCGGCGACCGCTACGCCGAGGTCGAGTTCCTCGACAGCGGCGAGGTGCTCGCCACCTGCTCGGGGGCGGACGGCGACGGCGTGCGGATCTGGCCCGTCCACTCCGACCTCGCGGGGACCCTCGACCGGATCGCCTCGTTCCTGGCTGGCTGATCGGGATAAACTCATCGCCGCCTAGCCGGCGGTTATGACCCTCCCCTTCGACTCCCGAGAGACCCGCGACAACCGCGACACCGCCACCCTGGAAGGGGTGCTCGAGCGGGTCGTGTTCAGCAACGAGGAGAACGCCTGGAGCGTGGTGCGGCTCCAGGTGCCCGGGCAGAAGGACCTGGTGACGGCGGTCGGCAACCTGCTCGGCGTGCAGCCGGGGGAGAGCCTGCGTCTCGCCGGGAGCTGGCTCAACGATCCCAAGTATGGGCGGCAGTTCCGGGTCGCCTCCTACGCCACGGTGATCCCCGCCAACCTCGGCGGGATCGAGAAGTACCTCGGCTCCGGGCTGATCCGCGGCGTCGGCAAGGTGATGGCGGCGCGGATGGTGGCGGCCTTCGGCCTCGAGACCCTCGACGTCATCGAGAACCACCCCGAGCGGCTGAAGGAGGTCGAGGGGATCGGCCCCAAGCGGCGCCAGGAGATCGCCCGCGCGTGGGCGGAGCAGCGGGAGATCAAGGAGGTGATGATCTTCCTGCAGTCGCACGGCGTCTCCACCCACTACGCGATCAAGATCTACAAGGCCTACGGCGCCCACGCGACGCAGCTCGTCCGCGACAACCCCTACCGGCTGGCGGCGGACATCCATGGCATCGGCTTCCAGTCGGCCGACAAGATCGCGCGGGCGCTCGGCATCCCGCCCGACGCGCCGCAGCGCATCGAGGCCGGCACCCTCTACCTGCTGGGCGCCGCCGCCGACCGCGGCCACATCTACCTGCCGCGCCAGGCGCTCGGCGAGGAGGCCGAGAAGCTGCTCGGCGCGCAACCACCCCAGATCGACGCCGCCGTCGCCGCGCTCGCCGGCAGCGAGCAGATCGTCCTCGAGCCGATCTCCGATCCGGCAGACCCGGCCGCGACCGCCGTCTTCCTGAAGGCGCTGCACGCCGCCGAGTCCTCGGTGGCGGCGCGCATCCGCGCCCTGCTGGTGCAGCCGATGCTGCCGCTCGAGATCGACCTCGACCGCGCCCTCGACTGGTTCGAGAAGGAGGAGCGGATCGAGCTCGCCCGCCAGCAGCGGCAGGCGATCCGCGCCGGCCTCACCCGCAAGGCGCTGGTGATCACCGGCGGCCCGGGGACCGGCAAGACGACGCTGGTCCGCGGCATCGTGGCGATCCTCGCCCGCAAGCGCCAGCGGGTCCTCCTCGCCGCCCCCACCGGCCGCGCCGCCAAGCGCCTGGCCGAGGCGACCGGCGCCGAGGCCTCGACCCTCCACCGCCTGCTCGAGTTCAATCCACAGACGCGGCAGTTCGACCGCAACCGCGAGCACCCGCTCTCCTGCGACGTGCTGATCGTCGACGAGGCGTCGATGCTCGACACCGTGCTCGCCCATCACCTGCTGCGCGCCGTCCCCGACCAGGGGCGGCTGATCCTGGTCGGCGACGTCGATCAGCTCCCCTCGGTCGGCCCGGGGCGGGTGCTCGGCGACCTCATCCGCTCGGAGGCGGTCGAGGTGGTGCGGCTGACCGAGATCTTCCGCCAGGCCGAACGCAGCCTGATCGTGGTCAACTCGCATCGCGTCAACCACGGGATGATGCCGATCCAGGAGTCGGTCGACAGCGACGGCGACTTCTTCTTCTTCGAGCGCGCGACCCCCGAGGAGATCGCCGAGACGATCGCGCAGCTCGTCGCCCGCCGCATCCCGGGGAAGTTCGGCTTCGATCCGGTCGACCAGATCCAGGTGCTCACCCCGATGAACCGCGGCCCGCTCGGCACCGACAGCCTGAACGCCGCCCTCCGCGACCTGCTCAACCCCGAGGGGGCCACGGTGACCCGCGGCGGCCACAGCCTCAGGGTGGGGGACAAGGTGATGCAGGTGCGGAACAACTACGACCTCGAGGTGTTCAACGGCGACATCGGGAGGGTGCGCGCGATCGACGAGGTCGAGCAGATCGTCACCGTGGTGGTCGACGGCCGCGAGGTGGCCTACGACTTCGGCTCGATCGACGAGCTGGTGCTCGCCTACGCCTGCTCGATCCACAAGTCGCAGGGGAGCGAGTACCCCTGCGTGGTGATCCCTCTCCACACCACCCACTACGTGATGCTGCAACGGAACCTGCTCTACACCGCCCTCACCCGCGCCAAGCGCCTCGCCATCCTGGTCGGCGAGGAAAGGGCCCTGCGGGTCGCGGTGGGGAACCGCCGAGTGCGGCCGCGGTTCACGCGGCTGGCGGAGAGGCTGGCGGGAAGCTGAGCCCCGCACGGGGGCGCTGGCGTCAAGGGACCTAAGGGACAACAGGGACTGCAGGAGTCCCTGCAGTCCCTGCCTTTCAGTCCCTGTTGTCCCTGGAGTCCCTTGGGTCCCTGGTTACCGCGGCTCCTCGGGCGGATGCACCGCCGTATCGCTCAGCGGCAAACCCTCGGCCGGCGGCGCCGCGTAAGGCGGTGGCGGCGGCGCATAAGGCGGCGGCCCCACCGGCACCATCGACCCCGGGTAGGGCGGCGGCGCGCCGCGGCCGGGCCAGTAGCCGGGGGCGAGGCCGAAGCGGGAGAGGATGACGGCGCCGAAGCCGGTCACCAGGGCCGCGATGGTGGCGAGCGTGCCGAACATCCAGCAGAGGAAGGCGAAGAAGCCGAACGGCCAGGGGAGGAGGTCGAACAGGTTCCCCAGCACGATCCACCCCTGGAGGGCCACCACGCCGGTCAGCGCCGCCGCGTAGTCGCCGGCGATCTTCAGCCCCAGCCGCCCGACCAGGAAGAGCCCCAGCCGGTACGAGACGGTGGCGTAGCCGAGGATCAGCAGCAGCCCCACGTAGAGGAGCAGGAACGGGTAGAGCAGGAACAGCACGCAGCCGATGATGGTGATCGCCAGCAGGATGGTGACCACGACGAAGAGCGGCCAGAAGAAGATCGAGCCGGCGAGCCCCACCGCCACCGACGGCCAGGTCTGCGTCACCAGCATGCGCTCCACCCGCTCGAGCGGCCGCCGCGCCACCATCAGCACCAGGCAGACCAGGAGGCCGGTCAGCACGAGGCGGACGAGGCTCCCCATCAGGTCGGAGACGCCCCCCCAGAACCCCCAGGACGGGCCGTAGTGGAAGAGGTGGCGGTGACGGCCGAACGGCATCATGCCGACCTCGTTGGTCGAGCCGTGGATCACGGCGCCCGGATCGCGCTCGATGGTGCCGCCGACGCTGGTGACGTCCCCCGAGACGACGGAGTGCGGGCCGAGGTAGACGTTGCTGCCGATCGACACCACGTCCCCCCCCACCTTCCCCTCGATGTGGACGGGGCCGCCGACCGCCGTCACCTCGTGCTTGACGTCCCCCTGGACGTCCGCCTGGCCGCCGATCGCCACCACCTGGTCGGCCAGCTCGTCCTTGGCCACGTGGACGCTGCCGCCCACGTTCACCCGTCGCCCGGAGGAATGGCGGTTGGCGAAGGGGTTCTCCGGGGGCTCCGGGGCCGCTGGCGGAGCCGGCGGCTCGGCCATCGAGGGCTCCGCGGCCGTGTCGTCCGAGGTCTCGGCGGCGTCCGCCGCGGCATCGGCGGCATCGGTGGCATCGGGGTCGGAGGTCGCCGCCGGGGGGGCTTCCTTCAGAGCCGGCTGCGCGTGGCCGGCGGGCTCGGCGCCGAGACCCAGGAGCTGGCGCCGGCCGGCGGCGGGAACCCCCTGCAGGCGGAGCACGACGTCGGCGTCGTCCCCCAGCCAGTCGCGCAGGGTGCGCTCGCTCATCACCGTTTCGCCGTTGACGGCGATGCGGTCCCCCACCACCTCGATCGTGCGCACCTCCGCCTTCGCCCGGCGCGGCTTGAGCAGGACGCCGCCCGAGATCGGCAGCACCTCGTAGCGGGCCTCGATCGCCGCGCGCAGGTCGCTGCGCTCCTGCGCGGTGGCCGGCGGCCGGTCCGGCGACTGCGGGAAGGGAACGGCGTGCGCGCTTCCCGGGATGCCCACCGCGAGGGCGATGCCAAAGAGAACGAGCCTCCCCGCCCGCCGACCGCGCCGGACCAACCGGTCGAC
Organism: uncultured Acidobacteriota bacterium; assembly: GCA_963756595.1. Taxonomy (GTDB): domain Bacteria; phylum Acidobacteriota; class Thermoanaerobaculia; order Multivoradales; family UBA5704; genus DATARR01. The sequence continues at coordinate 42,867 of CAVWOZ010000039.1, forward strand.
AGGGCGCTGCGGAGTGAAAGCTTGCGAGTCGTCAGATCGGGTCCACATGAGTCCACCTCTCGCCCGTGATCTGGTCACGGAGAAAACGGAAAGCCAGGCTCGAAGCGAGCAGGGCGCCGAGCAGGAGAGCCGTCACCTGCGGCACGGCCAGCGGTTGCGTCAGGGCGCGCTCGAGCGTCAGCAGAAAGTCCCAGGTCCTGAGGAGGGCGGCGAGCCAGCCGGCGGCGTCGATCAGCAGCCGCGTCCCGCCTTCGACCGCGCCGCTGACGCTCCACAGCCCCGCCACGGCGCGCAGCGCCTGCGGCAGCCAGAGGGCGCCGAGGCCGGTGGCGACGACGCAGAGGGCGAGCAGGGCCCGCAGCGGGCGCCAGGCGAAGACGTCGCGCCGGCTGGCCCGCAACGGCGCCACTTGGGGCGCCGGCAGGCTCACCCGCGCCATCACCCGGTCGGCGAAGCCGGCGGGCGGCGCCGCGAGGGGGAGCGCCGCGAACAGCTCGGCGAGCGCTCCGTCGGCCACGTCGTCGCGGTCGTCCCGCTCGGCGGCGAGCCAGCGGGCGAGAGCGTCGGGGTCGAGCGGGCGCATTTTCGTCATTCTCCTCTGAGCCCCCCTACGAGTGGGGCGCCCCGGCGGTTTCAGGGTCCGGCTTATCCGGCGCCGGCGGCGCCGGCCCCCACCCCGCCCCGGTCATCAGCGCCGCGAGCTCCTTGCGCGCCCGGTGGAGGTTGGTCTTCACCGTGCCGAGCGGCAGCCCCGAGACGTCGCAGATCTCCTGGTACGAGGCGCCCTGGAGGTAGAACATCAGCACCGCCTGGCGGTACTCGGGGCGCAGGCGGGCGATCGCCCGCTCGAGCGCGTGCGCGAGGTCGCGCCGCTCCGCCGCCGCCAACGGGCTCTCGGCCGCGGGATCGGAGAGCACCGCCGCGAGGCTCCCCTCCCCCTCGTCTCCCCCACCGTCGATCGGCACCGTGTCGGGAACCCCCCGCCGCAGGTGGTCGATCGCCGTGTTGTGGGCGATCTTGAACAGCCAGCTCGAGAACTTCCACCGCGGGTCGTAGCTGTCGAGGCGGCGGAAGGCCTTGACGAAGACCTCCTGGGCGAGGTCCTCCGCCGTGGCGGAATTCTGCACCATGCGCAGGAGCAGGGTGTAGACCGGGCGCTCGAACCGCGTCACCAGCTCGCGGCAGGCCTCCTCTGCACCCCGGAGGGCGCTCGCGACCAGCTCGGCATCGGTCCGCATGGCGCTTCAGGATACGGCGTGCCGGCCCGCGGGTTGCGCTTGGAGGGCCTCCCGGCGCGCGGCGGAATGCTAGACTCGCGGCCAAAGCCTCAACAATAAAGCTCACTGGAGGACCCCCGGATGCGAATCGTAGCCCCCGCTCTCCTCGCCCTCTCGCTCACACTGTCCGGCGTGGCCGCCGCCGGCGCCGGCACGCTCGCCGGGGTCACCCTCCCCGACAAGGCCGACGTCAAGGGGCAGAGCCTGGCGCTCAACGGCATGGCCCTGCGCACGAAGTTCTTCATCAAGGTGTACGTCGCCGGCCTCTACCTCCCCCAGAAGGAGCGGGCGGTGGCGAAGATCCTGGCGGCGGACACGCCGCACCGGATGGTCATGCACTTCCTCTACGGGGTCAACAAGGACCAGATGTGCGACGCCTGGAAGGAGGGGCTCGAGCAGAACACCCCGAAGGCGCTCCCCGAGGTCAAGAAGGCGTTCGCGTCGCTCTGCGCCTGGATGGAGCCGATCCCCAAGGGGAACGAGCTGACCCTGACCTACGTCCCCGGCGAAGGGACCACGGTCGAGGTCAACGGCAAGGCCAAGGGGACGCTGCCCGGCAAGCCGACGGCGGACGCCATCCTCGCCACCTGGATCGGCCCCGACCCGGCGCCGGGCGCGGACTTCAAGAAGGGGATTCTGGGCGGCCAGTAGCTCCCTCGGAGAGGGGCGGACGGCGCAAGCGCCGGTCCGCAGCCAGCGGCAAAAAAAGAAGGAGCGCTTGGGCGCTCCTTTTTTGGGAGGGATGAGAGGAGGATTTGCCTCCCCGCATTCGGAATCCTAGAGCACTCATACGCACTTGTCAATATGAACGCTCCATCTTCTTAGCGGAAATAGAGAGCCGCGAAGATCACCCCCGCCAGGATCACCCGGTAGACCACGAAGACGGTGAGATCGCGCCGGCGCACCCACTCGAGCAGCCAGGCGATCACCATGTAGCCGACCACGGCGGAGACCACGAGGCCGATCGCCATCGGCACCAACTCCGCCCTCCCCACCCCGGCGTCCATCAGGTCCTTCGCCTCCTTGGCGGCGGCGAGGACGCTGATCGGGATGGTGAGCAGGAAGCTGAAGCGGGCCGCCGCCGGCCGCGCGAAGCCGAGGAGAAGCGCCATGGTGATGGTCACCCCCGAGCGCGAGGTCCCCGGCACCAGGGCGAGCGCCTGCGCGCAGCCGACCAGCAGGCCGTCCATCAGGGTCACCTGGTCGATCGTGCGCACCTTGCTCCCGATGCGGTCGGCGGCGAAGAGGAGGAGGCCGTAGCCGAGGGTGGTGCAGGCGATCAGCAGCGGGTTCCGGGCGTAGCTCTCGATCCAGTGCTTGGCGAGCAGCCCGGCGATGCCGGCGGGGATGGTGCCGATCACGATCGCCCAGGCCATCGGCCGCGGCGCGAACTCGCCGTCGCGCGAGCGCGGCGCCCCGGTGAAGAAGCCGGTGATCAGGTCTCGGACGTCGCGGTGGAAGTAGGCGAGGATCGCGATCAGGGTGCCGGTGTTGGTCGCGATGTCGAAGCTGAGCCCCTGGTCGGGCCAGTGCAGGAAGAAGGGGACCAGGATCAGGTGCCCCGACGAGCTGACCGGGAGGAACTCGGTGAGCCCCTGGACGATGCCGAGGAGGATGGCCTGGAGCGGGGTCACGGCGCGACCCGGGGGAAAGTCGTCATGGGAGGATCTCCTGGTGTTGAGGCCCGTCACGGGCGGGCGCGATTCTAACCCCATCCAACCCGAGTAGACGTATCCCTGCCGCGCGCCCGTATACGGCTATACTTCCCCGCTGCAAACGCCCCCCGGGGCCCGAGAGACCTCCCAGCATGCAAAACATCCTCATCACCGGCGGCGCCGGTTTCATCGGCTGCAACTTCGTGCGGCTCGTCCTCGCCGAGACCGGCGCCCGCGTCGTGGTGCTCGACAAGCTCACCTACGCCGGCAGCCTCGAGAGCCTCGCCGACGTGCTCGGCCACCCCCGCTTCGAGTTCGTCGAGGGGGACATCGCCGACCGCGGCGCCGTCCGCCGCCTGTTCGCCGAGCGACGCCCCACGGCCGTGGTCAACTTCGCCGCCGAGAGCCACGTCGACCGCTCGATCGACGACGCCAGCGCCTTCATCCAGACCAACATCGTGGGCGCCTTCGAGCTCCTGGAGGCCGCCCGCCATCACCTGGCGGCCCTCGCCCCGGCGGAGCGCGACGCCTTCCGCTTCCTCCACGTCTCGACCGACGAGGTCTACGGCAGCCTGGGGGCGACCGGCGCGTTCTCCGAGACCACCCCCTACGCCCCCAACTCCCCCTACGCCGCCTCGAAGGCGGCGGCCGACCACCTGGTGCGGGCCTATCACGAGACCTACGGCCTGCCGGCGCTGGTCACCAACTGCTCGAACAACTACGGCCCCTACCAGTTCCCCGAGAAGCTGATCCCGCTGATGGTGCTCAACGCCCTCGACGGCCGGCCGCTGCCGATCTACGGCGACGGCGGCAACGTCCGCGACTGGATCTACGTCGAGGACCACTGCCGCGGCGTCCTCGCCGCCCTCGAACGCGGGCGGCCGGGGGAGAAGTACAACCTGGGGGGGCGCAGCGAGCGCACCAACCTCCAGATCGTCGACACCCTCTGCGCCCTGCTCGAGAGCGAGCGGCCGGCGGCCGGCAACGCCGCCCTCCGGGAGCGCGGCATCGCCTCCTACGCGGCGCTGAAGAAATTCGTCGCCGACCGCCCCGGGCACGACCGCCGCTACGCCATCGACGACGACAAGATCCGCGGCGAGCTCGGCTGGGCGCCGCGCAAGAGCTTCGAGGAGGGGCTCCTCGCCACCGTGCGCTGGTACCTCGCGCGGCGCGACTGGTGCGCCGCGGTGCAGAGCGGCAGCTACGGCCGCGAGCGGCTCGGGCTCGGAACCCAGTCTGGAAATGAGGTCCAAGCGGGATGAAATTCTTGCCAACCGCGATCCCCGAGGTGGTGCTGGTCGAGCCCGACGTCTTCGGCGACGACCGCGGCTTCTTCCTCGAGACCTATCAGAAGGTGAAGTACGGTGACGCCGGCCTCCCCGGGGAGTTCGTGCAGGACAACCACTCCTACTCGGTGCGCTCGACCCTGCGCGGCCTCCACGCCCAGGTCCGCCGGCCGCAGGGGAAGCTGCTGCGGGTGGTGCTCGGCGAGATCCTCGACGTGGCGGTCGACATCCGGCCGGAGTCGCCGACCTTCGGCCACTGGGTGAGCGCCGTGCTCTCCGGCACCAACCACCACCAGCTCTGGGTCCCCCCGGGGTTCGCCCACGGCTTCTGCGTCACCTCGGACTCCGCCCACGTCCTCTATAAGTGCACCACCCTCTACGACCGCGACGACGAGATCGCCATCGCCTGGAACGACCCCGCCATCGGCGTCGTCTGGCCGACCGATTCCCCCCTGCTCAGCCCGCGGGATCAGGCGGCCCGGCCGCTGGCGGAAGTCGTGCAACGATTGGCGAAACATGGAGAAGCTCAGCGCTGAGACCGCCGCCGGCCGCGGCACGCTGCCTGCGGCGGCCGCGAACGGCGTGACGGTCGCCGCCGATCCCGCGGGGGACCTCTTCTCGCCGCGCGACCTGCGCCAGTTGGCGGAGATGGGGATCGCTCCGGCCGAGGCCGCCCGCCAGGTGGAGGTCTTCCGCCATCCGCCGCCCTACACCCGGGTGCAGCGTCCCTGCCGCCCCGGCGACGGCATCCGCGCGCTCGCCGCCGCCGACCACGCCGGGCTGCTCGCCCATTTCGACGCCGCCGCGCGCCGGGGGCGCACCGCCAAGTTCGTCCCCGCCTCGGGGGCCGCCACGCGGATGTTCAAGGACGTCGTCGCCTATCTGGCGAGCCCGCCCGGGAGCGAGCCCGGCCCGGCGTTGCGGACGCTGCTCGCGCACCTCCCCCGCTTCGCCTTCTGGGACGAGCTCGCCGCCACCCTCGCGGCGACGCCGGCCGGCGGCCCCGGCTTCGATTCCCACGGCGGCATCCGCAAGCGCGACTGGCGCCGCGCGCTCGCCGCCCTGGTGGAGAACAGCGCCGCGAGCCCGGGGCTTGGGCTAGCCGACTGCCCCAAGGGGCTCCTCCCCTTTCACCGCTATCCCGGAGGCCGGGACTCGGCGCGCACGCCGTTCGAGGAGCACCTGATCGAGGCGGCGGCGATGACGCGCGCCGACGACGGCCTCTGCCTCCTCCACTTCACCGTCTCGCCCGAGCACCAGGAGGGGTTCGAGCGCCTGCTCGACCGCGTCCGCCCGCGCCTCGAGGAGCTCTACGACTGCCGCTTCGAGGTCTCCTTCTCGACCCAGCGGCACGCCACCGACACCCTCGCCGTCGACCTCGGCGACCGCCCCTTCCGGCTCGCCGACGGCGCGCTCCTCTTCCGTCCCGGCGGCCACGGCGCCCTGCTCGACAACCTTCACGAGCTGGGGCAGGACGGCTGGGACATCGTGCTGCTGAAGAACATCGACAACGTCGTTCCCGACGACCGCAAGCCCGTCGTCCACCTCTGGAAGCGCCTCCTCGGGGGGTGCCTGCTGGCGGTGCGCGAGCAGACCTTCACCCACCTCGACCGCCTGGAGGCGCTCGACGGCGTCAAGGGGAGGCGGGCCGAAGGGGTGTTGCGCGAGGCCGCCGAGTTCCTCGACCGCGAGCTCTGCCGCCCCTTGCCCGCGAGCTTCGCGCAGGCCGGCCTGCGCGAGCGGCAGCGCTTCCTGACCGACGCCCTCGACCGGCCGATCCGCGTCTGCGGCGTGGTGCGCAACCTGGGCGAGCCGGGGGGCGGCCCCTTCTGGGTGGAATCACCTGCGGGGGACGTCTCGCCGCAGATCGTCGAGGCCTCGCAGATCGACCCCCGCGACCCGGAGCAGCAGGCGATCCTCGCCGCCGCCACCCACTTCAATCCGGTCGACATCGTCTGCGGCCTGCGCGACCGCCACGGCCGCCCCTACGACCTCCATCGCTTCGTCGACACCGCCGCCATCTTCATCGCCGAGAAGTCCCACGAGGGGAAGCCGCTCAAGGCGCTCGAGCGCCCCGGCCTCTGGAACGGCGCCATGGCCGGCTGGAGCACCGTCTTCGTCGAGGTCCCCGACGCCACCTTCGCGCCGGTCAAGACGGTGCTGGATCTGCTGCGGCCGGAGCATCAGCCGATTACTGGATGAGCTAGCGCCGGAGAGGCAGCCTTGTCCCTCCCCTGTACTCGGGGGAGGTTAGGAGGGGGCGCTCCAACCAAGGAAACCTACCGGCCTGCGGGCACCCCCTCCTGGCCTCCCCCGAGTACGGGGGAGGAAAACAGCAACCCGCTCCGGTGAGCTGTTTCAGGGCCGGGGCGGCTTCCGCCCCACCATCCCGAAATCCTGGAACCCGAAGAGCAGCTCGTCCAGCCGGTCCCTCAGGCGGTTGACCCCGTCGGCGAGGGGGCGCTGGTCGGCGGGGAGGGTGGCGAGGTCGATCTCGGGGAGGCGGTCGGCCGTGGGGAAGGGGCGGAGGTCGAGCCTTTCGACGGGCTCGAAGCCGGCGAGCTCGTAGATCAGCCGCAGGCTCTCGGGGTGCACGGGGCGGACGTGGGTGGGGTCGAGCCAGAAGTTCCGCGCCGCGACCACCATCGACAGCGGGTTCGGCGTCTCGAGGATCAGCACCCCGCCGGGGCGCAAGGCCCGCCAGGCGAGGCGCACCAGGCGGTCGAGCGCGCCGCCGGGGAGGTGCTCGATGACGTGGAACGACACCACCCCCGCCAGGCTCTCCGCGGGGAGCCCTTCCAGGAACGCGAAAAGGTCCCCCGTCTCGGCCTCCAGCCCCCGCTCGCGGCAGAGCTGGACCATGCGCTCGCTCGAGTCCACGCCACGGCCGGGGATGCCGTGGTCGCGCAGCAGGGCGAGCGCCTCCCCCCGCCCGCAGCCGAGGTCGAGCACCGGCGCTCCCGCCGGGAGGTTCTGCCAATAGGGAAGATAGGCGGCGATCCGCTCGCGGATCTCGCTCTCGGTGCCGCGGTAGCGGCGCTCGAGCTCGAGGTAGCCGTGCTCGTCGTGGGCGCGGGCGATCGTCTCGGTGACCTCCGGAGCGGGCGCCGCGCGGACGGCGGCGAGCGCGGCGCCGAGGCTCCCCAGCAGGTCGCGCGCCTCGCGGCGGTAGCGGTCGAGCTTCTGGTCGGCGCGGGCGAAGAGGGCGTCGTTGTGGCGCATCACCTCGTGGATCCCCTCGGAGTCGAGGGCCTCCTGGTACTCGATGCGCCGCTGGTGGTCGGCGCGCGCCGCTTCGAGGCGCGCCAGGTTCTCGACGAGGATCAGATTGAAGGTGCGCTGCCGCTCCCAGAGGTCGTTCTGGGGGGTCTTGACCAGAGGGCGGAAGAGGCGCTTGACGCCGACCAGGAGGCGGCCGAGGAGGCCGCGATGGCTCCGGATGGGGAACGCATGGTCCCCCGCCCACAGCCATCGCCAGTCGGAGAGATCGCGGGTGGGCTCGACGAGGAAATCGTCGAGGGTGGGGGCGCGACGCTCAGGAGCCTTGGGATCGATTGGATGATCGCTCGCCATGGAACGCCGGCGCCCCGCCCCGAGCGAGGCTGCCGCCTACTCTTCCCGCACCACCGAGACGGTCATCTCGGCGATGACCTCGGGGTGCAGCTCGACGCGCACCGGATGATCGCCGAGGGTCTTGATCCCCCCCTCGAGATCGATGCGCCGGCGGTCGACCGAGTAGCCCTTCTTCTCGAGCAGCTCGGCGATGTCCCCCGCGGTGACCGAGCCGTAGAGCGTGTCGGTCTCGCCGACCCGCTTGGGGATCTCGAGCTTGAGGCCGGCCATCTTGTCGGCGATCGCCTGCGCCGCCGCCCGCTCCCTGGCGTGCTGGGCGTCGATCTTGACCCGCTGGTGCTCGAAGAGCTTGATGTTCGCCGGGGTCGCGGCGAGCGCCATCCCCTGCGGCAGAAGATAGTTGCGGCCATGTCCCGGCTTGACGTCGACCACCTCGCCACGCTTGCCGAGGTGGCGCTGATCGTTGAGCAGAATGACTCTCACGCTTCCCTCCTAGTCCGTGGTGAACGGGATCAGAGCCAGGTGACGCGCCCGCTTGATCGCCTGCTGGAGCGGGCGCTGGTGCGTGGCGCAGGTGCCGGAGATCCGGCGCGGCAGGATCTTCGAACGCTCGGGGATGAACTGCTGCAGCAGCTTGACGTCCTTGTAATCGATGTAGTCGATCTTGTCGGCGCAGAACTTACAGACCTTGCGCCGGCGGAAGAAGACCTTTCTTGCGCGTGCCATCTTAAACCTCCCCCTCGGGCTGCTCGCCCCGGTCGTCGCCCGCGGTCGCGGCCATCGCAGACGGCTGAGCCGCCGGATTTGCCGCCGACTCGCCGGTGCCGGTGGGAACGCCCGCGGCGCCCTCCGGACGGCGGCGGGCCGCCCGCTTCAGATCCTCGTCGGTGCGCACGGTCAGGTAGCGCAGGATCTTGTCGTTCTGGCGCATCCGGTGCTCGACCTCGGGGAGGCCGCTCTTGCCGGTCTCGCTGCCGACGTAGAAGAGGACGTACTTCCCCTCGTTCAGCTTGTCGATGGGAAAGGCGAGCTTGCGCCGTCCCCAGTTCTCCTCGGCGGTGACCTGGGCCCCGCCGGCGGTGATCATGTTCTTGTATTCCTGCGTCATGGTGACGACGTCCTCGTCGGAGACGCGAGGGTCGACCACGAACATCAGCTCGTAGGTACGCATGGGTGTTCTCTGTCCTCCCTATGGCCTGGGATCGGTCCCGCTTTCGCAGCGGAACAGAGAGGTGGAAGAATGGCGGTGCCGGAGAGGCCCGCCCGGTGACAAGGGGCTGGATTATACATGACGGGGGAGGAACCGCAAACGAGGGCGACCGCGGGTCGCCCCTACACCCATGGCTTGGCGCGCTTGTAGGGGCGACCCGCGGTCGCCCTGGCGCGGCGCCGCCCTACCCGTTGAACCGCCCCATGGCGGCGTCGACCCCGTCGCGCAGCCAAGCCTCGCAGGCGTCGGCGGCGCGGCCGATCATCTCCGCGACGGCCTCGCGCTCCCCGGCGGCGAACGGGGAGAGGACGAAGTCGACCAGCTCCTCTCCCCCCGCCGGCTTCCCCCCCTCCGGGGCGACGCCGAGGCGCAGGCGGGGGACCTCGGCGCTGCGCAGGTTCTCGATCACCGACTCGAGCCCGCGGTGGCCGGCGGGGCTGCCGGCGCGGCGCAGGCGCAGCTTCCCCAGCGGCAGGTTGACCTCGTCGTAGACCACCAGCACCGCGGAGGGGTCGAGCGCGTGCCGCTCGGCCAGGCAGCGCGCCGCCCAGCCGCTGCGGTTCATGTAGGTCTGGGGTTTGACCAGCAGCACGCCGTCGCCCTCCGGCGCCCCCTCCGCGGTCCCTTCCATCGGAGGCGCGGCGCGGAGGGCGGCCAGGGCGTTGCACTCCTGCCGGTCGAAGGGGATCGCCCAGCGCCGGGCGAGCTCCTCGACCACCCGGAAGCCCACGTTGTGGCGGGTGGCGAGGTACTCCTCGCCCGGGTTGCCCAACCCGACGATGAGACGCATGCGGCGGGGGAGGCCCTAGCTCTCGCCCTTGCCCTTTTTGGCGATCTCGGGCTCGGCGCCCTCACCGGCCGCGGCGGAGTCCGCTTCCTTGGTGTGGGTCAGCGAGGCGAGGACCTTTTCCGGCTCGTCGAGCAGCGTCACGCCGGCGGGGAGCTTGATGTCCTTCGCCTCGACGTGCTGGCCGACGTGCAGGTCGGTGACGTCGATCTCGAGGTGCTTCGGGATGTCGGCCGGCAGGCACTCGATGTGGACCTCGCGGGTCACGAAATCGATCAGGCCGCCCTCGACCTTGACCCCGACGGCGGTGCCGGTGAGCTCGACCGGCACGGCGACGCGGATCTTCTGGTCCATCATCACCCGCTGGAAGTCGATGTGGATCACCTGGCGGCTGATCGGGTCGACGTCCATGTGGCGGATCATCGCGTGCCGGTCCTTGTCACCCAGCTTGAGCAGGAAGATGGGGTTCTCGCCGGAGTGCCCCTTCAGGTGGTCGAGGAGGGCCTTGCGGTTCACCTCGATCGACACGCTCTCCTTGCCGCCGCCGTAGACCACCGCGGGGATCTTGCCGGAGGCGCGGGAGCGCCGGTTGGCGTTCTTCCCGGTCTCGTGCCGGGGCTGGACTTCGATCTTCATCGTCTCGCTCATGGGTTTTCCTCGCTTCTATCGGCTGGTATTTCCGTCGACTCTGCTTTTCTAGACGAACAGGGAGCTTACGGAGCTGTTCTCGTGAATCCGGCGGATCGCCTCGCCGAGCAGCGGCGCCACCGACAGGGGGCGCAGCTTCGGCAGGCGGGCGAGCTTGGCGTCCACCGGCGTCGTGTTGGTGATCAGGACCGCTTCGAGCGGCGAATCGGCGAGGCGCTGGAGCGCCGGCCCGGAGAGGATGCCGTGCACCCCCGCCGCCAGGACCCGCTGGGCCCCCTTCGCCTTCAGCGCCTCGACCGTCTTGGTCAGCGTGCCGGCGGTGTCGATGATGTCGTCCACCACCAGGGCGTTGCACCCCTCGACGTCGCCGATCAGGTGCATCACCTCGGCCGTGTTGGGAGCGGTGCGGCGCTTGTCGATGATCGCCAGCTCCGCCCCCAGCCGCTTGGCGATCGCCCGCGCCCGCTCGACCCCGCCGGCATCGGGTGAGACCACCACGAGGTTCGGGATGTGCATCTCGCGCACCGCGTCGAGGATCACCGGCGCGGCGAACAGGTGGTCGACCGGCACGTCGAAGAACCCCTGGATCTGGTCGGCGTGGAGGTCCATCGTCAGCACCCGGTCGGCCCCGGCGCGCGAGATCAGGTCGGCCACCAGCTTGGCGGTGATCGGCACCCGCGGCTTGTCCTTCTTGTCCTGCCGCGCGTAGCCGTAGTACGGGACGACCGCCGTCACCCGCGACGCCGAGGAGCGCTTCAGGCTGTCGAGCAGGATCAGCAGCTCCATCAGGTTGTCGTTGACCGGGTTGCAGGTCGGCTGCACGACGAAGACGTCCGAGCCGCGCACGTTCTCCTCGATCTGGACGAACGTCTCGCCGTCGGAGAAGTTGAACGCCGAGACCTTCCCGGACTCGAGGTTCAGGTACTCGCAGATCTCCGCCACCAGCGCAGGGTGGGCGCGTCCACCGAAGATTTTCAGCTCACCGGCCATTCTCTTCCTCTTATCGCCCGTTACCGCCCGCTGGACGAAGGACTTTCGGAGATCCCGCCGCGGAGCGGGACTCACGCGTTGGTTGCGGCTGGGAAAAAACCTGAACTGGTTGGGGCGGGAGGATTCGAACCTCCGGTAGCCAGATTCAAAGTCTGGTGCCTTACCACTTGGCGACGCCCCAGTCGAGGGTGCCCTTCCGGGCGACTTCCACACACCTGAGGCAGCCGCCAGGCCCACCCGTGCTCCTACCCCCTAGCCCCGGAGACCGGGGGCTCCAAGCTTACACGGTCCAGAAGGAGTCGCTGAGATGGTGCTCCTCGACTTCCTCCATCGACTTCTCCGGAGCCACCATCGCAGCCGGCGCAGCGGGCGCGGCCGGAGCCGGCGCGGCCCCCGCCGACGTTTCGGTGCCGGCCGCCGCGATGCCGTGGACCTCCTCCAGCGTCTCGCGGGAGTCGTGCGTGTCGTGGGACCCGCGCAGACCCCGCTCGCCGCGTTCGGCGGGCGGCTCGCCGCGTTCCCGCAGCGCCGCATCGTACTCCGCGAGCACCTTCTCCTCGATCATCCGGCGCGTCTCGTTGTTGAGCGGATGGGCGACGTCCTTGAACTCGCCGTTCTTCTTCTTCCGACTGGGCATGCTGATGAACAGCCCGTCGCGCCCCTGGATGATCTTGATGTCGTTGATCATGAAGCACTGATCGAAGACGATTGAAACAAACGCCTTCAGCTTCTCTTCTTGAATCGGAAAGACCTTGACCTCTGTGATGTCCATTTTCCGCGTCCTCTCCGGGTCAGCCCTAGCCGTACCTCGGCGGTATGAAAACGCGACAGGCGGCGCACCGAGCCGGGCTCAGGGCGTCTGGAGGGTCGCGCGGTGACTCCTTCCTACAAACGGAAACGGTGCCGCTTTCCGAAGGAGAGCCGCAATTCATACACGCGTCGGCATCAACCCTAGCATTATATACTGGCGCGACCTCCAGAGCATCGAGGACCGGAGAAGCGTCCCCTCGAGAGGCTCGCCGCGGACGGACGGCGATCCGCACGAGGGCACTCTATCCTAGAGATGCGGGGCGGGGCTGTCAAACCGGGGGCCAGGAGGAAGGGACCCGAGGGACGGCAGGGACCTCAAGGCTTCGAGAACTGAGCAGCCCAGCCCGGGTGGGGTCCCAAAGCCGGACGCCGGCAACCTGATCGCGCAGGGAGCTTTTCTCCTCCCCCGTACTCGGGGGAGGCCGGGAGGGGGCCCCAACCTTCCGGACTCCGGAACGCTCCCCGGTCTCCGCTGAACGAAAAGCCGAAAATTCGGCCGCGTCTCCCCCTTCGCCCGCTCAGCCAGGCATCCTGCCGTGTAGAACCGTCCTCTGTGGAGGACGATTCCCGCCTCTTTCTCGCCGCTTACTCCCCCTTTCAAGACGTCCGGTCGCTTCAAACATTGTTTTTTCCGCTTTAACATTGTTTCTTGGCTTCAAACATTGTTTGAGCGGCCGAAACATTGTTTGAGCGGCTGAAAATGTGTTTTGGCCGTTTCAAACATTGTTTTACGGGCCAAAACAATGTTTGAGCCGCCAAAACATTGTTTGAAGCCCTGGAATTCTGT
>CAVWOZ010000040.1:0-80998 GCA_963756595.1 uncultured Acidobacteriota bacterium
GGATTCCCGATCTTTTACAGGTAGGTCCCCCGATCGACTTTTCTGACGTAGGGGCGGGGCTCGTCCCCGCCCGGGTGGGGGCCGGCCGGAGTCGTAAACCTACCGATCCCGGGAGCCTTTCTCCTCCCCCGTACTCGGGGGAGGCCGGGAGGGGGAGCTCCAACCAAGGAAAACGATCGGCCTGCGAGCACCCCCTCCTGACCTCCCCCGAGTACGGGGGAGGAAAAAAGCACCCTGCGAGATCGGCTGCCAGCCTCCGGCCGGCCCCCTCCCTGGGCGGGGACAAGCCCCGCCCCTACGTTTCGGTCTGAATCTCCGGTCGACGTCGGCCTACTTCCGCCGCCGCCTCCTGCGCCGCCGTTTCTTCGGCCCGGGGGTGGCGTCGCCGTTCGCCGCTTCCCCTTCGGTACCGCCCTCGCCTTCGGGCACGTCCTCGAAGTCGTCGCCGTCCTCGTCGTCGTCCTCGACGTCGAAGGGGCGGTCGGCGAAGGCGGGGCGGGGGGCCGGTCGCGCGAAGACGTTGCCGTCCGGCAGGGCCTCGTCCCGGGGCTCGGGCTCCCTCCGCGGTCCGATCTCGTCGCCTTCGGCGCCGGCCTCGGCCTCCAGGTCGTGGCCGCCGTTCTCCCCATTCTCCTCGGGCTCGCCGTTGCCGTTCTCGCCGGGGGCTCCCTTCTTCCCCTTGCGCTTGCGGCCGCCGCGGCGGCGGCGGCGCTTCTTGGCGGCGGCGCTGGTCTCGCCGCCGGCGGCGGGCGCCCCCTCGTCCCCTTCCTCCCCCTCGCTCCTCTCGCCGCGGGCGGGGAGATCCTCGTCGTCCTCCTCCTCGTCCTCGGGGAGGGCGAGGTCCCAGGCCTGGAAGGTGATCGCGGGCTGCTTGGGCTTCGGCGGCGGGACGGGCTTCTCCCGCTTCTTCCAGTCGATCTTCTCGTCCGGCCGGTGGAGGCCGGCGGTGGCGAGGATCTCGATCTCGATGTCGAACTCGTTCTCGAGGTCGGCGAGCTCGCGGCGGTAGTGGTTCTGCAGCGCGTCGGCCAGCTCGGGGTGGAGGCCGATGCGGGCCCCCTGGATCGAGCCGGTGGCGGCGCGCGCCTCGATCCGACGCAGCAGCGAGAGGCAGACCATCTCCTCGCTGGCCAGCCGGCCGACGCCGTTGCAGGTCGGGCAGGGACGGTGGGTGCGCAGCTGGAGCGCCTGCTGGATGCGCTGGCGGTTGATCTCGAGCAGGCCGTTGGGGGAGACCCGGCCGACCGTCGAGCGCGCCTTGTCGGCCTTCATGGCGTCCTTGAGGACCTTCTCGACCTTGCGCTGCCCCTTCGAGGAGCGCATGTCGATGAAGTCGACCACCACGATGCCGCCGATGTCGCGCAGGCGGAGCTGCCGGGCCACCTCGGCCGCCGCCTCGACATTGGTGTTGAGCGCCGTCTCCTCCTGGGTGGCGGCGCGCGTCGAACGGCCGGAGTTGACGTCGATCGCGGTCAGCGCCTCGGTGCCGTCGATGACGATCGAGCCGCCGCTCGGCAGCTCGACCCGCCGCTCGTAGATGCGGTCGATCTGCGGCTCGAGGTCGTAGCGGCTGAACAGGGGGAGGCGCTCGGCGTAGCGGATCAGCCGCGTCTTCGAGCGCGGCATGAACGCCTCGATGTACGCCTTGGCCTTCTCGAACGCCTCGTCGTCGTCGACCAGCACCTCCTCGATGGTGCTGTCGAGGTAGTCGCGCAGCGCCTGGAGGATGAGGTCCTGGTCGGTGTAGAGGAGGCGGGTCCCCTTCCCCTGCATGGCCGCCGTCTGCACCTTCTTCCACAGGCGGAGGAGGGCCGAGAGGTCGCGGTTGAGGGTGATCTTCGTCTGCCCCAGCGCGTTGGTGCGCAGGATGACGCCGCAGCCGTCCGGCAGCTCGAGGCCGTTGGCCAGCTGCTTCAGCTTCTTGCGGGTGTCTTCGTCCTCGACCTTGCGCGAGACGCCACGTGTGTCCTCGAAAGGGGTCAACACGAGGTAGCGGCCGGCGAGGGAGAGACTGGTGGTGATCGCGGCACCCTTGGTGCCCATGGGGTCCTTCTCGACCTGGATGACGATCGGCTTGCCCTTTTCGAGCACCTCGTCGATCCGGGGATGAGGACTGGAGGGACGCCGGTAGTAGGCGTCGGGGACGACGTCCTGGATCGCCAGGAAACCATGGCGTTCGGCGCCGTATTCGATGAAGGCCGCGTTCAGGCTGGGCTGGATGCTGGCGATGACGCCGCGGTAGATGTTGCCGCGGGTCAAGCCCGCCTCGGCGACGTCCACCTTGTAGTTCTCGAGCACGTTCCCTTGAACGATGGCGACGCGCAGCTCCTCCGGACGCTGGGCGTTGATGAGCATTCTGCGGATCAAAGTTTCTCCATTTGGCTGGATCCCAGGAAAAGAGGGGAGGGTTTGGGGGGTGGGACGGTGGGGGGTAAGCCTCTGCTGGGGCGTATTTTGACTGAAGCCGCGCCCATCCCGCAACTGTGAGGGCTCCCGGGCCGCAGGCCTGCTAGACTCCGGAGGTCTCCGGCCTTGCGGAATCCGGCGGAGCGGAAGCCGAGGAACGATGAAAACCTACGACGTGGTGGTCCTGGGGGGCGCCTTCAGCGGCGCCGCGGCGGCCGTGCTGCTGCGGCGCGACCGGCCCGACCTCTCCGTGCTGGTGATCGAGCGGCAGGAGGCGTTCGACGCCAAGGTGGGGGAGGCGACCACGGAGATGTCGGGGATGTTCCTCACCCGCCGCCTCGCCCTCTGGGAGCACCTGGAGCGCGAGCACCTGCCGAAGGAGGGGCTGCGCTACTGGTTCCACAACGACAAGGTCACCCGCCACGCCGAGGCGAGCGAGTCGGGCGCCTTCCAGCGCAGCACCGTCCCCTCCTTCCAGCTCCGCCGCGACGTCCTCGACGAGCACATCCTGGCGAACGCCGTGGCCGAGGGGGCGGAGCTCGCCCGGCCGGCCCGCGTCACCGACGTCGAGCTCGGCGACTTCGACCACCGGGTGACCTTCGAGCGCGGGGGGGCGAGCGAGACGGTCGGCTGCCGCTGGGTGCTCGACGCCACCGGCCGTGCCAACTTCCTCGGCAAGCGGCTGGGGCTGATCGAAAGGAACCGCGAGCACCCCACGGCGGCGGTCTGGTGCCGCTGGGAGGGGGTGCGCCACATCGACGACGTCGCCGCCCGCGGCCCGCTCAAGTTCGCCCGCGGCAACGTCTCCTCCCGGCGCCTCGCCACCAACCACTACATGGGGTACGGCTACTGGGTGTGGTTCATCCCGCTCGGCAACGGCGAGACCAGCATCGGGATCGTCTTCGACACCCGCCTGGTGCAGCTCGACCGCGGCAGCCACCTGGAGAGCGCCTACCGCGCCTTCCTCCAGGCGATCCCCGCCGCCGCCGAGCTCCTCCCCGGCGCCACCCTGAAGACGGAGGACCTGCGGACCTACTCGAACCTCGCCTACGTCACCCGCCAGTACATGGGGAACGGCTGGGCGCTGGTCGGCGACGCCGCGGCCTTCCTCGACCCCTACTACTCGCCCGGGCTCGACCACGCTTCCTTCTCGGTCGAGGCGACGGTCGAGATCGTCAAGGCGCAGATTCCGCCGGCGGGCGCCGCGCCCGAGTCCGTCGAGAAGATCGCCGCCCGGATCGCCGCCCACAACGAAGTGTTCTTGCGCTCCTACCACCGCTTCTTCCGCGCCATCTACCAGGACAAGTACTTCTACATGGGGGAGCACGACCTGCTCTCGGCGTCGTTCCTGATCGACACGGCGCAGTACTACATCTTCGTGGTGATCCCCGCCTACCGTTTCTTCGGGAAATTCCAGTGGATGCCGGTGCTCGGCCCCAAGCCGGCGTTCATCAGCTATCACATGATGCGGATCTACAACCGGCGCTTCAAGGCGATCGCGCTCTCGCGCCGGGCCGCCGGCGAGGCCGGGAAGCGCAACGACGGCCGCCGCATCCGCGCCCTCTACGACCTCCAGGCCGCCCCCCTCCGCATGGCCGCCCGCGGCCTCAAGCTCTGGCTCTACGCCGAAGCCGACAACCTCCGCCTGGCGGCGAAGCGGCTGTTCGCGGGACGGGGGGAGCCGATGCCGGAGGAGATGCCGGTCGAGGAAGGCTGAGCTAGAACAGCCCGAGCTCCAGCCGCGCCGCCTCGCTCATCATCGCCTGGTCCCACTGCGGATCGAACACCACCTCGACGTCCGCCTGCTCGACGGTGGGGATCTTCTCGACCCGCTCCTTGACCTCCTTGGCGAGGACGGGGCCCATGCCGCAGCCGGGGGCGGTCAGGGTCATCTTGATGTCCACCCGGTTCCCCCCCTCGGGGCGGGGGTGGACCTCGCAGTTGTAGACCAGGCCGAGGTCGACGATGTTGATCGGGATCTCGGGGTCGTAGCAGGTCTTGAGGCGCGCCCAGACCTGCTCTTCGAGGCTCTCTCCCTCCGGCTCGGCGAGCGCCTCGCCGGGCTCCTTGCCGAGCGCGTCGGCGTCCTCGGGGGCGATGCGGAAGAGATAGCCGCGGTCGGTCGCCACGGTGAAGGAGCCGCCGAGCGCCTGGGTGATGCGGACGCGGGTCCCCTGGGAGAGGCGGGCCGCCGTCCCCTCGGGGATCTGGACGGCGGGACATTCCCGCCGGAGGTAAGAATATTCGGGCGCTGCCATGGGGTTGTTGCGGACGCGGGAAGCGGGTTCCACGGGCCGGGATGAGCTTAGCACAGCGCATCCTGGGGGTTGGCCTGCTAGAATCCCCTTCAGCTTTTGGAAGGTCGTAATGAAGCATTCATCCTGGGTATCGCTCCTCGTCCTCGCCTTTCTCCTCTGCGCCTTACCGGCCGCCGCCGTCTCCTCCGGGTGGCTGCGGGCGGACATCCCGGCGACCGGCTCCTACTACTGGCGCTACGTGCCGGCGTCGCTCGACGCCAGCCGCCCCGCTCCGCTGATCCTCTTCCTCCACGGCTCGCAGGGGACCCCGGACCTCTACAAGCCCTACGTGGTCGACGCCGCCGAGAAGGCGGGGTGCGTAGTGGCGATGCCGAAGTCGTCCGCGGACTCCGGGTGGGGGCTCGGCAACGACGAGCAGACGGTGGCGGAGACCCTGCGCCTGGTGCGCGCCGAGCTGCCGGTCGACCCGCTGCGGGTCGCCCTCGCGGGGCACTCGGCGGGGGGGGCCTACGCCTACCTGCTGGCCTACGCGGGCTCGACGTACAGCGCCGTCTTCACCCTCTCGGCGCCGTTCTACGCCGTCGCCGCGCTCGCCGACGCCGCCTACAAGCCGCCGATCCACATGTGGTACGGCACCCTCGACCCCAACTACACCGGCGCCCGGCCGAGCCTCGAGGCGCAGTGGACGCGCCTCGGCGTCCCCTTCGAGGAGGAGATCCAGAACGGCTTCAGCCACAACGTGTGGCCCAACTCGGCGATGGCCGACGGCTTCGTCTTCGCGGCGGGGAAGAGCCGCCCCGACCCCAGCGTCACCTGCACGCCGACCGCCACCAGCCACTGCCTCCAGGGGGGGCGCTTCCGCGTCGAGGCGACCTGGGACGCCGACGGCAGCTCGGGGGCCGGGCAGGCCGTCGCCGGCGCCTCGCCGACCGCGGGGCTCCTCTGGTTCTTCAGCCCCGACAACTGGGAGCTGATGGTCAAGGTGCTCGACGGCTGCGCCGTGAACCAGCGCTACTGGGTGTTCGCCGCCGGCACCACCAACGTCCACTACGTGCTGACCGTCACCGACACGCGGACCGGCAAGGTGGCGCGCTACGAGAACCCGGCCGGCCGCGCCGCCGCGGCGACCACCGACGTCGACGCTTTCGACGGCTGTCCGGCGAGCCCTTGATCCTGTAAAGTTCGAGGACGCCATGGAACCGGTCGCCCGTCCAGCCCCCACCTGGGATGAATGCGTCGATATCCTCGCGCGCTTCCCCTCGCTGCCGGCCGAGCGCCGCGCCGAGGCGGTGGAGCACCTGGTGCGCAACCCCAGCCCCGGCATCCGGGAGCAGGGGCTGCGCCTCGGCGCCACCCTGCTGCCGGACTCCCGGCTCGCCGAGTACCTGCGCGATCCGGCCGACGCGGCGCTGCGCAGCGCCGGCTCCGAGATCCTCCGCTTGCGCGGCGTGCGCAGCCTGCCGGTGGTCGTCGGCCTGCTGCGCGACGCCGACGACGACGTCGTCCTGCAGGCCGTCCTCATCCTCGGCAAGCTGCGCGATCCGCGCGCCCTCGAGCCGCTCCATTCCGTGCTCGGCCATGCCGATCCCAACGTGCAGCAGGAGGCGATCCTCGCCATCGGCGCGCTCGGCGACGCGCGCTCGATCCCGCACCTGATCCCTTTCCTCGACGGCGACCCCTGGGTGCAGATGGCCGCCGTGCAGGCGCTCGGCGACCTGCGCTCCCCGGCGGCGGTCCCCCACGTCGCCGCCCGGCTGACCGACCCCCTGGTGGGATCGCTGGCGGCCGAGGCGCTGGCCCGGATCGGCGGCGAGCCCGCCTTCCGCGCCCTCGCCGGCCACTGGCCCGCGGGCGGGGTGGAGATCGAGGAGGAGACGATGCTCGGCCTCCTCGCCCACGTTATTGAGGGAGTACAGCGCGAAGGGTGCCAGCGCGGCGAGCCGGCGGCGGAGCTTCCCGCCGGCTTCCGCGAGGCGCTCGCGGCGCGCCTCCACGATCGTTCGGCCGAGGTGAGCTCGGCCGCCGCCCGCTGCCTGGTGGCGCTCGGCGCCAGCGCCTGGGACGCCGAGGCGATCGCGGTGCTGGCGGCGCGCGGCAGTGGGGGGAGCTCCGCTGCGCTGATCCTCCGACCGATCGCCCTCGCCTGGCGGCGCGACCTGATCGCGCCGCTGCTCACCGGCGCGGAGGAGACGCGGGCGTGGGGGTTCCAGCTCGCCGCCGCCTTCCCCGAGGCCCTGGCGGACGAGCCCTCGGCGGCGGCTTTCCTCGCCGGCGTGCGCGAGACGGCGGAGCGCCCGGAGCTCCTCCCCTCGCTCCTCCAGGCGCTCGAGAAGATCCGCCTGCCGGGCCTCGGCGCCGCACTGCTCGACCTCTATCTGGCCCTTCCCGCCCCGGCGCGCGAGCCGCTGGTGCCGGCGCTCGACCCCTACCGCGACGAGATCCGCGCGGCGCTCGCCGCGCGGGCGGCCCGCGAAGGGGTCGAGGAGGCGGACCGGCTGGTCCTCGCCGCCCTGCTCGGCGGGGCGATCGACGAGGCGGTGGTGGCGATCCTCGACCTGCCGGCGCCGCTGCGTCCCGGCGTCGTCTCGCGGCTGATGCGGCTCGAGGGGTTCGCCCCCCTCCTCCCCTGGGAGGACTGGCTGGAGGAGGCCCCCGAGCTCTACACCGCGCTCGCCGCCGAGGCCGCCGTGCGCGGCGGCTTGCCCGAGCTGCTGCCGGCCCTGCGCGCCCGCGCCGCCGTCGCCCCGTCGCCCGCGCTGATCCGCGCCTTCGGCGCCTTCGGCGACCGCGACGCCGTGCCGCTCCTCGCGCGCTGCCTCGACGAGCGCGAGGAGCTGCGGCCGGCCGCCCTCGAGTGCCTGGGGAGGATCGGCGGCCCCGAGGCCCGCGCCGCGCTGCGCGAGGCCGTGCGCGCCTTCAATACCGCCCTCAATACGGGCGAGACCGCGCGGATCGCCTACAAGGCGCTCGCCGCCTGCGCCGGAGTCGGCGACGACGCCCTCTTCCGCGGCGCCGCCCTGCACCCCGACTGGCACGTCCGCCTCGCCGCCGCCGAGGTCCTCGGCCGCTTCCACGGCCCCGACAACGCCATCGCCCTGGCCCGCCTCGCCGCCGATCCCACCCCGGCGGTGGCGCACCGCGCGCTCGCCGCGATCGAGAACTGACCCCGCGTGCGCAAGATCACCCTCATCACCACCGGCGGCACGATCGAGAAGACCTACGACGAGCGGACGGGGGAGCTCGCCAACCGGCGCTCCCTCGTCGGGCGGATGCTCTCCGAGCTGCGGCTCGAGGAGACCGCCGTCGAGGTCCGCGAGCTGATGAGCAAGGACAGCCTGGAGATGACCGAGGAGGACCGCCGCCGGATCCTCGCGGCGGTCGAGGCGAACGGCGCCTGCGCGGACGGCGAGGCGGCCGCCATCGTCATCCTCCACGGCACCGACACCCTCTGCCTCACCGGCCAGTACCTCTGGGAGCACCTGGAGCACCCGCGCATCCCCGTGGTCCTCACCGGCGCCATGCGCCCGTTCGAGATGAAGCAGTCCGACGCGCTCCAGAACCTCACCGAGGCGGTGTTCGCCGCCGGCACCCTGCCGCCCGGCGTCTACGCCGTCGCGCACGGCCGGGCGTTGCCGTTCCCCGGCGTCCGCAAGGACCTCGAGCGCGGCACCTTCGTCAAGACTCCCGTCACCCCCGCGGAGCCTTGAGCCGCAGCAGCTCCTCCGGCGGCTCGCCGAGGAAGAGGTCGCGGTGGAGCGGGTGCCCCGGCGCCACCGCGTAGCGCTCGAAGTCGGTGACCCCCTCCTCGCGCAACACCTCCTCGTCGATGTAGAAGCGGCCGGTGGCGGCGCGGCTGTCGCGGGTCAGCACGACGTGGGCGGCGTCGGCCATGATGTCGGTCGTCCGGCAGCTCTCGGGCGGCGTGATCCCCCCCAGCATGGCGAGGGCGGCGGTGGCGATCACCGTGCGCGGCCAGAGGGCGTTGACGGCGATCCCCTCCTCCGCGAACTCGGCGGACATCCCCAGCACGCACTGGCTCATCCCGTACTTCGACATCGTGTAGGCGGTGTGCATCCGGAACCAGCGCGGATCGAGGTTGATCGGCGGCGACAGGGTGAGGATGTGAGGGTTGGGCGCCTTGAGCAGATGCGGGATGCAGGCCTGCGAGCAGGCGAAGGTGCCGCGGGCGTTGACCCCCCACATCAGGTCGAAGCGCTTCATCGGCGTCTCGAGGGTGCCGGTGAGGTTGATCGCGCTGGCGTTGTTGATCAGGATGTCGATGCCGCCGAACGCCGCCACCGTCTTCGCCACGGCGGCCTGGATCTGCTCGTCGTCGCGGATGTCCGCCTGGATCGCCAGCCCGCGCCCGCCGGCCGCGTCGACCTCGGCGGCGGCCTCGTGGATCGTCCCCGGCAGCTTCGGATGCGGCTCGGCCGTCTTGGCCACGATGGCGACGTTGGCGCCGTCGGCGGCGGCGCGCAGGGCGATCGCCTTGCCGATGCCGCGGCTGGCGCCGGTGATGAAGAGGGTCTTTCCCTTCAAGTCTGCCATCCGTTCTCCCATCGTTCGTGGAGATCCTGCTTGCCCCTGCTCGCCTCCTTCGGGCTGCGCTCGCTTCGCTCGCTGCCAATCGGCTGCGCGGGGCAATCAGGATCTCCTGGTTGCTCAGAGGGCTGAAGTGCCCGGCGCCACGAGCTGATCGATCGTCGCGACTTCCTCGTCCGTGAAGGTGACGTTCACCGCTTCGAGGCTGTCGTCGAGCTGCTCCTGGGTGCGGGGGCCGAGGATCACCGAGGTGACCGCCGGATGGCGCAGCGCCCAGGCGTTGGCGAGGCGGGCGAGCGAGATCCCCTTCGCCTCGGCCATCGGCAGCAGCTGCTCGACGATGTCGAGCCGGCGCTGGAACTTCGGGTTGCCGAGGTCGCCGATCCACTTTTCGGCGCGGTTGCTGTCGAGCGGATTGGCGCCGCCGCGGCGGTACTTGCCGGAGAGCCATCCCCCCTCGAGCGGGCTCCACACGATGTTGCCGAGCCCCAGCTTCAGGGACATCGGGAAGTGCTCGAGCTCCATCGTGCGGCGCAGAATGCTGTAGGGCGGCTGGATCGACACGAAGCGCTCCCAGCCGTGCCGCTCGCTGATCCACAGCGTCTCGACGATCTCCCAGGCGGAGAAGCGCTTCTCCCAAAGAGCCGACCCCTCGTAGTGATTGGTCGAGAGGCCCAGGTAGCGCACCTTCCCCTGGCGCACCAGGTCGTTCAGCGCCGAGAGGGTCTCCTCGAGCGGCGTGGTGGGATCGGGGCGATGGATCTGGTAGAGGTCGATGACGTCGGTGCCGAGGCGGCGCAGGCTGTTCTCCACCTGCTCCTGGATCGCCTTGCGCGACAGCCCCCGCTGGTTGGCCCCCGGGCCGACCGGCGCCCACACCTTGGTGGCGAGCACCGTCCCCTCGCGCCGGTCCTTGAGCGCCTTGCCGACGATCACCTCCGACTCCCCCTCGGAGTAGCCGTTGGCGGTGTCGATGAAGTTTACCCCTGAGTCGAGAGCGCTGTGGATGATGCGGATCGACTCGTCGTGATCCGGATTCCCCCACGCCCCGAACATCATCGCGCCCAGGCAGAGCGGCGAGACCTTGAGGCCGGTGTGGCCGAGATTGCGGTATTCCATGGGTGACCCTCCGACGGCGGAACAGTGCCCTGGCGAAGCTATCACGCGAGGCAACCTCTCCCTGTCCTCAGCGGAGGGGAGAAGCGTGCTTTTTTCCTCCCCCGTACTCGGGGGAGGTCAGGAGGGGGCTCGCAGCGTTCCAACCAAGGAAGCGTTCCAGGCCTGCGAGCGCCCCCTCCCGGCCTCCCCCGAGTACGGGAGAGGAGAAAGGCGCCCGCGGTTGGGCGTTGAGAATGCTCTGAGAGCCGCCGCCCTACCGCGCCAGCCACCAGACGGCCGCCGCGATCGCGGCGAGGGCGAGCAGGGCGAGGCCGACGTAGAGCAGCAGAGGCTTCTTCGCTCCCTCCTCCTTCTGCCCCTTCCCTCCGGCGAGCAACCTAGAGCCGGCGCGGGAGATCCCGCGGATCTCGGTCAGGGTGCGCAGGCGCAGGGTCTCCTCGAGGCGGCCGAGAGCGGCGAGGAGGTCTCCGGCGTTGGCGTAGCGCTCGGCGGGACGGCGGGCGAGGCAGCGCAGGGCCACGACGTCGATCTCTGGAGACAGCCCGGGATCGATCTGACTGGGCAGGCCGAAGTGGGGGCCCGGCGCGCGGCCGGTCAGCATCTGGTGGAAGATCACCCCGGCGGAGTAGAGGTCCGAGCGGGGGTCCGCCGTCCCCGTCCCCTCGAGCACCTCGGGAGGCAGGTAATACATCGCTCCCAGGTGGATGGCGCCGGTGCCGAGGGTGGCGGTGAGGCTCGGCGCCGCCGTCTCGAAGCGGGTGGCGCCGAGGTCCGAGACCTTGACCGTCGCGAAGTCCGGCGAGACCAGGACGTTCCTGGGGGTGAGGCTGCGGTGCACGAGGCCGTTCTGGTGCGCCTGGACCAGGGCGCGGACGATCCCGTTCATCACCCTGAACGCCTCGGCGAGCGCCAGCCGCCGCTCTTTGAGCACGCGGTCGAGCGACGTCCCGTCGACGAGCTCCATGGCGACGTAGAGCCGCTCGCCGTCCTGGCCGGTCTCGAGGATCTGCGCCAGGTTGGGGTGGCGGGTCACCGGCGCGGCGGCGCGCAGCTCGGCGTGGAAGCGCTCGACGGCGGCCGGGTCGGCGCTCAGCGAGTGCGGGAAGAGCTTGACGGCGACCGCCCGCCCCTGCGGCGAGACGGCCTCGTAGACCACCGCCTGTCCGGCTTTGCCGAGCAGCGCGCGGACGCGGTAGGGGCCGATCGATTCAGGGAGGGGAGATGCCATCGCGCTCGAAGATCATAACCGTGTCGCCCACCGCGATGCGATCGAAAGGTTTCAATTCGGCCCGCTCGGCGGGCTTGCCGTTGACCCGCGTCCCCTTGCTGCTGCCGAGGTCGGTCATCACCCAGGCGCCGGCGTCCGCGTCCCAGGCGATCCGCAGGTGCTCCTTGCTGGCGTTGGGATCGGAGAGCGCCAGGGCGCAGGTGCGCGAGCGGCCGACCGTCGCCGGCTCATCCCACACGAGATCGAGCGAGGCTCCTCGCTCGGGTCCCTCGGCGACGTAGAGGCGGGCCTGAGGTGTCTCCGCGGCGGAAGTGGCGGCTCGCCGACGCGGAGCCTGGCGGGTCAGCTCCACCGTCTGGATCGGATAGGGCATGACGATCCCATGGCGGTGAAACTCCTCCCAGATCCGCGCCCGCAGGTCGCTCACGATCCGTGGCGAGAGCGCCATGTCCTCGATCCAGACCCGCAGCTCGTGGACGATCGCGCTCGCCTCGAACGCGGCGACGTAGACCTCCGGGCCCGGCTTGTCGAGAACTCCCGAGACACCGGCGGCGGCGTGGAGGAGGACCTGGCGGACGCGGTACGGCGGCTCGTCGAAGGGGGCTCCCACCCGGACGCGTTCCATGTGGAGCGGGTGCGGATAGTAGTAGTTGAGGACCCGCTCGTCGGCCAGCCTGGCGTTGGGGATCACCAGGTTGTCGTTGTCGCGCGTGCGCAGGTGGGTGGTGCGCCAGGTGATCGCCATCACCCGTCCCTCCTGCTCGCCGATCTTGATCCAGTCGTTGATGCGGAACGGCTTCTCGATCGAGATCACCAGGCCGGCGAAGAAGTTGGCGAGGATCGGCTGCAGGGCGAGGCCGAGCACCAGCGAGGTGACGGCGCTGGTGGCGACCAGCGCCGTGACGTCGAGCTTGGGGAAGCTCAGCCGCAGGGTGATCATGGCGGTGGCGAGGTAGACCACCGTCATCGTCACCGCCGGGAGGAGGGGCGGCAGGCGCATCCCCCGCTTCGCGGTCAGGTGGACGTCGAAGAGGTAGAGCCCGAGCAGGCGCAGGATAGTGATCAGGCCGAGGAAGAGCCACGCCCAGTCGAGGGTCCGGGCGACGGCCTCCATCCGGTAGCCGGGCTGGAGGAGGGTGACGATCTCGAGCGTCGCCACCCCGGCCGCCACGTAGAGCGGAAAGGCGAGCTGGCGCACCCAGAAGAAGCGCCGCTGGAGGGCGGCGAGGATCACGATCAGCAGCGACAGCCCGACGACGCTGCCCAGCACGGTGAGGGTCATCAGCAAGCGGCACACCTCCGGGGGCTCACGGGCACCGCAGGGTTGACGGCCCGGGCTTTAGGAATGCCGCCCTGGCGGGCTGGCGTCGAGTCGACTGCGGAAAATCGTGGAGAAGAGACGGCCTACCCCAGCCGCTCGCGGAACACCTTGTCCATCGCCACCCGTAGCGCCTCGAGGCGCCCCAGCTTGCCGGCGGCATCCGGCTTGACCTCGACGTCGTAGTCGAAGTCGACGTTGTCGAGCACCGTGGCGCGCCAGAGCTTCTTCTTGGCGTCCCAGCTCCCCTGACGGTCGCCGGCCAGTCCCCAGCCGCTCGGCAGGTAGCTGCGGATCTCGGTCTCGGTATAGGACAGCGCCCCCTGCGACGGTTCATTTTTCTTCATGTCCATGGTGGGGGAATCATGCCTCAAGTCGCCCCTTGGAGAGAAGGGGCGGCTCCGTGGGGCGTCCGGCCGCGTCCCGGTTGGAACCGCGCAGCCGACTGGCAGCGAGCGAAGCGAGCGGAGCCCGAAGGAGGCGAGCAGGTTCCCACCAGGACGCGTCCGGACGTCTTCCTTGACCCCCCCGGAGACGGTTGCTACGATCGGGCGGGTTCCGCTCCGCGCATCCCGCAACCGCAAAAGGAAAGCCATGAGAATCGAGCTCGACGAAGAGCAGAAGCTGCTGCAGGAGTCCGTCCGGAGGTTCGCCGAGGAGGTCGTCCGTCCCCGCGCCAAGGAGATCGACGAGTCGGGCGAGTTTCCGCGCTCCTTTTTCGATCAGGCCGGCGAGTTGGGGCTCGCCGGGGTCGCCATCCCCGAGGAGTACGGCGGCGCCGGCATGGACACCCTCGCCTACACCGTGGTCATCGAGGAGATCAGCCGGGTCTGCGCCACCTCCGGGGTGATCCTCTCGGTCAACAACTCGCTGGTCTGCGATCCGCTGCTGAAGTTCGGCACCGAGGAGCAGAAGCAGGAGTTCCTGAAGCCGCTCGCCGCCGGCGAGAAGCTCGGCTGCTTCGGCCTGACCGAGCCCGGCGCCGGCAGCGATCCGGCCGGCATCCGCAGCACGGCGCGCCGCGACGGCGACGACTACGTGCTCAACGGCAACAAGATCTTCATCACCAACGGCACCGACGCCGACGTCGCCCTGGTCTTCGCCAGCGTCGACCTGGCCAGGAAGCACAAGGGGATCACCTGCTTCATCGTCCCCGCCGACACCCCCGGCTACAGCCACGGCACCCACGAGTTCAAGCTCGGGGTCAACGCCTCGGGGACCACCGAGCTCGCCTTCGCCGACCTGCGCATCCCGGCCCGCTACCGATTGGGCGAGGAAGGGGAGGGGTTCAAGGTCGCCATGTCGACCCTCGACGGCGGCCGGATCGGCATCGCCGCGCAGGCGGTCGGCATCGCCCAGGGGGCGTTCGAGGAGGCGCTCGCCTACTCCCAGGAGCGCGAGCAGTTCGGCCAGCACCTCTCGGACTTCCAGGCGATCCAGTTCTACCTCGCCGACATGTCGACCGAGCTCGACGCCGCCCGCTTCCTCACCTGGAAGGCGGCGTGGGCCAAGGAGAACCAGAAGCGCTTCACCCTCGAGGCGGCGCAGGCCAAGCTCTACGCCTCCGAGATGGCGCAGCGGGTCACCAACAAGGCGTTGCAGATCCACGGCGGCTACGGCTACACCAAGGAGTACAACGTCGAGCGCTACTTCCGCGACGCCCGCATCACCGAGATCTACGAGGGGACCAGCGAGATCCAGAAGATGGTGATCGCCGACTGGGTGCTCAAGGCGTAAGACGGGAGGAACGCCGATGGCCGTGCTCACCGAATCTCCATCCACCTCCCACGCCGCGTCCGGCATGGACTTCTCGCTCAGCGAGGACCAGCAGCTCCTGCGCGACGAGGTGCGCCGCTTCGCCGAGGAGCGCATCCGCCCCGGCATCCAGGAGCGCGACCGCGACCACACCTTCCCGCTCGACCTCTTCAAGGAGATGGGGGAGATGGGGCTGATGGGGATGCTGATCCCCGAGGAGTACGGCGGCGCCGGGACGGACACCCTCTCCTATCTGCTCGCCGTCGAGGAGATCTCGAAGGCCGATCCGGCGGTGGCGGTGACGATGAGCGTCACCAACTCGGTCTGCGCCTGGCCGATCGTCCACTTCGGGAGCGAGGCGCTGAAGCGGCAGGTCCTCCCGGAGCTCGCCTCCGGCGCCACCCTCGGCGGCTTCGGCCTCACCGAGCCGGGGGCGGGGAGCGACGCCGGCAGCCTGAAGACCACGGCGCGGCGCGACGGCGACTCCTGGGTGCTCAACGGCCAGAAGGCGTGGATCACCAACGCCGGCCACGCCGGCTGGTTCGTGGTGGTGGTGCGCACCGACCCCGCGGCGGGGAAGCGGGGCTTGTCGGCCCTGGTCGTCCCCGCCGACGCGCCCGGCTTCTCGGTGGGGAAGCCGGAGGAGAAGATGGGGCTGCGCTCGTCGCGCACGGCGCAGATCTACTTCGCCGATTGCCGGATTCCGGCCGGCAACCTCCTCGGCGAGGAGGGGCAGGGGCTGAAGATCGCCCTCTCGACCCTCGACCACTCCCGCCTCGGCATCGGCGCCCAGGCGGCGGGGATCCACGAGCGGGCGCTCCAGCTCGCCGTCGCCTACGCCAAGGAGCGGGTGCAGTTCGGGCAGCCGATCGCCGCCAACCAGGCGATCCAGTTCAAGATCGCCCAGATGGCGACCGAGCTCGCCGCCTCCCGCGTCCTCACCTACGCCGCCGCCGCCGCCGAGGGGACCCCGCGCGCCGGCCGCCTCGCCGCCCAGGCCAAGGTCTACGCCTCCGAAGCCGCCAACCGCGCCTGCCAGGAGAGCCTCCAGATCCACGGCGGCAACGGCTTCCACGACGACTACGAGATCTCCCGCCTTTACCGCGACGTGCGAGTCACCACGATCTACGAGGGGACGAGCGAGATGCAGCGGATGGTGATCGCGCGGCACCTGCTGGGCCGGTAGGTTTTTTCTTTCCTGGGAGCGCCGGCGCTCCCAGGAGGGGGTACCCTTCGTGGAGAGGAATCCTCCACTCCATCTTGTAGTATGCTTTACTTATGCCCCCACATATCCACTCCCGGGCCGGGGCGCAGTGACGGCGGCCGTCCTTCTCACGCATCTGCTGGCGCTCGCCGCCGGGGGTCTCCTGGTCTGGCTGGCGTCGCGCCCGCGGGCCGGGGAGACGGCGCGGCTGCGGGAGGAGCGGACGCGGGCGCTGACCGAGATCGCTCGCCTGCAGACCACGATCGAGAAGGAGCGCCAGGCGGCGGCCGAGAAGATGCGGCTTCTCGACCAGGCGCGGGCGCAGCTCTCGGACGCCTTCAAGGCGCTCTCGGCCGAGGCGCTGCAGAACAACAACGCGAGTTTCGTCCATCTCGCCCAGGCGACCTTCGAGAAGCTCCAGGAGGCGGCGCGAGGGGATCTCGATCGCCGCCAGCAGGCGATCGGCGAACTCGTGCTGCCGCTCAAGGAGTCGCTCCACAAGGTCGACGAGAAGATCCGCGAGATGGAGGCGACCCGCGCCGTCGCCTACTCGACCCTCTCCGAGCACCTGAAGACGCTGACCACGGCGCAGGGGAGCCTCGAGCGCGAGACGGCGAAGCTGGTCGGCGCCCTGCGCTCGTCGTCGACCCGCGGCCGGTGGGGGGAGATCCAGCTCCAGCGGGTGGTCGAGATGGCGGGGATGACCGCCTACTGCGACTTCTCGGTGCAGGCGAGCGTCACCACCGAAGATGGGAGGCTGCGCCCCGACCTCGTCGTTCGCCTCCCCAACCGGAAGAACGTGGTGATCGACGCCAAGGCGCCGCTCGACGCCTATCTCGACTCGCTCGAGGCGCTCGACGAGGAGGGGCGGCGGTCGAAGCTGCGCGATCACGCGCGGCAGATCCGCTCCCATCTCTCCAGGCTGGCGGCGAAGGGGTACTGGGCGCAGTTCGAGCCGGCGCCCGAGTTCGTGGTCCTCTTCCTGCCGGGGGAGACCTTCTTCAGCGCCGCGCTCGAGCAGGACCCGTCGCTGATCGAGGCGGGCGTCGAGCAGCGGGTGATCCTCGCCACGCCGACCACCCTGATCGCCCTGCTGCGCGCCGTCGCCTACGGCTGGCGGCAGGCGCAGGTGGAGGAGAACGCCAAGGCGATCAGCGAGCTCGGCCGCTCCCTCTACGAGCGCCTGCGCACCTTCGCGGGGCACCTCGCGACCACGGGCAAGAGCCTGGGGGCGAGCGTCGACGCCTACAACAAAGCGGTCGGCTCGCTCGAGCTGCGCGTCCTCCCCGCCGCCCGCCGCTTCAAGGAGATGGGCGCCGCGGGGGGTGACGAGATCGAAACCCTCACGCTGATCGACAAAGTGACCCGCGAAGTCGACGAAATCGATCCGCGGAGCGACGAAGCGATGCTCGCAGGGTTGGTGGGGGGAGAAATTTCCTAGCGAGAGAGCCGCGCGAGCTTCGTGCCCTCGCTCACAGGGAAAAAACCGTTCCGCGCCGACGACGAAAGAGGCCTCGCAAGCTTGCGAGGCCTCTTTCCTGCGGAAGTTTGCCCGGTTGCAAACGGGCTGGAGCCCGCACCGACCGTCTACAGGAAGATTTCGACCTTCCCCTTCGCCTTCAGCTGCTCGGCGCGGGCCTGCACGAGCTTCTGGACCTCCTGCTGCTTCAATCCCTGGATGATCCGTTCCTTCACCTGCTCGAACGGAACCGTCGACGCCGGCAGTTTGTCGAGCAACTGGATGATGTGGTACCCGAAACGGCTCTCCACGAGGTCCGAAACGTCGTTCGGCTTCTTGAGCGCGAAGGCGGCGGCGTCGAACTGCGGGCCGGCCTGGCCGCGGGCGATGGTGAGCTCGCCGCCGCGGTCCTTCGAGCCCGGATCGTCCGAGTACTGCGCGGCGAGCTTGGCGAAGTCCTCGCCCCCCTTGACCTTCTTCAGCACCTCCTCCGCCTTCTGCCGCGCCTTCTGTTTGTCGGCGGGGGAGGCGGTCGGTGCCACCTGGATCAGGATGTGGCGCAGATGGAGCCTCTCGGGGACCCGCACCTTGTCCTGGTTCTTGTCGTAGAAGTCCTTCGCCATGGCGTCCGAGACGTTGACGCCGGGGGCGATCTTGGTCTGCACGTACTTCTGGACGGCGATCTGGTCGCGCGCCTGCTGCTTCAGCGTCTCCTCGGTGATCCCGGCCTTCGCGAGCGCCGCCTTGTAGGCCGCCTCGTTGGGGAAGGCCCCCTTGCGCGCCGCGACCGCCTGCTGGATCTCGGCGTCGCTGGCGGTCATCCCCTGCGCCTTGGCGTCCTGCTGGAGGAGGATGATGGCGACCAGCTCGTTGAGCACCTGGTGGTAGAAGCGGGAGGAGGGGGCGATCTGCTGCCCCATCTGGGCGAAGCGCATCTGCACCAGCTGGCCGCCGTCGAGCAGATCGTTCTTCTTGATCGGCTGGCCGTTGACCTTGGCGACCACGGCCGGAATCTTGTCCGCCGGCAGGGGGGCGTTGTCCGCACCCGCGGCGCCCGGCAGCCCGGCCAGGCCCCCCGCGGAGGCTGGCGTGCCGTTGGGGGTGTGCGCGGGGAGGGTGCCTGGCGTGCCAGGCTGGCCGGTGGACGCCGCGGCGTCCGTGGACTTTCCCGCGGCGCCGGCGGCGCCCGGGGCGGCCGGCGTCGTCTCCTTCGGCTTGCAGCCGGCGGCGAGCGACAGGCCGAGCGCGAGCAGCGTCAGGCAAAAAGAGAGCTTCTTCGAGAGTTGGCGCGCATGGATCATGTGGGGTTCCTCGGGGGCGGAGCCCGCGAGGGGCCGCCAGAATTTGAGCAGCGCAGTCTAGCAGATCCCCGGCGGCGCGTTCTGCGGCCCGCGCGCACCCTTGACTATAGATAAAGGATCAGCCGCCGGGGGGTAGAGGTTCGCTTCCTTCATTCCTCCCGAGGCGACTCCGGCTCTTTCTACGCCCCTCGAGGAGGGGGGGATCTCATGACGATGGCCAAATCCCGATTCCCGCTGGTCGCAGGTCTCACGCTGTCGATGGTGCTGAGCGTTCTGCTGGCCCTCCCGGCCGTGGCGCAGGTCGCCAGGCAGGGCAACGACGTCCTCTCGTCCCTCGCCTTCTCGCATGCGAAGCTCGAGGCCGGCGAGGAGTCCGAGCTGCTGGACAACGTCCGCGCGGTGACCTCGAAGTCGCTGCAGAACGGCTGGGAGGCCTTCCGCATCGGCGTCGGCCCCGCCGCCGAGTGGCAGGCCTCGGTCGACAAGCGCTCCGGCCTGCTGTCGTTCGCCGAAGGGGGGAACGTCGCCTGGATCCCCGGCCATGGCAACGGCATGCTGCTCAAGGACCTCGGCGGATACCTCAAGGCGAAGCCGGCGGTCGATCTCGAGGTGATGGACGCCATCGCGCGAGACTTCCTGCCGCGCGTCCAGAGCCTGATGGGGGTCGACGCCTCCCAACTCGTGCTCAACCGGGCGCGCAGCGGCCAGCCCGCCGGCTACCTCTGGTTCGTCGACTACGACGTGGTCCGCGAGGGGCTGCCGGTCGAAGGGGCGCGCGTCGTCTTCCGCGTCAACAACGGCAACCTGATCCAGTTCGGCTCCGAGAACCTCCCCGCCCCCGGCGCCAAGGTGCCGCCGACCCGGCTGACCGCGAAGCAGGCCGTCGCCGCCGTGGCGCGGTACATCGGCGGCTTCCAGGCGGGGGACACCTTCCGCGACGGCGGCAGCCTCCATTTGCTGCCGGCGAACGT
Source organism: uncultured Acidobacteriota bacterium (assembly GCA_963756595.1). Lineage (GTDB taxonomy): Bacteria > Acidobacteriota > Thermoanaerobaculia > Multivoradales > UBA5704 > DATARR01. The sequence continues at coordinate 19,565 of CAVWOZ010000040.1, forward strand.
CCCCAATGCCAAGTTCGCCGAAGGGTACGAGATCGGCCACGGCCGCGCCCTGGTCAAGGTCTGGCAGGTCACCTTCCATCGCGAAGGGGTGATGGGGAACTGGGCTGCGCGGGTCGACGCCACGACCGGCGAGGTCCTCGAGCTCACCGACATCAACAAGTACGCGCAGGCGACCGGCGGCACCTACCTCAACTCGCCGGCCACCGGCCCCGAGGTGGTGCGGCCGATGCCCTATCTCACCGTCGGCACCGGCGTGTTCGGCAACTCGGCCGGCCTCTACACCTACACCGGCTCGCCGATCACCTCGACCCTCGCCGGCCAGTACGTCAAGATCACCGACACCTGCGGCGCCATCTCGCTCGGCTCGAACGGCTCCGGCGACCTCGCCTTCGGCACCTCGACGGGCACCGACTGCGTGACGCCGGGGTTCGGCGGCGCGGGGAACACCCACTCCTCCCGCGAGCAGTTCTACCAGGTCAACCGGATCAAGGAGGTCGTCCGCGGCTGGCTGCCGGCGAACACCTGGATCAACACCCAGCTGAACGTCAAGGTCAACCTCAACCAGACCTGCAACGCCTACTGGGACGGCACCGCCCTCAACTTCTTCAAGTCGGGGGGCGGCTGCGCCAACACCGGCCAGATCGCCGGCGTCTCGCTCCACGAGTTCGGCCACGGCATCGACCAGAACGACGCGACCGGCACCGCCACCGACGGCGCGACGGGCGAGTCCTACGGCGACACCACGGCGCTGATCGCCCTCCACGACTCCTGCCTCGGCGAGGGGTTCCTGTCCGGCAACTGCTCGGGCTACGGCGACGCCTGCACGGCGTGCACCGGCGTCCGCGACGCCGACTACGCCAAGCACGCCTCGAACACGCCGGCGACGGCGGACAACTTCATTCGCGTCCACTGCCCGTCGGCCGGCCTCTTCGCCGGCACCGGCCCCTGCGGCAAGGAGGTCCACTGCGAGTCGTACGTCCCTACCGAGACGATGTGGGACGTCGCCAACCGCGACCTGCCGAACCCCGGCACCGGTCCGGCATGGACCACCCTCGACCGCCTCTGGTACCTGTCGCGCAACACCGCCACCAAGTCGTTCGCCTGCACCACCGGCACCACCTACACCTCGAACGGTTGCAGCGCGGGGTCGCTCTGGAAGGTCTTCCGCGCCGTGGACGACGATGACGGCAACCTGAACAACGGCACCCCGCACGGCGCCGCCCTGTTCGCCGCCTTCAACCGGCACGGCATCGCCTGCACCACGGACGCCGGCGCCTCCACCACCTTCGCCGGCTGCACCCCGCCAGCCGCGCCGCTCCTCGCGGCCGTCGCGGGCGACAACCTGGCCTCCCTCTCATGGGGAGCGGTCGGCTCGTCGGTCTACAACGTGTTCCGCAACGAGACCGGCTGCAACGCCGGCTTCACCAAGATCGCCAGCGGCACCGCGGCCACCTCGCTCAACGACACCGCGGTCGCCGACGGCCTGACCTACTACTACCAGATCTCAGCCTTCCCGAGCGGCAACGAGTCGTGCGCCTCGGCTCCCTCGGCCTGCATCACGGTCTCGCCGGTGGCGGCGCCGTGCATCCCGCCGTCCTCCGCGCCGGCCACCCTCACGGCCACCGCCGGCACCGGCAGCGTGGCGCTCGCCTGGGCCGCCGTCGCCGGCGCCAGCGAGTACCACGTCTACCGCGGCACGGTCTCGGGCGGCCCGTACACCCAGATCGGCACCGCCACCGGCACCACCTTCACCGATACCTCGGTGCTCGGCACGACCTACTACTACGTGGTGCGCGCCGCCAACAGCCCGACCTGCGAGTCCGGCAACTCGCCCGAGGCCTCGGCCACTCCCACCGCCTCGGGAGACTTCTCGCTCTCGATGTCCCCGTCGTCGGTGACGGTGGGCCTGTTCGGCACCACCGCCAACTACACGGTCAACGTCACCCGCACGGGGGGCTTCACCGGAGCGGTGACCCTCTCCGTCGCCGGCCTCCCCTCGGGCGCCACCGCGACCTTCACCCCCAACCCGGCCACCGGCGCCTCCTCGGCTCTCAAGGTGACCGTCAAGATCACGCCGCGGGGGACCTTCCCGCTCACCATCACCGGCGTCAGCGGCGCCCTCACCCACACCGCTTCGGCGACGCTGATCAAGAACTGATCCGCTACGCTCGATTCCGAGGAATCCGATACGGCGGCGCCCCTCGGGGCGCCGCCTTTTTCTTGGCCTTCCGGATGCGATAAGGTCGCACCCCGCGATGCGACATCGACTCCCAGGAGCGACGCTCCTCTCCGCGCTGATCCTGGGGACCGGCTGTGCCGCCGGCAGGCCGCAGGTGAGCCCACAGGCGGTTTCCGCGCAGGAACCCGTCCGCCGGGTCTTTCGCGAGGTGGACGGCCGGAGCCTCCCCGCGTACGTCTTCTCGTCCACGGTGTCGCGGGGCTCTGCGCGGCCGGCGATCCTGCTCTTTCATGGCGGCGGCTGGGTCTCGGGGGAGGCCGCCTGGACGTTCGACGCCGCGCGGCGCTTCGCGCGGCTCGGCCTCGTCGCCGTGGCGATCGAGTACCGGCTGGCGGAAGGGCCGGCGGAGGGGACAGTCACCCCCATCGAACAGCTCGCGGACACCTGCGCGGCGTTCCATTGGGTGCGCGAGAACGCGGCCTCCCTCGGCGTCGACGCCGCGAAAGTCGCCGGCTACGGCGTCTCGGCCGGCGGCCATCTCGTCACCGCCGCGGCCACTCTTGGTTGCGGCAACCGCGAAGGGGCGCTCGCCAACGGCGGCCCGGACCTGATGCTCCTCCTCTCGCCCGCCGTCGACGCGGCCGACGACGCCTGGGTCACCAAGCTGCTGCAAGGGCGGGCCACCTCGCGGGAGTACTCACCCGTCGACCATATCCCCGCGCTTCCCGCGCGCCTCGCGCCGACGATCCTCATGCAGGGGACGGAGGACAACGTGACCCCCGTGGCCGCCGCCCGCCGCTTCTGCGCGGAGGCCGCCGCGAAAGGCAATCGCTGCGATCTGCACGTATACCCGGGAGTGGGGCACCTGTTGACGCGCGACCTCGAGAATCAGGAGCGGAATGGTGGTTCCGACCCCGAGCTGCGCGAAGACGCCCTCACGAAGCAGGAGCGGTTCCTGCGGGAGATGTGGTTGAAGGATTGACCCTGGGAAGGGCTGCGTTACACTGATCCCGTGCTACACGGGTTCTGGTGGGGTCCACGCAACCAGGAGGATTTTGATGTCGAATCTGACGATTACGATAGACGACGAAGTTCTTCGCCGGGCACGGGTGCGGGCCGCGGAGCAGGACACCTCGGTCAACAGCGTCCTGCGTGATTATCTCGAAGCTTACGCGGCTTCCGGGGCGACTTGGGAGCAGGCGGCGGATGCGATCCTTCGGCTCTCCTCCCAGTCCCGATCCGGTCGTGGCGACGCACGGTGGACTCGAGACGAGCTCCATGACCGGTAGGGCCTTCTTCGACACCAACGTCCTGGTCTATCTCTTCGACGAGGATGCCCCCTCCAAACAGAGTCGGGCGCGCGAGCTGTTCTCGGCGCAGGCCCGGTCCGGCCGGATCGTGCTCAGCCCCCAGGTGCTCCAGGAGTTCTATGTGACGGTAACCCGAAAGTTGGCGCGCCCTCTGCCGCCGGAGGAGGCGCTTTCGTCTCTCACGCAGCTCAGCGTGCTGCCACTCGTAGCGATCGATGGCGCCTTGATCCTGCGGGCCGCCCAGCTCCATCAGAGGGACAGCCTGTCGTTTTGGGATGCGTTGATCGTGCAGGCTGCCCTGGAAGGGAACTGCAAGACTCTCCTGAGCGAGGACATGCAGCACGGTCGTCGATTTGGCGATCTCTTGGTCCAGAATCCGTTTGTCGATTAAGAATGCTCGAACGCCGACAGGGGAGTTTAAAGAATGTCAGAGGATGATACGGACGATCTGAGGAAGCTGTTCCTGGACCACGTCGCCGCCTTCGAGCGGGTGGAGCCGCGGCCGTTGTTCGACGTGCTGCCGGAGACCGGGGTGGCCCTGCCGCCGCCGGATTCGCTGGACGACGAGCAGCTCAGCCGCAAGCTGAAGGAGGTCATCCACGCCCTCGCGCTGCTCGGCAACTACCTGCTCTCGACCGACCATTTGAGCGACCGCGAGCTCTACACCGAGCTGTGGGACGACGCCCTGCGCGAGGAGGCGGTGCTGATGCCGGAGAACCCCGACTTCGCCGGCCACATCGACATGGTCGGCAGCGGCAGCGAGGAGCACACCAACCTGTTCCTGAAGTACTACGCCAGCGAGGAAGAGCGCCAGAGCTGGCTCGCCGACTGGCCGGACGAACCGATCCCCGACCACGAGGACCCGCCCTACGACCGCGACCGGTTCCTTCCCAAAGCGGAATTCCGGAAGGATGGACTGGTGATGTAGGGGAGACCGAAGGCGGAGGCTGGGACCGCGGCACCCGGGAAGGTGCCGCGGCGCTCAAAGCGTTACTCGCAGGTGGCTTGGGGAACCGTGATGCACGCGTAGCAGTACGAGATCGACTCACAAGGGTCCTGAGAACAGCGCAAGGTCCCGAAGCTACCTCCGCCCGCGTTCTGCAACCGCTCCGCATCCAAGGTCCGCAGTGTCTCCCGGCTGAGCTTCATCTTCCTGGCCATATGCTTCTTCAAGCTCGCATCTCCTTCTCCCTGAGTCTTTCAGGGTGCAATGGTCGAAGATTCTAAGCGAGCAAGGAAGGATCGCGCAAGCGCTGAGATCAGGGATGTGTTGCCGTTGGGTTGCCGATAAATTGCCGATAAATTGCCGATACCTCGTAGACTCTGCCCCGGCGGGAAGGATCTGCGACGACCAGCCAACCATCTCGCGTCCAGCCTCGGCGGGAGTGCCATCGTCTATACTTTGTCACGGCTGCGCCCGGCCGGCGCCGGCCGCCCCGCCTCGTCTGCCCGTTGAAAGGAGCCTCGAGCATGGCCGTGAAGGACCAGGAACCGAACCTTCTGACCGCGAACGCCCCGGCGGCGAACCCGGTCTATCAGCAGGACGCCCTCGCGGAGATGGGCGCGGCGCGCCGCCGCTGGGAGGCGGCGGCGGGGAAGGCGGAGGCCAGGGCGCCATTCTGGAAGACGGACTTCACGACCGTCTCCGGCATGGAGGTGCCCCACCTGGTCACCCCCGAGCAGGTGGCGGACGTCGATCCGCTCGGCACCATCGGCATCCCGGGCGAGTACCCCTACACCCGCGGCATCCATCCCACCGGCTACCGCGGCAAGCTGTGGACGATGCGCCAGTTCGCCGGCTTCGGCACGGCGGAGGACACCAACCGGCGCTTCAAGTACCTCCTCTCGCAGGGACAGACCGGCCTCTCCGTCGCCTTCCACCTGCCGACCCTCTACGGCTACGACTCGGACCACCCGATGTCGAACGGCGAGGTGGGGAAGTGCGGCGTGACGGTCGACACCCTGGCCGACATGGAGGCGCTCTTCGACGGCATCCCGCTCGGCGAGGTGACGACGTCGATGACCATCAACTCGACGGCGCCGATCCTCTTCGCGATGTACCTGGCGGTGGCCGAGAAGCAGGGGGTGGACGTCGAGAAGCGGGTGTCGGGGACGCTCCAGAACGACATCCTCAAGGAGTACATCGCGCAGAAGGAGTACATCTATCCGCCGCGCCCCTCGATGCGGCTGATCACCGACCAGTTCTCCTTCGCCGGCAAGCACGTGCCGCGCTGGAACACGATCTCGATCTCCGGCTACCACATCCGCGAGGCGGGCTCGACGGCGCTCCAGGAGCTCGCGTTCACCCTGCGCGACGGCATGGAGTACGTGCAGTACGGCATCGACGCCGGGCTCGACGTCGACGAGTTCGCGCCGCGCCTCTCCTTCTTCTTCAACAGCCACAACGACTTCTTCGAGGAGGTCGCGAAGTTCCGCGCCGCCCGCCAGATCTGGGCGAAGGTGATGCGCGAGCGCTACGGCGCAAAGAACCCGCGCTCCTGGATGCTCCGTTTCCACACCCAGACGGCCGGCTGCTCGCTGACCGCCCAGCAGCCCTACAACAACGTGGTGCGCACCACGATCCAGGCGCTGGCGGCGGTGATGGGGGGGACGCAGTCGCTGCACACCAACTCGCTCGACGAGACGCTCGCCCTGCCGACCGAGGAGAACGCGCGGATCGCGCTGCGGACGCAGCAGATCATCGCCCACGAGTCGGGGGTGATCCACACGATCGATCCGCTCGGCGGCAGCTACTTCGTCGAGGAGATGACGCGGCGGATGGTCGACGGCGCCTTCGACTACTTCCGGCGGATCGACGACTTCGGCGGCATGGTCGAGGCGATCGAGGCGGGGTTCCCGCAGCGCGAGACGATGGACGCCGCCTTCGCCTACCAGCGCGCCTTCGAGGAGAAGGAGAAGCTGATCGTGGGGGTCAACGCCTACCAGCTCGAGAACGAGCCGCCGATCGACATCCTCTACATCGGCGACGACCTGGCGGAGCGGCAGATCGCCATGCTCGACGCGGTCAAGGGCCGGCGCGACAAGGGAGCGGTCGCGCGCACCCTCGACGCGCTCAAGACCGGCGCGGCGGGGGAGGCGAACACCATGCCGCTGATCCTCGACGCCGTGAAGGCCTACTGCACGGTCGGCGAGATCAGCGACGCCCTGCGCGACGTCTTCGGCACCTACGAGGAGCCGGCGGTTTTCTGATGACGTCCTCGACCATCCTGAGGGAGCAGCTCCTCTACATGCTGTGGGCCGACCGCATGATGCTCAAGGCGGTCCGCGACGTGACGCCGGAGGATCTGACGCGCGACGCCGGGGTCAGCTTCGGATCGCTGCTGGGCACCATGGTCCACATCCTGGGCTCGCAACGCCTCTGGCTCTCCCGCTTCGCGGGCAATCCGATCGATCGCCGCCCGACCTTGCAGGACTTCCCGGACCTTCCCGCCTGGATCCAGGGCTGGGAGGAGACGGCATCGGGGGTCGAGGCGTTCCTGGCCGCGCTGACCGACGATCAGCTCGCCGCCGAGATCACATGGGAGGACTCCGAGCGCGGACCGGTCAGCCGCCCGCTCTGGCAGCCGGTCGCCCACATGGTGAACCACGCGACTTACCATCGCGGGCAGATCGTCTCGCTGCTCCGCCAGCTCGGCTACACGCCGCCGAAGACGGATCTGATCTTCTATTTTTTGAAGTAGCGGAGACGCTGCGAGGGCGACCGCGGGTCGCCCCTACACCAGATTCCGGCCCTGTGTGTAGGGGCGACCTGCGGTCGCCCTCGCAGGCATATTGGGTACCCTCTGCTACAATCCGCCGCCATGAATGAACGACGGGTTCGCATCCTGATCGCCAAGCCGGGCTTGGACGGCCACGACCGCGGCGCCAAAGTGGTGGCGCGGGCGTTGCGGGACGCCGGGTACGAGGTGATCTATACCGGGCTCCGGCAGACGCCGGAGCAGATCGCGGCGGCGGCCGTCCAGGAGGACGTCGACGCGGTGGGGCTCTCGATCCTCTCCGGCGCGCACAACGTGCTGCTGCCGGAGGTGACCCGGCTGCTGCGCGAGCAGGGGGCCGAGGACATCCTGGTGTTCGCCGGTGGAATCGTCCCCGAGCAGGACATCGCGGGGCTGAAGAGCGCCGGCGTCGACGCCATCTTTCTCCCCGGCACCTCGACCAAGGCGATCGTCGAATATCTGCAGAAACGCTTCGCCGAGGTCGCGGTCCCTTCCTAAATAGCTGCCGTGGTGGTACTTTAGGGCGATAAGGCAAGGATGGAGGGGGAATGAAGAGAAGGATTCTACTGGCGGACGACAGCGTCACCATCCAGAAGGTCATCGAGCTGACGTTCATGGACGAGGACTACGAGGTCCGCGCCGTGAGCAACGGCGACGAGGCGGTGGCGCTGCTGGCCGAGATGCACCCGGACTTCGTCATCGCCGACGTGCACATGCCGGGCGCCAACGGCTACGAGGTCTGCCGGCGGGCGAAGGCGCTGCGGGCGGATCTTCCGGTGCTCCTGCTGGTGGGAACCTTCGAGCCGTTCGACGAGGCCCAGGCCCACGCGGTGGGAGCCGACTCGTTCCTCAAGAAGCCGTTCGACTCGCAGGAGCTGCTGCAGCGGGTCGACGAGCTGATCGCCGCCAAGGGGCCGGCGCCGGCCGCACCGCCGCCGGAGTCCGCCTGGGCCGCCCCCGCGGCGATGCCGACGCCGATGCCGGCGACCCCCACATCGCCGCCGGCACCCGCGGCGACCCCCGACTGGATGGCGCCCCATCCGGCCCCGGACCTGGCGGCGACGGCGCCGGCGGCCAGCGGGCTCGATTTCATGGGCGCGGCGGCCACCCCTGAGTTCTCGGCGGAGCCGTCCTGGGGGAGCTTCGAGCTCGAGCCCGAGGCCGCCGCGCCGGCACCGTTCCATGCGGCGGCGCCCTCTCCCGAGCCGTACGACCGCGAGCCGTCGTTCGCGCTCGAGCCGGACCCGGGGTATGCGGACGGCGGCCATCCGGCCGCTGCCGAGCCGGTCTTCTCGCTCGACGAGAACGCGCCGACCTTCGGCATGCGGGAGGACGTCTTCGCCGCTCCCGGCGAGCTGCCGCTCGACGACGAGCCGCACGACCGCTACGCCCCCGAGGAGCGCGCGGCGCCCGCCGCCGCGGGCTTCGACTGGACCGCTCCGCCGGTGACGCCGGCCGCCATGGCTGCAGAACCGGCAGAACCGGCCGCGGAGCCCATCCTCCATTTCGACACCCCGCCCGTCCCCGCCTGGCAGACCCCGCCGGTCGAGCCGGAGCTGCGCTGGAGCGAGCACGAGCCCTTCGTGGCGGTGGAGGCCGAGGAGGGGCTGCCGGCGCACAAGGAGACCCCTCTCGAAGCGCCGCCCGCGCCGGCAGTGGAAGCCGCCGTGCACGCCGGGCACAGCGGCAACGGCTCGCACTCCGGAACGTTATCGGACGGCGACGTCGACCGCATCGCCCGCCGGGTGGTGGAGCTGCTCGGCGACCGGGCGATCCGTGACGTGGCCTGGGAGGTGATCCCGGACATGGCGGAAATGATCATCCGCGACCGCCTGCGCGAGCTCGAGGGGCAGGTCGAGTAGCGCAGCCTTCGGCAGGGGTCCGAAGGCGTACGGGGAGCGGTGGCATCACCGCTCCCTTCTGTTTGTTGGACGGTTCGATTTCAGCCAGACCGGGAGGTCAGTCGTGAAGGAGACGGACGAGGGGGCAAACGCGAGGACGGCGGAGACGCCGGCGGCCGCAGGCGGCGCCGGGATGGGGATGGACAAGCACTTCGATCCGGCGGCCTACGAGGCCGTCTGGCAGCGGCGCTGGGCGGAGAAGGACTACTTCCGCGCCGAGGCGCCGTCGGCGAAGCCGTCGTTCTGCATCATGATCCCGCCGCCCAACGTCACCGGCAAGCTCCACGTCGGCCACGCCCTCCAGTCCTCGCTCCAGGACCTGCTCACCCGCTGGCGGCGGATGCAGGGGTACAACGCCCTCTGGCTCCCCGGCACCGACCACGCCGGCATCGCGACGCAGCTGATGGTCGAGCGCCACCTGGAGTCCGAGGGGACGAGCCGCCGCGCGCTGGGTCGCGAGCGCTTCCTCGAACGGATGTGGGAGTGGAAGGCGCAGTACCACGGCAACATCCGGGAGCAGCTCGACCGCCTGGGCGCCTCCTGCGACTGGAGCCGCGAGCGCTTCACCCTCGACGCCGGCCTCTCGGCGGCGGTGCGCGAGGCATTCGTCCGCCTCTACCGCGAGAAGCTGATCACCCGCGGCGAATACATGGTGAACTGGTCCCCCCGGCTCGGCACCGCCGTCTCCGACCTCGAGGTGGAGATGAAGCAGGTGCAGGGGAAGCTCTACCACATCGCCTATCCGGTGGAGGGAAGCGAGAGCGGCGAGCGGATCGTGATCGCCACCACCCGCCCGGAGACGATGCTGGGGGACACCGCGGTCGCCCTCCATCCGGAGGACGAGCGCTACCTCCATCTCCACGGCAAGGCGGCGATCCTGCCGCTGGTCGGCCGGCGCCTGCCGTTCGTGGCCGACCCGGCGGTCGACCGCGAGTTCGGCACCGGGCTGGTCAAGATCACCCCCTTCCACGACCCCAACGACTTCGAGATGGGGAAGCGGCACGATCTGCCGGGGATCACCGTGATCGGTCTCGATGGCCGGATGACCGCCGAGGCGGGGCCGGACTTCGCGGGGCTCGACCGCGCCGAGGCGAGGGCGAAGATCGTCGAACGGCTGCGCGACGAGGGGTACCTGGCCAAGGTCGAGGAGCACGTCCACAACGTCGGCCACAGCCAGCGCAGCGGCGAGGCGATCGAGCCGCTGGTCTCCACCCAGTGGTTTTGCGACATGACGTCGATGGCCGCGCAGGCGGTGGCGGCGGTGCGTGACGGCGCGGTGCAGCTGATCCCCGATTCGTGGGACAAGACCTGGGAGCACTGGCTGACCAACATCCGCCCCTGGTGCATCTCGCGCCAGCTCTGGTGGGGGCACCAGATCCCCGCCTGGTACACCGAGGACGGCCGCTGCATCGTGGCGCACAGCCTGGAGGAGGCGGTCGCCGAGGCGGGGACCGACCGGCTGACCCAGGACCCGGACGTGCTCGACACCTGGTTCTCGTCGGCCCTCTGGCCCTTCTCGACCCTCGGCTGGCCGGAGGAGACGGCCGACCTCGCGACCTTCTACCCCAACGACGTGCTGATCACCGGCTTCGACATCCTCTTCTTCTGGGTGGCGCGGATGGTGATGACCGCCTGTCACTTCACCGGCAAGGCGCCGTTCGCGCGCGTCCACCTGACCGGCCTGGTGCGCGACGCCGAGGGACAGAAGATGTCGAAGACCAAGGGGAACGTGATGGACCCCTCGGAGCTGATCGCCGAGTTCGGCGCCGACGCCGTGCGCTTCACCCTGACGTCGCTCGACAGCCCCGGCCGCGACATCCCCTTGAACCGCGACCAGATCGCCGGCTACCGCGCCTTCGGCAACAAGATCTGGAACGCCACCCGCTTCGCGCTGTCGCGCATCCCGCCCGAGGCGACGGTGCGGGAGACGATCGACCCGGCGGGGCTCAGCGTCCCCGAGCGCTGGATCCTGTCGCGCCTGTCGCGGGTGGCCGCCGAGGTCGACGCACGCTTCGAGGGCTTCCGCTTCGACGAGGGGTGCAACCGCCTCTACCACTTCTTCTGGGGGGACTTCTGCGACTGGTACATCGAGCTCTCGAAGCCCGCGCTGATGGGGGACGCGCCGCGCCCCCAGGTGGGGGACGTGCTGCTGACCGTGCTCGACCGCGCCATGCGCCTCCTCCATCCGGTGATGCCGTTCCTCACCGAGGAGATCTGGCAGCGCCTCCCGGGGCACGCGGCGATCCATCCGGAGACGATCTGCCTCGCCCCCTACCCGCGGCGCGAGGAAGCCTGGGAAGACGCCGCCGTCGAGGCCGGCATGGACGCCCTCTTCCAGGTGATCACCCGCGTGCGGGCGATGCGCGCCGAGATGGGGGTGGCGCCAAAGGCGAAGCTCGATCTTCATCTGCAAGCCGCGGATGCCGACCTCGGCCGGCTGTTCGCCGGACAGGCACCGCTCCTGCGCTCCCTCGCCCGCGTCGAGTCGCTCACCTTCGGCGCCGCGCCGGAGGGGGCGCGGCGCGACTTGGTCGCCGGCGTCGAGATCGGCGTCTCGCTGGGGGCGGCCGAGGCCGTGGAGCGCACCCCGGAGGAGCAGGGGAGGCTCGCCAAGGAGCTCGAGAAGCTGACGACGGAGATCGGGCGCGCCGAGGAGCGGCTGGCGAATCCCGACTTCCTGGGGCGTGCGCCGGCGCACGTGGTCGAAGGAGGACGCGCCAAGCTCGCCGAGATGCGCGAGCGGCAGTCCAACCTGCGCGCGAGCCTGGGAGCGGTCTAAAGGACCCGACTTGGAATCCGATCGCTTCATCGACGAGCTGCGGGCGCTGCACCGGCAGGGGGGAGGCCCTGAGAACCTCCTGGTCCTGCCGGTGGTCCCGTCGACCAACGGCTTCGCCCGCGCCATCGCGAGCGAGTACCAGGACGCCTCGGAGCCCCTCTATCCGCTGGTGATCCTCGCCTACGGGCAGAGCGGTGGCCGGGGACGGCAGGGGCGGAGCTGGTCGAGCCCGGCGGGGAAGGGGGCCTACGTCACGCGGGTGATCGGGACGGACGATCCGGCGCTCCTGCAGACCTTGCCGCTGCTGGTCGGCGTCGGCCTGTGCCGGGCGCTCGCCCCCCATCTCCCTGTCCCCTGCCGGCTCAAGTGGCCCAACGACCTGGTGGTCGAGGTGGAGAGCGGCGGGAGATCCGAGAGGAAGAAGATCGGCGGCGTCCTGATCGAGGCGCTGGTGCGGCCGGGCGAGCGCAGCCTGGCGCTGGCCGGCTTCGGGGTCAATCTCTTCCACGGCGCCGAGGAGCTGCCGGAGACGGCGACCTCGCTCCGGCTGCTGGGCGGCCAGGAAGGGAATGAGAAGGGGGGCGCCGGTCTGGCAGCCCTCGCCTGGGACCTGGTGCGCGGCGTCGAGGCCGAGCTCGTCCACCTCGGGGACGTTGCCTACGCGGTCGCCAGCTACCGGCCGCTGGCCGTCCACCAGCCCGGCGAGCGGCTGGTCTCGCGGGTGGGGGAGACGGCGACCGCCGGCGCCTTCGCGGGTTTCGACGAGACGGGGAGGCTCCTCCTCGACAGCGATGACGACGGCCGGCGGATCGCGGTGGCCGCGGGCGAGGTGATCGAGGAATGAAGAAGCGCGAGGCGAGCGGAGATGGGGTGCTGGTGCTGGTCGACGTCGGCAACACCAACACGGTGTTCGGCGTCTACCGCGGCGACGAGCTGGCGGAGAGCTTCCGCCTGTCGACCGACACCGAGCGCACGGCGGACGAGTACGGGGCCCTCCTCCTCCCCCTCTTCCAACTCGCCGGGATCGCTCCCGCGAGCGCCGAGGCGGTGGTGATCTCCTCGGTGGTGCCGCCCCTCCACCTGACCCTCGACCGCATGGCGCGCCGCTACTTCGGCAAGAAGCCGCTGTTCATCGAGCCGGGGGTGCGCACCGGCATGCCGATCCGCTACGACAACCCGACCGAGGTGGGGGCGGACCGCATCGTCAACGCCGTGGCGGCCCGCGAGCGCTACGGCTCGCCGGTGATCGTGGTCGACTTCGGCACCGCCACCACCTTCGACGTGGTCAACGCGGCGGGGGAGTACATGGGGGGGATCATCACCCCGGGGATCACCATCTCGGCCGAGGCTCTGTTCGCCCACGCCTCGCGCCTCTACCGGGTCGACGTACGCAAGCCCTCCGAGCTGGTGGGGAGGAACACCGCCGCCGCCATGCAGGCCGGCATCTACTACGGCTACATCGGCCTCGTCGACGGTATCCTCGAGCGGCTGCTCGCCGAGATCCCCGACGTCAAGGGGATCGTCGCCACCGGCGGCCAGGCGCAGCTGATCGCCTCGGGCTCGAAGTTCATCCGCGAGGTCGACCCCGACCTGACCCTCACCGGCCTGAAGCTGATCTATGAGCGGAACCGGTAGGTCTGGAATAAAGATCAGTGAATTTTTCTGCCGTCCAGTTTCATAATGGAAATCTTTAGATAATCTCACTGAAGTCTTTGTAAGGCGGATGCTCGCCGGCATCCGCCGGCCGGTTGCCCGGGCGGACGAGCAGGCCGGTGCGGCAGCCGGCGCGGGCTGCGGCGTCGAGCTCGGCGACGACGTCCGAGAGGAAGAGGATCTCCGAGGCCGGCAGCGCGAAACCGGCGGCGATCGCGGCGTACGAGGCCGGCTCCTGCTTGGGGCCGGTCAGCGTGTCGTGGAACCCTTCGAAGCGTGAGGTGAGGTCGCCGAATCCGGTGTGCCCGAAGAGGAGCTTCTGGGCTCGCACGCTCCCCGACGAGAAGATGCGCAGCCGCAATCCGCCCTGCCGCCAGGCGTCGAGCGCCGGCGGAACGTCGGGATAGACGTGCCCCAGGATCTCCCCGCGGGCGTACCCCTCCTCCCAGATCAGCCCCTGCAAAGCCTTGAGCCCCGTTGACTTGCGGTCGCGCGCCATCAGCCAGCGAGCGAACGGGGCGCCGTCGCCGAAGGGGGGCGGCGGGTCGTTCGCCGATGCGGCTGCCGCCATCTCGGCAGCATGCTCGGCGCGCAGCCGGGCGAGCGCTTCGCCGAGCTCGGGGCCCGGATCGCGCGCCGCGCAGGTCGCCTCCAGACGGGCCGCGGCGTAGGGGAAGAGGACGTCGTAGACGAAGGCGATCGAGGTGGTCGTCCCCTCGATGTCGGTGAGGATGGCGCGCGGCGCGGAGGTCGGGATGGCGGGCATCGAGCGGATTTGTATCACGCCGGCCGGCGCCGATTCGATCGACCGTTGACCCGTCAGGCTTTTCGCTTGGAAAATCCTTGAAAATACATTGATACGGTGTTGTCCCTTTCCCTCTGGTTGGCTGCACTACTGACTCAACCGTCCACTACGACGTGCTGACCGGTACCAGGTCGAGCGTCGTTAAACCTCGAAGCATTTCGAGTTTTTAGAGCGCAGGCCAGATCCATGCGCGTTGCATGGACAAAGGGGAGCTGTTGTTTGAACCGGAGCCGATCAGGAGCCATGCGATGAGCCAAGAGAGCAGCCCGGGGGCGACTCTGATCGAGATGTTGCGCAACCGGGCCGAGCGGCGGGGGGACGATCTCTCCTACACGTTCCTGCTCGACGGCGAGACGGCGGAAGCCCACCTCACCTATGCCGAGCTCGACCGGCGGGCTCGCGGCCTCGCCGCGACCCTGGCGCGGGAAGGGATCGCCCCAGGTGAGCGCGTGCTCCTCCTCTATCCGCCGGGGCTCGACTACATCACGGCCTTCTTCGGCTGCCTCTATGCCGGGGCGGTGGCGGTCCCCGCCTACCCGCCGCGGTCGCGCCGTCCGTCGGCGCGCCTGGCCTCGATCCAGGAGAGCGCCGGGGCCCGCGCGGTGCTGGCTCCCGCGGCGGTGCTCGCCGGGCTCGACCGCCAGCTCGAGCGCCCCGCGGGGGTCCTCTGGCTCGCCGCCGAGGGAGAGACGCTTTCCGAAGGCGCCGAGGAGTGGCGGCACCCGGGAGTCGACGGCGAGGCGCTCGCCTTCCTCCAGTACACCTCCGGCTCCACGGCGGCCCCCAAGGGGGTGATGCTCCGCCACGCCAACCTGCTCGCCAACCTGGAGCAGATCCGCCTCGCCTTCGCGCAGACGGCGCAGGAGCGGACGGTGATCTGGCTGCCGCCCTACCACGACATGGGGCTGATCGGCGGCATCCTCACCCCACTCTACGTGGGGAACCCGGCGGTCCTCCTGTCGCCGGTCTCGTTCCTCCAGCGCCCCTTACGCTGGCTGCAGGCGATCTCGCGCCACCGCGGCACCACCAGCGGCGGCCCCAACTTCGCCTACGACCTCTGCGTCGAGAAGATCGGCCCCGCCGAGCGCGAAGCGCTCGACCTCTCGAGCTGGACCCTGGCGTTCAACGGCGCCGAGCCGGTGCGCGCCGAGACCCTCGAGCGCTTCGCCGCGGCCTTCGCGCCCTGCGGCTTCCGCGCCGAGGCGTTCCTCCCCTGCTACGGGCTGGCCGAGGGGACCCTCCTCGCCGCCTCCGGCCGGCGCGGCGCCGGCGCCGCGGTCGCCGCCTTCGCGGCCGGCGAGCTCGAGCGCCACCGCGCGGTGCCGGCGGATGGTGCCGAGGCCGCCCGCGTCCTGGTCGGCGCCGGCACGCCCCCGGAGGGCGCGCGGCTGTTGGTCGTCGACCCCGAATCGGGGGCCCTCCGCGGCCACGGCGAGGTGGGGGAGATCTGGATCGCCGGGCCGGCGGTGGCCGCCGGCTACTGGGACCTCCCGGAGGTCACGGCGGCGAGCTTCGGCGCCCGCACGGCGGATGGCGACGGCCCGTTCCTGCGCACCGGTGACCTCGGCTTCCTGGGCGCCGGCGGTGAGCTGTTCGTCACCGGCCGGCAGAAGGACCTGATCATCCTGCGCGGCAGGAACCACTATCCGCAGGACCTCGAGCTGACCGTCGAGCGCAGCCATCCGGCGCTGCGCCCCGGCTGCGGCGCCGCCTTCACGGTGGACGCCGATGCTGGCGGCGGCGAGCAGCTGGTGGTGGTGCAGGAGGTGCGGCGCGAGCAGCGGCGCGACGACCCGGCCGAGATCGTGGCCGCCATCCGCCGCGCGGTCGCCGAGGAGCACGAGGTGACGGTCCACGCCGTCGTCCTGCTGCGCCCGGCGACCCTCCCCAAGACGACCAGCGGCAAGGTGCAGCGCGCCGCGACCCGCGCCCGCTATCTCGAAGGGACCCTCGACGCGCTCGACGCCTGGCAGGCGCCGGCCGCCGAGGCGCTGGCTGCCGACGAGGCCGCCGCGGACGAGCCGGAGGACTTCACCACGCCCGCCGGGGTCGGCCGCTGGCTGGCCGCCCAGGTGGCGGCGCGGGCGGCGGTCGCCCGCCGCGAGATCGAGCTCGACCAGCCGCTCGCCCACTACCCGCTCGACTCGCTGGCCGCCATGGAGCTGATGCACGCCGTCGAGTCGCGCTTCGGGGTGACGCTGTCGATGGAGAGCTTCTTCGCCGGCGCGAGCCTGGCCGAGCTGGCGGATACGATCTTCGAGCGCGCGGCGAGCTCGACGGCGCCGCTCCCCGGCGCCCCCGCGGCGGTGGACCCGGTGGGGGACCACCCGCTGTCGCGCGGCCAGCAGTCGCTCTGGTTCCTCCACGCCCTCGACCCCGCGGGGTCGGCCTACAACGTGACCAGCGCGGTCAGGGTGCGCGGCGAGCTCGAGGTGGCGGCGCTCCAGGCGTCGATCGCGGCGCTGGTCGACCGCCACCCGGTGCTGCGCACCACCTTCCCGACCTCGCGCGGCGAGCCGGTGCAGCGGGTCCACCCGGCGGGGAGCCCGGCGTTCATCCCGGCGCTCGGCGAGACCGACGCCCAGGGGTGGAGCGATCACCGCCTGGCCGACTACCTGGCGGCCGAGGGACGGCGCCCGTTCGACCTCGAGCGCGGGCCGCTGATGCGGGTGGTCCTGCTCACCCGCTCGGCGCTCGAGCACGTGCTGCTGCTGTCGATGCACCACATCGTCACCGACTTCTGGTCGCTCGGGCTGCTGCTCGACGACCTGGCGCTGCTCTACCCGGCGCTCAAGGGGGGCGGGAGGGCGACGCCCCCCGCGCTCCCCTCGCCGGGGCTCGCCTACACCGACTACGTGCGCTGGCAGGAGGAGCTGCTGGCGAGCCCTCCGGGCGAGGAGCTGTGGGAGTACTGGCGGACGCGCCTCGCCGGCGAGCTGCCGGTCCTCGACCTCCACACCGACCGGCCCCGCCCGCGGGTGCAGACCTACGAGGGGGCGGCGGTGCAGCTCCACCTGCAACCCCACCTCTCGGCGCGGATCAAGGCGCTCGGGCGGCGGCGCGAGGCGACCCCGTTCGTCACCCTGCTCGCCGCCTTCGAGACGCTGCTCCACCGCTACACCCGGCAGGACGACCTGCTGGTCGGCTCGGTGACCGCCGCCCGCACCCGCGCCGGCTTCGCGCGCACGCTCGGCTACTGCGTCAACCCGCTGGTGTTGCGCGCCGACTTCGGTGCCAGTGGCATGGGCGCCAGCGGCGGCGAGGACCCCGGCTTCGCGGAGATCCTCGGCCGCACGCGGGCCGACGCGCTCGGCGCCTTCGAGCACCAGGACTTCCCCTTCCCGCTCCTCGTCGAGCGGCTGCAACCGCAGCGCGATCCCGGCCGCTCCCCCCTCTTCCAGGTGATGTTCGTGCTCCAGAAGGCGCAGCTCGCCGACGGCCAGGAGCTCACCGCCTGCGCCCTCGGCGAGCCGGGGGCCTACGCCAACGTCGGCGGCCTGCGGCTCGAGATCGTGCCGCTCGAGCAGCGCATCGCCCAGTTCGACCTCACCCTCACCATGGGGGAGGTGGGGGAGGCGTTCGTCGCCTCCTTCGACTACAACGTGCAGCTCTTCGACGCCGCGACGGTCGGCCGCTGGGCGCGCCACTTCGAGCGGCTGCTCGCGGGGATCGCCGAGCATCCGGAGGCGCCCGTCTCGGTGCTGCCGCTGATGACCGCCGAGGAGGAGCGGCAGCTGATCGCGGTGTGGAACGACACCGGGATCGAGTTCCGCCACGAGGCGACGCTCGCCGACCTGCTCGCCGAGCAGGCGGCGCGCACCCCCGAGGCGACCGCCCTGCTGTTCGGCGGCGACCGGCTCACCTACGGCGAGCTCGACCGCCGCGCCAACCGGGTGGCGCGCCGCCTGCGCGCTCTCGGCGTCGCCCCCGAGTCGCGGGTCGCCGTCTGCCTCGAGCGCTCGCCGGCGCTGATGGTGGCGCTGATCGGCGTCCTCAAGGCCGGCGGCGCCTACCTCCCCGTCGACCCCGAGACGCCGCGCGGCCGGGTCGCCTCGCTGCTCGACAGCGCCGGGGTGGAGGTCGTGATCACCGAGGAGCGCCTGCGCGCGCTGATCGAGACGGACGAAGCACCGCCGGCCGGGTTGCGGCTGCTCGCCCTCGACAGCGGCTGGGCGGAGATCGCCCGCGAGAGCGATTCGCCGCTCGCCCAGACCGCGCTGTCGGCGACGGCGACCAACCTCGCCTGCGTCATCTACACCTCGGGCTCGACCGGCATCCCGAAGGGGGTCCTGCTCACCCACCGCAACCTGGTCAACCTGGTCGCCTCGTTCCTCGGCAGCTACGCGCCGGGACCGGCGGACCGCATCCTGCCGCTGACCGCGATCGGCTTCGCCAGCTTCGTGGGGGAGATCTTCCCCCTGCTCTGCGCCGGCGGCACCCTGGTCCTCCCCGAGCGCGCCGAGCTGCTCGACGTCTCGGCGCTGGTCGACCTGATCGGCCGCCACGAGGTGTCGATCGTCTCGACCGTGCCGTCGATGATGGCCTCCCTGAACTCGTTGCGCGACCGGCTGCCGCGGCTGCGGCTGCTGCTGGTCGGCGGTGAGGCGCTGTCGGCGGGCGACGTCGACAAGCTGCTCGGCAGCGCGCGGATCGTCAACGGCTACGGCCTGACCGAGACCAGCGTCTGCTCGACCTGCCACACGGTCACCGCGGCCGACCTCGTCCCGGGGGTGATCCCGCCGATCGGCCGGCCGCTGATGAACCACCGGGTCCACCTGCTCGACCGCTCGTTCCAGTCGCTGCCGGTCGGCTGCCCGGGGGAGATCTACGTCGCCGGCGACGGCCTCGCCCGCGCCTACCTGGGCGACCCCGCCGCCACCGCCGAGCGCTTCCTCCCCGACCCCTGGGACACCGGCGGGCGGATGTACCGCACCGGCGACCTCGGCCTGCTGCGCTCGGACGGCGAGCTGATCTACCTCGGCCGCGTCGACCAGCAGGTCAAGCTGCGCGGCTTCCGCATCGAGCTGGCGGAGATCGAGTCGGTCCTCGCCCTCCACCCGCGGGTCAGGGAGAGCTGCGTCACCGTGCGCAACGACGGCGGCGAGGCGCAGCTGGTCGCCTACCTGGTGCCGGAGCAGGGGGAGTCCCCCCACCCTCCAACGGTCGGCGAGCTCCTCGCCTACCTGCGCGAGCGGCTGCCGGACTACATGGTGCCGGCGGCGCTGGTGACCCTCAGGGCGCTGCCGCTCACCCTGAACGGCAAGGTCGACCTCACGCTCCTGCCGGCGCCGGACCGCTCCCGGCCGTCGCTCGCCAGCGCCTACAGCGCGCCGCAGAGCGAGCTCGAGCGCACCATCACCGCCGCCTGGCAGGCGGAGCTGAACGTCGAGGCGGTGGGGGTGGACGACAACTTCTTCGACCTCGGCGGGCACTCGCTACGCATGGCGAAGGTGCACGCGCGCCTCAAGGAGGCGTTGGGCCGCGAGATCTCGCTGATCGAGCTCTTCCAGTACCCGACCGTCTCCTCGCTCGCCCGCCATCTGTCGGGCGCCGCGGACGCCGCGACGGCGGAGGGGGGAGCTCAGGTCTCCCGCCGCGCCCGCTCGCAGCACCCGCAGCAAGCGGCGGGCGGCCACGTCGACATCGCCATCGTCGGCATGGGCGGGCGCTTCCCGGGCGCCAAGGGGGTGGAGGAGCTGTGGCGCAACGTCGCCGGCGGGCGCGAGGGGATCACCTTCTTCACCGCCGAGGAGCTGCTGGCGGCGGGGGTCGACCCCGCCATGGTGGCCAACCCGAACTACGTGCGGGCCAAGGGGATCCTCGGCGACGTCGATCTCTTCGACGCCGCCTTCTTCGGCCTCAACCCGCGCGAGGTCGAGCTGATGGACCCCCAGCACCGGATCTTCCTCGAGATCGCCTGGGAGGCGCTCGAGCACGCCGGCTGGGACTCCGACCGCTTCCCCGGGCTGATCGGGGTGTACGCGGGGATGAGCATGAACACCTACATGATCATGAACCTCCTCCCCCACATGGAGCTGGTCGCCTCGGTCGACACCCTGCAGGCGTCGCTCGGCAACGACAAGGACCCGCTGACCTCGCGGATCTCCTACAAGCTGAACCTGAAGGGGCCGAGCGTCACCATCCAGAGCGCCTCGTCGACCTCGCTGGTGGCGGTCCATCAGGCCTGCCAGGCGCTCCTCCAGCACGACTGCGACATGGCGCTCGCCGGCGGCGTCTCGATCCACCTGCCGGAGGCATCGGGCTACCTCTACCAGGAAGGGGGGACGACGGCGCGCGACGGCCACTGCCGCGCCTTCGACGCCGCAGCCACCGGCTTCGTCTCCGGCCACGGCGCCGGCGTAGTGGTGTTGAAGCGCCTCGCCGACGCGCTCGCCGACGGCGACACCGTCTACGCCGTGATCAAGGGGTCGGCCTGCAACAACGACGGCTCGCTCAAGGTCAGCTTCTCGGCGCCGTCGGTCGAGGGGCAGGTCGACGTCTACAGGCAGGCCTACGCCAACGCCGGCGTCGATCCGCGCACCGTCTCCTACATCGAGTGCCACGGCACCGGCACGGCGCTCGGCGATCCGATCGAGATCGCCGCCCTGTCGCGGGTGTTCGCGGACGGGCGGGAAGGAGGGGACGGCCGCCGCAACTACTGCGCGATCGGCTCGCTGAAGACCAACATCGGCCACCTCGACACCGCGGCCGGCGTCTGCGGCCTGATCAAGGCCGCCCTCGCTCTCCATCACGGGGCGATCCCGCCGAGTCTCCACTTCGAGAGCCCCAACCCGCGGATCGACTTCGCGGGGAGCCCGTTCTTCGTCAACACGGAGCTGCGCCCCTGGCCGGCCGGGCTCCGCCGCGCCGGCGTCACCTCGCTGGGCATGGGCGGGACCAACGCCCACGTGGTCCTCGAGGAGGCCCCCGCGGCGACGCCGGAAACGGCGGCCAGCGGCTCGCGCCCGCACCAGCTCCTGCTCCTCTCGGCGAAGAGCGCCGCCGCCCTCGAGCGCGCGACGGCGCGCCTCGCCGACCGCCTGCGCGAGGGGGTCGAAGGGGAGCCGGGGCTCGACCTCGCGGACGTCGCCTTCACCCTCACCCACGGGCGCAAGCCCTTCCAGCACCGCCGGGCGCTCCTCGCGAGCGACCTCGCCGACGCCGCGACGGCGCTCGAGACCCTCGACCCCGAGCGCCTGCTGACCACCGCCCCCGAGGCCGGCGACCGGCCGGTCGCCTTCCTGTTTCCCGGGCAGGGGGCGCAGTACCTCGGCATGGGGCGCGGCCTCTACGATTCCGAGCCGGGCTTCCGGGCCGACGTCGACCTCTGCTGCCGGCTCCTCCTGCCGCATCTCGGCCTCGACCTGCGCCAGGTGCTCTTTCAGGAGGAGGACGAGGCGGCGGCCTCCGAGCGCCTGCAGGGGACGCAGCTCGCACAGGCCGCCCTCTTCGTCGTCTCCTGGGCGACGGCGCGGCTCTGGCTGAGCTGGGGGGTGCGCCCGGAGGCGATGCTCGGCCACTCGATCGGCGAGTACGTGGCGGCCTGCCTGGCCGGCGTCTTCTCGCTCGAGGACGCGCTCGCGGTGGTGGCGGTGCGCGGCCGGCTGATGAGCCAGATGCCGCCGGGGGCCATGCTCGGCGTGCCGCTCCCCGAGGCCGAGGTGCTGCCGCTCCTCGGCGAGGAGCTGTCGCTCGCCGCCGTCAACCGCCCGTCGGTGTCGGTGGTGTCGGGGCCGGTCGAGGCGATCGAGGAGCTGTCGGCGCGGCTCGCCCTCCAGGGGCTCACCTGCCGGCGCCTCCACACCTCCCACGCCTTCCACTCGCGGATGATGGAGCCGGTGCTCCAGCCGTTCGTCGAGCAGGTCAAGCGGGTGCGCCTCGAGCCGCCGCGGCTGCCGTTCCTGTCGAACGTCACCGGCACCTGGATCCGCCCCGAGGAGGCGACCGACCCGGCTTACTGGGCGCGCCAGCTCCGCCAGGGGGTGCGCTTCGCCGACGGCGTCGCCCTGCTGCTCGCCGAGCCGCACCGCATCCTGCTCGAGGTGGGGCCGGGGAACACCCTGTCGACCCTCGCCCGCCAGCACCCGGCGGCGGGGGCGGGGCACGCGATGACCCCCTCCCTGCGCCACCCCAAGCAGGCGGAGCCGGACGCGGCGGTGCTGCTCCAGGCCGTGGCCCGCTTCTGGCTCGCCGGCGGCGAGATCGACTGGACGGGGTTCTGGGCCGGCGAACGGCGCCGCCGGCTGGCGCTGCCGACCTATCCGTTCGAGCGCCGGCGCTACTGGGTCGATCCGCTCCCCAGGAGCGCCGCGCCCAAAAAGTCGAAGGGGCGGCGCGGCGATCCGGCCGAATGGCTCTACGCGCCGGTCTGGAAGCAGTCGCGCCTGCCGCTGGCGCCCGTTGAGAAGACGGCGGCCGAGAACGAGACCTGGCTCCTCTTCCTCGACGCCGCCGGCCTCGGCGAGGCGCTCGCGGCGCGGCTCGAGCGGGACGGGCGGACGGTCGTCCGCGTGGCGGCGGGGGAGTCCTTCTCGCGCGGTCCCTCGGGCTTCACCGTGGCGCCGGGGAAGCGGGCGGACTACGACGCCCTGCTCGACGCGCTCGGCCGCAACCCTGCCCACGTCCTCCACCTGTGGAACGCCGGCGACGCGCCCGACGCTCCAGATACCCTCGACGCCGCCCTCGACCGCTCCTTCTACAGCCTGGTCTTCCTGGCCCAGGCGCTCGCGCGGCAGAGCGCGACCGACCCGACGGCGATCACCGTGGTGTCGACCGGCCTCGCCGAGGTCACCGGCGAAGAGGCGCTCGATCCACGCCGCGCGGCGCTGCTCGGCCCCGTCGAGGTCGTCCCGCGCGAGTACCCGAGCCTCACCTGCCGGAGCCTCGACGTCACGCTCGGCAATGCGGCGGCGCTGGACCGCACGGCCGGGCTGATCCTCGCCGAGATCGGCCGCGGCACTCCCGGCGATGGCCACGGCGAAGCGCCGACGGTCGCCTTCCGCGGCAGCCTGCGCTGGGTCCGCGTCCACGAGCCGGTGCCGCTGCCGGCCCCGGCGCCCGATGCCGCGCCGGTGCTGCGCCCGCGCGGCGTCTGCCTGATCACCGGCGGCATGGGGGGGCTCGGCCTCGAGCTCGCCGAGCACCTCGCCCAGGAGGCGCAGGCGCGGCTGGTCCTCGTCGGGCGCTCGCCGTTCCCGGCCCGCGAGCGCTGGGCGGAGTGGCTCGCCGCCCACGGCGAGGGGGACCCGGTGCGCGCCAAGATCGAGCGCCTGCTCGCCGTCGAGGCGCTCGGGGGGGAGGTGATGACGCTGTCGGCCGACGTCGCCGATCCGGCCGCGATGTTCGCGGTGAAGGCGGCGGCCGAGGAGCGCTTCGGCGCCATCCACGGGGTGATCCACGCCGCGGGGACCCCCGGCGGCGGCCTCCTCCAGGTGAAGAGCCGCGAGGTGGCCGAGCGGGTGCTCGCCCCCAAGGTGCGCGGCGCGCTCGTCCTCGCCGGCCTCTTCGCCGGCGAGGCGCTCGACCTCTTCGTGCTCACCTCCTCGAACACCGTCCTCCTGCCGCAGGTGGGGCAGACCGACTACGTGGCGGCCAACGCCTTCCTCGACGCCTTCGCCGTGGCGCGGGCGCGGACGGGGGAGGCGGCCCTCGCGATCGGCTGGGACGCCTGGCGGGAGACCGGGATGGCGCTCGCCACCGAGGTCCCCGAGGAGTGGAGGGCGTGGCGGCAGGAGAGCCTCGCCCAGGGGCTCGCTTCGCGCGAGGGGATCGAGGCGTTCCGCCGCATCGCCGCGTCGGGGCTGCCGCAGGTGGTGGTGTCGACCGTCGACCTCGACACCCGGCGGGCCGAGAACGCGCGGATGGCGCGGATGACGCCGCTCGCCTCGCTCGGCGACGCCCCCGATGCCGGCGCTTCGGCGATCCCCGCCACCAGGCACCCGCGCCCGCCCCTCGCCACCGCCTACGTGACGGCGAAGAGCCCGCTCGAGCGGGAGATCGCCGGCGTCTGGCAGGACATCCTCGGCGTCGAGCCGGTAGGGGTCTACGACAACTTCTTCGAGCTGGGGGGGAACTCGCTCGCCGGCCTGCGCCTGGTGCAGCGGCTGCGCGAGCGGCTGGGCGCCGCCCTCTCGGAGGTCAGCCTCTACGAGGCGCCGACGGTGGCGGCCCTCGCCAAGCTGATCGCCGTCGCCCAGGGGGTGGCGGGCGAGGGGGAGGAGGAGATGGCAGGGGTGCCTGGAGCGGGGGGGGCGGGGAGCGCGGCGCCGGCGGAGGCCGAGAGCCGCGAGCGCGGCGAGCGCCGCAAGGCGCGGCGGCTGGGACGAAGGGGGGCTGGCGGATGAACCGACCGCCCCGAGGCCGCCGGCAGGCGGTGAGGAGAGACGACTTGAGATCCGCACTCGGAACCGATCCGAAGCCGTCCCGTTGCCGGGCCGTCCTGCTGGGGGGAGCCCTCGCCCTGATGCTACCGTGGTCGCTGCCGGCGCAGACGCCGGCGACGGCGCCGCCGCCGGCGACCGACCAGGCCCCGGCGCCTCCCCCGGAGAGCTCCGCGCAGCGGCCGGCGGCCACCCCCGCCGCGCAGCCGCCGGCGCCGGAGAGCCCCGACCGTCCGGTGGCCACCTCGCCGCCGTCGACGGCGCAGCCCCTCCTGCCGCCCCCCGACCACGGCACCGACCTGGTCCCCGGCGGCGCGCCCGATCCCAAGTACACCGCGCGGCCGGCCCGCTTCGACACCGCGCCGGTGATCGACGGCAAGCTCGACGACGCGGTGTGGAAGACGGCGACCCGGATCACCGGCTTCCGTCAGCTCGAGCCCAAGGAGGGGGAGCCGGCGACCGAGGAGACCGAGGTCTTCCTCGGCTACGACAAGGACAACCTCTACATCGCCGCCCGCTGCCACGACTCGGAGCCGAAGAAGATCGTCACCACCACGCTGACCCGCGACAGCGACGTCGGCTACGACGACACCATCCAGTTCGTCCTCGACACCTACCACGACGGCAGGAGCGCCTACCTCTTCGAGACCAACTCGGGAGGGGTGAAGGTCGACGCGCTGGTCCGCAATGAAGGGGAGCAGGTCAACCTCGACTGGGACGGCCTGTGGAGCGTCGAGAGCCGCCGCGACGCCGAGGGGTGGACGACCGAGATCGCCATCCCCTGGAGCACCCTGCGCTTCCCGGTGAAGAGCGAGCAGCTCTGGGGTTTCAACGTCGAGCGCGAGGTCCCCAGGAAGCAGGAGAGGAGCTTCTGGAAGCCCCTCTCGCACTCCTGGTACGCGCGCTACAAGATCTCGCAGGCCGGCACGCTGGTCGGCATGGATACGGCGCATCCGGGGAGCCGCTACCACTTCTCCCCCTACCTGATCACCGGCGTCCAGCAGCCGAAGGACAAGGACACCTCGACCTTCGGACGGGTCGGCGGCGACCTCAAGGTCAACGTCGCCTCCGACCTGGTGGCCGACGTCACCGTGAAGACCGACTTCTCGGAGACCGAGGCGGACGAGCAGGACGTCAACCTGACCCGCAGCCCCCTCCTCTTCCCCGAGAAGCGCGCCTTCTTCCTCGAGGGGTCGAGCCTCTTCTACTTCGGCGAGCGGCCGGACCCCGAGCACCCGGCGGACACCTTCCTCTTCTTCAGCCGGCAGATCGGCATCACCCCGGACGGCCGGGCGGAGATCCCGGTGCTCGGCGGCGTCAAGCTGACCGGCCACGAGGGGAAATACGACGTCGGCGTCCTCAGTCTGCAGACCGACGAGGTCCACAAGCCGGACGGCTACGGCGGCACGGTCGACGAGCCGCGCACCACCTGGAGCGCCATGCGCCTGAAGCGCGACCTCGGCAACGGCTCGACGTTCGGCATCATCGGCCTGTCGAAGGACGCCACCACCGACCAGAACCGGGTGGGCGGGGCCGACTGGGACATCACCTTGAACCCCAACCTGCGCACCGGCGGCTACGTCGCCAAGAGCTTCACCCCGAAGCTCGACGGCAACGACTGGCTGGGCTCGGCCGACCTCTACTACGACAGCCGCAACTGGCGCTCGCACGTCCAGTACACCGGCATCGGCCAGAACTTCAACGACGAGCTGGGCTACCTGACCCGCGTCGGCGTCGACGCCATCCACAACGACAACTACTACATCATGTGGCCCGACCGGGTGTTCAAGCAGGCCTGGCTGGTCTACGACCTCGACTACATCGTCGACCGCAACACGGGGCAGCTCCAGACCCGGATCAACCACGGCAAGTTCAGCGCCTACTTCCGTGACGGCTCGGGGATCGCCTACAAGGTCTACGACGAGCTCGAGGTGCTCACCCAGCCGCTCGAGATCAAGCACGGCCTCTTCATCCCGCCCGGCTCGTACCACTTCTTCCACCACTTCGCCGGCTTCCAGACCGACTACTCGAAGCCGCTCGGCGCCGCCGGGCGCCTCGCCTGGGGGGACTACTACGACGGCCACTTCCTCCAGGCCTTCGGCTACGTCACCTACCGGCCGGTCCCCGGCCTCTACACCGCCATCACCTTCCAGCAGACGCAGGTCCACCTGAAGGAGGGGAGCTTCACCTCCGACATCGCCCTCGGCGAGATCGCCTACGCCTTCTCGAACCGGCTCTCCACCACCCTCTGGGTGCAGTACGACCGCGACGCCAACACCCGGATCAAGTACGACGTCGACTACGAGTTCCGGCCGGGGTCGCGCCTCTTCCTGATCTATCAGGACATCAAGAGCTACATCGATTTCTTCGACCCCCGGCAGCCGGTGTTCGGAACCCCCGGACGCTCGCTGCTCGCCAAGGTCGTGTTTCTTTTCCAGTAGGAGACGAGGGATGAGCGCAGCACGCCGCGAGCCGACCGGGACCGAGATCGCCATCGTGGGGATGGCCGGGCGCTTCCCCGGCGCCCGCGACGTGGCGGAGCTCTGGGCGAACCTGCGCGCCGGCGCCGAGGCGGTGCGCTTCCCCGGAGCGGAGGAGTTCGGCGCCCGCGGCCTCGACGCGGCCCGCCTCGCCGATCCGGCCTGGGTCAAGGCGGTGTCGCAGATGGAGGGGTTCGACTGTTTCGACGAGCTCTTCTTCGGCGTCAACCCGCGCGAGGCGGAGCTGATGGATCCGCAGCACCGGGTGCTCCTCGAATGCGCCTGGGAAGCGCTGGAGAGCGCCGGCTACGACCCGCAGGCGACCGCCGGACGGGTCGGGGTCTGGGCCGGCGCCACCCTCTCGACCTACCTCCTCTTCCACCTGATCGGCAACCCGCGGGCGGCGGGGGCCGACCCGCTCCAGGTGGTGCTCGGCAACGCCTCGGACGCGCTGGTCACCCGCGTCTCCTACAAGCTCAACCTGCGGGGGCCGAGCCACAGCGTGCAGTGCGCCTGCTCGACCTCGCTGGTCGCCGTCCACACCGCCTGCCAGGCGCTGCTCAACGAGGAGTGCGACGTGGCGCTCGCCGGCGGCGTCTCGATCCAGGCCGACGCCGGCCTCGGCTATCGCTACGTGCCGGGGTCGGTGGTGTCGCCCGACGGCCACTGCCGCGCCTTCGACGCGGCTGCCCAGGGGGCGATCTTCGGCTCCGGGGTGGGACTGGTCGTCCTCAAGCGCCTGGAGGACGCCCTGCGCGACCGCGACACCATCCGCGCCGTCATCCTCGGCTCGGCGGTCAACAACGACGGCAGCGTCAAGGTCGGCTTCACCGCCCCCGGGGTCGAAGGGCAGGCGGCGGTGATCAGCGAGGCGCTGGCGGTCGCCGGCATCGAGCCCGAGACCGTCGCCTACATCGAGGCGCACGGCACCGGCACGGCGCTCGGCGACCCGATCGAGATCCAGGCGGTGACCCGCGCCTTCCGCGAGTACACCGACCGCCGGGGGTTCTGCGCCATCGGCTCGGTGAAGAGCAACCTCGGCCACCTCGACGTGGCGGCCGGCGTCACCGGGCTGATCAAGACCGTGCTGGCGATCGAGCACGCCGAGCTGCCGCCGAGCCTCCACTACGAGACGCCGAACCCGCGGATCGACTTCGCCGCGGCGCCGGTCTACGTCAACGCCGCGCTCGCCCCGTGGCCTGCCTCGGCGGACGGCGACGATGACGAGCCGCGCCGGGCGGGGGTGAACTCCTTCGGCCTCGGCGGCACCAACGCCCACGTCGTCCTCGAGCAGGCGCCGGCGCCCGAGCCCGCCCTCCTCTCGCGCCCCTGGCAGCTCCTGACCCTCTCGGCCCGTTCCGCGGAGACTCTGGCGGCGGCCGGCTCGCGGCTGGCGGCACGGCTCGCAGGCGCCGCGGAGCTCGATCTGGCAGATACGGCGTACACCCTGGCGACGGGGCGCCGTCCCTTCGCCGTCCGCCAGGCGCTGGTCTGCCGCGACGCCGCGGACGCCGCCGCCTGTCTCGCGTCTGGCGATCCCGTGCGGCTGATCTCGGCGAGCGGGCCGGTCGAGGGGTGGCCGGAGTCGGGGCGTCCGGTGGTCTTCGTCTTCCCGGGGCAGGGGGCGCAGCACGCCGGCATGGGGCGCGACCTCTACGACGCGGAGCCGGTCTTCCGCGACGAGATCGACCGCGCCGCCACCCTCCTCGCGCCGCTCCTCGGGCTCGACCTGCGCCACGTACTCTACCCGGAGGCCGGCAACGAGGAGGAGGCGGAGGCGGCGCGGCAGCTGGCGCGCACCGCCGTCGCCCAGCCCGCCCTGCTGGTCGTCGAGGTCGCCCTGGCGCGCCTGTTCGCCTCCTGGGGGGTGCGCCCGCGGGCGATGATCGGCCACAGCCTGGGCGAGTACGCGGCCGCCGTCGTCGCCGGCGTCTTCACCCTCGAGGCCGCCCTCGAGCTGGTGGCCGAGCGCGGGCGGCTGATCGAGGAGTTCTCCGACCCCTCGGGAAGGATGCTCGCCGTCCCCCTCTCGGAGAGCGAGATCGCCCCGTTCCTCGCCGAGCACGGCGAGGTCCACCTGGCGGCGATGAACGCGCCGTCGCTGGTCAGCGTCGCGGGCCCCGCCGCGGCGGTCGCCGCGCTCACCGAGCGGCTGGCGGGCGAAGGGGTGATCGCCCTGCCGCTCCAGGTCGCCTTCGCCGGCCACTCGCCGCAGACCGAGCCGGCGATGGCCCCCTACCAGGCGCGGGTGGCGGCGGTGGGCCCCAAGGCCCCGGCGATCCCGTTCGTGTCGAGCAGCACGGGGGAGTGGATCACCGCCGCCGAGGCGGCCGATCCCGCCTACTGGGCGCGCCACCTGCGGCAGCCGGTGCGCTTCTCGGACGGCGTCGAGACGCTGCGCGCCGAGCCGGGGACGATCTTCCTCGAGGTCGGCCCCGGCGCCGGCCTGGCGCCGCTGCTGCGCTGGCACCTCGCCTCGCCCGCCGAGCGGCCGGTGATCGCCGCCATGCGCCAGCCAAAGGATGCCAGCTCCGACCTCGCGGCGCTGCTCGGCGCCGTCGGCCGGCTGTGGGTCGCCGGGGCGCGCATCGACTGGCCGGCCTTCTACGCCGGGCAGGGGCGGCGGCGGGTGCCGCTGCCGACCTACCCTTTCGAGCGCCGCCGCCACTGGATCGACGCCCCGGGCGCCGCCTTTATTTCCCCAGGAACCTCGCCGGGCACCGCGCCCGCGGTCGGATCACAGGTCGCGGCGGCGCCCGCCGCGGCCCGCCAGGAGCGGCCGAACCTGCGCACCGACTACGTGGCCCCGCGCGACCTCTACGAGCGGGAGATCGCCTACATCTGGCAGGAGCTGCTCGGCGTCGCCCAGGTGGGGGCGGAGGACAACTTCTACGAGCTGGGCGGCCATTCGCTCCTCGCCACCCAGGTCGCCTCGCGGCTGCGCGACACCTTCCGTGCCGATCTCCCCCTCCAGCCGCTGCTCGGCGCCGCCACCCTGGCGCAGCTCGCCGAGGTGCTGCGCGAGGCGCTCGCCGGCGGCGAGGCCGCCACGGGCGCCAGCCCGGTGGAGAACCGGCGCATCCCGCGGCGGGAGATCGGGAACGGGGCCGCCGACCGCGCCCCGCTCTCCTTCGCCCAGGAGCGGATGTGGTATCTCGACCAGCTCGATCCGGGGACGCCGATCTACAACCTGTTCAACTTCGTCGAGGTCACCGGGCCGCTGTCGATCCCCGTCCTCAAGCGCTGTCTGGACGAGGTGGTGCGCCGCCACGAGGGATTGCGCACGGTGTTCGCCGCCGAAGGGGGGAAGCCCCTCCAGCGCATCCTGCCGCCGGCGCCGTTCCCCATGCCCGTCGTCGACCTCTCGCGCCTGTCTCCGGACGTCCGCCGGGCCGAGATGGCGCGCCTGGAGGCGGCGGACCACAACCGCTCCTTCGACCTCGCGCGGGGGCCGCTCTTCCGCGCCACCCTGCTGGTCGCCGGTCCACGCGAGCACGTCGCCCTGTTCAACATGCACCACGTCTTCGGCGACGGCTGGTCGTGGGTGGTGCTGGTGCGCGAGATCGCCGCCCTCTACACGGCGTTCGTGGCGGGGCAGCCGTCGCCGTTGCCGGAGCTTCCCCTCCAGTACGCCGACTTCGCCGTCTGGCAGCGGGGGTGGCTGGCCGGCGAGGGGGTGGGCGCCGAGCTCGACTACTGGCGCGGCCAGCTCGCGGGGGCGCCGCCGCCGCTCGAGCTGCCGGCCGACCGCCCGCGCTCGGCCGTCCACGGCTTCGCGGGGGGCGGCTGCTCGCGCCTCCTGCCGGCGGCCCTCGCGGCCGACCTCAAGGCGCTCGCCGACCGCGAGGGGGTGACCCTGTTCATGGTCCTCCTCGCCGGCTTCCTGACCCTCCTCTACCGCTACACGGGGGAGGAGGACCTGGTGGTGGGGGTGCCGATCGCCAACCGCACCCGCCAGGAGATCGAGGGGCTGATCGGCTTCTTCCTGAACACCCTGGTGCTGCGCACGCCGCTCGACCCGGCCCTCGGCTTCGCCGCCCTCCTCGCCCGCGTCCGCGAGGTGGCGAGCGGCGCCTACGCGCACCAGGACCTGCCTCTCGAGGCGGTGCTCCAGGCGATCGAGCCCGACCGCTCGCTGGGGCACGCGCCGCCGTTCTCGGTGATGTTCCAGGTGCAGAACCTGCCGGAGCCGCAGCTCGACTTCGCCGGCCTCTCCCTCAAGGCCTCGCGCGCCGACCTGCGCAGCGCCCTCGACACGGCGATCTTCGATCTCTGCCTGGTGATGGAGCCGGGGGAGGAGGGGATCGCGGCCTGGGTGGCCTACAACTCCCTGCTCTTCGCGCCGGCGACGATCGAGCGACTGCTCGCCCGCCTCGAGGTGCTGCTGGCGGGCGCCGTCGCGGCGCCGCGGATGCGCCTCGACGAGCTCCCACTCGCCGCGGCCGCCGAGCGGGCGGAGGTCCTCGCCTGGGGAATGACTGAGGTGGCGGCGCAGTCAAACCAGGGAGATCTGCTGGTCCCGCTGGTCCATCATGCCTTCGCGCGGCAGGCCGCCGCGACCCCCGGCAAGGTGGCGCTGGTGATGGCCAATACGCTGGCCGGGACGCATGCGGAGATGACCTACGCCGAGCTCGACCGCCGGTCGAGCCGCCTGGCCCACCACCTGCGCGGGCTCGGGGTGGGGCCGGAGGTGCGAGTGGCGCTCTGCCTCGAACGCTCGGCCGGGATGATCGTCACCCTGCTCGCCATCCTCAAGGCGGGGGGCGCCTACGTCCCGATCGATCCCGGTTATCCGCGCGAGCGCCTCGACTACCTGCTCGCCGACACCGCCGCGCCGGTGCTGGTGACCTCTCAGGCGCGCCTCGCCGCCTTCGGCGCCGCGGCGCTCGCCGGGGTGCGCGCCGTCTGCCTCGACGCCGACGCGGAGGCGATCGCGGCGTGGCCGGACGAGGCCCCCGAGGAGCTCGCGACGGCGGCCGCCCTCGCCTATCTGATCTACACCTCGGGCTCGACCGGCGAGCCCAAGGGGGTGATGATGGGGCACTCGTCGCTCGCCGCCTTCATCGTGGCGGCGCACGAGGTGCTCGGCATCGGCGCGGCCGACCGCGTCCTGCAGTTCGCCTCGCTCAACTTCGACACCAGCGTCGAGGAGATCTTCCCCTGCCTGACGGCTGGCGGGACGCTGGTGCTGCGCGATGACGCCATGCTGCGCTCGACCGCCGACTTCCTGGCCGCCTGCGGGGCGCTCGGCATCACCCTGCTCGACCTGCCCACCGCCTACTGGCACGCCCTGGTGGCGGATCTTGCCGACCTAGAAGGGGATGTGGAGTGGCCGCCGACGGTGACCCGCGTCATCCTGGGCGGCGAGCGGGTGCTCCCCGAGCGCGCCGCGGTCTGGCGGCGGCGGCTCGGCGGCGTGCGGCTGCTGAACACCTACGGCCCGACCGAGACCTCGGTGACGGCGACCCTGTTCGACGTCACGGCGGCGGCACCCGGCGGCGCCCTCCACGATCTCCACGACGTGTCGATCGGGCGGCCGTTCGCCTACACGCGCGTCATGGTCCTCGACCCCCGCCTCGAGCCGGTGCCGGCCGGCGTCCCCGGCGAGCTCTGCCTGGGGGGACCGGGGATGGCGCGCGGCTATCTGGGGCGCCCCGCGCTCACCGCCGGGCGCTTCGTCCCCGATCCGTTCTCCGGACAGCCCGGCGCGCGCCTCTACCGCACCGGCGACCTGGCGCGCTGGCTGCCGTCGGGGGAGCTGGAGTTCCTCGGGCGCACCGACCGGCAGGTGAAGATCCGCGGCTTCCGCGTCGAGCTGGGGGAGATCGAGGCGGCCCTCGCCGCCCATCCCGCCGTGCGCGAGGCGGCCGTGCTGGCGCGCGAGGACCAGCCGGGTGCGCGGCGGCTGGTGGCCTACGTCGCGATCCTCCAGGAGCAGGAGGCGGCGGCGGGCGAGCTGCGCGCCTTCCTCAAGGAGCGCCTGCCGGAGCACATGCTCCCCGCGGCCTTCGTCACCCTCGCGGCCCTCCCCGTCAATTCGAGCGGCAAGATCGACCGCCGCGCCCTGCCGGCGCCCGACGCCACGCGGCCGGCGCTCGCCGCCGCCTACGTGGAACCTTCCACCCCGGCGGAGGAGGGGGTGGCGGCGATCTGGTGCGAGGTGCTGGGGCTCGACCGGGTGGGGGTCGACGACGACTTCTACGAGCTCGGCGGCCACTCCCTCCTGCTGCCGCAGGTGATGCACCGGCTGAAGCGCGACTTCGAGGTCGACGTCCCCCTGCGCGCCCTGGCCGAGGAGACCACCGTCGCCGGCCTCGCCCTGACGGTCGAGGAGCTGATGATCGAGCAGATCCAGCAGGAGCTCGCCCGGGCGGTCGGGGACTGAGAGAGCCTTGGCGACCCCCGACAGCACCGTCCACGAGCTCTTCGCCGCGCAGGCGAGGCGGACGCCGCGCGCCGTAGCCCTCGCTTCGGACGACGAAGCGATCACCTACGCGGAGCTCGAAAAGCGGTCGAACCGCCTGGCGCGCCGCCTCGCGTCCCTCGGCGTCGGCGCCGAGGTGCGGGTGGGGCTCTGCCTCGACCGCTCGCTCGACCGCGTGGTGGCGACCCTCGCCATCCTCAAGGCCGGCGGCGCCTACGTGCCGCTCGATCCCAACTACCCCGCGGCGCGTCTCGACTACCTGCTACGCGACACCGCCGCGCCGGTGGTGATCGCCGACGAGCGCGGGCGCGCGGTGCTGCCGGCGACCGCGGCGATCGTTCTCTCCTTGGATCTCGAACGCGAGGCGCTGGCGGCGGAGAGCCCCGAGGCGCTGGCGGAGGAGCGGAGCGCCGGTCCGGACGGCCTCGCCTACGTCATCTACACCTCGGGCTCGACCGGCCTTCCCAAGGGGGTCGCCGTCCGCCATCAGAGCATCGTGCGGCTGGTCACCGACTGCCGCTACGCCCATCTCGGCCCGGACGAGGTGCTGCTCCAGCTCTCCCCCTTCTCCTTCGATCCCTCGACCTTCGAGATCTGGGGGGCGCTGCTCAACGGCGGTCGCCTGGTGATGCCGCCGCCGGGGACCCTGTCGCTGGCGGCGATCGGCGAGATCGTCGCCCGCCACCGGGTGACCACCCTCTGGCTCACCTCCGGCCTCTTCCACCAGATGGTGGAGACCGACCTCGCCGCGCTGCGCCCCTTGCGCCAGCTGCTGGCGGGGGGAGACGCGCTGTCGGCGCCGCGCTGCCGGCGGGTGCTCGCGGAGCTGCCGGGGACGCGGCTGATCAACGGCTACGGCCCGACCGAGAGCACCACCTTCGCCGCCTGCGCCGCCCTGACCGACCCGGCGCAGCTCGAGCCGTCGGTGACGATCGGCGTGGCGATCCCGGGGACCACGATCGACCTCCTCGACGGGAATCTCGGGCGCGTGGCGGCCGGGGAGGCGGGGGAGATCTTCATCGGCGGCCGCGGCCTCGCCCGCGGCTACCTCGACCGGCCGGCGCTCACCGCCGAGCGCTTCGTGCCGCACCCCTTCGGCGCCCCCGGCGAGCGCCTCTACCGGACGGGGGACCTCGCCCGCTTGCGGGCCGACGGCGAGCTGGAGTTCCTGGGGCGCATCGACGGCCAGCTCAAGGTGCGCGGCTTCCGCATCGAGCCCGAGGAGGTCGAGGCGGCGCTCCTCGTCCATCCCTGGGTGCGCGACGCGGCCGTGCTGGTGATCGCCCACCCCCGGGGGGACAAGCAGCTGGCGGCCTGCGTGGTTCTGGCGGAGAAGACGCTGGCGGAGGCGGCGAACGGCGGGGAGGACCTGGCCGCCGAACTGCGGCCGTTCCTGGGCGCCCGGCTGCCGGAGCCGCTGGTCCCGTCGCTCTACCGCGCCCTCCCTGAGCTGCCGCTGACCGCCAACGAGAAGGTCGACCGCCGGGCGCTGGCCCGCCCCGAGCTGTGGGCGGAGCCCGAGGTTCCGGAGCCGAGCCATCAACGCCGAGATCCCGTCCACGAGCTGCTCGCCGGGATATGGGCGGAGGCGCTGGGGCGGCCCCTGGGGAGCGGGGACCTCCCCTTCCTCGCGCTCGGCGGCCATTCCCTCCAGGCCACCCGGGCGCTGGCGCGGGTGCGGGCGGCGCTGGGGGTCGATCTGCCGGTCTCCGCTCTGCTGGAGGCGCCGGGCCTCGCCGCCTTCGCCGCGGAGGTTGAGCGGGAGCTCGCCGCCGGCCGGCCGCCGCTCCCCGCAATTACCCCCCGCGGCGCCCGTCCGGCGCCTCCGCAGACCGGCGAGCCGCTCTCCTCCGGGCAGCGCCGCCTCTGGTTCCTAGACCGCCTCGACCCCGGCTCGCCGGCGCACAACATCCCTCTCGCCATCGACCTCGACGGCCCGTTGGACGTCGCGGTGCTGGAGCGGAGCCTCGACGCCATCGCCGCCCGCCAGGAGGCGCTGCGCACCCTCCTCGACGCCGGCGCCGACGGCGAGCCGGTGCAGATCGTCGCGGCGCCCGCGCTTCGACCGCTCCCGCTCGTCGACCTCGCCGCCCTGCCGCCGGCGCGGCGGGACGCCGAACGGCTCCGCCTGACGGGAGAGGAAGCGCGCCGCCCCTTCGACCTCACGCCGGGGAGCCGCAGGCCGCTTTGGCGCGCCTTCCTGGTCCGTTCGACGGAAGGGGAGCACCGCCTCCTCGCCACCTTCCACCACGCCGTCTTCGACGGCGAGTCGATCGCCGTGCTTGAGCGCGAGCTGGCGGCGGTCTATCCGGCCCTGCTCGCCGGCGGGGAATCGCCCTTGCTATCTCTCACCGTGCAGCCGGCGGACGTGGCGGCCTGGCAGCGCCGCTGGCTGAACCCTGAGACGCTGGCCCCCCATCTCGCCTACTTCCGGGAGCGGCTCGCGGGGGTGCCGGCGGCGCTCGACCTGCCGGCCGATCGCCCGCGCCCGTCCCGGCGCACCGGCCGCGGGGTGAGCCGCGATCTCGCGATCCCTCCCGCGCTCGACCGCGGGGTGCGCGAGCTGGCGCGCCGGGCCGGCGCCACGACCTTCATGACCCTGCTCGCCGCCTGGGCGGCGTTCCTCCGCCGGGTGACTGGCCAGGAAGACCTCGTCATCGGGTCGGTGCTGGCGCACCGCGACCGCCCTGAGCTCGAGGAGCTGATCGGCTTCTTCGTCAATACCCTGCCCCTACGCGTAGCGAGCGCCGGCGACCCGCCGTTCCTGGATCTTCTCGGCACGGTGCGCGCCGCGGCGCTCGGCCTCTACGCCCACCAGGATCTGCCGCTCGAGCAGCTGCTCGACAAGCTGCGCCCGGCCGGCGGCCTGCCCCTCCTCCAGGCGGTCCTCGCGCTGCACCACAACGGCGGCCGGCGCGAGCTGGCCCCGGGTCTGACGATGGCGTGGCACGAGGAGGACACCGGCGCCGCGCAGTTCGACCTCCTGCTCGACCTCGAGGAGCGGCCGGAGGGGCTCGCCGGTCGGCTGGTCGCGAGCGCCGACCTGTTCACCCCGGCGGCCGTCGAGCGCCTCGCCCGCGGCTGGGAGACCCTGCTGGCCGGCGCCGTGGCGACGCCGGAGGCGCTCGTCTCGGACCTCCCGCTGTTGAGCGAGACCGAGCGGCAGACCCTGCTCGCCGACTGGGGGCGCTCCGGCGAGGAACCGGCGTGGAGCGGTTCGGTGCCGGCGCGGATCGCGGCCCTGGCGGGCGCCGACCCGGAGGCCGTCGCCGTTCTGCCGGCCGACCCCGCCGCGCCGCCGCTGACCTACGGCGAGCTGGCCGCCCGCGCCGGCCGCCTCGCCCGCCATCTGCGGGAGCGCGGCGTGGGGCGGGGAGTCCTGGTCGGGGTCTACGCCGAGCGGGTGCCGGAGACAGTGATCGGCCTCCTCGCCGTGCTCGCCGCCGGCGGCGCCTTCCTCCCCCTCGACCCGACGTTCCCGCCCGAGCGGCTGGAGCTGATCCTCGCCGACGCCCGCGTCTCGCTGCTCCTCGCCCGGGGCCCCCTGGCAGCCACGCTGCCGAGCGGGGGAGCGGAGGTCGTGCTGCTCGACGAAGCACCCGCGGAATCGCCAAGCGCCGGCCCGCTGCCAGAGGTCGAGCCGGGCGACCTCGCCTACGTCATCTACACCTCGGGATCGACCGGCCGTCCCAAAGGGGTGCTGATCCCGCACCGCGGCTTCCTCTGGGCGATCGAGGGGCTGGCGGCTCGCTCGCGGCTGGGTCCGGAGTCGCGCGTCCTGCAGACCGCCTCGGCGAGCTTCGACGCCTCGGTGTGGGAGACCTGGAGCGCCCTGATCCGCGGCGCCACGCTGGTCATAGGCAGCCGCGAGGAGATCCTCCCCGGCGCGCCGCTCCTCGCCACGCTGCGCGAGCGTGGGATCACCAACATGTTCCTCCCCCCCTCGGCGCTGGCGGCGATGCCGGAGGGGGCGAGTCGCGAGCTTTCCGGCCTGGTCAGCCTGGTGGTGGGAGGCGAGGCCTCGTCCCCCGAGTTGGTGGCGCGCTGGGCCCCCGGGCGGCGGCTGTGGAACGCCTACGGGCCGACGGAGGCGAGCATCTGCGCCACCATGGCGCGGTTGGGGGAGGACGGCGAGACTCCCATCGGGCGGCCGATCGCCGACAACCGCCTGCTGGTGCTCGGCCGTCACGGCGAGATCGTCCCGCCGGGGGTGGCCGGCGAGCTGTACCTCGGCGGGCGCGGCCTCGCCTTCGGCTACCTCGGCCGGCCGGACCTCACCGCCGCGGCCTTCGTCCCCGACCGTTTCTCCCACGACGCCGGGGCGCGCCTCTACCGCACCGGCGACCTCGTCCGCTTCCGCGCCGACGGCCAACTCGAGTTCCTGGGGCGCGCCGACCAGCAGGTCAAGGTGCGCGGCTTCCGCGTCGAGCCCGGGGAGATCGAGGCGCAGATCGCCGAGCACCCGCAAGTCCGCGAGGTGGCGGTCATCCCCTGGGCGGCGGCAGCCGGCGACCTCCGCCTCGCCGCCTACGTGGTGATGGCGGGCCCCGATGCGAGCCTCGACGAGCTGCGCGCCTTCCTGCGCGCCCGCCTGCCGGCCCACATGATCCCTTCGGCCTTCCGGACCCTGCCGGCGATGCCGCTCGCCCCCAGTGGCAAGATCGACCGCCGCGCTCTGCCGCCGCCGCTGACAACGGACGCGGACGAAGCACCCTCCGCGGAAGGATTCGTCCCGCCGGGAACGCCGACCGAGGAGCTGCTGGCCGGGATCTGGGGAAAGGTGCTGGGGCAGTCCGGGATCGGCGCCGGCGACGACTTCTTCGACCTCGGCGGCCACTCCCTCCTCGTCGGGCAGGTGCTCGCCCGGGTGCGCGCCGCCTTCGGCGTCGAGCTGCCGGTGCGCGCGGCCTTCGAGGCCCGCACCCTGGCGGCGCTGGCGGCGCGGATCGAGGCGGGGCTCAAGCACGACTCCGCGCGCCCGCCGCTCTTCCGCGCCGCGCATGGCGTCGGCTCGGAGCCTCCGCCGCTCTCCTTCGCCCAGCAGCGCCTCTGGTTCCTCGACCGCCTGGAGCCGGGATCGCCGCTCTACAACCTGCCGGTGGTGCTCCGCCTCGCCGGCCCGCTCGACGCGGCGTCGCTGGAGCAGGCCATCGACGAGGTCTTCCGGCGTCACGAGGCGCTGCGCACGACGTTCACCGAAGTTGGAGGCGAGCCTCGGCAGATCGTGGCGCCGTTCCAGCCGCCGGGGCTGCCCCGCGTCGACCTCTCGGGGCTGCCGTTGGCGGCGGCCCGCTCCGAGGCGGCGAGGCTGGCGGCGCGGGAGGCGCGCCGCCCGTTCGACCTCGCCCGCGGACCCGTGGCGCGCGCCTCGCTGCTGGGCCTCGACGCTCGCGAGCACCACCTCTTCTTCTTCGTCCACCACGTCGCCTTCGACGGCTGGTCGGTCGAGGTGCTGCGGCGGGAAATGGGCGCGCTTTACTCGGCGTTCACGGCAGGCAAGGCCTCGCCGCTCGCCGAGCCGGCGTTTCAGTACGGCGACTTCGCCGTCTGGCAGCGCGGCTGTCTCGCCGGCGCGGCGCTCGAGGCGCAGCTCGCCTACTGGCGGCAGCGGCTCGCCGGCGCGCCCTCCCTCCTCGAGCTGCCGGCCGACCGGCCGCGCCCCCCGGTCCGGAGCTTCCGTGGCGCCACCCTGCCGCTGGCCTTCCCGGCGGGGCTCACGGCGGCTCTCCGGGCCCTGGCGCGGAGCGAAGGGGCAACCCTCTTCATGACCGGCCTCGCCGCCTTCTCGGCCCTCCTCGGCCGCTTCACCGGCCAGACCGACCTGGTGGTGGGCGCTCCCGTCGCCAACCGCGCCGAGGCCGGGATCGAGGGGATGGTCGGCTTCTTCGTCAACACTCTCGCCCTGCGCGCCGACCTCGCCGGCGACCCGCCCTTCCGCGCCCTCCTCGGCCGGGTGCGCGAGTCGGCGCTGGCCGCCTGGGCCCACCAGGACCTCCCCTTCGAGCGCCTGGTCGAGGAGCTGCAGCCGGACCGCGACCCGTCGCGGAGCCCGCTCTTCCAGGTCCTCTTCTCCCTCGATCCGTCGCGGGGGAGCGAGCTGGCGCCGGGTCCTCAGCGAATCGCCTGCGAATTGCTGCGGATCGACACTAAGACGTCCAAGTTCGACCTTTCGCTCTTCCTCGACGACGGCGAGACGGGGCTGACCGCCCTCCTCGAATACGCCGGCGACCTCTTCGACCCCGCCACGGCGATGCGGCTCGGGCGTTCCTTCCAGCACCTCCTCGCCGGCCTGGCGGCGGAGGGAGCGGGCTTGCAGCTCTCAGCGCTGCCGCTGCTGGACGCCGGGGAGCGCTGGCAGATCGTCGGCGAGTGGAACGAGCCGGGCCCCGGCCTGA
Source organism: uncultured Acidobacteriota bacterium (assembly GCA_963756595.1). Classification (GTDB taxonomy): domain Bacteria; phylum Acidobacteriota; class Thermoanaerobaculia; order Multivoradales; family UBA5704; genus DATARR01. Next base: position 59,607 of record CAVWOZ010000040.1, read on the forward strand.
CCGAGGAGACCTGCCTCTACGACCTGGTGGCCGCCCAGATGGCGCGCACCCCGGAGGCGACGGCGCTCGTCTTCGGCGAGGAGCGCCTCACCTACCGCGAGCTGGGCGCCCGCGCCACGCGGATGGCGCGGCGGCTCGCCGCGCTCGGCGTCGGACCCGAGGTGCGGGTGGGGGTCTGCCTGTCGCGCACGCCGGCGCTGGTCGCCACCCTGTTCGGCATCGTCCAGGCCGGTGGCGCCTACGTGCCGCTCGACCCCTCCTATCCCTCGGAACGGCTGGGCTTCATGCTCGACGACGCCGGACCCGCCGTCCTGGTCACCGAACGGGCGCTGGCGCCGCGGCTGCCCGCCTGCGGCGCCCGCCTCCTGGTGCTCGACGACGAGAATGGGGAAGAGGGTACGGCCGAGGCGACGCCCCGTCGCCCGCTGGCGGACAACCTCGCCTACCTGATCTACACCTCGGGGTCGACCGGGCGGCCGAAGGCGGTGGCGATCGCGCACCGCAACGCCGTGGCGCTCGTCCGCTGGTCGCACGCCATGTGGAGCCCGGCGGAGATGGCCGCGGTCCTCGGCTCGACCTCGATCTCGTTCGACATGTCGGTCTTCGAGCTGTTCGCCACCCTCTCGATGGGCGGCCGGGTGATCCTGGTCGAGAACATCCTGGCGCTGGCCGACCTCCCCGACGACAGCGGCGTGACGCTGATCAACACCGTCCCCTCGGCGCTTGCGGCAATGACCGAGGTCGTGCGCGCGCTGCCGCCGACGGTGCGCACGGTGAACCTCGGCGGCGAGCCGCTCAAGGGGGCGTTGGCGCAGGCTCTCTACACCCCGGGGGTCGAGCGGGTGGTCAACCTCTACGGCCCGTCGGAGGACACCACCTACTCGACCTTCGAGGTGGTGGAGAAGGGGAGCCGTCGCGAGCCGACGGTCGGCCGGGCGATCACGGGGAGCTGGATCCGCCTGCTCGACCGCGACCTCGCGCTGGTCCCGATGGGGGTGGCCGGCGAGGTCTATCTTGGGGGCGCCGGCCTCTCCCGCGGCTACTTCGGCCGCCCCGAGCTGACCGCCGCCCGCTTCGTCCCCGATTCGCTGCCGGACGCCGCGCCCGGCGCGCGCCTCTATCGCACCAGCGACCTGGCGCGCTTCCTCCCCGACGGCCGCCTGGACTACCTGGGGCGCCTCGACCACCAGGTCAAGGTGCGCGGCATCCGCATCGAGCTGGGAGAGATCGAGGCAGCGCTGACGGCGATCCCCGGCGTGCGCGAGGCGGTGGTGGTGGCGCTCGGCGAGCCCGGGGGCGACCGCTCCCTCGCGGCCTACGTTGTGGCGGAGGACGGGGCGACCCTCACGGCCGGCGAGCTGCGCGATGCCCTCCGCGCCCGCCTCGCCGAGCCGATGGTCCCCTCGACGTTCACCCTCCTCGCGCGGCTGCCGCTGTCGCCGAACGGCAAAGTGGACAGGAAGGCGCTGCCGGCCCCCGACGCCTCGCCGGAGGCCGGGCCAGCCGCGGCGCGCGGCGCCGTCGATCCGCGGGTCGAGATCCTGGCCGGGATCTGGGCCGAGGTGCTGGGGCGCGACGACCTCCCCGGCCCCGACGAGAATTTCTTCGAGCTGGGCGGCCACTCCCTCCTCGCCACCCGCGTGGCCTCGCGGATCCGCGCCGCGTTCGGCGTCGAGCTGCCCCTGCGCGCCCTCTTCGCGGCGCCGACCCTCGCGGCCCTGGACGCCGCCGTGGCGGCGCACCAAACCGCGGCAGAAAACGCGGCCGAAGGCGCGGTGGCCGACGTTCCGATCACGGCCACAGCCGATCGCGCGGACCTCCCCCTCTCCTTCTCGCAGCAGCGCCTCTGGCTGCTCGACCAGCTCGAGCCCGGCTCGCCGGTCTACAACCTGCCGCAGCCGTTCCTCCTCCGCGGCCCCATCGACGCCGCCGCGCTGACCGCGTCGCTCGCCGAGGTGGTCCGCCGCCACGAGGTGCTGCGGACGACCTTAGCCGCGGCTGGAGATGGCGAGCCGCGGCTGGTGGTGGCCGCGCCCGGCGCGTTCCCCCTCCCTCGCGTCGACCTCACGGCATTGCCGGAGCCGGCGCGTACGGCCGAGGCCGTCCGGCTGAACGACCGCGAAGCCGCGGCGAGCTTCGATCTGTTGCGCGGGCCGCTCTTCCGGGCGACGCTGCTGCTCCTCGCTTCCGGCGAGCACCACCTGCTGCTCGCGATGCACCACATCGCGGGCGATGGCTGGTCGATCGAGGTCCTGCTGGCGGAGCTCTCGGCGCTCTATCAGGCGTTCGCCGCGAGGCGGCCTTCGCCGCTGCCGGAGCTCGCCCTCCAGTACGCCGACTACGCAGCCTGGCAGCGCCGCTGGCTCGCCGGCCCGCTGATGGATGCCCAGCTCGCCTACTGGCGGGGGCGGCTCGCCGGCGCCCCCGAGGCACTCGATTTGCCGACCGACAAGCCGCGCCCGGCGGTCGAGACCTCGCGCGGCGCCGTGCTCACCCGCGCGCTGCCGCCGGCCCTCGCCACCGCCGTGCGTCTTCTCTCCCGGCGGCAGGGGACGACCCTCTTCATGACCGTGCTGGCGGCCTTTGCGGCGCAGCTCCAGCGCTACGCCGGCGCCGACGACCTCCTCCTCGGCTCGCCGGTCGCCAACCGCGGCCGGGGTGAGATCGAGGGGCTGATCGGCTTCTTCGTCAACCTGCTGGTGCTGCGCGTCGACCTCGCCGGCGAGCCGGACCTCGCGACCCTCCTCGCCCGCGTCCGCGAGACGGCGCTCGGCGCCTACGCCCATCAGGACGTGCCGTTCGAGCGCCTGGTCGAGGAGCTGGCGCCGCAGCGCAGCCTGGCGAGGAGCCCCCTGTTCCAGGTGCAGCTCGTGCTCGGGGTCGGGGAGCGCTCGCGCGAGCTGGCCCCCGGGCTGCCGATGACCCCGCTGCCGGTCGAGAACCGCACCGCCAAGTACGACCTCACCCTCGGCCTCGACGTCGACGGGAATGGCCTCCTCGCCACCCTCGAGTACCGCACCGACCTCTTCGAGACGGCCACCATGGCGCGCTGGCTGGGGCACTTCGAGGCCCTTCTGAGTGCGATGGTGACGATGACGGAAGGGCCGGTGCTGGCCCTGCCGTTCCTCGCCCTGCCGGAGCGCCAGATCCTGCTCCACGAGTGGACCGACACCGCGGATGTCACAGGGGGCGAGCCGGGGGAGCTGATCCACGCCTTCTTCGAGCGCCAGGCCCGGCGCACCCCGGAGGCGATCGCCCTGGTGGCCGGCGACACCGGGCTCACCTACGCCCAGCTCGACGCGGCGGCCAACCGCCTGGCCCGCCACCTGCGCGCCCTCGGGGTGGGGCCTGAGGTGCCGGTGGCGGTCTGCCTCGAGCGCACCGCGGAGCTGGTGGTGGCCCTCTTCGCCATCCTCAAGGCCGGCGGCGCCTACGTGCCGATCGACCCGGCGTACCCGGAAGCGCGCCGGCGGGTCCTGATGGCCGACTCCCGGGCCGCCTTCGCCCTCACCAGCGAGAAGCTCCTGCCGCTCCTGGCCGGCGGCACCGCTCGGGCCGTCTGCCTCGACGGCGCGGCGGAAGGAGACGCGGTCGCCGCGCAAAGCGCGGACCCTCTGCCGCCGCTCACTTTCCCCGGCAGCCTGGCCTACCTGATCTACACCTCGGGGTCGACCGGGCGTCCCAAGGGGGTGGCGATCGAGCACCGCAGCGTCGCCGTACTGATCCACTGGACTCGCGCCACGTTCAGCTCCGCGGAGCTGGCGGGGGTGCTCGGCTCGACCTCGATCTGCTTCGACATGTCGGTCTTCGAGATCTTCGGCACCCTCGCCTGGGGCGGGACCGTCCACCTGGTCGACAACGCCCTCGCCCTGGCCGCGATGCCCGCGGAGGAGAAGCGCCGGCTGACGCTGATCAACACCGTCCCCTCGGTGATGGCCGAGCTGGTCCAGCTCGGCGCCGTGCCGGCCACGGTGCGCACGGTGAACCTGGGTGGCGAGGCGGTGCCGCAGGGGCTGGTCGACCGCCTCTTCGCGCCGGGAACCGTCGAGCGGGTGATCAACCTCTACGGTCCCTCCGAGGACACCACCTATTCGACGTGGGCTTCCTTGGCGAGCGGCGTGGCGCCGACGATCGGGCGCACGGTGACCGGCTCCCGCGCCTACGTCGTCGACCGCCGGCTGGCCCTCGCCCCGTTGGGCATCCCCGGCGAGGTGGTGCTCGCCGGTGCCGGCCTCTCGCGCGGTTATTACGGACGCCCGGAGCTGACCGCCGAGCGCTTCCTCCCCGATCCCTTCGCGGGCCAGCCGGGGGGGCGGATCTACCGCACGGGCGACCTGGCGCGGTATCGGATGGATGGCGAGCTCGACTACCTGGGGCGGATCGATCACCAGGTCAAGCTGCGCGGCTTCCGCATCGAGCTGGGGGAGGTCGAGGCGGTGCTCGCCTCCCACCCGGCGGTCGAGCGGGCGGTCGCCGGCACTCACGCCTTCGGCCCGGGGGACGTGCGCCTGGTCGCCTGGGTGACCCCGCTGCCGGAGGACCCCGAGGCGGCCGCAGCGCTCGACGCCGAGGCCTTGCGCGTCTGGGTGGGGGAGCGCCTGCCGGAGTTCATGGTCCCCGCGGCCGTGGTGACGCTGGCGGCCTTCCCGCTCAATCCGAACGGCAAGGTCGACCGCGGCTCCCTGCCGCCGCCGGCCGCCACCGCTCCGGCCGCCTCTACCGAGTCGCCGCACACTCCGCTCGAGGAGCTGCTGGCGGGGCTGTGGGCGGAGCTGCTGAGCCTCCCCCGGGTCGGGCTCCACGACGACTTCTTCGCCCTCGGCGGCCACTCGCTCCTCGCCATCCGGCTGCTCGCCCGCCTGCGCGCCGCCACCGGCGTCGAGCTGCCGTTGCGCGCCCTCTTCGCCCATCCGACCGTGGCGGCGCTGGCCGGCGAGGTCGAGCGCTCCCTGCGGGCGCCGGGCCTGCCGGCGCTGCCGCCGATCGAGCCCGCCGCCGGGATGGGGAACGAAGCTCCCGCTTCCGCTGCCCAGGAGCGGCTCTGGTACTTCCACCAGCTCGATCCCGGCGGCGCCGTGCTCAACGTGCCGCACCCCCTGCGCCTGACGGGACCCCTGCGCCCGGCGGCGCTCGCCGCCACCCTCGCCGAGATCGCGCGCCGTCACGCTGTTCTGCGCACCACGTTCGTCTATGGCGACGGCGGCCTGCGCCAGCGGATCGCGCCGGCCGGCGCCGTAACTCTGCCGCTCGCCGACCTCCGCGCCCTCCCTGACGCCCGCCGGGAGGCGGAGGCGCGGCGCGCCGCCGGCGAGGAGGCCCGGCAGCCGTTCGACCTCGCGGCGGGCCCGCTCTGGCGCGCCCGCCTGCTCGCCTTGAGCGATGACTCGGGCGGCGGGGAGCACAGCCTCCTCCTCACCTTCCATCACAGCGTGGCGGACGGCTGGTCGACCGAGATCTTCGACCGCGAGCTGGCCGCCCTCTACCCGTACTTCGCGGCGGGCGCCCGCGGCGCCTCGCCCCTCGCCGAGCCGGCGCTCCAGTACGCCGACTTCGCCGTCTGGCAGCGCCGCACGATCGCCGGCGCGCTCGACGGGACGCTGGCGCCGCAGCTCGCCTACTGGCGCCGCCAGCTCGCCGGGATGCCGCCGGCGCTCGACCTGCCGGCCGACTTCCCGCGCCCGGCCCGCCCCAGCTTCCGGGGCGCGGCGCGCCACCTGGCGCTCGACGCCGGGCTCTCCGCGGGCCTGCTCGAGCTGGTGCGGCGGGAGGGGAGCACCCTCTTCATCACCGCCTTCGCGGCCTTCGCCGCCCTCCTCGGCCGCTACGCCGGCCGCGAGGACGTCGTGCTCGGCTCGCCAGCCGCCAACCGGCACCGGCCGGGGACCGAGGGGCTGTTCGGCTTCTTCGTCGACAACCTCGTGCTGCGCCTCGACCTCTCCGGGGACCCCACCTTCCGGGAGCTCCTCGCCCGCGCCCGCGAGGTGGCGCTCGGCGCCTACGCCCACCCCGACGTGCCGTTCGACCGCCTGGTCGAGGAGCTCGACCCGGTGCGCGACAAGAGCCGCAACCCCCTCTTCCAGGTGATGCTGCTCGCCGGCAGCGCCGCCGCGCCGCTCGCCTTCGCCGGGATCGCCGCCGTGCCGGTCGAGGCGCACAGCGCCACCGCGCAGTTCGACCTCACGGTATCTGTAGCCGCGCTCGCCCAGGGGATCGACGGGATCGCCCTGGCGGCCGAGTACGCCACCGACCTGTTCACCGCGGAGACGGTCGACCGCCTGCTCGACCACTTCGCGCGCCTCCTCGCCGCGGTGGTGGCCGAGCCGGAAATCCGCCTCTCTGCGCTGCCGTCCGGGATCGCGCCGCGCCCGCGCACGCCTGCGATGCCGGTGATCCCGGTGATGGCGGCCGTCCTCGCCGCGTCCGCCGCCGAGCCGTCCCCCGAGAACGACCGCGCCGCCCGCCAAGCCCTCCTCGCCGAGCGGCGGGCGCGCCTCGGCGGGGCCGAGCAGGAGCTGCTGCTGAGCCGACTGAGGAAAAAACAATGACTGTCGATGCCAACGACCGCGAGGCGCGGCTCGCCGCCAGCCGCTCCCGCCTCACTCCCGAGCAGCAGGCCCTGCTGGAGCAGCGGCTGCGGGCGCGGAGCGCGAAGCCCGAGGCTCCCGCGGCGCCCTCGTCGCTGGTGGCGATCCAGCCGGCCGGCCGGCGGCCCCCCTTCTTCTGCATCCACCCGGCCGGCGGCGACGTCCTCTGCTTTCAGCCACTCTCGCAGCACATGGGGACGGACCAGCCCTTCTACGGCGTGCAGTCGCGGGGCCTGAATCCGGGGGAGGAGCCGTTCGCCACGATCGAGGAGATGGCGGCCGCCTACCGCGCCGAGATCTGCCGCGTCACCCCCGGTCCCTACTACCTTGGCGGCTGGTCGCTCGGCGGCGCCGTGGCCTACGAGGTGGCCCGCCAACTCGCCGCGGAGGGAAAGGAGGTGGCGTTCCTCGCCGTGATCGACACCACCCCCGGCTTGCCGGCGGACGAGGCGGAGGCGGACGACGCAGACAATGACGACGCGCGCTGGCTGCTCGACATCGCCGACTACCTCGAACGCCTGTGGGGCTTGCAGCTGGGGCTCTCCGCTGAGGCGCTCCGCGGGCTCTCCGCGGGCGAGCAGGCGGGGCGTTTCCTGACGGCGCTCCAGGGGACCCCGTTCGCCCCGGCGGGCTCGGGCACCGAGCCGCTCTCGCGCCTCCTGCGCGTGTTCAAGACCAACATTCACGCCTTCCGACAGTACCGGCCCATTCCTTATCCCGGACCGATCACTTTCTTCCGCCCCGAGATCCTTCTCGAGCCGGACGCGGCGCCGGCCGATCCGACGCTCGGCTGGGGGGCGCTCTCGCCGAGGCCGGTGGCCGTCGAGCGGGTGCCGGGCGATCACATCAGCTCCCTTGCCGAGCCGCAGGTGCGGACCCTGGCGGAGCGGCTGCTCACCTGCATCGACCGGGAGGTCCCGCGAACGCCATGAAAGCCCGCCTGTGGAAGATCCTGCGCTGGACCCTCCTCGTCCTCGTCGCTCTGCTCGTCGTCGGCGGCCTGGTCTTCTACCTCCTGGTGCGGCGCGCCTGGCCGGAGGTCGACGGCCGCCTCGCCGCGCCGGGGCTCCAGGCCCCCGTCGAGATCGTGCGGGTCGAGCCCGGCATCCCCCACATCTACGCGCAAAACGCCCACGACCTCTTCTTCGCCCAGGGGTACGTCCACGCCCAGGACCGCCTCTGGCAGATGGAGTTCAACCGCGTCATCGGCCAGGGGCGGCTCGCCTCGCTGTTCGGCGAGGGGGCGCTCGAGATCGACCGCATCATGCGCGTCCTCGGCCTCGCCCGCGCCGCCGAGCGCGACTGGCAGCTCCTGGCGCCGGACACCCGCGCCGCCCTCACCGCCTACGCCGACGGGGTGAACGCCTACCTCGCGGCCCACCGCGGCCGGCTGCCGATCGAGTTCACTCTGCTCGGCGTCAAGCCGGAGCCCTGGAAGCCGGTCGACTCGCTGACCTGGGGAAAGCTGATGGCGCTGAACCTCAGCCAGAACCACCCCTTCGAGATCCTGCGCGCCCACCTGATCAACAAGCTCGGCGAGCCGGTGGCGCGGCGGCTGATGGCCCCCTACCCGGCGAACGGGCCGGTGATCGTCCCCTCCCCCTCGGCGCTCCAGGCCTACGCCAGCTCGCCCGCCCCCCGCGCGGAGCCCTCCCGCCTCGCCTCGCTCGCGGGCCTCAGCATGATCTCCGGCATCGGCCAGGCTTGGGGGAGCAACGGTTGGGTGGTGGCGGGGAGCCGCACGGCGAGCGGCCGGCCGCTGCTCGCCAACGACACCCACCTCGGCCTCCAGCTCCCCTCGGTCTGGTACCAGGTCGGCCTGCACGGCGGCGGCTACGACGAGGCGGGGTTCTCCTTCCCCGGCATGCCGTTCCTGGTCATCGGCCACAACCGGCGGATCGCCTGGGGGATCACCAACCTCTGCGGCGACGTGCAGGACCTCTACATGGAGAAGCTCGACGACCCGGCCCATCCGCGGCGCTACCAGTTCCAGGGGCAATGGCGCGACCTCGCCATCCGCCACGAGAGGATCGCCGTCCAGGGGAAGCCCGACGTCGACCTCGAGGTGCGCGAGACGCTGCACGGGCCGATCGTCAACGACGCCATCTCGGAGCTCGCGGCGAGCCCTCCCACGGCCCTCCGCTGGCCGGCCTTCGGCGGCACCCACCTGGTCGACGCGCTGGCGGCGCTCAACGTGGCAGGCGACTGGCAATCCTTCCATCAGGCGCTCGCCGCCTGGGAGACGCCGAGCGTCAACTTCGTCTACGCCGACGTCGACGGCCACATCGCCTACCAGTCGACCGGCCGCATCCCCATCCGCGCCGCCGGCCACCAGGGGCTGGTGCCGGTCCCCGGCTGGGACGGCCGCGCCGAGTGGCAGGGGTTCATCCCCTACGAGGCGATGCCGAAGTCGGTCGATCCCGCGGCCGGCTTCCTGGTCACCGCCAACAACAAGGTGGTGGGGGACGACTACCCATACTTCATCGCCTACGACATGGCCGACCCCTACCGCGCGCAGCGGATCAGCGAGCTCCTGGCGGCCGGCCACAAGTTCACCCCGGCGGGGATGCGCGCCCTCCAGGCGGAGACCGCCGGCCTCCCGGTGGCGGCTCTCCGCCCCTACCTGCTCGCCGTCACGGGGGCGAACGACCTGGAGAAGAGGGCGCTCGCCGAGGTCCGCCGCTGGGACCTCCGCTACGAGGCGGGGTCGGCCGGCGCCTCGGTCTACGAGGTCTGGTACTGGTACCTCCTGGGAGAGATCCTGGGCGACGAGCTCGGCCCCAAGGTGCTCACCGAGTACCGCACCGTGGGCCTCAGCCAGGCGCCCTCGGTGATCGACCTGATGGCGCGGCCGGACGACCCCCTGTTCGATGACCGCCGCACCCCGCAGGTCGAGCACCGCGACGACATCGTCCGCCGCAGCCTCACCAAGGCGGTCGCCTGGCTCAGCCGGCGGTACGGCGGCGATCCCGCGGGATGGACCTACGGCCGCGTCCACTCGGTCACCTTCGTCCACGCCCCGCTCGGCCAGAGCGGCATCGCGCCGCTCGAGCGCCTGTTCAACAGCGTCACGCTGCCGGCGCGGGGGAACGCCTTCACGGTCGACGCCGCCACCCCCGACTTCACCAAGCCGTTCGCCGTCGTCTTCGGCACCTCGCAGCGGATGATCGTCGACCTCGCCGACCTCGAGGGGTCGACCTGGGTCAACAGCACCGGGCAGAACGGCCAGCTCTGGAACCGCCACCGCGAGGACCAGATCCCGAAGTGGGAGGCGGTCGAGGACTACCCGATGCGCTTCGGCGAGGCGGCCGTGCGCGCCCATCGCGAGAGCACGCTGACCCTCGTGCCCGGAGGCAAACAGTGAAACTGTCGATCGATCGTCTTCTATACTTTGACGATGGCCACGCTTGAAGCCCTCGACCGCGACGCCACCCCCGCCGAGCGCGAGAGCCTTTGCCGGGCCGTGGGAGAGCTGGGGGCTCAGGGGTGGTGCCAGGGGACCGGCGGCAACTTCAGCGTCACCCTGGCCCGCGAGCCCCTCCGCCTCCTGGTCACCCGCTCCGGGGTCGACAAGCGCTGCCTCGCCCCCGCCGACCTGATGCTGGTGGGGGCGGCGGGGGAGCCCGTCCCCGGCGAGACGGGGAAGGCCTCCGCCGAGGCGGCGCTGCACAGCCAGATCGTCGAGTCGACCGGCGCCGCCTCGGTGCTCCACGTCCATTCGGTGGCCAACACCCTCCTCTCCGAGCACTTCGCGGCGGCGGGCGGGCTCACCCTCGCGGGCTACGAGATGCTCAAGGGGTTGCAGGGGATCGCGACGCACGAGACCTCCGTCTTCGTCCCCATCCTCGCCAACTCGCAGGACATCCCGCGCCTCGCCGTCGAGGTGACGGCGCTGCTCGCCGAGCACCCGGGGCTCCACGGCTTCCTGCTCTCCGGGCACGGCCTCTACACCTGGGGGGGCTCGCTCGCCGAGGCGAAGCGCCACGTCGAGATCTTCGAGTTCCTCTTCGAATGTGTGGCGCGGCGGACCCCGTTCCGCCCGTTTCGCGGATAATGTTTCGTAAGGAGATACGACCATGGCGACCGTGACCCTGCGCGACAGTGAGCAGACCCTGACCGACGCGGACGAGATCCGCGCCTTCCTCCAGCCGTTCGGCATCTGGTACCGCCGCTTCGAGGGGAGCGACCAGCTCGCCGCGGACGCCGCCGACCCCGAGATCCTGGCGGCCTACGACGCGCCGATCCGCGAGCTGATGGCCGAGGGGGGGTACGTCACCGCCGACGTGATCAACATCAAGCCGGAGGTCCCCGGCCTCGACGCGATGCTGAACCGCTTCAACAAGGAGCACTGGCACGACGAGGACGAGGTGCGCTTCATCGTCCACGGCCGCGGCCTCTTCCACGTCCACCCCGAGCCCGGCCCGGTGTTCAGCATCGAGGTGGTCAAGGGGGACATGATCAAGGTGCCGCAGGGGACCCACCACTGGTTCGATCTCTGCGCCGACCGCACCATCCGGGCGATCCGGCTGTTCCAGGACGTCTCCGGCTGGACCCCGCACTACACCGGCACCGGCACGGAGGCGGGCTACCAGCCCCTCTGCTTCGGCCCGCAGTACATCCCCGCGCGAGGCCTGTGAGCGGCGCTCCGGAGACCCCGGCCGAGGTCTCGGACCACGCCTATTTCCAGGCCATCGAGGAGAAGTTCGTCGAGCTGCGCGGGGCACCCCTCCTCCTCTCGCCGGTCGACTGGCAGGTCGCCAGCCGCTGGCACCGGGAGGGGGTCCCCCTCGCGCTGGTCACCCGCACCCTCGAGGAGCTCTTCGCCCGCCGCAAGGAGCGCGGCGCCAAGGGGAGGATCTCGAGCCTGCGCTACTGCGTCCCCGCCGTCGAAGCCGCCTGGGGAGACCTGCGCGAGCTGACCGCCCCCGGCCACCGCGTCCCCGCCCCCGCCTTCGAGGCCGCCCCGCGCCTCGCTGCGTTGTCCGCGGCCGTCTCGTCGCTCTCCGCCGACCCGGCGCTGGCCGCCCGCGTCGCCGCGCTGACCGGCGAGCCGCAGGCGATCGAGGAGAGCCTCGCCGGGCTCGACCGGGAGATGCTCGCGGGCGCCGAGGAAGGGTTGAGCGTCGGCCTCCGCGCCGAGATCGACGCCACCGTGGACAAGACTCTCGCCGCCCTCGCCGCGCGGCTGCCGGCCGAGGAGCTGGAGAAGGCGCGGGAGCGGCTGTCGCGGCAGATCCTCAGGCGGCGGCTGGGGTTGCCGGTGCTGTCGCTGTTCTCGCCGGAGGCGGAGGGGACGGTTCACCGCGAGCCCGATCCGCAGTAGAGACGCCCAATCGGGCGTGGGCCGTGCCGCCGGGCCCTCACTCCCCCGGCCCCTCTCTCCCCGCCTCCCCCCCGGCCGCCGGGAGAGAGGGGAGAACTGCAAAAGCCAGGGAGGCCCCGAGGGCTGATCGCAGGGCCCCCCTCTTCTCCCGGCGGTCGGGGGGGAGGCGGGGAGAAGAGGGCCGGGGTGATGAGGGCCCGCCGGCGCGGACGACGTCAGGAGATACGAAGCCCTGGGAGTCGGAGTCGAACGCTCGCCGAGGGATTTCCCCGTCCATAAACCGCTTGTTTTCTTTAGTTTGTCAGCCCCGCCCCGATTTTACGTCTCTTCGGGGGCATGAACCTCCCGACACTCGACCTCCGCAACAAGCCCATGCTCCTTCCGGCCGCCGCCTTCGCGGCCGGCACCCTGCTGGCGTTTCAAGCCGTATACCTCCCCGTCCTCCTTCTCGCCCTGCTCGCCCTCGCCGGCCTCGCCCTCGGGCGGCGGACGGGGGTGTGCGTGGCCTTCCTCGCCTTCGGCCTCCTTGCCGCCATGGTGCGCCTGGGGCTTCCCGGTGACCCGCTCGCCGCCTTCCACCGCGAGCGTCCGGTCGAGGCGGTGCTCGCGGTCGCCGGGCATTGGACTCCCGACGACGAGGGATGGTCCGCTCCAGCGCGCGTCGTCCGGCTGCGCCAGGGGGGCCTGCTGATCTCGCCGGCGATGGAGGTCAACCTCCACCTGCCGGACCCCGAGGAACCGCCGCCGCCGTTCGGCACCACGCTGCGCGCCAAGGGGTATCTCGCCCGCTCGCCCGGCTACGCCAACCGGCTGCCGTCGCCGCCGGGGCCGTGGCGGCTGCGGGTGAAGAGCCGGGCGCTGATGGAGGTGGAGGGCCCGCCGGGGGCCCTGGCGCGCCTCTCGGGCGCCCTGCGCGCGCGGGTCGAGGCGGCGTATCGCGCCGCGGGGGAGGGGAGCGGGCCCGGGAAGGCGCTGGCCCGGGCGCTGGTGCTGGGGGACGTCTCGGGGCTGCCGCTCGCCTGGATGCGCGGGCTGCGGGTGGCCGGGGTCTATCACCTGATGTCGGTCTCGGGGGTCCACCTGGCGCTGGTGGCGGGGCTGGTCTGGCTGCTCGGCTGCCGGCTGCCGCGCCCGCTCCGGCTGCTGCTGATGCTGGCCTCGATTCTCCTCTACCTGCTGCTGGTGGGGCCGCTGCCGGCCCTCCTGCGCTCGGCGGTGATGGCGGGGCTCGCCGTGCTGGCGCTCCTCGCCGAGCGCCCTCCCGCCGCCGCCAACGCCCTCGGCTGGGCGGTGATCCTGCTCCTCCTCGACCGCCCGGACCTCGCCCTCTCGCCCGGCTTCCAGCTCACCGTGTCGGCGACGGCGGGGATCCTCCTCCTCGCCCCGGCGCTCGCCCGGCGCTGGCAGGGGCGTCACCTCCCCGCCCGCCTCACCGACGGCGCCGCCGCCAGCATGGGAGCCCACCTCGCGACCTTCCCCTGGGCCGTGCCGCGCTTCCACCTGGTCTCGCTGCTGGCGCCGCTGCTCAACGTCGTCGCCGTCCCCTGGACCGGGGTCGCCCTGGTCGCCTCGCTGCTGTGGACCGCCGCCGCCCTCGTCTCCCCCTCGCTCGCCTCCCGCCTGCTTCCAATCCTCGACCTGCTGGCCGCCCCGTTCGCCTGGCCGTCGCGCCTCCCGCCCGGGGTCTGGCTGCCGCTCCCCGTCGCGCTTTCCGCCGGCACCGCCTGGCTGATCGCCGGCACTCTCACGGCGGCCCTCCTCCTGCCGCGCCGCCGCTGGGTGGCAGGACTCGCCGCCGCAGGAGTCGTGCTCGCGGTGGTCGTGGGGCTCCGGATCGTCGACGCCCAGCGGCCGCGCGACCCCGAGCTGGCGATGCTCGACGTCGGCCAGGGGGACGCCCTCCTGCTGCGCGACGGCGACCGCGCTCTCCTCCTCGACGGCGGCGGGCTGCGCGGCGGCGACATCGGCGGCCGGGCGCTGCTGCCGGCGCTGCTGGGGGAGGGGGTGGACCACCTCGACGCCCTGGTGATGTCCCACCCCGACCACGACCACTGCGGCGGCCTGGTCGACATCGCGGCCTACCTCCCCGTGCGTGAGGTGTGGATGGCGCCGGGTTGGGACCCCGCGGGGTGCGCGGGCACCCTGCTGGCGCTGCCGGGGGTGCGGACGCGCTTCCTCTGGCGGGGAAAGGGGATCACCTTCGGGCGCTGGCGCTTCCGCGCCCTGCATCCGGAGGCGGACGACCGGCACCCGGTCAACGAACGCTCGCTCGTCCTCCTCGCCGCGGTCCGCGGCCGGCGAGCGCTTCTCACCGGCGACGTCGAGAGCTGGGCCGAGCACGACATCGCCCGCTGCTGCGCGGGGGAGCTCCGGGCCGATCTCCTCAAGGTCGCCCACCACGGCAGCCGCACCTCCTCGACCCCCGGCTTCCTCGCCGCCGTGGCGCCCCGCCTGGCGCTGATCTCGGTCGGCCTCGACAATCGCTATCACCACCCCTCGCCCGAGGTCGTGGCGCGGCTCTCGGAGAGCTCCCGGCTGCTGCGCACCGACCGCGCGGGGGAGATCGCGGTCTGGTTCGAGCGGGGCGGCCGGATGCGACTCGAGCTGCCGGGAGAACCCAAATAGGGGCCGAATGAGACTAACCTTAGGGACGCCATGCAGCCGATCCTCGCCATCGTCGGCGCCACCGCCACCGGCAAGAGCGAGCTCGCCATGGAGCTCGCCGCGGAGCTCGGCGGCGAGATCGTCAGCGCCGATTCTCTCCAGGTCTACCGCGGGCTCGACCTCGGCACGGCGAAGCCCAGCGCGGCCGACCGCGCGCGGGTGCCGCACCATCTGGTCGACATCCTGGAGCCGGACGAGCTCTATTCGGCGGGGGAGTTCGCCCGCCGGGCGCGCGCGGCGATCGAAGAGATCGCGGGGCGGGGGCGGATTCCCATCGTGGTGGGGGGGAGCGGCCTCTACCTGCGCGCGCTGCTGCGGGGCCTGAGCCCCCTCCCGCCGGGCGACCCGGAGGTGCGCGCGGCGCTGCGTTCACGGCTGGAGACCGAAGGGCTGCCGGCGCTGCGCGAGGAGCTGGTGCGGATCGACCCCAAGACGGCGGCGCGCCTGACCGCGGGGGACACTCAGCGGGTGCTGCGCGCGCTCGAAGTGGAATGCGTCACAGGGCGCCCGCTCTCCGCCTGGCTCGACGAGCAACCCTTTGGGATTCAAGCCATTGCAGCGGTACAGATCGGATTGACGCTCCCGCGTAGCATCTTATACGATCGAATCGCAGGCCGCGTGGTCTGGATGATGGAAGCCGGCTGGCTCGGCGAGGTGGCTGGACTTCTCCAGCGCGGCCTCTCCCCCCGGCTTCCCGCATTCCAGGCGATAGGGTATCGTCAGCTCGTCCGTCACCTGGAGGGGGATGGGTCTCTCGAGCAGGCGATCGCTGAGATCGTCCGGGAGACTCGGCGGTTCGCCAAACGGCAAGAGACCTGGTTTCGGAAAGAGCCGGATGTCACCTGGTTCTCGGCCCAGGAACTAAAACGGCAGATTCCGGGGGTACTAAAGCATGCCAAGCACAGGGGTCTCGGGAGGGCGTATGGCTAAGCACAACATCAATATTCAGGATGGGTATCTCTTCCAGAGCCTGAAGGAAGGGCAGACGATGTACCTCGAGCTGGTCACCGGGCGGCACCTCCTGGGACGGCTGAAGAGGTTCGACCGCTTCGCGGTCGTCCTCGAGAGCGAAGGGAAAGAGATCCTCATTTACAAGCATGCCATCGCTACCATCGCTGCGGCGCCTCCTGCTCCGTGATCTCCGGCGCCTGCCCTGGCGCCGGATCGTCGCGGCCGCGATCCTCGGCGTTCTGCTGGCGGCGGGCTCGGCCTGCACCTCGGCACCGCCGCCTCCCGTTCGGGGGCCCGTCGAGCGGGCTCCCGAGCCTCTCGCCCTGGCGCCGGCCGACCGTCCGTATCTGATCGATCCCCTGGAAGGCTACGGCCGCGCGGTCGACCCGGACCTCCGGGCCCGGCTGGAGACCGCGTGGCACGGGCTCCTCGAAGAGGGGGACACGGCGAGCGCGACCCACGTCGCCGGCGAGCTGCTGACCCGGGAGCCCGACCTCGCGCCCGCCAAGGTGCTCGCCGCCCAGGTCGACTTCGCCGCCGGCGAGAACACCCACGTCGTCGAGCGCCTGCTGCCGGTCGGCGACGCGAACCCGACCTACACCGCGAGCCAGCTCCTGCTCGGCCGCGCCACCGAGCGGCTGGGCGACATCGCCCTCGCCTACTCGGCCTACCGCGCCATCGCCGCGCACAGCTCGCTCGCCTTGAAGCGCACCGGCGAGCTCCACCCGCGGGCGATGGAGATCGTCTCCCACCGGCTCGACGAGGCGGTGCGCGCCCAGAAGCTCGACGAGGCCGCCAAGCAGCTCCGCCTGCTGCAGGCCTGGGGTCCCTCGGAGACCATCGCCCTCGAAGCCGCCCGCAAGGTGGCGATGGCCCGCAACGACCGCGCCGCCGAGCTGAAGGCCGTCCAGGAGCTCGCCGCCCGCCAGCCCGAGGACCGCAAGCTGCTCGAGCGCCGCGCCGAGCTCGAGCTGGCGGTCGGCGACCCCAGCGCCGGGCTGAAGATCGTCCAGGACCTCGCAGCCAGGAACCCCAAGGACCCCGCCCTCGCCCGCCAGCTCGAATCGGCGAAGTTCCGCTGGCGCCTCTCGCAGCTCCCGCGCGACGTCCAGGACGTCGCCGCCAAGCCGGAGCTGACCAAGGCCGACCTCGCCCTCCTCCTCTACTGGCTGGTGCCGCAGGTGCGCAACAGCCGCCCGACCGCCGGCCGGATCGCCACCGACGTGCTCGACAACTCCCATCGCGAGGAGATCGTGCGGGTGATCAACCTCGACCTGATGCAGGTCGACAATACCCAGCACCGCTTCTTCCCCGGTTCGCCGGTGCGCCGCGGCCCCGCCCTGCGGGTGGTCTTGCGCACCCTCGCCCGCTTCGGCGCCGCCGCCTGCGCCGGCGGCAACGGCGAAGGGGGGGACGTCTGCGAGCAGTCGATCGCCTGCGGCCTGCTCCCCGCCGACGACACCTGCGACTCGAACGCCCCCCTCGCCGGCACCGACGGGGTCGAGATCCTGCGCCGCAGCCTCAAGCTGCTCGGCGGCTCCTGAGCCGCGGCCGCTATCTTCAGATGCTCTTCCGATGATCTTCGGCGGGTGACGGCCGGCGCGATGCGATTCACCATCCCCAATCTCCTCTCCCTGCTCCGCATGGGGCTGATCCCCGTGTTCGTGATCACGGTGGTCGACGGCCACCTCCGCCGCGCCCTGCTGGTCTTCCTGGTCGCCGGCGTCACCGACGCCCTCGACGGCGCGATCGCCCGCTTCTGGCACCAGGAATCCCCCCTCGGCGCCTACCTCGACCCGATCGCCGACAAGCTCCTGCTGATGACCGCCTACGTCATGCTGTCGATCCCCAGCCTCAACCACGGCACCCAGATCCCGGTCTGGATTGCCGTCCTGGTGATCGCCCGCGACGTCCTGCTGGTCGTGGTCGGCCTCGTGCTCTACCTCGCGGCCGGGGTGCGCAGCTTCCCGCCGACGATCCTCAGCAAGGTCAACACCATCTTCCAGGTGCTGGCCGTGGGGCTGGTGCTGGTCTCCGCCAGCTTCCCGACGCTGCGCTGGATCGAGCTGACCGCCGAGACCACCCTCTTCATCGTCGCCGGCCTCACCCTCGCCTCCGGCCTCGACTACGTCTACCGCGTCGGCCGCCTGGAGAAGCCGGCCGCGTCCAAATAGCGTGGCCGTTGCCAGGAGTTTTTTTCCTCCCCCGTACTCGGGGGAGGCCAGGAGGGGGCGTTCCGGAGACCGGCACGCTTCCTTGTTCGGGAGGTTGAGGCCCCCTCCTAACCTCCCCCGAGTACAGGGGAGGAACCACGCTCCCTGCGAGATCGGTCTGGGCCCCTTCCCTCCACCCCGGTTCTGATACCATGGGGGAGGTCCAAGAACGCTCTCCACGATGTCCGATTTCGTCCACCTTCATCTCCACAGCCAGTTCAGCCTGCTCGACGGGGCGAACCGCCTCGACGACGTGATCAAGGCCGCCGGCGAGGCCGGCATGCCCGCCGTGGCGCTCACCGACCACGGCAACATGTTCGGGGCGATCGAGGTCTACAACAAGGCGCGCGCCGCCGGCATCAAGCCGATCGTCGGCATGGAGGCCTACGTTGCCCAGGGGAGCCGCCTCGACCGCACACCGGGGAAGGGGAGCAGCAACCACCTCGTCCTCCTCGCCAAGAACGAGGCCGGCTACCGCAACCTGATCAAGCTCACCTCCTCGGCCTTCCTCGAGGGGTTCTACTACAAGCCGCGGATCGACAAGGAGCTGCTGCGCCAGCACAGCGAAGGCCTCGTCTGCCTCTCCGCCTGCCTCAAGGGGGAGATCAACGAGCACATCGTCAACACCCGCGAGCGCGAGGCCGAGGCGGCGGCCAAAGACTTCCTCGACATCTTCGGCGAGGGGAACTTCTACCTCGAGATGCAGGATCACGGCATCCCCGAGCAGCGCCTCGCCAACGAGGTGGTGCGGCGGATCGGCAAGCGCAACGCCATCCCCCTGGTGGTGACCAACGACTGCCACTACCTGCGCAAGGACGACGCCTTCGCCCACGACGTGCTGCTCTGCATCGGCACCCAGAAGACCTTCTCGGACCCCGACCGGCTGAAGTACGCCTCGGACAACTTCTACATGAAGACGGCCGAGGAGATGCACAAGATCTTCCCGGACGACCACCAGGCGATCGAGAACACCCTCGCCATCGCCGAGATGTGCAACCTGGTGATCCCCACCGGCACCTACCACCTGCCGGAGTTCCCGGTGCCGGAAGGCACCACGCTCCAGAGCTACTTCGAGCAGGTCGCCCGCGAGGGGTTCGAGCAGCGCCTCTCCGAGCTCCGCCGCCGCCGCGCCCAGGGGCTCGTCCGCCATCCCGACGAGGCCTACCGCACGCGGCTCGACTACGAGATCCAGGTGATCAACAAGATGGGGTTCCCCGGCTACTTCCTGGTCGTCTGGGACTTCATCCGCCACGCCCGCGAGCAGGACATCCCGGTCGGCCCCGGCCGCGGCTCGGCCGCCGGCTCGGTGGTCGCCTGGGCGCTGCGCATCACCGACATCGACCCGCTGCAGTACGACCTGCTCTTCGAGCGCTTCCTCAACCCCGACCGCATCAGCATGCCGGATATCGACATCGACTTCTGCATGCGCCGGCGCGGCGAGGTGATCCACTACGTCGGCGAGAAGTACGGCCGCGACCGGGTGGCGCAGATCATCACCTTCGGAACCCTCGCCGCCAAGGCGGTGATCCGCGACGTCGGCCGCGTGATGGGGGTCCCCTACGCGAAGGTCGACCGCATCGCCAAGCTGATCCCCGACATGACCAAGTCGCTCGCCGCGGTGGCCAAGGAAGAGCCGCTCGCCGGCGAGGCCGCCCGCGACCCCGAGGTCAAGCAGATCATCGAGGTCGGCAGCCGCCTCGAGGGGCTGACCCGCCACGCCTCCGTCCACGCCGCGGGGGTCGTCATCACCCCCCGCCGGCTCGACGAGCTGGTGCCGCTCTACCGGGTGGTCAAGGGGGACGAAGAGCAGATCATGACCCAGTGGGACATGACCATCATCGAGAAGCTGGGCTTGCTCAAGATGGACTTCCTGGGTCTGCGCACGCTGACCGTGATCGACGACGCGGTGAAGATCATCCGCCAGCAGGGGATCCCGCTCGACCTCGAGGAGATCCCGCTCGACGACCCCGACACCTTCCGCATCTTCTCCGAGGGGCGCACCAGCGGCATCTTCCAGTTTGAATCCCGCGGCATGACCGACCTGCTGCGGCGGGTCAAGCCGACCCGCTTCGACGAGCTCGCGGCCCTGAACGCCCTCTACCGCCCGGGCGCCCTGTCGGTCGGCATGGTCGAGGAGTACATCCAGAGAAAGCAGGGGAAGCGGTTCGTCTACATCCTCCCCGAGACCAAGCCGATCCTCGAAGAGACCTACGGCGTCATCGTCTACCAGGAACAGGTGATGCTGATCGCCGTGGCCGTCGCCGGCTTCAAGATGGCCGACGCTGACAAGCTGCGCAAGGCGATGGGGAAGAAGAACGCCGAGGAAATGGCCAAGATGAAGGCCAAGTTCGTCGACGGCGCCGCCGAGCGCGGCGTGGCGCCCGAGAAGTCCTCGTCGCTCTGGGACTACATCGAGCCCTTCGCCGGCTACGGCTTCAACAAGAGCCACAGCGTCGCCTACGCGAACCTCGCCTACAAGACCGCCTACCTCAAGGCCCATTATCCGGTCGCCTTCATGGCGGCGATGCTCAACTCCGAGCTCAACTCGACCGACGCGATCGCCAAGTACACGGCCGAGTGCCGCGCCATGGGGATCGGCCTGCTGCCGCCGGACATCAACGAGAGCGGCTGGTTCTTCACCGTCGTCGACGAGAAGATCCGCTTCGGGCTCGGCGCCATCAAGGGGGTGGGGGAGGGGGCGATCGAGGCCGTGCTCGCCGCCCGCCGCCAGTCCGGCCGCTTCAAGAGCCTCGCCCACGTGGCGACCGAGAGCGATCAGCGCGCCGTCAACCGCAAGGTCTTCGAGTGCCTGGTCAAGGCCGGAGCCTTCGACAGCCTGGGGGTCGACCGCACCGCCCTCTGGAGCTCGCTCGACAACCTGCTGGACTATGCCCAGCGCCGCCGCCGCGAGCGCGACGAGGGGCAGCACAGCCTGTTCGGCGCCATGGTGAGCGCCGGCGAGTCGATGGAGCCCACCCCCGACCTCTCCGTCCGCCCGTGGCCCGAGCGGGAACGCCTGCGCTACGAGAAGGAGGCGCTCGGCTTCTTCCTCACCGGCAACCCCCTCCTCGAATACCAGGAGACCCTCGAACGGGTGGTTACCCACACCACCGCCACCCTGCGCGAAGGAGCCCCCGAGGGGACCGTCACCCTGGGCGGCATGGTCGCGGGGTTCAACCGCGTCAAGATCAAGTCCGGAGCCAACGCCGGCCGCTTCATGGGGCGCTTCGTCCTCGAGGACCTCGAAGGCGGCCTCCCGGTCACCCTCTTCGCCAACCAGCTCCAGCAGTTCGAGCACCTCCTGGTCGACGAGGCCGTGGTGCTGGTCAAGGGGCAGGCTCGCGAGCGCGGGAGCGAGGTCGAGATCACCGTCGAGGAGATCGTCCCCCTGAAGAAGCTCGCCGGCCGCCCCCTCGCCGGCGTCGACCTCCGCCTCGACCCCCGCCTCTCCCAGACCCAGATGCTCAAGCTGCGAGACCTCCTCACCGAGCACCCCGGCGACGTCCCCGTCACCCTGGAGATGCGAGTCGCCGACCAGACCGTCCGCATCGTTACCCCGGACAACTTGAAGGTGCAGTTGGTCCCGGAGCTGGTGGCGTCGATCGAAGGGTTGCTGGGGCAGGGGAGCGTGAAGGAGCGGTGGGCGGGGGTGGTGTA
>CAVWOZ010000041.1:0-116463 GCA_963756595.1 uncultured Acidobacteriota bacterium
GGCCACCGACGCCCCTTCGGTCCCCGTGTTGCGCGCCTTGGGCGCGCTCGCCGACCGCGCCGCCGTCCCCCTGCTGGTGAACCTCCTCGCCAGCCGGCCGGAGCTGCGGCTGACCGCCCTCGAGAGCCTGGGGAAGATCGGCGGCACCAAGGCCCGCGCCGCCCTGCGGGAGGTGATCGCGGCGCCCCTGCCGCCGCCCGTGGGCGGGGTGGAGCTGCGGGTCGCCCACCGGGCGCTCGCCGGCTGCGCCACGGAGGACGAGGAGGGGCTCTTCCTAGCCGCGGCGGTGCACGACGACTGGTACGTGCGGCTGGCCGCGGTCGACGCGCTCGGCCGCACGACGCGCCCCGCCGCCACCGCGGCGCTCGCCCGGCTCGCCGGCGACCGCGTGCAGGCGGTGGCGAACCGCGCCCTCGCCGCCCTCGAGCTCCCCCGGGTGCAGGGGACCAAAGCCGCCGGAAGCCCCGACGACTGATTTGCGCCGCCTCTACAGCCGGGGATCGACCGGCTCGCTCTCGAGCGCCAGGACGCCGAAGACGCACTCGTGGACGCGGCGCAGGGGCTCGCCGCGCACGAAGCGCTCGAGCCCCTCGATCCCCAGCGCCAGCTCGCGCAGGGCGAGCGAGCGCTTGGCGGCGAGGCCGCGGCGGCGCAGGCGCTCGAGGTTCTCGGGGAGGGTGTACTCCGGGCCGTAGAGGATCCGCAGGTACTCGCGCCCCCGGCACTTGAGCGCCGGCTGCGCCAGCCCCCGCCGGCCGCGGGCCAGGAAGTCGAGCGGCTTGACCACCATCCCCTCGCCCCCCGCGGCGGTGCGCTCCTCCCACCAGGCGGTCGCCGCCGCCTGGCCGGCGGGATCCGCGGTATCGCCCAGCTCGACCAGCCGGTAGGGTGTGGCGACCAGCAGCTCGGGCGCCGCGCGGCAGAGCTCCGCCAGGGTCTCCAGGTGCCAGACGTGGTCCCTGTCCACGTGGACCGACCCCTCGCTCGCCAGCAGGTGGAAGGGGGCGAAGCGGAGGTCGGCGAGCGAGGCGACCGGCCAGCAGTAGCGCCGGTAGGCGTCGACGAAGCGCTTGGAGAGGGCGTAGCGCTCGCGGTAGCGGGCGAGGAGGGCGTGGATCTCCATGCCGCGCCCGCCCGCCTCGGCGAGGCGCGCCACCGCCTTGGGGAGGGCGACCCGCGAGGCGGCGCCCACCGCCGCGTACTGCTCGCGCAGCAGCTCGCGCGCCTTGAACGACCAGGGCATCAGCTCGCCGTCGAGGCAGACCCAGTCCGAGCCGAGCCGCTCCCAGAGCCCCGCCCCTTCGCAGGCCTCGCCGAGCCGTGCCAGGAGCGCCGCCTCGAGGCGGAGATCGTCGAAGAACCGGCGGCCGGTGCGGGTGACGCAGACCCCCGCCTCCCCCGACGTCACGCCGAAGCGGCGGCGGGCCGCTTCCGGGTCGCGGCAGAGGACGACCACCGCCCGCGACCCCATGTGCTTCTCCTCGCAGACCACCCGCGCGATCCCCTCGCGGCGGAAGTAGGCGAACGCCTCGTCCGGGTGCTCGAGGTAGTCCGGACGGGCGCTGGTCTCGGACGGCGAGAGGGTCGGCGGCAGGTAGATCAGCCACCTGGGATCGATCGCGAAGCGGCTCATCAGCTCGAGCGCCGCCGCGGCGTTCTCGGCGCGGATCGTCACCCCTTGGCGCAGCCGGGTCTCGACGATCCGCGGCCCCCCCTGGGTGAGCACGTCCTCGAGGTCGAGGACGTCGTCGTTCTTCTGCTGGGCGGTGAGCTCCTCGTCCGCCGAAGCCCCGGGCTCCGCCGACTCTGCCTGGAAGGGGCGGACCGTCCCCACGTAGACCTCGCGGGCGGGGACGGCGACCACCTTGAGCTCCGGATAGCGCAGCGCCGAGAGGGCGCCGCCGAAGACGCAGCCGGTATCGAGATTGATCGTGCGGTTGAGCCAGCGCGGCTCGGCGACCGGGGTGTGGCCGTAGACCACCCGGGCGGCGCCGCGGTACTCGGCCGCCCAGTCGAGGCGGACCGGCAGCCCCAGCTCGTCGATCTCCCCGGTGGTCTCGCCGTAGAGGGCGAAGTCGCGCACCGCCCCGGCGGCCCGCCCCTGCATCTCCTCCTTGAGCCCGGCATGGACGGCGACCAGCCGGCCGTCGTCGAGCACGTAGTGGCTGACCAGCCCGGCGAGGAACGCCGCGGCCTCGGCCCGCCACTCGGGGGTCTCGCGCTCGATCTGCTCGATCGAACGCTCGAGCCCGTGGGCGATCGTCACCTTCCGCCCTTTGAGCCAGCGCAGAAGCTTCTCGTCGTGATTGCCGGGCACGCAGAGAGCGGAGCCCGCCTTCACCATCCCCATCACCAGGCGGAGGACGTCGGCGACCCGCGGGCCGCGGTCGACGAGATCGCCGAGGAAGACCGCCTTGCGCCCTTGCGGGTGCCGCCAGGCGACGGAGTCCGCGGACGCCTCCGGGGCGTAGCCGAGCTTCCCCAGCAGCTCCTCCAGCTCGTCGCCGCAGCCGTGGACGTCGCCGATCAGATCGAAGGGGCCGTGATCGCCCCGGCGGTCGGGCCACAGCGGACGGCGCTCGACGGCGACCGCCTCCACCTCCTCGGCCGTGCGGAGGATCCAGACGTGACGGAACCCCTCGTCCTCGAGGCCGCGCAGCGAGCGCCGCAGCTCGTCGCGCTGGTTGCGGACGACGTGCGGGGCGATCTTCCGGTCGCCGCGGTCGGTGCGGGCGCGGCTGCGCTCCATCAGGAGCCTCTCGGGGAGGTCGAGGACGATGGCGACCGGCAGCACGTAGTGGGCGCGCGCCAGCTCGACCAGCGGCTTGCGCGCCGCCGGCTGCACGTTGGTCGCGTCCACCACGGTGAGCAGCCCCCGCGCGAGCCGCTTGCCGGCCACGAAGCGGAGCACCTCGAAAGCGTCCGCCGTCGCCGTCTGATCGTTCTCGTCGTCCGCCACCAGAGCGCGGCAGACATCGGAAGTCAGCACCTCCGTCGGCCCGAAATGCCGGCGCGCGAAGGTCGACTTGCCGGAGCCGGTCGCGCCGATCAGCACCACCAGCGACATCTCGGGAAGCGCGATCTTCAAGCCGGCCCTCCGAGCTCGAAGATCGCCATCTGGCTCGGCGCGCCGACCTCGGGGGCCTCGTCGCCCACCGGCAGGTAGCGGACCGTATAGCCGAAGCGGGCGGCGACGGCGGCGGCCCAGGCGTGGAATTCGGCGCGGGTCCACTCGAAGCGGTGGTCGCGGTGGCGGTAGGTCCCCGCCGGGAGGGCGGGCCAGCGCACGTTGTAGTCGCGGTTCGGCGTGGTGAGCGCGACGAGGTGGGGGCGGGCGAACTCGAACACCGCGCGCTCGAAGGCGGCGAGGCGGGGCGGGGCGAGGTGCTCCACGACCTCCACCACGGCGGCCGCGTCGAACCCCGCGAGGCGGCGGTCGCGGTAGACCAGCGAGCCATGGAGAAGACGGAGGCGGAGGCGCTCGCGCTGCTCAGGGCTCATCCCCTCGAGGCCGAGGCGCCCGGCGGCGATCGCGAGGGAGCGCGAGTCGACGTCCATCCCCACGATCTCCGTCATCTGCGGATCGGCGAGCAGGCGCTTCAGCAGCTTGCCGTCGCCGCAGCCGAGGTCGATCACCCGCCGCGCGCCGGCGTCGTGGAGGACCATCGCCACCAGGTCGAGCCGGCGGTCGTGGAGGCGGAGCGGTCGCTCGAGGCCGGCCTCCTCGGCGTCCCCGGCGGCCAACGCGCGGGCGGCCTCCTCGGGCAGCGCCTCGCCCTCGGTGGCGAGACGGGCCAGCACCTCGCGCGTCAGCCCGCGCTGGTGGCGCAGGTAGCGCCGCGTGATCATCTCCCGCTCGGGGTGCGCGGCGAGCCAGCCGCCGCCGACGCGCAGGAGCTTCTCCACCTCGGGGTCGCCCACCCAGTAGTGCTTGTCGTCGTCGAGCACCGGGATCAGCACGTAGAGATGGGCCAGCAGGTCGCTCAAGCGGCAGGTGGCGCGCAGGCCGACCGTGAAGTACGGGCTCATCCCCCACTCCGGGAACTCGCCGTCGAGCGGATGGGCCTCGGTGGTGACCAGGTAGCCGAGCGGCTCGAAGAGGCGGCGCAGCACCCCCTCGCCGCCGCGGCAGGGGAGGGCCGCCAGGCGGACGTCGAAGGGGAGCGCCTCCCCCACCAGCTCGGGACGCGCCTCGCAGCGCCCGGCGCGGGCGGTGTTGAAGATCCGCGCGATCGCCACCGCCAGGAACGACGAGGCGACGTACGGGCGATCGTTGACGTACTCGTCGAGCGTCGCTCCGGCGCCGCGCACCAGCCCCACGGGATCGACGTCGAGCAGCAGCGCCGCCGTGCAGGCGCTCTCCGTCGCCTCCGGATAGAACACGTGCGCCCGGCCGAACGAGAGGTCGAACGTCTGCACCCGGTCCGGATGTTTGTGGAGCAGGAACCCCAGGTCGGTCGCCGGGACGTGCGTGGTGCGGATCGTCAGCAGCATGGGAGGGGGGATTGTAGCGGAGGGAGCGAAAAGCCTGCGCCGCGGACTGGGGCCTCGCGGTCCTCATGCGTGCCTCGCCCTCGTCCGGTCTGCTCTGATTCTGCGTCTGGGACTGTTTGTCGCGCGGACGAGAGGGAGCGGTGACTCAGAGGGAGGCGCAAATCTGCTGGGGAGGCGGGGAGAGAGGGGACGAGAAATGAGAGGGGGAGCCGCGGGTCGGGGGAGCAACTCGGGGGGGCACAGCGGCGCGCAGGTAGGTACGAAACCGGAGGGGCGCTCGCGGGAAAGAGGGCGGAAGCGAGAGGGCGGGCGGAAGCCCTGCGCTCGCGGAAGGTGCACGCCATCACCAACCTCGACGACGCGTGCCGCGGCAGGACCAGGGAGCGCCTCCCCAAGGAGGACGGCGGTCAGTAGGCGGCCGGCGCCCCGGAGGGCATCCGTGAAGAAGCTGGGTGAGTGGGGGAGGAAAAGGCTCGGATGGCAGGCTCAGACTGGCAGGCCCACCGGGCGGGTACAAGCCCGCTACGTTCCGACGTTGAGGTTCCTGTCGTTGGGCCGGCACCAGATCAGGTAGCCGAGGCGCGCCCAGCCGAGGTGA
The DNA here is from genome assembly GCA_963756595.1 of uncultured Acidobacteriota bacterium. GTDB lineage: Bacteria > Acidobacteriota > Thermoanaerobaculia > Multivoradales > UBA5704 > DATARR01. Next base: position 5,093 of record CAVWOZ010000041.1, read on the forward strand.
CGGCGAAGAGGATCAGTCGAAGCTGAAGCTTTCGAGAGAGACGCTGCGTGCTCGGGACCTCGAAGTAGTAGTCGTAGAGCCCCATCCGGTCCATCTGCTGGAGCTGCGCCGCCGACGTTCTGCGCGGCTCGGGCTGACGGATTCGCATCGCCGCGTAAGCCCGGATGTCCGGGGTCGGGCGACGAAGAGCCCAGGCGCAATGTTATTCTTGGGCCGTGACGCAGCCCGACTGCTAGCCTCCACAAGGCGACGGCCCTCCCCAGGAGGCGTACGCGTGGCAGCACGGCGGGGCCGGTGCGCCCGGCGGCCGGCAGCCGCGCAATCTCGATTCTGGCGCCGCTGACGAGGTGATCGGCCGAGGCGCTGGGGCTCTCAGAGCCGTGTGATACTCCAGTGAAGAAGGTGGGAAGACGCGCTTGTTCGGGATGGGAAACCTGGCTGGTATCGTCTGCATGCCCTGAACTGTCTGGGAACTGCCGACTGGCGCGAGCCCGTCAGCTATAGATGCTTCAGGGCCAATGACCTTGTTGCCTTAACCGCTACGGTAAGGCTATGCTGGGATGGTTCGCAATCCAACTAGCGGTAAGGAGAACTGGGCATGACTACGAAGGCAATCGCCACTCGGCAGGTTTCGCTTGGCCGTATCTTTCTGAATCTAGAAAATCCTCGTCATGAACCCGTTATGACGGAAGCTAGTGCGATAGAGCGCCTCTGCGCCAAGGAGGATGTTCTGGCATTGGCGAGAGATATAGTTCACTATGGGACCAATCCTCTTGAACTCGTTGGTCTAGTTCCAGTAGACGCAAAGAAAACAGATGAAGGTAACCCTTCTATTTTGTGGCAGAAGGAAATCGTAGAATTTGCGCCTTAAAGCTACTCAACGATCCAGAGCTAGCGCCCGCCAACCTTAGGAAATCTTTTGGCAATCTCGCGAAAAACTGGTCTCCCGCTAAGACAATCAGTTCGGCAGTTTTTCCAAGCTTGAAAGAGGCCCGCTTGTGGATGGGAAGAATCCACAACGGCCGCAAGGCGGCATTGGTCGAAAGGATTGGAATTCAGAACAAAAGACTCGATTTGACGGGTCCAGCAGAACAAGATAGCGCAGACACTGCTCGATTATGCAGAAAAGCGCAAGATGATTAGTGCAGAAGAGAGAAAAAGGAAGCTTACTACCGCACAGAGATTCCTGAGCAATGATGTCTTTCGAGAAACTTAGGAGTAGAATCAGCAGACCCAGACAACCTATCTCGAATCAGGCCAAGGAGTGAGTTTGATACGATCTTGCAAAGATTCGTCAGAGACTTAGCCGATGGAGATAAAGTCCACTCTCGAATGAATAAAGACTCGATCATTGATTACACCAGAGGATTAAATGGCTTAGCTGGAGTCACAGCTACGCGTATGGATCCTGAGCCCCTCTCAGAAGGGACGAAGGCCGAAGAAGCCGAAGACGCAGGGCCGAAGAGGGCGAAAAAGCCTGAAAAAGCCATCCATGTTCACTACCATGAGGAGGTGGAGCAGGCACTGCGCACGCTTGGAAATACAAAGCTAGAAAGCCTTTACTACTCTATTTGCTCTATAGAGCTGGAAAAGCACACACCAATTATTTGCGTTGGTGTCTGGTCATTCTTTGAGACGCTTACAGCATGTGCGGGACGAAATGAGGGCACGAGTTTTGATGCTTTTTTAAGCAAAAATAAACTAGCCGCATACGGCATTGCTGGAGACACACAGGCGCTACGCAGCGCAATGAGACGCATACTCGAATACGGAAACACTACCAAACATCATCCAATTGCAGCGACCTTCAACGGCGACCAGTTGAGCAACGACATGAATGCCTTACAAGACGTCATCTTGAAATGTATCGCAGAAGCAATCAAAAGAGCGTAGGCAAGCTTGCGAGATCCGGGCTAACAGAGATAAATCATGGCGCGCACAAATTCACCCCTCCGGTATCCAGGCGGAAAGTCCTGCCTTATCGACCTCGCGGCATTGATACTCCGCCTAAATGGACTAGAGCATGGCCAATACGCAGAACCGTATGCAGGAGGATGCGGCTTGGCGCTTTCTCTCCTCTATGGAGGCCATGTCTCTGATATCCATATAAATGATATTGATCCAGCCATTTGGGCTTTTTGGCATTGCGTCTTGAATAAAACGGAGGCACTCGTTGAATTGGTCCAGACAGTACCTGTAACTATCGAGGAATGGCTCCGACAACGCGACTTATATCGCGACGGCAATTCAAAAAATGCCTTGAGATTGGGTTTTTCGGCGTTTTTTCTTAATAGAACTAACAGATCTGGAATTATAAATGGAGCGGGCGCTATCGGAGGCTTAGCGCAGCGAGGAAATTTCAAACTTGATTGCCGCTTCAATCGAGAAGATTTGGCGCGTCGCATTATTAGGGTGAGTAAATACAAAGAAAGAATTCACTTGACACGACTGGACGCCGAGATATTTATGAATAACTTGGACGGCAAGCTTCCTCAGAAATCTCTTTTTTTTATCGACCCTCCTTACTATTGCAAGGGCGCGGATCTCTACACAAGTTTTTATAAGCCCGAGGATCACGCGAAAATCGCAGAAACGGTAACACGACTAGCTCATCCCTGGGTTGTCACCTATGACGATGTTCCAGAAACCAGAAGCATCTATAAAAAACACAGGCAATATGGCTTTGACATTTCCTACTCTGTGCGCGAAAAGAAACTTGGCGCAGAGCTTCTAGTTGCGTCGAAAGGACTTCGGCTACCGCCTGAGTTTCAGGAGAGACAGTTGAATCGAAACCAGTATGGCGCAGAGAGAACCAAAAGATCTGATCCTGCAAAAATGGATGGTAACTCAAGCAGACCGATCACTCCAACGCGTATACCGTCCACGGAGAGTTAGGATTCGCCACTTCGCCACAGCAGCCGACGGATGCACGGCAACAGGCCGCCGGTACGTCGACAGTACACAAGATACCGAGACGAACTCTCACAGCTGCCGACAATTTGCCGGGAAGCTTGCCAGATCGAAGCCTATCTTTTGCCACCGCGGCGTACCGCGCCATCCTGTCCCGAGTGAACCGCTCCCTCCTCTTCGCACTCCTCCTCGCGGCCGCCGCCTGCTCGCCTCCCCAGACCTCCGGTCCCCTCCGCCAGGAGGCGTACGTGTGGCAGCGCGCCGGCGGACCGGCCGTACGCGCGGCGGTCCGCAACGCCGACGGAATCTCGGGCTTCGTGGTGCTGGCGGCCGAGGTGGAGCTTCGCCAGGGGGCGCCGCGGGTGGCGCGGGTCCCTCTCGACGTCGAGACCTGGAAAGGGCGCAGGATCGGCGCGGCCGTGCGGGTGACGACCCTGCCGGCGCGTTTCGCGGACGAGCCCGGGATCGTTCGGCTCCTCGCCGGGGTGGTGCGCGAGGTGGCGGCGGAGGCGCGGGGGAAGGGGATCGCGCTCTCCGAGATCAAGATCGACTACGACTGCCCGGAGTCGAAGCTCGACGACTACCGCGGGCTGCTCCCGACCCTGAAGAAGGCGGCGGCGCCCGTTCCCTTGACCTTCACCGCCCTGCCGAGCTGGCTGCGGCAGCGGCGGGCCTTCGCGGCGCTGATCGCGGCGGCGGACGGCTACGTGCTCCAGGTGCATTCGCTGGCGCCGCCGGCCCCTACAGAAGCGGGGCGCGGGGAAATCCCCTTGATCGATCCCGGCGCCGCGCGGGACTGGGTCGCGGCGGCGGCCCGCTTCGGGCGTCCGTTCCGGGTGGCCCTCCCCACCTACGGCTACCTCGCGGCGTACGACCGGAGCGGGCGGCTGCTCGGGCTCTCCGCCGAGGGGCCGTCGATCGACTGGCCGGCGGGGATCGTCCTCCGCGAGGCGCGGAGCGATCCGGCCCTCCTCGCGGAGCTGGTCCGCGAGTGGACCCGGAAGCGTCCGCGCGAGCTCACGGGGCTCCTCTGGTATCGCCTGCCGGTGGCGGACGACCGCCGGAACTGGACGCGGTCGGCGCTGGCGGCCGTGATGGCGGGAAACACGCCGCGCGGCGCGACGCGGGAGGAGGTCCGCGAGCCGCAGCAGGGGCTCGCCGAGGTCGATCTGGTGAACGCGGAAGAGGGGGACGCCGATCTCCCCGCCTCCCTTCGGATACGATGGGGAAAAGCAGCGCTCCTCGCGGCGGATGGGCTGGCGGATTATCGCATCGAAGGCGAAACGGACGGGGAGCGGCTCACCGTCGGAGCGGCCGGGCTCTCCACGCCTCCGGCCGGGGGAGCGCCGGCAGATCGCCTGGCTGCGCTTCGCGGCCCGCACGGAGATTCGCGCTGAGCAACCCGATGAGCTTCCGTAAGTCCGCCCTGATCCTCCTCCTCACCGCCGGCCTCGCCGGGCTGGCGGGCGCCGCCCTCTGGGCCTGCGGGCCGTTCTTCCCCCCCTGGCTGCTGACCAGCGAGGCGGGGATCCTCGAGGCGCCCACCACATGGCTGCGCGACGCCCTTCAGCCGCTGCTGCCGGCGGGTCAGGCGCCCTTCCCCGCCCTCCCCTCGGAGGACGATCCCTCCGTGCAGACCACGAAGGCCGACTTCGCGGACGTCCAGGCGGCCGTGGTGGCGCTCGAGCTGCCCGCCGACCGCCGCGACGCGCTCCTCGCGCGCCACCGGCAGCTTCGCGAGGCGCTCACCGGCGCGGTGCAGAAGGAAGCGGGGGAGACCGCCCGGCTCGAGGTGCCGGCAGGGTTGCCGGGCGAATTCGCCGACTATCTGCGGGGGGCCGTGGCGTTCCATCAAGGGCGGGAGGAGGAGGCCCGCGCGGCCTGGGAGAAGCTGCTCGCCCGCCCCGCCGCCGAGCGCCGCCGGCGCTCGACCTGGGCCGCCTTCATGCTCGGCAAGAGCGCCCTCGCGACCGACGCCGCGGCGGCGGTGCGCTGGTTCGAGCGCACCCGCGAGCTGGCGTCCCAGGGGTTCGCCGACTCGCTGGGGCTGGCCGAGTCGAGCCTCGGCTGGCAGGCGCGGGCCGAGATGAGCCGCGGGAGGTTCGACGAGGCGCTGAAGCTCTATCTCGAGCAGCAGAAGGCGGGGGACTCGAGGGCGCTCCCCCGATCCGCCGCGCGGCGGCCAGCACGATGAAGCACGACACGGGGTTGGAGGTGCCGCCCGCCGCGGCGCGGGGTGATCCCCGCCTGGACATCTTCTGGACAGCAGGAAGAGGGCGTCCATCGCCACCATCACCAGGATGCGGCCGGAGCCACATCCACGAGGTGACGAGGCCGAGGGTCGTCCGCCGCCCAGCGCCGCCCGCGCAGGGTGCCGATGCGGAGCGTGATGAAGCGCCGACGACCGCCGCCACCAGAGAGACGATGGCCGCCTGGGTACGCGCCAAGCTGATGCTGCGCGCCGGCAGGCTGGCCGAGGGGGAGGCGCTGCTCGCCCAGGTCGTCCCGGCGCTGCCGGCATCCCCCGCCAGGGACCACGACTTCTGGCAGGCATACGATCCGGCGTGCAGCCCCGTCTGCCCGGCCGCCAGGGAGCGCGGGCCGCCAGCGTGGCGCGGAAGAACGTGGAGGCGAGGAGCTGCAGGCGGAGGGTGGACGAGGCCAGCCTACGTGGCCGAACGGGGATGAAGATCGACGAGCTGCGCGCCACGCCGACGCCGCTTGGCCGGCCTCCCTCGCCGCCCGCTTCAGGCGGAGCGCCGGTGCGGTCCGGTAGACACCGGGGGAGGCCTGGGAGCTGATCGACGCCGGGCTCGCGCCGCCCCCCGAGCCGCGGATCGCCCGCGACCTCCGCGACCTGCTGGGGCGCCGCCTGGTGCGCGCCGGCCGCCTCCCCGAGGCGCGCGCCTACCTGCCGGAGGAGCGGCGGACGGCGCTCGACGACCTCCTGCGCTCGCTCGCCGCCGGGCACGATGCCGGGCGCCCGGCCGCCGAGCGTTCCGCCTCCCTCTTCCGCGCCGCCTGCCTCACCCGCCACCAGGGGCTGGAGCTCGCCGGCACCGAGATCGAGCCCGACTGGGCGCTCTTCGGCGGCAGCTTCGAGGCGGACTCCTTCGCCGCGCTGCGCGCCGATCCCAAGACCCACGCGCGCCTCGCCCCGGGCGCGAGGATCGGCGGACGGGGCGTGAGGCCGCCATCGACGCTAAGCGCTCCCACTAGCGGAAACAGGGTATGGCTCGTCCAGGAGGCGCGCAGCTCTCATGGAGAGGGTGACCATCTCGCCACCGCCGGCAATGTTCGACGGGCGGGACCCGGCCGCGGCCCGGCCGCTCTACGACGCCATCCAGAGCTGCTGCGCGCAGACGGAGATCGCCCGCCGCTCGCGAAAGATGCAGGCGATCACCAACATCGACGACGCCTGCCCGGCGGACACCCTTCCGAAGGAGGGCGGCGGGAGCTGACGCGCTTCGGTCGGTGGTGGCGCGAACGGGCCGAATCTGGATACCGGCAACGATATCATCCCCCCCGTGACCCGCCCCGGCTCCGCTCTCCTCCCCCTGCTCCGCTTCCACTTCGCCGTCGGCGCGCGCCTCGCCATGCGGGCGCTGGTGCCGATGATCGCGGCGGCCTTCGGCGCCGGGATGCTCCTCGGCACCGACTTCCTGACCTCGCTGGCGCGCGTCCTCTTCGGCGAGAGGGCGTCCGGCGGCTCGGCGGTGCTCCTCGCCGCCATCTTCCTGGGCGGCGCGGCCGAGGCGGCGCCGCGGGTCTGCCGCGGGCTCGGCGGCTGGATGCGCCACCTGCCGGTCTCCGCCCTCGCCCACCGCCGCGCCGCGACCCTCGCCGTCACCCTCGCCCAGGCGCCGCTCCTCCTCGGCCTGCTCTTCCTCGCCGCCTACGCCTCGCGGACGCCCGAGGCGCTGCTCGCCGACGCCCTGAAGCTCGTCGCCACGGCGCTCGCCGCCACCCTCGCCGTCCTCCCCGTCGCGCGGCGGTGGGCCGCGGGCCCCTTGGCGCTCGTCGCCGCCGTCCTCGCCGGCGCGGGAGGGTGGGGAGCGCTGGGCGGCGCCACCCTGCTGATCGTCGCCGCGGACCTCGCGGCGGGACCGCTCGCCCGGACCGGCACGCCGGCCGTCCACGCCTCCGGACGATCGAAGGGATCGTGGCTCGAGCTGTGGATCGCCTGGCGGGCCCTCGGGGGACAGCGGGCGAGCCTCGCCGGCGCGCTGGCGCTGGGGCTGCTTCCGGTGGGGGCGGCCTACGCCTTCACGGCCCACAACACGCTGGCGCCGGGGGACGTCCGCCTGGCGGCGCGCCTGGGCGCGGGGCTCGCCGCCGTGCTGGTCGTCGCGCAGATGGCCGAGGCGCTCGCGGTCCGCCGGCCGGCCTGGCCGTGGGCGCGCTCGCTCCCCTGGTCGGCGGCGCGGCGGGTGGGGGCGGACGCCCTCCTCCTCGCCCTTCACGCCCTGCCGCTGGCGCTCCTCGCCGTGCGGGTGTCGCCCGCGGCGCTCACCGCCCTCGCCCTCCTCCCCCTGCTCGGCCTGCGGGCGGCCGGGGCGATGCGGCGAGCCCCGGAGCGGCGGATGGGGGCGGCGGGGGAGATCCTGCTCGAGGGGTCTCTCCTCGCGGCGCTGGTGGCGCTCCTCCCCTGGACCGCCCTGCTGGCCCTGGCGGCGGCGCCGTGGGCCCTGCGCTCCGCGGCGGCGCGCGACCGGCGGCAGAAGGTCAGCCGCTGGCTCGAGCTGCATCACCTGGCGGCGGGCGATCCGCAGTCGTGGAGCGCCTCGTGATCCGCTTCCGCCAGGCCTCCTTCGCCTATCGCGCCGCCGAGCCGGTGCTCGCCGGCGTCGACCTCGAGATCTCCTCGGGGCTCACCCTCCTCCTCGGCCCCAACGGCTGCGGCAAGAGCACCCTGCTCAAGCTGGCCGCCGGGATCGAGCCGCCGGACGCGGGGACGATCGAGATCGACGGCCACGATCTCTGGAAAGAGGAAGTGGCGGCGCGGCGCGGCCTCGCCTACCTCCCCGAGCAGCCGGACCTCACCCCCTACGCCACCCTGCGGGAGATCCTCGACCTCGTCTGCCGGCTGCGCGGCGAGCCGGTGGCCGCGGGGCGGGAGGCGCTCGTGCGGGTGGGGCTCGGCGCCCTCACCCACCGCTCGGTGCGCGAGCTCTCGATGGGGCAGCGGCGGCGCGCCGTGCTCGCCGCCGCCCAGGGCGGCACCCCCCGCCACGCCCTCCTCGACGAGCCCCTCGAAGCCATGGACCGCGGCGCCCGCGAGGACCTCCTCGCCTGGACCGATCGCCTGGTCGCCGCCGGCGCCGCCGTGGTCGTCGTCTCGCACGACCTCGAGCCCTTCGCGCACCGCGCCGTGCGCGCCCTCGCCGTGCGGGGCGGGAGGTGCGTGGATGCCGGGGAGCTGCCGGAGGAGCCTGGGGAGCGGCTGGCGCTGCTCGACGGCATGGCGCGCGGGGAGACGTAGGAGCCTTCGGGAACCTGACGGTCCCGCGTAGGTGCCTTTTTCCTCCCCCGTACTCGGGGGAGGTCAGGAGGGGGTTCGCAGCGTAACGGACAAGGAAGCGCCCCGGACTCCGGAACGCCCCCTCCCGGCCTCCCCCGAGTACAGGGGAGGAAAAAAGCGCCCTTCGGGGAACCGGCGTGCGATAACCTCCCCGCCCGACAGGAGACCCCATGCCCGAGAATCCGCTTCCCTCCGAGCACCCCCTCGAGCTCTCGGCGCCCGCGATGCGCGAGCTGGTGGGCGCGGCGCTCGACCGTATCGTGGCCCACATCGGCTCGCTCCCCACGCAGCCGGTGTCGGACACCCGCGGCAGCTTCGAGCTCGCCCGCTCCCTCGTCGAGGCGCTCCCCGAGGGAGGGACGCCGGTCGAGGAGCTGCTCGCCCTCCTCTTCGAGCGGGCGATCCCTCCCACCTACAACACGGCGAGCCCGGGGTACCTCGCCTACATCCCCGGCGGCGGCCTGTTCCAGTCGGCGGTCGCCGACCTGATCGCGGACTCGGCCAACCGCTACACCTCGGTCTATGCCACCGCCCCCGCCCTGGCGCAGATCGAGGCCAACGTCATCGCCTGGTTCTGCCAGATCGCCGGCTACCCCGCCGCGGCGCGCGGAACGCTGACCAGCGGCGGCTCGCTCGCCAACTGGACGGCGCTGGTGACCGCCCGCCGCGAGAGGCTGCCGGAGGACTTCCTCGCCGGCACGATCTACGCCTCCGACCAGTCGCACTACTCGGTGGCCAAGGGGGCGATCCTCGCCGGCTTCCCGGAGCGCAACGTGCGCCAGGTGGCGACCGACGAGCGCTTCCGGATGCGGATCGACGCGCTCGAGGCGCGGATCGCCGAGGACCGCGCGGCGGGGCTCACCCCGTTCCTGATCGTGGCCGCCGCCGGCACCACCAACACCGGGGCCGTCGATCCCCTCCCGGAGCTCGCCGACCTCGCGGCGCGGCACGGCATGTGGCTCCACGTCGACGCCGCGTACGGCGGCTTCTTCCTGCTCACCGAGGAGGGGCGGCGCACCCTCGCCGGCATCGAGCGGGCGGACTCGATCGTGCTCGATCCCCACAAGGGGCTCTTCCTCCCCTACGGCACGGGGGCCGTGCTGGTGCGCGACGGCGAGGCGCTGCGCCGCGCCCACAGCCTCACCGGCGACTACATGCCGGGGATGCAGGACGATCCGGACCGGGTCGACTTCAGCCAGTACTCCCCCGAGCTGTCGCGCCCGTTCCGCGGCCTGCGCGTCTGGCTGCCGTTCAAGATGCACGGCGCCGGCGCCTTCCGCGCCCAGCTCGCGGAGAAGCTCGCCCTCGCCGCCCAGGCGCACGACCGGCTGCGGGCGATGCCGGACGTCGAGATCCTCGCCGCCCCCCAGCTCTCCCTCCTCGCCTTCCGCCTCGCTCCGGCGGGGGTGCCGGAGGCGGCGCTCGAGGAGCTCAACCAGCGCTTCCTGGCGGCGGTCAACGCCCGCCAGCGGGTCTTCCTCACCGCCACCCGCCTGCGCGGGAAGTTCGCCCCGCGCATCTGCGTCCTCTCCTTCCGCACGCACCGGGAAAGGATGGAGATGGCGCTCGCGGACATCGCGGCGGCGCGGGAAGAGGTGCTGGGGTGATTTGAACGCAAAAAAGGCGGGGAACCCGTCCCCGCCTCTTCCTGCCTACCGCTGAACCCTGAGTCTTAGCAGGTCGGCGGCTTCTGCCCCTTGGGGGGCTTGGCGGGCTGCGCCGGCTGGGTGGCCTCGGCGGCGCCCTCGGTGCCCGGGCCACCCTCGGTCTGCGGCGCGCCGATCGAGATCAGCTCGACCTCGAAGATCAGCGGCGCGTTGGGGCCGATCTGGGCACCCGCGCCCTTGTCCCCGTAGCCCAGGGCCGAGGGGATGTAGAACTTGGTCTTGCCGCCGACCTTCATCAGCTGCACCCCCTCGGTCCAACCCGGGATGACCTGGTTGAGCACGAAGGTGGCCGGCTGGCCGCGGTCGTAGGAGCTGTCGAAGGTCGAGCCGTCCATCAGCGTGCCCTTGTAGTTGACGGTCACGGTGTCGGTCGGCTTCGGGGTCGGGCCCGTCCCCTCCCGGAGCGTCTCGTACTGCAGGCCGCTCGCGGTCGTCTTCACCTCTTTGCGCGTCTTGTTCTTGGCCAGGAAGGCCTCGCCCTCGGTCTTGTTCTTTTCGCCCAGCGCCTTGGTCTTCGCCTCCTGCTGCGCCATGACCTTCTGCTGGAACTCCTGCATCGTCGCCTGCATCTCGGCGTCGGTGAGCATCCCCTTCGCGCCGCCGATGCCGTCGCGCAACCCCTGGATGATAAGATCGGTGTTGGCCTTGATGTCGTTCGCCTTGAGCTGCCGGCCGAGGTTGTAGCCGATCACGTAGCTGGCCCGCTCCTCCACCGGTCGGGCCGCCTGGCCTGCCGCCGGCGGCGTGGCGGGCGCAGCGGACGGTGGGGCGGACGGCTGGGCCGCGGGCTTCGAGGCGGGCTTGCCGGTCTGGGCGCCGGCGACAGTCGCCGTCGCGGCCAGCAGCACGGCGGGGAGGATAAGGGTCTTTCTCATACAGGTCTCCAAGAGCGTTTCAGGTGGATTGCTTCAGGACGAGGGCGCGCTGCGCGCCTCTCCGGCGATCAGGAGATCTTAACCTACTCGCCTCCCCGCGGATTCCCGATCCGCCCGGTAACACGCCGCCCGTCTCCCACGCCTCAAGAATATCGAAGCCCGTATCGTGACAGTCTGAAGAATTCCTATGCCCGCTCAACTCCAGCCTCTCTTCGCCCTCCTTTTCGCCACCGTCGCGGGCATCGCCGCCCTCTCCGGGACCGCGGCGCCCACCGCCGCGCAGGCGCCGCCGCCCCCTACCCTGTCGCAGCTCCTGACCCCCATCCTCCGCGCCCGCTTCCCCGCAGGCGGCGAGCCGCCGGTGCTCACCTCGGACGATGGCACGTTCCGCGCCGCAGGCGGGGTGGCCTGCTTCTACGACCGGCGGCAGTACGCACCGGCATGGGCCAGCGGCCACGGGACGTGGGGGGACGTCGACGACCTGCTCGCCGCCCTCGGCGACGCCTCCCTGGATGGCCTCGGTTCCGAGCGCTATCACCTGGCCGACCTGCGCCGGCGTGTAGCCCAGGTGTCTCATGCCACGCCGGGCGACCTGGCCGAGCTCGACCTGCGCCTCACCGACGCCTTCCTGCGCCTCGCCGCGGACCTCCGGTACGGCGCCGTCAATCCTGAGCTGATCTACGACGATTGCGAGATCGACATCCCCGAGGTCGACCTGGAAGCCGTCCTCGAGAGCGCCCTCGCCGCCCAACGCGTCCGCCCGGCGCTCGCCGAGCTCGCCCCCGTCCATGTGGGGTACAGCCGCCTGAAGGGCGCGCTGGCGCAGTACCGCGCGCTCGCTGCGGCCGGGGGGTGGCCCCGGGTGCCGGACGGCCCGCCGCTCCGCCTCGGCGCCCGTAGCGAGCGCGCGGCCGCCCTGCGCCAGCGCCTGATCGCCACCGGCGACTACGTGCCGGAGCCGATGCAGGCCCTGCCCGCGGAGCCCGGGTCCCCGGCCGCCCCGATCGTGGACCCCGACCGCGACCTTTTCGATCCCGCCCTCCAGGCGGCGCTGCGCGCCTTCCAGGACCGCCACGGCCTCGACGCCGACGGCGCGCTCGGCAAGGGGACCCTCGCCGCCCTCGACGTGCCGGTCGAGCAGCGGATCCGCCAGGTCGAGATCAACCTCGACCGCTGGCGCTGGCTGCCGCGCGACCTCGGGGACCGCTACATCATGGTGAACATCGCCGGCTTCGCCCTCGAGCTGGTCGAGGACGGCAACCCCGCCCTCACCATGCGGGTGGTCGCCGGCAAGCCCACCACCCGCACGCCGATGTTCTCCGGCCGGATGGTCAACGTCGTCCTGAACCCCTACTGGAACGTGCCGGCGAAGCTGGTGAAGAACGAGGTCCTGCCGCACGCCGCGCGCGACCCCGGCTATCTCGCCAAGGAAGGGTTCGAGGTGACGAGGAGCGGCGGCTCGGTCGAGGTCCGCCAGAAGCCCGGCCCGAAGAACGCCCTGGGGCAGGTCAAGTTCCTCTTCCCCAACCGCTTCGACGTCTACCTGCACGACACCCCGGCGCGCTCGCTGTTCAGCCGCACCGTGCGCGGCTTCAGCCACGGCTGCATCCGCATCGAGAAGCCGATCGCCCTCGCCGAGTATCTGTTGAAGGACGATCCGGCCTGGACGCCGCAGAAGATCGCCGCCATCCTCGCCCGCGGGAAGGAGACCTGGGTCACCATCCCCAAGCCCCTCCCCGTCCACCTCGTCTACTGGACCGCCTGGGTCGACGGCGCGGGGAAGCTCCAATTCCGCGACGACCTCTACGGCCGCGACAAGCCGCTGGGCGAAGGGCTGGGGCTGCCGGAGGTGCCGGCCGCTGCGGCGGCTGGGGCCGGTATTGGCTGCCGCCTCAGGCCACCCGCCGCCCCTTATAGACCATCACCTCCGAGCCTTCGGCCAGGAAGGCGGAACTGGGAGGGACGGCGAGGGGGCGGGCGAAGCCCGGGCCGTAGAGGGCTTCGACGTCGCAGTCGAGCACCGGCTGGGCGACCTGCCACACCTGCCAGGGGGGATGCTCCACCCGGTACTCGAGGCAGCCGCCACCGCGCAGCGACGAGTACCCCCAGTAGTGCTCGGTGATGAACTCCTCCTGCGAGCCCGCCGCCGCGGCCTGGGGCGAGCCGAGCGCCAGGACGCTCAGTTTGTTCCAGCGGCCGCGGAACCGCCAGCCATACCCCACGCAGAGCCGGCGCCGGATCTCGTTGCCGGTGTCGGGGTCCGAGATCAGCGAGTGGCGCATCGGCAGGGCCACGTACTTCTCGCCGTAGAGGACGCGCGCCACGGTCGCGATGGCCGCCCGCGGCACGATCTCCTTGACGAAGACCACCCCGCGCCGCCACCCTTCCGGCTCCCGCCGGCGGACGTAGAAGCGCAGGTTCACCTCCTCGAAGCTCTGGTGGAAGGGGATCCCCATCCCCCAGACCCGGGTGTCGAGGAAGAGGAAGCCCACGACGCTGGCGAAGGTCTTCCCCGACCAGGAGTCGAGCTCGGTGCCGGCCGGCACCAGGGGGAGGAGGACCTCCGGCGGCACCTCGTAGTTGAGCATCGCGAGGTGCTGCCAGCGGGCGGTCAGGAAGGGGCGGAGCTCGGAGGAGGCCACGGGCGCCATCCTATCTCTCCCGGCCTGCGAGGCTTTGGAGCCCCGTGCAGATCGTAAAAAGGGAGATACGTTCAAAAAAAGGCGCCCACGCGGGGCCCCGCTCCGCAAAGAAATCGAAACCGACGCTGGATCGGCTTCAGCGCCAGCCCGTCAGGGCGGCCTTCCTGTAGCCCAGGGTGCCAACCCTGGGGCCGTTGCGGACCATCCTCCACTTTTTCGAGGCATGCCCCGTCGACCCAGGGCTCACGCCCTGGGCTACAGGAAGGCCGCCCTGACGGGCTGGCGTCGAGGTGGCATGAATGCCCGGGCATCTAAGGACAGCGCCCCGCGGTAAGATCTCCCCCATGCCCGTCCCCGACTGGACCCTCGACGACGACATCCGGAAGGCTTCCACCCTGCCGGCCGCGGTCTACAGCGACCCGCGCTGGTTCGACGCCTGCCGGGAGCGGGTCTTCGCGCGCAGCTGGCAGCTCGCGGCGGACGCCGACGCCATCCGCGTCCCCGGGTCGGCGTGGCCGTTCACCCTCCTCGAGGGGGTGCTCGACGAGCCGCTGCTGCTGACCCGCGACGCGCGCGACGAGATCCACTGCCTGTCGAACGTCTGCACCCACCGCGGGGCGCTGGTCTGCGAGCATGCGGGAGTGCACCCGGCGCTGCGCTGCCGTTATCACGGCCGGCGCTTCGCCCAGGACGGCCGCTTCCTCTCGATGCCGGAGTTCGAGGGGGCCGCGGGCTTCCCCTCGCCGGCGGACGACCTCGCGAAGGTGCCGTTCGGCGCCTGGGGGAAGTTCCTCTTCGCCTCCCTCGCCCCCGCCTTCCCGCTCGCCGGGCTGCTCGCCGAGATGGACGCGCGGATCGGCTGGCTCCCCCTCGCGGAAGCGGTCTTCGAGCCGTCCCGGGCGCGCGACTACCTGGTCAAGGCCAACTGGGCCCTCTACTGCGACAACTATCTCGAGGGGTTCCACATCCCCTACGTCCATGCCGCCCTGGCGGGGGCGCTCGACTACGGGGCGTACACGACCGAGCTCTACCCGCTCGCCAGCCTCCAGCTCGGCGTGGCGAGCGACGGGGAGGACGCCTTCGAGGTGCCGGCGTCGTCCCCCGACCATTTCGCGAAGACGGGCCGGCGGATCGCCGCCTACTATTTCTGGCTCTTCCCCAACACGATGGTGAACGTCTACCCGTGGGGGATCTCGCTCAACGTCGTCCGCCCGCTGGCGCCGGAGCGCACGAAGGTCTCCTTCCTCCCCTACGTCTGGGACCCCTCCCGCCTCGACCGCGGCGCCGGCACCGGGCTCGACCGCGTCGAGCGCGAGGACGAGGCGGTGGTCGAGAGCGTCCAGCGCGGCGTGCGCTCGCGGATCTACCGCCGCGGCCGCTACTCCCCCAGCCGCGAGCAGGGGGTGCACCACTTCCATCGCCTGCTCACCCGGTTCCTGGGCGACGCGCCCGGCTGATCCTCCGGGCCTCGGAGCCGGGCCCTATCGCTGGCGCGCCGAAAGGGCCAAGATACCCGCCAACCTCCGGAGGAGCTGACATGGCCCTGCCCCCGCCCAACCCTTCTGGTCACGCGTCGGCCGACGACCCGCGAGCGTCCGACGCCCTCCTGGTGCGCGGGCTCGGCACCTGGGACGGCGCGCTGCTCACCATCGGCTCGATCGTGGGGACGGGGATCTTCCTCACCACCAGCGACATGGCGAAGGTGCTGCCGCACCCGGGGCTGATCCTCCTCGTCTGGCTGGCCGGCGGCCTGCTCACCCTCGCCGGGGCGCTGACCTACGGCGAGCTGGGGGCGATGTTCCCGCGCGCCGGCGGCCTCTACCACTACGTCCGCGAGGCCTACGGGCCGCTCTGGGGGTTCCTCTACGGCTGGACGGCCTTCCTGGTCATCATGTCGGGAGGGATCGCGGCGCTGGGGGTGGCGTTCGGCGAGTACCTGGGGAGCTTCCTGCCGTGGTTTTCGACCCAGCACATCCTGGTGAAGGTTCCGCTGTCCCTGGAGTACTCCTGGACCTGGACCCTCTCCGGCGGCCAGATCGCGGCGGCGCTCGCCATCCTCCTGCTGACGGCGGTCAACCACCTCGGCCTGAAGGAGGGGGCCTGGGTGCAGAACGCCCTGACGGTGCTGAAGATCGGCGCCATCGTCGCCTTCGCGGCGCTCGGGCTCTACGTCCCCGCCCACGTCGCCCCCGACCTCTACGGGCCCACGGGGAGCCTCCCCGGCGGCCCGGGCGGCCTGCTCGCCGCCTTCGGGATCGCGATGATCGCGGCGCTCTGGACCTACGACGGCTGGTACGGCCTGACCTGCTCGGCCGGGGAGATCCGCGATCCCGGGCGCAGCCTGCCGCGCGGGCTGATCCTCGGCACCGGCGCGGTGACCATCCTCTACTTCCTGCTCAACCTGGTCTACGTGCGGGCGCTCAGCATCCCCGAGATGGCGGCGACGCCGCGCATCGCCGAGACGGCGGCCGCGGTGCTCTTCGGCCCCGGCTCGGCGCGGCTGGTCTCCTTCGTGGTGCTGGTCTCGACCTTCGGCTGCATCTCCTCGACGATCCTCTACACCTCGCGGATCTACCTGCCGATGGCCGAGGACGGCCTCTTCTTCCGCTCGCTCGCCAGGGTCGACCCCAGGCACCGCACGCCGGTCGCCTCCCTCTGGGCGCAGACCGCCTGGGCGCTGGTGCTCACCTTCTCCGGCACCTACTCGCAGCTCTACACCTACGTCATCTTCGCCTCGGTGGTCTTCCACGCCATGACCGCCTTCGCCGTCTTCGTCTTCCGCCGCCGCCTCCCCGACCACCCCCGCCCCTACCGCACCTGGGGCTACCCCGTCGTCCCCGCCCTCTTCATCCTCGCCTGCCTCCTGCTGATCGGCAACACGCTCAAGGAGAGCCCCGTCGAGTCCCTCCTCGGCCTCGGCCTGGTGGCGCTGGGGCTGCCGGCGTACTGGATGTTCAAGCGGCGGAAACCGCGCGCGGCCGAGTTAGCCCGGAGTTGGCGACACCGCCCTCCGGTAGACCACCGCTCCCTCGCGTCCTAGAATCCCTCGGACGGCCGGATCCCCGACCGCGCGGTTCCCATGGATTGGAGGAAATCTGGTGAAGGTGAAACGGTTCCCGATAGCGCTCGCGCTCGGCGGTCTGCTGACCGCGGGCGTCATGGCCGGCGGCGCCCTGGCGGCGCCCCCCAAGGAGTACCAGGGCGAGCCCGGCAAGAAGAACGAGACGGTCAAGCAGAGCGAGAAGACCGGCCAGCCCGACAAGCCCGCCCAGGACACCAAGAGCGTCAAGCCGACCAAGAACGGCAAGGAGGAGAAGCCGAAGCCCGAGGAGAAGAAGGGGGGGATGACCGCCTCCACCTTCGCCGGGCTCGAGCTGCGCAACATCGGCCCGGCCACGGTCGGCGGGCGGATCATCGACATCGCGGTCGATCCGCAGAGGCCGAGCACCTGGTACGTGGCGGCGGCCTCCGGCGGCGTCTGGAAGACCACCAACGCCGGCACGACCTGGAACCCGATCTTCGAGGGGCAGGGGTCGTTCTCGATCGGCTGCGTCGCCATCGATCCCAAGAACCCGCTGGTGCTGTGGGTCGGCACCGGCGAGAACAACAGCCAGCGCAGCGTCTCCTACGGCGACGGCGTCTACAAGTCGATCGACGGCGGCAAGAGCTGGGAGAACGTCGGCCTCAAGAAGAGCGAGCACATCGGGCGGATCCTGATCGACCCGCGCGACTCGAACACGGTCTACGTCGCGGCGCAGGGGCCGCTGTGGGCGCCCGGCGGCGACCGCGGCCTGTACAAGACGACCGACGGCGGCAAGACCTGGAAGGCGGTGCTCACGATCAGCGAGAACACGGGCGTCACCGACGTGGCGCTCGACCCGCGCAATCCGGACGTGCTCTACGCCGCCTCCTACCAGCGGCGGCGCCACATCTGGACCCTGATCGACGGCGGCCCCGAGAGCGGCATCCAGAAGTCGACCGACGGCGGCGCCACCTGGAAGAAGCTCGGCGCCGGCCTGCCGAAGGTGGACACTCGGGCGCATCGGCCTCGCCGTCGCCCCCTCGAACCCCGACATCGTCTACGCCATCGTCGAGGCGGCGAGCAAGGCCGGCGGCTTCTTCCGCTCGACCGACGGCGGCGGCAACTGGGCGAAGCAGAGCGACACGGTGGCGAGCAGCCCGCAGTACTACCAGACCTCTTCGTCGATCCGCAGAACGTCGACCGCGTCTACTCGATGGACGTCTTCATCTGGTCACCGACGACGGCGGCAAGACCTTCCGGCCGCTGGGCGAGAAGGACAAGCACGTCGACAACCACGTGCTGTGGATCGATCCCGACAACCGCGACCACCTGATCGTCGGCTGCGACGGCGGCCTCTACGAGACCTGGGACCGCGGCCAGGACTGGCGCTTCCACGGCAACCTGCCGATCACCCAGTTCTACCGGGTGAGCCTCAACAACGCCAAGCCGTTCTACAACGTCTTCGGCGGCACCCAGGACAACTTCAGCCTGGGCGGCCCGTCGCGCACCGCCAACAACAACGGCATCCGCAACTCCGACTGGTTCGTCACCCAGGGCGGCGACGGCTTCCAGTCGCAGGTCGATCCGGCGGACCCGAACAT
This sequence comes from uncultured Acidobacteriota bacterium, assembly GCA_963756595.1. Lineage (GTDB taxonomy): Bacteria > Acidobacteriota > Thermoanaerobaculia > Multivoradales > UBA5704 > DATARR01. The sequence continues at coordinate 23,331 of CAVWOZ010000041.1, forward strand.
CGTCTACGCCGAGTCGCAGTACGGCGCCCTCGACCGCTACGACCTGCGCACCGGCGAGCGGGTGCAGATCCAGCCCCAGCCGGGGAAGGGGGAGCCGGCGCTGCGCTGGAACTGGGACTCGCCGCTGATCATCAGCCCGCACTCCCACACCCGCCTCTACTTCGCGGCCAACCGCCTCTTCCGCAGCGACGACCGCGGCAACTCGTGGACGGCGGTCAGCCCGGACCTCACCCGCCAGATCGACCGCAACAAGCTCAAGGTGATGGGCCGGGTCTGGGGCGTGGACGCGGTGGCCAAGAACACCTCGACCTCGATCTACGGCAACATCGTGTCGCTCGCCGAATCCCCCGTGAAGGAGGGGCTGATCTACGCCGGCACCGACGACGGCCTGATCCAGGTCACCGAGGACGGCGGCGCCCACTGGCGCAAGATCGACAAGTTCCCCGGCATCCCGGACGACACCTACGTCTCCGACCTCGAGTCGTCGCCGACCGACGCCGACACGGTCTACGCGGCGTTCGACAACCACCAGATGGGCGACTTCAAGCCCTACCTGCTGAAGAGCACCGACCGCGGCAAGAGCTGGACCTCGATCGCCGGCGACCTGCCGGAGCGCGGCTCGGTGTGGACGGTGGCGCAGGACTTCGTCGATCCCAACCTGCTCTTCGCCGGCACCGAGTTCGGCCTCTACTTCACGCGCGACGGCGGCAGGAAGTGGATCAAGCTCGAGGCCCTGCCGGTGATCCCGGTGCGCGACATCGCCATCCACCGCAAGGAGAACGACCTGGTGGTCGCCACCTTCGGCCGCGGCTTCTGGATCCTCGACGACTACTCGCTGCTGCGCAACCTGAAGCCCGAGGCCTCGAAGCGGACGCGGCGCTCTTCCCCGTCCACGAGACCCCGATGTACCTCGAGGCCTCGCCGCTCGGCCTCCCCGGCAAGGGGTTCACGGGCTCTGCCGCCTACGCGGGCGAAAACCCGCCGTTCGGCGCCATCTTCACCTACTACCTGAAGGACGACGTGAAGTCGCTGCGCAAGCAGCGGCAGGACGCCGAGAAGAAGACGCTCAAGGAGGGGGGACGCTGGTCTATCCCTCCTGGGAGACGCTGCGCCGCGAGGAGCAGGAAAGCGACCCCACGATGCTCCTGGTGGTCAAGGACGAGGCGGGGAACGTGGTCCGCCGCCTGACCGCCCCGGCCAGGGCAGGCTTCCACCGGATCGCCTGGGACCTCCACTGGCCGCCGTCCAACCCGATCCGGGCCGGTGGTGGCGGCCGGCGGCGCGGCGGCGGCGGTGGCGATCCGGACGAAGGAGGGGGCGAGGGGCCCGAGGGGCCGCTCGCCTCGCCGGGCACGTACACGGTGTCGCTGCTGCGGGTGGTCAACGACGTCGCGACGCCGGTCGGCCAGCCGCAGACCTTCGCGGCGGTGCCGCTCGGGATGTCCGAGCTGTCGTCCCAGGACCAGGCCGCCCAGATCGCCTTCCAGCGCAAGACCGCGCAGCTGCAGCGGGCGGTGCTCGGCGCAATCCAGGCGCTCGACGAGGCGCGGACCCGCCTCGGGCTGATCCGCAAGGCGATCCTGCAGACCCCCAAGGCCGACCTCAAGCTGACCGAGCAGGTGCGGCAGCTTGATCTCCACTTCCAGGAGATCCAGAGGAAGCTCACCGGCGATCCCCTGCTGGCCGAACGCCAGGAGGCCACCCCGCCGGCGATCGTCGACCGCATCCAGAACGTCGTCGGCGGCCACTGGAGCGTCTCGGCGGCGGCGACCCGCACCTGGCAGCAGGACTACGACATCGCGGCGGCCGAGTTCGCCCCGGTGCTCGAAGACCTGAGGAAGTCGATCGGCGTCGATCTCAAGGGGATCGAAGACCAGCTCGAAACCCTCGGCGCCCCCTGGACGCCGGGCCGCCTGCCGACCTGGACGCCGCAGTAGAGGGAGCAGCACCTCGCAGGATGAAAAGGGGCGGCTCCGGCCGCCCTTTTTTGTTGGTAAGATGGAGTCCGAGAGGAAAACGCTAAAGAAGAGGAGCCCTCCTCCCGGAATCTTCGAGCCCCCCCCCCTCCGTCAAACGCGACGGCCGGGATCGCTGGGTCACCGGATGCCCCGTGCTCGACATCTTCTCTCAGGGCAAGAATCCGCAGGACGCCAAGCGCAGCCTGGAGGAGGCAATCAGCCTCTGGGTCGAGGACTGTCTCGAGCGCGGTACGCTCGAAGAGGCGCTCCGCGACGCCGGCTTCTACAAGGTTCAGCCCACCGCGTCCGGGCGCACGGCGCCGCTAGCGGGGACGCCACGCCGGTCGCCTCGCACGCCCTGCAGGACAACGAGTCTGCTAAGACACGTTCTCCCTCACAATTTCCCCCACCTCAAAGCCCTGCCCCGCAGAGGTCGGTTGAAGCGGCTTACATGGAAGGAGCTGCGGGACGTCTCGCGCTCGCCGGCTTTTCCGTGTCCAGAGCGGGGCTCTCCCCGTTATACCCGGCCCACACCTCCGCCCGGCACCCCAAAAGGACCCCAATTGGGGGGACATCGTCAGACAACAAGAAACCATGGGCATACCCCCAAAGATTCGAGAAACTCTCCAAGAGAGGGGAAAAAAAAGGAAAAAGAAGCTCTACGGCAGCGCCCGCCGCACTCCCGGCAGCCCCACCCCCGGCGCCGGGCGCTCGCGCAGGACCTCGCGGCGGAAGACGAAGAGCTCGGCGGGGCGGCCGCCGGTCTGCGCGTCCTGGTGTCCCGTCCCTTCGACCAGGCCAGCGTTCTCGACCAGGCGACGGAAGTTCTGCTTGTGGAGGCGGACGCCGGAGAGGGCCTCGACCACCCGTTGGAGCTGGAGGAGGGTGAAGGTCGGCGGCAGGAGCTCGAAAACGACTGGGCGGTACTTGAGCTTGCCGCGTAGACGGCCAAGGGCGGTGGCGAGGATGCGCCGGTGGTCGAGGGCCATCGGCCGGCCGGGGAGGAGCGCGGGGCGCTCGAGCGGGGCGGGGCGGCGCGACTCGGCGGCGCCGCCGGTCAGCGCGTGGTCGCGCCAGGCCTCGGGCAGCAGGTAGGCCTCGTAGAGCAGCTCGTAGCGCTCGAGCACCCGCTCGCCGTCCCAGCCGACGCCGCGCAGGCCGAAGACGATGTCCACCCGCTGCCGCCGTTCCATCCCCAGGGCGCCGGGCGCCGCCCCACCCAGGCGTCGAGGGCGGGCTCGATGGCGCGGTCGATCACCTCCGGCCGGCCGGAGCGCCAGTCCTCCCAGGGGAAGAACTCGTACCAGTCGCGCCAGCGGGCGTCGCGCCGCACCGAGACCTCGCGCACCAAGGTCAGGTAGGCGACGGTCACCCCACGCGCTCCCCCCTGCGCCTCGAGCGGGTCGCGATAGCGGTCGCCGAAGGTGTAGAGCTGCTCGGCGTAGCCGAGGTCGAGGCCGGTCTGCTCGCTCACCCAGCGGCGCAGGCCGAGGTCGAGGGTGCGGTCGGTCTCGGGCTCCAGCGGGCCGAAGGGCAGGGCGTCCTCGGGGGTGGCGGCGCGGCTGACGGTCAGGATGCGGGGGACCTCGGCGGTGACCGCCACGATCACGGCATTGAGGCCCAGATTGAGGCCAAGATGGAGGCCGGGGTCGCCGCTCACCCGCCCGCCACCCGGCCCGCGGCCTCGGGAACCGCCGGCGCCGCCCCTACCAGCTCGCGGTCGAACACCGCGCCGAAGTGCCGGGCGTAGGCCGCCGCCACCTCGGCGAGCGGCGGCGCCGTCCCCAGGAGCCGCTCGATCGAGGTCATGCGGACCGCTCTCAGCCCGCAGGGGATGATCCCCGCGAAGTAGGAGAGGTCGGTCGCCACGTTGAGCGCGAAGCCGTGGGTGGTGACCCAGCGCGAGAGGTGGACGCCGATCGAGGCGATCTTCTCGTCCCCCGCCCAGACGCCGATGTACTCCTGGCCGTCGCGCGGCTCGGCGGCGATGCCGTACTCCGCCAGGGTGCGGATCAGCGTCTCCTGGAGGTCGCGCACGTAGCGCCGCACGTCCCGCCGGTCCGGGCTGAGGTTGAGGATCGGATAGCCGACGAGCTGCCCGGGGCCGTGGTAGGTGACCTGCCCGCCGCGGTCGCACTCGGCGATCTCGACCTCCCGCTCGGCCAGCCATTCCGGCCCCGCCAGGATGTCCTCGGGCGTGGCGTTGCGCCCCAGGGTGAAGACGTGCGGGTGCTCGAGCAGAAAGAGGCGCTCGGGCCCCGTGCCGCTCTTCAGGGCCGCGGCCGCCGCGAGCTGCCGCGCCAGCGCCTCCCCGTAGGGGAGGCGGCCGGGGAGCTCGAGGTGGAGAGGGCGGCGGGGCGCGGCTTCCGTCATCGGTCCATTCTAGCGCCGGCCGATCCCGTCAGCCTCTCCGCCGCGGCATGCCTCTTGCTCCCTCCGGCGTGGGATAAGATAGCCGCGCTTTCGCGGGGAGGGATCGGGAGGGTTATGGAGAAGATCGTCACAGCCATTCTCGGAGGCGGCCAGGGGAGCCGGCTCTGGCCCCTGACTCGCGACCGCGCGAAGCCGGCGGTTCCGGTCGGCGGCAAGTTCCGGCTGATCGACATCCCGATCAGCAACAGCCTGCACGCGGGGATCGACCGCATCTTCGTGATCACCCAGTTCAACAGCGCGAGCCTCCACCGCCACATCTCGCAGACCTACCGCTTCAGCGCCTTCAGCAACGGCTACGTCAACATCCTCGCCGCCGAGCAGACGCTCGAGAACCGCGACTGGTTCCAGGGGACGGCCGACGCCGTGCGCCAGACCCTCCCGCGCCTCCTCGAGGCCAATCCCGACGAGGTGCTGATCCTCTCGGGCGACCAGCTCTACCTGATGGACATCCTGAAGTTCGTGAAGACCCATCGCGAGCGCGGCGCCGACCTGACCATCGCCGTCAAGCCGGTCCCCCGCGAGGAGGCGCCCGGGCTCGGCATCCTGCAGCTCGATCCGGCCGGGCGGGTGGTCGACTTCGTGGAGAAGCCGAAGACGGACGAGCAGCTCGACGCCGTGGTGGTCGACGAGCAGACGCAGGCGGCGCTCGGCGACGTCGCCAAGCCCGGCTCCTACCTCGCCAGCATGGGGATCTACATCTTCCGCCCCGAGGTGCTGAGCGAGCTGCTGGTGGGGACCAGCACGGTCGACTTCGGCCGCGAGGTGATCCCCCAGGCGCTCGACGACTACAAGGTCTTCGCCTTCCCCCACAACGGCTACTGGGCGGACATCGGCACCATCCCGAGCTTCCACCAGGCGAACCTCGACCTCACGCTGCCGCTGCCGCCGCTCAACCTCTACGACCCGGAGCTGCGGATCTTCACCCATCCCCGCTTCCTGCCGGGGACGAAGGTCAACCAGTGCTCGGTGCGCTACTCGATCCTCAGCGAAGGGAGCATCCTCTCCGGCAGCCACATCGCCGACTCGATCATCGGCATCCGCTCGGTGGTGCGCTCAGGGTCGGTGATCGAACGCTCGATCGTGATGGGGGCCAACACCTGGGAGACCCTCCCCGACGGCAGCGACCTGATCCCGCTCGGCATCGGCGAGGACTGCACGATCCGCAACGCGATCATCGACTTCAACGCCCGCATCGGCGACGGCTGCAAGCTGATCAATGCCGACGGAGTCCAGGAGCTCGACAACGAAAACTATTCGATCCGCGACGGGATCATCATCGTGCACAAGAACGCGGTGATCCCTCCGGGGACCGTGGTTTGAGGGCGGGAATCGATGGCGGGGAGGACGTTGCGCATCCTCCAGCTCGCCGCCGAGGTGACGCCGTTCGCCAAGACCGGCGGCCTCGGCGACGTCGTCTCCGGCCTCTCCCGCTTCCTCGCCCGCGCCGGCCACGACGTGCGGATCTTCCTGCCGTTCTACCCGTCGCTCGCCAACGCCGACGAGCGCTACGTGCCGGTCGACTTCATCCGCGACGTGCCGGTGCAGCTCGGCCCCCATCGCTTCACCTACACCGCGCGCACGGCGCTGCTGCCGAAGAGCGAGGTGAGCGTCTATTTCATCGACTGCCCCGCGCTCTTCGGGCGCGGCGGGATCTATCACGGCGACCGCGACGATTCGCTGCGCTTCGGATTGCTCAGCGTGGCAGCCTTCGAGTGCGCGCAGCGGATGGGCTGGTCGCCCGACATCCTGCACTGCCACGACTGGCACACGGCGCTGGCGCCGGTCTATCGCAAGACCCTCTTCGCATGGGACGGCCTGTTCCAGCGGACGAAGTCGGTGCTGACGATCCACAACCTGGGCTTCCAGGGGATCGTCGATCCGGACCGGGTGACCGACCTCGGCTCGCGCCGTTCCGGTCGGCTCGATCTCTCGGCCGGGCACCTCAACTTCATGAAGAACGGGATTCTGGCCGCCGACGCGCTGACCGCCGTCAGCCGCACCTTCGCCCGCGAGATCCAGACGCCGGAGGACGGCTTCGGCCTCGACGGCCTGCTGCGCGCCCGGCACGACCGGCTGGTCGGCATCGTGAACGGCGTCGACTACGAGGACTGGAACCCGGAGAGCGATCCCAACCTTTTCTATCACTACTCGGCGGCGGACATCTCCGGCAAGCGGAACTGCAAGCGGGCGCTGCTGCGCGAGATCGGCTTCGACGAGCGCACCGCCGCGCCGGTGGTGGCATCGTGTCGCGGCTGACGCCGCAAAAAGGTTTCGATCTCTGCTTCGACAGCCTGCCCGCCTTCCTCGCCCAGCGCGACATGCGCCTGGTGGCGCTCGGCAGCGGCGAGCCGCGCTACGAGGAGTTCTTTCAAGGCCTCGAGCGGCAGTTCCCGGGAAGGCCTGGTTCTACCGCGGCTACAACGAGAAGCTCGCCCATCAGATCGAGGCCGGGGCGGACATCTTCCTGATGCCCTCGAAGTTCGAGCCCTGCGGCCTCAACCAGATGTACAGCCTGCGCTACGGCACCCCGCCCGTGGTGCGCAAGACCGGCGGCCTCGCGGACACCGTCGAGCCCTTCGATCTCGTCAACGGGCCAGGGGACCGGCTTCGTCTTCGACCACTTCACCCCCTTCGGCCTCGGCTGGGCCCTCGACCAGGCCCTCACCGCCTTCCACCAGCATCCCGCCTGGGAAAACCTGATGGCGAACGGCATGCGCCGCGACTTCTCCTGGGACGTGCAGGGGCGGGAGTACGAGGCGCTGTATGGGTGGCTCGCGGGGTAGGCCGAAAGGGCGCGGCTCCGCGCCCCCCTTTTCCCGCGATCCCACACCTTCTTTGTAGACCGCCGCTGGTGCGCGGAGGGCCTTCGGCAGGCGACGGCTCCCGGCCCGCGGCACTCTCAGGAAAGGATGGCCTCATGACCTGTCGGCGCTCCTCCCTTCTCCTCCTCGCGATCGCGGCCCTCTTCCTCGCCCCCACCCTCGCCCTCGCGGCGCCGCCCACCCCGCAGCCCGCCGTCGTTCCCGTGGCCCAGTTCCTCCCGACGCTCGCCGCCGCGGCCCCCGCCTGTCAGGGGACGACGGACCTCCTCGTCCTCTCGCCGGCCGCCCAGGCCGTCCCGGCAGACGACACGTCTCTCCTTTGCGGGGCCTGCTCCGACGCGGCCTGCCTGGGCAAGTCGCCGAGCTCCGTCTGCGGCACCGGCGGCCTGCGCTGCATCTCCGGCGGCCCCACCTGCACCTCGGCCTCGGAGTTCCGCTGCCGCTGCCTCCCGATCCCCTGACCCCGCGCGACGGCCGGCAGGTCCCTGCCGGCCGTCCCTGGCGTGTCAGGCCTCGGCGGACGCGTGCACGAGAGGCAGCCGTCCGGTAACAAATGCGCGGCCCCTGGCGCCTATCCTCCTGGCGGATCGCCACCGCCGGACCGTCCCATCCGTGGCGGGCCAACGAGAAAACCAAGTCAGGAGAAAACCATGAAAAAGACGAACCGTAAGCTCGTGCTCCACCGCGAGACGTTGCAGAGCCTCGATCTGCGGGAGGTGACGGAGGCCAGGTCAACCTGGCGACCAATCTCTCGCAGGCGAACAGTTGTTTCCCCTATCGCTGCGTGCCGACCCAGACGCCGGCCTGCGCGAGCCACGCCTGCACCTCCGTGTAGAACGGGCAGGAGCGGCAACGCTCCTGCCCACGGTGTAGCCGGCTGGATCGGGTCAGGCCTCGGCGGCGATCCCGTCCAGCGCGGCGGCCGTTTCGGGAGGCAGGCGCAGCTCCGCGGCCTGCAGGTTCTCGCGCAGGTGGCCGACCGACGACGTGCCGGGAATCAGCAGGATGTTCGGCGAGCGGTGCAGCAGCCACGCGAGCGCGACCTGCATCGGCGTGGCGCCGAGCGATGCCGCGGCCGCGGCCAGCGTCGAGGACTGCAGCGGAGTGAAGCCGCCCGAGCGGGAAGAACGGCACGTACGCGATCCCCTGCCCGGCCAGCTCCTCGATGAACGCATCGTCGTCGCGGTGCGCCAGGTTGTAGTAGTTCTGCACGCAGACGATGTCGGTGATCGCCTGCGCCTCGGCCACCTGGGCGGCCGTGACGTTGCTCAGGCCGAGATGGCGGATCAGCCCTTGCCGCTGGAGCTCGGCCAGCGCGGTCAGCGGGGCCTCGATCGATCCCTCGGCCGGCCCGTGGCCGTCCCCCATCAGGCGGAGGTTGACGACGTCCAGCGCGTCCAGCCCCAGGTTGCGCAGGTTGTCGTGGACGGCCGCGGTCAGCTCTCCCGGCGAGATGGCCGGCTGCCACGACTTGTCCGCCGGCCGCGCGGGCGCCGACCTTGGTGACGATCACCAGACCGTCCGGGTACGGGTGCAGGGCCCGCCGGATGATCTGGTTGGTGACGTGCGGACCATAGAAGTCGCTGGTGTCGATGTGGTCGACCCCGGACGCGACGGCCTCGCGAAGCACGGCGACCGCCGCCTCCTCGTCGCGCCGGCGGACCCCAGACGCCCTGGCCGGCGAGCTGCATCGCCCCGTAGCCGAGGCGATGCACCGTCAGCGAGGTGCCGGGAAAGGTGAAAGTGCCGCCGAGGTTCGTAGAAGTTGAAGTGGTCATTGGGATGACTCCTTTCGAGTTGGAGGTCTTGGCGAGAAGGAGGGGCGCGGCGTCAGCTTGCCGTTCCGGGGCTGGGGAGGCCGGCCTCGGCCGCGAGCGGCCAGAGTACCGCATCCGGGGGGACGGAGGTGTCGCCCTGGGACCCGTCGTTACCCGGTCCGGTTCGACCGCTGGGTTCCCCTCGCAATGCGAGTGATTTCCTCGATGCACGCTTCCACGTGGACCATGACCGGGTCGCCGGCGAATTCACGAGGCTGGGAGTCGTGGATCTCCTGGAGCGACCGGGCGATCTCCTCCGGCACGTCGAAGTCCTCCTCCGCCGCCGCGAGAAGGTCTTGCGACAACTGCTGAAGAAAACCGGATCGTTCGGGGTCGTTCCGCGTCGAATCCGCTTCCTCGTCGACATACTCGATCAGCAGTCCGAGCATCGCTTCCGGGTCCGACCAATCGATGAGGGTCATCTTCAGGCTCCGAACGCTCGACGGGCCGCGCGGCTGAGGAGCGCAGCTTGAGGTGTCCGGCCCAACGGGCCGGGAGAGTTTAGCCCAGGGCTGAGGCCGCAGGCCGATGCCCTGGGTTGAGGAATGACAACGCAGTGCGGCCTGAAGGGTCGCGAGAGCTTCTTGTCCAGTCGGCTTCTCGCGACCTTTCAGGCCGCCCCGACGGGAGGTACCTTTTCCCAGGGCATCGGCCTCCGGCCTCAGCCCTGGGCTGGAATCTCCCGGCCCGTTGGGCCGGACAGGAAGATTCATGCCAGCTGCCGAAGCTTCGGCAGCTCATTGTTAGCTTCGGCGGCTTGCCGAACCTTCGGCAGCTCGTTGTTAGCTTCGGCAGCTCGCCGAAGCTTCGGCGGCCCGTCGTAAGCTTCGGCTGCTCATTGTTAGCTTCGGCAGCTTGCCGAAGCTTCGGCAGCCCGTTGTAAGCTTCGGCGGCTCGTTGTTAGCTTCGGCAGCTCGTTGTTAGCTTCGGCAGCTTGCCGAAGCTTCGGCAGAGCGTTGTAAGCTTCGGCAGCCCATTGTTAGCTTCGGCGGCTTGCCGAACCTTCGGCGGCTCGTTGTTAGCTTCGGCAGCTCGTTGTTAGCTTCGGCAGCTTGCCGAAGCTTCGGCAGAGCGTTGCAAGCTTCGGCAGCCCATTGTTAGCTTCGGCGGCTTGCCGAAGCTTCGGCAGAGCGTTGTAAGCTTCGGCAGCCCATTGTTAGCTTCGGCAGCCCATTGTTAGCTTCGGCAGCTCGTCAAAGCTTCGGCAGGGCGCTCGCTACTCCCGGGTCAGGAACCACCCCGTCAGACTCACCCGTTCCCGGGTGGCTGGGAGGACTTCGTGCAGGACGCTGCCACTGAGGAAAATGACGAAAATTCCTCCGATTGGCGGGACGTCCTGGGTGGCGGCGTCCTCCTCGGGGCCGGCGTAGAGGCGGAGCTGGCCACCGTCCTCCGCTTGCCAGTCGTCGTTGAGATAGAGGATGCAGGAGACGACGCGGTGGCCGGCGGTCTGGAAGCGGTCGAGGTGCTTCTTGTAGAACGAGCCGGCGGGATAGACGGCGAGGTGCCCTTCGAAGCCGAGGAGGCCCAGATAGAGCGCGCGGTTGAGGGCGAGGCGGAGGCGCTCGAGCTCGTCGAGGTAGACCTGCTGGGCCGCGGTGGCCGGCGTCTCCAGCCATAGGATGTTGTCGCCGCGGATCTCGCCGTGGACTCGCGATGCGGCCCCCGCTCCCACCCCGGCCGGATGGAACGCGCCGCTCCGCCAGGACTCCGCCGTCTCCTCGCGCAATGCCCGCAGCTCGGCAGGCGCGAGGAAACCCGCCTGCACGGAGCGGCCGTTCGCCGCCAATTCCTCGACGATCCGCTCCAGGTCCGTTAGGGAGGCCGGCATCGACTCGAGCGTAGCCGAGAGGCCGGCTTTCTCCTAATTCAGCGGGGCCGCGTCCGGCTGTGCCGCAAAGGCCGGCCGGCGTCGAGATGGTAGAGTGGCGAGACCGACACGGACTGTCCCGCTGATGTGGCAGACTCGATCGTTGGTGAGGGGGTGGGGATCATGAAGATGAGGTTGCGCCTTGGTCTGTTTCTCGTCGCGGTGAGCCTGGTGAGCGCGAGTCTGTGGAGCGGAACCGCCGAAGCGGTCATCTGCCCCCAGAATCAGTGCAGGACCTCGGCGGACTGCACGGCCGTGTGCGGCAGTTATGGCGGCGCATGCGTGGCGGGCAGCCCCTACATTGGAGGGGCCTGCGGAAACTACATGTCCTGTCACTGCTTTTGACGACCGGCGATAAGTCAGTTCCTTGAACAAAGAGCCCGGGTCGCCCCGGGCTCTTGAGCTTCCCGCCAAGAAAAACAGGCTAGACGTACGCTTCGAGCTCGGTCCAGGTGTCCTCTTCGAGGACCTTCTTGAGATCGATCATGAAGCGGTCGGCGTCGGCGCCGTCGACCAGCCGGTGGTCGTAGGAGATGCTGAAGTAGGACATCGTCTTGATGACGATCGCGTCGTTGCCGTCCGCGTCCTCGACCACGATCGGGCGCTTCTCGATGGCACCGATGCCGAGGATCCCCACCTGCGGCTGGTTGATCACCGGCGTGCCGAAGAGGCTGCCGAAGACGCCGGGGTTGGTGACCGTGAAGGTGCCGCCCTGCGCCTCCTCGGGCTTCAGCTTCTTGGTCCGCGCGCGGTCGGCGAGGTCGTTGGCGGTCTTCGCGAGGCCGACGAGGCTGAGCTGGTCGGCCTTCTTGATCACCGGCACGATCAGGCCGCGGCCGGGGAGGTCGACGGCCATGCCGATGTTGATGTCCTTCTTGTAGACGATGTTGGTGCCGTCGATCGAGGCGTTGACGCTGCGGTGCGCCTTGAGGGCGGTGGCCACCGCCTTGAAGATGAACGGCATGAAGGTGAGCTTGGTCCCCTCCTTCTTGAAGAAGCCGTCGCGGGCGCGCAGGCGCGCCTTGTTCACCTTCGACATGTCGATGTGGAAGAGGGTGGTGACGTGCGCCGAGGTGGCCTTCGAGTAGACCATGTGCGCCGCCGTGATCTGCCGCATCTTCGACATCGGCTCGATCTCGACGTTCTCCCCCTCGGTGTAGGCCGGGACGGAGAAGCCGGCCGGTAGCGGACGCTGACCGGCGGGAGCAGCGGCGGCCGGAGCCGCGGGAGCCGGGGCCGCGGCGGGCGCCGGAGCGGCCGGAGCCGGCTTCGGTGCAGGCGCGGCGGCGGCAGGCGCCGGAGCGGCGGCCGGGGCCGACTTGCGTTGCTCGAGGTAACCGGTGATGTCCTCCTTGGTCACCCGCCCCTGAGCGCCGGTCCCCTTGACGTCCTCGAGGTTGACCCCTTCCTTGGCGGCGATGTTGCGCACCAGCGGGCTCGAGAACTTGCGCAGCCGCCCCTCGAGATCGGTCTCGGCGGCGTCGCTCTCCTTGACCAGCGGCGTGTCGCCGGAATCGCGGGCGACCTCCTCGTTCTCCTCGGCCTCCGTGGCCTGCTCGGCGCTCGGAGCCGGCTGCGGCGCAGCGGCGGCCTGCGGGGCCGCGGCGGGAGCCGGAGCGGCGGCCTTCGGGGCTTCAGCAGCGGGCGCGGCAGGCGCGGCGGGGGCCGGAGCCGCGGCGGCGGCAGGAGCGGCGGCAGCGGCAGGAGCGGTGCCGCCCTCACCGGCGTCGCCGATGCTGGCCACCACCTGGTTCACGGGGACGGTCTCCCCTTCCTGGTTGCGGATCTCGAGCAGGGTGCCCGCGGCGGGGCTGGGGATCTCGGCGTCCACCTTGTCGGTCGAGATCTCGAACAAGGGCTGATCCCGTTCCACCTTGTCGCCCACCTTCACCAGCCAGCGGGTGATGGTGCCCTCGGCGATCGACTCCCCCATCTGCGGCATCACGACTTCCGTAGCCATAATCTCTCCCGTATCTCTCGTACGTCTCGAGCGTACGTCCCGAAACATTTGTTCAGTAGGCTGCCAGCGCGCGGACTTTCGCGATCAGCTTGTCCACGTTCGGCAAGTAAGCTTCTTCGAGCGTCGGGCTGTAGGGGACCGGCGTGTCGGGACAGCAGAGCCGGTGGACCGGACCGTCCAGCCACTCGAAGGCGTGTTGCGAAATCCGCGCCGCCACCTCGCCCGCCACCGACCCGGTGGTCTGCTCCTCGGTGAGCACGATCACCCGGCTGGTCTTCTTGACGGTGGCGAGGATCGCTTCCTGGTCGAGGGGCTTGAGCGTCCGCAGATCGAGGACTTCGAGGTCGATCCCTTCGGCTTCGAGGCGCCCGGCGGCCTCCAGCGCCACGTGCAGCATAGCACCGTAGGTGATCACCGACAGGTCGCGCCCGGCCCGCGCCAGGTGCGCCTTGCCGATCGCCACCAGGCCGTCACCGCCGTTCGCTCCGCCGCCCTCGGGGAGCTCGTCCTTCAGGCGGCGGTAGAGGTACTTGTGCTCGAAGTAGAGCACCGGGTTGGGGTCCTGGATCGCCGCCCGCAGCAGGCCGTAGGCGTCGGCGACCGTCCCCGGCGCCACGATCTTCAGCCCCGGCGTGTGCTGGAAGTACGACTCCGGGTTCTGGCTGTGATACGCCGAGCCGTGGACGTTGCCGCCCGCCGGGCCGCGCACCACGATCGGCACCTGCTGCCCCCAGCGGTAGTGGGAGGGGGCGGCGAAGTTGATGATCTGGTTGAAGGCGCAGGAGATGAAGTCGATGAACTGCATCTCGACCACGGGGAGCAGCCCCATCATGGCGGCGCCGATGGCGCAGCCGATCATCGCCGACTCGCTGATCGGGGTGTCGACGATGCGCTGCGGTCCGAAGTGGTCGAGGAAGCCGGCGGTGACGCGGAAGGCGCCGCCGTAGGTGCCGATGTCCTGGCCGAGCATGAAGACCCGCTCGTCGCCGGTCATCTCGTCCCACAGCGCCTGGCGGATCGCTTCGAGGTAGGTGACCGGCGCCATCAGATCGATCCTCCGTCGAGCGCCGGGACGGCATCCGGGCCGGTCCCCGCGTAGACGTTCTCGAAGGTCCGCTCGGGGGGGGGCATCGGCGAGGCGAGAGCGAAGTCGACCTCCTCGTTGAGCCGGGCGTCGATCTTCGCCACGATTGCCTTCAGCTCGTCCTCGGTCGCGAGGGCGTTGCCGAGCAGGTGGCGCTCGAAGCGCTCGATCGGGTCCTTCGTCTTCCACTCCTCGAACTGCTCCTTGGGGACGTAGCCGGCGTCGTCGTGCTCGGCGTGCCCCTTCATGCGGAAGGTCTTCGCCTCGATCAGCGTCGGCCCGCCGCCGGCGCGCGCCCGCTCGACGGCGCGGCGGGTGACCTCGTAGACGGCGAGCACGTCGTTGCCGTCCACCACCTCGCCGGGGATGCCGTAGGCGGCGGCGCGGGTCGCGATGTTCTTGATCCGCATCTGGCGGCCGGTCGGCGTCGAGTAGGCCCAGCCGTTGTTCTCGGCGATCAGCACGAAGGGGGCCTGGAGCACGGCGGCGAGGTTCAGCCCCTCGTGGAAGTCCCCCGTCGAGGTGCCGCCGTCGCCGATGTAGGTCAGGGCCACCAGGTCCTTCCCCTGCATGCGGCCGGCGAGCGCCACGCCGACCATCACCGGAATCACGGCGCCGAGCATCGAGATCGGCGCCACCAGCCCCCGCGCGAGGTCGCCGAAGTGGGTGTTGCCGTCCTTGCCGCCGGTCGGGCTGTCGCTCTTCGCCATGTACTGCATCATCACTTCGCGCGGCTCGACGCCGCGCACCAGCATCGAGCCCAGGTTGCGGATCAGCGGCCCCATCATGTCCTGCGGCGCCAGGGCGTAGGCGCTGCCGACGGCGGTCGCCTCCTGGCCGCGGCTCGAGTAGAGGCCGCCGACCACCTTCCCCTGCCGGTAGAGGTTGCCGAGGCGCTCCTCGACCATGCGGGTCAGCTTCAGGAAGTGATAGAGCTCGTGCTGGCGCTCGCGCGGCAGGTCGGTCTTCGCCAGCTTCTCGGCGGGCCGCTCGCCCTCGCGGGCCCCCGGATGGAGGGGGCCCCAGTCTTTTCCGGTTTTCGTCATGAGCATCCTCTGTCTATGGCCGCGGCGCCATCACATGTGGATCGCCTGGCCGTGGGCGGCGTGCGCCGCCTCCATCACCGCTTCGGCCATCGTCGGGTGGGCGTGCATGGTGCGCATCAGCTCCTCGTCGGTCCCCTCCATCTGCAGGGTGACGCAGGCCTCGGCGATCAGGTCGGTGGCGTGGGCGCCGAGGATGTGCACCCCGAGCACCTCGTCGTACTTCTTGTCGCGCACCACCTTGACGAAGCCGGTGGTCTTGCCGATCACCTTCGCCTTGCCGAGCGCCGTGAAGGGGAACTTGCCGACCGCCACGTCGTAGCCGCGCTCGCGCGCCTTGGCCTCGGTCAGGCCGACGCTCGCCACCTCGGGGTCGCAGTAGGTGCAGGAGGGGACGCGGTCGTAGTTGATCGGCTTCACGGGCAACCCCGCCATGTGCTCGACGGCGAGGATCCCCTCAGCCGAGGCGACGTGGGCGAGCCACGGGGTGTCGATGACGTCGCCGATCGCGTAGATGTGGGGGACCGCCGTGCGCATCAGCGGATCGACCTTGACGTAGCCGCGCTCGAGGGTGATCCCCAGGGCGTCGAGCCCGAGGTTCTCGGTCACCGGCCGGCGGCCGATGGCGACCAGCAGCAGCTCGGCCTCGACGGTGTCGGTCTTGCCCCCCTCGAGCTTGAGGCGGACGCTGTTCTCGGTGCGCTCGACCCCCAGCATCTTGGTGCCGGTCATCACGTCGATCCCCCGTTTGCGCAGCGCTTTCTGGAGCTCGGCGGAGACTTCCTCGTCCTCGATCGGCAGGATGCGCGGCAGCATCTCGATCAGGGTGACCTTGGAGCCGAACGAGGTGTAGATCGAGGCGAACTCGGTCCCCACCGCGCCGGCGCCGAGCACGGCGATCGAGGCCGGGATGCGCTTGAGCTCGAGGACGTGGTCGGAGTTGAGGATGCGCTCGCCGTCGGTCGGCGCGATCGGCACGTCGCGCGGCACCGAGCCGGTCGCGATCATGATGAACTTGGCGCCGTAGGTGGTCTTGGCGCCGTCCGGCCCCTCGACCTCGACCTCGTGCGGGCCGGCGATGCGGCCGGTGCCGTGGAGGCCGGTCACCTTGTTCTTCTTGAACAGGAACTCGACCCCCTTCGAGTTGCTGTCCACCACCTTCTGCTTGCGCTCCTGCGCCTTGACGATGTCGAGCACCGGCGCCGCCACCTCGATGCCGAGGGTCGACGCCTCGCGGATCTCGTCGAGCACCGAGGCGGTGTGCAGCAGCGCCTTGGTGGGAATGCAGCCGCGCAGCAGGCAGGTGCCGCCGAACTTGGGGTCGCGCTCGATGACGGCAACTTTCATCCCCAGCTGGCCGGCGCGGACGCCGGCGACGTAGCCGCCCGGACCGCTGCCAATGATGATCAGATCGAACTCTTCTCGCGCCATCGGATGATCTCCGGATCTTTTATTTGGAATTGAGTTTTTTGGTTTGGAATCGAGCGGTCAGGGAGCTTCGGGCCCGGCCGCGCCGGCAGGGACCACCCGGTAGCGGCCGGGCTTCTCCTCGACCAGGCGGCCGAACGGGATGTCGGGGTCGTGCTCGAAGATCGAGAGCCACTCCCCGGCGAGCGCCTTCGGCAGCCAGAGCTTCTTGTTCTCGAGGGTGGTCATCGGATAGAGGTCGTACCCCATGATCCAGGGGTAGGGGACGTGGGCCGCCATGGGGACCAGATCGGCCCAGAAGACCCCCTGGTCTCCGGGGCTCCCCCCATCGAGTAGAACGATGCACATGTCCGCGTTATGCCCGGGGGCGCGGACGGCGCGGACGCCGGCGATCGGCTCGGCCTCGTCGTCGAACAGCTCGGCGACGCCGGCCTCGAACAGCGGCTCCCAGTTCTCCGGGAAGTAGCTCGCGCGGTCGCGCTCGTTCGGCCGGCGGGCGTGCTCGACCTCCCCCCGCTGCAGCCAGTAGCGCGCCTTGGGGAAGGTGGGTACGATCTTGCCGTCCTCCTGCCGCCGGGTGTTCCAGCCGCAGTGGTCGAAGTGGAGGTGCGAGAGGAGGACGTGGGTGACGTCCCCCAGCTCGTACCCGGCGCGGCGGATCGCCTCGGGGAGCCGCACGGCGGCGGGGTCCATGGCGTAGATCGCCTCGAACTTCTCCCCGTGCTTGTCGCCGATGCCGGTGTCGATCAGCAGCAGCTCGCCGCCGCGCGCCACCAGCAGGCAGTTGGTCCCCATCCGGATGCGGTTGAGCTCGTCCGGCGGCGCCGGCTTCTCCCACATCGTCCGCGGCACGACGCCGAACATGGCGCCGCCGTCGAGCCGGAACTCGCCGTCGCTGACGATCTGGAGGTCGAATTCACCCAGCTTCATAGGCGCCGAAGTCTATCCGAAGAGCTTCCCCCCTGTCCCGTCTCCGATATAGCCTTCCGGTACTTTCCCGAGGAAACCAAATGATCCCGAGCCCGCGTTATCGCTTCGTCGCCGGAACCCTCTGTCTCCTGCTGGCCCTGCCGGCCGCGGCGGCGCCCGCCGCGTCCTCTCCAAAGGGGGCGGGCCCCACCCTGGAGCAGATCATGGCCGATCCCGACTGGATCGGGAATCCGCCGGAGGACCCCTACTGGTCGGACGACGGCAAGGCGGTCTACTACGAGCGCGAGCGGGAGGGGATCGGGCAGCAGCGGAAGGATCTCTACCGGGTCGATCTCGGGACGGGGGACGCCGCGGGCGCCGCCGTCCTGATCGACCCGGCCGGGCGCGCCCAAGCCGACGCCAAGGGGGAGCTCAACCTGCAGCGGACCCGCAAGGTCTATCTGATCCGCGGGGACGTCTTCGCCAAGGACCTGCGCACCGGCGAGGTGCGGCAGATCACCCGCACCGACGCCGCCGAGACCGACGCGCACTTCCTGGCCGACGGCCGGCGGGTCTGGTTCCACCGCGGCGACGAGGTCTGGGTCTACGACCTCGAGAGCGGCCTGGCCTCCCAGCCGGCGGCCCTGAAGCTCGACCGCGACCCGCTCGACAAGGACCCGTCGCCGCTGGCCGACGACCAGACGCGGCTGTTCGACGTCCTGCGCCAGAAACAGGAGCGGGAGAAGCGCGAGCGCGAGGAGGACCTCGCGCTGGCGCAGAGCGACGCCGCCCGCGCCCCCCTCCCCTGGTACCTCGGCAAGAAGGTGAAGATCGAGCGCAGCCTCCTCTCCCCCTTCGGCGACTGGCTGGCCGTCGTCACCTCCCCCAAGAAGGAAGCGGGGGAGGCCAAGATGGTGAAGATGCCCCAGTACGTGACCGAGAGCGGCGACATCGAGACCAAGGACGTGCGCCCCAAGGTCGGCGCCGAGAAGCCCGAGCCCAACGCGGTGATCCTGCTCGACCTGCGGAAGCACGAACGGCACGACCTCGACTTCTCGCAGCTGCCGGGGATCGACGACGATCCCTTGAAGGCGCTACGCGAGGCCGCGAAGGCGCGCCAGGAGGCGCGGAAGAAGGAAGCGAAGAAGACGGCCGCGGCGCTGGGGATCAGCGCGGGGGCGAAGGACACGGACGACGCGGACAAGAACAAGGACGGGAACAAGGACAAAGACGCGGACCACGGGAAGGATGGCAAGGAGGGCAAGGAGAAGGAGAAGACCAAGGCGGGGGGCGCGAAGAAGCCCGAGCCGCGGGTGCTCGAGGTGGCGGGGCTCGCCTGGTCGGACGATGGCGGCCAGCTCGCCCTCCAGCTCCGCGCCCGCGACAACAAGGACCGCTGGCTCGCCACCTGGGACGCCGCGGCGGCGAAGCTCACCGTCCGCCACCGGCTGACCGACCCGGCGTGGATCAACTGGGACTTCAACGACTTCGGCTGGCTCCCCGACAACCGGACGCTCTGGTACCTGTCGGAGGAGAGCGGCAGCTCGCAGCTCTACGCGCTCACCCTCCCCGGCGGCGCGCCCAGGCGCCTCACCCCGGAGGCACCGGCCAAGTCCTACGAGGTGTCGCTGCCGCGCCGCAGCTTCGACGGCCGCTACCTCTACTACACCGCCAACCGCGAGCACCCGGGGAAGTACGACGTGTGGCGGGTCGAGGTGGCGACGGCCGCCGCGGGGAAAGCGGAGCAGCTCACCCGTCTCGGCGGCGGCTACACCCACGCCGTCCTCTCCCCCGACGAGAGCCGGCTCCTCCTCCTCCACTCGTCGATCACCCGGCCGGACGAGGTCTACGTGCAGGTCAACCAGCCGGGCGCCGAGGCGCGGCCGGTCACCCGCACCCGCACCCCGCTCTTCCTGGCCCAGGAGTGGAACCTCCCCGAGATCGTCCCCGTGCCGTCGACCCACGGCGCCGGCGCGATCTACACCCGGGTCTACACGCCGAAGGACTTCGACCCGGCGAAGCAGTACCCGGCGGTCTTCTTCGTCCACGGCGCCGGCTACCTCCAGGAGGTCACCTACGGCTGGTCGAACTACTTCCACGAGTTCATGTTCAACGACTTCCTGACCCGCCACGGCTACGTGGTGCTCGACATGGACTACCGCGCCTCGGCGGGATACGGCCGCGACTGGCGGACGGCGATCTACCGCCAGATGGGGCACCCCGAGCTCGAGGACCTCGCCGACGGCGTCGCCTGGGCGGCGGCCCACAGGAGCGTCGACCCGCGCCGGGTCGGCGTCTACGGCGGCTCCTACGGCGGCTTCCTCACCTACATGGCGCTGTTCCGCGCGCCGGAGCTGTTCGCCGCCGGCGCCGCCCTGCGCCCGGTCTCCGACTGGGAGCACTACAACGAGCCCTACACCGCCGACATCCTGAACCGCCCGGAGATCGACCCCGAGGCCTACGCGGCGAGCTCGCCGATCGAGTACGCGGCGGGGCTCCGCAAGCCGCTGCTGATCTGCGACGGCGTGCAGGACCAGAACGTGCTGTTCCAGGACAACGTGCGGATGGTGCAGCGCCTGATCGAGCTCAGGAAGGAGAATTTCGAGCTCGCCATCTACCCGGTCGAGGATCACGGCTTCGTGCAGCCGACGAGCTGGCTCGACGAGTACCGGCGGATCTTCAAGCTCTTCGAGACCCATTTGAAGTAGGCTCAGCGCCATGGCACGCACAAACACGGACAACCGTTGGCTGGAGCGCTTCGCCCGCATGGGCTACGCGGCGCGGGGAGTGGTCTACGCGGTGGTCGGCCTGCTGGCCGTGCAGACGGCGCTCGGGACCCGCGGCGCCCGGCGCGGCGTCACGGACACGCGCGGCGCCCTCCAGGAGGTCGCCGCGCACAGCATCCCGCTGCTCTGGCTGCTCGCCGTGGGGCTGTTCGCCTACGCGGTCTGGCGGGCGGCGCAGGGGCTCCTCGACCGCGAGCGCAAGGGGAGCGGCCTGAAGGGGCTCGCCCACCGCCTGGGGCGCCTGTTCACAGCCGTGGTCTACGGCAGCCTCGGCCTCGCCGCCGTACGCCTCGCCCTGGGCGCGCACCGCCGGGCGTCCGCCGACGCCCACGCCACCCAGGAATGGACGGCCCGGCTGATGGGCGAGCCGTTCGGCCGCTGGCTGGTGGCCGCCGTGGGGGTCGGGGTGATCGCCGGCGGCTTCTACCAGCTCTGGCGCGGCTGGACCGAGAAGTTCAAGAAGGAGATCCGCCTCCAGGAGATGGACTCCGGCGAGAGCCGGCTGGCGATCCACGCCGGCAAGCTCGGCCTGATGGCGCGCGGCGTCGTCTTCCTGATCTCGGGGTGGTTCCTGGTCCAGGCCGCCGTGAAGACCGATCCGCGGCAGGTGCGCGGCCTGTCCGGAGCGCTCGCCGTCCTCGCCGCGCAGCCGCACGGCGCGACCCTCCTCGGCCTGGTCGCCGTCGGCCTGGTGGCGTTCGGCGCCTGGTCGCTCCTGCTCGCCCGCTACGGCCGGATCGTGGCCTGACTTTCCCCCCGGGTGTAAGATCTCGGCGGACCGACTCCAGATCGCAAGCTGAACCGTCCGCCCATCCGGGGGCCGGAAGGAAGATGGCAAGCCAAGACGACACCAGGATCAGCGACGCGACGTTGATCGGCCGGATCGCGGCCGGCGACTCCGCCGCCCTCGAGCACCTGGCGCGCCGCCACCAGGCGGCGGTGTATCGCTTCCTCCAGGCCGCCGCGCCGCCTCCGCCTCCGACAACGACGGCCGGCGAGCCCGCCGACCCCGCGGATCACCTCGCCGAAACCTTCCGCGCCGCCCGCCGCGACGCCTACCGCCATCGCGACGAGACCTCCGCCCGCCCCTGGCTCCTCGCCCTGGCGCGGCAGACGATCGACCGCCGGAGCCGCGCCGACACCGTCCCCGACGCCGCCCCGCTCCGCGAGCTGGCCCACGAGGCCGGCTGGGGGCAGCCGGACGGCGCCGGCGAGCTGGCGGGCGAAAACGCCGACGCCGAGCCCGCCCTGGCCGCCCTGCCGCCCCAGGACCGCGAGATCCTCACCCTCTGCGACCGCGAGTACTTCACTTTGGAGGAGGCCGCCCGGGTCACCGGCACGTCGGAATCGGTCGCCGCCACCCGCCTCCATCGCGCCCGCCTGCGGCTGCTCGCCCGCCTGCGGGAGGGCCCTCTCGCGGCCACCCGGGACGAAGACCGGGTCATCGCCGGCCTGCACTGCGGCGAGGTGCTCGCCGACCTCACCGAGCACCTCGACGGACGGCTGGCGGGCGAGCGGGCGCAGCAGGTCGACGAGCATCTCGACGGCTGCCCGCGCTGCCGGCAGGTCGCGGGCGGCCTCGCCGCCGCCGTCCGCGCCGTGCGCCAGACGCCGGACGCGCCGCTCGCCGCCGAGCTCGAGGATCGCCTGCTCGCCGCCCTGCGGGAGGCCGGAGCCGCTAATGCCTGAGCGATCGTCTGAGCAAGTGCCCGGCGGCGGCGAGCTGCTGATCCGCCCCGCCCTCCCCGCGGACGCGGGGGTCATCGCCGACTTCCAGCTCCGCATGGCGCGCGAGACCGAGGGGGTGGAGCTCGACGCCGCCGTCCTCGCCCGCGGCGTCGCGGCGGTCTTCGCCGACGCCGGCAAAGGGGCTTACTGGGTGGCCGGGCGGGGCGGGGAGATCGTGGCCTGCCTGCTGGTCACCCCGGAGTGGAGCGACTGGCGCGACGGCACCGTGCTCTGGGTCCAGTCGGTCTACGTCGTCCCCGTGGAGCGCGGGCGCGGGGTCTACCGCGCGCTCTACGAGCGGCTGCGCCGCGAGGCCGCCGCCGCGGACGGGATCAAGGGGATCCGGCTCTACGTCGACAAGCGCAACCAGGCCGCGCAGCGGGTTTACGAACGGCTCGGCATGAGCCGCGAGCACTACGAATTATTTGAATGGATGAAGCCGGCCGGCTGACCCCTCGCTAAACGAGGGGCGGCAGCGCCACGCGGTCGCCGCGGATCTCGATCCGGCCGTCGTGCGCGGCCCACAGGAAGACGCGGTCCATCCGCTCGCGGATCGCCGAGGTCACCTGACCGTAGCCGAGGTAGGCCGCCAGCGCGCGGACGATCTCCCCCTTGTCGACCTCGGAGCCCGGCGGCGCCAGCCGCTCGATCGTCGCCATCAGGAAGCCGAAGTCGTAGCGCCCGAACTGCGGTGTCGCCCCCCTCAGGAGGTCTCCCTCCCGAGCGATGATCCTCCGGGTCAGGGCGACCTCGATGTGCCGTTCCAGCTGGGCGCGCATCACCTTGTTGAACGGCGACCACTCCAGGCGGGCCGCCATGCGCAGGATCAGCTCCTCGCGGGTCATCGGGCCGGCGCCCCAGCACGACTGGCGCAGCGCGGCCAGGATCGGCTCGGCGACGTCCTTCTCCGCCAGGCGCGCCGGCGCGCCGTCCGGCTGCCCGGCCAGCTTCTCGGCGCTGACCCTCTCGATCAGGTCCGAGGCCGGCTCGTAGTCGCGCCCCTCACCGCGCGCCAGCTCGGCCTCGGTCACCACCAGCTCGCCGCGCAGGGCGCGGCCGAGGATCGTCCGCCACAGCTTGTCCGCCCCCGCCGCCGCCACCGCGACGTGCCGCTCGATCCTGGCGGCACGGGCGAGCTGCTCCTCGATCCGGCGGACGATCTCCCGCTGCTCGGCGAGCGGCGGTACCGGCACCGGCATCGTCTGCAGCCGGGAGACGTTGATGTTCGACTGGCCGACGCTCTGGGTGCGCACGGTGCGCGCCCAGCTCCGCCCCCACGGCGAGTTGATCCAGTAGCACAGATAGCGGCTGTCGATCAGCTGATCGTCCCCCTCGATGCGCACCAGGTAGGAGGCGAACACCGCCTCGAGGTCGACATCGAAGACGGCGGCCTTCCCCACCAGCTCCGAGCTGTTGGTGCGATTGAACAGGACGTCGCCGCGCCGCACCCGGAAGGCCGGGACGTCGACCGCGCGCGGATCGACGTACTTGAGCTCGGAGGGGTCGAGCCGCCCGTTCTGGATGTTGCTCATGCGCAGGATCGCGACCCCTCCACGCTCCCCGGCGTCCGCCTTGGTCGACAGGCCGTACTGGATGCGCTGCGTGAGGTCGAGGAGAGGAACCAGGGACCACCCCTCCGGCACCTCCGGCGGGACCAGCGGCTCCGGCGCCTCCCACTGGCTGGGGTGGAGGTTCTTCGGGCGCCGCGGCGCCCGGCGGTCGAACGCCTCGGCCTCGGTGCGGGCCAGATTCCAGATCGCCCGGCGCGCCGCCAGGATCTCCTCGAGACGCTCGGCGAGGGGCTCGGCCGCCGTACCGCCGAGCTCCTGGCGCCGCCACTCCTCCGTCAGCTCACCCGTGAAGGCCCGCATCAACACCGACTGGCGGAGCCTGCGCAGGACCTCCGGCAGCCGCGCCATGCGCTGCCGCACGCTCTGCACCGTCGCCGACGCCTCGGTCGCCCGGGCGACGATCCGTTCCTGCTCGGCGCGCGGCGGCAGCGGCACGACGACGCTCGCCAGGAACTTCGAGAACTTGAGATTGCGGATGTTGGTCGTCTGCGTCTGCAGCTCGTCAAGGCTCCCCGAGAGGTAGCAGGACTCGAGGACCAGCAGGACGTAGGCGGGATCGATCTCGCGATGGACCCGCACCTGGCGGCAGAAGTTGCTGCACACGAGAGGGAGGTCCGCCCGCTCGAGCGCCGCCTCGTCGATCAGCAGCGCGCGCCCCACCGGCTGGCCGACGCCGCCCCCCGAGATCTCGATCACCAGGTCCCCCGCCGCCAGCCGGCGCTTGGCGAGGCTCGCCGCGCCGACCGCCCGCCGGGGCGCCCGCGTCGCGCGGTCGCTCCCCCAGTCGCGGAACTCCTTGCCGCGGATCACCCGCACCTCGACCCCGGCGGGGGACTTCCCGACCTCCTCTCCCCAGACGCCGCCGAGGGCGTGGACGACGATCTCCTCGAGGGTCGCCGACGACCATCCCTCCGGCAGCTCGCCTTCGCGGCGGCCGATCTCCCAGTCCGAGACGGCGCTGGTCACGAGCCCCCCTGGAGCACCCGCGGCCGCTTCGGCTCCGCGTCGCCGCTCAGCAGGTCGATCATCGCCGCCAGCTCCTGGGCGGCGCTCTCGAGCTCGGCGATGGCGTCGGCGGCGAGCTCCTCGGGCTCCGGCAGATCGTCCTCCGTGGTCTCCTCGCGCAGCCACTTCAGGCCGTCGATCTTGAACTCGCGGGCGCGCACCTCGGCGATCGAGAACGACCGCCAGCGATCCTCGCGCGAGTCGGCCGCCGACCGCCGGGCGCGGCCGAACGGATCGAGCCCGTAGCAGACCTCGAAGGCGGCGAGGTGCCCTTGAGTCAGCGGGCGGTCCTTCTTGGTGATCCGCGGCACGTTGGTGCGCGCGTCGTAGACCCAGACGGTCTCGGTCGGCCGCCCCTTGGTGAAGAAGACGACGTTGGTCTTGGTGCCGGCGCTGTAGGGGGTGAAGGTGCCGTTGGGGAGGCGGAGCACGGTGTGCAGGTCGCACTCGGCGGTGAGCACCCGGAACACCTCCCCCGCCTGGTCGGCGAACAGGCAGTTGTCGGGCACGATCACCGCCGCCCGCCCGCCCGCCTTCAACAGCGTGATCACGTGCTGGAGAAAATTCAGCTGCTTGTTCGAGGTCTTGACCGGCAGGTCGCCGCGCGCCGGCACCTGGTTGGCCCCTTTGTTGCCGAACGGCGGGTTGGTGAGCACGACGTCGAAGCGCCGGCCGTCGGGGATCTCGTCGATCGAATCGCCGAGCTTGATCTCGGGCTCGAGCCCGTGCAGGAAGAGGTTCATCAGCGCCAGGCGCCGCGGGCGCGACACCAGCTCCTGGCCGAAGTAGGTGCCGCGGCGCGCCTCGTCGCGCCCGGCCTCGTCGGGCTCGCACTGGGCGAGCGACCACTCGTGCGCCACGACGAGGAAACCGCCGGTGCCACAGGCCGGATCGCAGATCGCCAGCTCCGGATCGCGGCGCGGATCGGGCTGGACGCAGCGCACGATCGATTGGATCAGCCGCCGCGGCGTGAAGTACTGCCCGGCCCCCTTCTTCCCTTCGCTCGCCGCCTTCTCGAGCAGCCCCTCGAAGACCGCGGCCTTGATGTCCACCTCGAGCGCCGTCCACTCCGTCTCGTCGATCAGATCGATCAGACGTTTGAGGTTCGCCGGATTGTTGAAGCGCGAGACGGCGCCGTTGAAGATGTCGCTGAGCAGCCCCGGCTGCCGCCCGAGCGCCCGCAGCACGGCCGCGTAATGGACGGTCAGCGCGGCGTCGCTCTCGGCGGCGAGCGCCGGCCACGAGCAATCGGTCCGCGGCTCGTCGTCGCCGAGCGGCGCGATCCGCGACAGATCGATTCCGCGCTCGTCGGCCATCTTGAGAAACAGCAAATATGTGATCTGTTCGATGTAGTCGCCATAATCGATCCCGTCGTGTCGCAGCGTGTGGCAAAAACCCCAGAACTTCTGGACGACATCGCTCATGTGTCGCGGACCTCGGCTCGGATGGAAAGAAGGGGGAAAGGCAACGGAGCCCTATCCTAGCCCATTCGGAAGCGATCTTGAAGAGCGTGCGCAGAAGAGGAAAATCAAAGGCCGATGAGAAACTTCATGTTCTCAGGGGTCCAGGCGGATACCGTCAGAGGACGACGGAACGGGAGGAAGTTGCTCCTTTGAGTGATCTGGGCCGCGCAGCGCGGCGCACTTCGAGAGAGTTTGCAGTCGCGCTGCGAAAGGTTTTCGATCCGGAGGGAAGCGGGAACTGATCAGTCGGGTCCGCGCCCCGGCGGCGCGCGGGACGCGGACCCTCCTTCTCGCCGTGCGCCTTACTTCGGCGCTGCCGGAGCCAGCGCGGCCACCCGCGCCTCGAGGTCGGCGAGCCGCTTCTCGAGCTCGGCGTTGCGGCGCGCGAGGTCGGTGAGGGCGGCCTGTTTCTCGCCGAGCTCGCGGTGCAGCGCCTGGACGGCGGCGAGGCTGACGCCGGCCGCGTCGAGCGGCGCGATGTGGCGGTCGTCCGTGCCCAGCCCGAAGGCGGCGGCGAAGTCCTGCGCCATCGGCCCCAGGTGATGCACCGCCGCGTCGTCTCCCTGGTAGCGCCAGGTCGAGATCGGCAGGCGGTCGACCTTGGCCAGGATCTCCGCCGGCTCGACCCCGAAGATGTCCGTCTTGGTGGTGCGGTCGGAGTTCTGGGTCAGGGTGCCCGAGATCGTCAGGTTGCCGGTGTTGGTGAGCGAGAATTCCGTGCCGGCGTGGGCCTGCTCATCCATCACGAAGTTCGCTCCCTGGGTGCCGTTGGCCCAGCGCTGCGCCACGCTGGTGTCCTCGAAGATCAGCACCGAGCCGCCGTTGTTGCGGATCTCCAGCATCTCGCGCGCGCTCGTGGTGGCGCTGCTCTCCTGGATCAGCGCCTTGGTGGTGCCGTCGCTCCCCGAGACGTGCAGCTTGTTGGCCGCCGATGCGGTGCCGATGCCGACGTTTCCCGAGGCGCTGATGTCGATGCTGCTGGTCGGCGCTCCGGGGCGGATGCGGAACGGCAGCCGCGAGCCGCCGGTGACGTCGCGCACGAAGAAGTTCGCCTCGTTGCCGGCGACGTCCCAGGTCTGCGCCGTGAAGCCGCCGCTGTTGTTCTGCTCGAAGCGGAACGCCGGCGTGTCGCTGCTGTTCTCGTGGACCTTGAGCACCGGCGTGGCGGTCCCCAGCCCCAGCCGCCCCGAGGAGTCGACGAAGATCGAATTGGTCGGCGCCGCGCCGGTGATGGTGAACGGCGTGGTCGAGTCCGTCACGTCGTCGATCGAGAACTTGTTGGCGCCGCCGCTCGCCGAGTCGTTGGCGGTGAGCTGCCAGTCGGTCGACGGGAAGCCGGTGCCGGTGCTGGTGTCCTCGAACTTGATCCGCGTGTTGTTCTCCTTGAGGCGGATGGTGTCGAAGCCGAAGCTCTCGTTGTTGACGCAGTCGAGGCCGACGCAGAGGCTCCCCTGGATGATGGCGTCGTCGGCGGTCACCACGTCCTTCAGCGGCAAACCTTTGGCAGGGGCGGCCGCCCCCTTCGCGGGGGTCTGCCGCGGCTCGCGCGCGTCGGGGGAGACCACGCTGCCGTCCACCACCCGGAAGCTGCCGGACTGCACCAGCTCTCCGGCCGGCAGGCGGCCGGCCTTGCGCAGCCGCTCGAGGGCCGCGCTCGCCGCCGGGCCGCCGTTCCGCGAGGCCGCCAGGGCCTGGCGGACCTCGGCGTCGACCGGCGGCATCGCCCGCAGCTCGTAGACATAGGAGCCGTCGGCCGCCCCTTGGGGGAGCACGAAGGTCGGCGCCTGCCCGCCCGCGAGCTCGCGGCGGACCACCTCGCCGCCCGGCATCGAGACGGTCAGCACCAGGCGTTCGTAGCTCCCCTGCGGCTCGAACTGCACCTGCTGGGGAGAGGGATGGACGCGGGCGAGCTCTTCGGCTCCGAGGGGGAGTCCCAGGAACGCCAGCGAAAGCATCAGCGTGGAAACGGACAGACGGAATCTGGTCATGTTTCCTCCTTTTCCTCTTTAGGGCCTTGAGTAGCCCGGATAGTTACCACAATCTCAGGATTGTGGAGGAAAGGGAGGTCACTTTCCAAATCGCTGGCGGACCGCCTCGTAAAGCACCGCCGCCGCCGAGGTGGCGATGTTGAGCGATCCGACGCGCCCCCGCATGGGGAGGCCGATGGTGCCGTCGCAGAGCTGCCGGGTGCGCGAGCGCAGCCCCTTCTCCTCGCCGCCGAAGCAGAGGACGACCTTGCCGGAGAGGTCGACCTCCCAGGGCGGCACGCCGTCGGGGTCGGTGCCGTAGACCCAGAAGCCGGCGTCCTTCAGGCGCCCGATCTCGATCGCGGAGTTGGTGATGCGCTCGATCTCCAGCCACTCGGTGGCCCCCGCCGAGGTCTTGGCGACGGTGGGCGAGACCGGCGCGGCGCCGCGGTCGCGGATCATCACCCGCCCCACCCCCGCCCCTTCGCAGACGCGGAGCACGGCGCCGAGGTTGCGGGGGTCCTGGACGTCCTCGAGCAGGACGGCGAGGTCGAGGTCCGCTCCGGACGCCGGAGCGATGGCGCCGACATCGCCGCCGGCGCGGATCTCCGCCGCCATGCCGTTGTGGGCCGGCCCCGCGATCTCGGCGAGCGCGCGCTCCGGCACCACCTCGAACGGCACCCGGTGGCGCTCGCACGCCGCGGCGATCTCCTCGCGCCGTTTCCCCGTGCGCGCCGCGCTCACCAGCACCCGCATGACCTCGTGCGGCCGGTGGCGCAGGGCCTCGCGGACGGGATGGTAGCCGTAGAGGTACATGGCGGGGATGAAGCTCCCCTAGATCTCCATGATCTGCTGCTCTTTTTTCGCCAGCGCCGTCGCGATGTCCGCGATGTAGCGGTCGTGGAGCTTCTGGACGTCGTCGAGGCCGCGGCGCTCGTCGTCCTGGCTGACCAGCTTGTCCTTCTCCATCTTCTTCAGCTTGTCGTTCCCCTCGCGGCGGGCCTGGCGGACGCCGGTGCGCGCGTGCTCGGCCATGTCGTGCGCCTTCTTGACGATCTCCCGGCGGCGGTCCTCGTTGAGCGGCGGCACCGGGATGCGGATCAGCTTGCCGTCCGACGACGGGTTGAGCCCGAGATCCGACTTCATGATCGCCCGCTCGATCGCCGCGCTCTGCGTGGGGTCGAACGGCTGCGCCACGATCATCGACGCGTCGGCCACCGACAGGTTGGCGACCTGGTTGAGCGGCACCGGGCTGCCGTAGTAGTCGACGGTGATCCCCTCGAGCAGCGACAGCGAGGCGCGGCCGGTGCGCAGGTGCTTCAGCTCGTGGTGGAAATGGTCCAGCGCGTGCTGCATGTGACTCTCGATCTCTCGGTGAAGCTCTTTCATGCCTTCCATGGCTTCCTCCTATGGTGCTCCTGTCGCGCTCAACCGCGGACGATGGAGCCGACCTTCTCGCCGGTCACGACGCGGCGGACGTTGCCGGGGGTCGACATGTTGAAGATGGCGATCGGGATGCCGTTGTCGCGGCAGAGGCTGATCGCCGCGGTGTCCATCACCCGCAGGTCCCGCTCGAGGACCTCCTGGTAGGTCACCTCGGGGAGCATCACCGCGTGCGGATCCTTCTCCGGGTCGGCGGTGTAGAGGCCGTCCACCTTGGTCGCCTTGAGCAGGACCTCGGCGTGGATCTCGTTGGCGCGCAACGCCGCCGCGCTGTCGGTGGTGAAATAGGGGTTGCCGGTGCCGGCGGCGAAGATCACCGTCCGCCCCTTCTCGAGGTGGCGGAGAGCGCGCCGCCGGATGAACGGCTCGGCGACCTCGCGGATATCGATCGCCGTCTGCACCCGGGTCGGCACGCTCCGCTTCTCGAGCGCGTCCTGGAGGGCCAGGGCGTTGATCACGGTGGCGAGCATCCCCATGTAGTCGCCGGTGACCCGGTCGATGCCGCGATGGCTGGCCGCCAGGCCGCGGATGATGTTGCCGCCGCCGACCACGACCGCCACCTGGACCCCCAGGCGCTGCACGTCGCGGATCTCGTCGGCGATCGCCGCCACCACCGCCTCGTCGATGCCGAAGGGCTGCTCGCCCATCAGCGCCTCGCCCGAGACCTTGAGGAGGACCCGGCCGAAGACCGGCGGCCGGGACCCCTCAGGCTCCGCCGTCTCCATCAGCCGGCCGCCTGGGCCATGACTTCGGCGGCGAAGTCGTCCTGCCGCTTCTCGATCCCCTCGCCGAGCTTGTAGCGCTCGAAGCGGCGCACCTGGATGTTCTCGCCGATCTTGGCGACCTTCTCGGCGATCATCTGCTTGATCGTCAGGTCGGGGTTCTTGACGAACGGCTGCTCGAGCAGCACGAACTCGCCGTAGTACTTCTCCATCTTGCCGGTGACGATCTTCTCGACCACGGCCGGCGGCTTGCCCGAAGCGAGCGCCTGGTCCTGGAAGATCGCCCGCTCGCGCTCGAGGACGTCGGCGGTGACCTCCTCGCGGCGCACGAAGCGGGGCTCGGCGGCGGCGATGTGCATGGCGATGTCGCGCACCAGCTCCTGGAAGGCGTCGGTGCGGGCCACGAAGTCGGTCTCGCAGTTGATCTCTACCAGCACGCCGATCTTGCCGCCGCCGTGGATGTAGGAGCCGACCGCCCCCTCGGCGGTCACCCGGCCGGCCTTCTTGGCCGCCGCGGCGAGCCCCTTCTTGCGCAGTGTGTCGACCGCGGCTTCCATGTCGCCCTTGCAGTCGTTGAGCGCGTTCTTGCAGTCCATCATCCCAGCGCCGGTACGCTCCCGGAGCTCCTTGACCATCTGTGCGGTGATTTCAGCCATGAGGCGTTCTCCTTCGAACCGCGGCTTACGCGCGGCTTTTTGATCTTATTCGGCAGACCGCCGGCGGACAACCGGCGGACATGAGCAGACAAAAGAAAAGGCCAGCGCGTGCTCGGGCTGACCTCTCCTTACAATCCTCGCGATTTGGGGCGGGAGAGGTCTCCCGCCCCGTTCCGGACGGCGGGCTCCTAGGCCGGGGCAGCGCTCGCGGCGGCGGCGTCCTTGTCGAAGACCGGCATGCGGTCCTTGGCACGGATCATCGTCTCCTCGTCGAGCTTCCCGGCGCCGGCGAGATAGGCGTCGGCGATCCGCGACGCGAACAGGCGGATGGCCCGGATGGCGTCGTCGTTGCCGGGGATCGGATAGTCGATCAGCTCGGGGTCGCAGTTGGTATCGACGATGGCGATCACCGGGATGCCGAGCTTGTTCGCCTCCGAGACGGCGATGTACTCCTTCTTGGGGTCGACGACGAAGAGCGCGTCCGGCAGCTCCGTCATCTCGCGGATCCCCTCGAGGTTCTTCGCCATCTTCTCGTGCTCGCGCTCGAAACGCAGCCGCTCCTTCTTGCTGAGCGGGCTGTTCTCGTCGTTCATCCGGGCCTCGATCTCCTTCAGGCGCTGGATCGAGGTGCGCAGGGTCACGAAGTTGGTCAGCGTGCCCCCCAGCCACCGGTTGGTGACGAAGAACTCGCCGGCGCGGGCCGCCTCCTCGGCGATCGCCTCCTGCGCCTGCCGCTTCGTGCCGACGAACAGGATGCGCTTCCCCTGGGCGGCGAGCTGCTGCACCAGGTCGGCGACGTGGTTGAACATCCGCAGGGTCTTCTGCAGATCGATGATGTAGATGCCGTTGCGCTTGCCGAAGATATAGGGCTTCATCTTCGGGTTCCAGCGGCGGGTCTGGTGCCCGAAGTGGACACCGGCCTCCAGCAGTTCCTTCATGGTGACTTCTACCAAGCGATTCTCCCTTTCCTAGCGCTTGCTGAACTGGAAGCGCGCCCGGGCGCCCTTCTGGCCGTACTTCTTGCGTTCCTTCTTGCGCGGGTCGCGCGTCAGGAAGCCGGCCGATTTGAGCCGGTCGCGCAGCTCGCCGTTGAACTCGAGCAGGGCGCGCGAGATGCCGTGCCGGATCGCTCCGGCCTGCCCCGCGCTCCCCCCGCCCAGCACCGTGACCTGGATGTCGAACTTCTCGACGGTCTCGGTGAGTTGCAGCGGCTGCTTGATGACCATCTTCAGCACTTCGTTCGGGAAGTAGCTGTCGAGCGACCGACCGTTGACCTTCACCTCGCCCGCGCCGGGTCGGAGGAACACGCGGGCTGAAGCCGTCTTGCGGCGTCCCGTTCCGTAGTATTGGATTTGGCTCACGTTCTCGATCTCTCCTTGGATTCCCGCTCGTCTCGTCCCGTCGCGCTCTACAGAGCGGCGGCGACGTCGAAGCTCTCGGGCTGCTGCGCCTGGTGGGGATGGGCGGGGCCCGCGTACACCTTCAGCTTGCGCAGCTGCTGGCGGCCGAGCGGTCCCTTGGGGAGCATTCCCCAGACCGCGTCCTCCACCATCTTGGTCGGCCGGCGCAGACGCCGCTTGGCCGCCGTCTCGGACTTGATGCCGCCCGGATAGCCCGTGTGGTGGTAATAGATCTTGTTCTCTTCCTTCGCCCCGGTCAGCACCGCCTTCTCGGCGTTGATGACGATGACAAAGTCGCCCGTGTCGATGTGCGTCGCATAGGTGGGCTTGTGCTTGCCCATCAGCAGACGCGCCGCCAGCGACGCGAGCCGACCCAGCGGGATCCCCGCGGCGTCCAACACGTGCCACCGATGCTCGATCTCGGCGAGCTTCGGGCTGTAGGTCTTCTTCAGCATCTCCAATCTCTCCAGGTCAGCTCGGGCTGGGAAAATTTGCGCGCGATGACTCTAGGCAACTGCGGGTATCCGCGGTACGGCCTACGACACCCGCCTCGCGACGCAAAGGACCCACATGGTAGGTGGGAGGGGGAGAATTGTCAAGGGGACGAAAATAGCCGCGAGGCCGGCAAGAGCCCGGTCCCCAACCCCGCGCCAGGGGACAGTTTGGCGCAAGGCGCGGTTTCTGGCAAGGGGGGAGGGGGGTGACCACGGACGAGCACGGACGGACACGGACTTTCACGGACAGCTCTGTGGAGGCCGGAGCGTCTCCTTTGGGCCCGTGTTCGTCCGTGTCAGTCCCTGTTCGTCCGTGTGTCCGTGTCCGTCCTCCCTCCCCCACACCTTCCTCCCCCCCGCCGCGATATGCTCCCCATCTGATGCCGACCCCAGCCACCCCCGCTCCCCCGCTCGACAAGTCGGGCAAGACCATCCGCGACATGTTCGCCGGGGTGGCGCCGCGCTACGACCTGCTGAACCACGTGCTGTCGGCGAGCCTCGACGTCGTCTGGCGGCGGCGGTCGGCGGCGGTGCTCGATCTGCCGGCCGGCGCCGAGGCGCTCGACCTCTGCTGCGGCACCGGCGACCAGGCGACGGCGCTGCGCCGGCGCGGCGCGCGGGTGGCGGCGGCCGACTTCTGCGTGCCGATGCTCGCCATCGCCCGCCACAAGTTCCAGAAGATCGCTGCGCCCCGGCCGGGAGCGCTCGCCGCCGACGCCTTGGCGCTGCCGTTCCCCGCCCGCCGCTTCGCCGGCGCCACGGTCTCCTTCGGCCTGCGCAACGTCTCCGACCTCGACGCGGCGCTCGCCCAGCTCGCCTCTGTGCTGCGGCCGGGCGGCAAGCTCGCCGTCCTCGAGTTCGCGGTGCCGACCCTGCCGCCGCTGCGCGCCCTCTACCTCTTCTACTTCCTCCGCCTGCTGCCGTGGATCGGCCGCCGGCTCTCCGACCGCGGCTCGGCCTACTCCTACCTGCCGAGCTCGGTCCTCGGCTTCCCGCAGCGGCAGGAGTTCCTCGACCGCCTGGCCGCCGCCGGCTTCACCGACCTCGCCTGGGAGAACCTCTCGGGCGGTATCGTCTGTCTCTACACCGGGAGGACGCCGCGATGACCGACCTGGACAACGGGCTGGACAGCAAGATCCTCGACGGCAAGGCCGCCGCCGCCGAGATCCGCGCCGAGACCGCCGAGGCCGCCCGCGCCATGGCGGCGGCGGGCGCCCGGCCGCCGCAGCTGGTCGCCGTGCTGGTGGGGGACAACCCCGCCTCGCAGGCCTACGTGGGGAGCAAGGTGCGCGGCTGCGGCGAGGTCGGGATGCTCTCCCGCACCCTCCGCCTGCCGCCCGAGACGACCGAGGCCGAGCTGCTGGCGCTCCTCGACGAGTTGAACGCCGACGACGCCGTCGACGGCATCCTGGTGCAGCTTCCGCTCCCCGCCCAGATCCACGAGAAGCGGGTGCTCGACCGCATCGATCCCGACAAGGACGTCGACGGCTTCCATCCGATCAACGTCGGCCGCCTCTGGCTCGACGAGCCGGGGCTCACCCCCGCCACCCCCACCGGCATCGTCGCCTTGCTCAAGCGCAACGGCATCCCGCTCGCCGGCCGGCGGGCGGTGATCGTGGGGCGGAGCGCCATCGTCGGCAAGCCGATGGCGGGCCTGTTGCTGCGCGAGCACTGCACGGTCACCGTCTGCCACTCGCGCACCGCCGACCTCGCCGCCGTCACCCGCGAGGCCGACATCCTGGTGGCCGCCATCGGCCGCGCCGGCATGATCGGCCCCGACCACGTCCGCGAGGGGGCGGTGGTGATCGACGTCGGCATGAACCGCCTCGCCGACGCCGCCGAGGTCGAGCGCCTCTATCCGGGCGACGAGGCCCGCCGCCGCCAGCATGCCGAAAAGGGGTATATTTTGGTCGGAGACGTCGACTTCACCCGGGTGCTGCCGAAGGCTTCGCGCATCACTCCGGTGCCGGGGGGCGTCGGGCCGCTGACCGTCGCGCTGGTGATCGCCAGCACGCTCAAAGCGTCCCGCCTCCGGCAGGGGCTCGACACCTAGAAGCCATGAGCAACCGAACCCTCCGCGTGGGTCTCACCGGCGGCCTCGCCAGCGGCAAGTCGACCGTGGCCGAATGGCTGCGCGACGCCGGCTTCGAGGTGATCGACGCCGACCGCCTGGTCGCCGACCTCTACCGCCCCGGAGGCGAGGGGGCCGCCGCGGTGCGCGACCTCTTCGGCCCCGAGATGCTCGACGCCGAAGGCGCCGTCGACCACCACCGCCTCGCCGAACGGGTCTTCAGCGACGCGGCCGCCCGCGCCCGCCTCGAAGCGGCGATCCACCCCCTCGTCCGCAAGCATTTCGTGGAACAGACGGCGGGCCTGACCGGCATCGTGGTCCTCGAGGCCACCCTGCTGATCGAGGCCGGCTACAAGCCCGGCTTCGACCTCGTGGTCAGCGTCGAGGCTCCCTGCGAGGTCCGCCTCGAGCGGGCGGTGGCGCGCGGCATGAATGCGGAGACCGCCCGCGCCCGCCTCCTCGCCCAGGGGGACGGCGACAAGCGCCGCGAGGCCGCCCACCGGATCATCGACAACTCGGGAGGCCTCGAGCATCTCCGCCGCCAGACGGAGGAGCTGATCGGCGAGCTCAAGCGGCTCGCGGACGCCGCTTGACCTCTCCCCTCCCCGCTTTCGTCCTGGTCACCGGCAACGCCGGCAAGCTCGCCGAGGCGCGGATCGCCGTCGGGCCCCACCTCGAAGCCGTCGCCGCCGACCTCCCCGAGATCCAGTCGCTCGACTACCTCGAGGTCCTGCGCGCCAAGGCGGACGAAGCCTGGCGGCGGGTCGGTCGCCCCCTCGTCGTCGAGGAGGCTGGGCTCGACCTCCACGCCTTGAACGGCTTCCCCGGCCCGCTCGTCAAATGGATGCTCGACGCGGTGGGAGCCGAGGGGATCGCCCGCACCGCGGCGGCCCTCGGCGATCCCCGAGCCGCCTCGCGCTGCTTCCTCCTCTACAAGGACGGCGAGCGCGAGATCCTCGCCGAGGGGAGGACCGAAGGCACCCTCGTCCTCCCCCCCGCGGCACCCACGGCTTCGGCTGGGACCCCACCTTCCTCCCCGACGGCTCCGCCCAGACCTTCGCCGAGCTGACCGGCCCCGGCAAGACCGCGGTCAGCCATCGCGGCAAGGCGTGGCGGGCGCTGCTGGAAAAGCTGGAGAAGCTGGCGGCCGGTGTAGACTCGTAACGCCATGATCCAGAGCTTCAGCATCGAAAACTTCAAGAGCTTCCGGAAGGCCACCCTCCCGCTGGCGCCGCTGACTCTGCTGATCGGGGCGAACGCGTCCGGGAAGAGCAACGCGATCGAGGCGATGCAGTTGCTGGCTTGGCTGGAGAGCGGGCATCCTTCATTCTTTTTCGATCCGGACCCGCGTCGGATGAGGGAGTACAGCTCCGTTCAGGAGCGGCAGCTCAGGCGGGATGGCTCCGCTCTTTCGTCTGTTCTACATCGTCTCACTCAGGAGGAAGGGAAGAAAGCGAGCATTCTCGACTTCATCCCTGCTCTGCCCGAACAGGACATCAGCGACATCAGCTATATCGAAACGCCCTGCGACGAGGTTATGGTCCAGCTTCATGAGACCTTCGGCGGAAAGGCGATTCCGCGCCAAGCGGCGCTTCTCTCCGATGGCACCTTGCGTTTACTGGCGGTAGCGGCAGCCCTCCTTTCGATTTCAGAAGGATCGGTCATCGTGATCGAGGGGATCGACACTGGAGTCCATCCGAGCCGGGCCGAAAAGCTGCTGGCGGATATCCGCAGGATCGCCAGCGAGCGCAATCTCCGCGTCCTCCTCACCACCCACAACCCCGCCATGTTGGACGCGCTGCCGCTCGAAGCGATCCCTGACACCGTCGCCTGCTACCGCGACCCGGTGGAAGGGGACAGCCGCCTGATCCGCCTGGAGGAACTGGAGAGCTATCCGGAGCTCGTTGCCCAGGGTCCTCTGGGCCGTCTCGTCACCAAGGGAATCCTGGACCGGTTCCTCAAGGATCCAGACAAGCGGGACCATGCTCTGAAGGTCGAGAAAGGTCTTGCCTGGCTGTCGGAGCTCCGGCGACAAAGTCCACTTGAGCATCGCCTGCTCGACACCACCATTCTCTGCGAGATTCCTCGAAGTCCCCAAGCTCTCCGGGATTCTACGCTTCGACGCGGAGCTCG
Source organism: uncultured Acidobacteriota bacterium (assembly GCA_963756595.1). Taxonomy (GTDB): domain Bacteria; phylum Acidobacteriota; class Thermoanaerobaculia; order Multivoradales; family UBA5704; genus DATARR01. The sequence goes on from CAVWOZ010000041.1 coordinate 60,094, forward strand.
AAGCCAAGGTGCGACGCCGGGAGTCCCTCGTCCTGCCGATGAGCGGCATCCTCGAGACAGGGAATCACGTCGGGCAGGTCGGCGACGGCAGGCAGCGGCGAGAGGTGGCGAAGAAGTTCATCTTGCTGATTCAGCAGGCGATCCGGGGAGAGGCCCCCTTCACCCCGACCCCCTTCTTCGAACCTGACGATCTGCTGGCTTGGCTGGACGAGTTTCCCGACTGGGCGGCGCGGGGGTCCGGCTTCGCCGACCTGAGTTCGAGAAGCAGTGCGGGCTGAACCCGCACCGGCGCGTCTATATCTGGTCCCAGGACCACCACCTGTCCTCCTACGACCGGCGGCCCTGAAGCACGAGAACCGGGGAAACGCCTCCGCACCCGGGGAGGCGACGCATCACGCAGGGATGGGCCTCCCCTCTCGGGGACGGGCCTCTCCCCACGTTGCTGAGCCCCTGCCCCGGGTTGTTTTGCCTCTTCCCGACGTTGCTGAGCCGCTGCCCCGCGTTGCGGAGCCTCATCCCCGGGTTGTTTTGCCTCTGCCCCACGTTGCGGAGCCTCTGCCCCGCGTTGGATAGTGGTGCCTGTTTGTGTTGCCGGGGCTTGACGGCTCCGGTCCCGCCTTGCTTGCGCTAACGTCTCTCTTCAGAGGGGAGGGTCGTAGCCTCCCCGCCCAAGGAAGACGGCCCGACGGGGTGCAGCGAACACCCCCGCCGGACCTCCCCCGAGCAAAGGGAGTACCTATGCCCGAGCTGCCCTCAGTGTATCCGCCCCTCGACCTAACCCGCTACAGCGAGCACGCCCAGCGCGAGATCTACGCCCGCGTCGTCGCGATCCAATTCGGCCCCCTCCTGGTCGGGAACGATTGGACGCTGCCGGCCTACTCCCCCGATGACGCCGGCCTCATGGTCTTCTACATCTTCGGCAGATGGTTCGCCGTCTGGATGAACCTGGAAGAGCCCGAAGACGTTCCCCTCTCCCGCCGCATCGAGTTGGTGCGCGTCCAGGCCGCTCCGGACAAACCGGAAGGCATCATGCTCTACGAGGTGTAGCCGTGCGGGAGCGAAAGGAGACTGTCACCTTCAAGGCTTCCCGGTGGGAAATCCACCGATGGGAAGAGGCGGGCCGCAGGGTAGGGCGGAAGCACCTCTCAGCCTTCCTCACCTTCGCGGCCAGCGCGACCGCTAGATACGTCTTCGAGTTGGAGCGCCAGCGTCGGCCCGACTTCGTGATGATCCGGGAGGAGGAAAGGAAGCTGCTCGCCGCCCTGGTCAAGGCTGCACAGGCCGCCGTCTGCCACGTCCCCAAGGTCCACGACGGCCCGATCACGGACGGGTCCAACTCCGGGGTCCCCTACAGAAAGCGCTCGACGAGCTGTCCCGCTGGCTTGCCTGGAACGGGGAGGAGTACCCGTGAAGCTCAAGACGGCGAGCTTCACCGTCAGGGGAACCATGGCGCAGTCGATCGCCTGGAAGAAGGCGGCGGATGCGGAAGGCTTCGCCTCTTGCGGCGCATGGCTCGCCCGGGCCGCTGACGCCTATCTCCGGCTTCGGGCGAAAGCGGGCCTTCCATTGCCGCTGGCTTGGCATCTCGGGCGGTTCACCGTCCGCCTGGAGGACGGCGCGGAACCGGAGGTCAGGGGCTGGATTGCTCGCCCCTTCGGCCACTAGAGCGGCACGGGCCCCGGCCCAAGTACCGCGGTCAGCCACCGGCAAGGCTGGTCTATCTCCCGGGCCGGCGGATCGTGGAGAAGCTACAGAAGCTGCCGGCCGAGTGTAGAAGGCTGGCGGCCGAGCTGGCGGGCCTGGGCGCGGAGCCGGGGAGAACGGGGACCAGAGCGGGACCGCTGATCGAGCGCCACGCGAGGGACGCCACGCAACACCAGGGATGGCTCCCTGATGGGGCAAGGCCTCTGGCTACTTCTCGCCCTGGTCGGTCCCTGGTCCCCGGCTCGCGTCATCGACCTTCGGCCGCTTCTTCCACCTTCTGAGCAGATCGTTGACAAGGTCAAGGCCGAAAAGCAGGTGTCTCTGCAAGGCCAAGAGTTGCCTCCACTCGGATTGCGTGGGGATGCCACGGTTGCGAGCTCCCGCTTTGTCGCCGACTCGCCGGGCTTCTGACGCAATCTGAACCAGCCCCTTTCCCTTCCTCGCCGCCTTCCTCTTCTTGGGATACTTCGTGAAATACAGCCGCGCCGCCTCCCGGCAGCCTATCCGGTGGTGTTCCAGTACGTACTGTTGCACCCATTGGACGGCAACTTCGTCGTTATCCGGCGGCCTTCCGGGGCCACCGCCCCCGCGCTTCGGCGGCATTCGCACCCCCCACGGTGCACGACCCACGAGAGAAAAGGCGGCGCGGCGGGCTGGCCGTGGGGGACCAGCGTTCGGCTCATGACTTCCTAGCCGCGCCCTTTAGGGCTCCCATTCTACAACATGGGGATTTCCTCCCAGCGAAAACTCTCCCCTTACCACGGGCCTATAGATGCTCGGTTTTGATTTCCTCCTGGCAGGAAACTCGGGAGGAAAGCCCCCGACCTTCGTTTGACCCGGAAGCGCCGGACAGGGCACGCTTGTGGGCGTGAAGGCGATGCCTCCAGGGCGGTAAACGAGCACACAAAAGCAAACCCCGGCGATTAAGCCGGGGCGTGGTTCCGAAGGGTTGCCCCGACGGGTCGAATCTAGCGGTGGATCGATCCTACCAGCGGGGCGCTCTCCGGGTCAATAGGAGAACTGCGCCATGAGTCCAGCCGGAACCCGTCCGTTCCTCCGATCCCGTCGAAACCTACTGCGGCCCTGCTGGCCGCGCTCGCGGTAGGTCCACCGTGACGCGCCCCTGCGGCGATGTCGCGCCGCTGCCCCGGTTGCTGCGGGGCCTCCTCGCCCAGGGCCTTCCGCGAGCCTGGATACCGGCGGCTGTGAAGCTACAGGTTTGTTTTGCCTCCGATCCCTAGCTCTGAGTTCGCGGATTTGTTGAGCCGGTCCCTGATCCAGTTGGACAGGGTCCGGCCGTCTGCTTCCGCCGCCCTCTGGTAGAGGGCGCGCTCTTCTTCGGTCAGTCGCAGGTCAAGACGTGAGGACTTGGCATCGTTAGGCATGCCATACAGTGTACGGAAAAGATCCGCGAAGTTCAACCCTGAAATCCCTTGACCTCAGCATGCTTTGTCTGTACAATGCATGCATGGTGATCGGGACGAACAACGCCGCCCCGGAAGCCCTTGCTATGAACTGCGCCTCCTGCGACTCCGCTACCAAGAAGTTTGGACGGGACCGCAAGGGGAATCAGCGGTATCGCTGCCTGACCTGCCGCAAGACGTGCAGCGAGCGTCCGGCCCGGCCGTTGGGCGCCATGAATCTCCCGCTCGACCGTGCGCTGCTTTGCTTGCATCTTCTCTGTGAGGGTTCCAGCATCCGCGCTATCGAAAGGATTACGGGGACCGAAAAGAAAACTGTTCTGCGCTTGCTTTTGCAGGTCGGCGAAGGATGCGAGCGGATGATGACCGAAACGATCAAGGGCGTTCCGGTCAAGGACGTTCAGGCGGACGAAATTTGGACGTATATCCGGGCTAAGCAGGGCACCGTCACCCGCAAGCAAATTGCCGACCCTGACGCGGGCGATTCCTTCTGCTACATCGGAATCGAGCGTCATAGCAAGCTGATCCTTGCTTGGCATTTGGGACGGCGCAACACCTGGGACGCGCACGATTTTATACAGAAACTCAGCTCGGCGACCTCGGGTGATTTTCAATTATCTACGGACGGATTCAATGCCTACCCTAACGCAGTGGAATTCGCCTTGGGAAGCCGCGTAGACTACGGCCAAACAATCAAGAACTTCGGCAGCGTTGGCGGGACTGAGGCGCGGCGGTATGCTCCGCCGCGCCTGATAGGTCAGGAGAAGGTTGTTATCAGCGGTTCACCGGAAGAGGACCGGATTTGCACCTCGCACGTCGAGCGCGCCAACTGGACGCTTCGCGGACACCTCCGGCGGTTCACTCGCCTTTCCAATGGCTTCAGCCGGAAAAAGGCGAACCTCCGGGCCGCGCTGGCGCTGTACTTCGCGTATTACAACTTCGTGCGGTTTCACAAGTCGATCCGGATGACTCCCGCGATGGCGGCGGGGATCGCTAGGAAGCCCTGGAGTCTGGCGGATCTGCTGGCGGCGGCGCAAGGGGCGGCGGCGACCGTCTAACCTTCGGGGGTTACCTAGTCACCGCACACCGAAAGGCGGAGCTAGATGCGCGCGAAAAACGACTCAAAGTCACGGCGGCGCACGAAGCCTAGGTAGATAACAATGTGACTTCCCCTTGGAATGTAAAGTTGCGGATAATCGGCGACGTTTCAGGGACCACCAGGGTAACGCGAGCGACCACGGCTGTCTGCCCGCCGTCTCTATAGTCGTCACGCGGCGGCATCCAAACTGATTCGATACTTCGCGGGGATGCGTCGAAGGCCTCATAATAAGGAAAAGCCCACCTATACCGGTCGCCGCGATTATAGGAATGCTCACGTTTAGCCACAATTAATTTCCGGAATTCTCCGTGCTCTATTACGAGCTTCTTCTTGTCAGTTCCTTCCCAGGTCGCCAAGACGCGCCCGACCGGCAAGCCTTGAAGTCCTGCGACTGAGGATAGTAGCCCGTGAACTTCGATGGCCGCCACCCCGAGATTATGAACGCACAAATATTGGGTGTCGGTGTCAAATATCGGTTCTACCCTAAGGCTAACCTCGGGTTTGCGAGCAGTAGTCACCCGCTGCTCATCCTCAATAAGCGGGCCGCCCACTGAAGCCGAAACAGGAGTTTCGACGGGATGAAAGGCAGCCCACACGGTAATTGAGAGCAATCCCAATAACCCAAAGGCCAGCAGTAAGTGGAACGAATACTTCAATAAAAAGCCAAATAAAAATGGGTGCTCGACGGGAAGAGTCAACAGAAAAAAGTACGCTTGAGCTAGGTTGACGACCTCGTAGAACGTCTTGCAAACCGTGGCCACTACGACTATCAGAATAAAGAAGACTAGCAGCCCCTTGGGGAGCTTATGAAAAAACGCCCGAGCGTCCTGCAGGAAGGCCATGGGTGAAGTTCCTGCTAGTCCTCGATCCCCAGCAACGCCCGCACCGCTTCCCGCACAATCGCGGACTCTGACCGCCGATCTTTGAAGGCCCGGAGCCGAAGCGTTTCCGCCTCGTCCTCGTGAAACCAGATCGTCTTTTTTACGCCCTTGTCGGTGATCCCGGCCTTCTCCTACTTCGGGTCCCGGCTCTTGTCCTGTGGCATGGGAGGAGTGTAAGACTTCCGGCGTGACAGCGCTACAGACTTCCGTAGATTTGGCATATTCGCTCCTTTCAGCAACCAGGGGGGAGGTGACGGCGAGGGACAGGAGGAAGGCGAGAAGGCACGCGGAAAGGGCCGGGCCGCTTGGTCGGCCGGGGCGCTGGCGAGGGGGCGCCACCTTACGCCCCCTCTCCGCCAGCGAAGGCGGCGGGGGAGCAACGCAATAATACCCCACTATCCCGCCTTGCTGAGCCTTCGCCCCGGCTTGCGGAGCCTTCGCCCCGGGTTGCGCAGGCTACCGCACCGCGCGCGAAGCTCCTAGATCTCCACCCCCGCCATCAGCCAGAGCAGGATCGCCTTCTGCACGTGGAGGCGGTTCTCCGCCTCGTCGAAGATGCGGCTCTGCGGGCCGTCGCAGACCTCCGCCGAGACCTCTTCGCCGCGGTGGGCGGGGAGGCAGTGGAGGAAGACGGCGTCCTTCCTGGCGTGCGACATCAGGGCCGCATCGACAGTGAACCCCTTGAAGGCCTGCACCCGCTTCTGCTGCTCGGCCTCCTGCCCCATCGAGGCCCAGACGTCGGTGTAGACCGCCGAGGCGTCCTTGACCGCCTCCGCCGGGTCGGTGGTGAGGATCACCTTCGTGCCCGCCGCCTGGGCGTCCTGGCGGACCAGGTCGGCGTAGTGGGGGTTGACCTGGTAGCCGTCCGGCGAGGCGATCGCCACGTCCATCCCCACCTTGGCGGCGCCGAACATCAGCGAGTGGGCCATGTTGTTGCCGTCGCCGACGTAGGTCAGCTTGCGGCCGCGCAGGGCGTCGAGGCCGCCGAACACCTCGCTCAGGGTGAAGTAGTCGGTCAGCGCCTGGCAGGGGTGGAGGTCGTCGGTCAGGCCGTTGATCACCGGAATGGTGCCGTACTTGGCGAGGTCGGTCACCGTCTGGTGGGCGAAGGTGCGGGCCATGATGCCGTCGATGTAGCGCGACAGCACCTGGGCGGTGTCCGAGATCGGCTCGCCGCGGCCGAGCTGGATGTCGCGGCTCGACAGGAAGAGGGCGTGGCCGCCCATCTGGGCCATCCCCGCCTCGAAGCTGACGCGGGTGCGGGTCGAGGACTTCTCGAAGATCATCCCCAGGGTCTTGCGGTGCAGGTGGTCGTGGTACTTCGCGGGGCTCGCCTTGACGTCGGCGGCCAGCCGGAACAGGCCGGCCACCTCCGCCGCGGTCAGGTCGTGGATCGAGATCAGGTGACGGGGCATGGCATCTCCTATGGGTCTATCGGCAGAAACAGCGGGATTCGGAAACGGAAGAGCGGGAACGCGGGTCCCGCCCCATCTAGAGCGGATCTCTCTCGACCGGCATCGTCATGCAGCGGGGGCCGCCGCGGGCGCGCGACAGCTCGTTGGACCACAGCGAGATCGCCGCCGGCGAGCCGCCGATCAGGTCGTGCTGGCCGGCCGCGACCTCCTCGCCCGGCAGGATGCGCCAGCCGCGCGCCGCGAGCTCCGCCATCGTCTTGTGGTTGCGGCGGTAGAGCACGATGCGCCCCGGCGCGAGGGCGAAGGCGTTGGCGCCGTCCGTCCACTGCTCGCGCTGCTGGTCGATCGGCTCCTGGGCGCCGCCGCAGGCGACCACCTCGAGGTCGAGCCCGAGGTCCTTGAGCACCGCGAGGAGCGACGGGCGCAGGGTGAAGGTGAGCTGCCGGGCGTAGAGGTCGACGGAGTAGACGTGCGCCGACTCGGGGCCGCCGGGCTGGATCACCGGCAGGTAGGCGAGGCAGAGGTTGCGGTCGATCACCGTGAACACGGTGTCGAGGTGCATGTAGGAGCGCCGGCGCGGCAGCTCGACCATGATCAGGTGGCGGAAGGAGGTCTCCTCCTTGCGCAGGTATTCGGCGAGCGTCTCGATCCCCCGCCGGTTGGTGCGCTCCGAGAGGCCGACCAGGATGATCTCCGGGCTGACCACCAGCACGTCCCCCCCTTCGAGGTTGGGATAGGGGAAGTGCGGGTTGTGGTGCGGCGCGCCCGACGGCGGGACGTCGATCTCGAAGATCCCCGCCGCGCCGGCGAGCGCCGGATGGTGCTCGAAGAGGGCGCGGGCGAGGAGCGGCTCGCGCTCGCGGGCGTCGGTCGCCATCGAGGAGATGACGATGCGGTTCCCCATCACCACCTGCGGGTCGCGCTGGAAGAAGTAGTTGGGGACCGGGTTGAGCTCGAAGAGGAGGCGGCCGGTGTCGGCGAGCGCGGCGAGGGTGCGGATGCCGCCGGTCAGCGCGGCGGCGAGCTCGGCGGACGGCATCTCCTCCAGCCGGCGGACCAGGCTGAACGGCACGCCGTACTCGGCCTCCAGCTCGTCGAGCAGCCGCTTCCGGGAGTCGGGCTGGCCGAGCACGTCGGCCAGCAGGCTCTGCGCCTCGAGGACCTCGACCCCGGCCTGGCGCAGCACCTGCGAAAAGAGATCGTGCTCCTCGCGCGCCTCGTCGCCGTCCAGGATGTCGTCGAAGAGCAGGCTCTCCATCATCGCCGGGACCATCCAATCGATCTCCCGTCCCGGACGGTGGACCAGGACGCGCCGCAGGCGTCCGATTTCCGAATCGACTCGTATCGGCATAAAGAAGGGTATGTGCCTTGAGCGGACGCGCCCGGCATGAGCGCGGCGCTGAATTGTAGCAGACGGGCCGCGGGTCTGTCGGGTCCCGCGTCCGCCCCGTTCGCCAGATTATCCGGCCTCCCCCCGCTGGTTCTGCCGCTCGAGCTCCTGTCGAAACCACCGGTAGTACTGCTCTTTTTGTCCCTCGCCAACGTTGGCCGACCAGATCGCCGAGTCAGCCCGCAGTCCGCAGTCCGCGAATCGCCCCATCGAGATTCTGGCGTAGTGCAGGCAGGAGTCGTCCCGCGCCTGGAGGAGCGTCACCTGATCCCAGAACCAGGCGCCGGGTCGAATGCCGGCGATCGCATCTTCCGAAGACTGCCGCTTCACCCAATCTTCAATCAGCCTCCGTCCATCGGGGCGCACCATCACGATGCCGGATGGCGTCCTCAGGTGCTGGTAGACACGTCCCTGCCAGACTCCGTCCGTCACGATGAGGGCAGCCGGCGCCTGGCGCATCAGGGCCCAGAGATCGCGGAGCGGTCGGCGCACCAGGAAATCCGCGTCGAAGAGACCGTACCAGGGTTCCCGGGGGTACTCGTCCATGGCCCGCCGTAAGACAAAAGACTTCCGGTTGATCATCCGCTCCGGGGAGGTTTCGATCCCGGCCTCGGTTTTCACGATCACTTTCGGATGCGCGCGCGAGATCTCCTCCACTTGCTCCGGCCGCAGGTTGACCACGTCCGCCAGCACCCGCTTCCGGGGCTCGTGAAGCGCCAGTGAACGGAGCATCAGAGCGCCCCAATGATGGTATCGGTCATCGAACTGAAGGATAATCATCGGCTCACCCTCCCAACCGCCTCGAGGAGCGGAGTCTCGCGCCATTTTACAACCCCTGGCCACGATCCCTCGTCGGGCCCGCGAGGGGGAGGCGGGAAGCAGGCGAGCCTTACGGACGCGCCGCACGGCGGGCGGGTGAGGCCCTGCCCGCCGCTCGAGGCTTTTCAGCAGCCGCAGACGGTCTCGTTGCAAGAGTACCAGCACGTATCGCAGGTGATGGTCTCAGCACACTTCTGACTTGTACACGGCTGAGTCGTGCCACCACCCTCCACGTTCGCGAGCGACGCGTCGTTGAGGTCACGCAGCGTCTCCCGGTTGAGCTGAAGCTTCCTGCTCATGCGCTTCTTCATCGGTATCTCCCTGAGATTTCCGGCCGGACATTGGACGGAAGGTTCTGTAATAATAACGTTCTCCTGTTCTTTTCTACAAGAACCTGCGCGGTCGCTCGGCTCCCCCCGGTTTGCTACAATCCAGCCCTTCATGGCCCGTGACACGACCGACACCCCTCAGAATCCCCTCTACGAGCGCTACGCCTCGCCCGAGATGGCGCGGATCTTCTCCTCGCGCCACCGCTTCAAGAGCTGGCGCCGGCTGTGGATCACCCTCGCCGAGTGCCAGCGCGAGCTGGGACTGCCGATCACGCCCGAGCAGATCGCGGCGCTCGAGGCGACGTCCGACGACGCCGACCTCGACCGCGTGGCGGAGCTCGAGCGGCGCACCCGGCACGACGTGGTGGCCCATCTGCGCCACTACGCCGAGCAGGCGGACCGCGTCCACGAGGGGGCGGGCGGCATCCTCCACCTGGGGGCGACCAGCGCCTTCATCACCGACAACACGGACGTCCTGCTGACCCGCGAGGCGCTCGAGCTGCTCGCCGGCCGGCTGGCCGCGACGATCGCCGAGCTCGCCGCCTTCGCGCGGCGGACGCGGGCGATCCCGACCCTCGCCTACACCCACTTCCAGCCGGCGCAGCTGACCACGGTCGGCAAGCGCGCCTGCCTCTGGATGCAGGACTTCGTGATGGATCTCCACGAGGTGCGCCACCGCCTCGCCACCCTGCGCTGCCGCGGGGTGAAGGGGACGACCGGCACCCAGGCGAGCTTCCTCACCCTCTTCCACGGCGACGGCGCCAAGGTGCGCGAGCTCGACCGCCGGGTCGCCGAGAAGCTCGGCTTCGCCGAGAGCTTCCCGGTCACCGGCCAGACCTATCCACGGAAGCAGGACAGCCAGGTGCTGCAGACCCTCGCCGGCCTGGCTGAGACGGCGCACAAGTTCGGCACCGATCTGCGGCTCCTCCAGGGGGTCGGCGAGCTCTCCGAGCCGTTCGACGCCGAGCAGGTTGGCTCCTCGGCGATGGCCTACAAGCGGAACCCGGTGCGCGCCGAGCGGATGTGCGGCCTCGCCCGCCGGCTGATCACCGACAGCCTGAACGGCCCGCTGAACGCCGCCACCCAGTGGCTCGAGCGGAGCCTCGACGACTCGGCGAACCGTCGCCTGGTGATCCCCGACACCTTCCTCGACGCCGACGCCGTGCTGGGGCTCGCCGCCCACATCGCCGCCGGCCTGGTGGTGCGCGAGGGGACGACCGCCGCCCGCGTCGCCCGCGAGCTGCCGTTCATGGCCACCGAGACCCTCCTGATGGAGGCGGTTTTGCGCGGCGGCGACCGGCAGGAATTACACGAACGCCTCCGCGGCTACAGTTTGGAGGCGCAGAGCACCTTGGAGAGCAGAGGGGGCGAAAATCCCCTGATTGACAGGATCGTCGGTGACGCCGATTTCCGGCTCACGCACCAGGAGGTGAAACCCTGGCTGGACCCCGTGGCCTTCACCGGTCGCTCGGCCGCACAGGTGGATGAATTTCTGGACGAAGTCGTGGCGCCCGCCCTCGCAGGGACCGAGGCCGCCGCGATCGCCGCTCCTCGCGTCTGAGGAGCCGCGTTATTTGGCGAACACGGTAGGGGCGTGCCCTGCCGAAACATGCCTTCTGCGCACTGCACGAGAGTGCCATAGAGGCAAAACCCAGGCGAAAGTAGCCACTGTGCTACTCTAGCCGGGTCAGAGCGCAAGCCGTTTCAGCGCTATTGGACCCAAGAGCTCTCACGAAGATGGCTCAGAACCACCTTACGGAGGCCGCAAGCCCATGCGCCCGAAAGACTCCCGGCTCGACGTCGTCGACGTTGTTGTGGCAGCACCCGTTGCACCCGCCCACGCCGTTGTCGTCGTCTCCCGCCTCGCCCTCGCCGCTGTACTCCTATGCCAGATCCTTGCCATCGGCTGCTCGGGGAACCGCAAGCCGGCCGCGCCTCCGACCCTCGGCGCTCCCGTCGAACGGGGGATGGCTTCCTGGTACGGCCCGAAGTTCAACGGCAAGCGCACCGCCAGCGGTGAGCGCTACGACATGAACGCTTTCACGGCCGCTCATCCCTCACTCCCCTTCGGCACCAGGATCGGCGTGCGCAACACGCGCACCGGCCGCGAGGTGGTGGTGCGGGTGAACGACCGCGGCCCCTACTCGAAGAACCGCATCCTCGACCTCTCCTACGCCGCCGCGCGCGAGGTCGGAGTGGTGGGGCCGGGGACCGCCAGCGTCGAGATCTACAGGATTCCCGCGGCCGGCCTGCCGCCGCGCTTCACCGTCCAGGTCGGCGCCTTCAGCGAGCCGGACAAGGCGGCCTCTCTCCAGCGCGACATGGCGCGGGTCTACCCGGAGACCGTGGTCGAGGCGGACGGCACCTGGCACCGCGTCCAGATCGGCGCCTTCGACGACCGCGACCGCGCCGAGTCGCTGCGCCGCGAGCTGGCCTCGATCGGCATGCCGGCCGTGGTGGTCGCCGCCCGCTGAGCGGCGGGACGGCTCTGGAGGTGGGGGGCGCGGGAATCCGCCGGCCCCCCTTTTGGTTATCATCTTGAAGCCAACACCGCATTGAGCCCGAAGGAGGTGCCATGAGCCGGAAGGGACTTTCCGTGCGTACGATCTCTGCTTCCCCGGAGAAAAAGCACCGCAGCCGGGGGGCGGGATTCGTCTGGGTGGCGGGCCTCGCCCTCACCGCCTACCTCGGCACCGCCGTCGCCTCGGGGAACCGCGACCGCGTCTGGGAGAACCTCTCGCTGCCGGAGGACTCCGCCGCGACCTCGGGCTCCTTCCGCACCGCCGGCCACGCCTCCTGGTACGGCCAGGCCTTCGACGGCTCCCCCACCGCCAGCGGCGAGGCCTTCGACATGCACGCCCTGACCGCCGCCCACCGCACCCTGCCGCTGGGCAGCCGGGTCCTCGTCCACAACCTGGAGAACGACCGCCGGGTCGTGGTGAAGATCAACGACCGCGGCCCCTACATCCGGGGGCGCGACATCGATCTCTCCTTCGGCGCCGCCAGCGCCCTCGGCATGGTCCCCGACGGCGTCGTCCGCGTCGAGATCACGCCGCTCTGATCCAAACGAGCTGTCAGGCGTTCCGCGCCAGCCCGGCGAGGAAGTCCTTGATTCCCTCGTCGAGCCGGCGGCGCTCGGCGTGGCGTTCGAGGGCGATCGTCACCAGGCGGTCGACCAGCCTGGGGAGGGGGACGCCGGCGAGGCTCCAGAGGTGGGGGTACATCGAGATGCTGGTGAAGCCGGGGAGGGTGTTGAGCTCGTTGACGTAGAGGTCGTCCCCCTCGAGCAGGAAGTCGACCCGGGCGAGCCCGGCCCCCCCCACCGCCGCGAAGGCCGCGATCGCGATCCCGCGGAGGCGCTCCGCGACCCCGTCCGGCAGCTCGGCCGGCGCGATCAGGCCGGCGGTGTCCTGGAGGTACTTGTCGGCGTAGTCGTAGAAGTCGTTGCCGGGGACGATCTCCCCCACCCCCGAGGCCGCGATCTCCCGGTAGCCGAGGACGGCGCACTCGAGCTCGCGCCCCTGGATGCCGCGCTCGACCAGCGCCACGTCGTCGAAGCGGAGGGCGAAGCGCACCGCCGCCTCCAGGTCCTCGCGCTGCGCCACCTTGCGCACCCCGACGCTCGAGCCGCCGTTGCTCGGCTTGACGAAGATCGGCAGCGGCAGCCGCCCGCAGCGGGCGAGGAACGCCGCCGGATCGGCCTCGAAGTCGCGGCGCGACACCGCCTCGAAGTCGACCACCGGGACCCCCGCCGCGGCGAGCTGGCGCTTGGCGACCACCTTGTCCATGGCCAGGGCGCTGGCGGTGACGCCGCACCCGACGTAGGCGAGGTCGAGCATCTCGCAGAGCCCCTGGAAGGTGCCGTCCTCCCCCCACGTGCCATGGAGGATCGGGAAGACCACCTCGACCCCGGCGGCGAGCAGATGGCGCAGGGTCGGCGCCACCGGCACCCCGACCGGCGGGATCTCGTGGCTCACCCCCCCGATCACCGCCTCGGAGGTCTCGCCGTCGATCCAGCAGCCATCCTCCGCGATGCCGAGCGGCGTCACCGCGTGCCCCGCCTCGCGCAGCCCCTTGACCACCGTGCGGGCCGAGCGGATCGACACCTGATGCTCGACGCTCCTGCCTCCGAAAACGACGCCGACGTGGGCCATGAGAATCTTCCCTCTCTGAAGCGGGCGTGAGTCTTCGCCTCTCCTGTTGGCCGTGGAGTCTAACCTACGCGGCACCACTGCCGGCGGGCCGGCCGGGCGCCGGGGGTGCCCCGCGCAGCCGACTGGCAGTGAGCGAAGCGAACGCACACGAAGGAGGCGAGCAGGGGTACCGCCGGCGCCCGGCCGGCCCGCCGGCCGCCTTGCCCCCACCGTCGCGCTGCGCTAGCCTCTTCTTCCCATGTCTGAAGCACAGCGCAAGATCTTCGTCCTCGACACCTCGGTCATCCTCCACGACTTCAACGCGCTCCACAATTTCAAGGAGCACGACGTCGCGATCCCGATCACGGTGCTCGAGGAGCTCGACACCTTCAAGAAGGGGAACTCGGTCCTCAACCTGCAGGCCCGCGAGTTCATCCGCCAGCTCGACAAGCTCTCGGACCACAACATGCTCCAGGAGTGGATCCCGCTCGACGGCGCGGCGCACGGCCGCTTCCGCGTGCTGACCGACGAGAACGGCGGCATCGACGCCGGCGAGGTCTTCGGCACCCGCAAGGCGGACCACCGCATCCTGAACACGGTCTTGAGCCTCGCCCGCTCGCAGCCCGACCACAAGGTGATCCTGATCACCAAGGACATCAATCTCCGCCTCAAGGCACGGGCCTTGAACGTCCTCGCCGAGGACTACGAGACGGTCAAGGTCAAGGACCCCTCGCACCTCCCCAAGGGGAAGGACGAGCTCGAGATCGCCGACGGCAGCTCGATCGACCGCCTCTACCAGGAGGAGTCGCTGCCGGTCGACGCCGTGCTCGCGGCGCGCCCCGCCTCCAACCAGTACTACATCCTGCGCAGCGGCTCGAAGTCGGCTCTCGCCTACTACAACGCGCGCACCGACCGCATCGAGCGGGTGGTCAAGCCGCTCGCCTACGGCATCTCGCCGCGCAACGCCGAGCAGACCTTCGCCCTCCACGCCGTGCTCAACCCGGACGTCCTGCTGGTCACCCTCTCGGGCGCCGCGGGGACGGGGAAGACCCTGCTGGCGCTCGCCGGCGCCATGGAGCAGCGGCGGCAGTTCCGCCAGATCTACCTCGCGCGCCCGATCGTCCCCCTCTCGAACCGCGACATCGGCTACCTGCCGGGGGACATCCAGTCGAAGATCAACCCCTTCATGCAGCCGCTGTGGGACAACCTGGGGATCATCAAGAACCAGTTCGACGAGAAGGAGAGCGAGTACCGCAAGGTCGACGAGATGGTGGAGACCGACAAGCTCCACATCGTCCCTCTGGCCTACATCCGCGGCCGCAGCCTCTCGAACGTGATCTTCATCGTCGACGAGGCGCAGAACCTCACCCCCCACGAGGTGAAGACGATCATCACCCGCGCCGGCGAGCGCACCAAGATCATCCTCACCGGTGACATCTTCCAGATCGACACCCCCTACCTCGACGCCAGCAGCAACGGCCTCTCCTACCTGATCGACCGCGTGCGCGGAAACCCGCTCTACGCCCACGTCAACCTGGAAAAAGGCGAGCGCTCGGCGCTGGCGAACCTGGCGAGCAGCCTGTTGTAGAAAGGTTTACCTCACCACCCGCACTTCTGCCCCTGGTTCTGCTGGTCGAGCCAGGTCTTCAGGGGCGCGAAGTAGTCGACGATGGCGGTGGCGTCCATCTGCTTCTGGCCGGTGACGACCTCGAGGGCTTCGGGCCAGGGGCGGCTGGCTCCCATCTCAAGCATTTTGGCGAGGCGGGCGCCGGCTTCCTTGCTGCCGTAGATCGAGCAGCGGTGGAGCGGGCCCTTGGAGCCGGCGGCCTGGCAGAGGCCGCGGTGGAGCTGGAACTGGAGGATGTCGGCGAGGAAGTAGCGCATGTACGGGGTGCTCGCCGGCACGTGGTACTTGGCGCCCGGATCGAAATCTTTTTCCGTGCGGGCGACGGGGGGCCGGATCCCCTCGTACTTCTCGCGCAGGTCCCACCACCCCTTGTTGTAATCGGCCGGCTTGACCTCGCCCGAAAAGACCTTCCAGCGCCACTGGTCGATGATCAGGCCGAAGGGGAGGAAGGCGACCTTGTCGAGGGCGCGGCGCATCAGGAGCCCCAGATCCTTCGAGGGGTCCGGCACCTGGTCGATCAGCCCGACCTTCTTCAGGTAGTCCGGGGTGATCGACAGCGCGATGGTGTCCCCCACCGCCTCGTGGAAGCCGTCGTTGGCGCTGTCCTGGTAGAGGAAGGGGAGGCGGTTGTAGGCGCGCTGGTAGAAGTTGTGCCCCTCTTCGTGGTGGATGGTGCGGAAGTCCTCGTCGATCGGCTTCAGGCAGGCCTTCACCCGCAGGTCGTCCTTGTAGTCGATGTCCCAGGCGCTGGCGTGGCAGACGACGTCGCGGTCGCGCGGCTGGGTGAGGAGCGAGCGCTCGTAGAAGGTGGCCGGGAGGGGGGCGAAGCCGAGCGAGACGAAGAAATTCTCGGCGTACTTGGCCATCCCCTTGGGATCGACCTTCTTCTCCTGGAGGCGCTGGGTGAGGTCGTAGCCGGGGTCGGAGTTCGGCGGCGCCACCAGGTCGTAGATGTTGGTCCAGTCCTGCGCCCACATGTTGCCGAAGAGGTGGGCCGGGATCGGCTTGTCCTTCGGCACCACGGCGTCGCCATACTTCTGGTTGAGGCGGGCGCGCACGTAGCAGTGGAGCGAGTCGTAGAGCGGCTTGACCTGCCCCCACAAGCGGTCGAGGTCGGCCGCGAAGGCGTCGGGGTCCATGTCGTACTTGGCGCGCCACATGGCGCCGGTGTCCTTGTAGCCGAGCTCGCGGGCCCCCTCGTTGGCGATCTCCACGGTGCGCGCGTAGTCGGCGCGCATCGGCGGCGCGATCGAGTGCCAGCCGGTCCAGGCGTCGAGCAGCACCTTGGGGTCGCGGCTCTCGCGCAGGGTGTCCTCGAGGTCGGGGAGGGTCTTGCACTCGGCCCCCGCCGGCTGGCCCGGCGGGCAGTACTTGCCGGAGCCGTACTGGGCGCCGAGCGAGGCCTGGAGGCGGGTCAGCTCGGCGGTCTTCGCGGGATCGCTCGGCGCCGCGAGGGTCAGGCCGCGCTTCAGCAGATCCATCTGCCGGCGCAGGTCGGCGGGGAGCTGGACGGCGTCGTAGCGGGCGGCCTCCTTGGCGTCGGCCACCCCTTCCGTCAGCAGGACCTCACCGCGGGCGGCGGCGAGGATCTGGGTGTCGTAGGTGATGAAGGTCTCCTGCACCCATTCCGCCCGCTGCCCCTCGATCGACAGGTCGAGCAGCCGCTTCGAGGCGTCGGCGAGGAACTTGCGCGCCGCCTCGACGGTCGGCTTGGCTTCCGTCTTCTTGACGGGCGCCGTTTTCTGGGCGGCGGCGGGAGCGGCGGCGAGCGCCAGCACCAGAACGACGCCGGCCAGCCCGCGAATCCCTGCGAAGCGATGACTCATGGATGGTTCCCCCAAAAGGTCGAGCAAGAAAATGACTGGCCAGGATCGGCGATCCTGACGTCTCCTCAAGGCCGGGCGAGCGCCGCGGCGATCCGCGCCAGCCCTTCGCTCAGGGTGGCGCGCGAGCAGGCGAAGGAGAGGCGGATGTGGTCGTCGGCGCCGAAGGCGGCCCCCGGCACCACGGCGACCGCCGCCTCCTCGAGCAGGTACTCGGCGAGCGCCGAGGAGTCCGCGCGGCCAGGGCGGTAGCAGTCCGCGACGCGCGGGAAGGCGTAGAAGGCGCCGGCCGGCGGGCGGCATTCGAAGCCGGGGATGGCGTTGAGGCCGGTGGCGACGATCTCCCGCCTCGCCTTGTACTCGGCGAGCATCACGACGACGTCGGGCTCGGCCTGGCGCAGCGCGGCGAGCGCCCCCACCATGGCGAAGGAGGTGGGGTTCGAGGTGGCGTGGCTCTGGATGTTCTCGACCGCCTGGATGATCGGCGACGGCCCCAGCAGGTAGCCGATCCGCCAGCCGGTCATCGCGTAGGTCTTCGAGAAGGAGCCGACCACCACCACCGTCTCCGGGAACTCGGCGACGAGCGCGGCGGCGCTCACCGGCGGGGTGTCGTAGACGAAGCGCTCATAGGTCTCGTCCGAGATCACCAGGAGGCCGCGCGCGGCGGCGAATTCGACCACCTGCCGCAGATCCTCCGCGGCCATCACGCCGCCGGTCGGGTTGCACGGCGCGTTGAGCAGGATCGCCCGGGTGCGCGCGGTGACCGCGGCGAGGAGCGGGGCGGCGTGGATGCGGAAGCCGTCCTCGACGCTCGTCTCGACCGTCACCGGGGTGGCGCCGGCGAAGCGGATCTGCTCGGGGAAGCTCACCCAGCAGGGGGAGGGGAGCACCACCTCCTGCCCGGGCTCGAAGAGGGCGAGGGCGAGCTCGAAGAGCGCCGCCTTGCCGCCGACGGTGATCACCGAGTCGCGCCCCTGCCAGGGCGCCCCGTAGCGCTCGCGGTACGACTCGGCGATGGCCTCGCGGAGCGCAGGGATGCCGCTCCCCGGGGTGTAGCGGGTGAACCCCTCGGCGAGCGCCTGGCGCGCCGCCTCGACGGCCACCGGCGGCGAGGCGAAGTCGGGCTCGCCGGCGCCGAGGTCCATGAGCTCGACGCCGCGCGCCTTGAGCTCGGCGGCGCGGCGGGTCACGCGCAGGGTCGCTGACTCGGCGATGGCGGCGGCACGGGCGGAGAGCTTCACGGCGGCGCATCGTATCATCGGCGCGTCCTGCAAGAGCCCGCGTCACCCCTGCTCGCCTCCTTCGGGCTCCGGTCGCTGCGCTCCCTGCCAGTCGGCTGCGCGGGGCGACGCGGGCTCTTGCAGGACGCGTCTCTCCGCCGGGCGAATAAAAAAGGGCAATCTCTTGTTCCAGGGCTGAGGCTGAATGGGGGAGATTCC
Source organism: uncultured Acidobacteriota bacterium (assembly GCA_963756595.1). Lineage (GTDB taxonomy): Bacteria > Acidobacteriota > Thermoanaerobaculia > Multivoradales > UBA5704 > DATARR01. The sequence continues at coordinate 78,174 of CAVWOZ010000041.1, forward strand.
ACGCATGAAGACGACGACGAAGCGGCTGTTCCTACTCCTCCCGCTGTTCGCCCTGGCGCTCGCCGGGCGGACGCAAGCGCAGCTCAAGGCGCCCGAGAAGGCGTCGTTCGTGCTCAGCGTCGACCGCACCGCCTACGACCCCGGCTCCCCCGCCAAGGTCGCGGCGCTGGTCTCGATCGAGCACGGCTGGCACGTCAACAGCCACAAGCCGAGCTTCGAGTACCTGATCCCCACCGTCCTCGACCTCCAGCTCCCCCCGGGCTGGGCGGCCGGGACGGTCGTCTACCCCGCCGCCAAGCTGAAGGTCTTCTCCTTCGAGCCGAAGCCGCTCGCCGTCTACGACGGCGACGTGGTGGTGCTGGCGGAGATCAAGCTCCCCAAGGGGGTGGCCAAGGGGACCTATCCGGTCACCGCCGCGCTGCGCTACCAGGCGTGCAACGACTCGCAGTGCCTGCCGCCGGTGACCTCGAAGGCGGAGATCCGGGTCAAGGTCGAGCCGGGCGGCAAGCCGCAGCAGAGCGACCTCTTCTCCCACGCCGCGGCAGCGGCAGCCGCGGCTCCCGCCGTAGCAGCTGGCGGAGGCGGCGATCCGGCCCCGCCCGCGGCCCCGGCCGAGCCCGTCGAGACCTCTCCCGCGAAGCCCGCGGGAAGCCTCGCCCTCACCCTGCTCCTCGCGCTGTTCGGCGGGCTGGTCCTCAACGCCATGCCCTGCGTGCTGCCGGTCCTCTCGCTCAAGCTGTTCGGCCTGGTGCGCAGCGCCGGCCACGGGCACGCCGAGGTGGTGCGCGGCACTCTCGCCACGGCGGCCGGCATCCTGGTCTCGTTCCTGGCGATGGCGGCGGCGGCGGTGGCGTTCCGCGCCGCCGGCACGGCGGTCGGCTGGGGGGTGCAGTTCCAGCATCCCGGCTTCGTCGCCTTCCTCGCCGTTCTGGTGGTCCTCTTCTGCCTCAACCTCTGGGGGCTGTTCGAGATCCAGCTCCCCTACCGGCTGGCGCAGCTCGGCGGTGCCGGAGCGCGCGAAGGGGTCGCCGGCCACTTCTTCTCCGGCCTCTTCGCCACCCTGATGGCCACCCCCTGCTCGGCCCCCTTCCTCGGCTCGGCGGTCGGCTTCGCCCTGGCGCAGACGGCGCCGGTGATCTTCGCCGTCTTCCTCGCCCTCGGCCTCGGCATGGCCCTCCCCTACCTGCTGGTCGCCGCGGTGCCGGGCGTCGCCCGCTTCCTGCCGCGCCCGGGGACCTGGATGGAGACGGTGCGCGGCGCGATGGGCTTCCTGCTCGCCGGGTCGGCGGTGTGGCTGTTCTACGTCCTCTCCTCGCAGGTGGCCCCCGAGCAGCTGGCGGCGATCCAGCTCGGCCTGCTCGGCATCGCCCTCTTCGTCTGGCTCCGGCACCGCTCCACCGGGAGCGGCCGGACGCTGCGCGGCGCCGCCGTCGCCGGGGTGGTGGCGGCGATCGCCGTCACCCTCTTTGCCGCCAATGGCGATGCCGGACCGCGCGCCGCCGCGCAGTCGGCTGCGGCCTCGGCATCCGGGGGCGCCGCCGGCCTGATCCCCTGGGTGGCCTTCGACCGCGCCCGCGCCGAGTCGCTGGCGCGCGGCGGCCAACTGGTCTTCGTCGACGTCACCGCCAACTGGTGCTTCACCTGCAAGGTCAACGAGCGGCTGGTGCTCGACACCCCCGAGGTGGCGCAGGCCTTCCAGGAGCACGGCGTGGTGCCGATGCGGGCCGACTGGACGAACCGCGACAACCAGATCGGCGCCTTCCTGGCCGAGCACGGCCGCTTCGGCATCCCGTTCTATCTGCTCTACCGGCCGGGGAGGACCCCGCACGTGTTCAGCGAGCTGCCGACCCGGGACGGACTGGTCGCCGTGGTGCGCGCGGCGGCGGCCGGCGGCGGCAACGGCGTCCCTACAGGGACGGTCCCGGCGGGAATGCGGGCGGCGGCAGGCGCCGGCTCTTGAGCCGCTCCTCGTAGGCGGCCGACGCCGGCAGGGAGACCGTCATCACCGCCCCTCCCCCGGCGCGGTTGGCGGCCTGCACCCGGCCGCCGTGCTCCTCGGCGATCCGCTGCACGATCGACAATCCCAGCCCCGTCCCGCCGCGGCGCCGGCTGAAGAACGGCTCGAACAGGCGGTCGAGATCCTCCGGCCGGAATCCCGGACCGGCATCCTCCACCGAGAAGAGGACCCCGTCGGACCCCGGCGCGGCGCGGAAACGGACCGCGCCGCCCGGAGGGGAATGGCGGATGGCGTTGTCGAGCAGGTTCTCGAACACCTGGATGACCCGGCCGCGGTCGGCCCGGAAGGGGGCGAGGCCGGGCTCGGCCTCGATCTCGATCGCCACCTCGCCGCTGCCGGCGAGCGGCGCGCAGGCGCCGGCCGCCGCCTCCATCACCTCGCGGGGGAGGACCTCGACGAAGTCGAGGCGGGAGGGCTTGCCGTAGTCGAGGAGGTGCTGCATCAGCTCCTTCAGGCGCTGCACCCGCTCGCGCAGCACGTCGAGGTGGCGCCGCAGCTCGGTGCGCCGCTTGAGCTTCGCCTCGAAGGTGTCCAGAATGGCCGAGATGGCGAACAGCGGATTGCGCACCTCGTGGGCCACGCCGGCCACCAGGGCGCCCATCGCGGACATCGTCTCGCTGCGCCGCAACGACTCCTGGAGGCGCACGGTGTCGGTGATGTCGTGGATCACCACCACCGCCCAGCGCTCGCGGTCCGGCCCGGCGGCCAGGCTGATCGACACGTCCCAGCTGCGCCCGTCCTCGCCGCGCGGCTGGAGGCCCGGCTGCCGGCCGGTCGCCGCCACCTCCAGGAGCAGGATGCGCACCGAGCGCCAGGGCTCGCGGTCGCCGAGCACCGCCAGGGGGTGGTGGATCGCCCCCTCGTAGGAGACGCCGCCGAGCTGCCGCGCCGCCTCGTTCATGCGCAGGATGCGGCCGTCCAGCTCGACGAGGAGGAGGGGGAAGGCGAGGGCGTCGAAGGTGAGCCGCCACTCGAGCGCGGAGCGGCTGATCAGCCGCTGGAGCTCGGCCTGGCGGTCCTCGGGGCGCAGGGGATCCTCGGGGTTTGGGGGCTCGCTGGTCGTGCTGGTCATGGGGGATCTCGAATCGGTTCCGAAGATACTATATCGGTGGAAGGAAGGGGAGAATGCAAGATCGCGGGGGCGGCAACCACGAGCCGCACGAGCCGGAGGACGACGACGACGAGGACGGGATGGGGTTCGGGCTGGAGCCCATCGAGCTGGAAATCACCGACGTCCTCGACCTCCACAGCTTCCGGCCGCCCGAGGTGGCGGACGTGGTGAGAGAATATCTCGACGCCGCCTACGCCCGCGGCCTCCGCGCGTTGCGCATCGTCCACGGCAAGGGGATCGGCGTGCAGCGCGAGACCGTGCGCACCCTCCTCGCCCGCGATGCGCGGGTCGAGGCGTTCGGCGACGCCCCGCTCGAAGCCGGCGGCTGGGGCGCCACCTGGGTGCGGCTGCGCTGAGCGCGGCCGGCCCCGCCGCGAAAGATGAAACGATCCCGCCCATGCGCTCACCCCTCGGCTCTTCTCTGCGTACGGCCTGGCGCCGCGGCCGGCGGCGCCTCTCCCGCCTCGGCGGCGCGCCGCGCGTCCAGTTCGTCTACAGCCAGGGCTACCAGCTCGAGCTGCCGGGGATCGGCTACGACCCCCGCCGCGGCGAGCGCATCCTCGCCTGCCTCGACGCCGCCGGGCTGCTCGACCCCGACGCCGTCCACCCCGCCTCGGCGATCCCCTTCCGCCACCTGCGCCGCGTCCACACCGACGACTATCTCGACTCGCTGACCCGGCCGGACGCGCTGCTGCCGATCCTCGGCCTGCACATCCCGGAGGAGCTCGCCGAGCGGGTGCTCGAGGTGCAGCGCACGATGGCCGGCGGCACCCTCGCCGCCACTCAAGCGGCGCTCGCCTCGCGGCGCATCGCGGTCAGCCTGGGCGGGGGGTTCCACCACGCCTTCGCCGCCAAGGGGGAGCGCTTCTGCGTCTACAACGACGTCGCGGCGGCGATCGCCGAGCGGCGCGCCCACGACTTCACGGGGCGGGTGCTGGTGGTCGACCTCGACCTCCACGACGGCGACGGCACGCGCTCGATCTTCGCCGCGGACCCGACCGTCCACACCTTCACCATCCACAACCGCACCTCGCCCGGGATCGACGCCGTGGAGGCGACGGTGGTCGAGCTGGGGGACGGCGTCGCGGACGCCGCGTACCTCGCCGCCGTCCGCGCCCATCTGCCCCCCGTGCTCGACCGCTTCGCCCCCGACCTCGTGATCTACCTCGCCGGCTGCGATCCGGCGGCGGACGACCAGATCGGCGACTGGAAGATCACCGCCGACGGCATGCTCGAGCGCGACCGCTTCGTCCTCTCCTGCCTGCGGGAGGAGCAGCGGACGGAGCGGCGGCGGCGGGTGCCGCTGGTGATCCTCCTCGCCGGCGGCTACGGCCCCAACTCCTGGCGCTACAGCGCCCGCTTCCTGTCGACGCTGCTCAACCGCGGCCGGGCGATCGAGCCGCCGAGCACCGAGGAGCTGCTGCTCACCCGCTACCGCCGCCTCGCCCGGGGGCTCGCCGAGCACGAGCTGACCGGCGAGGCAAGGAAGGACGCGCGCCACGACGACTGGGGGTTGACCGAGGAAGACCTCGCGAGCGCCCTCGGCAGCCCTCGCCGGCCGCGCCGCGCCCTCGGCTTCTACTCGTGCCAGGGGCTCGAGCTGACCCTCGAGCGCGCCGGGCTCCTCGACCGCGTGCGCAGCCTCGGCTTCGAGCATCCACACCTCGAGCTGGACGTCGACAACCCCACCGGCGACACCGTGCGCCTCTACGGCTCGCGCGGCCCCCGCGAGCTGCTGATCGAGACCCGGCTGCGCATCGACCGCGGCGCCATCCCCGGGATGGCGATGCTGCGCGCCGAGTGGCTCCTCTTGCAGAACCCGCGCGGCGAGTTCACCGCCGAGCACCCCCCGCTCCCCGGCCAGGCCCACCCGGGTCTCGGCATGCTGAACGACATCCTCGCCCTGCTCGTCCTCGCCTGCGACCGCCTGCAGCTCGACGGCATCGTCTTCGTCCCCGCCCACTACCACGTGGCGGCGCAGGGGAGGAAGATCGTGCGTTTCCTGAATCCCGAGGACGAGGGGCTCTTCCGCGCCCTCGAGCGCGCCCTCGCCGGCCTCCCCCTCGCCGAAGCGGCCGTGGTGGTGGCGGACGGACGGCTGACCGACACCCTCACCGGCAAGCCCTTCGCCTGGCAGCCCGTCCCCATGGTCTTCCCGGTCAGCGAACGCCTCCGCGAGCTGACCGCCGGCGAGGAGTACGAAAGCCGCGCCGCCGCGGGGGCCGCGCGGCGCTCGTTCGAGCTGCGGTAGGAATCGGAGCCTCGACTTCCGGGCTTCTCAGCAACTTTCCGAACCCGGTGTCTTTTTCCTCCCCTGTACTCGGGGGAGGTCAGGAGGGGGCCTCAACCTCCCGGAAAAGGAAGCGCCCCGGCCTCCGGAACGCCCCCTCCCGGCCTCCCCCGAGTACGGGGGAGGAGAAAGGCCCTCTTCGCCGAGGGGTCAGCCCTCCGTGGTCCCCCCCTGCTATGATCGCGCAACCCCTATGACCCGCCTCGTCAGTCTCCCTCTCTGGCTGGTGGCCGTCCTCGCCCTGCTCGCCGCCTGGGCGGCGCTCGACCGGCTGCTGGTCCCCGGGGCGCGCTGGTACCTCAGGCGGCGGGTCAACCGCGCGATCGACGAGCTCAACACCCGGCTGCGCCTGAAGATCCCCGCCTTCCACCGCACCCGGCGGCGGGTGCTGATCGACCGCCTGGCCTACGACCCCAAGGTGGTGGAGGCGGTGGACCAGGCGGCCCGCGAGCAGGGGGTGCCGCGCGCCGTGCTCGCCGCGCGCGCCGAGCGCTACGCCCGCGAGATCGTCCCCGCCTTCAACGCCTACTTCTACTTCCGCATCGGCTACTGGCTCTCGAAGCGGGTGGCGCAGACCCTCTACCGCGTCCGCCTCGGCTTCTCGGACGAGGCGGGGCTCGCCGCCCTGGCGCCGGGCTCGACCGTCGTCTTCGTGATGAACCACCGGAGCAACATGGACTACGTGCTGGTCGGCTACCTCGCCGCCGACCGCACCGCCCTCTCCTATGCCGTGGGGGAGTGGGCGCGCATCTGGCCCCTCCAGACCCTGATCCGCTCGACCGGCGCCTACTTCGTGCGCAGGAGCTCGGGCGACCCGCTCTACCGCCGGGTCCTCGAGCGCTACATCCACATGGCGACGGCGGCCGGCGTGCCGCAGGCGGTCTATCCGGAGGGGGGATTGTCGCGCGACGGCCGCCTGCGCCTGCCGAAGCTCGGCATCCTCGACTACATGCTGCGCTCCTTCGACCCCGTCCACGGCGAGCGCGACCTGGTGTTCATCCCGGTGGGGATCAACTACGACCGGGTGCTCGAGGACCGCACCCTCCTCCTCGACCTGGACCCGGACCGGCGGCGGCGCGGCGCGCTCCACGCCCTCCTCACCTCGCTGCGCTTCGCCGGGAGGAACCTCTCCCTGATGCTGCGCAGCCGCTGGCACCGCTTCGGCTACGCCTGCGTCAACTTCGGCTCGCCGCTCTCGATGCGCGCCTATCTCGCGGAACGCAATCTCGACCTGCGGCAGCTCGCCGCCGCCGAGCGCTCGGCCGAGCTCGAACGGCTGGGGGCCCGGCTGATGCGGGAGATCGGCGGGGTGATCCCCGCCCTGCCGGTGCCTCTCGTCGCCACCGTGCTGGTGGCGAGCGCCGGCGAGCCGCTCTCGGAGCTGGAGCTGAAGAGCCGCGCCTGGCGGCTGATGGGGGAGCTGGAGGCCGCCGGCGCCCACGTCTACATCCCGCGCCGGGATCAGGACTACGCGATCGTCGCCGGCCTGCGCATGCTCACCCTGCGCCACCTGATCGCCGAGCAGGACGGCCTGTTCTCCGCCGTCCCCGCCGAGCTGCCTCTCCTGCGCTACTACGCGAGCTCGCTCGCCCATCTGCTCGCGGAGCCGGGGGGCGCAAACCCGGAGCCCCTCTCTTCCGTATAGAACCGACATGCGCCGACGAACCGAGGGGAAGATCCAGCGCGTCCAGGGGTTCTTCCGCGAGTACACCCAGGGGCTCGAGGGGCGCGACGTCAAGCGCCTGTTCGACCGCGACGCCGCCAGCGCCTACGCGGTGCTCACCCGCGACCACAGCGAGGAGCCCGAGCCCGCGGGGCGCGTCGGGCGCCTCCTGTTCCGCGCCAAGCTCGCCTTCCTCGGCCTCTCCTACAAGCTGACGCCGCCGCGGCGGCTGCTGTTCGCCGCCTCGCTGATCGCCTTCGCCCTCGGCATGGTCGGCACCGCGACCTTCACCATCCATACCCGCAAGCTCAACGTCCACGTCGAGTTCTCGCCGTTCTGGTTCGCGATCAGCGTCGGCGCCCTGATCTTCCTGCTCGCCCTCGAGCTGGTCGACCGCGTCCGCGTGCGCGACGAGCTGGAGGTCGCCCGCGAGCTCCAGGCGGAGCTGCTGCCGCACGACCTGCCACCGGTGGTGGGGTACGCGTTCGCCCACTCCTACCGCACCGCCAACGAGGTCGGCGGCGACTTCTACGGCCTCGCCCCCCTCCCCGACGGCCGCCTGGCGCTGATGGTGGCCGACGCCAGCGGCCACGGCATGGCCGCCGGCCTGGTGATGGCGATCGCCAACGCCACCCTGCGCACCGCCATCGACCTCGACCCCGCCCCCGAGCGGGTGCTGGCGCTGCTCAACCGCACCCTCTGCCGCACCGGCACCAAGCGCACCTTCATGAGCGCCTTCTACGGCCTGCTGACCCCGGAGACCGGCGAGCTCGAATACGTCTGCGCCGGCCACCCCTTCCCCCTCCTCCGCCGCGCCGGCGGCCGCATCGAGGAGCTGGGCAACGGCGGCTTCCCGCTCGGCCTGCGCGATCCCCTCCCCCTCCCCCGCCAGACCGCCACCCTGGAGACCGGCGACGCCCTCCTCCTCTACACCGACGGCCTCTTCGAAGCCCTCGACGCCCAGGGGGAGAACGCCTTCGGCTTCGAGCGCATCCGCGCCGCCCTCCACCTCGGCGGCGACCCGCAGGAGATCCACGACACCCTCTTCCACAGCTTCGACGCCCACGTGGGAAGGGAGCCGCTACGGGACGACCTCACGGTGCTGGTGATCGCGCGGGGGGCGGGGAATTAGCGAAGAAAGGTCTTCACCCACCGCTTGAAGCTGAACCTCCGGCCCACTCCAACCTCCCCCGCCAGCTCCTTCGCCCCGGCCTCCGCGAGCACCGCCCGCGTCTGCTCTCCCAGCTTCGGCACGGCGCCGCCCGCCGGCAGGCGTTCGCCGTCGAAGCGGGCGGGGAAGGCGAGGCGGGGGAGGCGGTCGGGGCCGGTCGCCAGGAGGCCGCTCGCCAGCACCTGCGGGTGGTTCTTCGCCTCGCCGGCCGAGAGCACTGGCTCGACGGGGACGTCCTCGCCGTCGAGGAGGGCCATCCACTGGGCGGCGGTGCGGCTGCGGAAGAGCGCTTCCATCTCCCGGCGCACGCGGGGGGAGGAGCTGTAGGCGTGGCGCAGCAGCTCCGGCTGCCCGGCGGCGCGGCAGAAGCGCTCCCAGAAGTGGGGTTCGAGGGCGCCGAGCGCCAGCCGGCGGCCGTCGGCGGTCTGGTACAGGTTGTAGCAGGGGAAGGCGCCGGTCAGCGGCAGGCGCTCGCCCACCCCCTTCGGCCCACCCGCCTCGGCCGCCCAGGCGGTGAGGTTGGCGTGCAGGCCGGCGTCGAGCAGCGAGACCTCGACGTGCCGCCCCTCCCCCGTCCGCTCGCGCTCGAGGAGCGCGCCGAGCAGCCCGGAGACCAGGCTCCAGGCGCCGACCTGGTCCGCCACCTGCACCCCGGGCATGGCGCCGCCCGCGATCGGCGCCAGCGTCCCCGCGATCGCCTGGTAGGTGAGGTCGTGGCCGGCCCGCGCGGCGTAGGGGCCGTCCGTCCCCCATCCCGAGATCGAGCCGATCACGAGGCGCGGGAACTTCGTTCGCAGCTCCTCCGGAGGGAGGCCGAAGCGGGCCAGCGTGCCCGGGCGGAAGCTCTCGATCAGCACGTCCGCCCCTGCCAGCAGGCGTTCGAGCGCCTCCTTCCCCGCCGGGGACTTGAGGTCGAGGGCGACGCTCTCGACGCCGGCGAGGAGGATGGCGCCGAGGGTCCCCACCCCCTCGCGGACCGGCGGCGCCGTGCGCAGGGGGTCGCCGAGCCGCGGCTCCTCGACCTTGACGATGCGCGCCCCGAAGTCGGCCAGCAGGCGCGCCGCGAGCGGCCCCGGCAGGTTGCGGGAGAGGTCGACGACCAGCGTCCCGGCGAGCGGCGCGAAGGGCGGAGGGATCGGCCCCTACTCTCTCTCGACCACCATCGCGAAGCCGATGCCGCCGGCCGCGCAGACGGTGACCAGGCCGAGGTTCTGGCCGCGGCGGCGCAGCTCGCAGAGGACCTGCATCACCACCCGCGCGCCGGTGGCGCCGAACGGATGGCCGATGGCGATCGAGCCGCCGGTGACGTTGAAGCGGTCGAAGTCGATCACCCCGACCGGCGCGCTCTTCCCCAGCTCCTGCTCGGCGAACTTCTGCGAGGCGAACGCCTTCATGTTCGACAGGATCTGCGCCGCGAACGCCTCGTGCATCTCGACGAGGTCGATGTCGGCGAGGGTCACCCCCGCCGCGTCGAGCGCCGCCGGGGCGGCCCAGGACGGCCCCTGGAGGAGCTGGTCGGCGGGATTGAGGCCGGTGAAGGCGTAGGAGCGGATGTAGCCGAGCGGCTGGTAGCCGAGCGCCTTCGCCTTCTCCTCGCTCATCAGCAGCACGGCCGAGCCGCCGTCGGTCAGCGGGCTCGAGTTGCCGGCGGTCAGCGAGCCGTAGCGCTTGTCGAACACCGGCTTGAGCTTGGCGAGCGCCTCGGCCGAGCTGTCGCCGCGGACGCCGTTGTCGTGGGTGATCGCCTTGTCGTACGCCGGCGGCGGGAAGGTGGCGGCGATCTGGGCGGTCAGCCGGCCGTCCGCGGTGGCGGCGGCGGCGCGCTGGTGGGAGAGGAGGGCGATCTCGTCCTGGGCGCGGCGGGAGATGTCGTTCTCCTTCGCCATCTTCTCCGCCGACTCCCCCATCGACATCCCGGTGGTGTACTCGGCGATCGCCGGGGCGACCGGCGCGAGGTCGGCCGGCCGCAGCTTGCCGAAGACGCCGACCTTCTGCGGCAGCGTCTTGGCGCGGCTCGCCGCCATGAAGGTCTGCGCCGCCTTGCGAGAGAACTGGATGGGGACGTTGGTCAGCGACTCGGCGCCGCCGGCGAGCACCACCTCGGCCTCCCCCGAGAGGATGGCGGTGGCGCCGAAGGTCATGGCGCGCGTCGACGAGGCGCAGGCGAGGTTCACCGTCACCCCCGGGATGCGGAACGGTAGCGAGGTGCGGAAGACCACCTCGCGCCCCAGGTTCGGCGCGAAGAGGGCGGGCACCACCACCCCGAAGACCGAGAGGTCGATCTCCTCGGGGTCGATCGCCGTCCGCGCCACCAGCTCCGCCGCCGCCACGCTCGCGAGGTCGACGACGTCCATGTTGGCGAGCTCCGTCCCCGACTTGGCGAACGGCGTCCGGCAGCCGTCGACGATCGCCACCCGCCCGCGGTGCCCCTTGAGCGCCTCGCGCCCGACGACCTGGACCTTGACCGGCTTCCCCCCGGGTCGGGTCCAGACCGTGTCGGCCCGCGACGTGATCTCCTCCAGGGCGGAGGCGGTGTTCGGCGGCCGCAGCGGGGCCGGCGGGGTAGCTGGGACGGCGTTCTCGTCGGGCATGGAAGTCTCTCCTCTTCTCGTCGCCGGGTTATATACCACGGTTTACGCCGCTTTGCGGCAAAGCCCCCTCACCCCCGGCCCCTCTCCCACCGCCCTCCCGCCGTCCGGGAGAGGGGGGGCCCTGCGCTGGGCGTTTTCGTAGGGTGCGCTGCGCGCACCGCCAACGTTGATGTTGCGCACAGCGCAACCTACGTGGGTGTGGACTACCCGCTGACGTAGGGGCGGGGCTCGTCCCCGCCCGGGCGGGGCCGGCCAGATGCCTGACGCGTTCTCGCAGAGATGCTTTTTTCCTCCCCTGTACTCGGGGGAGGTCAGGAGGGGGTGCCCGCAGGCCTGTACGCTGCCTTGGTTGGGATGTTGAGGCCCCCTCCTGGCCTCCCCCGAGTACAGGGGAGGAAAAAGGCTCCCGGGATCGGTAGGTTCGCGACTCCGGCCGGCCCCCACCCGGGCGGGGACGAGCCCCGCCCCTACGTTTTAGGATCCACTGTCACCTCCCGCACCCCCACCCTCCGCCCCTCCCACCACGCCGCCTCCTCCGCCCCCAGCCCTGCCTCCCCGGTCACCAGCACCCTCCGCAGCCGCCGGAACGGCCGGCGCGTCCCGCGCTCCCTCACCCTACCCCGCAGATCGGCGATCTCCGCCGGCGTACCGTGGAACACCGTCGGCCGCACCCAGGAGGCGGTGGCGGCGCGTAGGGCCGGGGCGGGCTCGAGGACGACGGCGGCGCCGGTCAGGGTCGCCCAGGCGAGCATCGCGCGCTCGGCCGGCTCCCCGAGCGAACCGCCGAGGACCACGATCTCGCGCTTCCCTTTCGGCGCCGGCCCGATCGCCTCCCCGATCCGCTCCGCGGCGGCGGCGAGCGCCGCGTCCGTCGCCGCGGCGTCTATCCCCGCCCCTTCCCCGGGCCGCAGCCGCAACTCGTTTCCCGCGAAATCGATCCACGCCTCGTCCGCCCGTCTCCGGGCGGGGTCCGCCACCGGCACGGAGGCGAAGCCGGCGGCCTGGATGGCCAGGTCGAGGATCACGGAGGAGGGGTCGGAGCAATACCGGAAGGCCACCCGCGCGCCGGCCGGCAGGCCGCTCCCGAGCATGGCGATCCGTTCGCTCCACGTACGCCGCCAGCCGGCGAGCTCCCCCCAGGGATGCCAGACCCAGTCCCACCCCTCCGCCCGGAAGAGCCAGGGCTCCTCGGGATCCGCGGCGGCGTGGCGCTCGAGGGCGGCTGGGAGGAGGGGGAGGGACTGCGGCACGGAGGACCGTTGGGCGGCGTCTGCGGCGGGGGGAACCGGCGCGGCGGAGGGTTCAGGCCACGGCGGCCTTCTTCATCACGGTGGTGATCTTCTGCTCGATCACGGGCTTCATCAGGACGGCGGGGGCCTTCAAGTGGGCCCGGCCGACCAGCTTCCCCGTCTCGAGGACGATGGTCGCCTGCGCCCCGGGGCCGGAGAGGTGCATCACGTCCCCCTCCCAGCGCCACTTCAGCATCCCGCCCGGAAAGGCTTCCTTCAGACCGGCGTCGAGAGCCGGCCGGATCTCTTCCATGGACGACCTCGCGGTCTCCACTTCGATGGTCAAGTCGCTCATGCGCGGAAAGCTACCACAGCTCTCCCAGGGGAACGATGGGGAGTCCCCATGCCCTGGCTCGGCCCTTCTCGCCTCCTTCGGTCTACGGTCGCCGCGCTCCTTGCCAGTCCCCGTGCCCTGCCTTGGCCCTGCTCGCCTCCTTCGGTCTACGGTCGCTGCGCTCCCTGCCAATCGGCTGCGCGGGCCAAGGCAGTGCACTCCCTGAGGGAAGTTTTACACCCCCGGCGCGGGTTGTCACGGCAGAGACCCCGCCGATGCGGTACTCTTGAGGAGTTTTCCGAGGGAGAAGGCCATGCAGATCCGACCCACTCTCGCTTTCACGCTCGCCCTGCTGCTCGTCGTCACCACCGCTCATCCAGGACTGGCTCAAGCCCCCAACCGCGGCGCCGTCATCGCGTCGAGCAATGCCGGCTATGCGGGCATCGCCGATCCCAAGATGTTCGACGAGAGCCTGAAGGCGGCGGCCGAGGCGGTCGAGCAGTACGGCTCCCCGGATGACCCGGCGCGTCTCGCGCGGGTCAACCGCATCGCCTACGAGCTCGCCCAGCAGTCGGACTTCCAGAAGTACCCCTTCGTCTTCAACATCGTGACGATGACCGAGCCCAACGCCTTCGCGCTGCCGGCCGGCCAGATCTTCATCACCACCGGCATGCTCGACCTCGGGCTCGACGACGACATGCTGGCCAACGTCCTCGGCCACGAGATCGGCCACGTCGTCCACGAGCACTCGATCCACATGCAGCGCAAGGCGACGCTGATGAACATCCTCGGCAACCTGCTGGTGGCCGGGGTGGCGATCGGCGCCTCGCGCGGCAACACCCACTATCCGAACACCCCCTACGACCCGCGGGTCGGCTACGACGATCCGAACGGCAACGTGGTGCAGGGGGCGGCGGCGGCCAGCCTGGTGCTCTCCGAGCTCCTGCTGCGCAGCTACAGCCGCGACGACGAGGACGAGGCCGACAAGGAAGGGCAGCACCTGGCCGCCGCCGCCGGCTACGATCCGGACGGCGCCCGCAAGCTCTGGGAGCTGATGAACAGCCGCGTTCCGCAGCTCAAGGAATATGGCTACATGCAAACTCATCCCTTCTCCGACGAGCGGCAGCGCGCCGCCAAGGCGCGCCAGTCGACCTGGTCGATCGCCGCCAAGTCGTCGGCGGACGAGTACCGCAAGAAGACGCAAGCGACGCTCAACAACTACCTGACCCGTGCCGTCGGGCACGCCAAGAAGGCCGACGAGGGGGTGAACACCTTCGTGCGCCACGCCGTGCTCTCCTCCTGGCCGCAGGGGAGGATCTCGGATTCGATCCGCCTCGAGCGCCTGCACAAGCGGCGCGACGACGAGCTGACCCGCCCGGTGCTGTCGCGCGACTACGGCGCGGTGCTGCGCACCTACCGCAAGGAGCTCGCCGAGCTGCGCGCGATCGATCCGAAGAGCGACCTGCTCGCCGCCATCGAGGGGGAGATCGCCGACCTCGACGGCAAGCGCAAGGAGATCTACCCGCGCGCCGTCCAGGTGCTCGGCGGCGGCATCTACGAGACCTCGTTCCTGCAGAGCTTCCTGTCGAACTTCCCCGACGCGGCGCAGGTCCCCGACGTCGGCCTCGCCCTCGGCGACGCCTACAGCCGGCTCGGCAACCGCACCGAGGCGGTGACCCAGTACCTCAAGGCGTGGGAAAAGGCCCCCACCAGCGAGCCCGGCAAGCGCGCCGCGGTCGGCCTGCGCAACCTCGCCCCCAACCTCCAGGAGCTCGCCGCCCTCCAGGAGATGGCCGAGCAGGACCGCGATCCCGACTTGAAGAAGGTCGCCGACCAGCGCCTGGCGTCGATCGCCAAGACCTACAGCGACCTGAAGAACGGCGCCGAGTACCTGCGCCGCTACCCCGAGGGCCCCTACGTCGTGCCGGTGATCGAGCGCCTCAACGTCCTCGCCGACAACCTCTACGGCGAGGTCGTCCTCTACCAGAGCGTCGGCGACGCCGTGAAGGCGATGGAGCGCATCAACAAGATCCTCACCGACGCTCCCCTCTCCCCCGCCGCCGGCAAGCTGCGCGACCGCGCCGTGCTGGAGGCGAAGGCGGGGTAAGGGGAGCGGGAATGCGGGTGGAACCACCCGGTCACCGGACCTTCTGATCGCAGGGCCTGCCTTTTTCCTCCCCCGTACTCGGGGGAGGTCAGGAGGGGGCCGCAACCTCCCAACCCAGGAAGCGTCCCGGCCTGCGGGCACCCCCTCCTGGCCTCCCCCGAGTACAGGGGAGGAAAAAGCTCCCCGACCGCAGGTTTCCTCTCTCGAGATTCAGCCCGGCGGTTTCTCCAGCGACTCCGGGTGGTCGAGCTGGTCGATCGTCACCCGCGGCCCGAGCCTCACCGGCCCCTCCGCGAGCTGTCCCCCCTTGAGGGTGAAGATGCGGGTGGCGAGCTGCGTCGGGCAGCAGGCGGGGTCGCCCGGGGCGCCCTGCTGGACGTCGACCAGCAGCTTGCCGGCGGCGATCTTGAGCCCGCGCACCCGCACGCGGTCCCCCAGCAGCGTGGTCGCCAAGTCGACCACCCGGTCCCCCCGCCAGGCCGCGATCACCAGGTAGACGAACGATCCCGACCCGCCTGGCTCCGAGGTCAGCAGCAGCGCCGTCTCGGGCACCCCGTCGCCGTCCAGGTCGCCGCTCTCCCGCCGCGGGCTGAGCACCACCGTCGGTTTGAGGGCCGTCCCCGCGGCGGCCGCGGGCGCCCCCTCCCAGCGGCCGTCCTTGAGGCAGGTGTCTTCCTTGGGATCGATCGGGCTGACGCCGTGATAGCACGCATGGGCGAACCGCTCGTCGAGCGTGGGCCCCGGCTCCCCCGGCTGCGGCCGGACGACCAGCCGGCCAGACGGCTTCTCGGCGGGCTTCCCGGTCTGGGCCAGGGCTGACCCAGCCAGCAGCAGGCAGAACGCTCCGCAGGCAGAGGCGCGCAGCGGGCGGTTCCTGACGGGTCTCTTCATCTCGGGGCTCCTTCCAGGCGGTTCGTCCGTGGAGATCCTACGCCGCCCGCGGCGCGTCCGGTTTCGCGGGGCCGGGCTTCGCGGTGCCGGGCTTCGCGGGCCCGTACATCCCCGAGCCCGCCGGGCGGAGGGCGCCGACCTGGGTGTCGTCGCCGTCGAGCTCCGGATCGCCGTCGTGCTCGGCCTTCTCGTCCGCCAGATCGGCGTCGCTGGGGGGGGGCGGCGGCGGGAGCGGGGGCATGCGGCGGGCGATCGCGGCCAGGGCGTCGCGGGCGTCGTCGCCGACGCGCAGGGCGGCGCCGTCGAGGCGCGCCACGGCCGAGGGGCGGAAGCCGGGGCCGTCGAGGACGAAGAGGAGCTCCGGGTGCTCGCGGTGGAGGCCGTCCGCCAGCCCCAGCAGGCGGTCGGCGCTCGGGCGCTGCACGGCCGAGAAGAGGATGGCGTGCGGCTGCACCGAGGCGATCACCTCGCCGAACCCCTCGTCCGCCGCCCGCTGCCCGAGGTGGACGACGCTCCACCCCGCCCGCCGCATCAGCAGGGCGAGGATCAGCAGGCCGATCTCCTCCTCCTCCTCGGGCGCCGAGGCGGCCAGCGCCCGGTACCCCTGCACCTGCGGCGCCGCCTCCCCCAGCGCGATCACCCGCTGGCGCAGCAGGGCCCCCGCCACCTCCTCCTGCTCCGCCGTCATCCGCCCCGCCGCCAGGTCGTCGCGCAGCCCCTCGAGCGCCGGCTGCAAGACCTCGACCGCCAGGTCCGCCACCGGCAGCAGCCGCTCCGCCTCGGCGAGCAGCGACTCGGCGTGGGCCAGATCGACGTCGCGGAACGCCTTCTGGAGGTCCGCGCACAACGCCACCGGGTCGACCTCGCGGGTCGGCGTCAGGCGGATGGCGAGCACCGCCTCGGCGAGCGTCGCCACCACCTCGTCCGCCCCCGCCGCCACCAGCCGCCGGCGGTGGCGGTCGGCCTCGGCGCGCAGGTCCCAGAGCGCCACCACGATCCGCATGCCGGGGAAGTGCGCGCGCAGGTCGCGGCACATCTCGCGCGCCTGGCTGTAGGCGAACGGCTCGAGCGCCGAGATGAAGACCTGCTCGGCCCCCAGCTCGGCCAGCCGGCGCAGCATCTCCGAGCGCGGCAGGTCGAACTCGAGCACCGCCGGCTTGCCGCCGCGCACCGCGAGCTGCGCGAACATGTGGCCGGCCAGCTCGTCCGCCACGTCGTGAGCCGGCACGCAGACCAGCCGCTCGGCGGCGTTCTCGCCCTTCGCCGTCTCGATCCCCAGGCTGCCGTCCTCGCGGGTGCGCCCGGAGAGCTCCTCGATCCAGTCGCGCACCGTGGTCTCGATGAACTCCTCGCGCTCCGGGGTGAGCTCGCCGCGGTGGCGGTCGCGCTCGGCGAGGATCAGCGCCGGGATCAGCACGCCGTCGTAGAACTCGGCGACCGTGCGCTCCTTGATCGAGCTCTCGAGCAGCACCCCCACCTCGTCGGCGTCGAGCGCCAGCAGGCGGTGATAGACCTGCGCCTCGAGCGGCAGCGGCGGCTGGTCGCCGAGCAGCACGTCGAGGAACTGGAGCTGCCGCACGTAGCGCCCGAGCACCACCAGGCAGACGGTGAGCGGCGTCGACATCAGCAGGCCCACCGGCCCCCACAGCCAGGTCCAGAACACCGCCGCCACCAGGATGCCGATCGTCGAGATCCCCGTCTCCGCCCCGTAGACCAGCGGCTCGATCACGTTGCCGGTCACCAGCTCGATGATCAGGAAGAGGAAGAAGGCGAGGAGCGGCTGCTGCCAGCCGGGGAAGACGGCGAGCGAGACCAGCACGGGGAGCGCCGCGGCGATCATCGAGCCGACGTATGGCACGAAGCGCAGGATGGCGGCGAACAGCCCCCACAGCACCGCGTTCGGCACGCCGATGAAGAACAGGCCGATCCCCACCGCCGTCCCCATGCCGAGGTTGATCAGCGAACTGCATCACCAGATAGCTGCTGACCCGCTCCGCCGCCTCGTCGAGCGCCTGCGTCGAGGCGTTGAGCCGCCCCTGCCCGAGCAGGCGCAGCAGCCGGTCGCGCAGGTCCTCGCGCTGGATCAGCATGAAGATCACGAAGATGATCACCAGGAACGCCGTCCCCAGCGGGCCAAGGAGCGGGAACAGCGTCTCGCGCAGCAGCGTGAGCGGCGACTCCGGCGGCTCGATCACGCTGACCGGCACCGGCGCCACCGGCACCCCCACCGGAGTCGCGGCCGGACGTCCCTTTCCCCCCAGACGCGCCGGCGCGGCCGTCGCCGGGTTCGGCGGCGCGATCCCCAGCTCCTCCTGGAGGTGCTCGACCGTGCGCTGCGCCTGCTTGAGCCGCGAAGAGCGCCCGCCGCGGATCGCCGCCGCCTTGGCGCGGATGTTCTGCTCGTAGCGCGGCAGCGTCTCCGCGAAGTCGACGATCTGCGACCCCATCATCCAACCCACCGCCCCCACCGCCCCGAACACCACGACCACCACCAGCAGCACCGCCGGCACCCGCCCGAGGCGCATCTTCTGCAGGCGCTGCACCAAGGGCGTGAGGATGAAGGTGATCAGCAGCGCGAGCGCCAGCGGGATCAGCACCTCCCGCCCGAAGTAGAGCGCCGCGGTGACCAGCGCCAGCGTGAGGAACGACAGGCGAGGCGACCGCTCCGCGGTCGGCGGACGCTCCGCCGCCAGAGAACGGTCCGGGGAAGGCTTGCGTTTCATTTGCAGGACGTTGTGTGCAACAGCGGTGCCATGGAGAAATCCGGCAGAGTCCGGTCGATGATCCCTTTCCGGCGAAGGCGGTAGAGACGGGCCAGGTCCAAACGAGAACCTTCCGAGGCCACGGACGCGGTCCGTCTCTGGCGGAGGGCAGGCCGACCCGGACCCGCAAGGGGCCGTATGGGCACCCCGGCTCTCTGCTGCGCCGTGACCATCCCCCAGACCGCTGACATCGGAAACAACGAAACAACAAAGACAGCAGAAACCAACGCGGCTGCGTGCCCCCGAACGGCCCGGCATGCCGGAACGACCTTGGCCCACCGGAGACGCCCCGCGTCCGCGGCCTCGGGAGGTCCTCGTTGGGACCTGGGGCGTCTCTACCGCCTTCGGCGAACGTTGGTGTCAATCGGCCTCGTTCCTGATTCCGGTGACCAAGACGACGATGATAATCTGCGGGCGTGTCCGACGACCTGCGATTCAGGAACCGGTACCGGATTCCTTCCGCCCGTCTCGCTTCCTGGGATTACCGGTGGACCGGCGTCTATCACGTGACGATCTGCACGCTGGGCCGAGTGTGCTGGTTCGGAGAGATCACCGGTGGCCGGATGACGCTGTCGCGGGAGGGAGACGTGGTCGCGCGGGAGTGGAGCGTCATCCCGCAGATCGGGTCCTACGTGGTCCTGGACGAATGGATCGTGATGCCCGATCACCTGCATGGAATTTTCATCTTCAGGAATCGCCCCGAGCTCCGCGAAGAGGTTCCCTTGTCGCTCGGCGAGGTGATCGCCCAGTTCAAATCGAGGGCGACCAAGACGATCCGCTGGGACCTCAAGCGCCGCCGCTTCGCCTGGCAGGAGAGGTACCACGACACCATCCTCCGCGAACCCGCCGACCTCGAGCGCGTCCGCGAGTACATCCGGACCAACCCCGCGCGTTGGAAGGCCAGATAGCGCCAACCGTCACCACCCTCCGGTCTACACAACCCTCCGGCGAAGGCGGTAGAGACGGGCCAGGTCCCAACGAGAACCTTCCGAGGCCACGGACGCGGTCCGTCTCCGCCGAAGGGCAGGCCGACCCGAACCTGCAAGGGACCGCATGGGCACCCCGACGCGCTGCTGCGCCGTGACCAATACCCAGGCTCGCCGACGACAGAGACAACAGAAACCAACGCGTCCGCGTGCCCCCGGACGTCCCGGGCCCGCCGGAACGACCTCGGAACCTGTCAACCTATTTGAGACACAAAGTCGTCCGCAATGAGGGGAGATTGGGGCTGACTCGGGTTGGGAGGATTGATCCAGGCGGCCTGCGGGGGCCATTGAGGCTGGGGCGGCCGCCCGAAGCGAGAAGGGTGGGTGCGATAGGCGGCGTTGAGGGTCTCAGCCCGTTGCTGGACAACGCTCTCAGAGCGGCCGGAGTGGACCTGCTCGGGCGTGAGAAGAGCGAGGCCCGAGTGGCGGTGTTGCCGGTTGTACCAATCGAAGAAGCCGCGACAGAACTGGCGAGCGTCGTCCTTTCCGGCGAAGTGATTCGGGAAGAGCGGGTGGTACTTGAGGGTCTTGAACTGGGCTTCGGAGAAGGGGTTGTCATCGCTGGTATGAGGCCGGCTGTGGCTCTTGAGGACTCCGAGGTCGGCCAGCAGTTGGGCGACGGTGTTGGAAGTCATCGCCGAGCCCCGGTCGGCGTGGAGGACGAGCTGTCCGGGTGGGATCTCCTGCTTGGCCACGGTCTCTTCGATGAGCCTCTGGGCGAGGGTCTTGCTCTCCCGGTCGGCCAGGAGCCAGCCGACGACGTAACGGCTGAAGATGTCGAGGATGACGTAGAGGCTGTAGTGCTCTCCACGGCCCGGTCCGCGCAGTTTAGTGATGTCCCAGGACCAGACTTGATTGGGGCCGGTGGCGAGCAGCTCCGGCTTGGCGTACTGAGGGTGGCGTCGCAGCCTTCGGCGCTCCCGCACCTCGTCGTGACTCTCCAGCAGGCGGTACATGGTGCGCTGGGAGCACAGGTAAAGGCCTTCATCGAGCAGGGTGGCGTACACCTCGCTGGGAGAGGCGTCGACGAAGCGCGGACTGTGCAGCAGCTCAAGGACTTGTTGGCGCTCCTCGCTGCTGAGGGCCCGATGGGAGGCCGATCGCCGGCGAGGCGGCCTGTCGGCTCGAGGGCGGCGCTGGCGGTAGATCGTGGCCCGGGCCACACCGAGACCCTTGCAGGCGGCCTGTAGCCCCAGGGTCGGTGCGAGCTCTTGGGCCAGGAGCCTCAGCTCATTTCTTCGTCTTCCGGAGCCGCCAGGCTGATGCCCAGGATCTCCGAGACTTTTTTTTGGACCTCGATGATGGCTTCGGCCTGACGCAGCTTGCGCTGGAGCCTCGCCTTGTCCCGCTCGAGCTGCTGGACCTGATGCCGGAGAGCCGTTTCGGGATCCACCTTGCGGCCCCGAGCCTGACTCAAAGCCTCCAGCTCTCCCTGCTCTCGCTGGACGCGCCATTTGCCCAGCAGCGAGGTGTACAGCCCCTCTCTACGCAGCAGAGCTCCAATCGCCCCATGCTCCTTGCAGGCGTCCGCCTCCCGCAGGACCCGAAGCTTGTATTCCGCCGTAAACTGCCGGCGCTTGGGCTTGGCGATCACTTCCGGGTCCGAAACAGGACGCAGGCCAATCGCCTTCGATTTCGAGGTCCGGGAGTCGGGGGAGC
Source organism: uncultured Acidobacteriota bacterium (assembly GCA_963756595.1). GTDB lineage: Bacteria > Acidobacteriota > Thermoanaerobaculia > Multivoradales > UBA5704 > DATARR01. The sequence continues at coordinate 98,985 of CAVWOZ010000041.1, forward strand.
CGGCCGGCTCCCCCGACTCCCGGACCCTTTCCTCACCTCCCGGCTCCCTCTGCGCCTCTCTTGCTTTCCACCCCATGCCTCACCTCCCTGGATCTACCCTAATTGATTCGGGCTTCTGTGTCTCAGGGAAGACTGGCAGAGAGGGCCTTGGCCCACCGGAGACGCCCCGCGTCCGTGGCCTCGGGAGGTCCTCGTTGGGACGTGGGGCGTCTCTACCGCCTTCGGCGAACGTTCGTGTCGATCAGCCTCCGGCGAACGTATGTGTCAATCAGCCTTCGCTACAGGTTTCCCTCCCTTGCGCCCTTCTTTCGCCCTCCGGGACCCGTTTAAAAGGTAGTGGTTCAGTTTGCCCATGAGACGTTTTCTCGTTTGAAATCAGCGGTTTACAGCCGGTAGGCTTGGGGTGTAGTGTCTCCGATGGAAAGAGGCCGGATCGCCCGTTCTCTCCGACACTACCAAGCGGCCCGGCGGGGTGCTAGCACACGTCCGCCGGACCTGACCCGAGCAGGAGCCTAGACCCCATGCCCGAGCTGCCCGAAGTCTACCCCACCCCTCCGCCCTCCCGCCGTCGCTGTACGCTGCCCCTCCGGATGATCCACCGGGGAAGAGCGTTAAGGCGTGGTGCGATGACACAGAGCCCCCCGCCACGTGGAAGGGGAAATCCACCGCGTACCGTGCCGGAGCGAAAGCTAGGGCGGCGGGGAAGGACCGGACCGAATGCGCCTACGGGCGCGATGATCTCGCGGAAGCGTGGCGGGCCGGGTTCGATGGCCTCGACGCTTTCCTCTCCGGCGGCGGAGTCCTGCTCTGCGAGCACTGCGGGCGGGAGCTTGAGGGCGAAGCACCGGCCCTGGAAGCACCACAGCCCGCCGCAGTCCCGCCGATCATCGACCCACAACATTTCGAGGACTTCCCCACGTTCCGCGAAACGTTCCTCCTCTACGTGACGGACCCCGCCGCCAACGCCGCCCTCCGGGGCTTTGGCAAGCTCCTCTTTGACGGCATCTTGGCCCTCTGGGGGGACTGGCCTGACCACCCCGAAGGGCTGTTCCGCGCGAGCCTACGGGCCGTAATCGCCGACCTCCGCCACGTCCAGGGCGCGCTCCTGGAGTGTACGGGGGAGAGCTTCAGCTACGACACGCCCCATGAGGAATACCTCGCGAGCGTGGGGACCGGCGTGGCGCACTCTCTGGGCGAGCTGGTAGACCGCCTGGAGGGGGAACTGGGCACGTGGCGGGGAGGGGAACCGTCATGAGCGGATGGAAGAGCGAGCCTGTCTATCCTACGGGCGCCGTCCACACCGTCACCGTCAAGGCGACGTACGCGGAGCGGATCACCTGGAAGGCCGCCGCGGAGAAGTACCACAAGGGAACGGCGGGCGGGTTCCTGTCCTTTGCCGCCGCCTTCACCATCGCAGCGCTCAACGTCGTAGAGGAACGCAAATGGCCAGCGGCCTGACAATGGCCACCTTCACCGTCCGCGCCACGGAGAAGCAATCGCTTCAATGGAAGCGCTGGGCGGCGGCGGAAGGTCATATCTCGGTCGGCATTTGGCTCGCGTTCGCCGCTGACCGCCACCTGGAGGCGGTACGGCGAGCGGGGAAGCCTATCCCCCTCGGATGGAGACAGGGCCGCTTCGATGTCACCCTAGCCGCCGGTACGGTCAACGTGCGGGGGATGATCTCCCTTCCGTTCGGCTACTACCGGGGCGACGACGGCCGGCGCGACATCCGCAGCAGCTTCTTCACGCTGGTCTACCTGCCGGCCGACAAGATCGTCGCCACGCTTCGGTCAGCTCGGCAGGTCAAAGCCCTAGCGTCAGAGCTTGCGGGTGCCCTCCTGCGGGGCGAGCTGCCGGACGCCGGGCAGGTCGTAGGGCGGCACGTCCGCGAGTCCGTCTAGAACCACCACGGGCGGCGCCTCTACGGGCCGCCCGTGCTACCATGGGGGCATGCGAGACCGCACTAGCAAGCACTCTAAACGCCCCCGCGACATCAACGAACTGGCCTTCCAAATCGTCCAGGAAGCAACCGGACAAGCCCCCGCCAAACCCCCCGAAGAACCCGAAGACCCGATCCGCTCTGCCGCTGCTGCCCTAGGCCGCCTTGGAGGTCTCAAGGGAGGGAAGGCGCGCACCGCGAGCATGACCCCCGAGCAGAGAAGCGAGAGTGCCAGGAAGGCGGCGGCGGCGCGATGGAAGAATCACCCTTGAGCCGGGCGGACCACGAACAGCAGGTAGAGAATCACCAAGCCGCAGAGAATCAAGAGCCCAACGCCTATCCAAAAACGAAGATCCCGGTAGCGTCGCGGTGAACGTGGATAACGCCCAATGTGCAATCCGAACCCAGCGAGAAGTGAAGGCCAGGTTAAAGCCGATCTTGAAAGACATTTGCGAAATGCAGGTTCGTGGGAAGTGGTTATTGTTGTCGCATTAGTCATGGAGGCGGTCTTCTTATGGAGTTTCCACAGCGACAAATCCACATGCGAAAAGGTTGCATATACTATTGCCGACCTTGCCGTTGCGGCAGGAGTGTACGGGGCGCTTCGCTCCGAGCGTAAGGCGGGCAAGGACAACGACGAATTACAGCGATTGTCGACCGAGCGAGTCGCCGAGGCGAACCTAAAAGCTGAGGAGGCCCGCAGAAAAGCTGATGAGGGCCGCCTAGAGCTCGAAAAGTACAAGGCGCCGCGAGTTCTTAGCGTTGAACAGATCGGCCGAATAGCCGGGGCGGTATCCCCGTTTCCCAATACAGAATTCGTCGCCACCGTAAACTCTTGGCACCCCGAGATGATGGAATTTATCAGGTCCGTGATATCTGCTCTTAGACTGGGCTTATGGAAACAGGTCGCCTCTCCAAATCCCGTGCAAACAACCGAAGTTGAGCCGCCATTGATCGGCACTGGGGCTAAAAATCGAAACGTACTTGTGGTCGTGAATTCAGTACGCCCGGAGGCCGAAATTCCCAGCATGGTCGAGGCCGGAAAAACTCTTGCCAAAGCACTGGAAGCCGAAGGTGTCGAGGCGACCATTGAAGTCTGGGATAGGCAGCTCGAAACCTGGTATGAGCAGCTCGAACCATCGATAAGCACCATCATAGAGGTGCTGATCGGCCCCAAGGCGTAGACGACGGCCCGCCTTACAAACCTAGATGTTGCCCGCCGGAGCCCGCTCAACCAAGCGATCGAGGGGGAGCAGATTTCCCCTTTACTTTCCGAGTCCGCTCTGGCATAATAGTCAGTATGGCAAACGTACTGAAGGCCGCGAAGCGAGTCGCCGTGATCTCCGCCCTGGTCGAGGGGAACAGCATCAACGCCACCGTCCGCATGACCGGGGTGGCGAAGAACACCATCCTCAAGCTCCTGGTGGAGCTGGGGGCGGTCTGCGCGGCCTACCAGAACGAGACGCTGCGGGATCTGCCCTGCAAGCGCGTCCAGGTCGATGAGATCTGGGCGTTTTGCTACGCGAAAGCGAAGAACGTCCCCGCCGAGATGCGCGGCAAGTTCGGCGTGGGCGACGTGTGGACCTTTACCGCGATCGATGCCGACACCAAGCTCGTGCCGTCCTTCCTGGTCGGCTCTCGGGACGCGGGGTGCGCTACCGAATTCGTCCAGGATCTGGCGTCGCGGCTTGCCAACCGTATCCAGCTCACCAGCGACGGACACAAGATGTATCTTTCGGCCGTCGAGGAGGGGTTTGGCGGGGACGTGGACTTCGCCCAGCTCATCAAGGTCTACGGCCCCACGCCCACGGGCGACACGCGCTACAGCCCGGCTGAGTGCCTTGGAACGCAGAAGCACGCCGTCACCGGCTGCCCCGACGCGAAGCATATCAGCACGTCGTACGTCGAGCGCCAGAACCTCACCATGCGGATGAGCATGAGGCGGTTCACTCGCCTGACCAACGGCTTCTCGAAGAAGATCGAGAACCTGATCGCGGCGGTAGCAGTGCATTATATGCACTACAACTTCGCACGGCCTCACATGAGCTTGAAGGGACTCACCCCCGCGCAAGCCGCTGGCGTCGCCGATCGCCGCTGGAGTGTCGAGGACATCATCGGCCTGCTGGCCGAGCGCACCGAGGGGGCAAACTGAACCACTACCGTTTAAGACGCTCCGGCGGCTTTTTTCATTGTTTTTTCCCGTCAAACATTGTTTGACGGCTTGAAACATTGTTTGAGCCGCCGAAAATGTGTTTTGGCCATTTCAAACATTGTTTTACGGGCCAAAACATTGTTTGAGCCGCCAAAACATTGTTTGAAGCGTTGGAATTCTGTTCCAGAGCTCCGGACGCTGGAAAGCGCCGGGAGTGAAGAGCGAGCGCCTGGAACCCTGGGAAAAGGCCCGGCGAGGCGAAAAACGGCAGGGATCTCCGGTCTACCGCGCTGCCGCCGCTTCCGCTCCGAACCGTTTCGCGTTGCGCTCCTTCGCCTTGGCGGCCTCGGCTTCCCTCGTGCGCGGGGTGCCGTTGGTCACCAGGCTGGCGAGGAGGGTCTGGGCGGCGGCGGAGATCTCGGCGACGGCGGCGTCGAAGGCGGCTTCGTTGGCCTTCGAGGGCTTGGTGAAGCCGCTGATCTTGCGTACGAACTGGAGGGCGGCGTCGTGGACCTCGTCCGGGGTGACGGGGGGCTCGAAGTTGAACAGGGGCTTGATGTTTCGGCACATGGCGGGCGTTTCTCCTGGAGCGGGGACGGTCCGGTGCCCCGGTATCCGATGATATGCCCGCTTCACGATAGACTGGAAGCCATGCGCACCGTCGTCGCCACCCGCTACGTGACCCCGCTCCGCGAGGGCGGGTCGATGCCGGCGATCGTGGAGGGGGACGACCTGGGGCTCTACGTGCTCAAGTTCCGCGGCGCGGGGCAGGGGCCGCTGGCGCTGGTGGCGGAGCTGGTGGCGGGAGAGATCGGGCGGGCGCTGGGGCTCAAGGTGCCCGAGCTGGTGACCATGGAGGTCGACGCGGCGCTCGGGCGCAACGAGGCGGACTCGGAGATCCGCGAGCTGCTCAAGGCGAGCGTGGGGATCAACCTGGCGCTCGACTACCTCCCCGGCTCGGCGACCTTCGATCCCGCGGCGGCGGACGCCACGCCGGAGACGATCGACGCCGACCTCGCCTCGGCCGTGGTGTGGTTCGACGCCCTGGTGACCAACGTCGACCGCACGGCGCGCAATCCGAACCTCCTCTGGTGGCACAAGGTGCTCTACCTGATCGACCACGGCGCGGCGCTCTACTTCCACCACAACTGGGGGACCGCGAGCAGCGGGCGGCGGCGGCGGCGAGCCCTTTCCCCGCCGTGCGCGATCACGTGCTCCTCCCCTGGGCGAGCCGGCTCGAGGCGGCGGACGCTCGCCTCGCGCCGCTCCTCGACGCGGGGGTGTTCGCGCGGATCGTGGCCGAGATCCCGGACGGCTGGCTGGCCGCGGAAGCAGGACGCGGCGGAGGCGGAGGCGCGGCGGGCCGGGTACGTGGACTATCTGACGCGGCGGCTCGCGGCGTCGCCGCGCTTCGTGGCGGCGGCGGTCGCCGCGCGCGGCCCGGGCTGACCATGCCTTCGTTCGACTACGCGATCGTGCGGGTGATGCCGCGGGTGGAGCGCGGCGAGGTGATCAACGCCGGGGTGATCCTCTTCTGCCTGGAGGCCGGCTTCCTCGCCGCCCGGGTGGAGGTCAACGCGCCGCGCCTGCTCGCGCTGTGGCCGGCGACCGACGTCGAGCTGGTCCGCCAGCACCTCGAGGCGATCCCGCGGATCTGCGCCGGCGCCGCCGACGCCGGGCCGATCGCGCGGCTGTCGCTGCGCGAGCGCTTCCACTGGCTGGTGGCGCCGCGCAGCACGATGATCCAGGTCTCCCCCGTCCACGCCGGCCTCTGCGCCGAGCCGGAACGGGCGCTCGCGGAGCTGTTCGCGCGGATGGTGCAGATGCCGTGAGGCGGGAACCAAACGGCATGTAACTTGCTTTCGGAACGGCGATGGAATGGCTTTGCAGAACTTGAAGAGCTCCGCAGCCGACGACGGCGACCCCGAGGAGGAGGTCTCCGCGGAGGCCGTGGCCGAGGAGGGGGCGCAGGGTCAGCCGCTGACCGCCGCCGAGTACGCCGTCATCCGCGGCGCCGCCGAGGCGGAGGGGTACTCCTCGACCTTCGCGGACCTGCTCTGCCGCTTCGCCGAGCTGATCGGCGTCGAGCAGGTCCTCCTCGAGCTCCAGCAGCTCAAGGGGCTGTTCAGGGAATAGTCCTCCCCGCCTTTCCTACTCCCGCACCAGCACCACCACCGCGCGGCCCGCCAGCGGCACCTCGCTGCCGGCGGTATAGATCTGTTCCTCCTTTTCGGGGAACGGGGCGTCGGTGTCGAGCACTTTTTGCCAGCGCTCCCCCCAGTCGGAGCGGTCCGGGAGGCGGTACGGGACCGCCTCGTGGTGGGCGTTGAAGAGGACGTAGAAGCTGGCGTCCACCACCGGGTCGCCGCGATCGTCCTGGGTGCCGATGGCGTCGCCGTTGAGGAAGACGCCGATCGCCTTGGGCGAGCCGTGCTGCCAGTCGTCGTCGCTCATCAGCTGGCCGTCGGCGCGGAACCAGCCGAGGTCGCGCACCCCCTCGCCGTGGATCGGCTTGCCCTGGAACCAGCGGCGGCGGTGGAAGACCGGGTGGTCGCGGCGGAGAGCGATCAGGCGCGCCGCGAACTCGAGGAGGCCGTCGTCGAGGTTCTCCCAGTCGAACCAGGAGACCTCGTTGTCCTGGCAGTAGGCGTTGTTGTTCCCTCCTGCGTGCGCCCCATCTCGTCGCCGCCGAGGAGCATCGGGATCCCCTGCGAGAGGAAGAGCGTGGCGAGGAAGTTGCGCTGCTGGCGGGCGCGCAGGCCGATCACCGCGGGTCGTCGGTCGGCCCCTCGACGCCGCAGTTCCAGGAGCGGTTGTGATTCTCGCCGTCGTTGCCCCCCTCGCCGTTCGCCTCGTTGTGCTTCTCGTTGTAGGAGACCAGGTCGCGCAGCGTGAAGCCGTCGTGGGCGGTGATGAAGTTGATGCTCGCCGAGGGGCGGCGGGCGGTGTTGGCGTAGAGGTCCGAGCTGCCGGTGAAGCGGTTCGCGAAGTCGCCGAGGGTCTGGTCCTCGCCGCGCCAGTAGTCGCGCACGGTGTCGCGGTACTTGCCGTTCCATTCCGACCAGAGCGGCGGGAAGTTGCCGACCTGGTACCCCCCCTCGCCGACGTCCCAGGGCTCGGCGATCAGCTTGACCTGGCTGATCACCGGGTCCTGCTGGATGATGTCGAAGAAGGCGGAGAGGCGGTCGACGTCGTGGAGCTCGCGGGCGAGGGTGGCGGCGAGGTCGAAGCGGAAGCCGTCGACGTGCATCTCGAGCACCCAGTAGCGCAGCGAGTCCATGATCAGCTGCAGCACGTGGGGGTGGCGCATGTTGAGGCTGTTGCCGGTCCCCGTGTAGTCCATGTAGTAGCGCGGGTTGTCGGCCACCGTCCGGTAGTAGGCGGGGTTGTCGATCCCCTTGAACGACAGCGAGGGGCCGAGGTGGTTCCCCTCGGCGGTGTGGTTGTAGACCACGTCGAGGATGACCTCGATCCCCTCCTGGTGGAGGGCCTTCACCATCTGCTTGAACTCCTGCACCTGCTGCCCGGCGCCGGCGTCGGCCGACGCGTACTCGTTGTGCGGCGCGAGGTAGGCGATCGAGTTGTACCCCCAGTAGTTGCGCAGGCCGCGCTCGAGGAGGCCGCTGTCCTGGATGAACTGGTGGACGGGGAGGAGCTCGACGGCGGTGATCCCCAGCCGCTTCAGGTGGGCGAGCGCCGCCGGATGGGTGAGGCCGGCGTAGGTGCCGCGCAGCTCCTCGGGGACGCCCGGGTGGCGCTTGGTGAACCCCTTGACGTGGACCTCGTAGATCACCGACTCGTGCATCGGGATGCGCGGCAGGCGGTCGTTCCCCCAGTCGAAGTAGGGGTTGGTGACCACGCACTTGGGCATGTAGGGGGCGCTGTCGAGGTCGTTCTTCGACCCTCGGGGTCGGCGAAGTGGTAGGGGAAGACCGCCTCGTTCCACTCCACCATCCCGTCGACCGCCTTGGCGTAGGGGTCGAGCAGGAGCTTGGCCGGATTGCAGCGCTGGCCGGCCTCCGGGTTCCACGGCCCGTGGACGCGGAAGCCGTAGCGCTGGCCGGGGCCGACGTTGGGGAGGTAGCCGTGCCAGCAGAGGGCGGTGACCTCCGGCAGGTCGACGCGCGCCTCGGCGCCGGCCGCGTCAAACAGGCAGAGCTCGATGCGCTCGGCGAGCTCGGAAAACAACGAAAAATTGGTCCCGGCGCCGTCGTAGGTGGCGCCCAGGGGATAGGGATGTCCCGGGTGAATCTTCATCTCTCGCCCTCACTCTCTCTCGGGGTGAAAACAACCTGCGGCAGGTCTTCCGCCCGAGCTAGCAAACGGCGCGCCATGGCGCGGCGAAGGAGGGTCGGTCGGGGCGCCTCACCTCCACCTGGCACGGATCGAGCAACAGTTTATGGTCAGGCGGCATGAGGCCGCAGCCTCCAGAAACCGTCGGCTCCCGGCGGGAGGAACACCAGGAACTACAACGGGAAGGGAGCAACAGATGAAGAACGTAAAACGGATCGCATTCGCCCTCGGGCTCACCCTGATGGCGTTGGCAGCCAACCGCGGCGGCGCCGCGACGACGTGCGAGAAGCAGTGCGACGACAACTACAAGCAGTGCCAGCAGGCCTGCAGCCAGAACACCTGCATCGTCTCCTGCGACACCCAGCTCCAAACCTGCCTTTCGAGCTGCTAGGCGCAGCTTCCTCCAGACACCGGCCGGGCGACCCGGCCGGTCGCTTTTTCATCGGGCTGACAACCCCTGCTTCGTCCCCTGCTCCTACACCCTGAACGCCTGCCTGAGCAACTGCGGCAGCGCGAGCTGATCCCCTAACTCCAGCCCATCCGCTCCCTGAGGGCGGTGACGTGGGCCACGTGATGCCGGCCGTGCCAGGCATAGAGGGCGAGGATCTGGTCCAGGGTGAGGGGGCCGTGGTCGGGATGGACCAGGACGCGCCGGAAGCCGGCGGCCGTCATCTCCCGGAGCAGCACGACCCAGCGCCGGTGGAGGCTCTCGAGCAGGACGAGCGAGACCTCCACCGGCGTTGCCGGCGTATCGGGGAGCTCGGCCCAGCGCGCCTCGTCGTAGGTCTTGATCGCCGGCGCCTCCTCGGTCAGCGCCCACTTCCAGCGCAGATAGGCGTTCAGGTGGCTGTCCGGCACGTGATGGATCACCTGGCGCACCGTCCAGCCGCCGTCGCGGTAGGGGGTGTCGAGCTGCCCGGGGGTGAGGCCGGCGACGGCCTCGCGCAGCCGGGCGGGGGCGGCCTCGATCTCGGCGATCAGCTCGCCGCGCCGCTCGGGGGTGAGCGCCTTCTCCTCTCCTTGTCCGCCCCCAGCGGGGCGCGTCCGATCGGATACCGCGGGTCGTCGTTCATGGCAGATCTCCTGGGGAGGAGCGAGCATAGCCAAGGGGAGATGGCACAGGGCTTGCGGTGATTCCGGAGCAGAGGAGATCCCGATGACAGAGATGCCAGGCAATGGACCGGGCAATGGCAAGGACGACGAGTTCCGGGGGAAGTGGCCCCTCCCCGACGGCGCGCTGCCGGCCCGCGACCCGGAGAGCCCGGAGGAGGCGCCCGATCCTTCGTTTCCGGCCAGCGACCCGCCCTCCACGACCCCGCCCGAGACCGCGCGCGAGGCGGCGCCCGATCCGGGGTGACCGAGCCGTAAAGAGCCCTGGACCGCATTGCCCCAGGCGCCTCCCGGTGCCTATAATCGATCCACTTTTCCGGGCGTTACAGGCGGGCGGTCCGGGGGGGCGCAACCCCGCGCCACGGGACGGCGCCACGCGGTTGCGACAATCGCTCACTGCCCGGAGCGAAGATGAGGGCCGTGGTCCCTTGAGGAGGAGTCGAGATGGCGGAAACCGAGTACTCGCGGAGCGACGATTGCGGCCACCAGTTCACCGGCGTGGAGCTCCCCGACATCGTTCATCTGCGCCTCAAGGGGAGGGTCACGCTGGAGGAGTGCCGGCTGATCAACCAGGCCCACCTCGAATACGCCAAGAGCCTGCCGTACTTTTTTTATCTGATCGATCTGACGGCGCTCGAGGACCTGCCGCCGGCGGTGCGCAAGGAGGCCTCGGACACCGTCAAGCTGCTGCCGTTGCGCGGCACGGTGGTGCGCAACGCGCCGTTGCGCGCCAAGGTCCTCGCGCGGCTGCTGCTGACCGCCTCCAATCTCTTCCGCCGCGGCCCCGACGCCAACCCGCTGATCTTCGCCGACACCGAGGAGGAGGCGCGGACCTGGTTCGACAAGCGCCGCAAGGACTTCGCCCATGCCTGAAGCGGCTGGCGCGGCCGCCGGCCGCGGCGGGGGCTGGGCGCCCGGTAGCCCTGTCCCGCTGGCGCTGCTGGCGGCGGGCGGTCCCCCTGCGGGCCCAGGAAGTCGCTCCGGAGCGTGCCCCGGCGGTCTCCCTCGACTGGTCGCAGTGGGGGCGCAACGCGCGGCACACGCAACGCGACGGCGTCGTGGGGCAGGCGGCGCGGCACATCCTCGCCGACGTCGTCTACGACCCGTTCGCGGCGGCCGAGAAGGGCGAGCCCGCGGTCGAAGGGGAGCTGCTGGTCCACTACCAGGTGCCGATCCTCGACGGCAACGACGTCTTCATGGAGTTCAAGGGCGGGCGAGTACACCGGCGTCGAGCACTGGCAGACGCAGACCTGGAGCGAGCGCCGGCTGGTCTGGGCGCAACGGCCGTCTCGAGAAGCGGTGGGCGTTCACCAGCGACTGGAAGCCGGACGCCGATCGGCAACGGCTTCAACGGCCCCGTCTTCGAGCCGGTCTTCCACGCCGCCCTCGCCGGCCCTTACCTCTACCTGCCGGGCGCCGGCGGCTCGGTGCTCAAGCTGGACAAGCCGACCGGGCCGGCTGCTCGCCGCGCGTCTCCCCCGTCGGCCCCCTCGATCCGGACACCTACGTGGCCGGCCCGCTGACCGCCGACGCGGCGGGGAACGTCTACTACAACGCCTTGAAGCTCAGCCCGCGGCCAGCCGTGGACGGCGGACGTGGCGGGGGCCTGGCTGGTGAAGATCTCCCCCGACGGGACGGCGCGGACGGCGACCTTCGCCTCGCTGGTCCCCGGCGCGCCGTCGGGGAGTCAGTGCCTGGGCACCTTCGGCGACGACCAGCTCCCCTGGCCGCCGTCGCCGGACGCCGTGCCGCCCGCGGTCCCCTGCGGCTCGCAGCGCCCCGGCCTCAACCTGGCGCCGGCCGTGGCCGCGGACGGCACCGTCTACACCGCCAGCGTCGCCCACCTGTCGAGCCGCACGGCGTACGTCATCGCCGCCAACCCGGACCTCACCCCGAAGTGGGCCACCTCGCTGCGCGACCGCTTCGCCGACGGCTGTGACGTGCTGCTGCCGCCCAGCGGCTCCCCCGGCGGCTGCCGCCCGGGGGCGCGCGCCGGGGTCGATCCGGCCCAGAACCGTCCGGGGGCCGGCGAGATCCTCGACGACTCGACCGCCTCTCCGGTCGTCGCGCCGGACGGCAGCGTCTTCCTCGGGGTGGTCACCCGCTACAACTGGTTCCAGGGGCACATGGTGAAGCTCAGCCCCGGCGGGGGAGGTGGTCGCCAGCTTCCCGTTCGGCTGGGACGTCACGCCCGGGCTCCGGGTCCACGACGGCACCTATTCGCTGGTCACCAAAGAGAACCACTACACCGACATCGGCTCCTACTGCGACGTCGAGGCCTTCTGCCCCGCCGACCGCAGCGCCAGCGATCCCGCCTCGCCGGCAGCCTACTTCGTCACCCAGCTCGACCCCGCGCTCGCGGTCGAGTGGCGCTGGCGGAACGCCAACACCGAGAGCTGCGCCAGGGACCGCAAGGGGCGGGTCACCTGCGTCAACGATCACCCGGAGGGGTTCGAGCTCTGCGTCAACGCGCCGGCGATCGACGGGCAGGGGAACATCTACGCCAACGCCGAGGATGGAAACCTTTACGTCCTGCGCCCGGACGGCACGCTGCGCGATCACCTTTTCCTCGACACCGCCCTCGGCGCCGCCTACACCCCGGTCTCGCTCGGCGGGAACGGAATGATCTATACACAGAACGACGGACATCTCTTCGTGGTAGGCCGCTGAGGGGCGGCCCGTCCAGCCGGCCGGCATCTTCTTGACAGCAGCGTCCGGCACAGCTACTTTGCTGGTTCTTCGCCGAACGAATCATCGGTTTTTGAACTCAACAGCGCCGCCTGCGGGGCGGCCGGCCATTCGTTCCGCCCGTCTCTGCTCGGTTTTCCCCAGGAGAACCTGGGAAGGAGGACATACGATGATGTTTTCGATGCGGGCAAAGCAGTATGTGTGGGGCACGACGGCGGCGCTTCTGATCGGGGGGATGGGGAGCCTGCCTGCGGCGGCTCAGGACTGGGGACAGTGGGGGCGGAACGCGCAGCACACGAACACGACGAGCGCGATCGGTCAGACGGCGACGCACATCCTCCAGGACATCGTCTACGACCCGAACGTGCCGGCGGAGAAGGCCGATCCGATCTCGGCGGGCGAGCTGCTGGTCCACTACCAGGTGCCGCTCGTCGACGGCGACAACGTCTACATGGAGTTCAAGGGGGGGACCTTCACCACCGTCGACCACTGGGAGACGCAGAGCTGGAGCGAGAAGCGGCTGCACTGGGAGCACGGCAACCTGGCGACCAAGTGGACCTTCCAGAGCGACTGGAAGCCGGCGCCGTACGGCAGCGCCGCCAACGGCCCGGCCTGGGAGCCGGTGTTCCACGCCGCGCTCTCCGGCAGCTACATCTACGTCCCGGGCTTCGGCGGCTCGATCTTCAAGCTCAACAAGACCACCGGCGCCGTGGTGGCGCGGATCTCCCCCTTCGGTCCGAGCCTCAACATCGACACCTACAGCGCCGGGCCGCCGACCGTCGACGGCGCGGGGAACGTCTACTACCACGTGATCAAGCTCGATCACGGCAACCCCTGGGACGCCGACGTCAAGAACTCCTGGCTGGTCAAGGTGTCGGCCAGCGGCACGGTGCGCACCGCCACCTTCGCCTCGCTGAACCCCGGCGCGCCGGCGGGGAACGACAAGTGCCTGGGGATCTTCGACGTCAACCAGCTCCCCTGGCCGCCGAGCCCGAACGCGGTGCCGCCGAACGTGACCTGCGGCTCGCAGCGCCCGGGGCTCAACATCTCCCCCGCCGTGGCGCCCGACGGCACGATCTACACCGCCAGCGTCGCCCACCTGTGGAGCCGCCAGTCCTACCTGATCGCCGTCAACCCCGACCTGACGCCGAAGTGGGCCGCCTCGCTGCGCGACCGTTTCCATGACGGCTGCAACGTCCTGATCCCCGCCAACGGCACCCCCGGCGGCTGCCGCGCGGGAGCGGCGACGGGCGTCGACCCGGCGCAGAACCGCCCGGGCGCCGGCCGCATCCTCGACGACTCGACCTCCTCGCCGATGGTGGCGCCGGACGGCGCCGTCATCTTCGGCACCTACACCCGCTACAACTACTTCCAGGGCCACCTGATGAAGTTCAGCTCGACCGGCCAGTATCAGGCGGGCTACCGCTTCGGATGGGACGACATGCCGGCGATCTACGCCCACGACGGCACCTACTCGGTGATCACCAAGGACAACCAGTACGGAGAGTCCGGCTCGTATTGCGACGACGAGACCCTCTGCCCGTCGGACCGCACGGCGAACAACCCGGCCTATCCGGAGGCCTACTACATCACCCGCCTCGACAAGAACCTGAACATCGAGTCGCGGTGGCAGAACACCAACCCGCTGACCTGCACCCGTGACTCCAGCGGTCACGTGAGCTGCGTCAACGACCATCCGTTCGGCTTCGAGTTCTGCGTCAACGCCCCGGCGGTCGACCGCTACGGCAACGTCTACAACAACAGCGAGGACGGCAACCTCTACGTCGTCACGCCCAGCGGCACCCTGCGCGAGAGCCTCTTCCTCGACACCGCGCTCGGCGCCGCCTACACCCCCTTGTCGCTCGGCGGCGACGGCGTGATCTACACCCAGAACGACGGCCACCTGTTCGTCGTCGGCCACTAGCCTCTTCGCCGGTTCTCGAAAGGGCGGCCCCGTCGGGCCGCCCTTTTTTACGCCTTTACTTACGCTTCTTTTCTGCCTAAACTGGACAGGTGCGACGCGCACCGTCTCCCCCTCCGTACGTCGAGCTCCACGCGGCCTCCGCCTTCTCGTTCCTCGACGGCGCCTCGCTCCCCGAAGATCTGGTGGAGCGGGCGGCGGCGCTCGGGCTGCCGGCGATGGGGCTGGTGGACGCCAACGGCGTCTACGCCGCGCCGCGTTTCTTCCAGGCGGCGAAGCGGGCGGGGATCAAGGCGCTGGTGGGGGCCGAGGTGGTGCTCGAGGACGAGCCGAGCCTCTGGCAGAGCCGGGCCCGCCGCGGCCCGCTCGGCCTGCTGCCGGAGCCCAGGGCCGCAGCCGCCGCCCGCGCGGGACATACGGTGCGGTCCGTCGACTCGCAGGCCCGCCTGACCCTCCTCGCCGCCGACCGCACCGGCTACCGCAACCTCGCCAAGCTGCTCACCGCCGCCGCCCGCGGCCACGCCAAGGGGGACGCCCGGGTCGCCTGGGGCCTCCTCGCCGAGCACGCGCCCGGCCTCCACCTGCTGACCGGCGGCGAGGAGGGGCCGCTCGCCCGCGAGCTGGCGGAAGGGGGGATCGACCCCGCCCAGCGCCTCCTCGAGCGCCTCGCGCACCTCTTCAACGGCCGCCTCCACGTCGAGCTCCAGCGCCATCGCCTGCGCGACGAGGAGCACCGCAACCAGGCGCTGATCGCCCTCGCCCGCCGCCTCCACCTGCCCCTGGTCGCCACCAACGGCGTGCGCTACGCCCTCGCAGAGGACAAGCCGCTCCACGACGTGCTGACGGCGGTGCGCCATCACACCACCCTCGACAAGGCCGGCCGCCTCCTCGCCGCCCACCGCGAGCGCCATCTGAAGAGCGCCGCCGAGATGGCCGCCCTCTTCCCCGACCTCCCGGAGGCGCTGGCGGCCTCCGCCGAGCTGGCCGACCGGCTCGACTTCACCCTCGCCGACCTCGGCTACCGCTTCCCCGAGTCGCCGCTGCCGCCGGGCGAGACGCCGTCCTCGTACCTGCGCCACCTGACCTGGAACGCCGCCCGCGCCCGCTTCCGGCCGCTGACCGCGCGGGCTCAAGGCCAGATCCAGAAGGAGCTGGACCTGATCGAGAAGCTCGATCTCGCGGGGTACTTCCTGATCGTTTCGGACATCGTCGACTTCTGCCGCCGCGAGGGGATCCTCGCCCAGGGGCGGGGGTCGGCGGCGAACAGCGCCGTCTGCTACGCCCTCTCGATCACCGCCGTCGATCCGGTGAAGATGGAGCTGCTGTTCGAGCGCTTCCTGTCGGAGGAGCGCGGCGAGTGGCCGGACATCGACCTCGACCTCCCGTCGGGCGACCAGCGCGAGCGGGTGATCCAGTACGTCTACCAGCGCTACGGCCCGCACGGCGCGGCGATGACGGCGACGGTGATCACCTACCGCGACCGCTCGGCCACCCGCGAGGTGGCGAAGGTGTTCGGCTATTCCGAGGAGCAGATCGACAGGATGGCGCGCCAGCTCGGCAACTGGAGCTACGACGCCGCGCACGGGGAGGACAAGTCGTTCCTCGCCGAGCTCGCCCAGGCCGGCTTCGATCCCGAGGAGCGCCGCCTGCAGCTCTTCGGCGACCTGTGGACGCGCATCCACAATCTCCCCAGGAACCTCGGCCAGCACACCGGCGGCATGGTGATCGCCGCCGGCCGCCTCGACGAGGTGGTGCCGCTCGAGCCCGCCACCATGCCGGGGCGGGTGGTGATCCAGTGGGACAAGGACGACTGCGCCGACCTCGGGATCATCAAGGTCGACCTCCTGGGGCTCGGCATGCTCGCCGCCCTCGAGGAGATGGTCCCCACCATCCGCACCCACGAGGGGACACACGTCGACCTCGCCCACCTGCCGCCGGACGACCCCAAGGTCTACAAGATGCTGCGCGACGCCGACACCATCGGCGTCTTCCAGGTCGAGAGCCGCGCCCAGATGGCGACGCTCCCCCGCAACCATCCGGAGAAGTTCTACGACCTGGTGATCCAGGTGGGGATCATCCGCCCCGGGCCGATCGCGGGAAACCTCGCCAACCCCTACTTCGAGCGCCGGAACGGCCGCCAGCCGGTGGTCTACGCCCATCCGAGCCTCGAGCCGATCCTGGCGCGGACGCTCGGCGTGCCGATCTTCCAGGAGCAGCTCCTGCGCGTCGCCATGGTGGCGGCCGGCTTCACCGGCGGCGAGGCCGAGGAGCTACGGCGGGCGATGGGCTCCAAGCGCTCGGTCGAGCGGATGCAGGCGATCGTCGAGAAGCTCCGCCGCGGCATGGACGCGCGGGGGATCGTCGGCAAGGCGCAGGAGGAGATCGTCCTCGGCATCACCTCCTTCGCCCTCTACGGCTTCCCGGAGTCGCACGCCGCGAGCTTCGCGCTGATCGCCTACGCCAGCGCCTACCTGAAGGCCTATCACCCGACGGCGTTCTTCCTCGGCCTGCTCAACGCCTGGCCGATGGGGTTCTACCACCCGGCGACGCTGGTCAAGGACGCCGAGCGGCACGGCGTCGAGATCCGGCCGGTGGACGTGCAGACCTCCGGGGTCGCCTGCCGCTGGGAGGACCGCGAGTTGCGCGAAGGCGAGCGCGACCGCTACGGCCGGGCGCCGGCGGTGGGGGCCCTGCGCCTCGGGCTGCGCTTCGTGCGCGGCCTGCGCGGCCGCGCAGCGCAGTCGATCGAGAGCGAGGCGGCGAAGGCCCCGTTCGAGGACGCCGGGGATCTCGTGCGCCGCTGCGACCTCCAGGAGTCCGAGCTCCAGAAGCTGGCCGCCGTGGGGGCGCTCTCGTCGCTCGGCCTCACCCGCCGCGCCGCCCTCTGGCAGGTGGCCCGCCTCGCCAAACCGGCGGGACCGCTCCTCGACCGCCTCCCCGACCCCGAGCCGTCACCCCTCCCCGAGATGACGCAGGTCGAGGAGACGCAGGCCGACTACCAGGGGGTGCAGCTCACCCTCGGCCCCCACCCGCTGACCTACATGCGCGACATGCTGACCAGGAAAGGGGTCACCCCCGCCGACGCCCTCGGCAAGCTCCCCAACGGCGCCAAGGTGCGCACCGCCGGCTCGGTGATCGTCCGCCAGCGCCCCGGCACCGCCAAGGGGCTCCTCTTCATCACCCTCGAAGACGAGACCGGCATGTCGCAGGCCGTCGTCCCCCCCGACCTCTTGATCGCCCACCGCCGCCTGATCGTCGGCTCCCCCGGCCTCGTCGTCGAAGGAACCCTCCAGAAGCGCGACGGCACCGTCTCGGTGAAGGGGGAGAAGTTCTGGTCGCTCAAGGAGCTGGTGGCGGTGCCCAGCCATGATTTCCG
>CAVWOZ010000042.1:0-26448 GCA_963756595.1 uncultured Acidobacteriota bacterium
GATTTCCCCCCTCAGATCAGCGTCGCCGGAGAGGCGACATAAAAATACAAAAACGTCGATAGACAGCACCCGGATGCGACAGGCGCGTTGTGGTCAGTGTACCAGTGTCGGAGTCCTACGGAAGCGGGACACCCACAGCTAAAGTGCCCAGCAGGAAAGGGGAATTTCCCTCAGGCGGCTTCCCCGCCCTACTCGAAGATCTGCGCCAGCACGATCGTCAGCCCCGGCAGCAGCTGCGTCTCGAGGCGGTCCCCGGCCTCGACGGACAACTCGGCGGCCCGGGTGTAGGAGCCGCCTTCGAGGAGGTAGACCTTCACCGTCTCGAGGACGGGGTCGACGATCCAGTACTCGGCCACCCCAGCCCACTCGTAGAGCTTGCGCTTGACTGTCTCGTCCGTCTTCCGCGTCGACTCGGAGAGGATCTCGACCACGAGATCGGGGGCGCCGACGGCTCCTCTTTCCCTGCGGATCGCGAGCCGATCCCGCGAGATGAAGGCGATATCCGGCTGGACGACGTCCTCGTCGGAAAGCACGACGTCGAAAGGCGCGGCGTAGAGGCGGCCCAACCGATTCTCGTAAATGAACACGCTGAGCAGACGATAGAGATTGCCCGACGAATCCTGGTGCCTGGTGAGGGGTGCTGGGGTCACGTAGTGCTCTCCTCCGATCAGCTCGTGGCGTCGGCCGTCGTCCGGGAAGAGCAGATAATCCTCGTAGGTGAACTGGAGCTTGTAGGCTGGCGTCGCCATATCCCGGTCCTCGGAACGCGATGGTTTGGATTCTTGTCGCGTCTTCACGATACCACGGCCTCACCGAAGGCGGAGAGCGCCCCTCGGCTCGTTATACCATCCCCATGCCATGCCTGTCCCCCTGATCGAGCTGCGCAACCTCAGCAAGTCCTATCAGGAGGGGAGCCGGCAGCGGATGGTGCTGTGCGACGCCAACCTCACCATCGAGCGCGGCGAGCTGGCGGTGCTGGTGGGGCGGAGCGGCACGGGGAAGTCGACGCTGCTCAACCTGCTCTCGGGGATCGACCCGCCGAACGCGGGGGAGGTGGTGATCGACGGCGTCACGATCTCGGCGCTCTCCGAACGCGAGCGGACCCTCTTCCGCCGCGACAAGATCGGCTTCGTCTTCCAGTTCTTCAACCTCATACCCACCCTCACCGTCGAGGAGAACATCCTCCTCCCCGTCGAGCTGAAGGGGCGCGTCGGCCCGGAGCAGCACCGGGCGGCTCTCGCTTTGCTGGAGGAGGTCGGGCTCGCCGACCGCGCGGCGAGCTTCCCGGACCGCCTCTCGGGCGGCGAGCAGCAGCGGGTCGCCGTGGCCCGCGCGCTCGCCCACGACCCGCTCCTCGTGCTCGCCGACGAGCCGACCGGCAACCTCGACCTCGAGACCGGTCTCCAGGTGCTCGACCTCCTCGACCGCCTGACGCGGCGGGCCGGCAAGACGATGGTGATGGTCACCCACAGCCCCGAGGTGGTGGGGATCGCCGACCGCGTCTTCCGCGTCGAGGACTGCCGGCTGGTCGAGAGGAGCGCTTGAGCCTCCTCGTCCGCTCGAGCCTGCGCTATCTCTTCCGCCGCCCCTGGCAGTTCGGCCTCGCAGTGGTGGGGGTCGCCCTCGGCGTCGCCGTCGTGGTCTCGATCGGCCTCGCCAACGCCAGCGCCAGCCGCGCCTTCACCCTCTCGACCGAGGCGATCACCGGCCGCGCCACCCACCAGGTGGTGGGCGGCCCGCGGGGGCTGCCCGACGACGCCTTCCGCCGGCTGACGCTCGCGGCCGGCCTCGAGCGCGCGGCGCCGGTGGTCGAGGACTGGGTGGTCGTCCCCCTGACGGGTCCAGCGAATCCGACGACCGGACGGCGGCCGTCGCGGGCCTTTCACCTGCTGGGGGTCGATCCGTTCTCGGAAGGGCCCTTCCGTTCCTATCTCGGGCCGGCGGGCGGCGCTCCGCGCGACGGCTCATCGGCGGTGGAAGGCGGCCTCGGCGCGCTGCTCACCCGCCCGGGGACGGTGGTGATGGCGGCGGAGGCGGCCGCCGAGCTCGGGCTCCGTCCGGGGGACGCGTTCACAGTGCGGGCGGCGGGGGTCCCGCGGCGGCTGGAGCTCGCCGGCACCCTGGCGCCGAAGGACGCCGACGCCCGCCGCGCCATCTCCGATCTCCTGCTGACCGACATCGCCTCCGCCCAGGAGACGCTGGGGCGGATCGGGCGGCTCGACCGCATCGACCTCCTCCTGTCCCCCGGCGAGGCAGGGAAACGCGAGCTGGCGCGGGCCGCCGCCGTATTGGCTGCGGGGGAGCCGGGAGCGCAGATCCTCCCCGCCGCGGGGCGCACCCGCTCGACCGAGGAGATGACGCGCTCGTTCCGCCTCAACCTCACCGCCCTCTCGCTGCTGGCGCTCGTCTGCGGCGTCTTCCTGATCTACAACACGATGACCTTCTCGGTGGTGCAGCGGCGGACCTGGATCGGCACCCTGCGCGCGCTCGGCGTCTCCCGCCGCGAGATCTTCGCCCTGGTGCTCGGCGAGGCGGCCGTGGTGGCCGTGCTGGGGACCGCCCTGGGGCTCGGCGCCGGCGTGCTGCTCGGCCGCGGCCTGGTGCGGCTGGTGACGCAGACGATCAACGACCTCTACTTCGTGGTCTCGGTGCGCGAGCTGGCGGTCTCCCCCGCGATCCTGCTGCTCGGCGCCCTGCTCGGGATCGGCGCCACCCTGCTCGCCGCTCTCGTCCCCGCCCTCGAGGCGACCCAGGCGCCGCCGCGCGCCGCCCTCCTGCGCTCGACGCTCGAGGGGAGGCTGCGCCGCTCGCTGCCGCGGGCGACCGCTCTGGGCTTCGCCCTCCTCGCCCTCGGCGGCCTGCTGCTGGCGCTGCCGGGCGGCCTGCCCTCGAGCTTCGCGGGGCTGTTCGCCGTGATCCTCGGCTTCGCGCTGCTGGCGCCGGTCGCCACCGTCCTGCTGATGGGGCTGCTGCGCCGCCCGCTCGGCGCGATGCTCGGGGTGCTCGGGCGGATGGCCGCGGGCGGTGTCGTCGCCTCGCTCTCGCGCACCGCCGTCGCCATCGCGGCGCTGGTGATCGCCGTCTCGGTGACGGTGGGGATCGGGGTGATGATCGACAGCTTCCGGCAGACGGTGGTGCGCTGGCTGGCGATGACCCTGCAGTCGGACGTCTTCGTCGCGGTCCCCAGCCGCGCCGGCGGCTTCGCCGGGGTCGACCTCGACCCCGAGGTGGCGCGGCAGGCGATGGCGCTCCCCGGGGTGGCGGGGGGGCACACCGTCCGCCGCGTCGAGCTCCCTTCCCCCAAGGGGCCCGTGCGGCTGGTGGTGATGGGGGCGACGACGGCGACGCTCGCCACCACCTTCGAGCTCAAGGAGGGGGACCGCGCCAAGGCCTGGCCGGCGTTCCAGACGGGAGACGCCGTCCTCGTCTCCGAGCCCTACGCCTCGCGCACGGGAGTCGGCAGGGGCGCCACGGTACGCCTGCCGACCGAGCAGGGGGAGCGCGCCTTCCGGGTGATGGGGGTCTACTACGACTACGCCTCCGACCAGGGAGTGCTCTTGATGAGCCGCGCGACCTACCTGCGGCACTGGTCCGACCGCGCGCTCTCCGGGTTCGCCCTCGACCTCGCGCCGGGGGCCGATCCCGACCGCGTCGCCGCCCAATTGCGCGCCACGCTGGGCGGCGAGCGGGGGCTCTCGGTGCAGTCCAACCGGGCGCTCAAGAAGATCTCGCTCGAGATCTTCGACCGCACCTTCCTGATCACCTCCGTCCTCCGCCTGCTGGCGGCCCTCGTCGCCTTCATCGGCGTCCTCGCCTCGCTGATGGCCCTGCAGCTCGAGCGCGGCCGCGAGCTCGGCGTGCTGCGGGCGAACGGCATGACCCCCGGGCAGGTCTGGCAGCTGGTGACCGCGCAGACCGGCCTGATGGGGCTCGCCGCGGGGCTCCTCTCCCTGCCGGTCGGGCTCTCGCTCGCGGCGGTGATGATCTACGTCGTCAACCGCCGCTCCTTCGGCTGGACGATCCGCATGGAGCTCGCCCCCCAGGTCCTCCTCCAGGCCTTCCTCCTCGCCCTGGCCGCCGCCCTCCTCGCCGGCCTCTACCCCGCCTACAAGATGGCGCGCACCTCGCCGGCGCTGGCGTTGCGGGAGGAGTAGCGGGTGGCGGGAATTTTCTCGCGGGAAGAGGTGTCATCCGGCCCGGCGTTTGGTTGACTCCCCGACGGCTCTCCCCTATGCTCAGGAGGACCCGGAGATCGACCCATGGCAGCCAAACCGACCCCCAAGACTGTTCGCACTCTGCACGCCGCTAAAAGGGTAGCTGCCAAGACGACGAGCTCTGAGAAGCCGGCCGGGGGCGCCAAGAAGGCTGCGAGCAATAAGAGGAACGTCTCGCGGTCGACCGAGAAGACTGCCCTCGACGTCTTGCACCTGTTCGTCAAGACCTACGCCAACCTCTGATCTTGATCCGACCTGTCGATCCGGCAGCCTTCGTCCGCGAGTTCCTGTACGACTTCCTGGAGGCGCAGTTCGTCAGCGGACTGGTCCCCACGGAAGAGTATTACGATCTGCTGGCCGGCCTTCGGAAGTACAGAACTCTCACCAGCCTCAGCAACCGGCTGTTCACCGAGTCACCGAATCAGGTCCACGTCGAAGGCTTTGGCGACCTTCGGCTGATCTCGCTACGAGAGCCTGACGGCAGCGAGTTCCCTTTCTTGCAGGGATTGGCGAAGCCCTCTCCAGGGAAGAAGAAACTCTCCTGTTTCGTGGGACATCGTTTTCTTCCGAGCATCGAGAGGTCCCTCCGCTTCAACCTCCGCCATCTGTGTGAGCCGCATGGAATCGACCTGTGCTGGTCGGGGTATGACCTCGCCTCAAGGGATGTATTCCAGCAGATCGTTTCAGGCATCAGGAGCGCGGACCTCTGCTTCTTCGACAACCTTGGTACCCACACCAGGCCGAACGTCTACATCGAGATCGGGATGGCTCACATGCTCGGCAAGCCCATGCTGGTCAGTGAGTACGGGGGCCCTGGGTCGAAAGGGAGACGCAGGATGGCTGACACTGGCAGCGTACCCTCGGATTTGCAGGGACTGCTCAGGGTTCAGTATCGGAGCTACGAGGAGCTCTGCCGGAAGGTCTACTTCGGGCTCCCTGTTTTCCTGGGTGCGAGCGGCCTCCACGGATGAAGAGACCAGGCCCTTTCCTCCTCGCCGCTCTCCTGCTCCTCGCCTGCCGCGAGCGCCCGGCCGCGCCTCCCCGCGCCTCCCTCTCCGTCGCCTCGGCCCTCCATGCCGCCGACGACCGCGGCTATGCTCGCGCCCTCGGGCCGCGGGAGTTTCACTTCCCGGCCGACCAGGGGGCGCATCCGGAGTTCCGCACCGAGTGGTGGTACTACACGGGGAACCTGGCGACGGCCGCGGGGCGCCCCTTCGGCTTTCAGCTCACCTTCTTCCGCTCGGCTCTCGCTCCCCCCTCCGGCGGGCCGGCGCGGGCCTCGGCGTGGGCGACCCGGCAGGCATGGCTCGCCCATTTCACCGTCAGCGACGTGCGGGCCGGGAAGTTCCACTCCTTCGAGCGCTGGAGCCGTGGAGCGCTCGGTCTCGCGGGAGCCACGCAGCCCCCCTTCCGGGTCTGGGTGAAGGACTGGAGGGCCGAGGGATCGGGCGGCGAGGCGTCGCCGATGCATCTTGCCGCCTCAGAAGCCGATACCGCCATCGACCTGGTCCTCCAGCCGGGGAAGCCGCCGGTGCTCCAGGGGGATCACGGCTTGAGCCGCAAGGGAGCCGGGGTGGGAAACGCCTCCTACTACTACTCGCTGACCCGCATGCCCGCGGCCGGCACGGTCCGCATGGGAGATGAGCGCTTCGCGGTCTCCGGCACCGCCTGGATGGACCGCGAATGGAGCACGTCGTCGCTCAGCGCGGAGGAGGTGGGGTGGGACTGGTTCGCGCTCCAGCTCGCCGACGGCACGGACCTCATGCTCTACCGCCTGCGCCGCGTCGACGGCTCGTCCGATCCGGCGAGCAGCGGCTCGGTGATCGGCCCCGCCGGCGAGACCCGCCCCCTCGGCCGCGTCGATTTCACGCTCGCCAGCGCCGGCACCTGGCAGAGCCCGCGCGGCGGCGCCCGCTACCCCGCGCGCTGGCACGTCCGCGTCCCCGGCGAGGGGCTCGACCTCGAGGTCCGCCCCCGCCTCGCCGACCAGGAGCTCGACGCCGCCATCCGCTACTGGGAAGGGGCGGTCGAGGTCAGCGGCACGCGGCGCGGCCAGCCGCTCCAGGGAGAGGGGTACGTGGAGCTCACCGGCTACCGCTGATTCCTTCGTTAACAAGCCGCCCCCTGGCGCGTTCGGGAGGTGTGCGAGCGCAACCTTCACGCCCGCATGACGTACCCGGGCCGGGTCCCGCCGCGAGGAACGGAGAATGCCTCCTCATCCTCTTCCCTCCGGCGGGCGCCCGGCCCGACTTATCGCCGTCCCTGCCGCCGATCGTGAGAAGATCGCCCAAAATCTCTCTTGAAGGAGATCCGATGAAGACTCCGCTCCGCAACTCCCTGGCCACCCTCGGGCTCGCCGCTCTGCTCGCGGCAGGCGCGGCGGCCGCCCCGCCGACAGCGGCCCCGCGGCCGGTGAAGCAGTACACCATCGGCCAGTTCCTGGCCAACACCGCCTACGGCGGCGCCTCGTTCTCGCCGGACGGCCGCAAGCTCCTGGTCGGCAGCAACCAGACCGGGGTGTTCAACGCCTTCGCCTTCCCGGTCGACGGCGGACAGCCCGTCCAGCTCACCGACTCCAAGGTCAGCGCCATCCAGCCGATCGGCTACTTCCCGCACGACGAGCGCTTCCTCTACACCAGCGACCAGGGAGGCAACGAGCAGAACCACCTCTACGTGCGGACCCCCGACGGCAAGGTTCAGGACCTCACCCCCGGTGAGAAGCTGAAGGCCGAGTTCTTCGGCTGGACCAAGGACGAGAAGGGGTTCTTCTTCGGCACCAACGAGCGCGACGCGGCGGCCTTCGACTTCTACGAGATGTCGCTCGACGGCTACAAGCGCACGCTCCTCTACAAGAACGAAGGGGGGTTCCTTCCCGCCGGCATCTCGCCGGACCGCCGCTACGTGGCGCTGGTCAAGGCGGTGTCGAACGCCGCCGCCGACATCAGCCTCTACGACCGCACCACCGGCAAGCTCACCCTGCTGGCGGGCCACGAGGCCGCCGGCGCCGAGGTCCTCAACTCGCCGCAGGACTTCAGCCCCGACAGCAAGAGCCTCTACTTCACCACCGATGAAGGGTCCCAGTTCGCCTATCTGGTGCGCTACGACCTGGCGACGGGACAACGGACCGAGGTGGCGCGCCCGCAATGGGACGTCCAGGGAGCCGGCTTCTCGCGCGACGGCCGCTGGTTCACGATCAGCATCAACAACGACGCCAGGACCGAGCTGCAGATCTTCCAGACGGCGGGGATGAAGCCGGTCAAGCTCCCCGCCATGCAGGCCGACATCAACGGCGTCAACTTCTCCCCCGACGGCTCGCGGATGGCCTTCTACGCCGAGGCCGCCGGCCCGCGCGACCTCTACGTCAGCGACCTCAAGAGCGGCAAGCTGACCCAGATCACCCACGCCCTGAACCCGGCGATCGACCCCCACGACCTGGTCCCCGCGCAGGTGACCCGCTTCAAGTCGTTCGACGGCACCGAGATCCCCGGCCTCCTCTACAAGCCGCTCGCCGCCGCGGACGCCGCCAAGGTCCCCGGCCTGGTGTGGGTGCACGGCGGCCCCGGCGGCCAGTCGCGGGTCGGCTACAGCGGCCTGATCCAGTTCCTGGTCAACCACGGCTACGCCATCTACGCCATCAACAACCGCGGCAGCAGCGGCTACGGCAAGGCGTTCTACGCGATGGACGACCGCAAGCACGGCGAGGGGGACCTCGACGACTGCGTGGCGACCAAGAAGATGTTCGCCGCCACCGGCTGGGTCGATCCCGGGCGGATCGGCATCGTCGGCGGCAGCTACGGCGGCTACATGGTGCTCGCCGCCCTCGCCTTCCGGCCCAAGGAGTTCGCGGCCGGCGTCGACCTGTTCGGCGTCTCCAACTGGCTGCGCACCCTCGAGAGCATCCCGGCCTGGTGGGGTCCCACCCGCGACGCCCTCTACAAGGAGCTGGGCGACCCCAAGGTGGACGCCGACTACCTGAAGAAGATCTCCCCCCTCTTCCACGCCGACCAGATCGAGCGCCCGCTGATCGTGCTCCAGGGGGAGAACGACCCCCGCGTGCTGAAGGCCGAGTCGCAGGAGATCGTCGACGCGGTCAGGAAGAAGGGGGTGCCGGTCGAGTTCCTCCTCTTCCCCAACGAGGGGCACGGCTTCGCCCGCAAGGACACCCAGGAGAAGGCCTACCAGGCCACCCTGGTCTTCCTCGACAAGTACCTCAAGAACGCCACCCCCGCGGGCTCCCCGGCGGGCGCGATGACGCAGTAGGACGACGCTCAGGGGCGGGGAAGCGCATCCCCGCTCCTGATCCAGCGGGGCCGGCCAAGTCGGCATAGAATCGCCTCATCCGCCTACCCAGGAGATCGCTCTTTGCTGACCAAGGTCACAATCCGAAACTTCAAACGCTTCGAAGACGTGACGATCGAGCTCGGGAATCCCGTCGTCTTCATCGGACCTAACAATTCCGGCAAGACCACGGCTCTGCAGGCGCTGGCGTTATGGGATCTCGGCCTGAGGCGATGGAAGGAAAAGCGCGGCAACGAGCCCCCGGAGAAAAGGCCTGGCGTGACGATCAACCGCAGGGATCTGATCGCACTCCCCGTGCCGAACGCCAATCTCCTATGGCGCCGCCTCCATGTCCGCGACACCCACAGGGTTGGCGGGAAGAGCGAAACCCGCAACGTCCGCATCGACATCATCGTCGAGGGCGTTACCGATGGGAAAGCCTGGGACTGCGGCTTGGAGTTCGACTATGCCAATGACGAGTCGTTCTACTGCCGCCCGCTCAGGCTCTCGGCCGTCAGCTCGCCCGAACGATGGGCCATTCCTCCGGAAGCAGGCCTGGACAGGATCGCCTTCCTCCCCCCGATGTCAGGGCTGGTAGCAAACGAAGACCGGCTCGACCCGGGAGCCATCAACGTGCGGCTGGGAGAAGGGCGGACGGCCGAGGTCCTGAGAAATCTCTGTTATCGGCTGGTCGATACCTCGGAGTGGCCCCAACTGCGTTCTCGGATCGCGCACCTGTTCCACGTCGAGCTCAATGAGCCTCGCTACATCCCGGAGCGCGGCGAGATCACGATGACCTATGAGGACTCCGGGATTCGCCTGGATATCGCCGCTTCGGGGCGTGGGCTCCAGCAGACGCTGCTGATACTGGCACATCTGATCCTCAATCCGGGCTCCGTGCTGCTGATCGACGAGCCGGACGCCCATCTCGAAATCTTGCGCCAGCGCCAGATCTATCAGGTCCTCAGCGATGCTGCCCGCGACTACTCGAGCCAAGTCATCCTGGCCAGTCATTCGGAGATCATCCTGAACGAGGCCGCCGACCGAGACGTCGTGGTCGCCTTCGTGGGTAAGCCTCATCGGATCGACGATCGGGGCAGCCAGTTGCTCAAGTCTCTGAAGGACATCGGCTTCGATCAATACTACCAGGCCGAGCAGACCGGCTGGGTCCTCTACCTTGAGGGCTCGACGGACCTCGCCATCCTCCGCGCTTTCGCGGCGGTCCTCGA
Organism: uncultured Acidobacteriota bacterium; assembly: GCA_963756595.1. Taxonomy (GTDB): domain Bacteria; phylum Acidobacteriota; class Thermoanaerobaculia; order Multivoradales; family UBA5704; genus DATARR01. The sequence goes on from CAVWOZ010000042.1 coordinate 9,722, forward strand.
CCATCCGGCGAAAACGATTCTCGAGCGCCCCTTCGTGCACTACGTCTTCAACCGGCCAAGCAAAGCCCGGGATCATTTCTTCGGCCTCCGCGAAGCCTGCCCCGACCTGCAGGGGATCGCCCTCTTCGATCGCCTGCAACAAGATCTCGAGCCCTCGTCGCGGCTGGAGCAGTTGATGTGGAAACGGCGGGAGATCGAGAACTACCTCTGTCAGCGTGAAACCCTACTCGCATGGGCCAGAAGCGAAGCAGCGGGGCCACTCTTCGAATCGATTTGGGTGGAACAGATGGAAGAGTCCATCCGTCAGCTCGAAGCGGCCATGATAACCCTCGGGAAGGGATCGCCCTGGTCGCCAGACACCAAGGCATCCGATGATTTTCTCGACCCTCTCTTCGCGAACTTCTATCAGGGCCTCGACCTCCCCAACCTCATGCGGAAGACCGACTATCATCGGTTGGCGAGGCATGTTCCATTCGACCTCCTGGACCCCGAGGTCCAGGACGTCCTGAACAGGATCGCCGAAACCAGCCGGCGTGCCCGGCCCGCAGGGCGCAGCCCTGAGCCGTGATCTCGCTCTCTCCGGTCGGACCGGCGATCCGCCGTCGCCCGTGAGAAGATCGCGGCGTGGGCCACCCTCCGCTGCTCCCCCTGATCCTGTTCGCCCTCACCTACGCCGGCCTCGCCCTCGGGCGGATCCCCGGCCTCGCCATCGACCGCACGGGGTTCGCCCTGCTGGGCGCCGTCGCCTTTCTCGCCACCGGATCGATCACCGTCGCGCAGGCGAAGGAGGCGGTCGACGCGCCGACCCTCGCCGTCCTCTTCGGCATGATGCTCCTCTCGGCCCAGTACCGGCGCTCCGGGCTCTACGGCGCGATCGGCGGCCGGCTGGCCCGGATGACCGACGCGCGGCGGCTGCTCCTCGGCACGATCCTGGTCACCGCCCTCCTCTCGGCGCTGCTCACCAACGACGTCGTCTGCTTCGCCCTCACGCCGCTCCTCGCCGGCTCTCTCCTCGCCTCGCGGCGCCCTCCCCTCCCCTACCTGGTGGCCCTCGCCTGCGCCGCCAACCTGGGGAGCGCCCTGACCCCGATCGGCAACCCGCAGAACATCCTGATCGCGCAGTCGCTCCACCTGCGGTTTTTGCCTTTTTTGCTGGTGTGCGCGCTGCCGGTGGTGCTGTCTCTGGGGGTGCTGTACCTGCTGGTGGCTCCCCGGCTCCGGGGTGGGGCGGAGACCAGGGACCCAAGGGACAGCAGGGACGGCAGGGACAGCGCGGAAGGGGAGACGGAGACGATCCCTCTTCACCGGTGGCAGGCGACGAAGGCGATCCTGCTGACGGTGGCGACGATCGCCCTCTTCCTCACCCCCGTGCCGGCGCCGTTGACGGCGCTCGCCATCGCGGCGCTGGTGTTGACCAGCCGGCGGATGGAGACGCGGGCGATGCTGGCGGAGGTCGACGGGTCGCTCCTCGCCCTGTTCGTCGGGCTGTTCATCGTCGGGCGGGGCTTCGAGGTCTCCGGCTGGACGGAGGCGGCCCGCCACGCCCTCGCCGCGGCGGGCGCGGACCTGTCACACCCCGCGGTGCTGATGGCCGCTGTCTCCGTGCTGTCGCTCGCCGTGGGGAACGTGCCGGCGGTGATGCTGCTGCTGCCGTTCGTGGGCCGCCAGCCTTCGACCGGCTACGCCATGGCGCTCGCCAGCACCTTCGCCGGCAACGCCGTGCTGGTGGGGAGCATCGCCAACCTGATCGTGGCCGAGCAGGCGGCGAAGCTCGGCATCCGCTTCGGCCTGCGCGAGCAGATCGGCGTCGGGCTGCCGCTGACCCTGATCTCGCTCGCCCTCGCCGCCGCCCTGCTGCTGCTGCCGCGGATCTAGCCGGCTCGGCGCAGGATCAGGTGGCGATAGGAAGCGACCGAGCGCTCGTCCGTCTCGACCACGAACGGGGCGCCGGAGGCGGCGAGGATCTCCCCCATCCGCCGGTTGGTGCTGGTGAAGACGAAGTCGAGCAGGGCGAGCCCGGCCCGCCGCAGGGCTCCCGGCCGCGCGCCGTCCGGCAGGAACTTGTCGAACACCGCGAGCCGGCCGCCGGGGCGGAGCACCCGGGCCACCTCGGCGAGGCAGCGGGCCGGGTCGGGGATCACCTCGAGCACCATGTGCAGGACGGCGGCGTCGAAACCGCCGTCCGGCCCGCCGTCCGGGAGGTCGAGCGCCATGCCGTCCATCACCCGGTACTCGATCCCCGGCCGCGCGTGGGCCCGCGCCTGCTGGAGCATCGCCGGGGTCAGATCGGTCGCCAGCACCGCGACGCCTTCCGGGACGAAGGGGAGGTCGGCGCCCGTGCCGCAGCCGACGATCAGCAGCCGTTCCCCGGGCTGGAGGTCGAGCAGGGCGAGCGAGCGCCGGCGCTCCGCGGGGAAGCGGGTCACCTTGTCGTAGTGAGGAGCCCAGAGGCTGTAGCGCAGACGGACCCAGGCGTTCGACGGCATGGCGCGGATTATGGCGCGAATTGTGTCAGCGTTTCCGGCCCGCGCGCCCCCTGCCGGGAAAATAACCGGAGCTGGGAGGGAAAAAAAGGGTGGGTAGAGGAGCCCCCGAAGGGGCATCCTCTACCCGAGGGGAGAACTGGCCCGAGGATCCGGAGCGGAGCTCAGAACGGCATCCTCAGATGTCCAAGGTCCTCGCGGCGGCCGAGCGGCCCCGGATCGCGCAAGGAGTCGTCGAAGAACTGGCGGACCTGCAGGGGGTCCATGTGGGCGAGGCGATGGTAGAAGCGCAGCGCCACCTCGACCTCGGTGCGCCAGAGCGCGCAGTGCTCCTCGGACGGCATCCGGCCGTCGTCGCCGCCCTCCTGGGAGGCTCCCAGGTACGCGCTGTGGCTGCAGACGTGCCGCGCCCAGCACCCCTGGCAGACCGGCTCGTCCACCTGGACCTCCGCTCCCGCCATCACCTCCTCCCCGTCGCAGGGGTCGACGAGGTCGGAGAGCACGCGCAGGTCGAGGCTGTCGAAGAACGCGCGCGGGTAGGCGTCGGCCGCCGGCATCAGCCCGGCGAAGCCGCCGCGCTCACCGTAGGCGTGATCGAGCGGCTCGCTGCGCATCAGGCGGTCGACGATGCGGGTCAGCGGCTTGAAGTCGATCGGCAGCCGCTGGCCGTCGAGGTCGTCGGCCATCTCGTCGCAGACGGCGAGCAGGTCGTGGCGAATCTCGCGCCGGCGGCCGGGGCGCACCACGCCGTCGCCGAACGCCAGGTCGTCGAGCACCGCCACGTCGAGATGGCGGATGCCGGTCTGCTTGGCCCACTCCCAGAGGTCGAGGAGCCGCCCGCGGTCGAGCACGAAGTGCACGGTCAGCCGTTCGCCCAGCGCCGCCACCAGCAGGCGGACCGCCGCCTCGGCGTCCCGGGCGTCGGCGTGGCCGGCGTGGCCGGGGTAGCCGGTGCGGCCGCCCGGCTCGGCCCAGAAGCCATGGCGGAAGGGGGGGTAGCTGCCGCAGAGCAGGCGCACCTGGAAGGAGTAGCCGGCGAGGAAGGCGGCGACCGTGGGGGTGACCTCGGCGACGGCGAGGGTCAGCTCGAAAGCGATCTCCTGGCCGAGCCGCTTGGCGAGCCGGGACGACTCGACGACGATCCGCTCGAGCAGCGTCGCGCCGGGGAACGAGCCCCCCCAGTTGAGATGGAGCTTCACCCGGCTGGCGCCGACGCCGCGCCGGAACACGAAGCTCACCACCTCGAGCGCCGCGTCCTCGCGCGCCTGGTCGATGCGGACGTGGAGCTCGTCGTCGACCCGGGAGACGACCCCGAGGCTCCATACGGCCTCCGGCGGGCCCGCCGTGGCGGACGCGGCGCTCCACCACCCGGCCGTCCCCTCGCTGGTCAGCAGATCCTCGCTGGCCAGCCAGCCGACCAGCGGCTCGTCGAGATCTCCCGTCTCGAGCGCCGGAGCGACGTAGAACTGCAGCTCCTCCGGCACCTCCACCACGGCCGCCCGCTCGAGGTCGTAGACCAGGCCGCAGGAGCCGTCCCCCTCGATGAGCGGGTGGAGTGTTCGCAGCCGCAGGGCGCCGGGCATGAGCATCGTGGTCGGGGGAAGCATTCTCGTCCTCTCTTCTCTTGACGCAGTCTCTTCACTCCGGGCGGAGCGCCGATGGCGGGCCCCCCCTATGGATGGGTGACCGCGACGGCCTGTTCATTTCGCCCCTATAAGCTTGGTTTCCGCTGGGCCGGTTTGCGGGACAAAAAGGGAAGCTTTTTTTATTATTGCCCATCTCCGGCTATTTACAAAGAATTTTAATGATACCGAAAAAAATCATCAGGCCCACTACAGACGGGGACGGTTTTTCTCTACCCGTCCCCGCGTAAATCTTTACGAAGCTCGTCGCGCGAGCGCTACTTATTCGCCGCCGGCTTCAACCAGCGGTCGAGCCAGTCCAGCACGGTGTCGTGCCAGCGGATGCTGTTCGCGGGCTTGAGCACCCAGTGGTTCTCGTCGGGGAAGTAGAGGAATTCGCTCGGGATCCCCTTGCGCTGGAGGACGTTGAAGGCGGCGATCCCCTGGGTGACGGGAATCCGGTAGTCGAGGCCGCCGTGGACCACCAGCATCGGGGTCTTCCAGCGCGCCACGAAACGCGCCGGGTTGTTGGTCTCGTAGAGGTCCGGGTTCTGCCAGTAGGGGGCGCCGAACTCCCACTCCGGGAACCAGAGCTCTTCGGTGCTGTAGTACATCATCCGCTGGTCGAAGGTCGCGTCGTGGGCGACCAGGCACTTGAAGCGATCGGGCCAGTTCCCCTGGATCCAGTCGATCATGAAGCCGCCGTAGGAGGCGCCGAGGGCGCAGACGCGGTCGCCGTCGATCCAGGGGGCCTTGGCGAGGGCGGCGGCGAGCCCCTTCTGGAGGTCGACCAGGGGCTTTCCCCCCCAGTCGAGGCGGATGGCGTCGGTGAAGGCCTGCCCGTAGCCGGTCGAGCCGTGGAAGTCGACGGTGACCACTGCGTAGCCGGCGCCGGCGAAGACCTGCGGGTTCCAGCGGTAGTGGAACTCGTTGTTGAACGACCCCTGCGGGCCGCCGTGGATGAGGAAGGCGAGCGGGGCCTTCTGGCCGGGCTGGAGCCCGACCGGCCTGGTGATCCACCCCCAGACCGTGTCGCCGTTCGCCCCCTTGAACGAGAACTGCTCGGAGTCCCCCATCTCGGCGGCGGCGACCGCCTCCTGGTTGACGTGGGTGATCGGGGTCGCCCCCGAGCCGTCCGGCCGCACGGTGTAGAGCTCCTCGGGGGAGCGCAGGGTGTCGAGCCCGTAGACGATGCGGTCGCCGGCGAGCTTCGGGTCGTGGACGTGCCCGAGGGGCACCCGTTTGGTCACCTTGCCGCTCGCGACGTCGATCGCGAACAGCGGCGTCTGCCCGACGTCCTCGGCGGTGGCCCAGAGGGTGCGGCCGTCGGCCGAGAAGAGCACGCCGGCGGGAGAGCGGTCCCAGGCTTCAGCGAGCACCCGCTCGCGGCCGGTCGCGACGTCGCGCAGCCGGATGCGCAGGCGGTCCGCCTCGAAGCCCGGGCGCGCCATCGCGAGATAGGCCAGGGTCTTGCCGTCCGGCGAGAACGTCGGCTGGATGTCCTCGGCGAGGTTGGCCCGGGTCAGGTTCTCAGGGGGCCGCGAGCCGTCCGCCGGCTCGCTGTAGAGATCGAAGTTGGTCGACCAGGGCTCGCCGCGGCCGGCGTCGCGGGCGGTGAACACCACCGTGCGGCCGTCCGGGGAGAAGGTGTACTCCTCGGTGCCGCCGAAGGGGCGCGACGGGGTGTCGGCGTTCATCCCGCGGCTGAGGTCGACCGGCTCCCCCTCGCCCGAGACCGGCAGGGTGAAGAGATGGTTGCGCAGCCCCGCCGACCAGGAATCCCAGTGGCGGAAGAAGCCGACATCCCCGGCATAGAGCTGGCCGGAGGACTTGTCCTTCGCCTTCCTGTCGAGGCGCTCCTGGGTGCAGGCGAGCGTCGGGCAGTCGGGATAGACCTCCAGGCTGAAGGCGAGCCGCCCGCCGTCGGGGGAGACGGTGAGGTTGGCGACGTCGAGCGGCAGGTGGGTGACCTGCACCGGATCGCCCGCCGCCGCGCTCGCCCCGCCCCCCGTGCCGACCGGCAGCCGCCAGACCTGGCTCGACCCCGAGCGGCTGGAAAGGAAGTAGAGGCTCTGACCGTCCGGCGCCCAGCGCGGGTTGTCGTCCGCGGCCGGATCGCTGGTCAGGCGGGTCAGGCCGCCGCCGTCGATGCCGACCATCCAGAGGTCGGTCCTCCCCCGGTTGGCGTCGAGGTCGGTGACGCGGACGACGAAGGCCACCCGATCCCCCTGCGGCGAGGGCTGCGGATCGGAGATCCGCTGCATGGCGAGCAGGTCGTGGACGGTGAACGGGTGCGGGTCGGCCGCGCGGACGGGAGCCGCCGCCGGCGCGATCGTCGCCGTCAGGGCGAGAGAGAGAAGGAGCTTGCGCATCGGAACCTCCAAGGAGTTGGAGGAGAGACTCTACTCCAGGCGCTCGGCAGACGCTCGACAGGAGAGGGCGGCTCGACTATCCTCGCCCCCCGATGCTCCTCCCCGGGCTCTGGGTGGCCCTCCTCACTCTCCTCCTCGGCCTTGCCCTGCGCCGCTGGTACGACCCGGTCCCGCTGCGCTGCTGGTTCGCCTGGACCCTGGCGCTCGCCGTCCTGTTCGGCGCCGTCCTCTTCGGCGGGCGCACGATGCTGTCGCTCGGCTATCTCACCGAGGTCCCCCCGTTCACCCATCTGGTCGCGGGCGAGCCGCCGGGGAATCTCCTGCAGAGCGACCTCGTCCTGCAGATCGCCCCCTGGCTCACGCGGGTGCGGGAGGCCTACGGCGCCGGCCGCTGGCCGCTCTGGAACCCGCTCGCCGGCGGCGGCGAGCCGCTGCTCGCCAACCCCCAGTCGCAGGCGTTCCAGCCGCTCGCCTGGCTCGCCTTCCCGTTCCCGGTGGTCTCCGGCTTCGGCGTCATCGCGGCGCTCAAGGTGATCCTCGCCCTGGTCTTCACCTGGCTCCTGCTCACGCGGCAGGGGATCTCGGAGCTGCCGGCGCTCGCCGGCAGCTTCGCCTTCGCCCTCGGCGGCTTCCTCCAGCTCTGGCTCGGCTGGCCGCTCTCGGGCTCCGCCGCCTTCCTCCCCCTCCTCCTCTACGCCATCCTGCGCGTCGAGCAGAGCGGGGAGCGGCGCGACTCGGTGCTCCTCGCCCTCGCCACCGCCTGCGTGCTGCTGGTGGGGCACCCCGAGACCGGGCTCCACGTGGCGCTCCTCGCCGCCGCCTTCTCCCTGTCGCGTCTGCTGGCCGTGCCTGCGGCCCGCCGTCTCCGCCTGGCCGCCGCCTGGACGCTCGCGGTCGCCATCGGCACGGCGCTGGCGGCGCCGGTCGTCCTCCCCGCCGCCGAGTACCTGCCGCACAGCCTGCGCGTCTCGCTGCTCGACGCGCGCCACGAACGGCTGCAGGCGTCGTCGGATGGAGGCGATGCCGAGCCGCCGTCGTCGCTCGCCCGGCGGCACGACCCGCTCGCCCGGCTGCTCCCCAACTTCGCCCCGAACGCCTTCGGCAACAACCGCTTCGGCGGCTACTGGGGGGACCGCAACATCGTCGAGGACGCCGCCGGCTTCGCCGGCACGGCGGCGCTGCTGGCGGCCCTCGCCGCCGTCTGGCTGCTGGGGGCCGGCCGCCGCTTCCCGCAGGAGCGGCTGATGCTGGGGGTGGCTCTCGTCTGCCTGCTGGTCGCCGTCCGCCCGCCGGGGACGGTGCGGGTGCTCGAGGCGCTGCCGGTGCTCCGCCACTCGCTCAACTTCCACAGCCGGGTGACCCTGCTGCTCGACCTCGCCGTGGCCTATCTCGCCGCCTGCACCTGGGAGCGCTGGCGGCGGGGGGAGCTCGCCCTGCGCCGCATCCTCTTCCCCGCGGCGGCGCTGGCGGCGGCGATCGCCTGGGCCTATCTGGCGAACCCCGGCCCGGACCCGGCGGCCTTCGCGCGCCTCCGGCTGGGATCGCTGGCGCTCCAGCTCGCGACGCTCGCGGCCACCACCCTGCTGCTGGCGTTCCGCGGCTCCGGCTCGCATGGGACAACCTGGCGGGCGGCCGGGCTCGTTGCGATCGCCGCCGCCGAGCTCATCGCCGTTCATGGGCCCGCCCATCCGCCGGTGCCGGCGGAGCTCTACTATCCCGTGCTGCCGCCGATCGCCCTGATCCAGGAGCGCCTCGACCCCTGGCACCGGATGAGCGGCCTGGGGCCGGCGCTGCGGCCGAACTTCGCCTCGGTCTACGGCTTCGCTGACCCGCGCACCTCGAACCCGGCCAAGCCCGCCGACTTCGTGGCGGCGATCGGGCGCATCGACGCCTTTCCCGGCCGCGCCACCGACGGCTTCGTGGCGCCGGAGGACCCGCTCTACCAGCTGCTCGGCGTGCGCTTCCTGATCACAGCGCCGCGGACCTTCCTCCCTCAGCCCTACCGGCTGGTGTCGCGCGGCAGCGGCGTCTGGGTCTACCAGAACCGCCTGGCGCTCCCTCTCTTCTTCCTGCCGGCCGCCCTCCAGCCCTGCCCGGAGGTGACCTCCTGGTCCGACTGCACGGCCGGCATCCCGGACTTCGGCGCCCTGGCGGCCGTGCATGCCTCTCCGATGCCCATCGCGGGGTGGATCGCCAGGGATCCGGCGGGCTCCGCGCTCGACCTCGGCGCCGTGCGGCCGGATCACCTCCACGCCCGCGCCCGTCTCGCCGAGCGCCGCCTGCTCGCCAGCAGCATCTATCAGGACGGCAACTGGAAGCTGCTGGTCGGCGGCACGCGGTGGGAGACGACGCTCGCCAACGGCCCGTTCGTGGCCGCCTGGCTGCCGGCCGGCCCGCCGGAGGGCCTGGACCTCGACCTGCTCTATCGACCGGGAAGCTTCGTGGCGGGGCTCGCCGTGGCAGCGCTGGCGCTCGCCGCCGGGATCGGCGCGTGGGGCGCGCCGCAGACCGCCCGCAGGTCCCAGGCGCGCAGCGTCGCATCGGAATAGCCGGGCGCTCCCCACTCCTGCTTCAGACGGTCGCCCAGCCTCGCCCCCTCCTCGCGCAGCATGCGCCGGAACGCCGGCGGCACTTCCTCGCCGGCGGCTCCCGGGGCTCCCGCCACCGCATCCTCCTCGCGCGCCACGGCCCTGTGGACGACGAGATAGCGCGCCCCGCTGCGGCAGATCGCCGCCGGCTCCGGCGCCACGGCGTTGCGCAGGGCGAGCGGCGGCTGGTAGAGGAGGCGCTGCGGGGTGGAGACGATCACCCGCCCGCCGTGGGCCTGCTGGTAGAGGTAGAAGCTGCGGTTCGCCTCCCACAGGAAGGTCCACGGGAACTCGACGAGGGTCTCGCCGTGGAGGCCGCGATAGAACTCGGGCAGAGCGCCCGCCGGCAGCCGCGGGCGGGGCCTGTAGAAGGCCACGAAGTCGTTGTGGTGCAGGAACGAGGTGCGCCAAGTGGCCGGGTCGGCGAACGGCCCCGCAGCCAGGAGAGCCAGCACGAACAGGCCGGCGGCGGCCCCCTGGAGGGCGTACGTCCCCCGTGTCGCCGGCTGCCGCCAGGGGAGGCCGAACGCCGCCGCCACCCAGAACAGCACGAAGGGGAGCACGGGGAGGAGATAGCGGGCGCAGATCACCGGGTTGGCGAGCCCGAACGGCGACAGGAGGAGGAGCCCGATCGCGTGCCCCGTCACGACCGTGGCGGTGAACAGGGCGAGACGGCGCTCGGCCCGGAACAGCCGGACGAGCCCGGCGAGGGCCGCCAGGCCGAAAAGGAGAGCCAGCCACCCGGAGGCCGTCCCGGCCTGGAGCTCGAGCAGGGCGGGGAGGAGCGAGCGCCAGGGGATCGACTGGTCGATGTGCTTGCTGGTGATCACCTCGACCAGCGACTCGAGCGCCGGGAAGAGGAACACCAGGCAGGTGGCGGCTATCGCCAATCCCATGAAAACGAGGTCGCGAAGGTTTCGCCGCCTGTCTTCAACCTTCGCAACGGTCTCGCCGAGGGCAAAAAGGAAGGGCGCGGCGACGATCGGACCCGCCGCCAGGTGAAACCAGAGTGCGAGCGCGCCAAAAACCACGTACGCGAAGCCTGATTTCAGTCCGCGCGAGCGCCACCACGAGTAAAACGCCATCACCGCGCCGCATGAAAGGAGAACGAGCGGCATGTAGGAGCGTGCGATGCGGCTGTACAAGGTCAGCGCGGGAGACATCGCGAGAAGAAAACGAAAAATCAAGATCGTTGGCTTCCGCGCATCGCTCGCGAAGGCCCGCGAAAAGGTCCACGGGAGAAGAAACAAGGCCGCGAGGCCGCAAAACAAGACCGGCAAACGAAGAATCATCTCCGTGAGCGGCACTTTCGCCAGCATGAACAGCTTGTCGAGCGCCGTCAGCGGGATGCAGTTGTCGGTCTGCTGGTAGGTGACGAGGATCTTCGGCAAAGAAAAGTTGAGCGCCGCGCGGATCGCGTGCGTCTCGTCGCCGCCGAGGATCTGGTCGCGCAGGTTCCACAGGCGCAGGACGGCGCCGGCCGCGAAGGCCGCCAGCGCAAGCAGGGTCCAGACCGCGGGGGTACGGTTCCGCCCGCTCACATCGAGATCGAGCCCTTGCGGAACTCCGTCTTGTCGAGGTGGGCGTTGACCAGCACCGGCGAGCCGGCGCGGGCGAGGCGGAGCGCCTCGCGCAGCACCCCCTCGACGTCCGCCCCCCGCTCGAGCAGCAGCCCGCGGCCGCCGTACCCCTCGGCGACCGTGTGGTAGTCGGTCCGCGCCAGCACCGTGCCGACGTCGTCCTTCAGGATCTCGATCTGCTCGCGGGCGATCTGGGTCCAGCCGGCGTCGTTGCCGACCACCGCGATCACCGGCAGGCCGTGGCGGACGAAGGTGTCGAACTCGGCCAGGCTGTAGGCCACCGAGCCGTCGCCGTAGAGGATCCAGACGTCCGCCTCCGGCCGGCAGAGCTTGGCGCCGAGAGCGAAGCCGCCCCCCACGCCGAGGGTGCCGAAGACGCCGGGGTCGAGCCAGGAGAGGGGGGCCCGCGGGCTCAGGGTGTAGGCGGCGGTGGCCACGAAGTCGCCGCCGTCGGCCACGATCACGCTCTCGGGCGCGAGCTCGCGGTCGATCGCGCGGCAGAGCTGGAGGGGGTTGACCCGCTCGGCCGGGATCGCCGCCTGGCGGTCGATCTCCCCCTCGCGCTCGGCGTCGCGCCCCCGCAGCTTCCCCAGCCAGTCTTTCCAGCGATCGGGGCCTTTCGTTCCGGCGACGATCGCCGCCAGCTCGCGCAGCAGCAATCCCGGGTCGGCGAGCACCCCGAGGTCGGGCTTGCGGTTCATCCGCAGATCCTGCTCGCTGCGGTTGACCGAGATCAGGTACGCCTTCCGCGCCACGTGCTTGCCGTAGTCGAGCCGGAAGTCGTTGGGGATGCCGGCGAGGAGCACCAGGTCGGCCTCGCGCAGCGCCTCGCGCCGCTTGTGGCGAAGCTGCAAGGGGTGCCCCTGGCCGAGCAGGCCGCGGGCGCCGCCGGCGAGGTAGACCGGCGCGCCGATCGCCTCCACCGCCTTCGCGAGCCCCAGCGCCTCATCGCGCGACGAGGAAGTCAGGAGCACCTGCCCACCCAGCACCAGCACCGGGCGCTTCGCCTTGGCGAAGTGGGCCGCGGCGTGGCGCGCGTCGCCGCGCTCGGGAGGTGGGGGCGGAATGTCCGGTGGCGGCGACGCCGTGACGCGATCGGCGCCGGCGAACAGCTTCTTCACGTGGCGCTGGAGGTAGAAGCGAAGGCCGGCCGCGGCGAGCCCTTTTCCCTTGGAGCTCGCGCCGTACCACTCGCGCACCAGCGGCTCGTCGTAGAGCAGGTCGATCGGGCATTCGAGGAAGACCGGGCCGGGGACGCCGGCGCGCGCCACGGCGAACGCCTTCTCGAGCATCGGCACCAGCTCGCGCACCGTCGAGGCCGAGGCGGCCCATTTGACGTGCGGTGCGAAGAGGGGGAGCTGCTCGATGTCCTGGAGCGCTCCCCGCCCCTTGAGCATCGTCGCCGCGGCGCCCCCCAGCACCACCAGGGCCGACTGCGCGAGCTGCGCGTTCTTCACCGCCGTGATCGTGTTGGTGACCCCGGGGCCCGCGGTGACCGCCGCCACCCCCGGCACCCCGGTCAGCCGGAAGACGGCGTCGGCGGCGAACACGGCGTCCACCTCGTGGCGCACGTCCACCACCCGGATGCCGCGCTGCTTGGCCCCCACCAGAATGGGAGCGATGTGCCCGCCGCAGAGGGTGAACAGGAAGCGCACTCCCTGCTCCACGAGCGCTGAAGCGATCCGATCTCCGCCGTTCATGGGCGGGGATTATAGTCGCGGGAGTACCCACCTTCCCGGAGGGGGCGCCCGCCGGACACCGGTACCGATCTCGGAGGGAGCTTTTCTCCTCCCCCGTACTCGGGGGAGGCCGGGAGGGGGCTTACAACGTTCCAACCAAGGAAGCGTTCCGGCCTGCGAGCACCCCCTCCTGGCCTCCCCCGAGTACAGGGGAGGAAAAAGGCTCCCAGGATCATTGGGCTCGCGACTCCGGCCCGCCCCACCCATCGCTGCGATCTCCCTGAGGTCCCTGTCGTCCCTGCGGTCCCTTGTTCGGTGCTCCTGCGATAACCTCCTCACCAATGACCTGGACCGGCGACGCCGTCTCCCTCGAGGCCGACCTCCGCGCCGCGGTGCGCGGCGAGGTGCGCTTCGACGCCGGCTACCGGGCGGTCTATGCGACCGACGCCTCGAACTACCGGCAGGTGCCGATCGGCGTCGTCTGCCCGCGGGACGCGAACGATCTGATCGCGGCGGTGGCGGCGTGCCGGCGGCATGGCGCGCCGATCGTGCAGCGGGGGGGCGGCACCAGCCTCGCCGGGCAGTGCTGCAACGTGGCGGTGGTGATCGACGGCTCGCGCCACTTCCGGGGGGTGCTCGCGATCGACCCCGAGCGGCGGCTCGCCCGCGTGCTCCCCGGCACGGTGCTCGACGACCTCCGCCGCGCCGCCCTCCCCCACGGCCTCACCTTCGGCCCCGACCCCGCCACCCACGGCTGGTGCACCGTCGGCGGAATGATCGGCAACAACTCCTGCGGCGTCCACTCGCTGACCACCGGCCGCACCTCGGACAACGTCGAGGAGCTGGAGATCCTCACCCCCGAGGGGCTCCGCCTGCGGGTGGGGGCGACGTCCGAGCGCGAGATCGACCGCATCGTCCGCGCCGGCGGGCGGCGCGGCGAGATCTACCGCCAGCTCCGCGCCCTGCGCGACCGCTACGCCCCGCTGATCCGCGAGCGCTTCCCACGGCTCTCGCGGCGGGTCTCGGGGTTCAACCTCGACGACCTCCTCCCCGAGCGCGGCTTCCATCTCGCCCGCGCCCTCGCCGGCTCGGAGGGGACCTGTGTCTCCTTCCTCGAGGCGACCGTCCGCCTCACCCCGGCGCCCGCGGCCCGCGTGCTCGCCGTGCTGGGCTATGCGGACGTCGTGCGCGCCGCCGAGGCCGTCCCGGAGGTCCTCGCCGCGGCACCGATCGGCCTCGAGGGGATGGACCGCTTCCTGGTCGACAACGACTTCACCCGCCGCGCCTACCGGGAGGCGCTCGACCTGCTGCCGCCCGGCAACGCCTGGCTGCTGGTCGAGCTCGGCGGCGCGTCGCGCGCCGAGGCGACGGAACAGGCGATGCAGCTCGATCTGGCGAACGGCGCCCTGATCGCGGAGCCCGCCACGCAGGCGAAGATCTGGCAGGTCCGCGAGGCGGCGGTGGCGACCACGTCGCGCGATCCGCGCCTCGGCGACGGCTGGCCGGGATGGGAGGACTCGGCGGTCCGCCCCGAGCGCTTCGCCGGCTATCTCCGCGATCTCGAGCTCCTGCTTGCCCGCCACGGCTACGCGGCGGCCTACTACGGCCACTTCGGGGAGGGGTGCCTCCACGCGCGGATCAACTTCGATTTCCGCACCCCGACCGGGATCGCCCGCTACCGCACCTTCCTGGAGGAGGCGGCGGACCTGGTGGTGGCGCACGGCGGCTCCCTCTCGGGGGAGCACGGCGACGGCCAGCAGCGGGGGGAGCTCCTCGTCCGCATGTTCGGCGCGGAGCTGGTGCAGGCCTTCCGCGAGTTCAAGGCGATCTGGGACCCCGGCAACCGGATGAACCCGGGGAAGAAGGTCGACTCCCGGCCGCTCGACGCCGACCTGCGCCCGGCGCTCCGCCTCGCCGATCCTCCCGCCGTCTTCGGCTACCCGGACGACGACGGCCGCTTCGCCCGCGCCGCCGTCCGCTGCGTAGGGGTGGGCAAGTGCCGGCACGACGCGGGACATGCGGCGGGAGCCGGCCGGCCTCACGGGACGATGTGCCCGAGCTACCTCGCCACCCGCGACGAGCAGCACTCGACCCGCGGGCGCGCCCGCCTCCTCTTCGAGATGCTGGAGGGGGGGGTGATCCGCGATGGCTGGCGCAGCGCCGAGGTGCGCGAGGCGCTCGACCTCTGCCTCGCCTGCAAGGGGTGCCGCGCCGAATGCCCGGCCGGGGTCGACATGGCGACCTACAAGGCCGAGTTCCTCCACCATCACTACGCGGGAAGGGTGCGCCCGCGCGCCGCCTACGCCATGGGGCTGATCCCCTGGGGAGCGCGGCTGGCGTCGTCCTTCCCCGGGCTGGCGAACGGGTTGACCCAGAGCCCGGCGCTCTCGGCGCTGCTCAAGCAGGCCGCCGGCATCCATCCCGCCCGTCGCCTCCCCCCCTTCGCCCGCCGCACGTTCCGCGAGGGCTTCGCCGCGCGGGGTAGGGCGGCCGCTTCCCCTACCGTCCTCCTCTGGCCGGACACCTTCACCAACTTCTTCCAGCCGGAGATCGCCGAGGCAGCAGTCGCCGTCCTCGAGGCCGCGGGGCACCGCGTGGCGCTCCCCCGCCGGGTGCTCTGCTGCGGCCGGCCGCTCTACGACTTCGGCATGCTCGACCTGGCGCGCCGGCAGCTCCGCCAGATCCTCGCGGCGCTGGCCCCCGAGATCGCCGCCGGCCTCCCCGTGGTCGGCCTCGAGCCGAGCTGTGTCGCCGTCTTCCGCGACGAGCTGGTCAACCTCTTCCCGCGGGCGGACGCAGCGCACCGCCTCTCCGCCCAGACCTTCACCCTCGCCGAATTCCTCGTCCGCGAAGGGTTCGCGCCGACCCTGCGGACTACCGGAAAGGCGATCGTCCACGGCCACTGCCACCACCACGCCGTGATGGGGATGGACGCCGACCGCGAGCTGCTGGCGAGACTGGGGATGAGCTTCGAGGTCCTCGACTCCGGCTGCTGCGGCATGGCCGGCGCCTTCGGCTTCGAGGCGGAGCACTACCCGGTCTCGGTCGCGGCGGCCGAGCGGGCGCTCCTCCCCGCCGTGCGCGCCGCCTCCCCTGAGACCCTGGTGCTGGCGGACGGCTTCAGCTGCCGCGAGCAGATCTTCCAGCTCAGCGGACGCCGGGCTCTCCACCTGGCGGAAGCGGCCCGAAACGCTCTCCTCTGAACGGCTTGCCGGGCCGCCGTCAGAAGAAAGCCGAGCCGGTACGGCACGGTTGGATGTAGGATGGTTCCAGACCGCTCCCGTGCTTCTTGGATGGAGGTGACGCAATGGCTCCAGCGACGAGGATGTGCATGGCTCTCGCGTTGGCGGGACTGGTGGGCTTCGCGGCTTCCGGAAACGCCCAGGACGCCACGGGGCTCCCTCCCGAAACGCTCGCCCAGTCGGTCCCCCTCTTCGCCTTCCAGGCGCGCGCCCCCCACCCGGGGCTGGTCTTCACCCGCAGCGGTGACGACAAGCAGACCGATCCGCGGGTCTTCGTCTCCTCGCGCGACGGCTGGCGCCTGGTGCAGCTCGGCGAGGAGCTCCACAACACGGTCTGGATCTTCGCCGGTCGGGCGTCGGGAGGGAGCGACGTCTGGGGGATCACGGAGGGGAGCGCGGGGGTCCTCCAGCTCGTCACCAGCGGCAACGATGCCCGCAGCTGGAAGGTCCGCGGCAGCCTGCAGAAGATCTCGAAGGCCGCCGTGCTCGACCAGTTCTCGATGAGCGACGAGGGGCGCGGCACGCTGATCCTCCGCCTCGACGCGGACGCGAGCCCCAACGCGCCGCGGCTCGGCTACTACGTCTACCTGAGCAAGAACGGCGGCAAGACCTGGTCCGAGGCGCTCTACTCGCAGGGGAAGCCGACGCCCCCTCCCAGCCTGCTGTCGCCGCCGGACAAGGCCTTCGAGGCGAAGGCCGCGCTCGACGCCGCCGGCTGGCAGAAGCTGCTGGCCGAGCTCCAGCCCCCCGGCTGATACAAACCTCCTCGCGGGCAACTGAAGCGAGCCCGCAGGGCGGCATTCCCGTAGCCCAGGCCGTAAGCCCTGGGCTGGCGTGGCATGCCTCGAAAGAGGGAGAGGGGTACGCCGACATTCCCAGGGTTGCCACCCTGGGCTACAGGAATGCCGCCCTGCGGGCTCGCTTCAGTCACTCGCGGGAAGTTATGTACAAGAGGGTGCGGCTGCCCCCCCGGTTCAGAAATCTTTTTAATTTCAGATAACAAAAACAGCGCCGCGATCCTGCCTCAAGGATTGCGGCGCCGCTCCTGGTTCCGCGCTCTATTCTTCGCCGAGGAACGGGTAGCGGAAGTCGCGCGCCGGCACGAAGGTCTCCTTGATCGCCCGCTGCGAGGTCCAGCGCATCAGGTTGGCGAGCGACCCC
>CAVWOZ010000043.1:0-83679 GCA_963756595.1 uncultured Acidobacteriota bacterium
CCGCAAGCTGCCGCGCGGCTCGAGCTGCTTCGTCTGCCACGAGCAGAAGATCACCGGCCTCTCCGGGCTGCCGAGCGGCAACCACCTGGTGCTGGCCCCCTACGCCACGGCGGAGCGCCAGTCGCTGCCCGCCGCCCCCGACGGCAATCCCGGACCGCTCGCCAACCGGCCGGTCCACGCCGAGGCGGGGCTCGACGCCAAGTGGACGCCGAACGCCAACACGGCGATCGACGCCACGCTCAATCCCGACTTCTCGCAGGTCGAGTCCGACGTGGCGCAGATCGCCGCCAACCAGCGCTTCGCGCTCTTCTTTCCCGAGAAGCGCCCGTTCTTCCTCGAGGGGCTGGAGCTCTTCTCGACGCCGATCCAGGCGGTCTACACCCGCACCATCACCTCCCCCCGCTTCGGCGTGCGCTCGACCGGCGAGGCCGGCGGCATCCTCTACACCGCCCTGGTGGCGGAGGACCGCGGCGGCGGCAGCGTCGTGCTGCCGGGGCCGGTCGCCTCGAGCCTCGCGGACCAGGACTTCTCCTCGCGGGTGGCGATCGGCCGCGGGCGCAAGGACTTCGGCAACTCCTTCGCGAGCTTTCTGGTGACCGACCGCGAGATCGAGGGGGGCGGGCACAACCGGGTCCTCGGCCCCGACTTCCAGTGGCGCCCGAACGGCGACGACACCGTCTCCGGGCAGCTCCTGGTCAGCCAGTCGCTGACCCCCGACCGCCCGGACCTGGCGGCGGAGTGGGACGGGCGGTCGCTCGCCTCGCACGCCGGCTACCTCAACTGGACCCACTCCACGCGGACCTGGGACTGGACCCTCCAGTACCTCGACATCGGCGACGAGTTCCGCGCCGACCTCGGCTTCCTGCCGCAGGTGGGGGTGCGCGACTCGACCGCCGTGCTCGGCCGCAGCTTCTGGGCCGAGTCGGGGCCGTTCCGCCACGTCCACCCCTACTTCCGGCTGCGCGATACCGAGGGCGCGGACGGCGGCCTCCTCCTGCGCAGCGTCGACCCGGGGATCGAGCTGCAGGGGTTCTGGAACAGCACCCTCAGCGTCGAGCACCGGACCGACCGGGTGTCGACGGGGAGCCGCCTCGTCGATGCCGGCTACTTCGTGACCACGGTCCAGATGAGCCCCTCCCTGCGGGTCAGTGACCTGTCGCTGAACCTGACCACCGGCGACGACGTCGACTTCGCCAACCAGCGCCCGGGGCGCGGTGTCACCCTCGCGGTGTCGGGGACGGTGCGGCCGACCGACCACCTCGCCCTCCAGCTCAACGGCAGCCGGCGCTGGCTGGACGTCGCGCCGTCAGGAGGACCCGAGGACGCGCGGCTGTTCACCGCCGAGGTGGCGCGGGTCAAGGCGACCTACACCTTCACGTCGCGCGCCTTCCTGCGGCTGATCGCGCAGCGCGTGCGCACCGTGCGCGACCTCGCCCTCTACGACCCCGCCCTCGGCCTGCCGCGCCGTGAGGAGGGGGTGACCGGCTCGGCCCTCCTCTCCTACAAGCTCAACTGGCAGACCGTCCTCTTCCTCGGCTACTCGGACGACCGCGCCCTCGCCGTCGACGACCGGCTGGCCCCCGCCGGCCGCGAGATCTTCCTCAAGGTCTCCTACGCCTTCCAGCGCTGAGCAGGTGGGGTAGGATTCCGCAGGAGGAGGCCGACGATGAAGATCGAGCAACAGCTCCAGCCCGGGGAGGAGATCCTCTACCGGGCCTACGTCACCCGCTGGTCGCTGCTGCCGGTCGCCGTCCTGGCCGGCCTCGCCCTGGTCCTCGCCGCCGTCGCCTGGTTCGGCTTCCAACACGGCGTCGTGGCCCTCGCCCTGCTCGCCATCGGCGTGGCCTTCGGCGTGGTCTACGCCTGGCGGGACTTCATCCGCCGCGCCAACGACTTCGTGCTCACCAACCACCGGATCATCCAGGAGATCGGCGTCCTCTCACGGCGCTCGATCGACTCCCGGCTCGACAAGATCAACAACGTCGAGCACCGCCAGACCCTGGTGGGGCGCCTCCTGAGCTACGGCGACGTCGAGATCGACACCGCGAGCCAGGCGGGGATCTCCGTCTTCCGCAACGTCTCGCACCCCCTCGAGCTGCGCAACGCCATCCTGGCGGCGGCCGAGCAGTACCGCTCGAGCGGGCGGCCCCCGCTCGCCCCCGCCCCTCCCTCCGGCGCCGAGCGGATGCGCCAGCTCAAGGCCCTGTTCGACGACGGGATCATCTCCCGCGAGGAGTACGAGGCGAAGCGGCAGGAGCTGATGGCGCAGCTTTAGGGCACCCGGCGCCCGCGCAGCCCTCAGCCGCACCTGGGAAGTAGAGGCGGCCGATGCACGGCCGTCTCCGCTTCGACAGGAGAGCCCATGCGCAAGAAGCTGACCTATCTCGGCCTCGGCCTCGCCCTCACCGTCACCGCCCTGGTCTCGGGCCCGCGCCCGGCCCAGGCCACCACGGGGTGCGTCACCTACTACTGCAACTCGGTGGGTTGCTGCTACAGCTGCTGCTTCTATGGCGGCCGTTCGGTCTGCACCGAGCCCTGCGCCCCCGACGAGTAGCGCCGAAACCGGCCGCCGCCAGCCCCGGCTCTCCGGGGTTGGCGGCGTGCTACCATCGGGCGGTAATGCCCCGTAACCGCTTCGCCTCCGTCGCTCCCCCCGAGGATTCGACGCTCGGCCCGCTGATCGACGAGATCCGCGACGATCCGCGGCTCGGCCCGCAGCTCCTCTACAGCACGCACCTGCCGGGGAGCGAGGCGAAGTATGGCGGCGAAAACGGGGAGGAGGCCGTGGCGGAGCCGATCGCCCGCGCCCTCGCCCGCAACGGGGTGCCGCGCCTCTGGCGCCACCAGGCGGAGGGGATCGCGGCGGCGCGGCGAGGGGAGAACGTGCTGGTCACCACCCCCACGGCGTCGGGGAAGTCGCTGGTCTTCCAGGTGCCGCCGCTCGAGGAGGCGCTCCGCGGCGGCCCGGGACACGGCCTCTTCCTCTTCCCGCTCAAGGCGCTGGGGCAGGACCAGCGGGGGAAGTTCCTGCGCCTGGCGGCCGAGGCGGGGATCCCGCCGGACGTCGCGGGGTGCGAGATCTACGACGGCGACACCCCGACCGCGAAGCGGACGGCGATCCGCAAGAATTTCCCGCGGGTGGTGATCTCCAACCCCGACATGCTCCACCTCGGCATCCTCGGCCACTGGACCGGCTGGGGGCCGTTCCTCGCCGACCTGCGCTGGATCGTGCTCGACGAGCTGCACACCTACCGCGGCATCTTCGGCAGCCACTTCCACCACGTCCTGCAGCGCTTCTTCCGCCTCTGCCGCTCGGTGGGCTCCGACCCGGTGCTGATCGCCTCCTCGGCGACGGCGGCCAACGCCGGCGAGTTCGCCGAGACGCTGACCGGCCGCAAGTTCCACTGGATCGCCGAGTCGGGCGCCCCCCGCGAG
This sequence comes from uncultured Acidobacteriota bacterium, assembly GCA_963756595.1. Lineage (GTDB taxonomy): Bacteria > Acidobacteriota > Thermoanaerobaculia > Multivoradales > UBA5704 > DATARR01. Next base: position 3,436 of record CAVWOZ010000043.1, read on the forward strand.
GGGCGCCACCTCCTCCTCTTCCGCCCCGAGGCGAGCGCCTACACGACGGCGCTCCAGCTCTTCATCCGCTTCGTCAAGGCGGGATTGAAGACGATCGTCTTCACCAAGGCGCGGCGGATCACCGAGCTGCTCTACTCCTGGCTGCGGCGCCAGGAGCCGGCGCTCGCGGCGCGCGTCGCGAGCTACCGCGCCGGCTTCCTCTCCGAGGAGCGGCGGCGGATCGAGGGGGAGCTGTTCGCCGGGAACCTCGACGGCGTCATCTCCACCTCGGCGCTCGAGATGGGGATCGACGTCGGCGGCCTCGACGCCTGCATCCTGGTGGGCTACCCGGGCAGCATGATGGCGACCTGGCAGCGCTCGGGGCGGGTGGGGCGGCACGGGCGCGAGTCGATCACCGCGATGGTGGCGATGCCCGACGCGCTCGACCAGTACTTCCTCGACCACCCCGAGCAGTTCCTCGAGCGCCCCTGCGAGCGGCTGATCGTCGATCCCACGAACGATCCCGTGTCGCGGGCGCACCTCGTCTGCGGCGCCTCCGAGATGCCGTTCGACACCGCTGATGCCGGCGACCGGGACTATCTCGCCCCCCACCAGGCGCGGATCGAGAAGCTGCTGCGCCAGGGGCACCTGCTCGCCGCCGCCGAGGGGGACGAGATCTTCTCGCTGCGCCGCCGGCCGCAGCGCCACGTCAACCTGCGGGGGTCGGGGGAGACCTTCGCCATCCTCGCCGGCGGGCGGACGATCGGCACCGTCGACGGCGTGCGCGCCCTCCACGAGTGCCACCCGGGGGCGGTCTACCTCCACGCCGGGCGGCAGTTCCTGGTCACCGCCCTCGAGCACGAGGAGCGGCGGGTGCAGGCGGAGGCGGCGGACCTCGACTACTTCACGACGCCGCTGACCGAGAAGGAGACCGAGATCCTCGAGGTGCTGGAGGAGAAGAGCGTCGGCCCCCTCCAGGCCTGGCTCGGCCGCCTCAAGGTGACCGAGCGGGTGGTCGGCTTCGAGCGCAAGCGCATCCACGGCCAGGAGACGATCGACCAGTCGCCGCTCGAGCTGCCGCCCGTCGAGTTCGAGACGGTCGGCCTCTGGTGGGCGGCGCCGCGCGCGGCCGAGGAGACGCTGCGCCGTCTGGGCGAGCACTTCCTCGGCTCGCTGCACGCCGCGGAGCATGCCGGCATCTCCCTCTTCCCGATCCTGGCGCTCTGCGACCGCGGCGACATCGGCGGCATCTCCTACCCCCTCCATCCGCAGCTCGGCACCGGCGCCGTCTTCATCTACGACGGCCACCCCGGCGGCGTGGGGATCGCGGCGCGGGGCTTCGAGGACCTCACCGACCTGCTGTCGCGGGTCGAGGCGCTGATCGCCGGCTGCCCCTGCGAGACCGGCTGCCCCTCCTGCGTCCAGTCCCCCAAGTGCGGCAACGGCAACCGCCCGCTCGACAAGCCGGGGGCCGCCCGCGTGCTCCGCCTGGTGCTCGGGCGCGAGGAGCCGGCGATTCCCTGGGGGGAGGCGGTGCGGGTGACGCTGGCGGTGGGGGAGGCGGCGGAGGCGGCGGCGGAGGAAGAGGAAGAGGTGGAGACGATCGCGGCGGCGGCATCCCCCGTCCCCGTCTCCCTGCCCGTGGGGGAGTCTCCCGGCCATCGCCACACCCACCTCCGCGGCAGCGCGCCTCCCCCGCCCGCCGCCCCGATCCGCGCCGAGCCCATGCTCCTGCAGCGGCCGGTGGTGGCGCCGCCGCGGCCGCGCCACGGCGAGCCGCGCACGGTCCTCTTCGACATCGAGACCCTGCGCTCCGCCGCCGACGTCGGCGGCTGGCACAAGGCGTACCGGATGGGGGTGGCGATCGGGGTGGCCTGCCATCTCGAGGAGGGGCGCTTCGAGGTCTTCTCGGAGAAGGAGGTTGCGGGGCTGGTCGACGCCCTGCGCGGCGCCACGGTGGTGATCGGCTTCAACATCAAGCGCTTCGACTACCTGGTCCTCTCCGGCTACACGGGGGAGGACTTCTCGCGCACCCTGCCGACCCACGACCTGCTCGAGGACGTCACCTCCCGCCTCGGCTTCCGGGTGGGGATGGGGCACCTGGCCACCGAGACGCTGGGGGTGGGGAAGTCGGCCGACGGCCTGCAGTCGCTCGAATGGGTGCGCCAGGGGCGGCTCGACCTGGTCGAGGCCTACTGCCGGAAGGACGTCGAGATCCTGCGCGACCTCTACCTGCACGGCCGGCGGGAAGGGTTCCTCTTCTACCGCGACCGCAAGCGCGACGTGCGGCTGAAGCTGGGGGTCGAGTGGTAAGGTCCTTCGTGAAAGGAGCCGGACCATGACTCTCCCGCTTCGCACGCTCTCTCGGCTCGCCGCCCTTCTCCCGATCCTGGCCCTCGCCGGCTGCTCGCTGGTCCGGATCGCCACCATGGAGCCGCCGCGGGTGGACATCACCGGGGTGAAGCTGGTGAGCGCCACGCTCGCCGGCGCCGACGTCCTGGTGCAGTTCCAGGTCGACAACCCCAACGACGTCGCCCTGATCCTCGACGGCGTCGGCTACAAGCTGCGCCTGAACGGCCAGCCGCTCCTCGACGGCAGCTACGACCAGCGGACGGAGATCGCCGCCAGCGGCCCCACCACCGTCTCGCTGCCGGTCAAGGTCAGGCTCGACGACCTCTACCGGGTGATCAACAGCCTGGGGGGAGCCCGGACCCCCGAATACACCCTCGAGGCCGACCTGCGTTTCGCCGTGCCGGTGCTGGGCGAGGTGAGCGTGCCGGTGAGCCGGCAGGGGAAGGTGCCGCTCGACCGCCTGCTCGAGGGGATCGGCCGCTAGCGAGCGTTCAATCTCCTGGCGGGTCCCGGCGGATTCCGGCGATAATCTGCCAGCGCTCACTCAAGGAGACCCCATGCGGACCAGCCGCTCGTCGTTCGTCCTTCCCGCCCTCGTACTGCTCGCCCTCGCCGCCTGCCGGACGGCGCCGCCGCCTCCGGCCTCCCCGGCGGCCGCGGATGCCGCGGCGCCCCGGCATCTCAAGGCCTCCGACGTCGGCCCGCTCGATCCGGGCGCGCCGCAGCAGTCGCCGGTGACGGTGGCCGCCGCCGGGCCGGAGGAGATCCATTACGGCTTCCTCTTCTCCGGCAACCGCGCGGGCTCCGGCTCCTCGCGCCGCGAGGCGGACGGCACGCGGTCCTACTCCTTCGAGTTCAACGACCGCGGGCGGGGCTCCAACACCACCAGCACCTACCGGCTCGACGCCAGGGGTCTTCCGGTCTCCATCCACACCACCGGCAACGACTACTGGAAGAATCCGGTCGACGACACCTTCGAGTGGAAGGACGGCCGGGCGGCGTGGAAGAGCGCCTCGGAGAAGGGGGAGCGCGAGGTGAGCGAGGCCGCCTTGTTCATGGGGATCAACTCCTCCCCCGTGGAGCTCGAGGTGCTGGCGCAGGCGCTGCTCGCCGCGCCGGGCCATCGCCTGGCGCTCCTCCCCACCGGCGAGGCGCGGCTCGAGGAGGTCTCCTCCCTGGCAATCCAGGCCGGTGGGCGGTCGCAGACCGTCCATCTCGTCTCGATCGCCGGCCTCGATTTCACCCCGTCCTATCTCTGGCTCGACGAGAAGCAGAACCTCTTCGCCAGCGTCGGCGGCTGGGGAGCCCTGTTCCGCGAAGGGTGGGTGGACGTCGTGCCGCAGCTCAACGCCGCGCAGGACGCCTCCCAGAAGGCGCACTACAAGGAGCTCGCGGCGCGCCTGGCCCATCACCCGGCGGGGGGCGGCCTCGCCATCCGCCATGCCCGGCTGTTCGATCCGCAGACCCGGACGATGACTCCCGACACCACCGTGGTCGTCGCCGGCAACCGCATCGTGGCCGTCGGCAGGGACGGCGAGGTGGCGATTCCGTCCGGCGTCGAGGTGGTGGACGCCGCGGACAAGGCGCTGCTGCCGGGGCTCTGGGACATGCACGTCCACCTCGGCGAGGAGCAGGGGATCTTCGACCTGGCGTCGGGGGTGACCACCGTGCGCGACCTCGCCAACGACGTCGACCAGCTCCTCGACATGCGCCGGCGCTGGGATTCTGGCGAGGGGGTGGGGCCGCGCGTGCTGATGGCGGGGTTCATGGACGGCCCCGGCCCCTACGCCGGGCCGACCAAGGTGCTGGTGTCGACCGAGGCGCAGGCGCTCGAGTGGGTGGACCGCTACGCCAAGCTCGGCTACGTGCAGATCAAGGTCTACAGCTCGCTCGATCCCAAGCTGGTGCCGGCGATCATCAAGCGCGCCCACGAGCTGGGGTTGCGGGTCTCCGGGCACATCCCCAACGGGATGATCGCCGAGCAGGCGGTGCGCGCCGGGTTCGACGAGATCCAGCACGCCAACTTCCTGATGCTCAACTTCCTCGATCCGAAGATCGACACCCGCACCCCGAACCGTTTCTCCGAGGTGGCGAAGCACGCCGCCGAGATCGACCTCGACTCGCCGCGGGTGAAGAGCTTCATCGCCCTGCTCAAGGAGCACGGCACGGTCTCCGACCCGACGCTGAACGCCTTCGAGGGGATGTTCATCGGCAAGGCCGGGGAGGTCGACCCCAGCCTCGCGACGGTGGCGGACCGCCTGCCGCCGCAGATCCAGCGCGGCCTCTACTCCGGAGGCTTGAACCCGCCGGCGGACCAGGTGCAGCGCTACCGCGACTCCTACCGCGCCATGGAGAAGATGGTCAAGGCGCTCCACGACGCCGGGGTGACGATCGTCGCCGGCACCGACGCCATGGCGGGGCTCGCCCTCGACCGCGAGCTCGAGCTCTACGTCGAGTCGGGGATCCCGGCCCCCGAGGTGCTGCGCATCGCCACCCTCGGCGCGGCGCAGGTGATGAAGCGCGACCGCGAGTTGGGCTCGGTCGCCCCGGGCAAGCTCGCCGACCTGATCCTGGTCGACGGCGACCCCGCGGCGCGCATCGCGGACATCCGGCGCGTCGTCCTCACCGTCAAGGACGGCGTGGTCTACGATCCGGCGGCGCTGTGGCAGGAGGTCGGTGTCAAACCGGTGAAATAAATCTCGCGCATCTGTTGTAGCATCCCCGCACGTTCGGATGTCGTTCTGTCGTCCTGCCCGTCCTGCGACGGGTTTCGTGTGCTTGGGGGTTTTGCATGGGGAGAACGTGGCTCTTCGCGCTGGCGCTCGCCGTCCGTCTCCTTCCCGGGGAGGGGCTCGCGGGCGCGGCGCACCCGGGGACGCCGGCCGTCCCTGAGATCCGCTACACCGTCTGCCTGGGGAACCTGCGCCCGGCCGGGCTGGTGACCTATCGCGTGCGGCCGGCCGGCGAGACCGTGGTCACCCTGACCTTGAGCGACCGCGGGCGGGGCGAGGCGCTCACCTCGCATCTCCAGCTCGACGGCGCCGGCATCCCGCTCTCCGAGCACCTGACCGGCGTCGACTACTGGAAGAACCCGATCGACGAGCGCTTCACGCTCGCCCACGGCAAGGCCGCCTGGAGCAGCGGTCCGGAGAAGGGGGAGAAGGCGGTGGCGGGATCGGCGTTCTACGTCACCGGCGCCGGCTCCCTCCTCGAGATCGGCCTGCTGGCCACGGCGCTCCTCGAGAGCCACGACCACCGGCTCCCCCTCCTCCCCGACGGCGAGGCGCGGATCGAGCCCGCCGGCGCGGCGCGGGTGGTGGTGGGGAAGCAGGCGCGGAACCTCACCCTCTACGCCCTCTCGGGGCTCGCCGTCTCGCCGCTCTACGTCTGGATGGACCCCTCGGGCACCTTCTTCGGCCGCTACGACGGCTTCGTCACCGTCGTCCGCCAGGGGTGGGAGGAGGCGGCGCCGGCGCTGATCAAGGAGCAGACGGCGGTGGTCGCCCTGCGCGCCAAGGGGGCTGCGGCGCGCCTCGGCCGGCGTCCGCCGGCGGGGCTCGCGGTGCGCGGCGCGCGCCTGTTCGACCCGGCGACCGGCACGGTGACCGACGGCGTCACCGTCGTCGTCGCCGGCAACCGCATCCGGGCCGTGGGGCGCGACGGCGAGGTCGCGGTGCCGGCCGGCGCCGAGGTCGTCGAGGCGCACGGCCGCATGCTCCTCCCCGGCCTCTGGGACATGCACCAGCACCTGAGCGACGGCGACGGCCTGCTCGACCTCGCGGCCGGCGTCACCACCGGCCGCGACCTCGCCAACGACATCGACTACCTGCTCGACCTCAAGCACAAGTGGGACACCGGCGAGGCGCTCGGGCCGCGGGTGGTGCTCGCCGGCGTGATCGACGGCCCCGGCCCCTACGCCAGCCCGACCAAGGTGCTGGTCGACAGCGCGGAGCAGGCGCGCGCCGCCGTCGACCGCTACGCCGCGCTCGGCTACGTGCAGATCAAGATCTACAGCTCAGTCGATCCCAAGCTGGTGCCGGCGATCATCGCCGAGGCCCACCGGCTCGGCCTCCGGGTCTCCGGCCACATCCCCAACGGGATGACCGCCGCCGAGGCGGTGCGCGCCGGGTACGACGAGATCCAGCACGTCAACTTCCTCTTCCTCAACTTCATGCCGGGGGTCGACACCCGCACCGCGGAGCGGATGACCGCCATCGCCGAGCACGCGGCCGAGCTCGACCTCGCCTCGCCAGCGGTCCAGGACTTCCTCCGCCTCTTGAAGGAGAGGAAGACGGTGATCGACCCCACCGTCACCGTCTACGAGGACCTGCTGACCGGCCGCCCCGACCGCGTGCGCCCGAGCCTCGCCGCCGTCGAGCCCCGGCTGCCGTACCAGATGCGGCGCACCCTGCTCGGCGGCAACCTGCCGGTGCCGCCGGGCAAGGAGCAGCGTTATCTCGACTCGTACCATGCCCTGCTCGCCATGGTGCGCCTCCTCCACGACGCCGGGATTCCGCTGGTGGCGGGGACCGACTCGATCGCCGGCGCCACCCTCCACCGCGAGCTCGAGAACTACGTGGCCCTGGGGATCCCCGCCCCGGAGGTGCTGCGCATCGCCACCCTCGGCGCCGCCCGCGTGATGAAGCTCGACGGCGACCTCGGCACCATCGCCCCCGGGAAGCTCGCCGACCTCATCCTCGTCGACGGCGACCCGCCGCGGAAGATCAGCGACATCCGCCGCGTCGTCCTCACCGTCAAGGACGGCACGGTCTACGACCCCGCCGAGCTCTACCGCACGCTCGGCGTCAAGCCGGCGGTGTGAGGCGGTTCCGGCTCAACAGGCTGGAAGAGGCATGGCGTCCCACGTGCGCCCCTCCAGGAGCCTTCCGGCTTTCTTCTTGTTCTGCCCGCCCCATTGCTTGAAGAAGAAAGCCACCTGCGCCTCCCGGCACTGATCCCGAATCTCCAGAATCCAGGATTCTTGAAGCGGGCGTGCGTTCTGCCCCGACTCTCCGCCGACGATCACCCAATCGATGCCTCGGAGGTCGAGATCGGGCAGGGGGCCCAAGAGAGGCTCCAGCGATAGAAACTTCACCTTGGCGTGGGTGCGACGAAGACTGTCGATGCGGTCGAGGTGATCCGCGTTTTCGACGCTGGCACCCATCCACACATTGGCAGGCCACTCGAGGCGAGGGTCCAGCGCCTCGAGGCGGTCCGCTCTTTTTGTCAACACCTGGAAGCGATGCCAGTCCGCCCGTCGCATGACGTCGAATACACGATCGATGTAGTCGAGGGGAACGTCCTTGTGGAAGAGGTCGCTCATCGAGTTGACAAAAATGGCTTGCGGTCGCTTCCAGCGTAAGGGCAGCTCGAGCATTTGAGGCTGCAGAGTCAGACGGAAGCCGTCCTTGTAATTCGCCTGTCCCATGGCTTGCAGGCGCTTCGCCATCTTCTCGGCGTAGCAGAACTTGCAGCCCTGGCTGATCTTGGTGCAGCCCGTTACAGGGTTCCAGGTCGATTCGGTCCATTCGATGGCGGATTTCTGGGCCATGCTCAATCGCTTTCTAGTGGAGTGCGTCAGAGGTCGGTGGCCTTATTGAGTGCGCTCCCATGGGGATCTGCAAACCCCACGGCGGAGGCGGTAGAGACGACCCAGGTCCTAACGAGAACCTCTCCGAGACCACGGACGCGGGGCGTCTCCGCAAGGCCAAGGCGGTTCCGGCAAGGCAGGCGCTTCGCGGGCACACGGACGCGTTTGCCTTTGGTTGTCCCCAGGCCCGGCTTCGGAAAACAGCGCGTCGGTGTGCCCGCGTAGTGCCCTGCAGATGCGAGGCGGCCTGCCCTCCGCCGGAGACGGACCGCGGTCCCCGTGGCCTCGGAGAGGTTCTCGTTAGGACTTGGCCCGTCTCTACCGCCTCCGCCGCAGGGTGATCGTCGACGGTCTCAAGTCACGATCCCGAAATATCGGACCCACTCAACTGGGATGTGGCTCGCGATGCGCAGGGCGATCGCTTGAGCTTTTGGATTGGGGTTCGCGATGGCAAAACAGGGCGCTATGATGCCTTCTTTGCGTGAGCTTGTCGAGAGGGAAAAAATCTCTTCCAGACAGATCCGCGCGGAGTCGAAGTGAACGACCTGCGATTTCATTCGTCGCTTGACTTCTCCACCCCTCCCGCTAAGATGAGGCCAGTAACCAACAAGTGAGAATGGCACCGGGTATTTCTGGCGCGTGGGGTGGGTTGGGCTGCGGTTCCCGGCTGTAGCTTCCGGGCGGCGCTCTCGCCGTCTCCGGAGGGCACACCCGTTCCGGAGGAGGTCGCCAGGCGATGGAGAGCGATGCCATTTTCGAGCCGCTGCGGTTCAGGAACCTGACCGTCAAGAACCGTCTCTTCCGGTCGAGCATCTCGGGACGCTGGGACAACGAGGACGGCTCGGGCACCCAGGCGCGGATCAACTGGGAGGAGAAGTTCGCCCGCGGCGGGGTCGGCGCCATCGTCTCCTCCTTCGTGCCGGTCCATCGCCAGGGGCGCATGCTGTCCCACTACGCGATGATCGACGGCGACGGCCACATCCCCTTCTGGCGGCGGCTGGGGGAGCGGGTCCACGCGCACGACTGCAAGTTCATCCTGCAGCTCAGCCACACGGGGCGCCAGCGCGGCGGCGTCGCCGCTGCCGGCGCCGCCGGCGGGGGAAAACCGCCGCGCCCGGGGGTTTCCTCCCCCCGCGGCACCGGCAGCTTTCCCGTCCCGTTTCCCGCGGCGGCGAGCCGGGAGGAGATGCCGGGGATCGCCGACTGCTTCGCCCAGGGCGCCCGCCGGGCGCGCGAGGCGGGGCTCGACGGGATCGAGCTGCACGCCTCGCACGGCGATCTCGCCCTGGGCTCCGGCGACGACCGCGAGGACGGCCGCGGCGGCTCGCCGCGCGAGCGCTACCGCTTCCTGCGCGAGGTGATCCGTGCCGTCCGCCGGGAGGTGGGGGACGACTTCCACCTGCAGGTGAAGATGAACGCGCGCGATCCCGCCTCGGCGCCCGGCAACGGCGTGGAGGAGCAGCTCCAAGTCTGCCAGTGGCTGGAGGCGGACGGTGTCGACGCCCTGCACGTCTCGGCGGGGAGCACCTTCCCGCTGGTGCCGCCGGGGGCGTCGCCGCCGGACGAGCTCAACGGCTGGTACGGCGGCATGCAGTCGAGCGGCGTGCGCGGGTTCTTCCCCAACTACACGCTGCTCCACTACAAGCTGCTGCGCCCCATCGTCCGGCGGCTCTGGCGCCGGACGGGGAAGCCGCTCCCGGCCGAGGCGGCCGGCATGGCGCTCTGCCGGGAGATCCGGCGGCGGGTCAGGATCCCGGTGATCGACACCGGCGGCTTCCAGGACGGCGCGCTGATCCGCCAGGGGCTCCGGGAAGGCTGGTTCGACGGCGTCTCGATGGCCCGGCCGCTGCTCGCCAACCCCGACCTGCCGCGCATCTTCGCCGCGGGGCGCGACGTCCCGGATCGCCCGTGCTCGTTCTGCAACCGCTGCCTGGTCAACGCCATCACCAACCCGCTCGGCTGCTACGACCACCGCCGCTTCGCGAGCCGCGACGCGATGATCGACGAGGTGTTGGCGGTCTATCAGGCGGAGCCGGGAAGCCCGCCCCTGCCGGTCAATTAGCCCCGCTCTTCGCGTCGGCGAGGATCACCTCGCTCGCCTTCTCGGCGATCATGTAGACCGGCGTCACCAGGAAGAAGCCCGGGATGCGCGGGAAGATCGAGGCGTCGACCACGCGCAGGTTGCGCGTCCCGATGACGTGGAAGCTGCTGTCGACGACGGCCCGCGGATCGTCGCGCCGCCCCATCGGATTGCTGCACGAGGCGTGGTGCCCCCAGGCGTTGCTCTTGACGAAGTCGAGGATCTGCCCGTGGCTCGCCACCGCCGGCCCGGGGATCGTCTCCTCCCGGATGGCGCTGTTCCTGGCGGAGATCCGGCGCACGAACTCCACCCCCAGCGCCACCGCCTCGGCGTCGGTCTTCCCCGCGTCGTTCCCCTCGTCGAAATACTTGAAATGGATCTCCGGAGGATCGAGCGGGCTGGCCGAGCGCAGCCGGACGTAGCCGGCGGTGTTGTGGGTGTGCGCCTTGAGGATCGCCCAGGTGAGGACGTTCGTGGTGCGCTCCCCCTCGGCCGAGTAGCCGGGGAAATAGCCGTAGAACTTTCCCGGCAGGGCGAAGATGAAGAGGTCGGGATCGGCGAGCTCCGGCGACGATTTCTTGACGATGCCGAGCACGGAGCCGCTGGTGGTGTAGACCCCCTTGCCGTTCTGCCATTCGACGTAGGCGGGATCGCCCGGCGCGTTCGGCAGCGGCGGCGCGAAGGTCGCCCCCTTGAGCACGTGCCAGTTCTCCTTCATCTCGGAGACGACGCCGACCTCGTAGCGGTCCTGGAGGTTGGTGCCGACCCCCGGCCGGTCGACGAGGCAGGGGATGCCGTGCTCGGCGAGGTGCGCCGCGGGGCCGATGCCGGAGAGCATCAGGAGCTGCGGCGAGTTGAAGGCGCCGCCGGCGAGGATCACCTCGCGCGCGCAGTAGTACCGCTTGACCTCGTAGTCCACCCCGGGCTTCGGCTCGGCGACCGCCTGCGGATCGGCCCCATAGAGATGCTGCCCCTCCCAGCACTCGACGCCGACCGCGCGCTGCCCGGCGTCGAAGAGGACCCGGGTCGCCAGCGTGCTCATCCGGACCACCAGCTGCTGCGGGTGGGCGGCGACGGTGGCGTCGATCAGCTCGCGGGTGCTGGTTCGCCGGCCGTTCGAGGTCGCCGTCGGCGCGAAGCAGATCCCCTCGAACTGCGGCGTCCGCCAGTCGTTCGGGTCCTGCGGCACGAGATGGGGGAGCGGGCCGCCGACCCCCTCCTTCCACGCCCCGATCACCGCGTCGAAGATGGTCTGCACCAGCGCCCGGTCGCCGAAGGCGAGCGCGAGGTCGGGGCCGCTGGTGGAGAGCCAGCCGTCCCACCCGTGGCGCGACGGGTTGGGCTCCCCGGCGCGGGGGCGGGGCAGGTAGCCGCAGCGCTCGAGGTGCTCGAAATGGGTGCGCATCCGGTCGGCCGCCCACGAGGGGTCGCCGGTGAGCTCCGCGATGTGGTCCCAGTCGCTGCCGTGCCCGTAGACGGTGATCATGGCGTTGTGCGCCGTGCAGCCGCCGAGCGTCCCGGCGCGCGGGTAGAAGATCCCGTGCCGGTCGGCGCGGTACTTGGCGTCGCGCTGCGGGTTCAGGCTGTAGTGGTCGACGAAGAAGCGCCAGAGCATCTCCGGGTCCTCGCTCGCGTAGCTGTGGAAGACCGGCACCGGATAGGAGGTGGTGTCGGGGCGCTGCCCCGCCTCGAGCAGGCCGACCGTGTAGCCGGCCTTGGCGAGGTTGCAGGCCACCGGGGCGCCGCCGGCGCCGGAGCCGATGACCAGGTAGTCGAAGTCGGGCGTCCGCGGATCGTTCGGCATTCCCGTTCCCCCTAGAAGGTCTTGATGAATTCGATCAGCGCCCGCTTGTCGAGGTCGGGGAGGCCGGTCGCGAAGTAGTGCCCCTCGTCCTCGATGAAGTCGGGGCAAGAGCTGAGGGCGTAAAAGTCGGGGACGAGGGTGAGCAGGCGCCGGGTCGCCGCGTCGCCGGTCAGCCCCTGCCGCTGGATCTCCCGGAGGGCGCCGAGAGTCCGGCCGAGCAGGCGGACGAGGGCGGCCCGCTGGCGGAAGCCGCCGGGCTCGAGGTGGGTGTTGGCGATCAGGTTGACCGGCGTCCCCTGGGGGATCGGTCCGAGGTGGATGAAGCCGTCGGGAGAGGCGAGGCCGGAGAGCCAGGGCGCGTACGACTTCGGGATCTGCAGCGAGCTCTCCGCGCTGGTGCGCCAGATCGACTCCTTGCCCAGCCGCTTCTCGTTCCAGAGCAGCTTTTCGATCGCGTCGTCGAACGCCTCCATCCGCGAGGCGACGTCGACCGCGTGCACGTGCCGGCCGAGCGCGTTGTTGTGGAGGAAGGGGGCCGAGGACCAGACGGCGACCAGCGACGGCGGCCGGTAGTAGCCGCGCCCGCCCCCCGGCACGGGCCACGGCGTCTCGGCCCCGGTGAAGGGGTTCCAGACCTGGATCGAGCCGACCCCGGGGAGGGTCTTGTAGGTCTCCGAGGAGAAGTTGTCCCAGACGTGGCCGCGCAGCGCGTTCGACGCCACGGAGCGCGCGGCGTTGGTCTTGACCACGGTGACCGGCACGCGGATCTCGGCGCCCAGGAAGTTGCCGTCGAGGAAGTCGGGCTGCATCACCGCCGCCTCGAACCATTGCTTCCCCTCCGGCGAATTGGGCTGGACCGGCGGCGGCGGCTGCTTGCTCGAATGGCAGCGGGCGCAATTCCGGGCGAAGACGAGCCGGCCGCGGCGGAGCACGCTCTCGTCGGCGGTCAGGTACTTCTTCCCGCCCGGCGCGTCGGCGAGCTTCAGGGGATGGGCGACGTCGAGGAAGTAGCGGGCGAGCGCCGGCGAGTGCCCCTCGCTCCAGCGCCACTGCGGCGAGAGGCGCTGCGCATCCCGGACCGCGATCGGCGACTGCCGCCGCAGGCCGATCAGCGGGTCGAAGTGCCGCAGCCACTCCTCCCAGTACTCCCCGATGTTGAGGTGCACGCGGCTCAGCGCGGCCGCGAAGCCGACCGAGTCCGCCCCTTCCTTCAGCACCCGCGGCGTCACCTGCGGATCGTGGACGTTGGCGAGCGCGAGCGCGCCGCCGGTGACGTGCTCCGGCACCGCCACCTGCAGCCGGCCGGCGACCTCGAAGATGCCGTTCATCGTCCCGGGATTGTTGAGGTAGTCGGTGGCGATGAAGGAGGTGTCGAGGGTCCCCGGCGGGTTGCTGCGCAGCAGCTGGCGGACGAAGTTGTCCTCCGGCAGGTCGTGGGCGAAGACCTCCGCGACCTTGAAGAAGTGCTGGCCGACGTAGTCGTTCAGATTGCCGTACTCCGGCTCGTTGGGATTGGCGGGGGGGTTGGTCGGATCGGCGCCGGCGTGGCAGAACGAGCACGCCATGCCGACCAGGTAGGGGCGGACGAGCTTCGGGTCGGTGTAATAGGCGGGCTCCCCGGCGTAGCGCCGCGGGTCCCAGCGCGCCTTTGCCGCGGCGTCGAAGCGCGGGTTGGGGAAGAGGCGGAGCCCCATGATGCCGCTCGAGCGTCCGTAGGTGGCGGTGTCGAGCCGACTGTCGAGGTCGTACCTCGCCTCGCGCGGCACATCGATGTAGAGGCCGTAGGCGTCGGGTTGCGCCGGCCGCATGAAGCCGGGCTGATTGAACAGGCCGTAGGTCTGGAAGCGCCGGTCGCGCGGCGAGCTGACCACCTTGAGCAGGTCGGAGGTGCCGAAGCCGTGGCTCGCCAGCCAGTCCCAGAACCCGGCGTTGTCGCCCGACCAGAGGTTCCAGATCACCCGCCCCTTGATGTCCTCGTCGCTCAGCTTCACCTCCCGCCCCTGGAAGTCCATGCCGGGGAACGGATCGAAGCCGACCTCCTGGAAGTGATCGTGCGGCCAGCTCGGCGCGACCGGCGGCTGCGCGCAGCCGAGCCAGGGGAGGATCGCCAGCAGAGAAGCGAGCACGCCGGCCGTTCGTCTCTTCATCGCTTCTCCTCGTGCGGAAGTAACGAATTGGTTTCCAAAGTCGCCTATGGGAAATAAGCGGCTCGCGGAGCAGGGAGTGAGGCATCGTTCTCGATGCAATTTAGCAATTGCTGATTGCGACGGTAGCGCGTGGCGGGTGGCTTGTCAAGCCGAGCCCGTGCCGCCGGAGAAGATCGGCATATCAAAGAGTGGCAATGGGTGATTATTTCGATACTACCTGAAGCTCTTGCGATGGAGGTTGGCGAGCGTTATAATAGCGATCAATCAACAGTACCAGAAGGGTCGCGGTCACCACCGCGCCAAGGAAGGAGCGTCACGCATGTGCCGTCCAAACGGGTTGAGCCTGTTGATCCTCGCCGGTCTCCTCGTGTTTCCCGGCTGCCCTGGCACCCATCAGGGTGGCAACGGAGAGCCCAAGACCACCACCAAGGTCCTCGACGAGGCCCTCCAGGCGCATCGCGACGCCGCTTCGCTCCCTGCCGCGGACGAGGACTACTACCACGACATGGACGGCGGGTTGACCCTGACCCCTTCCCAGATCGTCGGCCGCAACAACTGGGTCGTGTGGACGGCGGGGAACGACCACCTGTGGGACGTCCTCTCGGAGAAGAGCGTGGGGAACTTCGATCTCCTGAAGACGATCTCCTCCTATCCCTATCCGAAGGATTCGAAGCTCCCGCAGTTCGGCCGCCACAACCGGTGGAGCTGGCTCGGCCTGGTCAACGAGCCCTGCTTCGAGGAGGCCAAGGGGCCGGACCCGGACCGCTGGGGTCTGTGGCTCGACAAGCGCCGCGCCGACTGCGGCCCGGACCCGTTCGAGAACGAGACCAAGTATCCGGGGGTCAAGCTCGGCGCCCGCGGCAAGACCGAGAAGCTGCCGGCGGGCTCCTTCTACGGCTACGGCACCGGGATCGTCGGCCTGCGGCTGTTCCCCAATCCGGCCTTCGACGAGAAGGCGGCCAAGGCCTGGGACGCGAAGCGCTATTACAGCGATCCCACGTACTACAAGAACAAGGACCTCGTGCGCCCCTACCGGGTCGGCATGTCGTGCGGCTTCTGCCACGTGGGCCCCAACCCGGTCCACCCCCCCGCCGATCCGGAGAACCCGCAGTGGGCGGACCTCTCGTCGAACGTCGGCGCGCAGTACTTCTGGATCGACCGCATCTTCAGCTGGGAGGCGGACGAGTCGAGCTTCCCCTACCAGCTCTTCTACACCTCGCGCCCGGGCGCCCTCGACACCTCCCTGGTCTCCTCCGACTACATCAACAACCCGCGCACGATGAACGCCATCTACAGCCTCGGCGCGCGGCTGGCCCAGGCCAAGCGCTGGGGCCACGAGACGATGGCCGGCGGCCAGCTGGACAACAAGCAGTTCAACGATTACGGGATGCTCCCCGACTTCTTCCAGAAGCCCGACACCACCCTGACGCCGCGGGTGCTCAAGGACGGCGCCGACTCGGTCGGCGCCCTGGGGGCGCTCAACCGGGTGTACGTCAACATCGGGCTGTTCAGCGAGGAGTGGCTGACCCACTTCAATCCGCTGGTCGGCGGCAAGCCGATCTCGCCGATCGAGATCAAGGTGGGGCGCGCCAACTCGAGCTTCTGGCAGGCCACCGAGGCGCAGACTCCCCACCTCGCCGAGTTCTTCCTGGCCACCACGGCGCCGCACCTGCTGCAGAACGCTCCCGGCGGCGCCGCCTACCTGACCAAGGACGCGGCGCAGCTCCAGCGCGGTAAGGTGGTCTTCGCCGAGCGCTGCGCGCGCTGCCACTCCTCGAAGCTCCCCGAGAAGGTCGAGGGGCTCGACCCCAACGGCTGCGCGGGCCCGGGCTACCTCGACTGCTGGAACAAGTACTGGGCGTCGACCAAGACGGAGGAGTTCAAGAAGCAGATGCGGGAGATCGTCCTCAAGGACGACTTCCTCAAGGACAACTTCCTGTCGACCGAGACGCGCGTCCCGGTGACGCTGCTCGAGACCAACGCCTGCAGCCCGCTCGCCACCAACGCCATCGCCGGCAACATCTGGGACAACTACTCCTCGCAGTCGTACAAGAGCCTCCCCTCGGTGGGGACGATCACCGTCTACAACCCCTTCACCGGCGAGCCGCGGCAGTACACCATGCCCGCCGGCGGGCGCGGCTACACGCGGCCGGCCTCGCTGCTCAGCCTGTGGTCGACCGCCCCCTATCTGCTCAACAACACGGTGGGGAAGTTCAACGGCGACCCCTCCGTCAAGGGGCGGATGGACGCCTTCCAAGACGGCATCGAGCAGATGCTGTGGCCCGAGAAGCGTGAGAAGGACCCCCTGCTCGGCGCCAAGATCCCCGGCCCCAGCAAGATCGACCGCACCACGGCGGACAGCTATCTCCGCATCCCGAAGGGCTATCTCCCCGACTTCCTGCAGACCGCCGCGGTGGCGGAGCTGGCCAAGCGGCTGACCCCCGACATCATCGGCGACGGCGGCATCGAGCTCGGTCCGATCCCCAAGGGGACGCCGGTGAACCTCCTCTCCAACATCAACCTGCTCCCCGACGGCATGAGCGTCCGCGAGCGCGACGCCAAGGTCGGCAAGCTGCTGGTCGACTTCAAGCTCAACCTGCTCAGGCTGGGCAAGGACGCCAACGCCGACAGCGTGCGGCAGGCGCTGGGGAACCAGCTGCTCGAGGTGAGCAAGTGCCCCGATTTCGTGGTCAACCGCGGCCACTACTTCGGCACCTCGATGTTCAAGGAGGAGCCGGGCCTCAGCGATGCCGACAAGCGGGCGCTGATCGAGTTCCTGAAGACCTTCTGACTTTTCGTCGGCCGAGGAGCAACGCGATGCGAAACACCGGTCTTGTATTCATTGTCCTCCTGCTGGCGCAGCTCGGGCTGGCGCGAGGACAGGAGCTTCCGAAACCGCTGCCCGAGAACGATCCGCATGCGAAAGCCGTGGCCGACGCGCAGTATCCGTCGGCCGCGGTCTGCGGCCAGTGCCACCCCAACCAGTACAAGCAGTGGAGCATCTCGTCCCACGCCTACGCCAACGTCTCGCCGATGTTCAACAAGTTCGAGCAGCGGATCAACGACATCTCGCGCGGCACGGTCAACTACTTCTGCGTCCGCTGCCACGCCAGCGTCGGCAGCGCCCTCGCCGAGCGGCGCGACGTCGCCTGGTGGGACCGCAGCGGAGCCGCCAGGGAAGGGATCACCTGCGTCACCTGCCACCGCGTCGGCGAGGGGTACGGCAAGACCAACGGCGCGCGGCGGATCACGCCCGGGCCGATCCACGAGCCCGTCTTCGGCCCCTTCGACAGCCTCGGGGGCCTGGCGGCGATCACCGACGCGCGGAAGAACGGCATCCTGGTCACCCTCGACGAGCCCGACAAGCCCGCCGAGGGCGACAAGAAATGGATCCGGATGCACCAGACCGCCATCCAGTCGGACATCATCGTGAAGTCGGATCTCTGCATCACCTGCCACCAGGTGGCGGTCCATCCCGGC
The DNA here is from genome assembly GCA_963756595.1 of uncultured Acidobacteriota bacterium. Classification (GTDB taxonomy): domain Bacteria; phylum Acidobacteriota; class Thermoanaerobaculia; order Multivoradales; family UBA5704; genus DATARR01. The sequence continues at coordinate 20,868 of CAVWOZ010000043.1, forward strand.
ATCAAGCTCGAGACCGTCTGGGAGGAGTACCGCGCCTCTCCCGCCGCCAAGGCGGGGATCACCTGCCAGAACTGCCACATGAGCAAGTTCCCGGGACAGAACGCGGGGTACGAAAAAGGGTGGGCGGCGGAGGTCAACGGCAAGCATTTCAACGAGCAGCGGCCGCTGACCGATCACACCTTCGTCGGCCCCGGCTATCCGATCAGCCATCCCGGCCTCTTCCCGATGCGCATGGAGGAGTCGCCGTTCACCCCGCAGCAGTGGCTGACCTTCAACTATCGCGCCGGCTGGGGGAGCGACGACTTCGAGAGCAAGCTCGCCGCCGGCGGCGCCGGTGCCCCCGCTTTTCCCGCCGAGTGGCAGGACGCCGCCAAGCGCCGGCAAGCCTGGGGGATCGTGCAGGAGAACCTCGGCCGCTGGCGGGACCGCGAGCAGCTCCGCCTGAAGCTGATGGAGAACGCCTCCCGCCTCGACGGCCCGTTCTTCAAGGGGAGCCCGCAGGCCGGCAAGAGCTTCTCGTTCGACTACAAGCTGACCAACCTCAACAACGGGCACAACCTCCCCTCGGGGTCGCTGGGCGCGCAGCCCGAGCTCTGGCTCAACGTCGTGCTCATCGACCCCGACGGCAAGCGGGTCTGGGAGTCCGGCTACGTCGACAAGAACGGCGACCTCGCCGACCTGCAGTCGACCGAGGTCGGCGATCAGACGCTGCCGCACGACAACCAGCTGTTCAGCATGCAGAGCAAGTTCATCACCACCAACCTCAAGGGGACGGACCGGGAGATGTACCTGCCGATCAACCTGGACGCCGACCAGGATCCGTTCATCCGCCCCGGCGGCGCGCCGACCTCGATCCTCAACCATCCGCCGGGCGCGCGCATGGAGAAGCGCAGCATCCCGCCGCTGGGGAGCCGCACCGCCCACTACAAGGTCCCCGCGGCCGCGCTGAAAAAGCCCGGCACGTACAAGCTCGCCGCGCGCCTGCGCGGCCGGACGGAGCCCATCTACTTCATGGATTTCGTGTTCGCCACGCGGGAGATGAAGCGGACCGAGAACCAATGGGTCACCGACACCCATGCCTATGCCGTCGCATTCGACGTCCGCTGAGAAAGGGTGACCATGAACGGAAAAGCCTGGACTGCGAACCCTTTGCTCCTCGGCATGCTCTGGCTTGCCCTCGGCGTCCCGTGCGCCCTCGCCGCAGACGCCGCCACGGCCGCGACCGCCGCCCCTGCCGCCGCCGCTGACGACAAGAAGAGCGACGCCGCGGACGTCAGAAAGGGGGACACCGCCCCCTGCGTTCCGAAACCTTTCGACACCGGCAACGCCCACAAAGAGCACGACATGTCGCCCGCGGCCAAGCTCCTCCCCGAGCCGCCCGACCCGACGTGGTTCAAATCCGATCCCTGCTATCCGGACGACTACGACGCCAAGGCCGAGCTCGACATCTACGGCGGCCGGCACGCGATCGACCGCCCCCGGCCGCCCGTCGAGCTGGGGCTCCGCCTCTACGACTACGGGGCGTACGCACCCCGTCCCACCCTGCTCGGCGAGAAGAATCCGATGATGCCGGCGTTCATCGTCGCCGGCGACTTCCGGATCGCCGCCGCGCAGAACGACCTCGGCGGCGCTCCCGTCAACGGCAAGACGCAGCAGTCGCAGATCGCCGCCCGTCTCAACCTCGACATGGACCTCCAGCTCACCCCCACCGAGCGGATCCATGCCTTCACGCGCCCGATCGACAAGAACGGCTCGTTCACGCGCTACCTGATCAGCGGCCAGGTCGAGGACAAGTTCATCCACAACTTCGACTTCAACCTCGACACCCTGTTCTTCGAAGGGGACCTCGGCGCGATGGCGGCAGGGTTGACCAACCGGACCAACGGCGTCGACCTGCCGATCGCCGTCGGGCGAACCCCCATCGTCACCCAGAACGGCGTCTGGATCGAGGACGCCATCGACGGCGCGGCCTTCAGCATCACGGCCAAGAGCAGCCCGTCGCTCGACATCAGCAACATGGACTTCACCTTCTTCGCCGGCTTCAACAACGTGACCACCGCCGCCGATCCCGGCCAGGACAACAAGCTCTACGGCTTCGCCGGCTTCGCCGACCTGCTGCGCGGCTACCTCGAGTACGGCTACGGCTACCTCGACTCCGACGTCAAGGGGCACAGCTACAGCAACGTCACCGTGGCGTTCAGCAAGCGCTACATGGGGCGGCTCGCCAACAGCGTGCGGCTGATCGGCAACTTCGGCCAGGAGGGGGTCAACGAGGTGAAGACGGCCGACGGCCTGCTGGTGCTGGTCGAGAACTCGCTCGTCCCGCGGCGGCACTTCGGCTTCGACGCCGCACACATCAACCCGTTGAACTTCGTCCCCTACTTCAACCTCTTCGCCGCCTTCAAGAGCCCGCAGTCGCTGGCGCGCGGCGGTGATTCCGGCGGCGTGCTGCGCAACACCGGCATCACCTTCGAGTCCGACGGCATGACCGCGTACCCGACGCTCGACGCCAACCCGCACGACTCCTACGGCGGGGCGGTGGGGGTCGAGTACCTGTTCAACCTCGACCGTCAGATCGTCCTCGAGGTGTCGACGGTGCAGCGCCGTGGGACCAGCAACGTGTTCGGGGCCGAGAACGCGATCGGAGCCCGCTACGAGCATCCGTTCACCCCGACCTGGATCCTGCGTCTCGACGCCATGAAGGGGTGGCGGCAGGGACAGCGTGACATCTACGGCGCACGCGTGGAGCTCCGTCGCAAATTCTGAGGCTGGACCGAGAGAAGGAGGTTTTTCCGATGCCTATTTTTCAGCTCCACGTCAACGGCTGGAAGCACACGGTCGACATCGACGGCAACATGCCGCTGCTCTGGGCTTTGCGCGACATCCTCGGGCTCAAGGGGACCAAGTTCGGTTGCGGCGTCGCGCAGTGCGGCGCCTGCACCGTCCACCTCGACGGGCGAGCCGTACGCTCCTGCTCGGTCGACGTCGGGGTCGCCTGCCTGTCGGAGATCACCACGATCGAGGGGCTGTCGCCGGACGGCAGCCACCCCTGCCAGAAGGCGTGGGTCGAGCTCGGCGTGCCACAGTGCGGTTTCTGCCAGCCGGGGCAGATCATGAGCGCCGCGGCGCTGCTGAAGTCCACGAAGGGCGCCGACCCCACCGACGAGCAGATCGACAACGCCATGCGCGGCAACATCTGCCGCTGCGGCACCTATCCACGCATCCGGGAAGCGATCCACAAGGCGGCGGGGGAGCAAGTCATGAGCGGCAGCATCTACCGGGTCACCCGCAGGGATTTCCTCCGCCATCTCGGCGTGGGCGCCGGCGCGCTGGCGTTCGGCTATTCCATGCTTCCCGACGAGGCCGCCGCCAAGGGGCTCCCCGACATCAACAAGCTCCTCGACGAGGCCTTCCACTCGGGGATTCCGCTCAACGATTTCGTCAAGATCCAGGCGGACGGCACGATCCACATCATCGCCCACCGCTCGGAGATGGGGCAGGGGACCCGCTCGAGCCTGGCGGCCGTGCTGGCCGACGAGCTCGAGGCCGACTGGGACCGCGTGGTGGTGGAGCAGGCGGATGCCGACGCCTACAAGTTCGGCGTGCCGTTCCCCGTCGCCCTCCCCGGCAGCCCGCTGGTGGTCAAGCCCGAGGACGCCCAGTTCGTCGACAGCTCGCGCAGCATGGCCGCCTACTACATGCCGATGCGCTTCTTCGGCGCCGGCATCCGGCTGGTGTTCGTGCGCGCCGCGGCGAAGGTGTTCCACACCGACGTCTCCCAGTGCTACGCGAGGCAGCACCGGGTGTACGGCCCCCACGGCCTCTCCCTTCCCTACCACCTGCTGCTGCTCCCCGCCAAAGGGGTGCCGCTGCCGACGCCGGACGAGGTCAAGGCGGCGCTCAAGACGAAGAAGGACTGGCGCTACATCGGCACGGACAAGATGCCGTTCGTCGACGCCCGCGACATGGTAACCGGCAAGGCGGTCTACGGCGCCGACAAGGACCCGCAGCACCCCCTGCTGATCGCGATGATCGAGCGCTGCCCGGTCGCCAACGGCAAGCTGAAGTATTTCGATCCCAAGCCGGCGCTCGCGATTCCGGGGGTCAAATACGTCACTCGCGTCCTGCCGGCGGATTTCCAGGGGGGCACCGGCGGGGTGGGCGCCGCGTTCATTCCCCATGACGGCGTTGCCGTCATCGCGGAGAACACCTGGGCCGCCTTGCAGGGGCGCCGGGCGCTCCGGCCCACCCTCCAGTGGGATCTCGGGGTCCACGCCACCTACGATTCGGAAGCCTTCCGCGGCGAGCTCGAAGCCTCGACCGCGCAGGCCGGAAAGACGGTGCGCAGCAAGGGGGACGTCGACCCGGCCTTCGCGCCGGGCGTGAAGGTCGTGGAGGCGGGGTACTACGTCCCTCTCCTCGCCCAAACGCCGATGGAGCCCCCGGTGGCCACCGCCGTCTACGACGGCAAGAGCTTCGAGGTCTGGACCCCCTCCCAGGGTCCGGAGCTCGCGCAGCACTATCTCGGCCTCTACCTGCTGGAGCCCGACCCCCTGAAGTGGCTGGTCTGGCAGGCGGAGAGGCCGGTCAACGTGCTGAAGCCCTGCGAGCAGGACACCCAGCAGACCTTCAACGATCGCCTGGCCAAGCTGCTGAACATCGACGTCGAGACCCTGTACAAAACTGCGGACGAGCTCAAGAAGAGCATCCGCGACCGGGTCAAGGTCCACGTGACGCTGCTGGGGGGCGGCTTCGGACGCAAGTCCAACCCGGACTACGTCATCGAGGCGGCCTTCCTGGCCCGGCAGTACCCCGGCACGGCTATCCGGGTGCAGTGGACCCGGGAGGACGACATCCAGTTCAGCTACTACAACGCGGTCAGCCACCAGCATCTGAAGGCGTCGCTCGGCGCCGACGGCCATCCCACGGCCCTCCAGCAGCGCAGCGCCTTCACGTCGTTCTTCGCGACCCTCTTCCCGCCCCCGTCCCCCGCGTTCCCTCCCGCGATGAACGACCTCCTGGTGAGCGCGCGCGCCGGCTTCCACAACGGCGGCGAATACGGCTACGGCTCGGCCATCGAGCTCTCCCAGGGGCTCCAGGACATGCCGTACGACATCGCCAACCTCCACCTCGAGAACTGCAAGGCCGAGTCCCACATCCGCTGCGGCTGGATGCGCTCGGTGGCCAACGTCTACCATGCGTTCGGCCTCGGCTCGTTCGCCGACGAGATGGCGATCGCCGCCGGGCGGGATTCCAAGGACTACCTGCTCGACCTGATCGGGAAGGGGACCGTCCTCCACCAGAAGGACCTGGAGGCCCAGGGGGTCCAGTGCCTCGACAACAACCAGTTTCCCGTCGACGCGCTGCTGGTGCCGAACAGCGCGCGGCCGGCCCTCGCCGGCTACCCGCCCGACACCCGGCGCCTGCGCGCCGTCGTCGAGCGGGTGGCGAAGGAGTCGGGCTGGGACGAGAAGGTCAGGAGGTACAAGGGGATGAAGGGGCGCGGCCTCGGCATCGCCGCCCACCGCAGCTTCCTGAGCTACGTGGCGATCGTGGTCGACGTCTCGCTCAGCGACGCCAACGAGCTGACGGTCAACGAGATCTTCGGCGTGATCGACTGCGGCTTCGCCGTCAACCTCGACCGGGTCATCGCCCAGATGGAGGGGGGGATCAACTACGGCCTGAGCTACGCCATGCTCGGCGAGATCACGGTCAAGAACGGCGCCGTCGAGCAGCACAACTTCGACGACTACCCCGTGCTGCGCATGCACCACGCGCCGAGGAAGATCCACACCTTCATCGAGGAGCCCAGCGCGGAGGTGGCCAAGGATTACGATGGACGAGGTGCCACCGACCGGCGCCGGCGAGCCCCCGACCCCCGCCGTCGCCCCCGCCCTGGCCAACGCGATCGTCGCCGCGGGCGGCCCGCGCATCCGCGAGATTCCGTTCTACAAGAAGGTCGTGGTCGCCTGAGCCGCTGAATCGCTGAATCGTCGATTCGAAAATCCCCCTCCCGTGGCTCGGGAGGGGGACCGTCATCGTTTCCAATCAGATTTCTAATCGCAGGCCGGCATCGTCCCCAGCACGGAGCCGGTTTCGAGCTGCGTGAAGAGCCCTTCGAGCGTCCCGTCCCCGGGGACGGCTTCGAGAATCCGCCGCATGACGTAGGAGCCCAGCTCGCGGTAGCTCTCGAACTGTGCTTCGGTGTAGAGCTGCTGGGAGGTCGGCTCGTGGGGGAACTGCGGGTGGAGGCGCGCGTAGTGGAAGACGTCGGCGGGCTCGGTGCCGTTGAGCGCCGGTTTGATGTAGAGCAGGAAACCGTCCTTGGCTTTGCCTCCGGGCACGCTGTCGACGCAGGAGTAGCAGATGCGGGCGATGGCGCAGTAGGACTGCGCCGAGGCGGCGTCCGCGTTCGCGGGGTCGTACTTCTCCTGTTTCTAGGGGCGGGCGGAGAGCGGGATGCGGCCGAACTTGATCGGCACTCCGAGGTCGACGCGGATCTTGGAGAGGGCGTTGCCGAGGTCCTCGAAGGTGAAGTCGCCGTCCTGGCCGCTGTCCGAGACGACGATGTAGCGGCAGCGCCGCAGGATCATCTCGTAGAGCGCCAGGTTCTCGAAATGCCCGCCGTCCGTGAGGTAGACGTAGGGGTGATCGTTGTCGGTCAGCCCGAACGCCTCGGCGAACAGGGGGGTCGGCGCGAAGCGGGGGCCGGGGGTGTCGAAGGTGCGGTTGCCGGCTGGTCCCGGATTGCCCAGCCACCAGCCGAGGCGGACGTTGAACAGCGCGAGCAGGAAGGTGACCACCGGCGAGGAGTGGTACCCCATGTTGGGGCTCGCCGCGGCGCCCGAGATGGCGACCGCGGTGCCGAGCGAGATGGCGACGTTCCGGTGCCCGCGGTGGAGGCCGTACTCCGCGGTGTCGCGGTAGCCGAGCCGGAAGCTGCCGGCGTGCAGCGGCGAGGCGGTGAAGGTCTCCGCCTTGCGGTCCTGCCAGGCCAGGTCCTTGCCGGAGACCAGGTTGAGCGCCATGTTGACGACGTGGAATGGGCGGTTGCCGCGCAGCTCCTGCATCTGGACGTTGTCGTCCTCGTCGAAGCCGGTGAACGGGTTGGGGCGCCGCCGGCTGCCGCGCGAGGCGCCGAGGTAGGCGCGGATCAGCCGGTCGCGGTAGCCGGCGTGCAGGGAGAAGCGGTTGATGTCCACGAACCAGCCCATGATCCCGCCGACCAGCGCGAGGAGGAGCGAGACCTCGGCGACCGTCAGCCACGGCGATTCGTAGACGACCTTCAGCGGCCAGAGATCGCTCGCGACCCCGGGGAGCTCGGTCCACATCGAGCCGCCCAGCCAGCGGATGAGCAGCGAGGTGAGCTGGGCGAGGACCACCAGGATCGAGGCGGCGAAAACCGGCGCCGCGAAGACCAGGAGACGGTCGAGCCCGATCGCCATCAGGCTGGTCTCCCCCTTCTCCTGCTGGTCCTTGCGCCCTTTGGTCCGCGCGCTCCGCCCGAGGACCAGGGTGATCAGGCCGGAGACCCCGCCGACCGCCGAGCAGATCCAGCCGGGAGCTTTCAGCAGCACCACCGGCCCGAAGATCACGATCGCGAAGAGGACGATGCGGACGAAGACGACGATCAGGATCCAGGCGCCGGCGCGCGCCAGCCATTCGCGGTCGGCGTCCGAGGTGTAGTAGCTCGACAGCCCCACGAAGAGGGTGGCGGCGGCCAGGAAGAGGAAGAGCAGCAGGGGGGCCGCGAAGCAGGCGTAGACCTCGGAGAGCAGCCCCGGCGTGAGGTTGGGAAAGAGCTTGGTGGCGGCGAGCCAGGCCGCGAGGCCGCCGAGAGCGCCGGTCGCCAGGGTGACCGAGAGCTCGCCGAGGACGTAGCTGCGCACGAAGATCCGGGAGAGCAGGAAGCCGCCGAGGTGGAGGAGCACGCCGAAGAGGACGAAGGCGACGAGCGGCGAGGTCTCCCAGCCCAGGATGACGAAGCGCAGGCCGGCGAGGGGGGTGCCGCGGCTGCGCAGCCAGGCCCAGTAGAGGGTGATCAGGATCGCCATCAGGGTGAGCGGCAGCTGGCAGAGGGAGAGGAAGGGGAGCTGCCCGCGCCAGCGGGCCGGGAGCCGGCTCTGCGCCGCCAGGCTCGGGCGGGCGGCGGCGATGTAGCCGATGGCGAAGGAGCCGCAGGCGACCGCCAGCCAGAAGACGAGCTGGAAGATCCAGTCCTCGCTCGCCTGGAACCAGGGGCGGGTGCCCAGCCGCACGAGGATGACGCTGACGCGGGGGATCATCAGCCCCAGAGCGAGCAGCGGCAGCAGCACGAGCCAGTTGAGGAACAGGTTGCGCAGGAAGATCGCCACCAGGGTCCAGGTGTCGGCGGAGAGCAGCCCCACCTTGGGGCTCATGTAGCGGCTGTACTGGCGCAGGTAGCGCACCGGCTCGGGCTCCTGATCGAACGAGGCGCCGAGCGAGGAGCCGGGGAGGTTCTCGAGCCGGGTCTCCACCGTGGAGAGCGCGTCTTTCGCGTCCTGGGCGTCCTGGGCGTCCTCCTCGAGCCGCGGTTGGGCTTCCTCGGTGATCTCGCGCGGCGCGCGGGCCGCGGCGAGCTTCTTGCGCTCGCGGTAGATCCAGCCGGTGAGCCAGCTCCCCAGGTAGCCGCCGCCCGACACGGTCGACAGGAAGTCGAACTGGCCGAGCAGGCGGTTGCGGGCGAGCCCCTGCACGAGGCCGAGGCCGAAGGTGGCGCTGCGGATGCCGCCGCCCGAGAAGCAGAGCGCCGAGCGCCGGATGTCCTGGGGGTGCAGCCAGGCGTAGAAGAGCTTGACCCGCTCGCCGTCGAGCCGGCGGGAGTACTCCTCCGGGTCTGACTGCCGCAGCGCTCCGATCTCCTGCGTCGATCGCCGGCAGCGCTCCTGGAGCTCGTTCCTCCAGCTCCTCCCGCGGGACCGGGCCGAAGCCCTGGCTCTCGAGCTCGTCGGTCAGCACCTTGTACAGCGAGAAGGGCTCGGCATCGGGAAAACCTCCGGCTGCGCGCCTTTCGCAAATTTGAGCTTCAGAGCAGTGTTAACGGACACGACTTCCCGAGACAAGGAAAGCCGCCGGTGTGAACATTGTGATATCGAAAGGTTTCTTCCGGGCGGGCCCGCGCTCCCTTGACTTCTGACCTCCCCCGATTAAGATAAGGACGGAAAGCAAAAATTTCTCGACAGAAAGAGGCCCGAAGGCCGGGCGAGCCGCGGCTTGGAAAACGCCATGGACGACAACGAGTGGGAGTACATCGTCGTGGGCTCCGGGGCCGGGGGGGGCCCGTTGGCGGCGAACCTCGCCCGCGCCGGCCACCGCGTGCTGGTGCTCGAGGCCGGCGGCGACTGCGACGGCTACAACTACCAGGTGCCGGCGTTCCACCCCGCCGCCTCGGAAGACCCCGAGATGTCGTGGGAGTTCTTCGTCCGCCACTACGCGGACGAGGCGCAGCAGAAGCTCGATCCCAAATACTGCCAGGACCAGGGGATCTTCTATCCGCGCGCCAGCACCCTCGGCGGCTGCACGGCCCACAACGCGATGATCTTCGCCTACCCCCACAACAGCGACTGGGAGCGGATCGCCGCGCTGACCGGCGACCCCTCCTGGGGCGCCAAGGCGATGCGCCGCTACTTCGAGCGGCTGGAGGACTGCCGCTACCGCGGCATCCTGCGCGCGCTCTACAAGCTCTTCCGCTGGAACCCCAGCCGGCACGGCTTCGGCGGCTGGCTGCGCAGCGAGAAGGCCGATTTCAAGCTGCTGCTCGACGACCGCCGCCTGCGCTGGCTCGTCCTCTGGTCGGCCTTCCTGAGCTTCGCCCGCTCGGGCGGCACCTGGATCGCTCATTTCGCCCGCTTCCTGTTCTTCCTGGCGACCGACGGCGACCTCAACAGCTGGTGGTCGGTCAGCAAGCGGTCGGAGGGGTTCCGGATCACCCCGCTCTCGCGCTCCGCGGGGCGGCGGACGGGCAGCCGCGAGCGGCTGCTCGCGGCGCAGAAGGCGTACCCCGAGAACCTCACGATCCGCCTCGGCGCCCTGGTCACCCGGGTGCTCTTCGACGACGAGAAACGGGCCTATGGCGTCGAGTACCTGCAGGGGAAGCAGCTCTACCGCGCCGCCCCGGGGCTCAGCCGGAGAGCCCCGGGCAGCTGCGGCGGGTGCGGGCGAGCCGCGAGGTGATCCTCGCGGGGGGCGCCTTCAACACCCCGCAGCTGCTGCAGCTCTCCGGCGTCGGCCCCCCCGAGCTCCTCGCGAAGCATTGCATTCCGGTGCTCGTCCCCCTCCCCGGCGTCGGCGCCAACCTCCAGGACCGTTACGAGGTCGCGGTGGTGCTCGAGATGGAGAAGCCGTTCTCGTCGTTCGACGGCGCCTCGATGGTGGCCCCCAAGCCGGGGGAGACGCCGGACGCGGCGTTCGAGCGGTGGCGCGGCGGCCAGGGGCTCTACACCACCAACGGCGCGTCGATCACGCTGGTCAAGCGGTCGTCCCCCGAGCTCGAGGACCCCGACCTCTTCCTGTTCGCCCTGGTGACCGACTTCCGCGGCTACCGCCCCGGCTATTCGAAGGTGATCGAGGAGGCGCGGCGCTACCTGAGCTGGGCGGTGCTCAAGGGGAGCACCCACAACACCGCCGGCCGGGTGGCGATCCGCTCGGCCGATCCGCTCGCCCCGCCGGAGATCGACTTCCACTACTTCGACGCCGGCTCCGATCCCGACGGGAAGGACCTCGCGGCGGTGGCCGGCGCCGTCGAGTTCATCAAGGGGATCACGAAGAGCTACGGCAAGCGGGTCAAGGCGGAGGTCCTGCCGGGGCCCGAGGTCTGCTCCCCCCATCAGATCCGCCAGTTCGTCCGCGACCAGGCCTGGGGGCACCACGCCTCCTGCACCTGCAAGATCGGCCGCGACGACGATCCGATGGCCGTCCTCGACTCCGACTTCCGGGTGCGCGGCACGCAGGGGCTGCGGGTCGTCGACGCCTCGGTCTTCCCCCACATCCCGGGGCTGTTCATCGTGCTGGCGGTCTACATGATCGCCGAGAAGGCGAGCGACGTGATCCTGGCCGCCGCGCTACCCCACCCTCCAGGCGCTAGCCCTGCGGTCGATAAATCGATCCCTGGAGCGGGCGGGCCGCGGCCGGCGCCTCCTCGGGGGAGGGGAGGATCTGCCGCAGATAGGGCTCGACGCCGCGCTCGGCGTCCCAGTTCTGCGGATAGCCGAGCGAGACCTCCTCGAAGCGGACGCCGTCGCGGTGGTGGGTGGCGCGGATGTGGAGGTGCCCGTAGACCACGGTGCGGGCGTTGAAGCGGCGGTGCCAGTCCTCGGTGAGGCGGGTGCCGCACCAGATCGAGAAGCGCGGGATGCGCGGCAGCACGGCGAGGTCCTGGCGCAAGGGAAAGTGATTGATGATCACCAGCGGCCCCTGCGCCGCCGCGGCGGCCAGCCGCGGCTCGGTGACCTGCACCCGCTGGTGGCACCAGGCGGCGCGCGACGGGAAGGGGTCGGGGTAGAGGAGGACCTCGTCCGAGCAGAGGAGGTTCTCCTCGGCCGCCCAGGCGATCGCCTCCTCGACCGGGATCTCGTCCGGCCGGAAGGTGTAGTCGTAGAGGACGAAGGTGGGCGCCAGCGTGCAGCGCTCACCTCTCGCGCGACTCCCCCGGCCAGACGACGTAGGGGTCCTCGGGGGTCAGCACGCCATACTCGCGGCAGATCGCCACCAGCCGGTCGTACTTCGCCTGGCCGCGCAGCTCCTCCGTCTTGCTCGTCGGGCTGGGAACGGACCACAGGTCGTGGTTCCCCGGCACCCAGAGCAGGCGGGCGAACTTCGCGGCGAGCAGGCCGAGGGCGAAGCGCAGGTGCTCCTCGCTCTCGCCGACGTCGCCGGCCAGGATCAGCCAGTCGTAGGGGTGCGGCCGCAGGGCCTTCAAGGCCTGGCGGGTCACCTCGTAGCGGAGGTGGAGGTCGGCCAGCGCGTACAGTTTCATCGGATCAGTTGACCGGATCGTCGGGGCCGGGCTCGCCGGGGTCGAGGTCGCGCAGCACGTTCTCGAGGATCTCCTCCTGGGTCATCGTCACCGGCCCGGGGCCGTCTCGCCGTGGAGCCCTCGGCGCCCTCGACCGTCTCGCCGGGGAAGACCAGCGCCTGGCGCGGTCCCGTCCTCGCCGAGCTCGACCTCGGTCAGCGGATGGCGGACCGGTTCGACCGAGTAGTCGGGGTGGTAGAGCACCCCCGCCCCCGACGGGATGCCGAAGCCGCGCGCATGCTCCCCCGCCTTGGGGAGGAGGCGCAGCAGGCGCTGCCAGGCGGGCTCGTCGTGGACGTCGACCACGAACGGCACCAGGCGCAGGGTGTCGAACGATCCCGAGCCGTCCTCGTCCGACCCCATCAGGCCGAGCTGCACGGCGCCCGCCGAGACCCCCATCATCAGGGCGCCGCCGTAGTAGCGGGCCACCAGGCGCTCCTTGATCCCGTTGTCCTCGAACGCCCGCCACCCCTGCCGCACGTCCCCCCCCGAGAGGAGGATGAGGTCCGCCTGGTCGAGGAACGCCAGGTCCTCGGAATCGGGGCGCGCCGGGATGTGGCGGCAGTCGCGGATGTCGATCTCGCTCATCGCGCCCACGAACAGCTCGTAGAACTCCGGCGCGTCGCCGTTCGAGGCGCCGAGGTAGGCGGCCTTGGGGGCGCGGCCGGGCTCGTCGGCCTCGATCAGCGCCCGGGCGCGGTCGAGGAAGTGCTTCCCCTCCTCGTCGCGCCAGAAGAGGAGCTGGCTGTCGGCCAGCAGGAAGATCGGTTTGATGGTGGTCGGCACGTGTCGGTCCCTCGCGGGAGAAAGATAGCAGAGACGGCCCGCGGCTCTCCCGCGGCGCTAGGGAAGATAGCCGAGCGCCCGCAGCCGCGCCGCGTCCTCCGCGCCGAGCGAGGCCGGGGGAGGCGGTCGGCGGCGGCGAGCCCCCGGCGTACCTCGGCGAGCCAGCCGGCGAGGCGCCGCGCGAGCTGCGGGTCCGCGGCGAGCGGGCGCGCCTCCCGCGGGTCGCCGGCGAGGTCGAAGAGGGCCGTCTTCCCTTCGTCGCGCGAGGGCTGCCGAGCCCCAGGATCGCCTTGCGCCCGCCGCTCATCACCCCCACCGCCAGCAGCCCGTTGCGCCGCGCCTCCCCCGCCTCGTGCGACGGCAGAACGGCCCCGCGGTGCGCCTCGAAGGCGGTGACCCGCTCGCGCGCCTCGCGGCTCGGCGCCGCCCCCTCGAGCACGGCCGTCCAGTCGACGCCGCGGAAACCGGCGGGGGAGACGGCAGCCCGAGAAGGCCGAGGACCGTCGGGGGGACGTCGAGGTTCATCGCCGGCGCGTCGATCGTGGCGCCGGCGCGGACGTGCCCGGCCCAGGCGATCCCCAGCGGGATGTGGAGCGCCGGCTCGTAGAGGTTCCGCCCATGCCCCCAGTCGCCGTGCTCGCCGAGGCTCTCGCCGTGGTCGCCGGCGAAGACGAACAGGGTGTTGGCGCGCAGCTCCGGGTCGGCGTCGAACGCCGCCAGCAGCCGCCCCAGGTGGCGGTCGGCAAAGGCGATCTCGCTGTCGTAGCGGTCCGCCTTGGAGAGCCCGCGGCCGCCCCGGAGTCGAGCCCGAGCTGCCCGGCCACCTCCTCGTGCAGCCGGTACGGGGCGTGCGGATCGACGTAGTGCACCCAGAGCAGGAACGGGCCGCGCTGCTTGCGGATCCCGGAGAGCCAGGCGAGCGCCGCGTCGGTGAGGTCCTCGGCCGTGGTCTCGTCCTTGAACAGGCCGAACCAGCGCTTGCGGGTGAACACCTCCTCGTAGCGCTCGAAGTGCTCGCCGAATCCCGAGAGGTGGTCCTTGAGCGTCCAGTTCCCCACGAACGCGGCGGTGCGGTAGCCGCGCTCGCCGAGCGTCCGCGCCAGCGACGGCAGCCCCGGCCGCAGCCGCATCCCGTTGCGCGTCGCCCCATGCTCGTGCGGATAGAGCGAGGTCAGCATCGCCCCGAGCGCCGGCGTGGTCAAAGGCTCGACCGTGCGAGCCTCCGAGAAGCGCGCCCCCGCCGCCAGCAGCCGGTCGATGTTGGGGGTCGTGGGGCGCCGGTAGCCGTAGGACGACAGATGGTCCGCCCGCAGGGTGTCGATGGTGAGGATCACCACGTTGGGAAAGCGGTTGGCCGGCTCGGCCTGGCGCGGGGCGGCGGGGATGGGGAAGGCGAGGAGGCTCAGGGCGATCAGGAACAGGAGGGCGGGGCCTCTCCGCCGGCCCTCATCACCCCGGCCCTCTTCTCCCCGCCTCCCCCCCGCCCTCCGGGAGAAGAGGGGGGCCCTGCGATCACGGGTTTGCCCTCCTGGGAGCGCCGGCGTCCCGCCGGCTTACTAACCAAGCAGTTCTCCCCTCTCTCCCGGCGGGGCGGGAGGGAGGCTGGGAGAGAGGGGCCGGGGGAGTGAGGGCCCGGCGGCGCGGCCCCCGCTCGAGCTTCGGAGCCGTCCGGATCGGCCCCCCAGGCCCGCCCTTTGCTACTCTCCCGGGCATGGAAGAGATCCGACCCGAAAAATCCCCGGGTCCCGCCCCCAAGGTGGAGCAGCAGGCGGCGGCCGAGAGCGGCGAGGCGCCGCGGTGGGGGAAGGGGACCGAGCATGCCGAGGACGGCCATTTCCTCGCCGGCCCCCACAGCCGCCTCTCCGAGCTGCGCCGGCTGCTGCGCATCGGCGCCGACTTCATCCGCGGCTTCCGCGGCCTCCACTTCGTGGGCCCCTGCGTCACCGTCTTCGGCTCCGCCCGCTTCCAGGAGGACCACCGCTACTACGCCCTCGCCCGCGAGGTCGGCCGGCGGCTCGGCCGCGCCGGCTTCACGGTGATGACCGGCGGCGGCCCGGGGATCATGGAGGCCGCCAACCGCGGCGCCCGCGACGTCGGCGCGCCGTCGATCGGCTGCAACATCATCCTCCCCACCGAGCAGAAGCCGAACCCGTACGTCGACCGCTGGCTCGAGTTCCGCTACTTCTTCGTCCGCAAGGTGATGCTGGTCAAGTACTCCTACGCCTTCGTGGTCCTCCCCGGCGGCTTCGGCACCATGGACGAGATCTTCGAGTGCGCGACGCTGATCCAGACCGGCAAGATCAAGGACTTCCCCCTGATCCTGATGGGGACCGAGTTCTGGCAGCCGCTGCACGATTTCCTCTGTCATGGCATGGTCCCGGAGAAGACGATCCTGCCGGCCGACTGCGACCGGCTGCTTCCTCACCGACTCGGTCGACGAGGCGATCGATCGTATCCTGGCCGCCGCCACCGGCGAATTCGGCCTGGTCTGGGAGGCGACGCCGAAGGATTCGCCCCGCTGGTACCTCGGCGAGCAGGAGCTGCCGAAGGGGGCGCCGGCCGCAAAAGCGAACCCGACGTAGAGGGGGGCCCCGCCCCTACTTTCCCTTCTCCGCCGGTGCCTGCGAGGTCCCGGCGAGCGCCACCACGCCGCTCGACACCACCTGCAGCTTCCACCCCTCGGCCCGCGTGCCGTCGAGGTTGGTGTGCCCCGCCACGAAGAAGAGGCGGGCGGTGTCGGGCTTTGCCGGGGTGGTGCAGAAGCGGTCCTGGAGATAGCCGGGGGGGATCGCCTGGTAGTAGAGCGTCACCTTGACGCTCGCCGGCGCCTTCCCCAGGAGGTCGGCGAGCGGCACCTCGTAGGTCAGCGCGTCGCCGCCGCCGCCGAGCCCCCCCTGCGCCTTCGGCACGTACCACGGGTCGTGCACCTCGCCGCCGTGGCCGTCCGGCAGGTCGGGGAGGACCCGCCGCACGAGGTCGGCGGCGGAGAGCTTCGGGCTGCCGAGCCCGTTCTGCTCGGCGAGCGCGACGGTCGGCGTCCAGCCGCGGGGCAGCAGGCGGTTGTCCTTCACCACGTCGGCGAGCGAGAGGAAGCTGGTGGTCAGCCGGCCGCGCGGATCGCGCACCAGCTCCTGGTAGATCTGCACCTGGTCCTGCCGGGTGATCGTCTGGTAATGCGGCTGGAACGTCTGCTCCGCCGCCGTCTTCGGCCGGCACTCGCTGCGCCACATGAATTCGCCGGCCACCGGCTTGCCCGCCGCGTCGACCAGCACGCCGGTGGGATCGGCGCGGCCGGAGACCCAGAGGTCGTGGCCGGCGGCGTCGAGCACCTCGAAGGTGAGGAAGACGCGGCGGAAGGAGACCCCCGAGGGGAACTTGTGCCCCGCCTTGTTCTCCACCTGGACCTCCGCCACCAGCTTCCCGCCGTCGATCCGCGCGCGCTTCACCGCCACCGTGGCCGTGCCGGCGTCCGCCTGCTGGATCATCGAGTTGAACGTCGTCTCGAGCGGCGCCACCCCCTTGCCGCCGAGCATCGGGTCCTGGATGCGGATGCCGAGGACGTCCGGGAACTGCTGCGCGAACTTGTTGAAGAAGGTGTTGAGGCCGACGAGCGCGTGCCGCGCGTACGGGGAGCGCGGCTGGAGGTCGATGTCGCTCTGCGCCAGCCGGTTCTCCGTCTGCGGCATGTTGCTCGCCTCCTGGATCGAGGCGATCTTCGCGCTCAGAGTCCCCTCGACGCCGGGGTAGGAGGTCGCCATGTGGCAGTCCTGGCACGACTGCGGAGCCGGGCCGCCGTCGCGGAAGTCGCTGAACACCCACTCGGGATAGGTCGCCTGCTCGATGATGACTTCCGGCTTTCGGTTTTTTGGTCCCCCGCCGCACATACGGCTTGTCGCCGTCGAACACCGGCAGCACCACGCTGTGGCAGGAGCCGCAGGTCTTCGACGAGCGGATCAGCGGATACTCGATCGGTTTGACCCCCATCGTGTGATCCATCGGCACCTGCTGCGGGCCGTCGAACGGGCCGTGGATCGACTCCGCGGCGCCGACCTTGAAGTCGCCGGTGAAGGTGTGGCCGATCGGCGCCTTGTCGTCGATCTCGATGTGGTGGCACGTCGCGCACGACACGCCGTCGCGGGCGAGGCCGCCGTACTTCGAATCCCGCTTCTGCTCCTCCGTCCGCGCCAGGAAGGGGATCGCCTTCAGCGCCTCGCGGCTGAACAGCTGGCGCGGCACGATCGGCTGCGAATTCCGATCCAGACCGAGGAGGTCGGTGTTGTTGCAGACCGCGTTCGCCTTTTTGGGGTCTCCCCTTGAACTGGTCGAGGCAGAACTGCCGCTGCCCCATCACGCCGTGGCAGTGCAGGCAGACGTCCGGCACCAGCTTGGCGAGGGCGGGGTGGACCGTCTGCTCGGTCTCGAGCTGCGAGAAGAAGATCGGATCGCGCCCGGCGAGCCCCATCGGCGAGCCGCGCCACTCGCCGTAGGGGGCGAGGTTCAGCAGGTTGGTGTAGGCCGGCTGGTTCGCCTGCTGCACCGTCATGTCGTAGTGGAGGCCGGTCGACCCCGCGGCGTGGCACCCCACGCACTGGTCCGAGGTCAGGAAGAGGGGCGGATTGTCCGGTCCGGCGAAGGCGTGGTCGTAGACCTCGGGCGGCATGTAGAGCCCGGTGATCTCGCGATCCCCGGGCGGCGTGATGATGTGCGCGCCGAACGTCTTGAGGAACGCGGGGGAGTAGTCGGAGTACGGCTGGCTCACCCGCAGCACCTTCGGGTTCGGCCACGGGATCTTGTTCCACGCCGCCCCCGAGCTCGCCACCTTCGACAGCAGGTCCTGCAACGGCTCGAAGCGCTCGTGGGCCGACAGCGTCTCGATCGCCGGCTGCTTCGGCTCGCCGGCGATCGGCGGCTGGTCCTGGAAGTAGAACTTCACGAACGTGTCGGGGTTGCCGATCACGTTGTTGAGGCTCGAGAAGGTCGACTCGGACTTCGCCGAGGCGTGGCAGTTCAGGCAGTAGTAGCCGAAGCCCATCCACGGGTAGGGAAGGTTCGCCGGCGGCGGCCAGTCGAGCTGCGACGCCTCGGTCGCCTGCGGGTCCCACGACCCCCAGTACCAGCCGTCCTTCGACGCCTGCCGGTCGCGCACCATCAGCGCGATCATGTTCGACTCGACCGCCGGCACCGCCGGGTTCTGCAGCCGCTCGGCCGTGGTGTTGCCGTACATCAGCTTGAGGATCATCGACCCGTCGGCGATCGGCTTGATCGGCTCCTTCCCGATCATGATCGCGTCGAGCCGGCAGGTCGGGCAGCTCTTCCGGCACTCCGCCACGAACTTCCGCTCGTGCGCCGCGTCCCCCTCGCACATCCAGCGGTAGACGTCCGGCGAGTAGTAGACGACCACCGTGTTGTGGGTGCCGAGCGTGGTGGTCACCCACGACGGAAAATGAGGATCGCCCCCGAGCCCCGCCACCGTTGGGCCCGTCGGCCGGAGCTGCGAGTCGTGATGCCACCCCGCCCAGCACCCCGCGCGGAGGAAGCGCCCGAGCAGCGCCTCGTACTCCGACTTCCGGAACGCCAGCTCGCTCGGCAACGGGAGCGGGCGGCAGTCCGCGGGGGTCGGGGCGCGGGAAGGCGCGGGGCTATCTTGCGCCGCGCGAGCCAGCGGCACCGGCCGCACCAGGGCAAAGATCCCGGCGCACGCCAGGACCGGAACGATCAGCGGCCACAGAGCCCGCTTTGAGCGCATACGAGAGACCTCCTCCTGTCACGGAGCCGAAGTGCGGAGAGGATATCACCGGGGGATAGTGGGGCCTACGAGGCGTTGCTCTCTGGCATTGACGCGAATTCGGTGTCGCTCTGCGGTACGATCCCAGCCCATGAACGACACCCCAGACATCGCCATCGTCGCCTACGAGGACCGCTTCGCCGGCGACTTCGCGCGGCTCAACCGCGAGTGGCTCGACGGCTTCGGGCTTTACGAGGAGGCGGACGAGAAACACCTTTACTCGCCGCGCGAGGCGATCCTCGACGCGGGCGGCGAGATCTTCCTCGCGGTGAAGGGGAGCGCTGTCGTCGGGACCTGCGCGCTCGAACGCCTCTCGCCGACGCTCTATGGCCTGGCCAAGCTGGCGGTGGCGCGAGAGGCGCGAGGACGAGGACTCGGGCGGCGGCTCACCCGGGGGGCCATCGAACGGGCCCGGGCGCTGGGGGCCACGCGTGTCGCATTGATGTCGAGCACCAAGCTGACGGCGGCCCTGGCGCTCTACGAATCCTTGGGGTTCGTACGGAAGGCGCTGCCGAGCGATCAGCCGTACGAGACGGCGGATGTGTACATGGAGCTCGACCTCGGCGGCCGCGGCTCCGAACCTGGCTGAGGAGATCGACCCTCCGAATCTGAGCGAAGAAGCACCAAACCTGCGAGGGTTGCTTTACAATCTATTCCAACGGATTCCAACGGACCTGGGGGAGGACCTATGCGCGGAGCTCTGGCGATACGAGCTGCCCTGGTCGTGATGATCGCTTTGGCCTGCGGCTGCGGAGGGAGATCCTCGTCGCCTGCGGAGCCCGCCGCTGGGAGCGATTCGATCGTCCTGCTGAGCGTCGACCCTCCCGAAGGCACGCACATGCCGCTTGGCGGGAGGGTCCAGGTGACGGCCCGGTTCCGTTATACCTTTGCCCAGCCTGCCGGCGGCAAGATCGAAATCGTCGTGACCCCGTTTCCTTTCGGTCTGCCGCTCTTGACGGACCCGCTTCTCGCCCAGGTCGACGTCGCCGGGCAGGAAGGGGAGGCGACCCTCCGCTTCGCCATCGTGCTGGACGATCCGGACCACCAGCTGCGCCCTGGGCCCATCGTGGCCAATCTCGCGTTGTTCCCGCGCGGCCAGAATCAGTCGTCGACCAGTGTCCAGATTCGCTACGAAGTCGTACCCTAGGCAGCGCCGAATCGAGGTCCACGCATGCAGCCAGCGAATCGAACGAGCTTGAATCGCCCCGCCTCCCGGGCGATCGGCATCGCCAGCGTGGGCCATGCGGTCTTTGCCGTGACCCTGATCGGCCTCGGAATCCTGGGTCTGGTCCAACGCGAATTCGCTCCGATCTGGGAGCCGGTGCCCGAAGGGTGTGCCCGCACGCTCCTTGCTGATCTATCTCTGCGCCCTCGTTCCCCTGGCGTCCGGCCTGGGCCTGCTCTGGCAACGCACCGCCGCCGCCGCTGCCCGTGGACTGCTCGCCTTTCTCCTGCTGTGGTTGCTGCTGTTGAGACTGCCGCTCGTCGTCCTCTCGTTCACCGTGAGCACGTGGTATTCAAGCTGCCAGACCGCGGTGATCGTGGCGGCCGCCTGGGTGCTCTATGCCTGGTTCGCCGGCGACCGTGACCGGCAGCGGCTCCGCTTCGCCACCGGCGACTAAGGCGTGCGCATCGCGAGGGTGCTCTATGGTCTGGCCTTGATCCCCTTTGGCCTGGCTCACTTCCTCTATCTCCAGGCGACCGCGCCCTTGGTGCCGGCCTGGCTGCCAGCGCCTGTGGCCTGGTCGTATTTCACCGGCGGCACCTTCGTCGCGGCGGGCCTGGCGGTGCTCCTCGGTGTGTATGCAAGGCTGGCGGCCACACTCTCGGCGCTGCAGATCGGTCTGTTCACGCTGCTGGTGTGGGTACCGGTCGTGGCGGCGGGCGCCAACGCGTCCCAGAAGGCTGAGTTCGTCGTCTCCTGGGCGCTGACGGCCGCCGCCTGGGTGGTGGCGGATTCCTACCGCGGAATGCCTTGGCTCGCGGTGGGCTGGAGGCGCGAGGGGAAGGGCGCAGGAGCGAGTCCATCGTGACGCCCCGCAAGCTCCCTGCGTCCCTTCGGGACTTGCGGGAGAGGGGAACCGGACCGGCCCGGGGTTGAAACCCCGCGCTTTATCCCTGCGGCCCTTCGGGCCTGAGGCAGAGCTCCGATCGACCTTGATGGACGGCGCTGCGGTGCTGCGATCCTTGGCTCTCGGGTCATGAGCTGGAATCCGTGATCTCTCTCGGTTCGGCGGCAACCTTCCGGAGGCTCCCCCTGCGTCCCTTTGGGACTTGAGGGAGAGGGGAACCGGACGGACCCGGGGTTGAAACCCCGCGCTTTATCCCTGCGGCCCTTCGGGCCTGAGGCAGAGCTCCGATCGAGGTCGATGGACTGCGCGGCGGCGCTGTGATCCTGGGCTCTCGGGTCATGAGACTGGAATCCGTGATCTCTCGGCCCGGTGGCAACCTTCCGGACGCTTCCTGCGTTCCTTCGGAATTTGAGGGAGAGGGGGAACCGGGACGGACCCGGGGTTGAAACCCCGCGCTTTATCCCTGCGGCCCTTCGGGCCTGAGGCAGAGCTCTGATCGACTTCGATGGACTGCGCGGCGCTGCTGCCTGAGGTCGCCCGCCGGCCGATAGCAGTCTCCATGGACAGGTCGTCTGTCCAGAGCCGACTCGATGAAAAGGTCGCCTCCCGAAGGTCGATTCTCGAACTTCTCGCGCGCCACCTCGTCGGGCAGGTCCGCCTCGCCCGCCGCGGAGATCGAAAGGCCCGAAGGGCCGCAGGGATAAAGCGCGGGGCTTCAGCCCCGGGTTGCCGCCACCCCACCCCTCCGAAGTCCCGAAGGGACGCAGGGAGCACCCTCCTCGACGAGCCTACGTCTCCCCTCCTGGCGACGACGGCACGCATCGATTATCCTTTGGCGCGATTTTAGATCCCTGACCCGTAACTCCCCGGAGGGCTCATGGCGTCCACCTTCTCGAACCTGCTCTACCATCTCGTCTTCGCGACCAAAAACCGGCAGCCCCTGATCCAGGAAGGCCTGCGAGACGACCTCTACGGCTACATGGGCGGAATCCTTCGCGCTCAGCGAGGAGTCCTCCTCGAGATCGGCGGGATGCCCGATCACGTCCACCTCCTGGTCAAGCTCAGGACCGACGTCGCCGTCTCCACCGTGGTGCAGAAGGTCAAAGCCAAGTCCTCGAAGAGGACCAACGAGCGGGAGCTCTCCTCGGAGCGGTTCGAGTGGCAAGAGGGCTACGGGATCTTCTCCGTCAGCGAGTCGCTCGCCAGCCGAGTGAGCCGCTACATCCGAGGCCAGGAGGAGCATCACGCCCGGGTCTCGTTCCGGGACGAGCTGATCGCGCTGCTCAAGAAGCACCGGATTCCCTATGACGAGAGATATCTCCTGGGGTGACGAGCGGTGCCCTGCGTCAGCCCGCCGCGCCGTGGGACCGCGGGCCGACCTGTCCGTCCTGTATGAGAAGGTCGAAGGAATCGCGGGCGCTGTGCCTGCCCAGACCACCTGCCCTGCGTCCCTTCGGGACTTGAGGGAGAGGGGGACCGAGCGGACCCGGGGTTGAAACCCCGCGCTTTATCCCTGCGGCCCTTCGGGCCTGAGGCGTACCTCCGATCGACGTCGATGGACTGCGCGGCGGCGCTGCGGTCCTGAGCTCGTCCGCCGGCCGATCGCAGCCTCCCTGGGCGGCGTGAGGTTTCCTCGCCCGCGCCGTCGAGGAGATCGGTAACTGACGCTGGTCTCGCTGTCCAAGCCGGCAAGCTCCTGGTCGCCGGTCCCTTCGACGACTCACCGTGATGAAGACCTGGTACACCGCAAGCCCTCTACGAAGCCGTGCGTTGTGCGCGTCGGCACGGTCACCCTGGAAGTCTGCCCGCCGCGCGCCCCAAAGGGACGGAAATTTGATCAGCCGGGCGCTCTAGCGCCCGGTCTCGGACGTTCCCTATCCCCCGCCCTGAAGGGGCGAGTCAAGCGTTTGTGCGTCTTGCCGAACCTCTACGGTATAATGGCGTCCACGAAACCCTGGATCAGGAGCGTGGCATGGTGCAGATCCCTTCGTTGGATGTGGCTCTGAAAGCCTCCCGGGATTGGTCGAGGACTTTGGGCGATCGGTGGGGGGAGGAGTTCAGATAGATGATTAATGGTTAGCCGGCAGGCAAATCAACCCTAACATACAGGTCTACCATGACAACAACCCCAGACACCAATGATCAGAAGGCAGTCGCGATGAAACGTTTTGATCTTCTCTACGATCAATTGAAGGCAACTCGGTCCGCGACCATCGATGGAGTATTTAAAGCCACGGCGGCGTTGCTAGTAGTGGGCGGGTGGGTGGCCACGTCTGAAAGCAGCCGAAAGGTTCTTTCCGGCGACAGAGCCATGCGATGGCTTAGTGCCATCTGTATCATTGCTTATGCAGTTCTGTACGTTTTCGCTTTGTCTCGCGGCGTCCGCAGTTCTCGGCAAACAGCAAGACTACTCGGCTCTTTGAACTACATTCCATGTACTGACTATGAGAGCCTTGTACTTTCTGTAAGAACGGCGGTCGTTTTTATGCTGGTGAACTCTTTGCTCTCCGGGACAATCGCTGTGAATGTGCTTCGAGCCAGCTAGAGAGCGAAAGAAGTTCGGCCTGGGACGCCACGATGGTCCGCAGCGTGTTGCGGCAGACCTCACCCGCCGCTCTTCCTGCCATGGAGTGATGTTCGGCCGGAAATGATTTCGCGCCCTTCGACACCCAGAGATGCGACCGCCGTTGATTCGGTCTGACGTCCACGGGAGGATCCAATGCGCGCCAGCCGCCGCCCCTGCCTCGTCCTCCATCCTCTTCCCACCTTCCTCATCTTCAGCCTGCTGGTCGCCGCGGCACCGGCGCGGGCCGTCACCCTCGAGCAGATTCCGAGCCCTCGCCCCTCCGGTTGGGCGGTCGACCTGACCGGCATTCTCCCCGCCGAGAAACTGGCCGAGCTCAACCGCCTGGGCGAGGAGGTCCGGTCGAAGACCGGGGCCGAGCTGGCCGTGGTCGTGGTGAGCTCGACGGACGGCGTCGACTCCCACGCGTTCGCCACCCGCTTGTTCAACACCTGGGGGATCGGCCAGAGCGGAAAGAACAACGGCCTGCTGATCTTCGCGGCTCTGGCCGACCGCCGGGCGGAGATCATTCTCGGCAACGGCCTGCTCGGCGAGCCCAATCAGACGGCGAGCGAGGCCGTGATGCGGGACGTCATCCTCCCCAGGTTCCGCGCCGGAGACACCGCCGGAGCGATCGTCCAGGGAGCCGTCGAGTGCGCCCGGCGGATCCTCGAGGTCTCGCCGCCGGCCCTGGAAGTCCCCGTCGCGAACTCCGACGTGGCCCTCGGGACGGCCGGACCGGAGACGGCCCCGGCGACTTTGCCCGCCGGCCTCCCTCCCTTACCACTTCGACAGAATCCGACGCCCGCCTCCTTCGCCGCCAGGTCCGAAGCAGGGGGAGGCGGCGCGCGCTGGGTCTGGATGGGCAGCGGCCTCGGGCTCCTGCTGGTCGGCTACGGGTTCCTCCGCTTCCGGGCTCCCCGCTGCCCCCGCTGCAAGGAAAAGATGCGGCAACTGGACGAGGCGGCGGACGACGCCTATCTGGAGCCGGCCGAGAAAGTCGAGGAGCGGATCGGCAGCGTCGACCACCAGATCTGGCTCTGCCCGGCCTGCGGCGAGCACAAGAAACGGCGAGGCTCCCGCTTCTTCTCGGGCTATCACACCTGCCCCGAGTGCGGCGCGAAGACTCTGGGCTCGACCTCCACCACCCTCGAAACCGCGACCACCTATCGCTACGGCCTGATCGAGATCCACGAGGCCTGCGAGAGCTGCTCCTACCAAAATACCCGTACCCGCACCACGCCGATGCTCGAAGACACCTCTACCTCCACCACCTCGGACGCCGTCTCCTCGAGCTCCAGCTTCGACTCCTCGAGCTCGGGCTTCAGCGGCGGCGATTCCTCCGGGGGCGGAGCCAGCGGGAGCTGGTGATCTGGAGGAACTGCCCGCTGGTTCCTTTCCCTTGGGCCAAGAGAGCCTGACAACAGCTCTCGGGCGCTGAAACAGCATCCGGAGCCCTATAACAGAAATCCAGCGCCTCAAACATTGTTTTTTGGCTTGAAACAATGTTTGAACCGTCCAAAATGTGTTTTGGGCGAAAAAAACAATGTTTGAAGCCAAAAAACAATGTTTGAAGAGGTGGGGGCGCAAAACAGGGGCTCGGATTCCGTTGGAGCGGGCCGGTTTGTATTTTTTCCCATAAAAATACTGAATCAGATCATAGATGAACTGAATCAGTGCTTCGTATGCTTCCTGTGGGAGGGGCAGTCAGCGACAACGCCAGGGGATTCATCGATCCCAAGGCCGAAAGCGCCGGTCCACCAGGGTGTTCCTGGGAGCGCCAGCCCCTCCGAAACCATCTCTCGGAAAGGAAGAGACCATGAGACAGGCTGGAACGTTCGCGAAGCGGATCAACGACTGGGAGCTGCTGAACACCAACATCAAACCCCATCTGCCGGACATGCCGCATCTCCAGGGCATTTCGACGGAGCTGGACGCCCTCATCGTCCAGTCGAAGGCACTCGACAGCCAGCAGGAGGTCGCGCGCGGTCAGCTGGGGGACACCGTGCACCAGCGCCAGGCGCTGGAGAAGCAGGGGGAGTCCCTCCGCCGGCGGGCGGGCTCGCTGCTGAAGGGGACCCTCGGGTTCGCGAGCGACGACCTCGTGAAGTTCGGCATCCGTCCCCGCAAGACGGGCTCGCGGGGTCCGCGCAAGGCGAAGCCGCCGGTGACTCCGGAGACTCCGGCGGCCTCGGCGGCGCCGAAGGCCGAGTAGTTGCTGATCAGCAGGGCCTCAGGTAGAACGGGGAGGGGGGCCGCGAGGCTCTCCTCCCTTGTTGTTTTCAGATTGGTTTCCGCGACGCCGGACCTACCCGCCGTTGCCCGGGCCGCCGGGGTAGGGGTCGTTGCTCGCGCCGGGCATTCCATCCGAGCCCCGCTGGCGCCCGAGGCTCACGGGGTGGCGGTCGTACCAGGCACCGTCGGGGGCGAGCTGGTAGGTGTAGGGGTGGCCGTGGCCGTCGTCGATCACGAGCTCGCCGGCGGTGCGATGGAAGGGGAGGACGGGGTCCTGCTTGTGGTTCCCGCGGCTCAGCCGGAGGCGGTCCCCCTCGATCCGGTAGCAGCCGGTGGAGGCCTGCATGGTGAGGCGAAAGAGCAGGCGGCCGTCCGGGGTGTACTTCTCGTAGCCGGCCATGGTGGTGGGGTCGCCGGAGCGCCAGACGCCGACGATCGATCGCTCTCCCGTCTTCGCCAGGCCCACGCGGTCCCGCGGCATCGGCGGGCCGCCTTTCATCGTCTCGATCAGACGGTCGTTGGTGAGGAAGAAGGTGAACTCCATCGTCTCGGCCGGCCCCGGGGATTCGGTGCGGACGGTGAGATGATCGCCGGAGATCTCGTAGCGGGAGTTGACCATCACCGTGGTGGACTGCACGAACATGCCGTTCTCGCGGAGCTCGAGGGCCTGCCCGATCCCGCCGTTCGAAACGTTGCTGGATTCCCACATCCCGGCCAGGCTCTGCGATCCGGGGTCCGGGCAGGGGCGGGAGTCGCGCGCCCAGAGCGCGGCGGAGACGAGGAAGAGGGCCAGGGCCATCAGGGTCTTGATCACGGATTTCATGCTCGATCCTCCTGACGGAACGGAAGAGCGAGCGATGTGCCATGCCGAGCGAGGAAGCGTCATCCTTTGCAATCAAGAAGTTGAGACTCGGGGCCCCGGGCGCAATCTCGTCGTTTTGACGTTGGATGTCAGCCGCTGTACATTCAATGCACATGGCAACCCTGAGCCTGCTGAGCGACGCCGAGCGTTCCTTCGCCGAAGCGGTCTCGCGCCTGGCCTACGTCAACCCGTTCGTCCCCGAGCGGATCGCGTGGGAGCGGCGGGCGCTGGGCGGCGAGCACGTGCCGTCCGACGCCGTCTGGCACTCGCGGGGGGACGCCGCGGGGGAGAATCCGAACGAGGCGCGGATCGTCGAGCGCTCGGAGCGGCTGGTCGAGGCGGTGCGCGAGCGGCTGGCGGGAGGGAAGCGCGGGCCTGCGGAAACCCCCGGGGAGCTCGCGCTCTATCAGGACGTCGTCCTCCATCTCCTCTACTACCGTTACCAGGCGCGGTTCAACAGCGCGCTGGAGAGGGCCGGGCGCCGCGCGAGCTTCGGGTTCTACGCGGAGTTCGCGGCGGACTGCGAGCGCTATCTCGCCGTGGGGCGGCGGCGGAGCGTCCCCGATCCGGCGCATCTGTTCGCCTGCTGCTTCCAGGTCCGCCGCGCCTTTCACTTCATTTTCCATGCGATCGTCGGCGGCTCGCTGCCGGCGGCGCGGCTGCGGGCGCAGGTCTGGCAGTCGATCTTCACCCACGACCTGCGGCGTTATCAGCAGCCGCAGCAGGCGCTGTACCTGCGGCTGGGGGAGGTGCCGACCCTGGTCACCGGCCCGTCGGGGACGGGCAAGGAGCTGGTGGCGCGGGCGATCGCGCTGTCGCGCTACATCCCGTTCGACGCCGAATCGCGCGCCTTTGCCGAGCGTCCGGAGGAGTCGTTCTTCCCGCTCAACCTCTCGGCGCTGTCGCCGACGCTGATCGAATCCGAGCTGTTCGGCCACCGCCGCGGCGCTTTCACCGGCGCCGTGGGGGACCGCGCCGGCTACCTCGAGGCGTGCCCGCCGCTCGGCACCGTCTTCCTCGACGAGATCGGCGAGGTGGAGGGGGCGATCCAGGTCAAGCTGCTGCGCGTCCTCGACAGCCGCGTCTTCCAGCGGCTGGGGGACACGCGGGAGCGGCGCTTCCGGGGGAAGGTGGTGGCGGCGACCAACCGCGACCTCGAGGGGGAGATGGCGGCAGGCCGGTTCCGCGAGGACCTGTACTACCGGCTCTGCGCCGACCGCATCGAGACGCCGTCGCTCGCCGAGCGGCTGCGCGATGCGCCGGAGGAGATCGCGGACCTCGTCCGCTTTCTCGCCGAGCGGCAGGTGGGGCCGGAGCTCGCCCCCGAGCTGGCGCGGGAGGTCGTGGCCTGGATCGAGGGGCGGCTCGGCGGCTACTCCTGGCCGGGGAACATCCGCGAGCTGGGGCAGTGCGTGAGCAACGTTCTGATCCGCCGCGAGTATTTGCCACGAGGTGCCACCCGAACGGCGAGCGACGACCCGCGGCGGGCGGTGGCGGAGGAGATCCTCGCCGGCCGGCTCTCCGCCGACGAGGTCCTCGATCGCTACTGCACGCTGGTCTTCGCGGAGACGGGGAGCTATCAGGAAGCCGCCCGCCGCCTCGGGCTCGACCGCCGAACCGTCAAGGCGCGGGTGGAGCCGGGGCTGCTGGCGCGGCTGCGCCCCGGCTCTTGAGCGCTTCAGCCGGCGAGGAAGGCGGCGACGAAGTTCTGGCCGCCGGCGTTGCTCGGGTTGCCGACGTAGTAGTTGGCCCCCAGCTCGACGCCCGAGACCGCGAAGGTCGAGCCGTTCTTGAGGCCGGTCGCCACCTTCTCGTCGGATAGGCCGCCCTTGACGTGCCAGAGGGTGAACGAGATCGAGGAGGCGTTGGGGTTGTTCTCGACGCTGACCGACAGGTTGCCACTGGCGGGGAGCTCGAGGAACTGGAAGTTGAGGCTCGAATTGTTCTCGTTTCCGCTGGATGGGACCGGGGGCGGACGTGGTGGAAGCAACGGGCTCGGACATGGTGGACCTCCCTTTATCGATTCAGGTTCAGGTTCGAGGCGATGCAGGTTCGTTTCGACCTGCGGACACCCCGACAGTGGGACGAGCCGGGCGGCGATCGCACCCCGAACGGAAAATCTTTGGGAAAGGTTGGAAAGTCAGCCGGCGTGCTTGCCGTACCACACCCGCCGGAATGCCTCGTACCCCATCGGCGGGCGGTCGCCGCGGTAGTTGTCCTCGCAGTCGATGACGACGCAGGTCTCGGTGCCGCCGAAGCGCGGGCCGCGCAGGCCGCGCCCCACGATCTGCTCGTAGAGGACGCGGCTGACGGTGGGCCGCGCCATCACCACGTGGGTCACCCGCGGGGCGTCGAAGCCGGTGGTCAGCACCTCGCAGTTGCAGAGCACGCGCAGCTCCCCCTGCTTGAACTCGGTGACCACCTGGCGGCGCGTCACGTCGCGGGTGGTGCCGCTGATCACCGCCGCCGCCACGCCAGACTGGCGCAGCAGGAAGGCCATGCATTCGGCGTCGCGCACGCTGGGGCCGAAGTAGAGGATGAGATGGGCGGGGTCGCGGGCGAGCGGCAGCAGGTGCTGGAAGACGACCAGCCGGCGCGGGGTGTTGTCGGTGCGGATGGCGAGCACGCGGTCGAGCCGCTCGAGCTCGGCCTCGGAGAGGAGGTCCGAGGTGGGGGGCTCCGGCAGGCGGATGGTGGTCGGCGTGCGCAGGGTCACGAAGACGGGGAGGGCCAGCACCCCCATCTCCTGGAGGGTGAGCCGCGGGCTCTCGCCGAGGGTGCGGACGGGCTCGACCAGGCGGTGGAAGATCTCCTTGAGCTCCCGCGTCCCCTCCTCCGGGTCGTCGCCCAGGTACTCCATGCGGAAGGGGGTGGCGGTGAGCCCGACCACCGAGACCGGCCGCTCCGCGGGGGCCAGGGTCTCCAGGATCCGCCGGTAGGAAGGGGCGGCGGCGCGGTGCGCCTCGTCGACCACGATCAGGCCGAGGGCGGCGACGAGGTCCGCCACCACGGCCTCGCTGCCGCGGATCTTGCCGTCGAGGAGGTTGAGCAGGCGCTGCGGCGTGCTGACCAGGACGCTCGGCCGCTGGAGCGCCTGGCGCAGCGTGGGATGGTGGGCGAGGAGGTCCTGGGTGTGCGGCCCCCAGAAGCGGATGAGGGTGGTGGGGACGACGTCCTCCTGCGACTCCCAGACCTGCCGGAAGCAGGCGCAGGCCTGCTCGCAGAGCTCCTCGGTGTGGGCGAGCCAGAGGGCGGCGCCGCGCTCGGCCAGCTCGCGCTCGCGGTCGTAGCGGTCGAACATCCAGTAGGCGATGCTCTCGACCGCCACCCGCGTCTTGCCGCTGCCGGTGGGGAGGGCCACGATGCAGCGCCGGCCGATCGGCTCCTGGAGGGTCTCGAGCACGCCGCGCTGCACCTCCTTCTGGAACGGCTGCAAGGGGTGGAGGCGCAGGCGCCCTTCGAGGTACTCGAGGTCCGGCGGCGACTCGGGGGTCGGCACGCCGGAGAGCTCGGGCGGGAAGCCGACCCGCTCCACGAACTCGTTCGCCGACGTCTTCCCGGGATGCCAGCGCCGCGGCCAGTCAGCCGCGCAGAACCTCCGGCCGCCCGCGCCACCGCCTGCCGCACCTTGGGGTCGCCGAACAGGTCGACGCCGTGCTGGAGCACCAGGGCGGTCGCCAGCTCCCGCTTGGTCCCGCGGCGGTCGCTCCCCTCGGCCTCCTTGCGGGCCTGGCGGAGCGTGTAGAGGAGATAGCCGAGCAGCTCCTCGAGCTCGGCGTGCGGCAGCAGCTCGACGAGCCGTTCCACCGCCCGCGCCTCCCACTCCGCCCGCAGCAGCACGGCCCGCCCCGCCTCCTCCTCCGGCAGCCGTCCCCGCCGGCGCCGCGCCTGGAAACCGCCGGTCCCCTGCGGCCCCAGCTCGATCTCGGGATGATCGGCGAGGCGCCGCTGCAACTCCCGGTACTCCTCCTCCCCCAACCCCCACGCCTCGCGCACCTCCGCCTTGGTCAGCCCCCCGGTGTCGAGAACGGCGCGGGCGACTTCGGAGGAGGTGGAGAGGTCCAAGTTGTGCCTTTGCGGAATGGACGGCATCTTATCGCGGAACTCCGCGGCGGTGAGGGCCGACCGCGGGACGGCACGGACTCACACGGACGAACAGTGACAGCGACGAGGTGTCTACGGACTGACCCCTCCCTTGTCCGTGAAGGTCCTGCTCGTCCGTGCCCGTCCGTGATCGGCCCTCCCCCCCACCTGTGGTACCGTCGAAATCCGCGGACCGTTGCCTGCCTGGAGGCTCCTGGATGACCAAGATCGACGAGCGCGACGATTCACCCCCGGCGGGGCTCTCCCGGCGGCAGTTCCTGCGCGGCGGGGCGGCGGCGGGGGCGCTGGGGACGGCGGGGATGCTGGTGGGGGAGATGGCGGAGGCGGCGGCGAAGCCGGCACATCCGCATGCTCCCGCGGTCGAGGCGGGGATGGAGATCCTGGGGCCGGGACCGGTGCCGGTCCGGCTGCGGATCAACGGCCAGCCGACCGACCTCAAGCTCGAGCCGCGCACCACCCTGCTCGACGCCCTGCGCGACAATCTCGAGCTCACCGGCGCCAAGCGGGTCTGCGACCGCGGCACCTGCGGCGCCTGCACGGTGATCCTCGGCGGCAAGGCGGTCTACGCCTGCAGCCTGCTCGCCGTCGACGTCCAGCGGCAGCCGATCTGGACGATCGAGAGCCTGTCGCGCCCCAACCGGCTGCACCCGCTGCAGGCCGCCTTCGTCGAGCACGACGCCCAGCAGTGCGGCTTTTGCACGCCGGGGTTCGTGATGGCCGCCAAGGCGCTGCTCGACCAGAACTCGAGCCCCACGCTCAAGCAGATCCACCACGGCCTCTCCGGCAACTTCTGCCGCTGCGGCACCTACGCCGGCATGCGCCAGGCCGTGCTCGCCGCCGCCGCGCACATGAACGACGATGACGTGAAGGTGGAGGAGGGGGGCGAGGTGGCGCCGCCGGCTGCTTCCAAGGACGCTCCGAAGGGAGGCGCGGCGAATGGCTGATCCCACGCCGCCGCCCGCCTCCGTCCCCGCCTGGCCGGAGGCCAAGGACCGCAAGCTGCTGGGGACGCGGGTCTCCCGCCTCGACGGCCCGGCCAAGGCGAGCGGGCGGGCCGAGTACACCTACGACATGAAGCCGCCGGGGATGCTGTGGGCGAAGGTGCTGCGCTGCCCGCACGCCCACGCCCGGGTGAAGACGCTCGACATGACCGGCGCGCAGCGCATGCCGGGGGTCAAGGCGGTGCGGGTGATTCAGGGGGAGGGGAGCGAGATCCAGTGGTCGCTCGACGAGGTGGCCGCCGTGGCCGCCACCTCGGAGGCGATCGCCGAGGACGCGCTGCGGGCGATCAAGGTCGAGTACGAGGTGCTGCCGCACTTCGTGACGGAGGAGAACGCTCGCCGAGCGCGCCGAAGACCGATCCCGGGAAGGAGGAGGTCGAGGGGGACGCCGCCGCCGCCCTCGCCGCCGCCGAGGTGAGGATCAAGGGGAGCTACAACCTGCCGTCGGTCGCCCACAACTGCATGGAGGCGCACGGCCAGATCTGCCACTGGACGTCCCCCGACCACCTCACCGCCTGGTGCTCGACGCAGGCGGTGTCCGGGGTCGCCTCGCAGCTCGCCGAGGGGCTCGACATTCCGGCCGCCAACGTGCGGGTGATCGCCGACTTCGTGGGCGGCGGCTTCGGCAGCAAGTTCGGCATCGACCGCTGGGGGATCGAGTGCGCCAGGCTCGCGAAGCTCGCCGGCGCGCCGGTCAAGCTGATGCTCGACCGCCACGCCGAGCTCGCGGTGGCCGGCGACCGCCCGTCCGCTTTCGCCGAGATCGAGGTGGGGGCGAAGAAGGACGGCACGCTCACCGCCTGGATCTCGAAGTCGTGGGGGTCGGGCGGGCTCGGCAGCGCCGGCAATCCGCCGCTGCCGTACGTCTTCCAGATCCCCAACCGCAGGCACCAGCACATCGCCGTCCCCACCCACAAGGCGAGCTCGCGCGCCTGGCGGGCGCCCAATCACCCGCAGGGGTGCTACCTCGCGATGAGCGCGCTCGACGACCTCGCGGCGGCGCTGGGGATCAGCCTGCTCGACCTGGTGATCCAGAACCTGCCGCTCACCGGCCGCCTCGAGAAGATCTACCGCGAGGAGATCGAGGTCGCGGACCAGCTGATGGGGTGGCGGCAGCGCTGGCATCCGCGCGGGGACGTGGCCAAGGGGCCCGTCAAGCGCGGGCTGGGGATGGCGCTCCACACCTGGGGCGGGCGCGGCCACCGCAGCAACTGCGAGGTGACGATCCATCCGGACGGCACCGCGGAGGCCAAGATCTCGTCGCAGGACATCGGCACCGGCACCCGCACGGTGATCGCGATCGTCCTCGCCGACACCCTCGGCCTGCCGCTCGACGCCGTCACGGCGCGGATCGGCGACAGCCGCTATCCCGCCTCCGGCGGCTCGGGCGGCAGCACCACCGTGGGGGGCGTCTCGGCGGCCACCCGACGGGCGGCGCTCAACGCGCTCGATCTGATCTATGCCCGCGTGGCGCCGGCGCTCGAGGCGGCGCCTCACGAGCTCGAGGCGGCGGAGGGGAAGATCCGGGTCAGGGCGGAGCCGGCGCGGTCGCTCACCTGGCGCCAGGCGCTCGCCCATTTCGGGCGGACGCCGGTCACCGCCAGCGGCGCCAACCCGGGCCCCGGGGAGCTGACCGACAGCGGCGTCGGCGGCGTCCAGATGGCGGACGTCACGGTCGACGTCGAGACGGGGATCGTCAAGATCCAGAAGATGGTCGCCGTCCAGGACTGCGGGCTGATCGTCGACCTCAAGACGACGGAGAGCCAGGTCTACGGCAGCCTGATCATGGGGATCTCGACGGCGCTCGCCGAGGAGAAGGTGACCGATCCGGTGACCGGGATGACCCTGAACCACGACTTCGAGAGCTACAAGATGGCGGGGATCGGCGACGTCGGCGAGCTGGTGGTGCGGATGATGTCGGGCCCCGGCTACGACGAGCGGGGGGTGATCGGGGTCGGCGAGCCGCCGATGGTCTCGCCGCTGGCGGCGATCGCCAACGCGGTGACCAACGCGATCGGCGTCCGCGTCCCCTGGGCGCCGCTCCATCCGCGGCGGGTCCTGGATGCGCTGGCTGCCGCCGGAAAGGGGGCGGCCTGATGCACCCGATCGAATATGCCAGCCCGCAGACCCGCGAGCAGGCGGTCCGCCTGCTGGGGAGCGATCCGGCGGCCGCGGCGCCGCTCGCCGGCGGCAGCGATCTCCTCGCCCTGCTGAAGTCGGGGGTCGAGACGCCGAAGCGGCTGGTCAACCTGAAGGACGTGGCGGGGCTGACCGGCGTCCGCGCCGAGGGCGGGGGGTTGCGGATCGGCGCCCTGAGCGTCCTCGACGACCTGGCGTCGGACGCCGCCCTGGGGTTCGAGTACCCGGCGGTCACCGCCTCGGCCGGCCGGCTCGCCGGGCCGCAGATCCGCAACGTGGCGACCCTCGGCGGCAACCTCCTGCAACGCCCGCGCTGCTGGTACTACCGGAACGGCTTCGGCCTGCTCGCGATGCAGGGCGGCAAGTCGATGATCCCTTCCGGCGACTACCGCTACCACGCCGTCCTCGGCAACTCGGGGCCGGCCTACTTCGTGAGCCCGTCGACCCTCGCGCCGCTGCTGATCGCCGTCGGCGCCCGGGTGGGATTGTTCGGGCCGCAGGGGGAGCGGCAGATCGAGCTCGAGAAGCTCTACCGCACCCCGACGAAGGAAGGGGAGCGCGAGCACGACCTCCTGCCCGGGGAGATCCTCACCGAGGTCCTGCTGCCGCCGGCCGCCGGCCGCCGCGTGGCAAGCTACGAGGTGCGCCAGCGCGAGACCCTCGACTGGTCGCTCGCCACCGCCTCGGTGGCGCTCGAGGTGGGGCCGGACGGCAGGGTGATCGCGGGGCGGGTGGTGCTCGGCCAGGTGGCCCCGGTCCCCTGGGTCTCGGCCGAGGCGGCGGCGGCGCTCAAGGGGCAGGCGGCCGACGCGGCGCTGGCGGCGCGGGTGGCGGACGCCGCCGTGCAGAAGGCGGCGGCGCTCCCCGGCAACCGCTACAAGATCCAGCTCGCCCGGGTCGCCGTGAAGCGGGCGCTGATCGCCGCCCTGGGGATCGTCGAGGAGGAGGGCTGATTTTTTTGGAGCCAGAACAATGGAGATCACCCGCAACGCCACTCGCACCGGCCCCCGCACCTGCTGCTCGCGCCTGCGCTGGAAGGGGATGTTCATCGACGTCGAGCACGACCCGCACGTCCCCAACCCGCGCGACGGCTTCTGCTGGTGCAGCCTCACCATGACCTGC
This sequence comes from uncultured Acidobacteriota bacterium, assembly GCA_963756595.1. Lineage (GTDB taxonomy): Bacteria > Acidobacteriota > Thermoanaerobaculia > Multivoradales > UBA5704 > DATARR01. The sequence continues at coordinate 55,571 of CAVWOZ010000043.1, forward strand.
CTGGGACCGGACGGCCAGGTGGCCGACGAGGCGCGCTGCGGCGACGGCCGGCGCTGCTTCGAAGCGCTGTAGGAGAGGGCCGGATGGCGCGCGCGCACCCTCTTTGCCTGGCCCTGCTCCTCGGGCTGCTGGCGGCGCCCGCCGCCTTCTCGCAGCCGCCGCAGGCTCCGGCGGCGCCGGTCAGCCCCGCCGCCGACACCCCCGAGGGGAACCAGGCGGCCGTCCGCCGCTACTTCCAGATCCTTGGCGGCGGCGCCCTGGCGGACCTCGACCAGGTGATCGGAACCGATTTCGTCGACCGCACGCCGGGGACCCCGGGGGACGTCCACGGCCCCGAGGCGATCCGCGCCTCGCAGCGCCGGGCGCGCGAGCTGTTCGAGAACGTCCGCTACACGGTCGACGACCTGTTCGCCGACGGCGACCGGGTGGCCGCCCGCTACACCGTGCGGGCGACCCGCAAGGGGGCGGGGGGCGGCGGGAAGCCGGTCGAGGTCACCGGCGCCACGATCTTCCGCCTCGCCGGGGGCAAGATCCGCGAGGCCTGGATCTTCAACGATCAGATCGAGCTCTTCCGCCAGCTCGGCTTCACCCTCACGCCGCCGCCGTCCTCTTCGGTGCCGAAGGCGCCCGCCAGGCCGCCCCGCTGAAGTCTCCGCTTTGAGCTCTTAACCCGCCCTCAGCGGAAAAATCCTCCTCGCGCACCACGCGAGTGGCACGCTTTGTGGGAAGAAGTGTCACTCTCTACGGTAGATGGAGAAATTGGCGGCCAATGGCGGCCGCCGGACGTCCATCGAGGAGAGGAGATTCCATGTCTCGCATGATCCGCTCGGCCGTCCTCGCTCTGGCCCTCGCCACCCTGGCCTCCGCCGCCGCCCCCGCGCTGTCGATCGCCGGCCGTTCCACCCCGCCCCGGACGTCCAGCTTCGGCGCCGTCTGGAGCTGGCTCGGCTCGCTGCTCGTCCCGATGAGCCCTGCCGCCAAACCTCGCGTCCCGGCGAAGGCTGGCGTCGGGATGGACCCCGACGGGCTCCAAGCGGTTAAAATCTATCCGGGATCGACAACCGATGCGGGAGGTGCGACGCTTCCAAATGGCTCCAACTAGCCAGTTGACGCACTGAGGCGCTGGTGTCGGTTCGGCGCCTCTTTTTTTCTCTTTCGGTTGTCCCAATTCTTCGCTCTGCGGCAACTAGTCCTCTAGAGGGGGTACACGGGCAAATCTTGCCTGGTACTTGAAAGGAGGGGGGCGTTTGAAGATCCACCCGAACGACTTTGCGCTGGAGGAGTTCCTGCTGTCGCTGTCGAAGGAACACCTCGGCGTGGTGGAGCATCTGGTCGGCTGCACGACGTGTCATCGTCGTTTCAGGCATTTCCTGAGAAGCGACAGGGGACCCATGGCTCGCAAGGTGGCGGAGGTGCTGGAGTGGCCGCAGAGCGCCCCGGATTACGGTGCGCTTTGGGAGTGCGCGGAATTTCTCAAGGAACGGGAGGCGATGCTGATCAAGGAGCGCCGGGAGGCGCCGCAGCTCTTCGTCGAGCTGAAGGGGCACACCCCCGACCAGCAGGCCCTTCTCCTGCACAACACCTCCCGCTTCAGCACCTGGGGGCTCTTCGAGCTGCTGGTGGAGAGGGCCTCGGAAACCAGCATCCATCAGCCGGCCCAGGCGGAGGAATTGGGCGCCCTGGCTCTGCGTCTCGCCGATTCGCTCAGCACGGAGCGCTACGGAATCAAGCTGATCGAAGACCTGAGAGCCCGCGCCTGGGGGTATATCGGGAACGCGCATCGGGTCCGGTCCGACCTGCACGCGGCCGAGAACGCGCTCATCGAAGCCGGTCTCCACCTGAAGGCCGGGACGGGGGATCCCCTCGAACGCGCCATCCTGCAGGATCTGGAAGCTTCTCTCCGGCGGGATCAGCGCCGTTTCGACGAGGCGCTCACCCTGCTCCGGCGAGCGGTGACCCTCTTTCTGCAGAACGGCCAGGAGCACCGGGCCGGCCGGTCGCTGCTCAAGATAAACGACGTCTATCACCACATGGGGAGCTTCGAGAAAGGAATTCCCCTGATCTATCAGGCGCTCGACCTGATCGATCCCGAGCAGGAGCCGCGCCTGCTGCTCTGCGCCCGCCACAACCTGATCGTCGCGTTGGCCGAGAGCGGCCGTTATCTCGAGGCGCAGGGGCTCTATCGCGCCTCCCGCTCGCTCTACCGCAGCTTCCCGGACGCCTGGTCGCAGAACCGGCGCAAGTGGGTGAAGGGGAAGATCGCGCGCGGGCTGGGGCAGGCGGATCAGGCGGAGTCGCTCTTCCTCGCCGCCCGCGACGGCTTCATCGGCGAGGGGATTCCGTACGACACCGCCCTGGTCTCGCTCGAGCTCGCGACGCTCTATGCCGAGCAGGGGAGGCCCGGGGACCTGAAGCGGCTGGCCCGCGGGATGGTGCCGATCTTCTCGTCGCTCAACATCCACCGCGAGGCGCTCGCCGCCCTCGCCTACCTTCAGCAGGCGGCGGAGGCGGAGCGGGCGACCTTCGAGGTGGTCTCGGGGGTGGCGGCCTACCTGCGGCGGGCGCAGTACGATCCGGCCTTGCAGTTCGAGAGCCGATTCGAGAACCACACATAGCCCCGATCGACGCTTTTGCTACAGAATGACCCCTCCGGTCATCCCAACCTGGAGGGGTCGATGCTCCGAATCTCCGCCTTTGCGGTCACCGCGTTTTTCACCCTGCTCCCCGGCCTTGCCGCCGCCCAGCCGCCGGCGCCTTCGTCTGAAAAGATCACCCTCGAAGCGCTGATGAGCGCGCCCTTCCCGGAGGAGCTGCTGGCCTCGCGGAGCGGGGCGAAGCTCGCCTGGATCGACGACGCCCGCGGCGCCCGCAACGTCTGGATGGCCGAGCCGCCGGACTACCGGGGACGCCAGCTCACGCGCTACACGGCCGACGACGGCCAGGGGATCGCCGGCCTCGAATGGGCGCCGGACGCCAAGGCGCTCTACTACGTCCGCGGCGGCGCCGCCAACCGGCAGGGGGATGCCCCCAACCCGACCAGCGAGCCGGGCGGCGCCGAACAGGCGGTCTGGAGCGTCCGGCTCGAGGGTGGGCCGCCGGTACGGATCGGTACCGGATCCGGGATCGCCGTTTCACCCAAGGGGGACGGCATCGCTTTCAGCCGCCGCGGCGAGGTCTTCTGGGCGGCCTCGGGAGGCACCAAGAAGGTCGAGCCGGTCTCCTGGCTGAAGCCGCGGGGAGGCGCCCGGCAGCTGCGCTTCTCGCCGGACGGCTCCCGGCTCGCCTTCGTCAGCGACCGCGGGGATCACAGCTTCGTGGGGATCTTCGACGTGGCGGCGAAGACGCTGCGCTGGATCGACCCCAGCGTCGACGGCGACGGCCAGCCGGTCTGGTCGCCGGACGGCACGCGCCTCGCCTTCCTGCGCGTCCCCGCCTCGACGAAGATGACCCTGTTCCATCCCAATCCGAGCGCCCAGCCCTGGTCGATCGTGGTCGCCGATGTCGCCCCGGGTGCCACCGGAAAGACGCGGACCGTGTGGACCGCCGATCCCGGCCCCGGCAGCGCCTTCATGGAGATGGAGGCCGCCAACCAGATCCTGTGGGCGGCGGACGACCGCCTCGTCTTCCCCTGGGAGCGCGACGGCTGGCTCCATCTCTACTCGGTTTCAGCGATGGGCACAGCACCCCAGAAGGCGACCCTGCTGACGCCGGGCGACTTCGAGATCGAGTCGGTCAACCTCTCGGCGGACCGCCGCCAGCTCCTGTTCAGCTCGAACCAGGGTGACATCGACCGCCGCCACCTCTGGCAGGTCGACGCCGCGGGCGCCGCGGATGCGACCCCAGTCGCGCTGACTCGCGGGACGGGGCTCGAATGGCTGCCGGTGCGGACCAGCGACGGCAAGGCGCTCGCCTACCTCTCCTCCGGGGCGCGGCAGCCGGCGCGGCCGCGGATCGAGATCGGCGGCGCTCCGGCGCGGGAGCTGGCTCCCGGCACGGTGCCGCCCGGGTTTCCCGAGAGCGCGCTGGTCGAGCCGCAGCCGGTGATCTTCCCGGCGTCGGACGGGCTGCCGATTCACGGTCAGCTCTTCCTCCCTCCGACTGCCAAAGCGGGAGAGCGCCATCCCGCCCTCCTCTTCTTCCACGGCGGCTCGCACCGCCAGATGCTGCTCGGCTGGCACTCCATGGACTATTACAACCACGCCTACGCCATGAACCAGTACCTGGCGAGCCGGGGGTACGTGGTGCTGGCCGTCAACTACCGTTCCGGCATCGGCTACGGGCTGAAGTTCCGCGAGGCGCCGGCGCAGGGGGCATCGGGGGCGAGCGAGTTCAACGACGTGCTGGGGGCGGGGCTCTACCTGCGCGGGCGCGGCGACGTCGATCCGCAACGGATCGGGCTCTGGGGCGGCTCCTACGGCGGCTACCTTACAGCTCTCGGCCTCGCCCGCGCCTCGAATCTGTTCGCCGCGGGGGTCGACCTCCACGGCGTCCACAATTGGAACGTGGGGGTCCACACCTTCCTCCCCGACTACCATCCGGCGCCGGACGAGGAGCGGCTCGCCTTCGAGTCGTCGCCGATGGCCTGGCTCGACGGCTGGAAGTCGCCGGTGCTGGTGATCCATGGCGACGACGACCGCAACGTCTCGTTCGGCGAGACGGTGAACCTCGTCGAGGCGCTCCGCGAGCGGAACGTCCACGTCGAGCAGCTCATCTTCCCGGACGAGATCCACGGCTTCCTGCGCCACGCGAGCTGGCTCGCCGCCTACCACGCCGCGGCCGATTTCTTCGATCGGCAGATGCCGCCAGCGTCGAATCGGGCCCAGGAGTAAGATCGAGCCGATGGCCGATCCCGGAAGCCTCTTCCTGCTCGTGGGCGCGCTCCTCGTCGTGCTCGGCATCGCCGGCACGGTGGTGCCGGCGATCCCCGGCGTGCCTCTGGTCTTCGTGGGGCTGCTGGTGGCGGCCTGGGCGGACCACTTCCAGAAGGTCGGGTGGTTCACCCTCTCGATCCTCGCCCTGCTCACCCTGGGGAGCTTCGTCCTCGACTTCTTCGCCACCGCGATGGGGGCCAAGAGGGTGGGGGCGAGCTGGCTGGCGCTCGCCCTCTCCGTGGTCGGCGCGATCGTGGGGCTCTTCTTCAGCATCCCCGGCCTGATCCTCGGCCCCTTCGTGGGCGCCTTCGTCGGCGAATACCTCGCCCGCCGCGACTGGCGTCAAGCCGGCCGCGTCGGCCTCGGCACCTGGCTCGGCATGCTCCTCGCCGCCGCCGGCAAGCTGGCGCTGATCTTCACCATGGTGGGGATTTTCCTGACGGCGTACGTGCTGAGCTAGTTACTCAACCACCAGCGGCTCCACGCACCCCGCCGCCTCGTTCGCCGGGCTGTTGACCAGGCGGCTGACGGGGAAGGCTTCGAAGCCTTCGACGGCGTGGGGGACGAGGAGGGGTTGGAGCAGGGCGGCGTCCTCCTGCCTGGGGTCGAGCCAGAGGTCGAAATTCTCCGGGTCGACGATCACCGGCATGCGGTCGTGGAGCGGGCGCAGGAGATCGTTGGCGTCGGTGGTCAGGATGGTGAAGGTCTCGACCAGCGCGCCCGCCCGCTCCGGGTCCTTCCAGGTCGACCAGAGGCCGGCAAAGGCGAAGGGTTTGCCGTCCTTGCGGTGGATCAGGTACGGCTGCTTCGCCTTCCCTTCCTTCTTCCATTCATAGAAGCCGTCCGCCGCCACCAGGCAGCGCTTCTTCTTGAAGCTGAAGCGGTAGGCGGGCTTCTCGGCGACGCTCTCGGCGCGGGCGTTGATCAGCCGGTTGCCGATGCTCGCCTCCTTGGCCCAGTAGGGGATCAATCCCCACTTCAGCGGATCGAGCCGCCGCTCGCCGCCGGGCTCGAGCACGCGCACCACCGCCGCTTCCTGCGTCGGCGCCGTGTTGTAGCGCGGCGGCAGGAGCGGCAGCTCCCTCAAGTCGAAGAGGAGGGCGAGCTCGTCCCCCTTGGATGTCAGCGTGTAGCGTCCGCACATGAGGTCTCCTCCTTCAGCGCCGTCAGCGATCAGCGTCCGGCGAGCTGCTTCAGCGTCGCCACCGCGTGCTCCAGCTCCGCCTCCGTGTTGAAGAAGTGGGGCGAGAGGCGGATGCCGGCGTTGGGGCGGAAGTCGCAGATGATCTCGCGGTCGATCAGCTCGTGGCAGAGGCGGTCGGCGTCGGGGTGGAAGATCGAGACGGTGCCGCCGCGGTGCTTGGGATCGCGCGGGGTGCGCAGCTCGAAGCCGGCCTCCTCGGCGAGCTCCATCAGATGCGCGGTGAGCGCCAGCGAGCGCTCGCGGATCTTCTTGGCGCCCACCCCCGCCACGATCCGGTAGCCGGGGCGGCAGGAGTAGAGGGCCGGGATGTTCGGCGTGCCGGTGAGGAAGCGCCAGGCCGGCTCGTCGCGCAGATGGATCGGGCCGGGACGGAAGGCGAACGGCTCCTCGTCCGCCTGCCAGCCGATCAGCGACGGCTCGAGGGTGAGGGCGAACTCCGGCTCGACCCAGAGATAGCCCGCCCCCGGACCGCCGCACAGCCACTTGACCGAGCCTCCCATGGCGGCGTGCACCCCCCAGGCCTCGAGCTCGAGCGGCAGCACGCCGGTCGACTGGTAGACGTCGAGCAGCAGCACCGCCCCCACCTCGCGGCAGCGGCGGGCGATCGCCTGGGCGTCCTGCACGAAGGCGCTGCGGAAGAGGGTGTGGGAGATCGGCACCAGCCGCGTCCGCTCGTCGATCGCCGCCAGCAGCCGCTCGGTGGGGACGCCGATCCCGTCGTCGGAGGGGACGACGACGATCTCCGCCCCCTTCCTGCGCTCCCCTTCGAGGAGGTACATGACGTTCGGGAAGTTCAGCCCGGTGTAGACGATGCGGTTGCGCTCCGCCGGGTAGTCGATCGCCGAGAGGAAGATCGCCCCCGCCACGGCGACGTTCTGGTGCATCGAGACGGAGCCGGGGCGCACGCCGAGGAGGGGAGCGAGCAGGTCGCCGGTCTCGGCCGCCATCTCCCACCATCCTTCTCCCCAGGCCCGCACGCCGCGCGCCCCCAGGCTTTGGTGAACGCCGCGACCTCGTCCTCGACGGCGCGCGGCATGGCGCCGAGGGAGTGTTGATCAGGTACGTCGTGTGCTCGAGGATGGGGAACTCGGAGCGCAGCGACAGCAGGTCCGCGTGGGGAGCCGGGCTCGCCATGGCCTCAGCGCCCCGTCCACTGCGCCGGGCGCTTCTCGAGGAACGCCTTCACGCCCTCCTCCTTGTCGGCGGAGGAGAAGCAGAGGCAGAAGAGGTCGCGCTCGTAGGTGATGCCGTCCTCGATCGGCAGCCGCTCGCTGGCCCGCAGCGCTTCCTTGGCGACCTTGAGGGTGAGCGGCGATTTCGAGGCGATCTTGTCGGCGAGCTCGAGCGTCTTCGCGCGCAGCTCCGCGGCGGGACCACCATCTCGACGAGGCCGATCTCCTTCGCCTCGGCGGCGGGGATCATGTCGCCGGTGAGGATCAGCCGCATGGCATGGCCGGTGCCGACCAGCCGGGCCAGGCGCTGGGTGCCGCCGCCGCCCGGGATCAGGCCGAGGTTGATCTCCGGCTGGCCGAAGCGCGCCTTGTCGGAGGCGATCCGGATGTCGCACGAGATCGCCAGCTCGCAGCCGCCGCCGAGGCAGAAGCCGTTGATCATCGCGATCACCGGCTTCGGGAAGCTCGCCATGACGTCGAAGATCCGCGGGCTGCGCATCGCCTGGCGCTGGTCGAACGGGGTGCGGCCGGCGAACTCGCCGATGTCGGCCCCGGCGATGAACGACTTCTCGCCGGCGCCGGTGATCACCACCACCCCCACCGAGTCGTCCCCCTCGATCTGGCCGAGGAGCTCCAGCATGTCGTTGCGCACCGCCTCGTTCAAGGCGTTCAGCTTGTCGGGCCGGTTGATCGTCAGGATGGCCACGCGCCCCGCGCGCTCCATCAGGATGGTCTCGGTCATCGTGCTCTCCTCCACAGTCGGATGGGAATTTCGAGGTTGGGCCGGAGGCGGCCGGACGGGCCGGTTTCCGGACCGGGAGAATCATAGCGGAGGTTGGGATTGCTTGACGGTCGCCAGCGGAGGAAATCATACTCACACTCATGAGTATGACGAAGCGCCTGCAAATCCCGGTCAGCGACCAGGAATCGGCCCAGTTTCAGGCTGCCGCCCGCCGGGAAGGTCTACCCGTCGCCGAGTGGGCTCGTCGTCAGCTGCGTAGTAAAGCGGACGAGGCTCTCGGCGGAGCCAGGCTCAGCCCTCGCGAGGCCGTGGCCCTGCTCAAGAAGCTCGAAGCGCCCGTCGCCGAGGTGGACGTGATGATCGCCGAGTCCGTCGCTGGACGCTATCCGTGATCCTGCTCGACGCCAACGTCTTCATGTATGCGGCCGGCCGGGAGAGCCCTCAACGATCACCCTGCCAACGCCTTCTCGACCGCATCGCCGCGGGAGAGGCGCCGCCAACCTGCACGGACGCGGAGGTCCTCCAAGAGATCCTCCACCGTTACCGCGCCATCAAAGTGCCGGAGGTCGGTTTTGAGATCTTTGACGCGGTGTCCCATCTGGGAATTCCTATTTTGCCGGTAACGGATCCGCCATGGCGGAGGCGCGCAGGCTTCTCGAAGCTCATCCGATCCTATCCACCCGGGATGGCGTCCATCTGGGCGTGATGCGGGAGTACGGAATCGAGGAGGTCCTGACGTACGACGTCGGTTTTTCTCAGGTGCCCTGGGTCAAGCGGCTCGAGGCGTGACTCCTCGCCGATGGCGGGATTGGGACTGTAAGAGGGAAGCTCGGACGTTTGAGGCTTCGAAGTCCCCTGAGAGGTGCCAGGCTCTTCCTACCGGTCCTTCCAAACCGCCCGCCGCTTCTCCAGGAACGCGGCGGCGCCTTCCGCCACATCCTCCAGCGGCAGAAGCTCTTCCTTGTAGATCCTCTCGGTTTCGGCGAGCGCTTCGGCGAAGGGCAGGTCGCGGCCGGCGCGGACGGCCTTCTTGGTGAGGCGGACCACGGGAGCGCTGTGGGCGGCGATCCGTTGCGCGAGGTCGCGGACCGCCTCGTCGAGGCCGCCGACGCTGACGCAGCGGGTCACCAGCCCCAGGCGCTCGGCTTCGGCGGCGGTGAGCGTGCGGCCGGTCAGCGCGAGGTCGAGGGTCAGGCCGGCGCCGATCCGCTGAGGGAGGAGGGCGGTGGCGACGGGCGGGAAGCAGCCGAGCTCGATCTCGGGCTGGGCGAAGCGGGCGTCGCTGCTCGCGATCACCAGGTCGCAGGCCATCGCGAGCTCCATCCCGCCCCCCAGGCAGTGGCCGTGGACGGCGGCGATCGTGATCCGGTCGAGGTCGCGCAGCCGGCGGATCGTCCCGTGCAGGCTGTCGAGCATCGGGCCACCGCTCGGGGGTGTGGTCCTGGACGGCGACTCCGGCCGAGAAGCCGCGCTCGCCCGCGCCGCGGAGGACGATCACCAGCACGTCGGGGTCGGCCGCCGCCTCGGCGAGGGCGTCGCCGAGGCGGTCGATCGTCGGGATGTCGAGGATGTTGAGCGGCGGGCGGTCGATCGTCAGCGTCGCGACGCGCCCCTCGCGGTGGAGGTGGACGGTTTCGGCGGGCATGCGATTTCGGCCATGACTTCAGGGGAGTCGAAGCCCGCGGCGCGGACGAAGTCGGTCCACAGCGCGCGCTGGGGGTCGAGGGCGATCAGGTTCTCGGGGTGCCACTGGACGGCGCGCACCCACCAGCCGTCGCGGTCGAGCACGGCGGCCTCGACCAGGCCGTCGGGGGAGAGGGCGACCGGCAGGAAGCCGTCCGCCAGCCGCCGGATCGCCTGGTGGTGGCGGCTGTTGACGCGCTGGCCGTTCTCCCCGTCCCGGTCAGCCGCTCGCCGACGGGCGCGCCCGGCTCGATCACCTGCACGGTGTGGGCGAGCTGGTCGGGGGTCTCCGACTGGCTGTGGTCGATCGCGCTCGGCGCCTGCGTCGGCAGGTCCTGCCAGAGCGAGCCGCCGAGGTAGACGTTGAGCACCTGGATGCCGCGGCAGACCCCCCAGACGGGGAGCCGGCGCTCGCGGGCGAGGTCGAGGAGATCCCATTCGAGCTGGTCGCGCTCCCCGTTGACCTCGACGTTGGCGTCCGGGAGGACCGCCTCGCCGAAGCGGGCCGGATCGACGTCGAGGCCGCCGCAGAGCAGGAGCCCCGAGGGATGCGGCTCCGACAGCGTCGAGCCGGGGGTCACGATCCGGATCGACTCCTCGGGAACGCCGACGGCCATCAGGGCCTCGACGTAGGGCTGCGCCCGCTCCTCGGGCGCCGTCGAGAGGAGGATCGCGCCGCGCGATCCGGCGGTGCGCTCGTGCGCTCAAGCGGCCTCCCGCTCGACCAGCGCCGCGATCCCCATGCCTCCCGAGACGCAGAGGGTGGCGAGGCCGCGCCGGCCGCCGCGCTTCTCCATGCCGTGGAGGAGGGTGACCAGGATGCGGGTGCCGGTGGCGCCGATCGGGTGGCCGAGGGCGATGGCGCCGCCGTCCGGGTTCAGGCGCGCGGGGTCGAAGCCGAGCTCCTGGTTGCAGGCGAGCACCTGGGCGGCGAACGCCTCGTTGAGCTCCACCTCGTCGATCGCGTCCTTGTCGAGCCCCGTCTTGGCGAACAGCTTGCGGACGGCGGGGACCGGGCCGATCCCCATGATCCGCGGGTCGACGCCGACCACCTCCCAGCCGACCAGCCGGGCGACCACGGGGAGGCCGAGCTCGCGGGCCGCGGCGCGCGAGGCGACGAGGATCGCCGCGGCGCCGTCGGTGATCCCCGAGGCGTTGCCGGCCGAGACCGCCCCGCCCTTGCGGAAGACGGCAGGGAGCTTCGCCATCGCCTCGAGGGTCATGCCGTCGCGCGGGTGCTCGTCGGTGGTCACCGTGGTGTCCCCCTTCTTGCCGGCGACCGTCACGGGCACGATCTCGCTGGCGAAGCGCCCCTCGCCGCGCGCCCGCTCGCAGCGCAGCTGGCTCTCGAGGGCGTAGGCGTCGGAGGCGGCGCGGTCGATCCCCGTCTCGGCGGCCAGCTCCTCGGCGGTCTCGCCCATCACCAGCTTCGAGAGCGGGTCGTTGAAGCCGTCCTGGTACATGCCGTCGACGATCTCGGCGTTCCCCATCCGGTAGCCCCAGCGGGCGCGGGGGAGGAAGTAGGGGGTGTTCGACATGCTCTCGGTGCCGCCGGCGAGGACGACCTTCGCCTCGCCGAGGAGGATGGCGCGCGCCGCCGAGAGGACCGCCTGCAGCCCCGAGGCACAGGCCTGGTTGACCGTGAACGCCGGCCGGTCGACCGGCACGCCGGCGCGGAAGCCGATCTGGCGCGCCGTGTTCGGGCCGCCGCCGGCCTGCCGGCCATGGCCGAAGATCACCTGGTCGACGTGCGACGGATCGAGCCCGGCGCGGCCGAGCGCGCCGACCGCCGCCGCCGTGCCGAGGTCGGCCGCCGAGAGAGAAGAGAAGACGCCGCCGAACTTGCCGATCGGGGTGCGCACGGGGGCGGCGAGGACGATGTCGTTGTCGTGTGGAGCGTGGTGCGTCATGAAAGGGACTGTCTCCGTCTTGGACTGCATCGCCGGACCGCGGAGGCTCGCCCTCCGAAGCCCTCATCACCCCGGCCCTCTTGTCCCCGCCTACCCCCCTTCCACCGGGAGAAGAGGGGGGCCCTGCGATGAGGCTTCAGAACCCTCTCTGGCTTTTGTAGTTCTCCCCTCTCGCCCGGTCGGGCGGGAGGGAGGCTGGAGAGAGGGCTGGGGGTGTGAGGGGCCACCCCCGCCCCTGAAGAGGGCGGGAGCACCTCTCAGCTCAGCTAAATCGCCTCAATACCCGCGGAATTCCGGCTTGCGCTTGGAGATGTAGGCGTCCAGACCCTCGCGGGCGTCCGGGCTCTCGAAGAGCTGCTGCTGCAGCTCGCGCTCGATGGCGAGGCCGCTCTCGAAGGGGACCTCGGCGCCGGACTGCACGGAGCGCTTGATCCGGCCGACCGCCTTGGCCGCCTTGTTGGGCGGGCAGAACTGCTTGGCGTATTCGTGGACCTGGTCGAGGAAGTCGTCCGCCTCGAAAATGTTGTTGACGATGCCGATTCGCTGCGCCTCCTCGAAGTCGATCAGACGGCCGGTGACCATCAGCTCGATCGACTGGCTCTTGCCGACGCGGCGGGCGAGCCGCTGCGTGCCGCCGGTGCCCGGGAGGACGCCGAGGGTGACCTCGGGGAGGCCGACCTTGCCGGAATTCTTCTTGGCGATCAGGATGTCCGCCGCCATGGCGATCTCGAGGCCGCCGCCGACCGTGTGCCCCTCGAGGGCCGCGATCACCAGCTTGGGGGTCTGCTCGAGGCGGTTCAGCGTCTCGTTGGCGTGCAGGCAGAAGTAGTACTTGAAGTAGGGGTCGGACGACTTCAGCATGTTGATGTTGGCGCCGGCGCAGAAGAACTTGTCCCCCTCGCCCTTGATCACGATGACGTAGACGTCCTTGTCGAAGCGCGCCTTGAGGACGCAGTCGTCGATCTGGCGCATCATCTCGTGGGTGTAGGTGTTGGCCGGCGGATCGTCGAGCGTGAGGTAGGCGACGCCGTCCTTGACCTCGTAGTGGACCAGGGTGCGCTGCGCGGTGGTCGGTTCCGCAACGGTGGACTCAGCCATATGGATCTCCTCTCCTCGGGATTTGCGGGGTTTTGAAGCCTGAGCCGGCAGGCCCGGGCAAGGCATCGCGGCGTATTCTCCCACGAGTCGGGGGGAGCGTCCACCCGCCACTTCCCCTTGGCGTCTCAGGGGAGCGGAGCTAATCTTTCCCTCGGACGACTCAGGAGAGAGCCCAATGGCCAGGATGGACCGGCAAGGCCGGGAAACCGGTCCTCAGGCGCTTCGCGGCCGGCGCCGGAGCGAGCTCGGCACCGAGCTGCGGCAGGACGCCGTCTTCGCCCTCCGCCAGCTGCGCAAGACCCCGGGCTTCACCCTCGCCGCCATCCTCATCCTGGCGCTGGGGATCGGCGCCACCACGGCGATCTTCAGCGGCCTCTACGGGATGGTGCTGCGCCCGCTGCCGTTCCCCCATCCGGAGCGGATCGCTTTCCTCTGGTCGTTCGACCAGGGAGAGCCGCGCTCGGTGTCGCCCGGCAACTTCCGCGAGTTTCAGCGTAGCCTGCATTCGGTCGCCCACCTCGCCGCCACGCGGGGAGGCGACTTCACCCTGGTGCGCCGGGAAGGGCCCGAGCGGGTGAGCGGCGTGCGGACCACGGCCGAGTACTTCGCCGCGCTCGGCGCTCAGGCGGCGCTCGGCCGCGTCTTTTCTCCCGGCGACGACCGCCCCGGCCGCGAGCAGATCGCCGTCCTCTCCCATCGGCTGTGGCGGGGGCGCTTCGCGGCCGATCCCACGGTGGTGGGGAGCGCGATCCGGCTGAACGGGCTGTTCTACACGGTGGTCGGCGTGATGCCGGCATCCTTCGACCTGCGCGCCGACGGGCCGGAGCTGTGGGTGCCGCTGGTCCTCACCGCCGCGGAGGACGCCTCCTTCAGCAGCAGCTATCTGCGGCTGGTCGGCCGGCTGCGTCCGGGGGTCTCGCTGGCCCGGGCGCAGAGGGAGGTGGACGCGGTGGCGCGGCGGCTCGCCGTCGAGCATCCCGAGGACGACGCGCGCTATCGGGCGCGTCTCGAAGGGTTCCTCGACGGCACCGTCGGCGGTTTCCGCAAGCGCCTGGAGGTGCTCCAGGGGGCCGTCCTCTGCGTGCTGCTGATCGCCTGCGTGAACGTGGCGAACCTGCTCCTCGCCCGCGGCGCGTCGCGCGCGCGGGAGATCGCCATCCGGGCGGCGCTGGGGGCGGGGCGCGGGCGCATCGTGCGCCAGCTCCTCACCGAGAGCCTGGGCCTCGGGCTCGGCGGGGTGGCCGCCGGCCTCGCATTCGCGGCGGCGATGCTCCAGGCCTTGCGCAACGCGAGCCCCGCCGGCATCCCCCGCCTCGACCAGGTGCGGATCGACGGGCCGGTCCTCGCCTTCGCGCTCGCCCTCGGGCTCGCCGCGACGTTCGTCTTCGGCCTGGTGCCGGCGCTGCGCCTGGCCCGGCCGGACCTCCAGGGGATGCTCAAGGAGGGAGGGCGGAGCCTCGGCGCCGGCTCGCCGCGCGACCGCATGCGGAGCGGCCTGCTGGTCGTCGAGGTGGCGCTCGCCCTCGTCCTCCTGGTGGGGGCCGGCCTGCTGATCCGGAGCGCCGTCGAGCTCGGCCGGGTGGAGCTCGGCTTCGCGCCGGCCCGGGTGCTCACCGCGCAGGTGGCGGTGCCGCAGGGCGGGGAGCGGAATCTGCAGCGTTCCGTTCAGGTCTTCGAACGGGTCGCCGCGGAGGTGCGCCGCCTGCCCGGCGTCGAGTCGGCCGCCCTGGCGACGATCCTCCCGCTGTCGCGGAACAACTCGTCCTCGACGGTCAACCTCGACCGGCCCGAGCCCCGCTCGGGGGAGGAGCTCGAGGGGAACGTGCGGGTGGTGACTCCGGACTACTTCAAGAGCCTCGGCGTCCCGCTCCTCGCCGGCCGCGACCTCGACGGGAGCGACCGGCAGGGCGGGCGGCGGGTCGTCGTCGTCAACCGGACGCTCGCCCGCCAGGCCTGGCCGGGGCGGGCCGCCGTCGGCCAGCGTCTCTGGTACTACGACAAGGTCTGGCTGGAGGTGGTCGGCGTGGTGGGGGACATCCGCCAGGGGAAGCTGAGCGACGACGTCCGCCCCGAGCTTTACGTACCGCTCGAGCAGGCGCCGCCCTTCACCTGGTCGTCCGACGACGTCTCGATGGCCCTCGCCGTCCGCGCCATCCCGGGAGTCGCCGATCCCGCGGCGCTGGCCCCGGCGTTGCGCGGGGCGGTGCGCGCCGCCGATCCCGCAGTTCCCCTCTATGCGGTCGCGACCCTCGAGGAGATCCGCGCCACCCTCTTCGCCCTGACCCGCCTCAACACCCTGCTCCTGCTGGGGCTGGGAGTGATCGGCCTGCTCCTCGCGGCGGTCGGTATCTACGGGGTGATCGCCTACCACGTCGGCCAGCGCACGCAGGAGATCGGGCTGCGCCTGGCGCTCGGGGCGACCGAGGGGAAGGTGCTCTCCCTGATCGTGGGGCAGGCGATGCGCCCGGTGCTCGCCGGGCTCGTCCTCGGGGTCGCCGGCGCGGCGGCGCTCACCCGGGTGATGACCGGCCTCCTCTTCGGGGTGAGCGCCACCGATCCCGCCACCTTCGCCGGCGTCGTCCTGTTGCTGGCCGCCGCCGCCCTGCTGGCGAGCTGGGCGCCGGCCCGCCGGGCCTCGCGGGTTGCACCGACCCGGGCGCTCGCGCCGTGACGACGGCTGACGGTCAGGCGCCGGCCCCGACGATCCGCCGCCAGAGCACGGAGCTCTCCTGAGGCAGCTCTGAAAGCTCGCGTTCCACCCCGGCAACCAGCGTGTCGCGTTCGGGGCCTGCGAGGATCTGCTGGATGTCCCAGGCGTCCTGAGGACCGCCAGCGTAGAGCTTGAGCAGGATCAGGTCGCTGGCGGCGAGGACGGGGAGCTCCACGCCGGCAAAGTGGGCTGTTTCGGCCCTTGCGATCAATTTTCCTTGCCATGCCGAGCGGCCGATCACCAGATCGACGGGGGACTCGCCCGCAGCCGTGAACCGCACCACTCCGGCGAGCGGGTCGTCGAAATCTCCCTTGCGCACCTCGATCCCGATCCCCTCGGCCGCGAGGGAACCCCAGGTACGACGGTTCAGGCAGGCGGGAGCGACGGCGAGGAGATCCACGTCGAATGTCGAGCGGTTGACGCCGTAGACCGCCAGGGCGGAGGCGCCGATCAGGGAGTAGGGGATCCCCGCCGCCTGCAATGCCGTGCTCACCCGACCGAGCAAGCTCACCCGATCAGCTCGTCCATGCACTTGGAGGGTCTACGCCCCGCCTGCTTGCGGCGTTGGAGCAGGCGGATCGCCGTCTCCCGGTCGACCCCCTGAGCTTGCCGGAAGGCTTCCAAGCCGATCTCGCCCATTTCGAAGATGCGGCGGATGCGCTCCTCGAGGGGAAGCTTGGCGAAGTCCTCCCCGTCCTCACGGCGGAGGTCGTCCACGACGGAATGCATCCCGGAAGTATAGGTCAGCGCAGGCGGAAGGCGCAGGCGCAGCAACGTGGGGCGCAGGCTCAGCAACGCGGGGCGCAGGCTCAGCAACGTGGGGCGAAGGCGATCCCTCGCGGGTACGAGCCCATCCCCGCTGGGGATGTTGCGGTCCCTCGCAGGTACGGGCCGCTCCCTGATGGGTACGGGTCTTTCCCCGTCGGGGATGGGCCCGTACCCGCGATGCCGAGCCTTCGCCCCGCCATGCGCCGTAGCAGCGCGGGCTTGCCGTCCCGCGGTCCCTGGCTGCCTGTGGGGAGGGAATCGGTCTACCCGCCGATCTCCATGAAGCTCATCAGGTTGCCGTAGTTGCCGGCGGTCAGCATGTGCTCGGCCGGCTTCTCCTGGACGACGCGGAGGATCTCGGCCTCGAGGGCGGCGGCCGGGTCGGCGGCGGCGAGGAGGGGGCGGAGCGGATGGGTGCGGTCGGCGAAGAGGCAGAGGCGGAGCTCGCCGCGGGCGGTGAGGCGCAGGCGGTTGCACTCGGCGCAGAAGGTGTGGGAGAGGGGGGTGATGAAGCCGACGGTCCCCACGGCGCCCGGGAAGCGGAAGGCCTTCGCGGGGCCGGTGCGCGGGCCGAGCTCGCCCGTCTCGACGGCGGTGAGCGGGCCGAAGCGCTCCTCGAGGGCGGCGCGGGTGGCGTCCGCGGAGAGGAATTCGCCCGGCTGGAGGTGGTGGTTGGTGCCGGTCGGCATCATCTCGATGAAGCGCATGTGGAGGGGGCGGTCGAGGGTGAGGGCGGCCAGCCCTTCGAGGTCCTCGCGGTTGCTCTGCAGGAGGACGGCGTTGAGCTTCACCGGATCGAGCCCGGCGGCGAGTGCCGCCTCGACGCCGCGCCACACCTCGGCGACGTCGCCGCGGCGGGTGATGGCGCGGAAGCGCTCGGGGTCGAGGGTGTCGACGCTGATGTTGACCCGGTCGACGCCGGCCGCGCGGAGCGCCGGGGCGAGACGGGCGAGCTCGGTGCCGTTGGTCGACAGCGCCAGGTTCTCGAGGCCGGGGAGCGCCTTCAGCCGCCGCACGATGTCGAGCAGATCCTTGCGCACCAGCGGCTCGCCGCCGGTCAGCCGCACCCGCCGGATGCCGAGCCGCACCAGGGCGCCGACCATCGCCTCGATCTCCTCCGGCGACAGGAAGTCGCGGTCGCCGGCGGGGAAGTCGGCGTCCTCCGGCAGGCAATAGGTGCAGCGCAGGTTGCAGCGGTCGGTCACCGAGACCCGCAGGTAGGTGAGCCGCCGGCCGAAGGCGTCGATCAGCTGGGGGCCCGGGGCGTCTTCGCGAGGATGGGGAGCGCCCGCCAGGGCAGGCCCCAGGGGAGGAGCGGTCGTTCGGGGCTGGTCGAGGATGGTTAGGGGGCTCATACAATGCTCCTGCCCCCGAGCCATCGGCTCTCGGCCCCGCCTTTCCAAACACGGGAGGCGACCCGGTTTCCCGGATCGCCCTATCGGCCTGCTCTCCCGCCGTTTTCCGGGGAGGGCCCGAGCAGGCTCGGTGGGCTGAGGTATTCTATACCCGGATTATTGACGGGGACCATGTCTGCCGGAATGGCAGCGAAGGGGGGCTCGCTTGATTCCCCGACGCTCTGTTCTTAGAATCCCCACTCCGGCAGTGTGAAAAAAGGTCCGTCTCCCGCCGCCCCTGCGCATGAATACCGGCTACAACACCGACGTCCGCCACGGCGAAGTGGTCTTCCACGTCCAGACGGAGGACAAGGGGCTGAGCAACCCCTTCATCGAGAGCCTGGTCTATGTGGGGGGGCAGGTGCTGGCGAGCAAGCGGGCGTCCTACGCCGAGCTGCTGGCCGAGGGGAAGGAAGACAAGGAGATCATCGCCTTCATGGACCACCAGCACCGGACCATGATCGCGGCGATCCGCCACGGCAAGCTCGACGCCAAGCTGGCCTCGCTCAACGCCGGCCGCCAGACCGGAGCGATGCCGGTGTTCAGCCGCGAGACGCCGCGGGCCGGGATGGCGGCGGTCGACCCCGCCGGGCGGGCGGCGCCGGTGGCGCCGGTGCCGGCGCCGCCGCGCCTCTCCCCTCCCGTGCCGGCGATGTCTCCGATGCCGCAAACGCCGCCGGCGCCGCAATTGCCGCCGCCGGGGCGTCTCGCCGCCAGCGAGACCGTGGCGCGCGCGGTGGTCGCCGGCGAGACGGTGGCCCGGCCGCTCGGCGTCTCCGCCCCCCCGCTGACCCCGGAGACTCCGATGGAGCCCCTGGTGGCGCGCCCCGCGAAGCCGGCGGCGCCGGAGCGGACGCTCGACCAGGTGATCCTCGAGTACCTGACCAGCGAGGCCGATCAGGAGCAGCTCGTGCTGATGCTCGAGGAGGAGCGCGACATGACGCTCGGCTCGCGGGCGACGCTGGTGCTGCGCGCCAGCTCGAGCAAGAGCGGTCAGCCGGTCGTCGGCACCCAGATCTCGGTGCGGATGATCTCGACCGTGGCCGAGCCGCGCGTCCTCGCCGGCGGGCGCACCGACGAGAGCGGCGTGCTCTCCCTCGGCTTCGACATCCCCGAGCTCGGCCGCGGCACCTCGGCGCTGATCATCAACGCGGTCAGCGGCATCGGCCGCGCCGAGCTGAAGCACCTGTTGTAGAGTCCGCCGCCGGATGCCGTCCCACCTCGACCTCTTCCTCAACGGCGAGCCGCACCAGGTCCCCGCCGGGGCGACGGTGGCGGACCTCGTCGCCGGCCTCGGGCGCGACCCGCGCACCGTGGCCGTCGAGCGCAACGGCGACCTGGTGCCGCGCGCCCGCTTCGCGGCGACGCCGCTCGGCGCCGGCGACCGGCTGGAAGTGGTGCACTTCGTGCAGGGGGGGTGAGGTCGATGGAGATCGGCCGAAAGTCGGCCGAGGTTGGAATAGAGCCCGGGGGACGGGCGTTGACAGGGCGGACGGGGACGAGCGGAAAGGAAGGCCAGCCCTTCCGAGGCGTTGTCACCGCTCTCCTCTTTGCAGTATGATCCGGTTCGAACGGGCCGCTAGCTCAACTGGCAGAGCAGCAGACTCTTAATCTGCGGGTTGAAGGTTCGACTCCTTCGCGGCTCACCACCCACCTCGATAAACTCCCTCCCCAACCGGAGGTTTCACCGCGAAAGTGGCGGAACTGGTATACGCGCTAGACTTAGGATCTAGTCCCGAGTGATCGGGTTGGGGGTTCGAGTCCCCCCTTTCGCACCAGTATCAGGTCAGAAACCAGATCAGATGAGGACGACAAACGGATGAGCGTTGTGCTTTCTTTGCAGGATGTCGGGCCCTGCCGCAAGCAGCTGAAGGTCGAGATCCCCGCTCCGGCCGTCGAGGCCGAGACCCAGCGCGTGGTCCGCGAGTACGGCCAGAAGGCGCGCCTCCCCGGCTTCCGCCAGGGGAAGGTGCCGACCGACCTGGTGCGCCGCCGCTTCGCCAAGGACATCGACCAGGAGGTCAAGGAGCGTCTCCTGCCGCGCTACTGGAAGCAGGCGCAGGCGGAGAGCTCGATCGACCCGCTGCTGCCGCCCGAGGTGGACGAGGTCTCGGAGCTGCTCCCCGGCGAGCCGCTGACCTTCCTCGCCACCGTCGAGACCCGACCCGAGATCGCGCTCGGCAACACCCGCGACTTCGACCTGCCGGACCCCGAGGTCGATCCCGGGACGATGGAGATCGAGGAGACGATCGAGAACATCCGCAAGCAGATGGCCGAGTGGGTCACGGTCGACCGGCCGGCGGCGCGCGGCGACCGCGCCCGCCTCGAGGTCACGGCGCTCGGCTCGCCCGAGCATCCGGAAGAGCGTACCGACCCGGTGCAGGTCGAGATCGGCGATCCCCAGGTCTGGCCGGAGCTGTCGGAGGCCCTGCGCGGCCTGTCGACCGGCGAGGAGGCGACCTTCGAGCGCCGCCACGAGCATCCCGCCGAGGAGGTCGAGGGCGCCGCGCCGGCCCCGCCGATCATCCACGAGCAGAAGTTCCGCGCCAGGATCAATGAGATCCAGGAGCGCGATCTGCCGCCGCTCGACGACGCCTTCGCCGCCAGGGTGAACCCGGAGATCAAGAGCTTCGAGGCGCTGCGCGAGATGGTGGTGACGCGGCTGCGCCAGCAGAAGGAGGAGGCCCGGCGCGAGGCGCGCCACGAGGCCCTCCTCGACCAGCTGCGCGAGCGCCATCCGATCGACCTTCCCCAGGGGGTGGTGCGGCGGGAGGTCGAGGGGATGGTGCAGGAGTACGCCGAGAGCCTGGCGCGGCGCGGCGTCGACGTCGAGAAGGCGCCGCTCGACTGGAACCGGGTCGGCGAGGACATGATGCCGCTCGCCGAGAAGCGGGTCCACGCGCGGCTGCTGCTCGACGCGGTGGCCGAGGAACAGGGGATCGCCGTCACGGAAGAGGAATTCGAGCGCACTCTCGCCATGTTGGCTCGCTCACAGGGAGTTTCGACGCCGGGATTGCGCCGCAAGCTGGACGAGGACGGCCGCCTCGCGCCGCTGCGCACGCAGCTGCGGCGCGAGAAGACGATCCGCACCCTGTTGGGAGAGGCGACGGAGACCCCCGACGGCGCCGCAACCCCCGAATTGATAACCGGATGACCGCGGGTCAAGCGCGGGTCAAGGAGATAGACGAAGCATGCTGATTCCGATGGTGGTCGAGCAATCGAACCGGGGCGAGCGCGCCTACGACATCTACTCGCGACTGCTCAAGGACAACATCATCTTCCTCGGCCGCCCGGTCGACGACGACCAGGCGAGCCTGATCATCGCCCAGATGCTCTTCCTCGAGGCCGAGAACCCGGAGAAGGACATCTCGCTCTACATCAACTCCCCCGGCGGCTCGGTGAGCGCCGGCATGGCGATCTACGACACCATGCAGTACATCAAGCCGGACGTCTCCACCTACTGCGTGGGGCAGGCGGCGTCGATGGCGGCCGTGCTGTTCGCGGCGGGGACCAAGGGGAAGCGCACCCTCCTCCCCAACAGCCGGGTGCTGATCCACCAGCCGCTGATCTCGGGCCTCCAGGGGCAGCAGACCGACATCGAGATCCACGCCAAGGACATGCTGTTCATGCGCGACCGGCTGGACGAGATCCTGGCGTATCACACCGGCAAGACCAAGGAAGAGATCCATCACGACACGGAACGGGATAGGATTCTCACAGCGAAAGAGGCGGTCGAGTACGGGCTGGCGGACCGGGTGATGTCGCGGCGACGTCCGGAAGCGACGCCAGTTCCCGTTCGGTGACGCATTTTTGGGCTCTCGCGACACCTTATGTCCAGAGAACTGGGTGAGGGAGCCCCGCGAAGGGCGGTTGGGCACGGTCGACAGGGTTTGGAAATAGCTGCCGCCGCGCCCCCGTTCTAGCTGGCAAGACGTTGACAGGGCACGTCCACGCTCCTAGCATCGCTAAAAGCCCGTCAGCGTTCGCCCACAACGGAGGAGAAATGCCGAAGAAAGACAGCGGCGATGAAGTCCTGAGGTGCTCGTTCTGCAACAAGAGCCAGCGCGAGGTCAAGAAGCTGATCGCCGGCCCGACGGTCTTCATCTGCGATGAGTGTGTCGACATCTGTCTCGACATCATCGCCGAGGACCGCATGCTCGAGCAGCAGCAGGACACGACGCTTCCCAAGCCCAAGGAAGTCAAGGCGCTCCTCGACGAGTACGTGATCGGCCAGGAGCAGGCGAAGAAGAAGCTCGCGGTCGCCGTCTACAACCACTACAAGCGGATCGACTTCGCCGAGAAGGCGCACGGCGACGTCGAGCTGCAGAAGTCCAACATCCTCCTCATCGGCCCCACCGGCACGGGCAAGACGCTGCTCGCCCAGACGCTGGCGCGGCTGCTCTCCGTCCCCTTCACCATCGCCGACGCCACCACCCTGACCGAGGCGGGGTACGTCGGCGAGGACGTCGAGAACATCATCCTCAAGCTCTACCAGGCGTCGGGGAACGACAAGGAGAAGACCCAGCGCGGCATCGTCTACATCGACGAGGTCGACAAGATCTGCAGGAAGAGCGACAACCCGTCGATCACCCGCGACGTCTCCGGCGAAGGGGTGCAGCAGGCTCTCCTCAAGATCCTCGAGGGGACGCAGTGCAACGTGCCGCCGCAGGGGGGGCGCAAGCACCCGCACCAGGAGTTCCTGCAGATCGACACCACCAACATCCTGTTCATCTGCGGCGGCGCCTTCGTGGGCCTCGAGGAGGTCATCGAGCGCCGGATGAACCAGAAGTCGCTCGGTTTCGGCGCCGAGATCAAGGGGAAGCGCGAGAAGAAGACCGGCGCCATGCTGGAGCACGTGCTTCCCGAAGACCTGATCAAGTACGGGCTGATCCCCGAGTTCGTCGGCCGCCTGCCGGTGGTCGCGACCCTCGAGGAGCTCGACGAGGAGGCGCTGGTGCGCATCCTCCACGAGCCCAAGAACAGCCTGATCCGCCAGTACCAGACCATCCTCGAGTTCGAGGGAGTGGAGCTGAAGTTCACGGACGAGGCGCTCAAGGCCGTCGCCCGCGAGGCGCTCAAGCGCAACGTCGGCGCCCGCGGCCTGCGCATCATCCTCGAGGAGCTGATGCTCGACCTCATGTACAACATTCCCTCGCAGCGCGACGTCAAGCAGATCCTCATCAACGAGGAAGTGGTCGCGAGCCGGGTCCAGCCGATCATGCAATACAAGAAGGCCGGCTGAGCCCCCGCTGAGACGCCTGAGGAAAGAAGAGAGCTTAAACCAAATGGCTGCTGCATCGTTCATCAACAAGAAGCGCGAGATCCTCCCCCTCGTCCCGCTGCGGGACATGGTGGTCTTCCCCCACATGATGGCGCCGTTTATCGTCGGCCGCGAGAGCTCGGTGCGGGCCCTCGAGCAGGCGCTCGCCGGGCCCACCAAGCGGATCTTCCTCTCCGCCCAGAAGGACCCGCGGATCGACGATCCCCTGCGCGACGACATCTGCGACATGGGCGTGATCGCCACCGTGATCCAGAACCTCAAGCTCCCCAACGGCAACGTGCGGGTGATGGTCGAGGGGGTGCAGCGCGGCAAGATCGTCTCGGTCGCCGAGACCGACGGCGCCCTCGGCTGCGAGGTCGAGACCTACGAGGTCAACTACCCGCTGAGCGAGGAGCTGCGGACCTACATGAGCAAGGTCCTCTCCGCCTTCGAGCAGTACGCCAAGATGTCGCACCACCTGGCGTTCGAGGGGTTGATGTCGACCCTGAAGCTCGACGACGCCGACCGCGTCGCCGACATCCTCTCGGCCCACCTGATGGTGGCGACTGCCGAGAAGCAGTCGCTGCTCGAGCTGATCAACCCCTACGAGCGCCTGCAGCGCCTTCACGACCTGCTCGACGTCGAGATCGAGAAGATCAACATCGACAAGCGGATCAACGTGAAGGTCAAGAAGCAGATGGAGAAGGCCCAGAAGGAGTACTACCTCAACGAGAAGATCAAGGCCATCCATCAGGAGCTGGGGCGCAAGGACGAGCGCGGCGACGAGCTCTCCGAGCTGCGCGAGAAGATCGAGAAGGCCGGCCTCCCCAAGGAAGTGAAGGAGAAGGCCGAGCAAGAGCTCAAGCGCCTGGAGGCGATGCCGCCGGTGTCGGCCGAGGCGACCGTGTCGCGCAACTACATCGACTGGATGGTGGCGGTTCCCTGGCGCAAGCGGAGCAAGGAGAGGAAGGACCTCGACCATGCCGAGCGGGTGCTCAACGAGGACCACTACGGCCTCGAGAAGATCAAGGACCGCATCCTCGAGTTCCTCGCCGTGCGCCAGCTGATCGGCCAGACCAAGAGCTCGATCATCTGCTTCGTCGGTCCTCCGGGGGTCGGCAAATCGTCGCTCGCCAAGTCGATCGCGCGGGCCACCGGCCGCAAGTTCGTCCGCCTGTCGCTCGGCGGCGTGCGCGACGAGGCGGAGATCCGCGGCCACCGCCGGACCTACATCGGCGCCTTCCCCGGCCAGATCATCCAGATGATGCGCAAGGCGGGGACGATCAACCCGGTCTTCCTGCTCGACGAGATCGACAAGATGTCGACCGACTTCCGGGGCGACCCGTCGGCGGCCCTCCTCGAGGTTCTCGACCCGGAGCAGAACGACTCGTTCCTCGACCACTACCTCGACGTCGAGTACGACCTCTCGAAGGTGATGTTCATCGCCACCGCGAACGTGACGCACTCGATCCCGGCCCCGCTCAAGGACCGCATGGAGGTGATCAACCTCTCGGGCTACACGCTGAACGAGAAGCTGGCGATCGCCCAGCAGTTCCTGGTCCCCCGGCAACTCAAGGACCACGGCCTCTCGGCGGAGAAGATCTCGGTCGAGGCCGAGGCGGTGCGGGTGATCATCGAGAGCTACACCCGCGAGGCGGGGGTGCGCAGCCTGGAACGCGAGATCGCGTCGATCTGCCGCAAGATCGCCCGCCGGGTGGTCCGCGAGGGGCCGGCGCTGACCCTGGTCGTCACCCCGCAGATGGTGTTCGAGTTCCTCGGCAAGCCGCGGTTCCGGGCGCGCCGCAAGAACGAGGAGTCGGAGATCGGCGTCGCGACCGGCCTCGCCTGGACGGAGGTCGGCGGCGAGCTGCTCGAGACCGAGGTCGGGCTGATGCCCGGCAAGGGGAAGCTGACGCTGACCGGCAAGCTCGGCGACGTGATGCAGGAGTCGGCCCGCGCCGCAGTGTCGTACCTGCGCAGCCGGGCCCACCTGTTCGGCATCGAGCCGGATTTCAACGAGAGCATCGACGTCCACCTGCACGTCCCCGAGGGAGCGATCCCCAAGGACGGCCCGTCGGCCGGAATCACCATGGCGACGGCGCTGATCTCGGCGCTCACCAAGATCGCGGTCCGCAAGGACGTCGCGATGACCGGGGAGATCACGCTGCGCGGAAAGGTGCTGCCGGTGGGCGGGATCAAGGACAAGGTGCTCGCGGCCTATCGCGGCGGGATCAACGAGATCATCCTTCCCAAGGAAAACGAGAAGGACATCGAGGAGATCCCCAACGAGGTCCGCGAGGCGATGGAGTTCCATCTGGTCGAGTCGATGGACGAGGTCCTGCGGCTCGCTCTCGACGGGGCTCTCGTCCCGCTCCCGAAGAAGGACGGCAAGTTCACCGACCCGGTCTCCGAGTCGCCCGTCGGCTCGGATTCCCTGGCCCATTGACCTGACCTTACGTCTGCAGCCGGGTCGCCCCGCGGTCTCCTGACGCGCGGCGGCCCGGAGGCGGAATTCACATATTGAAAAAATTGTCGTCGCCGGCCAGAGCCGGGCTCCCATTCCGCAGGCGAGGCGTGTGAAGGTCGAGACCGCGGAATTCGTTCTCTCCGCTCACGGGAGCGGTGATTACCTGCGAGACGGGCGTCCCGAGGTTGCTTTCGTGGGGCGTTCGAACGTCGGCAAGTCGAGCCTGCTCAACCGGTTGCTGGGGAGAAAGGGGCTCGCCCGCACCAGCTCGACACCCGGGCGGACGCAGGCGGTCAACTACTTCCTGATCAACCGGCGCTTCTACTTCGTCGACCTGCCCGGCTACGGCTACGCCAAGGCGGGGAAGGAAGACCGGCGGGAGTGGGCGGCGCGGGTCGAAGGGTACTTCCGGGAGGCGCTCCCCGCGCTGCTGGTCCTGCTGGTGGACGGCAACGTGGGGGCGACGAAGCTGGACGAGCAGGCGTACGAGTATCTGTGCGGCTTGCAGGCGGAAGTCCTCGTCGTCGCTACCAAGGTCGACCGCTTCTCGCGGGGACGCTGGCCGCTGGTGACCCGCGACATCCGGAAAGCGCTGAATTTGAGCAGTGAAATCCCCGTCCTACCCGTTTCCGCGCGCTCGGGAGACGGAATCAAAGAGCTCTGGGGCGCCATCGCCCCCCGTCTCGAGGCGAGCACAAGATGATCGATACGAAGAGGAACGACATGGCAAAGTCACAACAGAACCCCGCGGAAAAGGGGAGCTCGGTGGAGTCGCTCGACATTCGGGCTCTCAAGGAGATGAACATCACGCAGCTCACCCAGATCGGCAAGGATCTGGGGGTCGAGGGCGCCACCGGAATGCGCAAGCAGGAGCTGATCTTCAAGATCCTGCAGGCGCAGACCGAGAAGAGCGGCCTGATCTTCGCCGAGGGGGTGCTCGAGTGCCTCCCCGACGGGTTCGGCTTCCTGCGCGCCCCCGAATACAACTACCTGCCGGGGCCGGACGACATCTACGTATCCCCCAGCCAGATCCGGCGTTTCGACCTGCGCACCGGCGACACCATCTCGGGGCAGGTGCGCCAGCCCAAGGAAGGGGAGCGCTACTTCGCCCTGATCAAGGTCGAGGCGGTCAACTTTGAGCATCCGGAAGTCGCCCGCAACAAGATCTTCTTCGACAACCTGACACCGCTCTACCCGCAGGAGCGGATCAAGCTCGAGGTCTCGGGGGACATGTCGTCGCGGGTGATGGACCTCTCGACCCCGATGGGCAAGGGGCAGCGCGCGCTGATCGTGGCGCCGCCGCGCACCGGCAAGACGATGCTCCTGCAGTCGATCGCCCACTCGGTCGAGAAGAACCACCCGGAGGCGATGCTGATCGTGCTGCTGATCGACGAGCGGCCGGAAGAGGTCACCGACATGCAGCGCTCGGTGCAGGGCGAGGTCGTCTCCTCGACCTTCGACGAGCCCGCCACCCGCCACGTGCAGGTGGCCGAGATGGTGATCGAGAAGGCCAAGCGCCTGGTCGAGCACAAGAAGGACGTGGTGATCCTGCTCGACTCGATCACCCGTCTGGCGCGCGCCTACAACACGGTGCAGCCGCCGTCGGGCAAGGTGCTCTCGGGCGGTATCGACGCCAATGCGCTCCACCGGCCGAAGCGCTTCTTCGGCGCCGCCCGCAACATCGAGGAGGGGGGCTCGCTCACCATCATCGCGACCGCCCTGGTCGACACCGGCAGCCGCATGGACGACGTCATCTTCGAGGAGTTCAAGGGAACCGGCAACTGCGAGATCCACCTCGACCGCAAGCTGGTCGACAAGCGGGTCTTCCCGGCGATCGACATCAACAAGTCGGGCACCCGCAAGGAAGAGCTGCTGATGCCGGAGAGCGAGCTGCACCGGGTTTGGGTGCTGCGCAAGGTGCTCAATCCGCTGTCGACGGTGGAGAGCATGGAGCTGCTGCTCGACAAGCTCTCGAAGACCAAGACGAACCAGGACTTCCTGAACGCGATGTCGAAGTAGGGGAGCCTTGCGCCCTTGCCCAAGCTCCGCGTTGGCATCGTCAACTTCCTGAACAGCAAGCCGCTGGCCTGGGGTTTCCTCAAGGGCCATCACGCCGACCTGTTCGCGCCGAGCTACCATCCTCCCGCCATGGTGGCTCGCCTGCTCGCGCAGGGGAACCTCGACATAGGTCTGATCCCCTCGATCGAGGTGCAGCGCATCCCCAACCTGCGGGTGATGCCCGACATGTGCGTGGCGGCGCAGCACGAGGTGCGCAGCGTGCTCCTCGTCTCGCGGGTCCCCGTCGAGCAGATCCGGCGGGTGGCGCTCGACACCAACAGCCGCACCTCGGCGACCCTGATCCGCGTCCTGCTGCGCGAGCGCTGGGGGCTCGACCCCGAGTATCTGCACGAGCGCCCCGACCCGGAGCGCATGCTCGCCGAGGCCGACGCGGCGCTGCTGATCGGCGATCCCGCCCTGCGCGTCGACCGCGACCGCTACCTGATCATCGATCTCGCGGCGGAATGGAAGACGCTGACCGGCCTCCCCTTCGTCTTCGCCGTCTGGGCGGTGCGTCCGGAGGTCGAGATCCCCGACCTCCCCTTCTACTTCAAGAGCAGCCTGCGCTACGGCCTCTCCTCGCTCGACATCCTGGTCCGCGAGGCGGCCGGCGAGATGGGGCTCGACTCCGCCGAGGTCCGCTCCTACCTGACCGAGAACCTCTCCTTCTTCCTGCGCCAGGAGGAGATCGAGGGGCTCGAGGAGTTCTACCGCCGCGCCCACAACCACGGGTTGATCCTGGAGCCGCGGCCGCTCGAATTCTGGAGCTGAG
>CAVWOZ010000044.1:0-40404 GCA_963756595.1 uncultured Acidobacteriota bacterium
AGCGCGCTTCGGCCGGGAGTGACGGCAAGGCCTGGCGGGTCACCGTCCGTGACGCCCTCTCGCCGCTGCGCGAGGCGGTCGCCAGCGTCAACGCCCAGGAATGGAAGCCGGTCCCCGCCGCCGACGGGCTGGTCGACGGGCGGACCGAGGTCCTCCTCGTCGATCCCCCGGCTCACCCCGGCGACCTGCTGCTGCTGCGGGTCACCGACGCCGCCCACAACGTCGTCACTTTCGATCTCTCCGATCGCTCGAAGCCCCGATGAGCCAGCGGATCGCCGTCTATCCCGGGTCGTTCGACCCCATCCACAACGGCCACCTCGACATCATCGAGCGTTGCCGTCCCCTGTTCGACGAGGTGGTCGTCGCCGTGCTGATGAACGAGGGGAAGCAGCCGCTCTTCTCGGTCGCCGAGCGGATCGAGGCGATCCGCGAGATGGTCGATCCCGCGGTGCGCGTCGAGAGCTTCTCCGGGCTCCTGGTCGACTTCATGGACCGGGTGGGCGCCCGCGCCGTGGTGCGTGGGCTGCGCGCCGTCTCGGACTTCGAGTACGAGTTCCAGATGGCGCTGATGAACCGCCGCCTCAACCCGCGGGTCGAGACCGTGTTCATGATGCCCAAGGAGGACTACACCTATCTCTCGAGCCGGCTGGTCAAGGAGGTCTTCGCCCTCGGCGGCAACCTGACCGGCCTGGTCCCCGAGCCGGTGATCGCCCACCTGCGCCAGCGGCTGCCCCCCAAGGTATCTTCCAGTTCGTCATAAACTAACTGCATGAGCATTGATCTCTTCCTGCTGCGGCTCCCCAAGGTCGAGCTCCACGTCCATCTCGAAGGCGCCATGCGGCCGGCCGTGCTGCTGGAGCTGGCGCGGCGCAACGGCATCGATCTCCCCGCCCAGGACGAGACCGGGCTCAAGCGCTGGTTCCGCTTCACCGACTTCGACCACTTCGTCCAGGTCTACCTCGCCTGCTCGCGGGCGCTGCGCCGCCCGGAGGACTTCCAGCTCCTGGCGCTCGACCTGCTGGCCGAGCAGGCCTACCAGAACGTCCTCTACACCGAGGCCCACTTCACCATCTCGACCCACCTCGCCAACGGCGCCAACGGCGACGAGGTGCTCGCCGCCCTGGCCGAGGCGATCGCGGAAGGGGAGCGGCGCTACGGCGTCATCCTGCGGCTGATCCCGGACATCGTCCGCAACGTCGGCGTGGAACCGGCGGACCGCACCCTCGAGTGGGCGCTCGCCGGCCGTAAGCGCGGGGTGGTCACGGCGCTCGGCCTCTCGGGGAGCGAGAGCCGGTTTCCCAACGAGCCCTTCCGGGAACACTTCGCGGCCGCGGAGCGGGAGGGGCTCCACCGGGTCGCCCACGCCGGCGAGCACGCGGGGCCGGAGTCGATCCGCTCGGCGCTCGCCGTCTGCGCGGCCGAGCGGATCGGCCACGGCGTGCGGGCGGTCGAGGACCCGTCGCTCGTCGCCGAGCTGCGCGAGCGGCAGATCCCGCTCGAGGTCTGTCCGACCTCCAACCTCTGTCTGGGCGTGGCCCCCGACCTCGCGAGCCATCCCTTCGACCGCCTCTACCGGGAGGGGCTGGCGCTGTCGGTCAACTCGGACGACCCGGCCTTCTTCAACACCAACCTCACCCTCGAGTACCTGCGCCTCCACCAGACCTTCGGCTATTCGCCGTCCGAGATCGCGGGGATGTCGCTCGCCGCCCTGCGGCAGGCCTTCCTGGACGACGCCGATCGCACGGCCCTGGAGGAGAAGTTCCGCCTGCAGCTCGATGCTCTCGGGCGGGAGCTGTTCGGCGCCCCGATCGAGCCGCCGGTGAGCTGAGGTCAGTCGTTGGGGAGGGCCCAGACCTCCATCCCCATCTGGCGGGCGAGATGGAGGAGGTGCTCGAGCTTCTGGAGGAAGTCGAGGAGGCCGCGCCAGCCGAGCTCCTCGCCGATCCGGATGTCCCCCGTCCCCTCGAGGCCCACCCACTCCGGCGGCTCGGGAGCCTCGCGCCGCCGCACTCTTCCGGCGAGCGTCTCCACCTCCCCCTCGAGCATCTCCCGCACCTCGGCGTCGATCCAGGTCTCCTCGATCGGGTCGAGAGTCTTCAGGTTGCGTAGCACGGGGAACTCCTCGAGCCGGGAGAGGTAGTCCACCAGCTCGCGGTCGAGGATCACGAAGGTCTCCTGCAACGGATCCCCCTCCTCGTCGGCCATCAGGAGAGTCCACGACATGGGGAGAGTCTATCGCGGCACGCCTTCCCGCGTCGCCGCCGAGGAATTGACAGAGCGGCGAAGGAAGAATATCTTGACCCTAGTGTTTTCGTAGCTTTGGTGTTCATCCGAGAGGATTTTTCAGCGGTTGCACCCCTCGATTCCGATGTCACGCAAGATGCCGTCCCTCCACGTGCGGGGAGCGGCTTGGCTTGAGCCTTGGCGATTTTGAGCAAAGAACCGGACAATCCCACCCTGGACCTCGTCGACAAGATCCAGCGGGGTCTCGACCGGGAGGAAAATTCCCGCCGGCTTTTTGAGCTCCATCGCCCGCGGGTTCTCGCGTATTTCAAACGGAAAGGCTTCTCGCCCGAGGAATGCAAGGATCTCACCCAAGACGTCTTCCTGCGGGTCTTTAAAGCTATAGATACCTTTCGACGTGAATCGAGCTTCGAATGGTGGATGCTTGGCATCGCCGACAGTGTCTATAAGAATGAGCTCCGGCGGCGGGGAGCGGAGAAGCGGGATGGAATCGAGCACTCGTTGGACGCTCTGGTCTCGGAAGACGGCCCTGCCGGCCCGCGCCCCTCGCTCGCCGCGCCGGGACCCACGCCCGAGCAGGAAGTCGAGCGGAAGGAATGGATCGCGAAGATCCACGCCGCCCTCCAGGATCTCCCTCCCCAGATGCGCTTCTGCTGCACTCTTCGCTACGAACAGGATCTCAAGTACCAGGAAATCGCCACGGTGATGAAGATCTCTATCGAGACGGTCAAAGCCCATCTCCACCAGGCCCGCAAGCGCCTCATCGCCACCCTGGGAGACGACGGAGGCAAGTTACCCACGTGATCGAAGAAGACGACGCTCTGGACGACCTCCTCGCACCGCTCGTCGGCGCCGGCACGACGCCGGACCCGGCTGAGCATCCGAGCGATGGGACCCTCTCCGCCTATGCCGAGGGAAAGCTTGCCGGA
This sequence comes from uncultured Acidobacteriota bacterium, assembly GCA_963756595.1. Classification (GTDB taxonomy): domain Bacteria; phylum Acidobacteriota; class Thermoanaerobaculia; order Multivoradales; family UBA5704; genus DATARR01. Next base: position 3,174 of record CAVWOZ010000044.1, read on the forward strand.
GCGGAAGAACTGGCGGTTCAGGAGCACCTCGCCGTGTGTGGGCGCTGCCGGGATCTGTTGCTGGAGTTCGCGAGCTTCGTGGAGGTGCCGCTGGCCGCAGAGATCGGAGGGGTGACCGACCTTGAGGCGGCCAGGGAATGGCGAGCCTTGCAGGAGCGGATGGCGAGCGGGGACAGGAAGGCGACGGGGAACGAACTGTCCGATTCCGAAAGAAATGAGAGGCTGGTGAGGCGGTTGCGCGCTTTCGAGGCGTTGGCAGCGATGCTGAGCGTTGCCGTGGTAGGGCTGATCCTCTATTCCGTTCATCTTCAGGGCAGTTCTGAGTTCATCTCTTCCTCTGAGTCCATCTATTTCGCGGTCACCCGCAGCAGCCATCCCCACGAGGCTGCAATCCAAGTTCACCTTCCCTGCGTCCTGAACGTCTCCACTGCGAACGATTTCTCGCGTTACAGAGTGGAGATCGTCTCTGTAGATGGCCAACCCATGCTCGCCCGCGAAACCTCGTCCCACGAGGGAGCCCTCGTTCTCAGGCGGCGCAGTCTTGCGCCCGGAGACTACAAGGTCCGGCTCTTCGGCTTGGTGGATGATAAGGCCGAGGCGATCGGAGACCAGCGAAAGCTCATCGTCCTTCCCTGAGGCTCGCCTCGGCCGGTATCCAAGGTGGCGGGCCTGTTTTCCTGCTAGCTGTTTCAAGGCTACAATAAGTACATTCCGCTCCATTTCAGGGCGATTGTCCCTGGAGGGCGAGCCTCTGCTCGCTCTCTGGATACTTTTGTTCAATTCGTCGAAACCTCGAGGGAACACACCGATGCTCCAAAGAGGAAAGAGGATCGCAGCCCTTGGTGCGTTGCTCGGGGCCAGTTGGGTGGCTTATGGCTTTCCGGTTTCACCACAGCGCCAGCCACAGGGGCCTGCATCGCAATTCCTCCTCCCCGTCGGCAGCTCAGGGCTTCCGAAGCCGCCGGTGGACGTGGTGTTCGATCTGATGAGGGCGCGAGGGAGGTCGATGAAGCTCACTCCGCGCGTCCGACATGTCTATAGGGTCCATCTAAAAGCAAATCGGCTTTTAAGAATAATAGTGGAGCAGAGAGGCATAGATGTTAGATTAGAAGTATTTAGTCCTGCAAATAGATCGCTGTTTGTGGTCGACAGCCAAAGTGGCGCCATCGGTCCTGAGCCCATCCTGTTAGTGTCTGAAGATGCGGGCATCTACCAGATCGTAGTATCCACTGAGATGGTTCCTTCTGATAGTGGGAGGTATTTGATCGAGAGTGCCGAGGCTAGGGAGGCTGGGGAACAAGATCGCCTTCAGGCCTCCTCATTCCGAGAGTACTATCAAGCGACGGACCTGTTGCGGAAGAACCGTTACCGATACTCGGCCGAGTTCGTGGCTCGCTTCGAGGCTGCCGCTAAGTCGCTGGACTCATCGAGGAGCGCCAAGAGTTTGAGGGCGGACGCTTGGTTCGACCTTGGTAAAGCCTATGCCGCGCAGAGTCGTTGGCGAGAGAGCGTGGAGGCTTACGTTCGCTCGGTAGAATTGTACCGGGCTGGCGGTAACAAGAGCAGGGAAGCGATCGCCTTGAATGAGGAAGCGCAAGGCGAGCAGAATCTGCTCCGGATTGATCGATGCATCTACCACTTCAAGAGGGCTATAGCCGTGGCCCAAGCTGCTGGAAATAGAAGCATTGAGGCTCATGTCTTGACGTCTCTCGGGCTATTTTATGCCGAGCGTGCCCAATCTTTCGAGGCCGAACGCTACCTTCCCCGGGCGATCTTGTTGTCCCAGAGTCTTCACGATGAGGAAAGCGAATCCAAGGCCCTGAATGCCATGGGGAAACTCTACGTTGGGCTGGGCGACTATGATGCCGCTTTGAAAATCTACAAGGATGAGGTGACGCGCTTGCATCTGGAACCTCCGCAAGAAGCGGTTGTCCTCACACAAATAGGCAATCTTTACGTCTACAAAGAAGTGCCTCAAAGATCATTCCAATACTATGGGCAGGCATTGGCGTTGCAACGCTCGGCAGAGGACTCCCTGGACAGGGCGGCCACTCTAGTTGGGCTAGGTCTTGCCTATTCCAAAGTTGGAGACTCCAACAATGCTGTTGCCTCCTATCGGCGAGCCTTGGAGATTTATGGTCCCCGAAGGGATCTAAAGAACCAAGCGATCGCTTACCTTAATCTTGGGTGGACCCTGGGTGAGATGGATCGCCACGAGCAAGCCGCGGATTCCTTCCACCATGCGCTTCTGTTCTCCCGTCAGCTAGAAAACTCTGTCTTGGAGGCCGGCGCGCTCACAGGGACGGCATGGATCGAGCAGCGGCGCGGCAACTTGGTCGAGGCACAACGAGAAGGAGAGAAGGCTCTTGATCTTATCGAATCGGTGCGGAGCAGAACCGAGGAGATGGAGCAGAGACTATACTTTTTGGCGACCAAGCAACGTGTCTATGAACTCTTAGTCGACATCCTGATGACTCGTCACGAAGACGAGGATAACGGCCTTGCATTACTCCAAGCCGCCTTACAGGTGAGTGAGAGATCAAAGGCTAGAGTGCTGATCGACAAGGTGAGACTTCGCGAGGATGAGTCGCTCCGCGACCAACCGAAGAATCTCACTCTACGAGATGTTCAGGAACGAGCATTGGACTCCAACACCGCTCTGCTCGAATACTCCCTGGGTGAGCGACAGAGCTTTCTTTGGTTTGTAACGCGCCGAGAGATTCAGAGCTTCAGACTGCCCCCCAAAGCTGAGATCGAAGCCCTGGCGAAGGACGTATATCAGTGCATGGTAAGAACTCAGATCCGCGGAAAAAGAGCAGAAGCTATTGCCAAGGCCCGCGAGTTGAGCAAAATGCTGCTCGGCCCTGTGGCTGACCGGTTGGGCGACAAGCGCTTACTGATCGTCGCTTCCGGAGCTGTGTTGTCCATTCCGTTTGCAGCGTTCCCTGACCCGGCTATCCCTCCTGGCGGCTGGGGGAATGAAGACTCATGGCCGACGCCGTTGATCGTGCGGCACGAGATCATCTCCGAGCCCTCCGCTTCAGCGCTGGTTCGAATCCGGGCGACCGCGGCCGATCATCGGCTGGGCAAACCGTGGATTGCCCTCATTGCGGACGCCGTATTTTCTGCGAGCGACGAGCGCGTTTCCTCGCGGTTCCGAGGTCGCGGTAGCGATGATGGACTGCCTGAAAGCCTTCGCTTGCGTGCCTCCTCCTCGGAGGTTGAGTCGATCTCCAAGGAGCTTCCCACGGAACAAGTCCGCAAATTTCTCGGCTTCGAGGCGAGCCGATCCTTGTTTCTGAAGGGCTATCTGAATGGTGCAAGCGTGATCCACATTGCGACCCATAGCTCGATTCCATCTGAACATCCGGAGGACGCAGCTATAGTTCTCTCGCTGGTCGACTCGCGCGGTCGCCAAGTCGATGGATCTCTTGGAGTAGATGATATTGGTGCTCTCGACCTTCAAGCCCAGCTCGTGGTTCTCAGTTCGTGCCGGTCCGCAATTGGACCGAATGTTCCCGGAGAGGGGTTCGTTGGCCTGCCGCAGGCCTTCCTATCTGCGGGGGCATCATCAGTCGTGACCAGCCTCTGGGATGTGGACGACAAACGAACTTCGGCGCTGATGGCACGCTTCTATCGGCATCTCTTGGGGCCCGAAGCGATGTCGGTCAGCGGGGCTCTTAGAGCTGCCCAAATCGAAATGTGGAGAACCAACTCTTGGAACGCTCCCTGGTTCTGGGCAGGCTTCGTTGCGCAGGGAGAATGGAATTTTCAATCCATCCTGCTCAACAAAAAAACTTCCAGGGTTTCTCCTCAGGACGGAGACCCAGGAAGGCCAGGGGCCAACAAACGCAATCCGTCTCCTCCACCTCGCCGGTGAGGAGGCGAGAGATCGGTTGGCCAGCCAGCGCTTGGGAATCCCTAACTTTTGAGGAGGGAACCATGGACCCAAAGCCCCATGAAGCAGCCAAGCACGAGCACGGTCACGCCCCGCGCAATCCCTGTGATGATGACGGGCGTGACCCACTACCCGTTCCTTCTGTCCCCAATCCAGATCCGGCGGTACAGTTGATTCCGCCGTCTCGCGGAGGAGACGGCGACGACTGAGGTCCAGCGCTTCCACGACACCGGACCGGCGGAACGATTCCGCCGGTCTTCTTTCAGGGAGGAGTTTTGTGAACCGATTCTTTCTTTTGCTTGTGGTCTTTGGATGTCTGGTACTGCATTCTTGTTCTCCTTCGGCTAAGTCCAAGTCCGACAAGTCGTTTGATCAGATCCGGGCTTTGGTCGCAGGCCGAACCGCGGCCGATGTGAAAAAACTGCTCGGGCCGCCCGACCACGTCGAGAAGCTGCTGCTCGGTGATGAGAGGTGGGTCTGGTGGGACTATACCTACCTGGCTGGGAGCAGCTGGGCGCCAGAGGTACGCAACAAAGTTGTCCACCTCGAGATTACGTTTGAAAATCCTTCGCCTGACCGAGAGGATGGCGTCACCAAGGCAAAGAGCGAGCCGCGGGTGAGCGACCCCTACGGCGTGGCCTATGTGCTTCCTAGTGGCGATGAAACCCGCGCGTCTTCGCTAAACAAGACCACTCGCAGCGGCGTCTAGACCCCCTGAAAGGAGATCCCCAGCCATGGACGCCGCCGCTCCCGAGGATCGCCCCAAGTGGGCTTTGCTGATCGGCATCAACGAGTATCCGAACTTCGCGCCCCGCGGGCAGCTCAGCGGGTGCGTCAACGACGTCGAGGTGATGCGACAGGCTCTCGTGAATTCATTCAATTTTCCCGAGAGCCAGGTCGCGGTGCTCACGGACCGGCAGGCAACCCGGGAGGGGATCCTGACGGCAATGCGGGACCTGGTTCAGAGGGTGGGGCAGGACGACGTCGTGGTCGTGCACTACAGCGGCCATGGGTCGCAGATGACCGACCTCGAAGGGGACGAGCCGGACGGGCTCGACGAGACGATCGTTCCCCACGACAGCGGCCGGGCACCGCACGAGAATCGCGACATCAAGGACGACGAGATCTATCTCTGGCTCAAGGATCTGACTGCCAAGACCTCGTCCGTCACCCTGGTCTTCGACTGTTGCCACTCGGGGACGATCACCCGTGACGACTTCGGCGGTGCGGTGCGTTGGGTCGAGCCGGATGAGCGCCCCGCGAGCCAGCTGCCGCCGTCGCCGATCGCCCACGCCAGCCGCGGCGACCTGGCCGGAAGCCGGGATGCGGGGGGCGGCGGCTGGCTGCCGCTGGGAGACTGCTATGCCTTGATCTCGGGGTGCAGCCGCGACGAGAAGTCGTTCGAGGTCGAGGAGCCGGACGGCGTCCGCCATGGCGCGATGACGTTCTTCCTCGCTCAGGAGCTGCACAAGGCGGGGCCGGGGACGACCTACCGCGACCTCTTCGAAGCCATGGGGCCCAGGGTGTCGGCTCGTTTTCCGGACCAGCACCCGCAGCTCGAAGGGGCGCGGGACCTCGAGGTCTTCGGCAGCCGGCGGATCGAGACGATGCGCTTCGCACCGGTCACCATGCGGTCGGCCGACCGGGTGATTCTGGGGCTCGGCGCTGCCTGCGGGCTGACCGAGGGGTCGCAGTGGGCGGTCCATCCCGCTGGAACGAAAGGGGTGGCGCCGGGCACCGAGCCGCTGGGAGTGGTGGCGGTGACCGCGGTGCAGGCGGTGACCAGCGAAGGGCGGCTGCTGCGGGAGGCGCGGCCGGGGGCCGTGCAGCCGGGGACGCGGGCGGTGGAGGAGAGCCACGCCCTCGAGACCCGGATGCCGGTCGAGGTGGTGGCTCCGGCGGGGCAGGACGTCGAGGCGCTGCAGGACCTTCTCGACCGCTCGAAGGTGCTGCGGCGGGCGGAGCGCTGCAAGTACGCCAAGGCGCGGGTCTACCTGGCGGCGCCGCGCTCGAAGGTCGCCAAGGGATCGCCGGCGCCGATGCTGGGAGCGCTCGCGGAGGAGACCTGGGCGGTCGTCGGCGAGGACGGCCAACTCGCGATGCCTCCCCATCGCCGCTACGAGCCCGGGGTGGTCAGGCTCCTGGTGGAGAACCTCGAGAAGATCGCCCGACGTCGCCTGACGGTCGACCTCCAGAACGAGACGAGCGGGCTCAAGGGGAAGATCGGCGCCGTGCTGCTGCGCAAGGGGGAATTCAGCCTGGAAGAGCCCGAGGTCGAAGGCGGGCTGCCGGTGCTCTACGAGGGGGAGAACGTGGCGTTCCGGATCGTCAGCCAGCCGGAGGCGCCCCCCCTCTATGTCTATCTGCTGGACGTCGGCCTCACCGGACAGATCACCCTCCTCTATCCGCCACCCGGTGCGGAGGACAGCCTCCTCCCCGGCCGGACGCTCGAGGTGGGGACCCAGCCGGGGCGCGAGATCGGCCTCTTCATCCCCGACGAGTTCCCCTTCCTGGTCAGAGGGCCGGCCGACGAGGTGGCCGAGGTGGAAGGCGTCGAGACGGTCAAGGTCATGGTCACCACCCATCCGGCCGATTTCCAGCCGCTGTTCCAGGGGGGCGTCCGCGAGGGAGCGGGGAGCCGCGGCCCGGCCGGCTCGCTGGGCGATCTCCTCGAGGCCACCTTCGGCGGCGGGGGGTACGCCGACCGCGACACCAAGGCGCCGGCGCGGGGGGCCGGCCCGCAGGACTGGCTGGCGCTCAACCTCACCTTCAAGCTGTGCCGTCGGATGCGCTCGCGGAGCGTGGCCGGCGGCCGGGGGATCTGACACCTCCCTGCCGTTCCCCTCTCCTCCCATCCGTCATATGCTGTCGAGCGGTCGGTTCCCGAGGGGGATTTCCCCCGCGGGGCCGGCCGATCCGCCGGCATCCGGCATGGCACCGAGGAGGCACTGGGAATGAGCAAGCCGTATCAGGCTCCCCTCAACTGGTACACGGGGGGAGAGGCCGATAGCGACGTCAACGAGACCGAGGAGTGGCTGACGGCGTTCGAGCAGGTAGTGGAGATCGAGGGGGCGGAGCGCGCCTGTTTCCTGCTCAAGAAGCTGCTCGAGAAGGGGTTCGAGAAGGACGTCGTCCTCCCCTTCACGGGGAACACCCCGTACATCAACACCATCCCGAAGAGCGAGGAGCCCGCCTACGGCGGCGACCGCGCGCTCGAGCGGCGGATCAAGAGCATCGTGCGCTGGAACGCGATGGCGATGGTGGTGCGGGCGAACAAGAAGTACACCGGCCTCGGCGGCCACATCTCGACCTTCGCCTCGGCGGCGACCCTCTACCAGGTCGGCTTCCATCACTTCTTCCGCGGCCGCGGCGAGGGGGGGTTCGACGGCGACATGATCTCCTTCCAAGGGCACGCCTCGCCGGGGATCTACGCCCACGCCTTCCTCGAGGGGCGGATCACCACCGCGCAGATGGACAACTTCCGCCGCGAGCTGGCGCCGGGGGGAGGCCTCGCCTCCTATCCGCACCCTTGGCTGATGCCCGACTTCTGGGAGTTCCCCACGGTGTCGATGGGGCTGTCGCCGATCAGCGCCATCTACCAGGCGAAATTCAACCGCTACCTGCGCGACCGCGGCCTGCGCGACCCGCAGAACCGGAAGATCTGGGCCTTCCTGGGGGACGGCGAGACCGACGAGCCGGAGACGCTGGGGGCGATCACCCTCGCCTCGCGCGAGAAGCTCGACAACCTGATCTTCGTCATCAACTGCAACCTCCAGCGCCTCGACGGCCCGGTGCGCGGCAACGGCAAGATCATCCAGGAGCTCGAGACCGCCTTCCGCGGCGCCGGCTGGAACGTCATCAAGGTGATCTGGTCGTCCGACTGGGACCCGCTGATCGAGGCCGACAACACCGGGCTGCTGATGCAGCGGATGAACGAGACCCTCGACGGCGAATACCAGAAGTACGTGGTCGAGGACGGCGCCTATCTGCGCCGCGAGTTCTTCGGCCGCTATCCGCAGCTCACCGAGCTGGTGAGGAGCTATTCCGACCAGCAGCTCCATTCCCTGCGCCGCGGCGGCCACGACCCGGCCAAGGTCTACGCCGCCTTCAAGGCCGCCGTCGAGCACCAGGGCTCGCCGACGGTGATCCTGGCGAAGACGGTCAAGGGGTACGGCCTCGGCGAGGCGGGGGAGGGGAAGAACGTCACCCACCAGCAGAAGAAGCTCACCGAGGACGAGCTGCGCATCTTCCGCGACCGCTTCGAGATCCCGGTGTCGGACAAGGAGCTCGCCGAGGCTTCGTACTACTGTCCGCCCGAGAACAGCCCGGAGATCCAGTACCTCCGCGAGCGCCGCCGCGTGCTCGGCGGTCCGGTGCCGCGGCGCCAGGTGCGCAAGGAGCCGCTGGCGATCCCCGAGGGGGCGGACGTCTGGGGGCGCTTCCTCGAGGGGGTCGACCGCGACGTCTCCTCGACCATGGTGTTCGTGCAGATCCTCACCCAGCTCCTCAAGGACAAGGAGATCGGCAAGCGGATCGTCCCCATCGTGCCGGACGAGGCGCGCACCTTCGGCATGGAGTCGCTGTTCCGCCAGTTCGGGATCTACTCCCACGTCGGCCAGCTCTACGAGCCGGTCGACAAGTCGATGCTCCTCTACTACCGCGAGGTCACCGACGGGCAGATCCTCGAGGAGGGGATCACCGAGGCGGGATCGATGGCGTCGTTCATCGCCGCCGGCACCTCCTACGCGACGCACGGGATCGACATGCTCCCGTTCTTCATCTTCTACTCGATGTTCGGCTTCCAGCGGGTGGGCGACCTGATCTGGGCCGCCGCCGACCAGCGCACCCGCGGCTTCCTGCTCGGCGCCACCTCGGGGCGCACGACGCTGATGGGGGAGGGGCTGCAGCACGAGGACGGCCACAGCCTGGTGCTGGCGAGCGTCGTCCCCAACCTGCTCGCCTACGACCCGGCCTTCGCCTTCGAGCTGGCGGTGATCCTGCGCGACGGCATGAAGCGGATGTACACCCACCGCGAGGACGTCTTCTACTACATCACCCTCTACAACGAGAACTATCCGATGCCGCCGATGCCCGCCGGCGCGGAGGAGGGGATCCTCAAGGGGCTGTACAAGTTCCGGTCGGCTCCGGCGGCGGAGGGAGAGGATCGGCGGCCGAAGCTCCACCTGATCGGCAGCGGCTCGCTGCTGCGCGAGGCGATGCGGGCGCAGGAGATGCTCGCCGAGCGCTACGGCGTGGCGGCGGAGCTGTGGAGCGCCACCTCGTACAAGGAGGTGCGGCGCGAGGCCCTGGAGGCCGAGCGCTGGAACCTGCTCCACCCCGATCAGGAGCCGCGCAAGCCGTTCGTGGTCTCCCTGTTCGCGGAGGACGACCACCCGATCGTCGCCGTCACCGACTACATGCGCCTGGTGCCGGACCAGATCGCCCCCTGGCTGCCGGGGCGCCTCTACCCGCTCGGCACCGACGGCTTCGGCCGCAGCGACACCCGCGAGGCGCTGCGCCGCTTCTTCGAGGTGGACGCCGAGTGCGTCGTCCTCGCCGCCCTCCACCAGCTCGCCCGCTGGGGGCGGATCGACCGCTCGGTGGTGGCCCGCGCCATCGGCGAGCTGGGGATCGATCCCGAGAAGCTCGACCCGATGATCAGCTGAATGAAGCGCCTCCTGCCAGCCGCCCTCGGGGCTCTCCTGCTGCTGCCGGCGCTCGCGCTGCCGGCGGCGGCGGCGCCCGTGGTCTACAAGGTGGACGCCGACCACAGCGGGGTCAGCTTCTCGATCCGCCACTTCGTGTCGAACGTCTCGGGGAAGTTCCGGGACTTCGACGGCGTCATCCGCTACGACGCGGAGAAGCCGGAGGCGAGCAGCGTCGCGTTGACGGTGCGGGCGGCCTCGATCGACACCACCAATAACGACCGCGACGAGCACCTGCGCTCGAAGGATTTCTTCGAGGTCGCGAAGTACCCCACCCTGAGCTTCACCAGCACCGGGGTGACCGCCAAGGACGCCAAGACCCTGGAGGTGACGGGGACGCTCACCATGCACGGCGTCACCCGGCAGATCACCTTCCCCGTCCAGCTCCTCGGCACCATGAAGGCGCCGCAGGGGGAGAAGGCCGGCTTCTCGGCGGCCTTCACCCTCAACCGCAAGGAATACGGGATCAACTGGAACAACGTCCTCGACTCCGGTCCCGTCCTCGGCGACGAGGTGCGGATCTCGATCGAGATCGAGGGGGACCGCCAGGCGGAGCGCGCGAAGTAGGACTTCCTTCCCCGGCTAAACACGCAAGGATCGATTGGGTCTCCTCTTCTGCCGAGGAGTCCCAGGATGCGATCCCGATCATCGAAAGACGCCGAAGACTTCGATCTCCTGATCTGGCAGGAGCCCGCGGGATACCGGGCTCGGGTGCAGGAGCCCGACAGCGGGCGGGAGGTCCTCGTCTCGTTCGCTTGCCCGTTCTCCCCTGGCGACCTCGAAGCGCTCGCCGCGCGGATGCGCTGCCGGGACCTCCTCTCCTCGCTGGCCGAACCGCCCGAGGAGGCGCTCGCAGCCGGAATCTCCCTCTTTCGCGTCGTCTTCGCCGGCGAGTTGCTCGTTGCTTGGTTGTGGCGGCTGCGCGAGGCCGAGCGGAAGGGACGCGCCGTGCGACTCCGCCTGCGGCTCGCCGATCCGGAGCTCTGGGACTGGCCTTGGGAGCTCCTGCACGATCCCCTCCGCGGTTTCCTTGCGGCGTCTCCCAGGATCTTCGTCTTGCGGTATGTCGAGATCCCCGAGCCGATCGAGCCGCTGCGGGTGAGGCCCCCGATCCGGGTGCTGGCCGTGGCCGCCTCCCCGGCGGGGCTGCGGCCGGTCTCGGCCGACGAAGAGCTGGCCGACCTCGACGGTAGCCTCCGGGAATTGCAGGAAGCCGAGAGGATCGAGCTCGATCTCCTCCGTGGTGCGACGCGGGATGGGCTTCGCCGCAAGCTCGCGGAGAAGAGCTTCCACGTCCTCCATTTCATCGGCCATGGCGCCTTCGATCCTGTCCGCGGCGGCGCCGTGCTGCTGGAGGGGAAGGAAGGGGGCGAGGACCGGCTGGACGGAGAGGCGCTGACTCTCCTGCTCCAGGCCCACCCGGAGCTGCGGCTGGTGGTCCTCAACATCTGCCAGGGAGCGCGGGGCGATCGCTCCGACCCGTTCTCGGGATTGGCAAAGAGCCTGATCAGAGGGCGGGTGCCGGCGGTGGTCGCCATGCGTTCGACGGTATCCGACCAGGGTGCTGTCCTCTTTTCCCACCACTTCTATGCTTCGCTCTCGCGGCGGGACCCGGTCGACCGGGCGATCACCCAAGCCCGGCATGCCATGCTGACCGAGAAGTCCGTGGATTGGGGAATACCGGTCCTCGCCATGCGGTCTCCCGACGGCCGGCTGTTCGGTCTTTTCTGGTGGGAGATCCTGTGGGACCGCACTGTGCGGTTCCTCAGGACCTGGCGTCGCTGGCTGGTCACCCTCCTCGTCCTGATCCTGCTGGCGGAGAGCTTGGGGCAGAGCGCACGACGGGTGATCGATCCCAACCTACCCTGGGCCTTGCTCAACCCCGCGGAGTGCCCGTCTCCGCCGGGGCTCGCGATCGCCTTCGTAAGGATCGATCCGCCCCCTCCCCTGCGGCCGTTCTGCCTCGGCCGCTTCGAAGTGACCCAGAGCCTCTGGACGAAGGTCACGGGACTGCGGCGGAGGGGGCGGCAGCGGGGGAACAGTCTGCCGATGCTCCTCGCGTTTCAGCTCACGCCACACTTCTTTGCATCTCTCGAACAGCGGGCGCCGGGAGGTGGATTCCGGCTGCCGACACGAGCTGAGTGGATGTACGCGGCAACGGCGGACGGCCAGGCTTCCTCTCTCAATGCGAACTGCGACAACGCCGACGAGGACGACGGCTTTGCAGGCCTGGCTCCCGTCGGCTCGTTCGCGCGTAGTCCCTTGGGGCTCTATGACATGTTGGGAAACGCCGCGGAATGGGTGAGCGATACGAGCGACACACAGGCCGGTCGAGCGCTGCGCGTGGGAGGAAGCTTCCGGAACGTCCCGAAGAACTGCTCAGTGACCTTCACGAGCTGGATGAAGCGGGACAGCGGCGCGGACGCCACGGGTTTCCGCGTCGTCCGCGTGCCGCGCTCGCTGTGAGGCCTGGGAGCCGCCTGCCGTGTGGCGTCCGGTTCCCAGGGCGATCTCCGGCTCTATTTGGCCTTGCCCTTCACCTCCGCCAGCGACTTCTTGCGCGTGGCTTCGAACTCGTCGCCGGGGTTCCAGGTCGGCATATTGGTGGTGTTCGCCACGATCAGGCCGGTGTAGAAGCCGAGCTGGGCGTCCTCGATCATGCCGTCGTAGGTCCACTTGGGATTGAACTCGTCGCTCGGCTGGTGGTACCGGTGGCGCTCGTAGTCTTCGGCCTGCTCCTTCCCCCAGTTGGCGGGTTTGCCGATGTACTCGATGCCGCCTTCCGGATGGATCGCCGGCACGCCGACCTTGGCGAAGCTGAACTGGTCGGAGCGGTAGAAGAAGCCGCGGTCGGGGAAGGGATCGCCGACGATGCGCCGCCCCTGACGGGCGGCGACCGCCTGCGCCACGGCGTCGAGCGAGGACTTGCCGAGGCCGATCTCGGTGACGTCCTTGGTGCGGCCGAGGACGTTGCCGCCGTCGTAGTTGATGTTGGCCGCGATGCGGCCGGCCGGCACCGGCGGGTGGGTGGCGAGGTACTGCGAGCCGAGGAGCCCCTGCTCCTCGCCGGCCACGAAGGCGATCAGGATCGAGCGGCGCGGGCGCTGCGGCAGGGCGGCGAAGGCCTTGGCGATCGCCATCACCTCGGCGCAGCCGGAGGCGTTGTCCTCGGCGCCGTTGTAGATCCTGTCACCGCTCTTGTCGGGCTGGCCGATCCCGAGGTGGTCGTGATGCGCCGTGAACACCACCATCTCCCCCTTGAGCGCGGGGTCGCTGCCGGGAAGGACGCCGAGGACGTTCGCCGTCTTCACCTTGGAGATCTTGTTGGCGAAGGAGAGCGAGGTGGTCAGGCCGAGCGGGACCGGCTTGAAGTCGCGGCTGCGTGCCCGCTCGATCAGCTTTCCGAGGTCCTTGCCGGCGGCCTGGAAGAGCCGATTGGCGCCTTGCTCGGTCATCCAGGTGCGCATCTGGAGGCGCGGCTCGCCGGCGGCGGGGAGCTCGAACTGCTCGCCGCTCCAGGAGGTCTGCACCACCTGCCAGGGATAGCCGGCCGAGGGGGTGGTGTGGATGATGATCGCCGCCGCCGCTCCCTGCCGCGCCGCGCTCTCGTACTTGTAGGTCCAGCGCCCGTAGTAGAGCCGGCGGTTCCCCTCGAACAGCTTGGGGTCCCAGTCCGGGTCGTTGTTCATCATCACCAGGACCTTCCCCTTGAGGTCCATCCCCTTGAAGTCGTCCCATTGGTATTCGGGGGCCTGGATGCCGTAGCCGACGAAGACGAGCTCGGCGTCGCGCAGCGTCGAGGTGTCCTCCTGAATGCCGCTCGCGCCGATGTAGTCGTCCCACCACTTGAGAGCGACCGGGGCGCCGGAGGCGGCCTTGAACTCCCACTCCTTGGGCGCCTCCGACTTGATGCCGACGACCTCGAAGCGCTGCTGCCACTCGCCGTGGGGGAGCGCGGGCTGGTAGCCCAGCGCCTCGAGGTTCGAGGCGAGGAAGAGCTGCGCCGTCTCGTCGCCGCGGCTCGCCGGTCCCCGCCCCTCGAGCAGGTCGTCGGCGAGGAAGCGGAGGGGCGCTTCGAGGGAGGCGCGGTTGATCGCCTTCGCCGCCGTCTCGGCGTCGGGCGGCAGCTGGATGGCGGTGTGGGAGGTCGGGGTCGCGCCGCTCTTCTTCCCGGCCGCGGCCGCGTCGGCGACGGCGAGCCCCGGGCCGATCGTCAGCGTCAATCCCAACCCCGCCAGCCAGGCCTGTCGATACGAGTTCTTCATCTGGGATTCGTCCTCCATGGCATCGTGAGTTCCGGGAGAGGACTGTAGCATTGCGGCGCAGTGTCTCAGAGCCGCGGCGCCACATCCAGAAGGTGCCCGAAGAGTGAAGAATGGAGAGTCCGTCGCTTGCCGGCTCGGCTCAGGGATCTCAGGAAAGTGCGCTTCTCTTACGAAGCGCGCCAAAGAGCTGGCGCGCGAGCGCTCCGTTGAGCCTCCCGGATTCGGCCGCATCGCGAAAGGGCTCGAGAGTCGCGAGGACTTCAGGTTCGATGCCGCGGATCGCAAAGAGAGGCGTCACCTCGCGGGCAAATCGCTTGACCTCTCCAGGAGGACTCTCGTCGGCTACGACGACTGCCGCCTCGAGGGTGACCAGTGCCGCATCGTAGGTGATCCCCCGTGCAACGAACTCATCCCGCACCCAGCGAAACGACTGCACCGATTCCTGAGTCTTTCCGAGCTTACAGCCGATCCTCCCTTCCAGCCACCGCATTCGTACCAGGTCCAGCTCGTTGCCCAGTGTCTCTGCTTGCTCGCGCAAACCAGCCAACATCGTCACCGCCTCAGCCAAGCGACCGACCTGGGAGAGATTTTTGAGCAGGTTGAATCGTTGGCAGAAGAGGAGGCGCGGGTCTTCGTCATTTTCCAAGTGAGGAGCAGCCTGTAGGAGCGTCCTGACGGCTCCTTCGTAGTCATCCAACTCCTCCAGAGCACTTGCCTTCTTGATGAGGAGCCGGGCTGCCGACCTTTCACCGTCCAGCGCCGTGGCGCGATCGAGCAATTCCAAGGCCTCGGGAAGACGCCGCTGAGTGCAGCGAAGGGAGACTTCCAAGTCGAGCAATCGGACAATGTCCATCAACTCCGGACCTGTGCAGGCGCCTGGATCCCCCAAATTCCTTTTCCATAATCCTGCCGAATGGCCGAATGCTTCATCCGCTCCTGAGAGATCTCCTCGCACGCGCCGAGCGTTGCCGACGAATCCCCAGGCGTATCCCAGGGCTCGGGCCTTTCGGCGTTTGTCGCTAGGCAGCAAGGAAGCCACCTCCAGCGCCAGTTCCGCCAAGTCTTCAGCGCGCTCAGGCTTGTCTGCTGCCGCTTTTTCGCTCTCCTGGCAGAGCAGACGGGAAAGAGTGCCGCTGCGGAACTCCCGACATTCTCGGAGGACGGCCTGCCTTTCCGCCTTGCCGTACCGGCGCAGCCGCTCCCAGAGCAGGGAGGCGTCGACGGTCTCGGTCCCCAGGCGGACGGTCGGCTGAAAGAGGTTGGCTGCGACCGAGCGGGCGAGCTGGCTGGTCGTGCTCCCCAGCCGCGCGGCGGCAGCGTCGATCGTCGAGGTCCGGGTTCCCGGGGAGGAGCGGACCTGGCGGACCAGGCCGATCGCCGCTTCGAGGTCGGTGCGGCTGAGGTCCATCCCGTGGAGGATGCGTTCGAGAGTGCGCGGCGAGGGGCGGGTCTTGCCGCTCTCGTATTCGGAGACCGCGCTGGCGTGCACGCCCGCGGCCCGTGCCACCTCCGCCTGATCCAGGATACGGATGGAGCGCAGGATCGCCAGCGCCCGGCCTACATGTTCAGAGTCGTCGTTCATCTCGTTGTCTCTGCCGGCGCCACCGCCAGCCCTCCTTCCCTAGGATAAGCCGGGAGAGGCAGGCGTCGTTTCCACCAGGCTGAATCCATACGCTCCCGGCCGATACGGCTTTGGCTTCCGGCCGAATCTGTAACTTCGTTTGAGCCCCTTGCCGGAGCCTGGTTACCCTCCCGGCATGCGAGAGGCCGTGGTCTTTTCGAGTCCGTGGAGGTTGGGATGAGCGATCGCCGTTGGCGCCGTTGGGGAATCGCCGGTCTTTGGCTCTTGGGGGCGCTGCCGGCGTGGGCGGGGCAGCCGCCAGGAGACGCCTTGTGGGTGGCCCAGTCCGAAGGAGTGTTGCGGGTCGAGGAGGGCTCGGGCGAGGTCGTGCTCGAGGCCGACGCCGGCGAGGACGTACGGGCCGTGGCGTTCGATGCGGCGCGGCGGGTCCTGTGGGCCTTTTCCCCCGGGTGGCTGCGGGCTTTCGGCGAGGCGGGCGAGGAAAGGGCGGCGATCCCCGTCTCCGCCCCTCCGGGGCGCGCGTTCCTCGCGGTCGACTCCACGGACGGCTCGGTGGCGCTGGCGGCCGGCCGGGGGCTCTGGCGCTTCGACGCCGGCGGCACGCCGCTCGGCGCCCTGCCGCTCGACGGCCGGGTGCGCGGCCTCGCCTTCGATCCGGCGCGCCAACGCCTGTGGGTGGCGACACCGTCGTCGCTGCGCGCCTACGATCCCGGCCTGCGGCAGATCCGCGAGGCGGCGCTGGCGAAGGACTCGCGCCTCGCCGCGGTCGGCCTCGCCGGCGAGTCGGGTGCGATCTGGACGGCGGGGAACGATCGCCTGAGCCGGCTCGGGGGCGAGGGCCGGCTGCTCTTCGAGCAGGCGGTGCCCGGGATCCTCGCCGTCGCCGGCGACTTTCGCGGCGGCGCCTGGGCCGCGACCGCCCGCGAGCTCCTGCGCGTGGGGCCCGGAGGCCGGATCCTGGCCCGGCTGGAGCCGTTCGCCGGCGCGGGGACGATCACCGCTCTCGCCGTCCAGCCGCGCGACGGCTCGGTGTGGGTCGCCAACGAGGTGGACCTCGCTCGGGTCGCTCCCACCGGCCGTGTCATGCGGCGGGTGTCGCCCGAGCCGCCGGTCCGCCTGCGCGCTCTGGCCCTCGCCCTGGCGGCGGCGGACGGAAGGGGAAGGCCCGAGGTGAGGCCTCGCCTCCGGACCAAGTCCCTCACCGCCACGCAGGCGGCCGTCGTCGGCTTCGTGAGGCTTCCGAACGGCTTGCCGGCGGTGGGAGCGACGGTGACGGTCCTGGGACAGAACGGCCCGTCCGCGACGACCGATGCTGCCGGCAACTTCTCCCTGACGCCCATCGCGGTGCCGGCGGGAGGCGGCCAGCTCGAGATCGTGGCCACCCTGGCGACCGCCTCCGGCTCGCTCTATACGACGGAGGGGCTGTGGGCCGCCGGAGGGACGACGACGGACATCGGCGAGGTCGACCTTCTCTACGTCTGCGACGCGGCCTTCAAGACCCTGCCGACACCGGCGCCGAACGGCACCGTCAAGGCCCTGGCGGTCTTCGACGACGGCAGCGGCCCGGCGCTCTTCGTCGGCGGCGCCTTCACCACGGTGGGCGGCCTGACCGTGAACGGAATCGCCAAGTGGAACGGCACCGCCTGGTCCGCTCTCGGCGCGGGGCTCGGCGGCACCACTCCCGAGGTCGATGCTCTCGCGGTCTTCAACGACGGGGGAGGAGCGCGGCTCTACGCGGCGGGCAAGTTCACCAAGTCGGGGACGGCGACGGTGAATTACGTCGCCAAATGGTCCGGCACGGCCTGGTCGCAGGTCGGCACCGGGCTCGCTTCCCAGGTCAACGCTCTGGCCGTCTGGAGCGGCTCCCTCTACGCCGGCGGCTCCTTCACCACCGTGGGGAGCACCAACTTCAACCGCCTCGCCCGCTGGAACGGCACCGCCTGGTCCACGGTGGGCGGAGGGGTGGGGGGGAACGTCCAGGCCCTCGTGGCCTACGACGACGGAGGCGGCCCGGCGCTCTACGTGGGAGGCGCCTTCACCACGGCGGGGGCTGTGACGGCGAACCGGATCGCCAAATGGAATGGCACCGCCTGGTCGGCGCTCGGCGCCTCGGGAGGAGGGGTTGCCGGCGGCACGCCGGAGGTGGATGCCCTGGCGGTGTGGGACGACGGCGGCGGCCCGGCGCTCTTCGTCGGCGGCAAATTCACCACCGCCAACAACACCGCCATCTCCGCCAAGTACGTGGCGCGCTGGCGCGGCGGCTCCTGGAGCGCTCTGGGGACCGGCCTCGGCACCCAGGTGCTGGCGCTCGCCGCCTTCGACGACGGCACCGGGCCGGCGCTCTATGCGGGCGGCGCTTTCACCACGCTGGCGGGGATTCCCTACAACCGGCTGGCGAGCTGGGACGGCGAAAACTGGAATCCCGTGGTCGAAGGGGTGGACAACACGGTCTACGCGCTCGCGGCGCTCCCCTCGGGCGCCGGCGCCGGACTCTATCTCGGCGGCGCCTTCTCGACCGCGAGCGGCTCCGCCGCGGGGAAGATCCTGCGCTGGTGGCGGCCGACGAGCTGCACCGACACCACTTCTCCCTATCTCTTTTTCACCCAGCCGGCCTACGGCTCGACGGTCACCTCGCCGACCCCGACGATCGGCCTGGGCTTCTCCGATGGCGGCTCCGGGATCGACACCTCGACCCTGGCGATCCAGGCGAACGGCGCCCCCCTCGCCGTCCACTGCACCTTCGGTGGCGGCTGGGGACAGTGCACACCGGACGCTCCGCTGGCCGAAGGAGCGGTGACGCTGGACGCCACGATCAAGGACCTGGCGGGCAACCCCACGGACGGCCCTGCCGAGGTCCAGTTCACGATCCAGGACACGGTGGCTCCGGACCTCGGCATCACCAGCCCGGTCGGGGGTGCGGTCGTGACCTCGGCGTATCCGGTGCTGCAGATTCATGCCGACGACCATGGCGGCAGCGGCGTCGATCCGTCCTCGGTGACGGTGACGTCGAGCGGCGGCAATCCACTGGCGGTCGACTGCCGGTTCACCGGCAGCGACCCGGTCGACGCGCAGTGCGTGCCGGTGGCGCCGCTCCCGGCGGGGCTGGCGGGGTTGACGTTGCGAGTGAAGGACCGGTCGGGGAACGGCTCCGCGCCGGCGTCGGTCTCCTTCACGGTAGCGCCGGCCCCGCTCACCACGACCCTGCACGGCACCGTCCGCTTCGCGGGCGGAAGCCCCGCGGCGGGAGCGACGGTGAAGGTCAACGAGGAGCCGCAGTACTTCGCCACCACGGGGGCGGACGGCGCCTTTTCGCTCGCCGGTCCGGCGGCAGCGGCCGGGACCCTCCTCTCGGTGACGGCGAGCTGGGGGCCGCCGGCGCTGACCGGGTTCGCGGGCCACCTCGCGCCGGTCGCCGGCGGCGTGACCGAGGTGGGGACGATCACCCTCCAGGCCTCGTGCGACCTGCGTTTCCGGCCCGTGCCCCTGGCGCCGACCGACGGCAGCCTCGAGAACCGGCAGAGCGGCAGCCTCTATCCCCTCACCGGCGCGGCCGCGGTCTACGACGACGGCACCGGAGCGGCGCTCTACCTGGCGGGCGCCTTCACCCATGCCGGCGGCCACGAGGTCGACGGCATCGCCAAGTGGACGGGAAGCGCCTGGCAGCCCGTGGGCGGCGGAGCGCTCGGCAACCCGGACGCGGCCGTCAACGCCCTCGCGGTCTACGACGACGGCAGCGGTGCGGCGCTCTATGCGGCGGGGGACTTCACCTCGATCGGCGGCCAGCCGGCGGCGCGCTTCGGACGCTGGGACGGACACGCCTGGAGCGAGGTGGGGCAAGGCCTTTCCGCCGGGGTGAGCGGGATGGCGCTCTACGACGACGGCAGCGGCCCGGCGCTCTACCTGCTGGGGAGCTTCACCTCGGTGCAGCCGGTGACCACCTGGGACGGCCGCAACCTCGGGATCGCCGCCGCCGGCTTCGCCCGCTGGAACGGCCACCAGTGGACGCCCCTCCCCGCCCCGTCCAGCGACCATCGCGCGCGGCTCAAGACCCTCGACGACGGCGGCGGCCCGGCGCTCTACGCCCTCGCCCTCGACGGCCTCTTCAAGTGGAGCCCGGCGGCGGGAAGCTGGACCCAGATCCTCGGGGCGACCGACCTGCAGCCCTATCCCAACAAGACCCTCGCGGACTTCACCGTCGCGAACGCCGGCGGCGCGCCTGCGCTCTATGTGGCGGGGCTCCACATGGGAGTCCTGAAGCGCAACGGCGCCACCTGGCAGCAGCTCCTGAGCGCCAACGCCTCGATCGCCTCCCTGGCGGCGATCACGGAAGCGGGGCAGCCGCAGCTCTATGCCGCGGGGTCTTTCGCCACCAACGGGCCGGTGAAGCTCGGCCGTTGGAACGGCACCGCCTGGACGCAGCCGCTCGCCGACGGCAAGCTCCTGTTCGTGGCCACCGGGCTCGGAGCGAGCCCGGTGCTCTACGGCGGAGAGGCGGCCACGGGGTTCACCAACACGACCGCCGATCCGGCGCGCTGGAGCGGCTCTGCCTGGGTACCGCTCACGGCGGCCGGCGACACCACGGGGAGCGTCACCTCGGCGGTGGCGTTCGACGACGGAGGGGGCGGTGGGGAGGCGCTGTTCTTCGCCGGGCCGATGACGGCCGGGGGCGTCGCCCTCAACGGCGGGATCGGCCGCTGGGACGGCACGCGGGTCACCGCGGTGGGCTCCGGCCTCGAAGCCGGAGGGAGCGCCGTCTTCGTCCTCGACGACGGCACGGGGCCGGCGCTCTACGCGGTCGCCGGCGCGGCCGGGCGGATCGCCCGGTGGAACGGCTCCGGGTGGACCACCCTGGGCTCTCCGCTGGGGGTCCAGATCGCGACGCTGGCGGTCGCCGATCTGGGGAGCGGGCCGCGTCTCTACGCGGCGGGCAATGGGGTCTTCCGCTGGAACGGCGCCTTCTGGGCCTCGCTCGGCGGGCCGGGCTCGGTCCTCGCCCTGGCGGGTTTTCAAGGGACGCTCTACGCGGGCGGCGGCAGCTTCTGGGTCCCGAGCGAGGTCCTGCAACGCTATGACGGCGCCGCCTGGTCGGCCGTCTCCGGGGCGCCGGACGACACGGTCGAGGCGCTGGAGGTCTGGAATGGCGCTCTCTACCTGGGGGGGAGCTTCGTGAGGGCCGGCGGTGCGTCCCACTTCGGCCTGGCGGCCTACGGCGGCAGCTCCTGGCTGGCCTTCGGAGGGTGCGGTTTCCTCGGCAACCGGGACTTCTCGACGCCGGTGACCCCGATCGACGGCACGGTCCACGCCCTCAAGGCGCTCGACGCGGGAGGGGCGAGCCAGCTGGTGATCGGCGGCGACTATCTCTCCTCCTGCGACAGCTCCTCGGGGAGCAGCTACTACGCCCACCGCCTGCCGTATTCGTACGTCAACCTGGGGACGGGGGTGAGCGGGCCGGTCCATACGCTCGCAGTGTCGAATCCTTCGACCGGCCCCGAGGTCGTGGTGGGGGGCGACTTCGTGACGGCGGGCGGGCAGCCGGCCGGGAAGCTCGCGGTGTGGACGACCCTGCCGAGCTTCGGCCAGTGCGCGCCCGCCGGGCAGCCCCCCGTCATCACCCTGACCGCGCCAGCCGACGGCGCCGCGACGTCGGGATCGCAGCAGGCGTTCAGCGGCCACCTGGACGAGCCGGCGAGCCTGGCGATCAACGGCCAACCCCTCCCGGTAGCGGCCGATCTCACCTTCATCTCGCCGCCTCTCCAGCTCGCCCTCGGCGCCAACGTCTTCACCCTGACCGCCACCGACGAGCAGGGGCTCACCCGTCAGCTCGCGGTCACCGTCACCCGTGATCCGGTGCCACCCTCGCTCACCCTGACCTCGCCGGCCGCCGGCGCCACGGTTCCCACGGCGCGGCCGACGCTGGTGGTGGCCTACGACGATCCCGGCGGCAGTGGCGTCGTCCCCGCGACGCTCGCCTTCACCGTCGACGGCTCACCGCTCGCGGCCTCCTGCGTCTCCGACGGCGCCGGCGCCCGCTGCACGCCGGCGGCCGCGCTGCCCACGGGAGGAGTGACCGTCGCCGCCAGCGTCGCCGACCGGGCGGGGAACGCCGCGAGCGCCTCCGTCGCCTTTACGGTGGCTCCCGCCGCGGGCGCGACCGCCACCGTCACCGGCGGCGTCGCCCGTGCCGACGGCTCGGCCGTCGCCGGAGCCACGGTCACCGTGCTCGGCAAGAGCGCTGCCTCGGCGATCACCGGCGCGGACGGCCGCTTCACCATCGCCGGCGTCGACGTCTCCGACGGCTCGCCGCTCGCGCTCGCGGCCGAGGCCGCCGATCCCGCTCACAGCGGCTCGGCGCGGGTCGGCACGGCGAGCGTGACCCCGGTTCCGGGCGGCACGGTCGACGCCGGGACGATCGTCCTGCGCACGAGCTGCGCGCCGCGCTTCACCGCCGGCCTCTTCGCCGGGATCGGGGTGACGGGAGGGAGCCCGGCCCGGGTGTCGGCTGCGGCCGTCTTCGACGACGGCCACGGGCCGGCCCTCTATGTCGGCGGCCTCTTCACCGCCGCCGGGGGAGTGCCGGCGAGCAACCTCGCGAAGTGGGACGGTCACGCCTGGTCCGCCGTCGGCGGCGGTATCGACGGCGCGGTGCAGGCGCTCGCCGTCTTCGACGACGGCAGCGGTCCGGCGCTCTACGCGGCAGGGGATTTCGCCAACGCCAGCGCCTTCCCGGGCTCCCCCTACACGCCGGCCAGCCGGGTGGCGAAATGGAACGGCACCGCCTGGTCGGCGCTCGGCGCCGGGCTCGGCGGCAAGGTCTACGCCCTCGCCGTCTGGAACGGCGCGCTCTACGCCGGCGGCGGTCTCAACGTTCCCTATGTCGATCGCTGGAACCCCGGCACGGCAACCTGGTCGGCGGCCGGAACCGGCGCTCCTGACGGCACGGTGTACAGCTTCGGGGTCTTCAACGGCGCCCTCTATGCCGGCGGCTTCTTCAACTCGATCGGCGGCGTGGCGGCGCACCGCGTCGCGCGCTGGGACGGCGCCGCGTGGTCGGCGCTCGGCGCGGGGACGAGCGGCGCCGTCTATTCGCTCGCCGCTTTCGACGACGGCAGCGGCCCGGCCCTCTACGCCGGCGGCACCTTCACCAACGCCGGCGACCTCGTCCGGCCGGTCGACGGCATCGCGCGCTGGACGGGGAGCGCCTGGGCCTACGCCGGCGACCAGCTCTCGACCGGCGGCGTGCTCGCCGAAGGGCCGCAGGGGGTCGAGGCGCTGACCGTCTACGACGACGGCGGCGGCGCCGCCCTCTATGCCCTCGGCATGCTGCAAGGGGAGTCGATCGCGGGGATCGCGCGGTTCAAGGCGGGAAGCTGGTCCGCGCTCGGCACCGGCATCGCGACTCCCGGCTACGGCGGGGCGGCGCTCGCGGTCTACGACGACGGGAGCGGCGCGGCCCTCTTCGCGGGGAGCGATTTCGCCCTCGCCGGCCAGCTCGGAGTGAGCGGCGTCGCGCGCTGGCGCAGCGGTGTCTGGAGCGCTCTCGGCTCGGGGCTCGACGGCACCCTCGCGGCGCTCGCGGTCTACGACGACGGCACCGGTCCGGCGCTCCATGCCGGCGGCACGTTCATCGCCGCCAGCGGCCGGACGATCGCCCACGCGGGGCGATGGAACGGCTCCGGGTGGGCCCCGCTCGGGACGGGGACGGACGACAGGATCTCCGCCCTCGCGGTCGCCGGCGCCGGGCCGGGCGCCCTGCTCTACGCGGCCGGGGACTTCACCCGCGCCGGAGGCCTGCCCGCCGCTCATGCCGCCCGCTGGGACGGCAACGGCTGGTCGCCGCTCGGCGGCGGCCTCGACGGCCCGGCGCGCGCTCTCGCCATGTTCGACGCGGGAAATGGCCCCTCTCTCTACGCCGGCGGCACGTTCGCGACGGCCGGAGGGATCGCCGCCAGCCATGTCGCCCGCTGGGATGGCGCCGCGTGGTCGGCGCTGGGTGCCGGCGCCGACGGCCCGGTGCTGGCCCTGGCCGGGGGCGCCGTCGCCGGCGGTCCCCGCCTCTTCGCCGCGGGCGCCTTCGCCCACGCCGGAGGGGTCACCGCCGCCAACGTCGCGGCCTGGGATGGCAGCTCCTGGTCGGCGCTCGGCCCGGGCCTCGCCGGCGAGGTCGACAGTCTGGCGGTCTACGACGACGGCAGCGGCGCGGCGCTCTATGCCGGCGGCGCCTTCACCACCTCCGGCGGCACGACGGTCGCCCATCTCGCCCGCTGGACCGGTTCGGTCTGGGTCGCGGTGGGCGGCGGCACCGACGGCACGGTCTCCGCTCTGGCCGTCTTCGACGACGGCAGCGGTCCGGCGCTCTACGCCGGCGGCAGCTTCACCACGGCGGGCGGCGTGACGGTCAACGGCCTCGCCCGCTGGAACGGCGCTTCCTGGTCGCCCCTGGGAGACGGCACGAGCGCCGGCACCGGCGTCGCCAACGGCGCCGTGCTGGCCCTCCAGCCGTTCGCCGAGGCGAGCGGTCCGGCGCTCTACGCCGGCGGCAGCTTCGGCCTCGCCGGCGGCCAGCCGTCGGTGGCGATCGCCCGCTGGGCCCGCGCCCTCTCCTGCTTCGCGGCGGACTCGACCGCCCCCACCCTCGCCTTCACCGCGCCGGCCGCCGGCGCGGTGAGCGCCACCGCCACCCCGCAGCTCGCCTTCGCCTGGAGCGACGACGAGAGCGGCGTCGATCCCGCGAGCCTTCTGGTGCAGGCGAACGGCGCGCCGCTGACGGTCGCCTGCACGGCGGGCACGGCCACGGCCCAGTGCACCCCGCAGGCTCCGCTCGCCGAAGGGACGGTCTCGCTGTCGGCCACCGTCGCCGATCATGCCGGCAACCGCTCGGCTCCGGCGACCCTCGCCTTCACCGTGGACACGCAAGCCCCTGCGCTCGCCTTCGCCTCGCCGGCGGCGGCCTCTTTCGTGGGATCGGGATCCCCGCCGGTCTCGCTGACCTGGAGCGACGCGGGAAGCGGCGTCGATCCCGCGACCCTGACGCTGACCGGGCCGGTGCCCTTCACCTGCGCTCCCGGCGCGTCCGGCGCCACCTGCCTCCCCGGCTCGCCGCTCGCCGACGGGACGGTCCAGCTCAGCGCCACGGTCGCCGACCGGGCCGGGCACTCCGCCACCGTCACGCTGGCCTTCACGGTGGACGTCACCGCCCCATCGCTCGCCTTCCAGGCGCCGGCCGAAGGCTCGACCGTTCCGCCGGCCGCGACCCTCCAGCTCTCCTGGAGCGACGCCGGCTCGGGGATCGACGCCGCCTCGCTCGCCCTCACCGACGGCGGCTCGCCGCTCGCCGCGAGCTGCACGACGAGCCCCGCGGGCGCCGTCTGCACGCCGGGCTCGCCGCTCGCCGTCGGGGCGCACACCGTCGCCGCCGCCGTCGCCGACCGCGCCGGGAGGAGCGCCTCGGCGACCGTTCGCTTCACGGTGCCCGACCCCGTCCAGCCGGCGCCGCAGATCACCCTCACCGCCCCGGCGGACGGGGCGATCACGACCGCCGCCACGATCGGGCTGACCGGCAGCGTCAGCAAGCCCGCGGCGCTGACCATCAACGGGGTCGCCGTGCCGCTCGACGGCGCCAACGGCTTCGCCTACACCGCCCCGCTCGCCGAGGGGAGCGACCGCTTCGACCTGGTGGCGACCGACTCCGGCAACCGTACCGGCACCGCCACGGTCACCGTCGTCCGCGACTCGACGCCGCCGGTGCTCTCGATCCTCGAGCCGAAGCCGGACGCCTACCACGATCCGGCGACTCCTCTGCAGCTCCTGGTCGGAGACAGCGGCACGGGGATCGACCCGGCCACCCTGACCCTGACGCTGAACGGCTCGCCGCTCGCCGCCGACTGCACGGTCTGCGCGCCGCTCGTCACCTGCATCCCGCAGGCGGCGCTCCCCGCCGGGGCTCTCACCCTCACCGCCGCCGTGCGCGACCGGGCGGGGAGCCCGGGGACGGCGGGGCCGGTCCGTTTCACCTCGCAGTCCGGCTTCGACATCACCCCGCCGGTGATCACCGTCTCCTCGCCGGTCTCCGGCGCGGTGGTGACCGCGGCCTCCCTCCATCTCCTCGGCACGGTGAGCGAGCCCGCGGCCCTCACCGTCAACGGCGCCCCCGTGACCCTCGACGCCGGCTTCGGCTTCGACGACCTGGTCACCCTGGCGGAAGGGATCAACTCCTTCACCCTGGTGGCGACGGACGGCAACGGCAACGCCGCGAGCCTGACGCTCACCGTCACCCTCGACAGCGCCGTTCCCGGGCCGGTCGACCCCAGCAAAGTCACGGTGACGGCGCCGGCTGGAGGCTTCGCGGCGGTGAACGGCGCGGCGGGAAGCGTCGCCCCGGTGCGGGCGGGCTGGACGGCGGTGGTCACCGATCTTCTCACCGGCGCCACGGTGACGGTCCCCGTCGGTGCGGACGGCGGCTTTACGGCCTCCGTCGCGGCGCAGGGGGGAGACACGGTGTCGGTGGCGGTGCAGAGCACGGCCGGCGTGGCAGGCCCCTCGCGGGCCTTCCCGGTGCCGGGGACGCCGCAGCTCCCCGCCGATCCGGCCACCCTCGCGCCGGCGCTCGACCGCACGGTGGCGACCGACCTCTGCGCCGCCACCGCCTTCCTCTACGGCGGCGCCAATCCGGTCCAGACCGGGGTCGCCCCGGGAGCGATCGAGTGCCGGCGGGCGGCGGTCCTCCGCGGCCGGGTGCGCGACCGCTCCGGCGCGCCGCTCGGCGCCGTGCGGGTGAGCGTGCTGCGCCATCCGGAGCTGGGGAGCACCCTCAGCCGGGGCGACGGCGCCTGGGACCTCGCCGTCAACGGCGGGGGAGAGGTCGTCGTCCAGCTCGCCCGGCCCGGGTACCTCCCCGTCCAGCGCAAGGTCGCCGTCTCCTGGGGCGGCTGGGGCACGGCGCCCGACGTGGTGCTGGTGCCGCTCGACCCGCAGGCCACCGCGGTCGACCTGACGGCCTCGACCCCGTTCCAGGTGGCGCGGGGGAGCGCCGTCACCGATCCGGACGGCGCCCGCCAGGCGACCCTGCTCTTCCCGCAGGGGACCCAGGCGGCGCTCGCCTTCCCCGGCGGCGCCACGCAGCCGATCCATAGCCTCACGGTGCGCGCCACCGAGTACACCGTTGGCCCGACCGGCCCCCAGGCGATGCCGGGAGAGCTGCCGCCGACCACCGGCTACACCTACGCCGTCGAGCTCTCCGTCGACGAAGCAACGGCCGCCGGAGCGAGCGAGGTCCGCTTCGACCGCCCGGTGATCACCTACCTCGAGAACTTCCTCCACTTCCCGGCCGGGACGGTGGTGCCGGTGGGGTACTACGACCGGGTGCGCGCCTTCTGGCTCGCCGCCGCCCTCGATGGACGGGTGATCGACGTGCTCACGGTGGCCTCGGGCACGGCCGATCTCGACGTGGACGGCAGCGGCCAGCCAGCCTCCGCCGCCACGCTCGCCGGCCTCGGGATCACCGACGCCGAGCGCCAGCAGATCGCCGCGCTGTACACCGCCGGCCAGAGCCTCTGGCGGGTGCCGGTCACGCACTTCACGCCCTACGACTACAACTGGGCGCTCCAGCCTCTCCAGCCGGGAGCCAACCTGCCGAAGGAGAACCCGCCGGCGGGAGGCGACAAGGACAAGAAGGACGATCCCTGCCTCTGCTCGGGCTCCATCCTCGAAGCCGAGAACCAGATCCTTGGAGAGGTGGTGGGCCTCGCCGGCACCCCCTTCACCCTCAACTACCGGAGCGACCGGGTACCGGGGCGGAAGATCGCGGACACCCTCGACATCCCGCTCTCCAAGGCCGGCCTGCCGGGCGGGGTGAAGCGCATCGACCTTGAGGTCGACGTGGCGGGGCAGACCTTCTCCCAGAGCTTCAGCCCGGCGGCCGGCCAGTCCTTCAACTTCACCTGGGACGGCAAGGACAGCTACGGCCGCACCCTCCAGGGGCGGCAGCCCTACAGCTCCCGGATCGGCTACGTCTACGACGGCGAGTACAGCAACCCGCAGCCCGGTTGCTCCAACTGCTTCGGCGACCCGGGCGCCGGCCCGCTGCCGGTCCCGTCCCGGCAGGACATCACCTTCTGGCAGAAGCAGAAGGGGACGCTGGGGATCTGGGATTCGCAGTCGCAGCTCTATCTGGGCGGCTGGAGCCTGTCGGTCCATCACGCCTTCGATCCCGTCGACAAGATCCTCTACTACGGCGACGGCCGGCGCCGCAACGCCGCGGACGCCCGCGTGCTCACCGTCGTCGCCGGCAACGGCTCGCCGGATTCAGGCGGCGACGGCGGCCCGGCCCCCCAGGCGGCCGTGAGCTCGCCGACCAGTGTGGTGGCCGAGCCCGACGGCACTCTCCACGTCGTCGCGAACGGCAGCGCCCAGGTCCGCAAGGTGGCGCCGGACGGCACCATCACCACCGAAGCGGGGAAGCCCCGCGTCACCGATCCGAGCGCCGATCCCGGCCCGCGCGGCGACGGCGGCCCGGCCAAGCTCGCCCGCCTGTGGAACCCGGTCAGCGCCGCCCTCGGCCCCGATGGGCTCCTCTACATCGCCGATCGCGGCGACCAGCGGATCGTCCGCATCGAGGAGGACGGCACGCTGACCAACGTCATCGGCCCTCATACGCCTCCTCCCGGCGGCAAACCGCCGCTGATCGAGGTCACCGACCTGCCGTGGACGATCAACGAGATCGCCTTCGGCCCGGACGGCAAGCTCTACGTCACGGCGGGCACCGCGGAGCCGGCGATCGGCACCCTCTTCAAGTTCGACCTCACCTGGAACCGGGGCAAGCTCCTGATGAGCGGCCGGCTGGAGGCCGACTCTCATCACAATCTGATCTGGAACGAGAACTACGGCAACCCGACCTCGAACCAGATCTTCCTGTTCAACGAGATCTCGAGCGTCGCCTTCGACTCCTTCGGCGACCTCTACTTCAGCCTCGCCGGGGGCGGCGGCGTCTGTCCGACGATCTGGTACCGCACCTTCGACGGCGTTTCGCACCAGTTCGCGGGCTCCTACGCCGGCTCCGATTGCAACGGCTACAGCGGCGACGGCGGCCAGGCGACCGAAGCCAAGCTGCGCTCGCCGCGCAGCCTGCTCTTCCTCGAAGACGGCAGCCTGATCTTCGCCGATACCAACAACCACGTGGTTCGCCGGATCGAGTTCGGCGGCCAGATCCGGACCATCGCCGGGATCGGCACGGGCGGCAACAACGGCTCCGGCCGGCCTCCCCAGCAGACCCAGATGCTCCTCCCCTACGCGGTCACCAAGGCGCCCGACCACGATCTGCTGGTCGCCGACGCCGACAACGTGGTGCGCGGCGACCAGTCGGATTTCCAGAACAGCCAGCAGAGCGGCTCGACCGTCCAGTCCGAGCAGATCCGCATCGCCTCCGACGACGGCGCCGCCGTCTACGTCTTCGACGGCGCCGGCCGCCACCTGTG
This sequence comes from uncultured Acidobacteriota bacterium, assembly GCA_963756595.1. GTDB lineage: Bacteria > Acidobacteriota > Thermoanaerobaculia > Multivoradales > UBA5704 > DATARR01. The sequence goes on from CAVWOZ010000044.1 coordinate 32,093, forward strand.
GACGGAGGACGCGCGCACCGGCCTCCATCTTCTGACCTTCGGCTACGACACCCAAGGCTATCTGGTCTCGGTGACCGACAACTTCGCGAACGTCACCACCGTCGAGCGCGACGCCTCGGGCCGGGCGACGGCCGTCGTGGCGCCCTTCGGCCAGCGCACCGGGCTCGCCTACGACGCCAACGGCTACCTCGCCGCGGTCAACGACCCGGCCGCGGAAGAGATCGACTTCACCTACAGCTCCGACGGCCTCCTCCAGTCGATGACGGACCCCAAGCGGCGGGTCTATCACTACACCTTCGACGCGCTCGGCAGATTGCAGAAGGACGAGGACCCGCTCCATGGCTTCACCGCCCTCGCCCGCACGGAGGATGCCGCCGGCTCCACCGTGACCAAGAGCACGGCGATGGGGCGCGCGACCGCCTACAAGACGGAGACCCTGCCCGACGGCGGCACGCGCCGCACCGTGACCTCGCCCGACGGTTCCGTCAGCACGAGCGTCGTCGGCCTCGACGGCACGCGGATGGAGACCTCGGCCGACGGCACGGTCGCCACCTCCCTCCGGGAGCCCGATCCGCGGCTCGGCATGCAGGCCCCGGCCGAAACCTCGGTCACCGTCCGCACGCCGGCCGGCCTCACCTCGACGACGTCGAGCTCGCGGACCGTGGCCCTGATCGATCCCGCCGGCGACCCGAAGGACGCGAAGAATCTCGCCTCGGTCACCGAGACGGCGACCGTCAACGGCCGCGCGATGACGAGCGTCCGCGACTTCCAGAGCAACCTCCTCACCGTCACCACGCCCGGCGGTCGGCAGACGGTGACCCAGTTCGACGCCTTCGGCCGGGTGAGCGAGTCGCGGCCGCCCGGCATGCTGCCGATCGACACCAGCTACGACGCCCGTGGCCGGGTGAGCACGGTCTCCCAAGGCGACCGCCACGCGACCTACACCTACGACGCGCAGGGGCGCCTCCAGTCGGTCGCCGACGCGTTGAGCCAGCCGGTGAGCTACACCTACGACGCGGTCGGCCGGGTGAAGACGGAGACCCTCCCGGACAGCCGGGTCATCCAGTTCGACTACGACGCCAACGGTAACCTGACGGCGATCACTCCGCCGGGCCGGCCAGCGCACGATTTCGACCACAACGCGATCGACCTCGGAACGGAGTACACGCCGCCCGACGTCGGGGCCGGCACCAACGTCACCACGGCGTCCTACAACCTCGATCGCCAATTGGAGGCGATCACCCGTCCCGACGGGCAGACGATCCAGTACGCCTACGACCCTGCCTCGGGCCGGTTGAATACCGTCGCCGTGCCGCAGGGGACCTACACCTACGGCTATCAGGCCGGTTCCGGCAACCTGACCTCGGTCAGCGATCCGGACGGCGGCGCGCTCGCCTTCACCTACGACGGCTCGCTGCTGACCGGGGTGACCTGGTCGGGAACCGTCGCCGGCTCGATCGGACTCACCTACAACAACAACTTCGAGCTCATCCGCCGCACCGTCGACGGCGCCAATCCGGTCGACTTCTCCTACGACTCCGAAGGCCAACTCCACCAGGCGGGCGCGCTGGTCCTCAACCGCACCCCCCAGACCGGTCTCCTGACCGGGACCGTCCTGGGCAACGCCACCGACACCTACGCCTACGACAGCTTCGGAGCCGTCCAGAGCTATGCCGCGCAGTATGGCGGCAACGGCCTCTTCACCGAGAGCTTCACGCGGGATCAGCGGGGGAGGATCAGCCAGAAAGTCGAAACGATCGGCGGCGCCACCGCCACCTATTCCTATACCTATGATCCCGCCGGGCGCCTGACCGAAGTCCGCAAGGACGGCGCCGTCTTCGAGCACTACGACTACGACGCCAACAGCAATCGGACCTCCTGGACCGATCCGGTGGGCTCCGGCACGGCCACCTACGACGCCCAGGACCGGCTGCTCGCCTACGGCGGCAACGCCTACACCTATAGCGCCAACGGCGAGCTCGCCACGAAGACGGGCAATGGGCAGACCCTCCACTACACCTACGACGTCGCCGGCAACCTGCGCACGGTTCTCTTCCCGGACGGCTTGCAGATCGACTACGTCATCGACGCCGCGAACCGACGGGTGGGGAAGAAGGTCAACGGCATCCTCGGGAAGGGTTACCTCTACAAGGACGGCCTGAGCCCGGTCGCCGAGCTGGATGGCACGGGCAACGTCGTCTCCCTCTTCGTGTATGGCAGCCGGACGACCGTGCCTGCCTACATGATCCAGGGCGGAGCGACCTACCGTCTGTTCACCGACCACCTCGGGAGCGTCCGCCTGGTGGTCAACACCACCGACGGCTCGATCGCCCAGAGGATCGACTACGACGCCTTCGGCCGGATCATCCTCGACACCAATCCCGGCTTCCAGCCCTTCGGCTTCGCGGGCGGCCTCTACGATCCACAGACCGGCCTGACCCGCTTCGGAGCCCGGGACTACGACGCCGAGACCGGCCGCTGGACGAGCAAGGACCCCGCCGGCTTCGGCGGTGGTGACACCAACCTCTACGGCTACGTGGTCAACGACCCCGTCAACAGCTTCGATCCAACCGGGCTTTACGACTGGGAGGATTTGCTGCAAGATGCGGGGAACATCTCGGCCGGGTTCGCGGATACGATCACGCTCGGCCTGACTAGGAAGATACGGCATTGGCAGGGGCTCGATCAGTTTGTTCAGGAGTGCTCTGGAGGGTATACAGCTGGACAGATTGGTGGTGCAGTTTGGGGAATAGCAACCGGTGAAGCTGGAGAATTAGCCGCAGCTGGAGGAGAATCCGCGCTCATAAAGGGAGGAATCAGCGTAGCTAGCGGCGCGGGGGGAGATCTCGCGCCCATGCAGTTAGTGCGGGTAATTCAGCGAGGTGAGAAAATTGTAACTATTATGCAAGATGCGAAAGAATATTCCTGGACAACTGGCAACGAAGTTGCGCTGGTAAAACTGGCATCCGGCGAACGAGCACTCGTAAGTGGCGGTCCTGGCGGAATTAATTTTGAAGAGGGGGCGGTAACAAGAATTTTTGGACATACTCATCCCTGGGATGCTCCCACATTCGGTCCTTCTAGGCAGGATGTGCAGGCTTTGGAGTCGCTTGGACAAAAGAGTTCGTACATTCTTGAGCGTGGTCAGCTAATTAAGTTCGGAGTAAAATAGTCAGGAGTAATCATGTCAATTATGATTTTTGGAACCCCCTGTTCATTGTGCGGCAATCCCATGCTGAAAGGGCAAAAGATAAAAATGCTGCCACCGTTCATCGCAAACGAAGCAGATCCCCTCTGGAGATTTAGCGATGGCTCCTTTCACGAAGAATGCTTACTGCTAGATCCTCTGGGGGGCGAAATAGATCGGCGTGTCGCCGAGGTAGTCGAGAGAACTAACCCATCGAAACGTCAATGCCTAATTTGCGGTCAGGTAATCGATGATCCTGATGATTATTTCTCTCTTGGGCATCTTACAGGTAATTCAGAAAGCCCGATATACAAATTTAATTTTGGACGCTTTCATCTATCCCATTTGCATCTTTGGTCAGAGCTTTCGTCTGTTTGCGCTTTCGCTGAGGAGCAAATAAAGTCAGGCGCTTGGCGAGGCCGCGGAATGGAATTTATTGTTGAAGTCTTGAAGAGCGCAAAAAAGAGGAGAGCACCTGTTTGCTGAGAGTATTGATGACCTATAGGTACCCAGTTGTCGCGTGTGCAGGTCTGGATTTAGGCGTCAGTAGTAGTCGAGAAAGTGGGTTAAAAGTGCACGAATTTTTTTTTATTAGGCGTCTCACATTTGTGCTGCTTTTCTCTTTGGCCCTCCTGACGAAAGGAGCAAGCTCCGCTCAAGCTGCGACGGTGGTCGTGGTGGACGAGGACAGCTCCAATGTGGGGTTGAATGATCCTGCGCCGTTCAGTGTTCAGGGAGGTCATAGTGTCTCTACTTTGGGAGAGGCGCGGCTACAGGCGGCTCAAATCGCGGCGAGCCTCGTCGGAAACCTGATCGACAGCCCTGTACCCATCCGGGTCGGGGTGCGCTTCGATTCTCTGGGTGGAACCGCGACGTCGGCTCGCCTGGGGGAGGGCCGGCCGGTGAATCTCTACCATGACTTCCCCGGCGCGCCGCGTCCCAACACCTGGTATCCGGCGGCGCTCGCCAACAAGCTGGCAGGGCAGGATCTCGACGGCGGAACGGCGAACGAGATCGAGCTGGTGTTGAACAGCGACGTCGATGGGCCGGTGGTCCTCGGGGCGCACAAGTTCTACTACGGCTTCGACGCGGCGGGTCCGGCGGGAGACCCGAGCCTGGTGGCGGTGGTGGTGCACGAGCTGCTCCATGGCCTCGGATTCTCGACACCCCTGGATCTGGCGACCGGAGCGAAGCTGGACGGCATGGACGACGTCTTCGAGCTGCACCTCGAGCGCACGGGGGCGAGCCCGCCCGATTTCCCGTCGATGACCGACGCACAGCGGCTCGCGGCCTTCACGGCGGCTCCTGCCGTCCACTGGGTGGGGACCAACGCGGCGACGGCGAGCGCCGTTCTGACGGCTGGCGTTGCGCCGGGCGGCAAGGTCGAGATGTTCGCCCCCGCCGGCCCCGCGGCCGATCCCAACGCGCTGCTTCACTTCAATTCCGACCTCGCGCCGTTCCAGCTCATGGAGACCGCGTACGGGGGCATCCAGCTCGACCTGCGGCTCGCGCGAGCCGTGCTCGCCGACATCGGCTGGGGGCCGGGCCCTGGCTGCGTGAGCGTGCAGACGGGAGGCGCGGGAGGAGCTCCTTGATCAACTTCGCCGGCTTGGCCTGTCGATACGGGCTCGTCTCTCCGGCCGAGCGGGCACAGAGCCTCAGGCTGGTGCGCCTCGCTTCTGGAGCGCGAAGTAGAGTTGGCGGGAGAGCGTTCCGGTGAGCCTCCCGGATTCGGCCGCATCGCGGAAAGGCTCGAGGGTGGCCAGGATTTCGCGGTCAATGCTCCGGGCCGTAAAGACGGGAGCGGCCTCACGACCAAAGCGTTTGATCTCCATCGGATGGCCCAAGTCGGCTACGACCACGGCCGCCTCCAAGGTGACCAGCGCTGCATCGTAGGCGATCCCGCGGGCGATGAACTCATCCCGCACCCAGCGGAACGACTGAATGGACTCCTGAGCCTGCCCGAGCTTGGACTCGATTCTCCCTTCCAGCCATCTCACTCGAACGAGGTCCAACGCGTTGCCGAGCCGGGTTGCTTGCTCGCGCACTCCAGGCAGCATCGGCATCGCCTCAGCCAAGCGTCCGGTCTGTGAGAGATTCTGCGCCAGGTTGAACCGTTGGCAGAGGAAAATCCGCGGATCATCCTCCTTATCCAGTTGAGGGGCCGCTTGCTGCAGAGCCTCTACGGCCCCTTCGTAGTCCTCCAGCCTCTCCAAAACGGTGGCCTTGCTGATGAGGAGCCGAGCCGTCGACCTGTGGTCATCCAGAGCCATGGCACGACCGAGCAGTTCCAAGGCCTCGGGAAGGCGCCCCTGGATACAGCGAAGGGTGGATTCCATCTCGAGCAATCGGACCGTATCGATCAACTCCGCCTCTGTTAAGGCGCCAAGAGCCCGTAAATTACTTTTCCATGATGCGGCCGAGTGATCGAAAGCTTCATCCGCTCCGGCAAAATTTTCACTCACCCGCCGAGCGTTGCCGACGATTCCCCAGGCATATCCCTGGTACCGAGACGTCAGGCGCTTGTCGCCGGGCAGCAGGGAGGCGACCTCCAAGGCGAGCTCCGCCAAGTCTTCCGCTCGCTCCAGATTGTCCGCGACCGCTTTGACGCTCTCCTTGCAGAGCAGCTTGCTGAGAGTCCCATTGCGGAACTCCGGACATTCTCGGAGGACGGCGGCCCGCTCGGCCTTGCCGTATCGGCGCAGCCGTTCCCAAAGCAGCGAGGCCTCGACCGTCTCAGTCCCCAGCCGGACCGTCGGCTGAAAGAGGTTGGCTGCGACCAGGCGGGTGAGTTGGCCGGTCGTGCTCCCCAGCCGCTCGGCGGCGGCGGCGAGCGCCGGGGTCTCGGTTCCTCGCCGGGAACGGACCTGGCGGACCAGGCCGATCGCCGCTTCGAGGTCGCTGCGGGTGAGGTCCATGCCGCGGAGGATGCGCTCGAGAGTGCGCGGCGAGGGGCGGGTCTTGCCGCTCTCGTATTCGGAGACCGCGCTGGCGTGCACGCCGGCCGCTCGTGCCACCTCCGCTTGGTCCAGCATCCGGATGGAGCGCAGGATCGCCAGCGCCCTGCCCACGGATTCGAGGTCGTCGTTCATCGTCTGGATCATCCCGGGTCAGGAAACGGACGGATCGGAGTCGCGGTGATCCTGCGACCGCCCCGCGGTGAATCGGAGGGTGGTATCCAGGCGGGCGGCGCGGAGGAAGTCCAGGATCTCGCCGGCGGTCTCCGCGGTGAGGGTCCTCCTTTCGGCGGCCCGCCGGAAGACGGCGAGCGCCGCCAGGGCTTCGCGATGGATCTCCTGGGCCTGGAAGAGCGGCGCGCTGTGCCGGGCGAGGTCCTTGACCTCCTGGGAGCGGTCGTCCCCCGCCAGGAGCGCGGCGAGCTCCAGGGTGACCAGCGCGGTGTCCCAGGCGATGCCGCGGCCCACGAGCTCGGCCCGCGCCTGGCGCAAGGCGTCGGCAGCCGTCGGGAAGTCGCCGAGGCCGGCGGCGATCCGCCCTTCCAGCCAGCGCAGGTGGACGAGCTCCAGCTCGTCTCCGAGGCTCGCCGCGAGCTCCCGGACGTCGGGCACCAGGGGGAGCGCTTCGGTGAAGCGTCCGGTCCGGGCGAGGTTCTCCAGGAGGCGGAGCCGCTGGGAGAGCAGCCGGCGGGGCTCTGCCTCGCGATCCAGGAACGGCTCGGCGCGCCGGAGGGTCGCCACGGCCCCCTCGTAGTCCGCCATCCCCTCGAGGGTCTCGGCCTTCAGGAGGAGGAGGCGTCCGAGGTCGGGCCGTCGGGCGAGCGCCAGCGCCCGGTCGAGGAGCGCCAGCGCTTCCGGGAGACGGCGCTGCTCGCGGCGCAGCGCGGCTTCCAGGTCGAGGAGGAGGGATTCATCGAGCGGCTCGGGAGAGGGAGAGGCTCCGGCATGCCACAGCTCGCCGGACCGGCGGAAGGCTTCGTCGGCGCCCGGCAAATCGCCCTGCGCCCGCCGGGCGTTGCCGACGAAGGCCCAGACGTAGCCCTGCTGGCGACCGCGCCAGCTCTCCTCTCCGGGAAGGAGCCGGGAGATCGCGAGGGCGAGATCGGCCAGCTCCCGGGCTCGTTTCGGCGAGTCGGCCGCCGCCTCGACGCTCTCCTCGCAGAGCAGCTCGCAGAGCGCCCAGCTGTGGAACTCGGGGTTCTCCTGCACGATGGCGCGCTGTTGGGTCCGGCTGTAGCCGCGCAGGCGCTCCCAGAGAAACGGGGCGCGGCAGCGTGCCTCGAGGAGGGTGACGTCCGCCATCAGGCGGGTCAGACCGGCGCGGAGGAAGTCGGCGACCTCACGGCCGAATCCGGCGGCGGCCGCCTCCACCAGCTCCGGAATCGACCCGCCGGCCCGAAGGGGCGACGCGGCCTCGCGCACCTCGTCGATGAAGGCCGCGGTGCGGGCGATCAGGGAAGCGGGATAGCCCATCGCGGTGACGAGCCGCTCGAGGGTGGCGCGAGGGAGAGGCTTCTTCCCCCGCTCGTAATCCGAGAGCGAGGCGGTGCGCAGGCCGGCCGCCACCGCCAGCTCTCCCTGGCCCCAGCCTCGCACGACCCGCAGCAGAGTGACCACGGTACCCGCGGTGGCCTCCTTCGGCATCGTTCCTCCTGACGCGGTGATCCGAACAGCAATGCGTTCATAGCATATCAGCCCATGGCCGGCCTGAGCGGGCGCCAGTGGCTCCGGGCTGAATTCATGCGCTCTCGGGCGATGTGGCATCGGACATTGAGCGAATTTGCAGCTTCGCTTGGGCCCTCGAGCGGAGGCTGGTTAGCCTCTCGGTATGCTAAAGCGGCAACGAACCATTCCGAGCGGACCTGCCCTTCCTTTCTGGAGTGCCGGACGGGCCAAAACGTTTCGGGCGGCGGCCGGCATCGCGGGTCTTTGGCTGCTGGGGATGATGCCGGCAGGAGCGTTCGTGCTGCCCGGCGGCGCGACGCAGCCGATCCAGAGCCTCATCGTCCGCGACACCGAGTCCACGCCGTTCGTTCCCCTGTCCGCGGAGTTTCCACCGCTTCCGGGCGCCGGGGGGAGCTCGCGAGGGGGCCGCCGCTCGCCGCGGGTCCGCACCGAACGGCCCGGGCTTGGCGCTCCCCGGCGTCACTTCGGGTCCGGGGAAGCTC
>CAVWOZ010000045.1:0-23463 GCA_963756595.1 uncultured Acidobacteriota bacterium
CGGGCGTTCCCCCGCCGGCCGTGGCGCCCGCCGCTCCGATCCCCGCGCGGACGGCCCCGCCGCCGGCTCCGGTCGTCGCTCCGAGGGCTCCGGCCGTTTCGCCGGCCCCGGCCCTCCCGGCCTCTCCGAGCGCTCCGACCCCGCCGCTGCCGCGGCCGGCCCCGACGTCGCCCATGCCGGCGCCGGCTCGGGAGGGCGCACCGCCGCAGCCGGCCGCGCCGAGGCCGCCGACCCAGGAGATGCCCTTCTGGCGTCCGACCTCCGCCCGGTCGGCCTCGGCCCCCCGGCGGCCGAACCGCTGGCCGCTCGCCCTCGCCGCCGCGCTCGCCTTCCTGGCGCTCGGCGTCGCGGGCTGGATGTTCCATGAGATGCAGCGGGGGCAGCAGACGATCGCCACCCTGCGGCAGCAGCTCGAGACGGAGCGCACGCCGGCGCGGGCGGGGGACGCGCTCGACAACCGCGAGAAGCTCGGCCTGGTGACGTCGCCGTCCGTCCTGGTCGCCGCTCTCCGCCCGGACGGCCAGGCGCCTTCCCAGCCCTACGCCCACGGGATGCTGTTCGTGGCCGCCGATCACCAGCACTGGTACCTGGCGCTCCAGGGGCTGCGCCCGGCCGGCAGCGGCCAGGCCTACAAGCTCTGGTTCGTCGCCGACCAGGGGATGGTGGACGCCGGCTCGTTCACCATCGACCCCAAGCTGCCGATCGAGCTGAGCTCGAAGCAGATGCCGGCCGGCACCAGGGCGGCGATCATCACGCTCGAGAACGATCCCCGGGCCCCGGCTCCCACCGGCACGCCCGTCCTGCGCGCCGGACCGATGGCGCCGATTACGACCTGATCCGCGGCCTACTTCTGCGGCGGCCTGGCGGGTCGCATCTCGACCAGGCTGGGCAGCGCGTTCGGCGGATAGGTCAGCAGGTGGAGGATCATCGCCGCGATGTCCGCCGGCTGCAGCCGCCAGCTCTGGTCCTGCTTCCCGGCGGGATGGGAGAAGTCGGTGGCGACGCTCCCCGGCAGGATCGCCGCCACCCGCACCCCGAACTGCCGCAGGTCGAGCATCGCGGCCTCCGACAGGCCGATGACGCCGAACTTGCTGGCGTTGTAGGCCGCGCCGCCGGCGAACGGGTTTTTCGCCGCCAGCGAGGCGACGTTGAAGATCCACCCCACCCCTTGCTTCTTCATCGCCGGCGCCACCGCGTGCAGGAAATAGAAGTAGCCCGAGAGGTTGGTCTCGATCAGCTCGCGCCACTGCTCGCCGGTCAGCTCGTCGACCGGCGCGAAGGTGCCGAGGCCGGCGTTGTTGACCAGGCAGTCGATCCGCCCCTCCTGCTCCAGCGCCGCGGCCACGAAGCGGTCGACCGCTGCCTGATCCCGGGTGTCGACGGCGGCGCCCGACACGGCCTCCCCGAAGCCTGCGAGCTCCTTCTGGGCCGTGGCGACGGATTCCGGGCTCCGGCTGCAGAAACGCACCCGCCACCCTTCGCCGAGCAGCGCCTCGACGACGGCGCGGCCGATGCCGCGGCTGCCGCCGGTGACCAGGGCGATCTTCTTGGTATTCTCCTCGCTCATCGCATTTCTCCTTTAGGCCCCACTGTATCAAGCGCCTTCAGGAGGATCGCGAGGCGGCCGGAAATGCGGCGCGAGCCGGACCTGTTTTGAACGCCTGAAAGGGGTATCGACACCCATGATCTTCAACCCGATGTACTTCGTTTTCATCCTGCCGGCGCTGGCGCTCTCGCTGTGGGCGAGTTGGCGCACCAAGTCGGCGTTCAACAAATACTCCAAGGTGCGCACGGCGCGCGGCCTGACCGGCGCGCAGGCGGCCTCCGAGATGCTGCGGCACGCCGGCCTGTCGGACGTCCAGGTGCTGCCGACGCGGGGGTTCCTCTCGGACCACTACAACCCGCTGAACCGGACCCTGAACCTCTCCGAGGCGACCTACGCCTCGAATTCGGTGGCCGCGGTGGGGGTCGCCTGCCACGAGGCGGGGCACGCCCTCCAGCACCAGCAGGGGTACAAGGCGCTGGGAATCCGCTCGGCCCTGGTGCCGACCGCGAACATCGGCTCCTCGGCCGGCTACTTCGTGATGCTCTTCGGCCTGCTCTTCCATGCGCCGAGCATGATCTACGCGGGAGCCGGCCTGTTCTCGCTGGTGCTGCTCTTCCAGGTGGTGACGCTGCCCGTCGAGTTCGACGCCTCGGCGCGCGCCAAGCGCCTCGCCGTAGAGACCGGGATCATCCTCCCCCAGGAGCGCCAGGGGATGGACAAGGTCCTGAACGCCGCCGCGATGACCTACGTGGCCGCCGTGGTCTCGACGCTGATGACCCTGCTCTATTACCTGCTGCGCGCCTCGACGATGTCGCGGCGGTGAGGGGGCGAGAAAGAAGGTCGGTCAGGTGCCGGCCGGAGGATCTTCCGGCCGGCGTCGGGGTCAGGGTTTCTTCGCCGCGAGCTCCTGAGGATTGACGCCGCGGCGTTCCCAGAAGGCCTCGAAGTCCGCCGCTTCCCACTGCTCGCGCAGCCGCTTCGCCTCTTCGATCGAGCGGTGCTTGTAGACGCCGGGTGGAAAGTGCCGGGGAACCGTCCGCGCCGCGAAGCTCCAGACGCGCTCGATGGCCCGCCAGAGCTCCGGTCCGGGCTCCCGCCAGAGCGAGTCCTCCATCTCCTGCAAGTCGCGGAACTTCCTGACCGGCATTTACTCTTCCTCCAGGCCGAAGCGACGCCGCAGAGCCTCGGCGTCCCCCCAGTCCTTGGGACGAATTGTATGCCGCTTCATGCGATAGAGCGTCCGGGGAGAGGCGACCGAGACCGGTTGGCCGTCAAACTCGATCCGTTCCGCTTCGAGGTCCGCGAACCCGAAAGCTTCACCAAGCCGGGTGAGGATGTCGAGATGGAAATCTCCCGCCGGGGGGTTGTATTGAACGGCCGGATAGTCGCCCAAGAGATCCTCCACCAGGATCTCGTCGATCGAAGGGTCTGCGAAGACGGACTTCAACGCGGTCTTGAGCCGCTCGATGTTCTCGGCATCCGGAGCGATGAAGAGATCGAGATCCTCGGTTGCCCGAGCGAGGCCCAGAAGGTTGATCGCCACCGCGCCAAAGACGACGTAGCGGACGCCCTCCCGCTCGAGGGCTGTAAACACCGCCTTCGCGATCTCCATGTCCATCGTCTCTCCGGCGCCCCTACCCCGTCCAAGCCCCCAGCGCCTGCCGCACCAGGACGATCTGCGCGATGTGGTAGGCGTTGTGGTCGGCCGCGAGGAGCGCTTCGCGAAGCACGGTCTGGCCGTCTCCCCAGGGGAGCTTGGCGTAGAGGTCGGTCTTCGGGTCGGCGACCAGGTCCTGCATCGCCTTCAGCTCGGCGTGGAAGGTCTCGACGCTCTTTTCCCAGGCCGCGTCGTCGGCAGGGGCCTCGGAATCCGGCCAGTAGCCGGCGGGCCAGGGCGGGGAGACGTGGTCTTTGTTCCTGCTGAACTCGAGGATGTCCCACTGGGCGAGCCGCAGGTGCTCCACGAGCTGCCAGACGGTGTGCGGCAGCCCCGGCGCCTTGGCGCCGCGAAGCTTCGCGGGGAGGTCCGCTATCGCCTTGTCGAAACCGAGATGGGCGCTCCCCCCCTTCAGCAGCTCGTTAAGGTGCTCGCGCAAAGACTTGTCGTGATCGCTCCGGTGTTCTTCGCTCATACCGCCTCCACCAGTCCGTCCACCTGTCCCTTGCTCCCCTGCACCGCCACCCGCTGCAGGTAGAGCTTGACCCCGACGAGGCCGCCGAGCTCCTCGCCGCCGCCGGCGCGGCCGGGGCCGCCGTGCAGAGTCTGCGGCAGGGCGGCTCCCGAGCCGGGAGCGTCCGCGGCCGAGGCTTCGGAGCCGAGGTAGATGCGACCGGTGTCGCCGCCCCCGCGCGCCACGAAGTCCGCCGCCCAGGCGGCGTCGTCCGTGTAGGCCGAGGTCACCAGCGTGCCGCCGCCGAGGGCGACGATCTCCGCCGCCTCCCTGGCGCTGCCGTCGTAGGGGAGGAGGGTGGCAACCGGGGCGAAGACCTCGCGCTCGTGGACCGCTCCGGCGTTCCTGGCGTCGTCGCCGCGCAGCAGAGTCGGCTGGACGAAGAACCCCTTCCCCGCCGGGGCCCCGGCGCCGTCCGCGCGCTCCCCCGTGCCGTGGACGATCCGCGCGGACTTGGCCAGCTCCGCGATGCCGTCGACCGCATCCGCGAGCTGCTGCGCGGTGGCGACGGGCCCCATGCGGACGGATTCGTCCGCCGGGTTCCCCACCACCACCTTCCCGAGCCGCGCGATCAGCGCCTCCTGCGCGGCGTCCATCCGCTCGGCCGGGACCAGGATGCGGCGCACGGCGGTGCACTTCTGGCCGCTCTTCTGGGTCATCTCGCGGGCCACGTCCTTGACGAACAGCGCGAAGGTGGGGGAGCCGTCCGCCACGTCGGGGGCGAGCACCGCTGCGTTCAGGCTGTCCGCCTCGAGGTTCACCCGCGTGTTGGCGGCGAGCAGGTTGGCCCGCGACTTGAGGCCGCGCGCCGTGTCGGCCGAGCCGGTGAAGGCGAGCACGTCGTGGGCTCCGAGCTTGTCGAGCAGGTCGCCGGTCGAGCCGACGATGAGCTGTAAGGCCCCCTCCGGCAGGAAGCCGGCCGCCACGATCAGCTCGATCGCCCGCTCGGTGACCATCGCCGTCGAGGTGGCGGGCTTGGTGATCACCGGCGTGCCGGCGAGCAGGGCGCAGGCGGCTTTTTCGGCGAATCCCCAGACGGGGAAATTGAAGGCGTTGATGTGCACCGCGACCCCCCGGCGGGGCACCAGGATGTGCCGGCCGTAGAACCCCTCGGTCTTGGCGAGCTGCACCCCGTCCCCCTCGGCGAGGAAGGCGCGGTCGCCGAGCCCCTTGCCGAGCGCGAAGTAGTAGGCGAGCGTCCCCGAGCCGCCGTCGACGTCGAAGGAGCCGTCGGGGGTGGTGGTGCCGGTGTTGCGGGCCGAGAGGGCGAGGAGCTCGTCGCGGTTGTCGCGCAGCACCTTCGACATCTCCTTGAGCAGCATGGCGCGCTGGGCGAAGGTCATCGCGCGCAGCGCCGGGCCCCCCTTCTCGCGGGCATAGTCCACCACCGCTCCGAAATCGATCCCGGCCGAGGAGGCCCGCGCGATCGGCTCCTCCGTCGAGGGGTCGACCAGCGTGGCGAACCCGGAGGTCGCCTCGTGCCAGTTGCCGCAGATATAGCTTCTCAGCGTTTTCATCGCTCTCCTTTGCGCTCCGGTTGGAAGGGGCTGCCGCGGGCTGTCTCGGGCGCGCCCCGGAGATCCTATAACGCCGGCTCCGGCGGGGATGCTTCCCGCGCGGCGGAACCGTCACCACTCGTCGCGTTGGGGGGCGCCTTCCTCGAGGCTCTTGCGCAGCAGCAGGGCGCGCCGTTTCTCCACCGCCTCGATCCAGATCGGGACGAAGGCGACGAGGTCGCGCACCACGGTGTCGATCTCGGAGAGCTGGAGGGCGATCCGGCGGCCGAAGGCGCCGTGGCAGAAGATGAGGTCGCGGACCCCCTGCTCGTGGGCCGCCTGCGAGGCCCCGACGGCGGCCTTGATCCCCTCGACCGCCTCGAGGGCGGTGGCGTGGAGGTCGAGCACCAGGCGGCAGCGGTGCGGGATCTCGAAGGCGTGGCGGTCGAGGATCTCCATCTCGTAGAAGCGCACGCCACGCAGCGCCAGCACCTCCTTGAGCTTGGGGGTGAGGCCGCTGAGCAGGATCTCCAGGAAGTCCGCGGTGGGCTCCCAGGCGAGCAGGTCGGGGACCGATTCGTCCCGCCGGATCGCCGCGGAGACCCAGGAGAGATGGCGGTCGCGCCCCTCCTCGAGGCTGGCCAGATACTCGCTGAGCCGCATCAGGGTGGAGTGCAGCCATTCGGCCTCGTCGATGTCGCGCGGGAAACGCCGGGAGAGGAAGTAGTCCGCGTCGTGGAGGCTGCGCGGATCGCTCGCCATCACCTCGCCGAAGGTGTCGTGCAGGAAGGAGTGGAGCTGGCCGATCGAGACGCAGAGGAGCTTGCGCACCTCCATCAGCTGGGCCGCGGGCACCTCGTCCGGGAAGCGGTCGAGGTCGCGCAGCACATGATCCCCGAGCATCAGGAGCGCCATGCCGGCGCTCTGCCGGGCCTCTTCGAGGCGCGGGATGCGCGAGGGGGCGTCGAGCAGCGGCGCGAGCTGCGTGCGGATCAGCGTCGAGACCTGGCGGACCTTCCCCCAGATGTCGAGCAGCCGCTCGGGCGAGCAGTGGAGGAGGGCGTAGTTGCTCTCGAGCACCCCTTCGATCAGACGGATGCATCCCAGGTACGACCGGATGCGGGGATTCTGGGCGTTGACCCGCTCGAGCGACCAATCGAGAGAGGTGACCCCGTCCGGCAGCGTCACCGGCTGATTGCCGACCAGGATCACATGGCGGGGCTTTGGGCTCATGCACGCAGACTCCGGGGAGAAGGTACCACCGGTTGGACGCTGAGGGGAGACGGAAACCCGCGAGGATTGTTGAGGAACGCAGGGACGGGGCTTGCGCTCCGCCCCTGCGTTTCCAGGCGGTGAGCCTCAGCGGGCTTTGCTTCGCGGCGGCGTCTTTCCCTTGGCTTCCTTGTCTTCCGTGACCTTCTTCGGGGGTTTGGCGGCGGCCTTTACCGTCTTCTCCGGCGCTTTGGGAGCCTCCGCCTTGACGGTCGGCTTCCCCGCGGGCCGCGCCGCCTTCTCCTCGCCGCCATGCAGGTCCTCGACGTAGGCCCGCAACACCTCGGCCACGCTGCGCGCCTGGGCGATCGAGCCCCCTTCTGCGAGCGAGCCGACCCCCGCCTCGGCCAGCTTCGGCTTCAGCGCTTCGATGGCGGCGAGACCCCGCTTGCGGCCGGCGGCGCCGGAGACGCGGACCAGGGCGGTCAGGTACGGCCCCAGCAGCCAGGTCCAGACGGTCCCTTGAGGATCGGCGCTCTCCCGCAGCCCCGCCGGGGTGTAGAGCCCCTCCTCGATCGCCGCCAGCGCCCGGGCCGCCTTCGGCTTCGGCAGCAGCGGGAAGGGGAGGCTGAGGGCGAAGATCTGGTGGGGGCGCAGCGCCGCATCCCGCAGGTCCCCCTCGACGCGGTCGGCGAGATATCCGCGAGCCTCGTCCCAGAAAGCCTCCTGGAAGCTCTTCTGGGTCCGTTTCGCCCGCTGCGCCAGGCTCTTCCCCTCCGCCGGATCGCCGAGCCGCGCCTCGAGCTCGGCGAGGATCGAGAGGGCGTTGAACCAGAGGGCGTTGACCTCCACCGCCTTGCCCGACCGCGCGGCCTCGGGGCCCTCGGCGAGCAGGCCGTCGGCGTCCACTCCGATGCCGTGGAGGGTCCCCTTCTCGTACCAGTGCACCACCTTGCGCAGGGCGGGGAGGAGGATCTCGCGGGCGAACGCCTCGTCGGTCGTCGCCTGCAGGTACTTCCAGGCGGCCACGAACAGCCAGAGCGAGGCGTCCGCGGCGCCGGGGCCCGAGTCTTTGGGCTCCGCCAGAACCCCCTGCTGGAAGCTCTTCACGGCGGCGCGGAGGATCTTCTTGGCGTCCTCGTAACGTCCGGTCACCAGGCAGAGGCCGGGGAGCGCGATCAGGGCGTCCCGGCTGCTCTCGCCCGGCCCGGGATACCCGGCGATCACCGCGCGCTGGCTGGGCCCCCGGCGCACCACGAAGCCGTCCGCCGCGAGCGCCAGGTAGCGGGCGAAGTCGTCCTGCACGGGAAGGGAGTGGACGATCTTCTCCCGCCGCTTGCGCTCCCTGGCGAAGAGGGCGAAGGCGTCGCGCCCCGCCGGGTCCTGGGTCGAAAGGATGACCCCGAGACGGCCGCCGACGGTGAGCTCGCGGCCGAAGACCCCCGGGGTCCAGAGATCCTCCTGGAAGTCGTGCCCCCGCCGGCGGTCCCCTTCGTACTCGAAGCGGTACCACCACTGCGGGTTGGCGCGCAGCTCGGCGCCCGGCACCTGCAGGAAGATGTCGGTCACCTCGGCGTAGGGGCGGAGGCGCAGCACGCCGTCCTCATAGAGGGTCTCCTGCGAGATCCCGGCGTCGGCGCGGGTCAGGGCGCCGGCCTCGCGGGCGGCGAGGAAGGGGCGCAGCGAGAGGATGAAGGGGCCGGACGCCTGCACCACCTCGTAGAGCACGAGGGTGGTGTTCTCGCCGTCGAGGGCGGCGAAGGTCTTGCGCAGCCGCACCCCCCCGGCCTCGAACTCGAACGTGGGGAAGAGGTCCTGTCGGAAGGCGGTCAGACGCTCGAACCCCCGGGGCGCCACGGCGCCGGGGAACTGGTTGCAGGAGAGCTCGAAGCTCTCCCCCTCCACGTGGAGGGTCTCGTCCAGACGGGAGAGCAAGACGGTACGGCCGGACGGCGGCTCGGCGGCGGCGGAGAGCAGCCCGTGCTCGCGGCGGCTGTGCGCCCCGGCGACGGTGGTCCCCGCCCATCCCCCCAGCCCGTTGGTCTCCAGCCATTCGAGCCCGAGGGCCCGCTCGTAGTCCTGCGTGATTTCGCGGTCGATCTCGATCATGGTGCTGGCTCCTCCTGTCGCCGGAGTACGCTTTCCGACGGCCAGGTAGTGTAGCAGGAGCGGAAAATACTCAGTCGCGAAGGGGATTTAGAAGGTCCGGCCTCGCGCCTCCAAGAGTCTCTCCTACGCCGGCACCTCGAGCATCCCCACGTTCGTGTAGCCGCGCGGCAGCTTGTTCCCCTTGAGGGCGCGGTTGCCGGCGAAGAGCTTCCACTCGGCGGGCTTGAGGTTCAGATAGCGCTTGCCGGAGTGGACGAGGAGATGGGCGTTCTCCGGCAGCACGGCGCAGGCGGCGAGGGCGGCGGTCTCCCCCTTGGAGGTGAGGCTGAGGATCTTCACCCCCTTGCCGCGCGGCAGCACGGGGAGGTCGCCGATCGGGAAGATCAGCATGTGCCCGGCATCGCTCGCGGCGGCCAGCAGCTCGGCGTCCGGGCTCGCGACGCGGATCGGAGGGAGCACCCTGGCGCCGTCCGGCACGGTGATCACGGCCTTTCCGGCCTTCTGCCGCGTCTGGAGATCCCCGAGCTTGGCGAGGAAGCCGTAGCCGGCGCTGGTCGCCATCAGGTAGAGGTCGTCGTCCCCCCCCAGCATCACGCCCACAATGGTGGCGCCCGGCGGCAGGGTGACGTGGCTCGACAGCGGCTCTCCCTGCCCGCGGGCCGAGGGGAGGGCGTGGGCGGCGAGCGAGTAGCTGCGCCCCGTCGAGTCGAGGAAGACCGCCGACTGGTTGGTCCGCCCCCGGGCGGCCATCAGGAAGGCGTCTCCTGCTTTATAGGAGAGCTCCCTGGGATCGAGCTCGTGCCCCTTGCCGGCGCGCACCCACCCCTTCTCGGAAAGGACCACGGTCACCGGCTCGGTAGGGATCAGCGCCGTCTCGTCGAGCGCCTTGGCGGCGCCGCGCTCGACGATCGGCGAGCGGCGCTCGTCGCCGAACTCCTGGGCGTCGGCCTCCAGCTCGTCACGCACTTTGCGGCGCAGCCGGGCCTCCGAGCTCAAGGTCTTGGCGAGGGCGTCGCGCTCCTTGGCGAGGGCGGTCTGCTCGCCGCGGATCTCCATCTCCTCGAGCCGCGCGAGGTGGCGCAGGCGGAGGTCGAGGATGGCGTCCGCCTGCACCTCGGTGAGGTGGAAGCGCGCCATCAGCCGCGCCTTGGGGTCGTCCTCGGTGCGGATGATGCGGATCACCTCGTCGATGTTCAGGTAGGCGATCAGGTAGCCGTCGAGGACATGGAGCCGGGTCAGCACCTTGTCGTAGCGGAACTGGAGGCGCCGGCGGACGGTCTCGACGCGGAAGCGCAGCCACTCGGTCAGCAGCTCGCGCAGGTTGAACTGCCGCGGGCGGCCGTCGAGGCCGATCATCGTCAGGTTCACGCGGTAGGTGCGCTCGAGGTCGGTGGTGGCGAAGAGGTGCGCCATCAGCCCCTCGAGGTCGACGCGGTTCGAGCGCGGCACGATCACCAGCCGGGTGGGGTTCTCGTGGTCCGACTCGTCGCGCAGGTCCTCGACCATCGGCAGCTTCTTGGCCGCCATCTGGCCGGCGATCTGGGTGATCACCTTGCTCCCCGAGACCTGGAAGGGGAGAGCGGTCACCACCACCTCGCCGTCCTGCACCTCGAAGCCGGCGCGCAGGCGGAGCGATCCCGAGCCGGTCTCGTACATGCGGCGGATCTCGGCGCGCGGCGTGATGATCTCGGCGTCGGTCGGGAAGTCGGGTCCCAGGATCTCCTCGTAGATCGCGTCGTCCGCGAGCTTCGGATCGTCGAGCAGGCGGAGGCACGCGGCGACCACCTCGCGCGCGTTGTGCGGCGGGATGTCGGTCGCCATGCCGACGGCGATCCCCGAGGCGCCGTTGAGCAGCACGTGGGGAAGGCGCGACGGCATCAGCTTCGGCTCCTGGAGGGTGCCGTCGAAGTTGAGCCCCCAGTCGACCGTCCCCTGCTCGAGCTCGGAGAGGAGGGTCTGCGCGAAGCGGGTGAGCCGCGCCTCGGTGTAGCGCATGGCGGCGAACGACTTGGGATCGTCCTGCGATCCCCAGTTCCCCTGCCCGTCGACCAGCGGATGGCGGAGGCTGAATGGCTGCGCCATCAGCACCATCGCCTCGTAGCAGGCCGAGTCGCCGTGCGGGTGGTACTTGCCGAGGACGTCGCCCACCGTGCGCGCCGACTTCTTGAACTTGGCGTTCGCCGAGAGGCCCAGCTCCGACATCGCGTAGATGATCCGCCGCTGCACGGGCTTCAAGCCGTCCGCGAGGCTGGGGAGGGCGCGGTCGAGGATCACGTACATCGAGTAGTCGAGGTACGCCTTCTCGGTGAACCGCGCGAGCGACTGATGCTCGACATCGGCGTAAGGAACGCGGAACAGCGGCGCGGCGCCGTTGCCGCTTTTCTTTCGGGTGGTTCTGGGCATCACTCGTCGTATTCGTAGAGGTAGTCGTCGTGCCGCTCCGAGGAGTCGGCAGGTACCGGGCCGTTATAAACCGGAACGTTCTTGAAAAGAGGATCTTCGTCCCAAGGAAGCTGAGCGTTTTTCTCCCGCTCTTCGAGAGCCTGACGTGCGAATTCTTCAGCCTCCCTCATGAGGACATCGAAGGGATGCTGATTCAAACCTCCACCTCCGCCCGGTTTCCTTCCTCCATCAACCACTCCTTGCGGTCGCCCGCGCGGTTCTTGGCGAGGAGGCGGTCGACGACGGTGGCGGCGTCGTTCTCCCCCTCTTCGCTGAGCAGGGTGAGCTGGACGAGGCGGCGGGTCTCGGGGGCCATGGTGGTCTCGCGGAGCTGGAGGGGGTTCATCTCGCCCAAGCCCTTGAAGCGCTGCACGTTGGGCTTCCCCTTCTTCCCCTCGGCTTCGAGGCGGTCGAGGATCCCCTTTTTCTCCCGCTCGTCCAGGGCGTAGAAGACCTCCTTGCCGACGTCGATGCGGTAGAGCGGCGGCATCGCGACGTGGATGCGCCCATCCTCGACCAGGCCGCGGAAGTGGCGGAGGAAGAGGGCGCAGAGGAGGGTCGCGATGTGGGCGCCGTCCGAGTCGGCGTCGGCGAGGATGCAGATCTTCCCGTAGCGCAGGCCGTCGCGCTTCTCGGAGCCGGGATCGACGCCGAGGGCGACCGCGATGTCGTGCACCTCCTGCGAGGCGAGCACCTCGGAGGGGTCGACCTCCCAGGTGTTGAGGATCTTTCCGCGCAACGGCAGGATCGCCTGGAACTCCTTGCTGCGCGCCTGCTTGGCCGAGCCGCCGGCCGAGTCTCCTTCGACCAGGAAGAGCTCGGTCAGTCCGAGGTCCTGGCTGGTGCAGTCGGCGAGCTTCCCGGGCAGGGCGGGACCCGAGGTCACCGTCTTCCGCTTCACCTGCTTGCCGGCGCGCAGGCGCGACTGGGCGCTGTCGATCGCCAGGCGGGCGATCCGCTCGGCGTCGGCCGTGTGGTGGTTGAGCCAGAGGGCGAAGGAGTCCTTGGCGACGCCGGAGACGAAGGCGGCCGCCTCGCGCGAGGAGAGACGCTCCTTGGTCTGGCCGGTGAACTGCGGGTCCTTCATGCGCACCGACAGCACGTAGGAGCAGCGGGCCCAGACGTCCTCCGGCGCCAGCTTGATGCCGCGCGGCAGCAGGTCGCGGAACTCGCAGAACTCGCGGATGGCGTCGGTCAAGCCCGCGCGGAAGCCGTTGACGTGCGTCCCCCCCTGCGGCGTCGGGATCAGGTTGACGTACCCCTCGCCCACGCCGTCCGAGGCGTCCTCCTCCTCGCCGAGCCAGCAGACCGCCCAGTCCACCTCCTCGTCCTGGCCGCGGAAGTGGCCGATGAACGGCTCCTCGGGGACCGTCTGGCACCCGGCGAGCTCGTCCGTCAGGTAGTCCTTGAGCCCGTCCTCGTAGAACCAGTCCTCGTTGTCGTCCGGCGCCTCCTCGTGGACGAAGCGGATGTGGAGGCCGGGGCAGAGCACCGCCTTGGCGCGCAGGGCGTGCTTGAGCTTGGGGACGCTGAACTTGGGGGAGTCGAAGAACTTGGGGTCGGCCCAGAAGCGCACGGTGGTGCCGGTGTTGCGCTGGCCGACGGTCCCCACCACCTTGAGCTCGGAGGTCTTGTTGCCGTCGGCGAAGGCCATGTGGTGCTCCTTCCCCTGGCGCCGCACCCACACTTCGAGGCGCGAGGAGAGGGCGTTGACCACCGAGACGCCGACGCCGTGGAGGCCGCCCGAGAAGCGGTAGCTCTTGTCGGAGAACTTGGCCCCCGAGTGGAGGCGAGTGAGGATCACCTCCACCCCCGGCACCCGCTCCCCCTTGTGGAGGTCGACCGGCATGCCGCGTCCGTTGTCGGTCACCGAGAGCGAGCCGTCGGCGTAGAGGGTCACCACGATCTCGTTGGCGTGCCCCGCGATCGCCTCGTCGGCGGCGTTGTCCACCACCTCCTGGGCGAGGTGGTCGGGGCGGTCCGTGAAGGTGTACATGCCGGGGCGCTTGCGCACCGGCTCGAGCCCGGTCAGGACCTCGATCGAAGAAGCGTCGTAAGCCATGGATTCTTTTGGGAGAAGCTCTCTCGTCGCTTGAAAGTTGCCCTCGCGGGGCCCGTCGAGCCGCTGATGATACAGGACCAGCAATCGCCCGCAAGGACCGGGAAGCCGCCGCCCGCTGGCCGGAGTTCCCGGTTGACGTAACCGGATCTACATGCTAGTTTATGCGGTAACAGAGCGTAAAGCAAGCGGTGGTCCGTTCCATCCCACGATGTATGGATCTCAAGGAGGAATCCCGATGCACCTCAGAAAGCTGACGAGGAAGGTCACGACGCAGGTCGCATTTTCTCTTCTCGCCCTGGCCGTGATCCCGGCAATCCCTGTCCTCGCGCAGGACAAGCCCGCCGCACCCCCGGCGATGGGCGGCGCCGAGATGGACGCGATGATGAAGACGATGTCCCCGGGGCCGCAGCACAAGCTGCTGGCCCAGCGGGCGGGGGACTGGACGTACACCAACAAGATGTGGATGGCGCCGGGGCAGCCGCCGATCGAGTCGAGCGGCACCATGCACGGCGAGATGATCCTCGGCGGCCGCTACCTCGAGATGTCGGTGCACGGCCAGATGATGGGGATGGCCTTCGAGGGGCGCTCGACCGAGGGGTACGACAATCTCGCCAAGCAGTACGTGGGCACCTGGGTGGACAACTTCGGCACCGGCATCATGACCGGCCCGAGCGTCTGCGACGAGGCGGGGAAGAAGTGCACCTGGACCGCCGACATGATCGACCCGATGTCCGGCAAGAAGATGACCACCCGCCAGGTGACGACCCTGACCGACGCCGACCATTTCACCATGGAGATGTACAACCCCGACCCCTCCGGCAAGGAGATGAAGTCGATGGAGATCCACGCGAAGCGGAAGTAGCGGCTGGCCGCCGGCGAGGCTGCCGAGCCTCGACGGCGGCGGTCGGCGCCGCACGGGATCACCCCGGGGCGATCAGCACTCCTGTTGGCAGAACCAGGTGTGCGACGAGGTGCAGGTGCAGCTCAGGTGATCACCGCAGGCGTCGGTGCAGGCCTTGGTCGAGCCGACGGGTGAGCAACTGCCCGTGACGGCCGAGCAGCGGGGCACGAGGGTGATGATCCGCTCGAGCATCGGGAGCGGCTGATCGATCGAATGCTCGGGAGTCACCATCTGAGCGGTGGGAGCGGTCTGCGCGGTCTCGGCAGCCGACGCCGGAACCGTGAGAGCGAAGAGTGCGAGGGCGATCAGGAGCGCGAGCTTTTTCATCCGATGTCTCCAACTTGAGTTGAGGAGAGCCGCGGCCATCCTTTCCGGCTCGCGGCGGTAGGAGCTCCGGCCCCTCTCCTGCAACAGAAGGTGCGTTAAGACGCGATCGGCGAGCCGCCCGCCGTCTCGGGGCCGATCTCGAAGTCGCGGGCCAGAGAGTCCGTGACGGCGAGGCCGGCCAGGGTGGGGAGGAGCCGATCTCCCTCGATCCGCAACAACCCATCGTTCACGAGCCGCGCGACGAGCGGCTCGTTGTTTTGCCGCAGGTCCACGCCGTAGCGGGTCCGAAACTCCCGGAGATCGATCCCGTCTGCCGTCCGCAGGCCGAGCATCAGCGCTTCGAGCGCGAGGTCCGTGCCGGTCAACTCCTCGCTGCCCGCGACCGGCCGCTCGCCCGCCGCGATCCGTGCTTCGTAAGGCCCGAGCTTGCGCTCGTTCCACCAGCGGCGGTTGCCCCGGAACGAATGAGCCGAAGGGCCGAGGCCCAGGTAGGGGACGTGGTGCCAGTATTTCTGGTTGTGGCGCGAGCGGTGCTCAGGCGAGCGGGCGAAGTTCGAGACCTCGTAGGCCGGATAGCCGTGTTCGCGGAGGAACTGGTGGGTGAAGAGGAAGATCTCCCCCTGCGACTCCTCCGGCAACTCGTGCATCCGCCCCTTCGCGAGGCGGAATCCGAACGGCGTCCCCTCGTGAAAGGTGAGCTGGTAGCAGGAGATGTGGTCGGGCTCGAGAGCAACGGCCGCCTCCAGGGTCCGCCGCCAGATCTCGAACGGCTGGTCCGGCAGCCCATAGATCAGGTCGATCGAGATCGTGTCGAACCCCGCCGCCCGGGCGGTCTCGAAGCTACGGCGAGCCTCCCCGGGTGTATGCCGGCGGCCGAGGAGCTTCAGAGCCTCCGCGTCGAACGATTGAATCCCCAGGGAAAGAAAACGGACGCCGAGCGCGCGCCAGGCGCGGACGCTCTGGGTATCGACGTCCTCCGGGTTTGCCTCGAAGGAAACCCAGGCGCCGGCCTGAATCGCAAGATTTTCGCGGGCGACCGTCAGGATTCTAGCGAGATCGTCCGGTGTTAGTGCCGAAGGGGTGCCGCCGCCGAAGTAGATCGTATCGATGCCGGCAAACTGCAAGCGGTCCGGCGCCCAGAGCGCGATCTCCGCGAGGAGATGATCGACGAACCGCCGCCGCCGCTCCGCCCCGCCGGTCAGCACCGCGAAATCGCAGTAGGGACAGATGGCGGAGCAGAAGGGGATGTGGAGATAGAGGCCGGGGGAGGCTTCAAGGTGTTCCATTGATGGCAGGAAGAGGCTCGCTGCGCCTCCCTACGGCCTCTTCTCTTTCCCAGTCTATCTCGAACCCTTCGTTCTCAAGACGCCGGAAGATATCGTACGCAAGATCCTCTCGTTCATGATCAGGGAGTTGAAACGCGTCGTGCTTGATCTCCTCGAAAGGTCTCGCGACGACGAGTTCCTCCGGGATCTCCGGCCTAGGCTCCATGGAAGCCAGCTCAGCCCGAAGCTCTGCGAAAACCTCCTCAGCGGGAATGAGCTCGGCTCTACCTTCCTTGTAGTCCAGGTAGCGGCGTTCAACCTCCTCCATGAGAAGGCGCTCGTATTCGGGGTCCTCTTCAATGCTCCCAAGGAGACTACCGGCCAGCTCGATTCTTTGATCGGAGGGCAGCTCTCGGACTTGGCGAAGGAGAATTCTGAGGCTCATGAGCTTGTACCAGGTCTTTCATGCTCGTCTGCCAAGCTGTCGTGAAGTTCTTCTTCCTCTGAGAGGTCGGTTTCGATTTCCTCGCGGTTGGCCTGGTAATACGTAAGCGCAGCGTAGACCTGAGCCAAGGAGAGATGCCCGAATTGATCGACGATCTGCTCGGGTGTCAGTCCATGCTGGTAGTGGATCACGACGCTGCGCACAGAGACTCCCGTTCCGGTCAGAATAGGTCGCCCCCTTCGGATCTGAGGATTCTGCGAGATGAGCGAGCCAATATTCACCGATCAGGTCCGTCCCTTCCAGTAGCCGGGTCTACGACTCTGATGCGCGACGGCGACGACGACAATGGATCGAGGCTCGATCCGATAGACCACGCTGTAGGGAAAATCGTTCAGCCGCGCAGTACGCAGCCGCCCCGAAACCCGGGCGCCTGACTCAGGGTGGCGGCCGAGCCGCTCCATCACCGCAAGAAAATCATCGAGGAATCGATCGGCGAGGCCTGGCTTCTCTTCGTCATAGAAATGCGCCGAATCTTCAAGCTCCCGCTCCGCCTTCGACAACAGCCGGAACGGCTTCATCGGAGCGTAGCGCGGATCCTCCGGATTGCCTCCTCACCCGGAACCGCCTCCACCTTCCCATCGAGGTAATCCTGATAGCGCCGTTCTGCTTCTTCTATCCAGAGTCGCTCCAGCTCCGGAGTGGCCCAGTGCCCGGAGGGAGGATACGTATCTTCAGGCTTGGGGTCTTTGATCGCCATGACGAGATCTCCTCAAGACACGATTCTACGCCGGATTCGGCGGCTCCACCACCGGCTCCTGCCCTTCCTCCCCATACGTCTTGATCAGCGGCTTCTCGCGCCCCAGCCGCTCCTCGGCGGCGTGGACGAGCTCGGCGAGCCCCAGGCGCTTGGCGGCGCTGACGGCGACTCCCGAGAAGCGGCGGGCGAGGGCGTCGGCCTCGTAGGGGGCCAGGAGGTCGGACTTGTTGAGGACGACGAGGCGTGGGATCTCCGCCAGGTGGAGCTCGCCGAGGAGGCGCTCGACGGCCTCCAGCTTCTGCTCCAGGCGGGGGTCGGCGGCGTCCACCACGTGGAGGAGGAGGTCGGCGTCGGCGAGCTCCTCGAGAGTGGCGCGGAAGGCGGCGACGAGGTCCGGCGGGAGGTCGGCGATGAAGCCCACGGTGTCGGTCACCACCACCTCGCCTTCGCGGGGGAAGCGGAGCCGCCGGCTGGTGGGGTCGAGGGTCATGAAGAGCTGGTCGGCGGCGGCGACCTCGCTCCCCGTCATCGCGTTCAGCAGCGTGCTCTTGCCGGCGTTCGTGTAGCCGATGATCGAGAGGACGGGCACCCCCTCCTCGCGGCGGCGACGGCGGCGGAGGTCGCGCTGGCGGGAGAGCGACTCGACCTGGTGCTCGAGCGCCCGGATGCGGTCGCGGATGCGGCGGCGGCCGATCTCGACCACCGTCTCGCCGGGGCCCCGGCCGCCGATGCCGCCGGTCAGGCGCGACAGGCCGGCGTCCTTCTCGGTCAGCCGCGGCAGCGAGTATTTGAGCTGGGCGAGCTCCACCTGGAGCTTGCCGTCGCGGCTCCGGGCGCGCTGGGCGAAGACGTCGAGGATCAGCTGCGTGCGGTCGATCGCCTTCAGCCCGGTCGCGTCCTCGAAGGCGCGGGCCTGCGCCGGCTTGAGGTCGATGTCGAAGATGGCGACCGTCGCCCGGCCGCGCATCGCCTCGAGCACGATGTCCTGGAGCTTGCCGCTTCCCACCACCGTCCGCGGATGGACCTGCGAGCGCTTCTGGCGCACGGTCCCCGCGATGGCGACGCCGGCCGAGCGCACCAGCTCGAGCATCTCCTCGAAGTGCTCGTCCTCGGGGGTGATGCCGACGACCAGCGCGCGCTCCTTCTCGGTGTCGCCGGCGGCGCGGGTAATGCGGGCGAACTCGTCCTCGAGCGCCCGCATCGTCGCCTCGACGTCGAAGCCGAGCTGGTGGACGTCCGGCGCCTGGAGGCGCACGAAGGGGTCGGCGGGGCTCGCGGTCCCCTCCGTCTCCGGTCCGATGGGCGCCAGATGGGCGAGGTCGATCCGTCCGGGGAGGCCGCTCTCCAGCACCTCGATCGCCGCCACCAGATCGAGCCGCAGCAGGGCGAGGTCGTTGAGGTCGTCGCGGGTGAGCGGCTCCCCCTTCAAGTGGGTGTGGACGAGGCGGAGGCCGCGGAAGCGGCCGACGCCGCCGCGCAGGCGGCCGATGTCGGGGAGGGTCAGGCTGTGGGCGTCGCCCACGATGACGTTGCGGACCGTGCCGTCGCGCCCGAGCAGGACTCCGACCTGCCGGTTGAGCCGGCGGGAGGTCTCGGTCAGGTGCCGGGCGAGCTCGGGGGAGACCACCTGCCGCGGGTCGACGCGGCGGCGGTGGGTGCGCTCGAGAGCGCGGACTTCGGAGGCTTTGATCCCGCGGATGTCGCCGTCGATCTGTGAAATGTCGGTTCTCCAGGAGGTCAGTTGAGGATCGGCGGCGAGTAGTACTCATCCGCCGACAGGGGCTCGATCCCCATTCCCATCAACGCCAGCAGCATCTCCTCTCTTACGGCCGGATCGGCCGCCTCGAGGAGGGCCTGCTTCTCCGCCGGCCGGAAGGGGAGGGCCACGGAGAGGCCGTTGAGGAGCGAGATGCCGGGGACGCTCGACAGCAGGTCGTAATCGAACTCGAGCTCGTGCTTGTCGCCGAAGGCGCGCAGCGCCTTCATCATCTGGGTGGGGTTCAGGAAGACGTTGAGCTCGTCGAAGTCGCGCGGGAACTCCGCGTAGTCGACCCGCACCCGGCGGTACCCCCGCGGGCGCGCCAGCTCCTCGTGGACCCGGAAGCGCGAGACGCCGCGCAGCACGATCAGATAGCGGCCGTCCGGCTGGCGCTCGCTGTCCTCGATCCGTCCCAGGCAGCCGACGGGGTAGATGTCGGGGTTCTCCTGCGCCACCTCGTCCTCCACCCAGTTGTCCTGCCGGGGGACGAAGGGCTGGATCATCCCGATGTAGCCGTCCCCCTCGAGCGCGTCCGCCACCATGTTGCGGTAGCGCGGCTCGAAGATGTTGAGCGGCAGCAGGTTTCCCGGCAGCAGCAGCGAGCCCGTCAGCGGGAAGACGGGGATGATCGTGGGAAGACTGGCAGCGTTGGGCATCATCTAGAAAACAGGGTGTAGCGGGAAGCGCATTCCAGGACGGCCGCCTCCTCCTGATCCTGGTCCTCTGGCCTTGCCCCTGCTCGCCTCCTTCGGGCTCCGCTCGCTTCGCTCGCTGCCAGTCGGCTGCGCGGGGCAAGGCCAGAGGACCCAGGATCAGGAGGAGGCGACTCTCTCCCGGCTACTCGTTGGGCCCTGCCTTGAGCACGGCGAGGAAGGCCTCCTGGGGGATCTCGACGGAGCCCACCATCTTCATCCGCTTCTTCCCTTCCTTCTGCTTCTCGAGCAGCTTGCGCTTGCGTGAGATGTCGCCGCCGTAGCACTTGGCGGTGACGTCCTTGCGGTAGGCGTTGATCGTCGCCCGGGCGATGATGTTGCCGCCGATCGCCCCCTGGATGGCGATCTTGAAGTTCTGCCGCGGGATGGTCTCGGCGAGCCGCTCGCAGTAGTGCAGGGCGCGCATCCGCGACTTCTCGCGGTGGACGAGCTGCGAGAGGGCGTCCACCTTCTCGGCGTTGACCAGGATGTCCACCTTCACGAGGTCGGTCTCGCGGTAGTCGATGATGTCGTAGTCGAACGAGCCGTAGCCTTGCGTGATCGTCTTCAGGCGGTCGTAGAAGTCGAACAGGATCTCGCCGAGCGGCAGCTCCGAGGTCACCTGGAGGCGCCCCATGGCGAGGTACTCGAAGGCGGTGTTCTCCCCCCGCCGCTCGCGGCAGAGCTCCATCACCGCTCCCAGGTAGCGTTCGGGGATCATCACCGACGCCTTGATGTAAGGCTCGCGGATGAGCTTGATGTTCCCCGGATCGGGGAACAGGGCGGGGTTGTCGACCGTGGTCTCCTCGCCGTTGGTGAGCACCACCTCGTACTGCACCGACGGGGCGGAGAGGAGGAGCGAGAGGTCGTGCTCGCGCTCCAGGCGCTCCTGTACGATCTCGAGGTGGAGGAGGCCGAGGAAGCCGCAGCGGAAGCCGAAGCCGAGGGCGGTCGAGGAGTCCTTCTGGAAGGTCAGGGCGGCGTCGTTGAGCTTCAGCTTGTCGAGCGCCTTGGCGAGATCCTCGTAGTCGTCGCTCGAGATCGGGTAGATCGAGGAGAAGACGACCGGCTTCGCCTCCTTGTAGCCGGGGAGAGGCTCGGTCGCGGGGTTCGCGGCATCGGTCACGGTGTCGCCGACGTTGATCTCGGAGACCGCCTTGACGCCGGCGATCACGTACCCCACCGAGCCGGCCTCGAGCTCCTCCGCCTCCACCCGCTTGAGCTGCAGCAGCCCCACCTCCTCGACCTGGTACTCCTTGGCGGTGTACATCAGGCGGATCCTCTGCCCCCGGCGGATCGTCCCCTCCTTGACGCGGCAGATCAGCACCACGCCGCGGTAGGGGTCGTACTGGGCGTCGAAGATCAGGGCGCGCAGCGGTGCCGCCGGGTCCCCCTGGGGAGGCGGGATCTTCTCGACGATCGCCTCCAGCACGTCGTCGATGCCGATCCCCTGCTTGGCCGAGCAGAGGACGACCTCGAAGGGGTCGAGCCCGAGGTCGGCGTCGATCTCCTCGCGCACCCGCTCGACGTCGGCCGAGGGGAGGTCGATCTTGTTGATCACCGGCACGATCTCGAGGTCGTACTCGAGGGCCAGGTAGAGGTTGGCCACCGTCTGCGCCTCGACCCCCTGCGAGGCGTCGACGATGATCAGCGCCCCCTCGCAGGACATCAGCGAGCGGCGCACCTCGTGCGAGAAGTCGACGTGCCCCGGGGTGTCGATCAGGTTCAGCCGGTAGGGCCTGCCGTCCTTCGCGGTGTAGCGCAGGGTGATGGTGTTGCTCTTGATGGTGATGCCGCGCTCGCGCTCGATGTCCATCGAGTCGAGGATCTGGTCGCGAAAATCGCGCGCCTCCACGCCGCCGCAGCGTTGGATCAGCCGATCGGCCAGGGTCGATTTCCCATGGTCGATGTGGGCGATGATGCAGAAGTTCCGGATGTCGTCCAAGACAGTGTTCCTCTTTGCGGCGCACTTGGGGCCGTGGGAAGATCCTACAACGCCCGGGGCCATGGCGGCATTCCGGGCCGGACCATGGAGAGCCATGAGGCCGAAACCCGGAAGGATAGCGTATTCGTCCGAATCCGCCGTGCCGAGGAAGGAGGAGCCTTCCCGCAAGGGCCCCGCGGCGAGCCGCCCTCCCGCGGGGCAGTCCCCCCGGGTGCGCCGGGAGAAGGGTGGGCGCGGCGGCCGGACGGTCACCGTGGCCGGGCCGCTGGTCCTCGCGCGCCCCGAGGCGGAGGCGCTGCTCGCGGCGTGGAAGAAGATGTGCGGCGGCGGCGGGGCCCTGAAGGAGACGGAGACGCCGGATGGCTCCCCGGCCTTCGAGCTCGAAGTCCAGGGAGACCATGCCGAACGGTTGCTGGCGGAGCTGCTCCAGGCCGGCTACAAGGCGAAGCGGTCGGGCGGCTGAGGCCGGGTTAGTAGGGATCGTGGGAGACGGTGAGCGAGAACGGCAGGAACTGCGCGAAGACCTGGTTCGGCGAGCCCACCGGCGCGAGGTCGACCGGTTCCTGCCAGTGATAGACGTCATCCTGGGGCGGGAACACCCGCAGCGAGTTGTTGACCAGCTTGGCCGTCTTGGTGTTGGTCAGCACCATCGGAGGGCCGCCGCCGGGAGGCTTCTCGATCGTCAGCGTGAAGTCGGCGAAGATCGTCTGGCGCAGCGTCGGCGGAGTGGCTCCGCTCCCCTCGAGCGGCCCCAGGGGGGTCACATTGTCCACGGGCTGGCTGATGGTGATCTTGCCGAGCACGGGGGAGTGAGCCGACACCTCGAAGTCGTAGAGCTTCAGCTTGACGCCGCTGGCGCTGTTCGACTCCGTCCTGAACTTGATTCCACCCTTGAAATCCAGCGGGACGATGCCCAGGGTATTGACCTTGAGGGGGACGTTGACCGCGTAGCAGGTGCAGGGGATCTCCGATCCGATGGCAGGGAGAAGCTCTGCCGTTTTCATATCCATGCGCTTGACTCCTGGAGCGCGCCGGGGCGCTCGAGAATGGGGCGGCCGGCGTGCTAGCGCATTGTTATTTCATAATTTCTTAAATACGTCAAGCTGGAGGGTCGGGGAAGCCTCGCCCCGCGAAGGGGGAGGCTTCCCGAACGGGTTGCGGGCTCCCGGGCGAGGCTCTATCCCTCTCCCATCCGGTGGCCGGACCGCTTGTAGAGATAGTCGTAGCCTTCCTGCGTGAGCACGAAGTCCTCCCCCTCCTGACGGGTGAGGTTGCCTTCCAACAAGGACTGCATCGAGCCGTCGAAGTCCACGCCGGGGCTCTCGGCGGCGGCTTCCTCGAAGAGCTGCTGGGGGAGGCGGTCCCCCGGGTGCGCCCCGACGCGGTCGCCGTTCTTCTCGTGGAAACGGAGCAACAGGATTTCCGCTCCCTTGGATAGCAGGATCATCGGCATCATCGTCTCCTTCTGGATATCAATCGACGGGAGAGCCGACCGGCGGCTCCCCCGTCCTTCCCCGGAGCAACGGACGTGCCACCGCCCTCCCCAGGGAACTGGCAGGGCTCGTGCAGAACCCATGAATCCCGAAAGAATCTCGAAAAGGAGACCGCGATGAGTGATTCCACGACGAGCGACACCACGGTGACCAAAGTCGATTCCCGGCACTCGCCGGTGGGAGCGCTGGGCCAGAAATACCTCGCCTCGGGGGTGCACGTGGCGATGCGCCTCTGGGAGGAAGCGCCGGTGAAAGGGGAGAAGCCCGAGAGCCGGCGGGAGTACGAGACCGTCGGCTACGTGATCGCGGGGCGGGCCGAGCTGCGCCTCGAGGGGCAGATGGTGATCCTCGAGGCGGGGGATTCCTGGGTGGTGCCGAAGGGGGCTTCGCACACCTACCGGATCCTGGAGCCGTTCAAGGCCGTCGAGGCGACCTCGCCGCCGGCCCACGCGCACGGCCGCGACGAGCCCGGCCGGTAGACTCGGGGGTGGCCTGGCTCCGCCTCAGAGCTTGAGGACCATCTTGATCATGTCGTGCTGATTGCCGTCGGGGTCGGTCCCGTAGCCCGGGATCGTGTACCCCTGGAAGCCCAGGTTGGTCAGGGTCTGGACGGCGTCGGCCTCGAAGTCCGAGATCAGCATGCAGGTCAGGTGGCGCAGGCCGTCGGCGCGCGCGGTGTCGATGAAGTGGTTCATCAGCAGGGTGCCGAGCCCGGCGCCGCGGTACTCCGGGTCGAGCAGCCACTTGACGCGCCCCACCATGCGCAGTGGGCTTCCCGTCCGCCGGTGGAGGGTGGCGTCGGCCACCACCTTGTGGCCATCCCAGGCGAGCAGCGGCAGCA
>CAVWOZ010000046.1:0-108763 GCA_963756595.1 uncultured Acidobacteriota bacterium
GTCGCTCCCGGAGGGCCGTCCTCGGTCGCCTCGACGGCGAGCGCCTCCTCCTCGCGCCCCTCCTCGCGGGCATCTTCCAGAACCCCGGCGAACAGGCGGTCGGCCACCCGGTAGGGGTCGGTCTTCTGCAGGTGCCCGCGCTCGACCTCGCGGTCGACGCCGAGCACGCGGTCGGCGGCGGCCACCACCCGCTCTTTGAGGATCGTCTCGACCCGCAGGCGCAGGTGCGAGCGGCGGCGGCGCTCGATTTCGCCGCTCGCCGCCAGGTGCTCGCGGTGGCGCTCGATCTCGGCGAGCACGCCGTCGATCCCCTCCTCACGGGAGGCGACGGTCTTGACGATCGGCGGCAGCCACGCGCCGTGCTCGCCGATCGACAGCATCATCTGCAGGTCCTTGACCGAGCGCTCCACCCCCTCGCGGTCGGCCTTGTTGATCACGAAGACGTCGGCGATCTCGAGGATCCCCGCCTTGATCGCCTGGATGTCGTCGCCGAGGCCGGGGATGGTGACGAGCACCACGGTGTCGGCGCTGCGCACGATGTCCACCTCGTCCTGGCCGACGCCGACCGTCTCGACCAGCACCCAGTCGAAGCCGGCGGCGTCGAGCAGGTCGACGGCGTCGCGCGAGGCGCGGGCGAGCCCGCCCATGGCGCCGCGGGTCGCCATCGAGCGGATGAAGACGCCGGGGTCGGTGTAGAGGGTCTGCATGCGGATGCGGTCGCCGAGCAGAGCGCCGCCGGTGAACGGGCTGGTGGGGTCGACGGCCAGGATGCCGACCGTCTGGCCGCGCCGCCGGATCAGGCGGGCCAGGCGGTCGACCAGGGTGCTCTTGCCGGCGCCGGGAGGGCCGGTGATCCCCACCACCCGCGCCTTGCCGGTCTCGCCGTAGACGCGGCGGATCAGCTCGCGCTGCCCCATGCCGCCGTCCTCGAGGACCGAGATCGCCCGGCCGAGCGCCCGCGGGTTGCGCGCCAGCAGCCGGGGGACGAGGTCGGCGAGGGCGTTCTGCCCCTCCCGGGCTTTCATCGCTGGCTTCTCATGGGCTTCATGCGCTCTTCAGGAGCTGGCGCGCGATCACCAGGCGCTGGATCTCGCTCGTCCCCTCGCCGATGGTGCAGATCTTGGCGTCGCGGTAGTACTTCTCGGCCCGGTAGTCCTTGATGAAGCCGTAGCCGCCGTGGATCTGCACGCCGCGCTCGGAGCAGAAGACGGCGGCCTCGCCGGTGGCGAGCTTGGCCTCGGAGGCGAGGCGCGACACCTTGTCGCCGCGGTCCATCGCCCCGGCCGCCGCGAAGGTCAGCACCTCGGCCGCCGCGATGCGGACCGACATCTCGGCGAGGGCGAACTGCATCGCCTGGAACTGCGAGATCGGCTTGCCGAACTGCTCGCGCTCCTTCGAGTAGGCGACCGCCGTGTCGAAGGCGCCGAGCGCCGTGCCGAGACCTAGCGCGGCGATCGAGATGCGCCCGCCGTCGAGGATCTCGAGCGCCTGCTTGAACCCCTCGCCGAGGTTGCCGAGCAGCCGGTCCTCCTCGACGAAGCAGTTCTCCATCACCACCTCGGCGGTGTCGGAGGCGCGGATGCCGAGCTTGTTCTCCTTCTTGCCGGGACGGAACCCCTGCATCCCCTTGTCGAGGGCGAAGGCCGAGATGTTCCGGCCCCGCTGCCCCGCCGGATCGGTCACCGCGAAGACGACGCAGATGTCGCCGACGCTGCCGTGGGTGGTGAAGGTCTTGGCGCCGTTGAGCAGCCAGCCGCCGTCCACCTTCTCGGCGCGGGTGCGCGTGCCCGCGGCGTCGGAGCCCGCGCCCGGCTCGGTGAGGCTCCAGGCGCCGATCTTCTCACCCCTCGCGAGCGGCGCCAGCCAGCGCTGCTTCTGCGCCTCGCTGCCGAACTTGTAGATGTGGTTCGAGCAGAGGGAGTTGTGGGCGGCGACGCTGATGCCGACCGAGGGGTCGACCCGCGACAGCTCGGTGACCACCAGCACGTACTCCGTATAGCCCAGCCCGGCGCCGCCGTACTCCTCCGGGAAGATGATCCCCAGGAACCCCAGCTCCCCCGCTTTGCGGATCACCTCGCGGGGGAACTTCTGCTGCTCGTCGAACTCGTCGACGATCGGATCGACCTCGCGCCGGGCGAACTCCCGCGCGGTCTCGCGGATGGCGCGCTGCTCTTCAGTCAGGGAAAAGTCCACTCGATTTCTCTCCTCTCGGGCCCGCGAAGGGCCGAGCGATGCTATCGCGCCCCCTCCGGGTTGGCAACGCGGCCTCTCGGTCAGGCGCCGTGCCTTGGTTGCCCCGCGCAGCCGACTGGCAGGGAGCGAAGCGACCGCACACGAAGGAGGCGAGCAGGGGCAACCAAGGTGCGGCGCCTGACCGGGAGGTGAGCGGCACGTGGCGCGCTTCTTGCTTTGGTCCTGACCGACACGTTGGATGCGGGAACGGGCTCGACCGAGCCGCCAAAACTCCCAGAGGAGTCACGATGAAAATTCATGGCAAAACAGTGCGCACTGCGCTCCTGGCCCTGCTCGTCGCGAGCGGTACCGGAGCCGCCTTCGCCCAGACCTCGCTCTCGGCGGAGATCCACGCGGGCCCCGGCGGCACGACGGTGGACGTCGGCTACTTCTACGACGACCTGGCCTCCGAGGGGAACTGGGTCCAGAGCCCGAGCTACGGCTGGGTCTGGTCGCCGCGTTCGGTCGCCAGCGACTGGCGCCCCTACCGGGACGGCAACTGGGTGTGGTCCGACCAGGGGTGGACCTGGGTGTCGAACGAGCCCTACGGCTGGGCGACCTACCACTACGGCCGCTGGTACGACGACCCGCAGTTCGGCTGGGCCTGGGTGCCCGGCAACGACTGGGCTCCGGCCTGGGTCTCCTGGCAGGAGGGGGGCGACTACATCGGCTGGGCTCCCCTTCCCCCCTCGGTCAACGTCGCCGTCGGCTTCAGCGGCGCCTTGAGCGTCTCGCTCGGCTACGACGCCTACCTCTTCGTGCCGGAGCGCCAGTTCCTCGCCCCGCGCCTGTCGGGCTACTACGTGTCGAGCTCTCAGGTGCCGGTGATCTATCGCCAGACCCGCAACATCACCAACTATCGCTACACCGACAACCGGGTCTACAACACCGGCGTGGCGGTCGACCGCATCCAGCGTGCCACCGGCCATCCGGTGCAGCGCTACACGCTGGCCGACCTCAACGCGACCGGCGGCGGCAATCGCCGCGCCCAGATCTCGGGGACGCGGCTGAACGTCTTCCGTCTGCGGGTGCAGCGGACGGCCAACGTCGCCCCGCCGCCGTCGCGGCCGATCGCCCGCAAGGCGGTGGTGACCCCGACCCAGCTCCAGGCGAGCCGTCCCAACCGCGCCGGCCGTCCGGCCGCCGCCCAGAACGGCGCGGCCCCGCAAACGCCGGTCACCGCTCAGGGCGCGCAGAACGCGCCGAAGAACCCGCGCAACCGCCAGGGGAATCAGCCGGCGAACCCGACGCCGCCGGCGACCCAGGAGCGCAACAACCCGCTCCCCACGCATCGGACGCCTCCGGTGGAGGCCGCTCCCAAGAATCCAAAGAACGAGGTGCAGCCGCGCCCCGAGGCCCCGCCGAAGCAGCCGAAACCTCGCATGCCTCCAGCCCAGCAGGAGCGCCAGCGCGTTCAGCCGCCGCAGGAGGAGAAGCAGCGCACTCCGCCGCCTCCCCAGCAGGACCGCCAGCGCACCCAGCCCCCGCCGCAGCAGGAGCAGAAGCAGCGGGTCCAGCCGCCCCCCCAGCAGGAGCGCCCCAACCGCCAGGCTCCCCCGCCGGAGCAGCGCCAGCGCCCCGCGGCTCCCGAAAAGCAGCAGCCCCAGCGGCAGCAGCCCCCTCCCAAGGACCGGGAGAAGCCGCAGCAGGACGAGCACAAGCCCCCCGTCCGCTGAGCGCTGATCGCCAGCCTTTGCTTTCCGCGAGCCCGGCAACCGCCGGGCTCGTTTGTTTTTGAAGGCCCAGCCCCCGCCCGGGCGCGGCAGGCGCTCGCAATCTGACAAAACCGTCCTCCTCAGACCCCGCCACCGTCCTCCCAAGCCCTCCCGATCACTTTTCTCTCCCGCTTCCCCGGGGGAACGTGCATGGCACGGCTCTTGCCTTTATATCCTGGTGACCGCGCGAAGGTTTTCCGCAGTCAGCAACCCTTTCAACAACGCGCGCGGACTTCCCAGACGCGAGGTGACATCATGAAGATCAGACGCGACGGATTACGCAACGTACTGTTAGGCGGCCTGCTGCTCGCAGGCACCGCGGCCGGAACCACGGCGGCCTCCGCCCAAGGAGTGGTCTCGGCGGGTATCCATGTCGGACCCTCGGGGCGCGCCTCGGTGGACCTCGGCTTTTTCTACGACGATCTCGCTCCCTACGGAAACTGGGTCGAGCGCCCGAGTTACGGCTGGGTGTGGACGCCGCGCGCCGTGGCGTCGAGCTGGCGCCCCTATCAGAACGGCCACTGGGTCGCGACGGATGCCGGCTGGGTCTGGGTCACCGACGAGCCCTACGGCTGGGCGACCTACCACTACGGCCGCTGGTACGACGACTCCGAGCTCGGCTGGTCCTGGGTCCCCGGCGATACCTGGGGTCCCTCCTGGGTCTCCTTCCAGGACGGCGGTGACTACGTCGGCTGGGCTCCCCTTCCCCCCGGCGTCGACGTGAGCGTCGGCTTCTCGGGCGGCGGCTACGCTTACGGGATCGCCCCCGCGGCCTACCTCTTCGTCCCCGAGCGCGACTTCCTGGCGCCCCGCCTCGGCGGCTACTACGTGGGCGGGGACCGCATCAACCAGTTCTGGGGCCAGACCCGCAACTACACCAACTACCGCTACCAGGGCGGCCGCTGGTACAACCAGGGAGTCCCCGTCGACCGCTTCCAGCGCTTCGGCCGCGTGCCGCGCTACCAGGTGGCCGACGTCGCCGCCAACTTCCGCCAGCGGGGCGGACGCATCGAAGGGAACCGGCTCGCGATGTTCCGTCCGCAGGTCCAGCGGACCGCCCGCCTCGTGCCGCCCAACCAGCGCCCCGGCGCCCGCCGCGCCGTGGTGAGCGCCGCCCAGTTCCGCGCCGCCCACGGTGACCGCGTCGCCGTCGCCCGGCAGGAGACCCGCGCCTTCGCCCAGGCTCCCGGCCGGAACCAGCAGCGGCTCGCCCAGCAGCAACAGCGGCAGCCGGTCAACGTCCAGCGCCAGGCCCGCACCGCCCAGGTCGAGCGCCAGCGGGTCGCCCAGACCCAGCGCGAGACTCGGAATACGATGCGCAACAACAACGTCGCCCAGCGGCAGGCCCAGGCCAACCGCCAGACCGAGCGTCGCCAGGTCCAGGTTGACCGCCAGCAGCGCCAGCAGCAGCAGCGCCAGGCTCAGGTGAGCCGCCAGCAGCAGCAGCGCCAGCTCCAGGCCAATCGCCAGCAGGAGCGGCGCCAAGCGCAGGTCAGCCATCAGCAGCAGCAGCGCCAGTTCCAGGCCTCCCAGCAGCGGGAGCGCGCCCAGCAGCGGCAGGTCCAGGTGGCCCGCCAGCAGCAACAGCGCCAGGCCCAGATGGGGCGCCAGCAGCAGCGCCAGCAGTTCGCCCAG
This sequence comes from uncultured Acidobacteriota bacterium, assembly GCA_963756595.1. GTDB lineage: Bacteria > Acidobacteriota > Thermoanaerobaculia > Multivoradales > UBA5704 > DATARR01. Next base: position 5,583 of record CAVWOZ010000046.1, read on the forward strand.
CAGCAGCGGCAGAACCGTCCGCCGCAGCAGGCCAACCGCGGCGGCGGCCCCGGCCGCCAGCAGGGGCGGAACAACCGCCAGCACCCCGGTCCCGGCGGGCAGTAGAGCCCCGGCACCGTCCTAATACGGCCTGACGCGAAGAGCCCGGAGACCCCGGGCTCTTTCCTTTTGGGCTCAAGGCTCAAAAGCATCCGGTGCCCCGACGCCAGCCCGGCAGGGCGGCCTTCTCCTAGCCCAGGGTGGGAACCCTGGGCGGATTGGCGATCCGCCCCCTTTTCCGAGCGATGCTGCGCCTTTGTTCAAGCTATGTCCTGCCCGCTTCGAGGGCAGGCCCCGTCCCTCGTTCGAACCATGCCTCGCAGCCCCCCCAGGGCTCGCGCCCTGGGCTACAGGAAGGCCGCCCTGCCGGGCTGGCGTTTTTGATCTCCCATCGTCCGCTCGAGACCCCACGACCGTCCTCTGCAGAGGTCCAAAAAGTCCGATCTCCCTCGGGGAATGCCATGGCACGGCCTTTGCCTTGTACTACAATAGAACGCGCTGACGATCTTCCAAGGAGTGGTACCAGCAAGCGCGGCAACTCGGCACACATTAAGAGGTAGCCCATGAAAACTACGCGCAACCTGCTCTTCGCCCTGGCTCTGCTGGGCGTCACCGCCGGGGCGGCTTCCGCCCGGGTCGTGGTCGAAGCGGGAGTCAACGCCGGTCCGGGGCGGGCCGCCGTCGATTTCGGTGTCTTCTACGACAATCTCGCCCCCTACGGAAACTGGGTCCAGCGGGCCAACTACGGCTGGGTCTGGACTCCGAAAGACGTCTCCTCGAGCTGGCGCCCGTATCAGGCCGGCCACTGGGTGTGGAGCGATGAAGGCTGGACCTGGCTCTCCGACGAGCCGTTCGGCTGGGCGACCTATCACTACGGCCGCTGGTACCAGGACCCCGAGCTCGGCTGGTCGTGGGTCCCCGGCAACGACTGGGCTCCCGCCTGGGTCTCCTGGCAGGAAGGCCAGAACTACGTCGGCTGGGCGCCGCTCCCCCCGGGTGCCAACGTGACCCAGAACGCGGCCTACAACGGCCCGGACCAGGGTGCGTATCCCCAGCAGGGGCCGCCCCAGGGTCCGCCGCAGGGCGGCTACGACCAGAGCATGCCGCCGGCCGGATACGACGACAACGGCTACGACAACCAGGCCTATGACAACCAGGGCTATCAGACCTACGACGACGGCGCCTACGCCCAGGAGCCGGTCTACGCGCCGACCTACGGCGGCGGCTACGGCGGCTACGGCGGCTACGGTGTCTATGGCGGCGGCTACGGCTACGACAGCTACGCCTTCGGCATCGCGCCGGCGGCCTATCTCTTCGTGCCGGCGCAGTACTTCCTGGCCACCAGCCTGTTCGACTACTTCGTTCCCTGGGGCGGCGTGTGGGGCTACACCCGCAACTGCACCTACTACGGCTGGAACCACGGCTTCTACTTCAACCGCGGCGTGTCGTTCGATCGGATCTCGCACTTCTACCATGGCCGCATCCCGCGCTACGAGATCGGCGACGGCCGCTACGGCCGTGGCGGCTTCGGCCACCACGTGGACGGCAACCGCATCTCGTTCTACCGCCCGCAGGTCCGCGGCGGCCGCGGCATCTCGCCGCTCGACCGTCCGGGCGCCCGCGGCTCGGTGATCGGCGCCAACGAGTTCCACGCCCAGCACCCCAACCGCCCCGGCATGGGCGGCGCCGGCCAGTACGGCCAGCGCGCGCAGAACGGCCAGGGCAGCGGCCGGAACTATGGCCAGTACGGTCAGAACAACGGCCGCCAGGGCTTCCGGCAGAACGTCCAGCCGGGCGTCCAGGGCCAGCGTGGCCAGACCTGGCAGAACGGCAACGGCAATAACGCCTACCGCCAGGGCCAGCAGCGCAACGGCATCCAGTCGTACAACACCAACCAGGGCTGGCAGGGGCAGGCGAACCGGCCGCGCGCCTACCAGAACCCGGGCGCCCAGCAGGGCGGCTCCTACGCGCCGCGCCAGCAGTACCGCGCCCCGCAGCAGTACCGGGCGCAGCAGCAGCAGTACCGCGCCCCGCAACAGTACCGCGCCCCGCAGCAGCAGTACCGGGCCCCGCAGCAGTATCGGGCGCCTCAGCAGTACCGCGCGCCCCAGCAGTACCGCGCGCCCCAGCAGTCGCGTCCCAATCAGAGCCGCGGCAGCAACAACCAGAGCCACGATCGCCGGCACGGCGGTTAAGGTTCCCTTGAAGGCGGCCGGAGAGGGCCGCCTTCATTTTTCCCAAAGCCCGGCGAGCGATCGCCGGGCTTTTTGCATTCTGGGGGAGTTGATGACGCGGTGCCGAAGCTTCGGCAGCTTCGACACTCTTATGGCGTGGTCCCAGGAGGATATTTTTCGCCGGGATCGGGACCGGTCGGAGTCGTGAACCTGGCAATCCCGGGAGCCTTTTTCCTCCCCTGTACTCGGGGGAGGCCAGGAGGGGGCGCCCCCGTTACGAATCCTTCCCCTTGTCCGCGCCTGCCTCCCCATCCAAGGCCGAGGCGATCACGGTCAACACACACCCCTTCCGTGTTCTTCAGGTCGTGCCGTGAACGCACCCGATCGGCGATCGCGAGGTCGGGCTTGAGGCGAATTCTATGCGAACGGCACCGCCCCTTCAGGGCGGGTGGGAGGGTGGAACTTCGGGACCCGGCGCTGAAGCGCCGGGCTAATCAGATTTTCGCCCCTTCGGGGCGCGCGGCGGGGAGGCTTCTAGGGGGCCTTTTGGCGACGCGCACAAGAGAGTAGCCCGCGAGGATTGTGGATCAATCGATCCCGAGGCAGGCTCTTATCCGCGGACCTTTTAAGGCGTTGACCTTGGACAGGAACCGTCGTAGAGTTGGGTCGAATCCTCGAAAGAGCGGCACCTGGCAGCAATCAACCGTGCCGAGCTTCGACCGATAAGCATCCTGAATAAGAGGTTAACGGCACAGAGCGCAGGACCCTGATCGCCTTGCCCCGATCTGCCGGCTTCTCGTGAGCCGGAGAAGGGCAAAAGGGCGCTCAAGCTTGAGCGTTTCAGACCAATATGAATATCATTTTTCCAAGCAACCTACCTGGTGGTCAACCGGTTATCTTCGAAGGGCCACAGCGTTTCGTTCTCATAGGCGCCAACGGCTCAGGCAAAACCCGCTTCGGCATCTGGTTGGAAGAGAACAACGAGAACACGATTCCTGTCCATAGAATCGGTGCTCAGAAAGCACTATCAATTCCTGAATATGCACCACTGATGAGCAAGGAGCAAGCTGAGAAGAATCTGCGACTAGGCCGGGCGGATCAACTTGCCTCTCTGGCGCTCAAGAGAGGCAGTCGCTGGAATGGCGAACCTGCAACAAGTCTCCTCTCTGACTACGATAAGGTTCTGTCCTTGCTCTTCGCTCGAACCGCTGAACGCGATGCTGAGCACACCAAGGCCACGCGCGCAAGACAGGAGTACGTTCCTGTCCCTGACGCTCCAATCGATTCAATTGTAAAGGTGTGGAGCGATTTAATGCCACACCGCTCCATTTCTCTTTATGACGGAAGGGTTGTTGTCGACAAAGGCACTCCGTCGGAGTATCCCGGGAGGGACATGAGTGACGGAGAACGTGTCACCCTTTACCTGTTGGGTCAGTGCCTCTGTGCGGCAGAGAATTCCGTTCTTATTATTGACGAACCCGAACTCCATCTTCACAAGTCATTGATGGACAAGCTCTGGAATAAAATCGAGGCATTCTGCCCGAATAAGACGCTTATATACATTACTCATGACTTGGATTTCGCCGCCAGCAGAGTTGGGGCAAAAAAACTATGGGTGCAACGCTACGAGGCCGGAGCATGGTCCTGGGAAGTAGTGCCCTCCGACGATGTCCTGCCAGAGGCACTCGTACTTGAACTCATCGGAAATCGCAAGCCAATTCTCTTCTGCGAAGGGGAGCGCGGTGGACTTGACCACACAATCTATCAGATTTGCTATCCGCATCTTCACGTCGTCCCCAGAGGCGGATCGGAGAAAGTCATAGAGGCGACCAAGGCACTGCGAGCAAATTCTGCCCTCCACACTCTCTCGGCGTATGGCATTGTGGATCGGGACGTACGTACTGACCATGAGTGCTCCACTCTGGAGGCAAACGGAATACAGACCCTCGCAGTCGCAGAGGTAGAAAACCTGTTCTGCCTTGAGGCCTTAGTGCGCCTAGCGGCAACTAAACTCTCCCTTAATCCGGATGTAATAGTCGCGGCCGTTGCACAGTACTTGGATAAAACTCTTTCAGGTGAGTTGGACGCGCAGATCGTGATGCACGCGGAGCGCCGCATTCGATACCACCTTTCAACATATTCCAAGGCATCCTCGGATGAGCAAGGTCTCGCGAATGGTGTTACTCGCCTCGTCTCAGAATTGGACATAGCTACTATCCTTAAAGATGCACGGACTTTGCTCGGCGGGGCTCTTGCGAGTAGAAATCTGGACCAGATTCTTCGAGTCTACAATCGCAAGAGCCTCGCCGAGCGAATTTCCACTTGCTTTGGAATGAAGCAGGGCGAATATCCTCAGTTTATACTCCGAACAATGAAGAGCTCTGATGGCGCTGCCTTCGTGAACGCCATCCGCTCGTCGCTTCCAGATCTATGAGCACATGGGCGAATTAAAATGATATCCGCCCGGATCCCTACCTAAGTATTCCCGATGAAACCGTTCAAATCCTGCGCCCTGACAGTGGGAACTCTAAGTCTTTTGGCGACCGCCTGCGATCCTGCGTCGCTCCACGGCGGCCGGGACATGGATCCGGCGATCACCTCGTCCACGGTGCGCCGGATCGAGGTCGGCATGAAGCGGGCTCAGGTGGTGCGGATCCTCGGGGCTCCCCGCAAGGAATGGGCGGATCATTTCTTCGGGGTCGGCGGGGAGCACCATCAGGTCGTCCTCCAGTATGCCCTGCCGGTTCCACGGGCCCGCTGGTATCCCATGCTCTGGGTGCATCTGGAGGCTGATGCGGTCGTCGATGTCTACGCCAAGCGATACAACGCTTGGGCTTTCGACGACGAAGGGATCTACGGCTGGTCAGCCTCAAAGCGCTGGGAGAAAACCGGCCTGTTCGAAGCGACGTTCGGAAAATGAACGCGCAGCGACTACAAGACCGCCTGGCCGCCCTAGCTCAGCATCTCTCGACGCGGGACGACGCGCTCGCCCTCCTGGCGCTGGGCTCCGTGGGCGCGGAGACCGAGCGGCTCGACGAGTGGTCCGACCTCGATTTCTTCGTGCTCGTCTGCGACGGCGCCAAGGGACGCTATCTCGCGAGCCTGGACTGGCTGGCCGCAGCCCATCCGTTGGCCTGGCACTTTCGGAACACGGTCGACGGGCACAAGGCGTTGATGACCGACGGCGTGTTCTGCGAGTTCGCGGTGTTCGAAGTCCACGAGCTGAGCCGCATCCCTTACGCGCCCGGCCGCTTCGTCTGGCGCCGCGACGAGGTCGACGCGAGCCTCGCGCATCCCCGTCAGCCGTTGCCCGCTCGGCACGGCGCCGACTGGCTCGTCGGCGAGGCATTGTCGAATCTCATCGTCGGCCTCCAGCGGCATGCACGGGGCGAGAAGCTCTCGGCGATGCGCCTGGTGCAGATGCATGCGCTGGACCGCGTGCTGGAATTCCTCGAGCTTCAGCAACCCCCGACACCAGATCCCTGGGCGGCACGCGATCCGTTCAACGTGGAGCGGCGGATCGAAGTGCGCGATCTCCATGCGGCACAGATCCTGCCTCTCTGGGCCGGAGGCTACGAGCGCACGGTGCCGGCCGCGTTGGCCCTGCTCGCGGCGCTCGAGGCGCACGCGGTGGTTCCCGCCGCGGTGGCCGAGCACATCCGGAAGCTCGCGACGGATCATCCTGTCGCTTGACCCTTCGGAGGGCGTCAAAAGCTTTGTCGAGCCGAAGGCTACTGTAGCGACTCCTTCGATTTCAGCGGTGCACAGGGCATCGTATCTGTCACTTTACACGGGCCCCCTCCAGCTGCCGCCCCGGAGGCGATCGAGAAGGACCTCGGCGCTCACACCGAAAGTCGTGGAATCTTCCGATCGACTCCAGGAGGACGGCGGCCGACAGCGAGGAGGCGCTGGTTGACGGGACTCGGAGCTTGGTCTAGTCTTCACGCAGCTTTGGCGAAGCGGTTGTAGAGAAGACCTCCGGCACTGTGCATTCTCAGATCGGGCGCACTGAGGTCGTGGGAACATTCATTCATTGAAGGGGTGGCTGCAAGCATCGAAGGCTGCAGACCAACCCGAACGAAAGGAAATCGTCATGCGTCGACTCCACTTGTTCTCCCTCAGCCTTGTCTTGTTGCTAGTGGCTTTTGTCGTGCCCGCTCCTGCCAGAGCATATCCCCTCACGTTGTGCAGCGGAATCTGCCCCGGCAACTGGGGGTCCGGAATCATTCAATGCATTGACGACTGCACGGGACGGACGGTCCATTGTCCTCAAAGCTGCATCTACTCCCTCCAGTAGGCCCGAAGAAACTCCATCCCTTTCGGTGAATTGGACCTCGACGGCCAAGGATCTGCTGATTCAGGCGTCCTTGGCCCTCGTCGCGCCGATCGTCCGTCCGCGGCAGCACCTCACAGTGGCAGCCTCTCAGGGCCAGAGTAAGTTCCGTACAGCGACCAAGCCGGCGATCAGGACGATCGCGCCGACGGTGAACACGGTCACTTTCTGGGCCGGGCTCGGCGGCTGGTCGGGGTAGCGGCCGAGGGTGACCGTCCAGACGATCGCCCGGCCCAGCGAGAGGCCGAGATACCGGAACAGGACCGTCCCGATCACCCAGAAGATCAGCTCGAACGCGATCCCGCCCGGCGCGCTGCTCATGGTTCAGGCAGGCATCAACCGAGCGCTTTTTCCAGGATCTTACCCAGGCGCAATCCCGCCTTCCGGAGCTGGTCCTTGACCACGACGAGACCGGCATCGAAGTACGAGCTGTCCTCGTCCAGCACGTAGACATCCTCGTCGTCGATCTTCGGCAACCGCTGGTAGGCTTCGATCGCCAGCTTGTGCGAGTCCTGCACCCAGAGCGTAGCGTCGCCGGGATCGGGACTCGCATCCTCCGCGGAGCCCAGGCTGGCGACGAGCTCAGGGATTGACTGGCCGCTGTGCTCGAGGATCCCGGAATCCCAGACCTCGTGAAGATTGGGGGGGCCGCCGTGAAACCCTTCGAGATCGAAGAAGACGACCGTTTTGCCATTGCCGCCGGCATCATGGTCATCCACGTTGTGCAGAGGCTGATGGATGTCGCCGACCAGATGAACGATGAACTTGAGCGCCTCGGCGCGGATGCAGGGATCTTCGCTCTTGTCGGCGAGGACGCTCCGGAAGCGATCGAGCGCCTGCACGGCGCAATCTCCATTGGCCGTCGCCTTGCAGTCCCGCGCCGCGTTGTAGCTGGCTTCCTCGAGCGGGATGTCGACAAAATGCCAATTTTTCGTGTAGGGCCGCTGGGCGCGGACGTCGTCGGCAAAGGTCGCCACATCCACCAGCGACTTGCCGCCGAGCAGGCTTTTCGCCTTGGCCAGCGCCTGGGGAGAATGCGCCTGGAGATAGGTTTCCGCGAGGCCCGCGACGATCTGGTGCCCCTCCTGACCCCAGGCCGTTGCGCGCTCCGGCAGCAGGAGCATGCAGCCACTCATCAGCACAAGGGTCCCGATCCACCGCCTCATCGAGTGATCGCCATATTCCATGAACATTGCGAAATCCTCCGCATGCAGGTTCAAGCCATCTGACTCAGACTCGGTTCTCTATCGAGTATATCGCAGGCCCGGTGAGGGGTTTTCCTTCCGCTCGACGTTCCAGGCATGGACCCGCCCTGCGGGGCGTCGATCGAAAGGAGAGTTTCGGATGCCGACCCCGAAGACAGGGCAGGGCTTGGAGAAGGTGACGCGGCGCAGCCTGCTGCAGGCGGCGGGCGCGGGTGGGATGGCATTGGCCCTGGGGGCTCCCGGGCGCCTGCTGGGACACGACCGGGAGCCCGAGCCGGAGTTCAAGACGCGGCTGACCGAGAGCTTCGGCCTGCGGCATCCGTTCGTGGGGGCCGGGATGGGGTTCGTGGCGCTGCCGGCGCTGGTGGCGGCGGTCTCGGAGGCCGGGGGGTTGGGGGTGCTCGGGGTGGCGCCCGAGCCGCCGCCGGTGTTCGCGGAGCGCCTGACGCAGATCCGCTCCCTGACCAGCCGGCCGTTCGGCGTCGACTTCTTCCTCACCTCGTCGCCGACCCTGGGGCCGATCACCGTCGACACCCACATCGAGATCGCGGCGGCGGCGAAAGTCGATCTGGTCGTCTTCCACTTCGACATCCCAAAAGCCGCCTGGGTGACTTCGCTGAAGGCCGCCGGCTGCCGCATCTGGGTGCAGGTCCCCACCGTCGACTTCGCGCGCCAGGCGCTCGCCGCCGGGGCGGACGGGCTGGTGGTGCAGGGAAAGGAGGCGGGCGGGCACAACCGGAGCACGACGCCGCTCCATCACCTCCTCCACGACCTCCGCCAGGAGCTGGGGGACGACGTGCTGCTGCTCGCCGCCGGCGGCATCGCCACCGGGGCCGACGTGGTGGCGGCGCTCGCCCACGGAGCGGATGGCGTCTGGGTGGGGACGCGGCTCGTCGCATCGACCGAGGCCTACGCGCATCCGGGGTGGAAGCAGCGGATCGTCGAGGCGAAGAGCCACGACACGGTGGTCACCAAGCTGTTCGGACCGGAGCTCCCTTGCCAGCCCTACCGCGTGCTGCGCAACCCGGCGATCGACGCCACGATCGGCCAGGAGGACGAGCTCTGCGCCCTCCCCCCGACCGGCGCGCCGATCGGCACCACCCTCCTCTTCCCCGGCACCACCTTCGCGACGCCGGGAGTCCCCATGCCGACCTTCAGCGCCCTGCCGCCGACGCCGGACACCACCGGCAACCTCGACGCCATGGGCCTGCCGACCGGCGAAGGCGCCCATCAGATCCGCGACATCAAGCCGGCGGCCCACATCGTCAGGGACCTGATGGCCGAGGCGCAGTCGCTCCTTCGCGGGAGGCGCTGAGCTGACGGAGCGAATCGAGAAGCGGCCGATTGACAGGGACATTTACCGTAGCTACAGTAAAGCATGCGGATCGAGTTCGATCCTGACAAGGACAGAGCCAACCGCGAAAGGCACGGGGTCCCTCTGGTCCTGGCCGTCGAGCTCGACTGGGAAGCCGCGTTGGTATGGGTCGATGAACGGTTCGACTACGACGAGACGCGCATGATCGCGCTCGCTCCGAAGACCGGCATCCTGTACTACGTGGCGTTTGTCGACCGCGGCGAGGTCCGCAGGATCATCAGCCTGCGCCGCGCCACTCGCCGCGAGGTGAAGCACTATGTCCAGAGCCTCTAAGCGCCCCTCCTCCGTAGCAATGCCCACGCTGGAAGAAGACCGCGCCATCACGGCGGCAGCCCAAAGCGATCCCGACGCTCAGCCGCTCACGTCCAAGCAGTTGAAGGCCATGGTGCCGATGCGCGCGCTGCGCGGCCGCCCGAAGTCCGAGAGCAAGAAGCTGCTCCTCTCGGTTCGCTACAGCCCCGAGGTCGTGGCCTACTTCAAGTCCACGGGCGAGGGCTGGCAATCGCGGATGGATGGCGTCTTGCGCGAGTATGTGGAAAAACAGTCGCGCCGGGCGTGACGTCGCCCTCCTACCAGTGATACCCGACGCCGACGGCGACGGACCTGTAGTCCAGGCTGCTGTCCTCCGTACCGGCGAGCACCTGGAGGTCGCTCTTCAGGACGCTCACGACCCCCGTGAAGAGCCAGGGGGTGCTGCCGAGGCGGACGTCGAGGCCCAACTTGCCGCCGTAGGCGGTCCCGCTCTCGCTCTTGGCGAAGACCCGCGTGGCATAGGCCATGCCGACGGTGGGGCCGAAATAGAAGTCTACCCGGTGCTCGGCGCTGCCGGTCGGGTGATAGAGGGCGCTCAGGGTGAGGTGGCGCAACGGGGCGTCGCCGGAGGTCTTGTGCTCGACCCCCTGGCTCGCGTCGAAGCGAACCTCGTGCAGCCCCCCCTGGGAGGCGCCGAGGTCGAGGCTGAACCGCGGGTCCAGCCGCAGGTCGAGGTCCGCTCCGAACCACTCCTGCTGCTCGAAGACATGGACTTCTGTCGAAGCCGTCGCGGACTCCACCCGGCCGTTGACCGATGGTACCGAGACCTGGTTGGTGCCCAGGGCGTGCAGAGTCAGATACGGCGTCTCGGCGCTCGCCGCCGCGCCGGCCAGCGAGATCGCAAGGAATACGAACAGCGTAGCTCGCGTTCCCCTATAAAGGAATAGTAAAGCCATCGTTTCCTCCTTCGGCCTGCGCAGGGAACGTCATCATAGCAGCGAATCGACTCCCTACCCAGCCGCGGGAGGGGAACTACCCGCCCGGATGGTCTCAGAGAGAAAAGACAAAGCTAAAGTCTTATGGGGTGGTGATGTTTGACTTCTTCAAGCAGTCGCAACGAATCCGGAGGCTAGCGATGGAAAACTCTCAGGTTCAGAAAGAAATCTACGCTCTCGAGCTACGTAAAGCCACGCTGAATTCTCAAATCAAGGAATTCGAGACAGCGCAGCACAGCATCGAGATGAAGCAGACCGCGACGACGCTGGCATGGTTGGGATCGTTCGTCGTGGCTTCCGCGCCGGGAATCGATCTGTTCGGGGACGGCGCCTGCCTCCCGATGACGGCGCTGAACGCGGAATACACGGAGGAGAAGCGCGGTCTTCAAGCCGAGATCGATCAGAGAAGGGAGGAGACGAGGTTGGCCAAGGACCGTCTCGGAGAGCTCCGGAACGAGCTGATGGCACTTCGCCCGTCGCATCCGCCTCTCTTGCAGGTCGCCGACCTCCCCCAATCGAGACGAGCCCGGCGCGCCGCGGCAAGAAGAGTACACAAGGGCAAGAACCCAACCCCTCCGAAGGGCCTGGCTGCCGCCTGACCTGCCCGGAAACCCGGCCGGTTCACTCGCGGAATCGGCCTGGAAGTCCTATGGCAGGATGGGAAGACTCCGGACGGAGAGGCCTGCCAGCGGTTTATGCTATCCTCCTGCCGTTCCCGTTAGGCCCGGCTTCTGAGCAGGACGGCGAGGTGGTTCGATGAAGCGGAGTCTCCTCTTGGTCAGCCCGAGCGCGCTCCGCACCGCGCTCCTCGCCGCCTCGCTCCTCGTGTCCGCCTGCGCCGGCAAGGCTCCCCAACGCTCGATCTCGGTCCTCTACGCGGGATCTCTCGCCACGGTGATGGAGAACGGCGTCGGGCCCGCCTTCGCCGCGGCCAGCGGCATCGAGTACAAGGGGGAGGCCCATGGCTCGCTCGGCGCCGCGCGCCTGATCCACGACCATCTGCGCGCGCCGGACGTCTTCATCAGCGCCGACCCGGCGGTCAATCAGGACGTCCTGATGGGGGCGAAGAACGGCGACCAGGTGCGCTGGTTCGCCACCCTCGCGTCGTCGCAGCTGGTGCTCGCCTACAACCCGAAGAGCCGCTTCGCGCCGCGGTTCGCCGCCGCCGCGGCCGGCAAGACCCCGTGGTACGAGGTGCTCGCCACCCCCGGCGTCCGCTTCGGCCGCGGGGACCCCACGATCGATCCCAAGGGGTACCGCACGCTCTTCCTGTTCGAGCTGGCCGGGAAGCACTACGGACGGCCGGAGATCCCGGCGCTCCTCGGCGAGCCGCTGAACCCGGCCCAGGTGCTGCCGGAGGTGGCCCTGCTCGCCCGCATCGACGCCGGGCAGTTCGACGCCGGGATCTTCTACAAGCACGAGGTGGTGGCCCACCAGCTTCCGTTCGTCAGCTTCCCTCCCGAGATCAACCTCGGCGACTCCCGCTTCGCCGCGCTCTACGCCCAGGCGACCTACACTCCCCCCGGCGGCGAGCGGGTGGCCGGGGCGCCGATCCTGTTCACGGTCACGATTCCGACGGCGGCGAAAGATCCGCGGGCCGCCGAGGAATTCGTGCGCTTCCTGCTCACCTCGCCCCGCCTGCTCGAGAGGTTCGGCTTCGGCCTCGTGCAGCACCAGGTGGGGGGCGAACGCCAGCGGATGCCGGCCGCCCTGCGCATTCTCTGCCCGGGCACGTACGTTGGGACCCGCGCGCCATGAGTCGCCGCCCCCGCTCGATCGTGCTGATCCACGGCGCCGTCGGCGCCTTCCTCCTGCTCGACCTCGTGCTGCCGCTCGCCAACCTGCTGGCGCACGTCGACCCGTCGGGGTGGCTCGCCGCCCTGCGCGAGCCCGGCGCCGGCGACGCCCTGCGTACCTCGGTACTGACCTCGGCCATCACGGTGCTCCTGATGACCGTGTTCGGCGTGCCGCTCGGCCACGTCCTGGCGCGCGGACGCCTGCCGGGGCGGCAACTGCTGATCGGCCTCGTCTTCCTCCCCATGGTGGTGCCGGGGCTCGCCGGGGGGATCCTCCTGCTGCTGACCTTCGGGCCGTACGGCACGCTCGGCGGACCGCTGGCGGCCTGGAACGGCAGCCTCGCCCTCACCGGCAACCTGGCGGGGATCGTCCTCGCCCAGCTCTACGTGGCCTCCCCGTTCGTGGTGATCTCCGCGATGGTGGCGTTCAACGGCGTCGACCCGAAGCTCGAGATGGCGGCGGCGATGCTGGGCGATTCGCCGTGGCAGATCTTCCGGCGGATCTCGCTGCCGCTCGCCTGGCCGGGGATCGCGGCGGGGATCACCCTTGCCTGGATCCGCGCCCTCGGCGAGTTCGGCGCCACCATGATCGTGGCCTACAACCCGCACACCCTGCCGGTCTACCTGTGGACGAAGTTCGAGTCGAACGGCCTGCCGGGCGCGCTGCCGGTCGCCTTCCTGCTGGTGGTGCTGGCGGCGGGCGCGGTGGCGGTCTCGACGCTGCTCAACCGGCTGACCCGCAATGGCGAGCGGGCGGCGCAGACGCTGGCGACGCCCGGCGCGGCGCGGGGGACTCCGGCATGAGCGTCCCCGCGCTCCCCTGGCGGGAGGCCGGCGATCTCCACGTCGAGGTCCGCAAGCGTCACGAGTCCGGACGCGCCGGCCGCGGGTCCCGTTTCCTGCTCGAGGCGGCGTTCACGGCGCCCCCCGGGGTGACGATGATCGTCGGCCCCTCGGGGGCTGGCAAGACGACGATCCTGCGCTGCATCGCGGGGCTCGCCGATCCGGAGGAGGGACGGATCGCGGTCGGCGGCGCCGGAGGCATCGGAGGCGCCGGCGGACGGGTGCTGTTCGATTCGCGGCAGGGGGTCCGCGTCGAGCCGGCGCGCCGCCGGGTCGCCTTCGTGTTCCAGGACCTGGCGCTCTTCCCCCACCTCTCGGTCGAGGAGAACGTGACCTACGGCCTGCGCCGGCTCGACGGGATGGAGCGGCAGCGGCGGATGCGCGAGATCCTCGAGTCGTTCGAGATCGCCCACCTCGGCCGCCGCTCGATCCGCGAGATCTCGGGCGGCGAGCAGCAGCGGGTGGCGCTCGCGCGCTCGCTGGTCACCGAGCCCGCCGTCCTCCTCCTCGACGAGCCCCTCTCCTCGCTCGACCCGCGCACCAAGCTGCGCATCGTCGAGGACCTGCAACGCTGGAACCGCACGCGCGGCATCCCCATCCTCTACGTCACCCACGACCACGGCGAGGTGCTGGCGATGGGGGACCGCGTCATCGCGCTCGAGGCGGGGCGGATCGTCGCCGAGGGGCTGCCGCTCGACATCGCGCCGGCGTCGCTGCCGGGCGCGCTGGCGGCGCCGGCCGGCTTCGAAAACCTTTTCGATGCGACGGTGCTCGAGCTGCGCGAGGCGGCGGGGACGATGCTCTGCCAGCTCGCCGGCACCTCGCTCCGGCTCGCCGTGCCGCTCGCGCGGGCCGGCGCCGACGTCGGCATCGGCGCCGAGGTCTGCCTCGGCGTGCGCGCCGGGGAGATCCTGGTCTCGGCGACGCCGCCGTCGCTGCTCGGCGAGTGTGCCGTGATCCCCGGCCGCATCCGCTCGCTCGAGCCCCGCGGCGCCGGGATGGGGATGGAAGCGCGGATCGCCGGCGCCGCCGAGCTGCGCGTCCGCTTCGCCCCGCAGGGCGCGGCGACTCGCCCGCTCGCGGTCGAGAACGAGGTGTGGATGCTGATCCCCCCGCAGGCCTGCCGCCTGGTGCAGCCCGTCCTCCTCGACACGCTGCGGCGGCTCTTCGTCTTCGTCTGCCACGGCAACACGGTCCGCTCGCCGATGGCGCAGGCGATCTGCAACGCCGAGATCGCCGGCCGCTTCGGCGTGCCGCTCGCCGCGCTCGACCGGCTGGGGATCCAGGCGATGAGCGCCGGCCTCGCCGCGCGGCCCGGCGAGCCGCTCGAAGCCGAGAGCGAGCAGGCGCTCGCCCACTTCGGTTTCCCGGCTCTCCCGCACCGGTCGCGCAACCTGACCGCCCGCCTGGCGCAGAACGCCGAGGCCATCTTCTGCATGACCGAGGAGCAGCGCCAGGAGCTCGCCGCGCAGTTCCCCGCCGCGCGGCCGAAGGCCTACCGTCTGCACCCGGACGCCGACCTCAGCGATCCCCACGGCAAGCCGCTCGCCGCCTTTCTCGACTGCGCCCAGCAGCTCCAGGAGCTCGTCCGCCAGCGGCTCAACGGGCTCGGCATCCTCGGGATGGAGTAGGGGCGAGGGGGCCGGCATGACCCTGCGAGTCGCAGGACCGGCGGCCGTTCTTTCCCTTCTCTGGATGTCGGCGTGCCCCGCGGCCGCGGACGAGGCGTGGCAGCCGGGACCCGAGATGTCGATCGGCCGCAGCGCCTTCGCGCTGGTCCCCCTCCCCTCCGGAGATCTCCTCGCCCCAGGAGGCGCCGCCGCGGGGACGATCGCTACGAACCGGGTGGATCTCTTTTCGCTGGCCAGCCACACCTTCGCCGAGACCCAGCCCATGCCGGCCGCCCACCGCTACCACCCCCTGGCGGTGCTGCTCGGCAACGGCAAGCTCCTGATCGCCGGCGAGCAGTACGGCGGCAGCCACCGGGAGTCCCTGCTGTTCACCGAGGCCACCCATACCTGGTCACCCTCGGCCCACGCCCCGCGCGTGGATCGGTTCGCCGGCGCGATGGTGCTGTTGCGCAGCCGCCAGGTGCTCTCTTGCGGAGGGTACGCCGGCGGCGACGGACCGACCTACACCTCGGCCGAGCTGTACGATCCGGTCGCCGCGATCTGGAGCGCGACCGGCGCGATGATCGCTCCACGCGTCGGTCACACCCTGACGCTGCTCACGACCGGGCGAAACGCCGGCAAGGTCCTGGTGGCCGGCGGCGGGCAGTGGACCGGTTTCGCGGCGGACGAGCGCTGCGAGCTCTACGACCCCGCCACCGGTACCTTCTCGCTCACCGGCTCGCTGCACGACGGGCGCGCCTTCCATACCGCGACCCGGCTCCTCGACGGCCGGGTGCTGGTCACCGGCGGCCACGTCAGGGGCCACAACCTCGCCACGGCGGAGATCTACGACCCGGAGACCGGCACTTGGTCTTCCGCTCCCCCGCTCTACGTCCCCCGCGCCCGGCACACGGCGACGCTGATGCCGGACGGCATGGTGATCGTCGTGGGCGGGGCGCAGGTCGGCTCCATGGAAAACGTCACGGCCAGCGCGGAAAGCTACCGGCCGGGGGCCGGGACCTGGCGGACTCTGCCTTCGATGTCGACCCCCAGAGTCGAGCACGCCGCGGCCCTGCTCCCCGACGGCCGGCTGCTGATCGCCGGCGGCTCGGACGGCAGGAGATACCTGCGGTCGAGCGAGCTCCTCGCATCCCTGAGCAGCCCTCCCGCCGCCGCCGGGAACGACGTCGGGGCGAGCAGCCCTCCCGCCGCCGCGGGGAACGGTCGCGGGGCGAGCCGCGAGCCCGCCGCGGTCCCGATCCCCACGCCATCCCGCACCCGCGACTCCTGGCTGAGCCCCCTGACCCTCTCCCTCGGCGCTCTCAGCCTCGGCGTGCTGGTGGCCGCGGCCGCCCTCGCGTTGCGCGGGGACGACTGAAGCGGCCGCGGCCTGGATTAGACTCCATCCGCGATGAGCGAGCCGCCCACCCCGATCCGCATCCTGAGCGTCGACGACCACCCCCTGATGCGGGAGGGGATCGCCGCCATGCTGCGCAACCAGGCGGACATGACCCTGGTAGCGGAGGCCGCCAACGGCCGCGAGGCGATCCAGCGCTTCCGCGAGTACCGCCCGGACGTCACCCTGATGGACCTCCGCCTCCCGGACATGTCCGGCATCGACACGCTGATCGCCATCCGCGCGGAGCACGCCGAGGCGCGCATCCTGATGCTCACCACCTCCGAGGGGGATGTCGAGATCCGCCGCGCCCTCCAGGCCGGCGCGCGCGGCTATCTGCTGAAGAGCATGCCCCCGGCCGACCTGCTGGCCGGCATCCGCGAGGTGCACGCGGGGCGGAAGCGCATCCCCCCCGAGGTGGCCGCCCACCTCGCCGAGCATCTGGGCGAGGAGAGCCTGACGCCGCGCGAGCTGGGGGTCCTCCAGCAGCTCGCGGGGGGAACCGCAACAAGGACATCGCCGGACGGCTGTTCATCACCGAGGAGACGGTGAAGGTCCACGTCAAGCACATCATGGAGAAGCTGGGCGCCAAGGACCGCACGGACGCCGTCGCCATCGCTCTGCGCCGCGGCATTATTCAGCTCTGAGGCTCAGCTCTGAACGGCGGAGTACCACGTTCTGGGGATTCGCCCCGGGATCGAAACCCCTAGGCTCTCCTGCGGGGTGCGCCGTTGCGCGCGCCCCGGAGGAGAGGACGCTGCAAAGACTGTTTCCATCGTTTCCGCCGGGATGGCCGGGGTTGGGGCTGCTGCTGCTGCGCGCGGCGGTCGCCCTCTCGCTGGCGGCCCAGGGAGTGGCCTGCCTGGCGCGGGGAGACGGGCTTTGGAGCTGGGCGTTCGGCCCGCTCGCCGTGGCGGCCGGCGCCGCGCTGCTGCTCGGCATTCTCACCCCCGTGGCGGCCGGGCTCGCCGCCCTCGCCGGCGCGGGCGTCGCGCTCTCCCGCCTCCCCCCGGCGATCCCCGACGTGCTGGGCGGCACCCCCGCCGTGATCCTGGTCGCCCTGATGGCCGTCGCCGTCGTCCTCCTCGGGCCGGGCGCCTGGTCGCTCGACGCGCGCCTGTTCGGCCGCCGCGAGATCGTGATCCCTCCGGCCTCTACGGACTGAAGGCGACCTTCCCCGGCACCGCCAGCTCGATCTCGGTCCCCCCGCCGTCGCGGCTCCAGACCTTGAGCTGGGCGCCGATCCGCTCCGCCCGCTCGCGCATGCCGGAAAGCCCCCAGTGCCCCTCGCGCCCGGCGCGCAGCACCTCGGGGTCGATCCCCGCGCCGTCGTCGCGGATCACCACGCGGAGCTGCCGCGGCGCGTACTCGATCTCGACCTCGATGGCCGATGCGCCGGAATGCCGGAAGGCGTTGACCAGCGCCTCGCGGGCGATGCGGTAGATCTCGTCGCGGACGGCGGGTTGCAGCGGGCGGGGGCGCCCCTCGACCACGACGCGGAGCCCGGCGCCTCTCTCCGCTCCCGCGGGCTCGTGGAGATCGGGGAGGCCGAGCTCGCCG
Source organism: uncultured Acidobacteriota bacterium (assembly GCA_963756595.1). Classification (GTDB taxonomy): domain Bacteria; phylum Acidobacteriota; class Thermoanaerobaculia; order Multivoradales; family UBA5704; genus DATARR01. Next base: position 23,161 of record CAVWOZ010000046.1, read on the forward strand.
GGGACCCGCGACAGCGCGGCGCCGAGGTCGTCCTCGCTGCGCGCCGCCGAGCGCAAGCCTCGCAGGGCGCCGCGCCCCTCCTCGATCACCTGCCCCATGAGCTGCTGCACCCGCTCGAGGCGCCGCCGCGCCGGCTGCTCCGCCGGCATCTCCTCGACGGCGGCGTAGAGCTGCATCGAGGCGCTGAGCACCCCCTGCAGCAGGGTGTCGTGGAGGTCCCGGGCGATCCGCGTGCGCTCGGCGAGGCGCTCCTCGAAGCGGCGGTCGAGGCTCGCGCGCACCTGGCGCACCCGCCAGCGGAACGCCCCCCAGGCGAGGGCCGCCAGCGTCAGGGCGGCGAGAGAGAGGAACCATCGCGTCTGGTAGAACGCGGGACGGATGGTGAACGCGAGCGCCGCCCCCTGGCGGTTCCAGACGCCGTCGTTGTTGCAGGCGATGACGCGAAAGCGGTAATCCCCGGGGCCGAGGTTGGCGTAGTACGCCTCGCGGCGGGTGCCGGGGTCCTGCCATTCCTTCTCCGCGCCTTCGAGCCCGCTTTCCAGGCGATACCGGAAGCGGACCTTCTCCGGCACGGCGAGGCTGAGGGCCGTGTAGTCGATCTCGATGTCCCGCGTCAGCGCCGGCAGGCGGAGCCCCGGTGTCGGCGGGTAGGTCCGGCGGTCGGCCACCACGCGGAGGATCTGCATCGGCGGCGGCAGGGGGTTGTCCTTCAGATTCCCGGGATCCAGGACCTGGATTCCCCCATCCTCCAGAGCGAACCAGAGGCGGCCGTCGGCCGTTCGCGTGACGCGCGGGCTGAACGGCGACCGGGAGGCCTGGACGCCGTCGAGGGCGTCCAGAAACCGGAAGCGGACGTGCCGCTCAGGGTTCGCCGTCCAGGCGTCCAACTCGCCCGGCGGGATCTGGATCAGACCGCACGTGGCCTTGAGCCACAAGGAGCCGTCCGCTCCCGCCACGAGATCCTCGAGCCCTTCGCAAGGGAGGCCGGCGCGGCGGTCGAGGAGATCCAGCCGGTCCACCGCCGCACCGGGCCTAGTAGAGGAAGCCGGCCGCAACAGGCCGAGCCCGCGGTTCGTCGCCATCCACAGCCCGCGGGCGTCCGGCAGCAGGCCGACGGCAGTCCAGCCCGACCCCGCATGCGGGTCCCCGCGCGGCTGCACGCCCTCAGCACCGAGCTTCAGCACCTGGTGGTTGAGCGCGACCCACACCCCTCCCGCGGGGTCCGCGGCCAGCGCGGCGACCCTCGTCCCGAACCGCTCCAGGGAGAACGCCTGAGCGACCCGGCCTCCCCGGATGCGGACCACGGGATGGCCGCGATCGGTGGTGGCAGCCCAGACGTCTCCCGCCCGATCCTCCACGATCGCGGTGACGATCCCGAGGGCGCCGCCATCCGGCATCCGGACTGGGAAGAAACGGCCGTCCTGCCCGCTGTTCTCCAAATACGCCAGGCCGTTGTCCACGCCGAGCCAGAGCCGGCCCGTCGAGTCTTCGAGCAGGCTCGCGAGGCTGTTTCCCGGCAGACCCCGAAACACCGCCGCGGAGGGCGAGGTCCCAGGCGCCAGATGGTAGAGCCCGCGCTTCTCGGCGATCCAGAGGCCGCCGTCCCGCGCCGCCGTCACCGCCCCGAAGTAGCCGCCGCGCAAGCCTTCCCGCGACGTCAGCGTTACCACCTTCAGGTCGCGGAACCGATCGAGCCCGGAGGGGGTGGCGACCCAGACGCTCCCTTCCCGGTCCTCGAAGAGAGAAGACACCTGATCGTTCGAGAGCGCGTCGTCGCGGGTGAACTGTTCCGTCCGTCCGTCGGCGCGCCGCATCAATCCATGCCCGTCGGCGTTGAACCAGATCTCCTTGCCCCTACCGGCGAAGAGGGCGGTGTCCAACTGCGGTCCCGGCAGGACGCGATAACGCCGCCAACCACCCGCGGCGAGCTGCCAGATCCCCTCCCCGATGGCGGCCAGCAGACTGCCGTCGGGTTCGTCCGCCATCTGGAAGACTCCCAGCTTCCCCCGCAGCGGGGCCAGCTCCGGGATCTCGTGGCAATCCAGCTTCTCCGGCCGCCACCGGCAGACGCCGTTCTCCCCGCCGAGCCAGAGATCTCCCCGGCGATCCTCGTGCACGGCTCCGACGTAACTGAGCCCGTCTTCGGCCGGGAAGCGGAAGCAGCGGAACTGGTCGTGCGCGAAACGGCAGAGCGGCGGCACCTCCGCCAGGGCCCGCGTGTGGCCCGCCCAGACCGTCCCCTTGCGGTCCTCGAGCAGGGCGGCGAAGCGCCCGGCGCGCGCGTAGACCACGAGCCTCGAGCCGTACCAGCGCGCCAGGCCGCTCGCGGTGCCGATCCACAGGCCGCCGTCCCGCGTCCCCAGCAGGCCGACGATCCGGTCGCTCGGCAGGCGCTCCCCCGCCGGCGGCTCCCAGGGGATAAACCGCACCCCGTCGAAGCGCAGCAACCCGGAGTTGGTGCCGATCCACAGGAATCCGTCCCGGGTCTGCGCGATCACGGTGGGCGGCCCCGCGAAATAGCCGTCGCGGACGCGCCAGGCGGTGTGCCCGTACTGCGTGAGGGCGGTCTGGGGGTCGAGCCCGGCGGCGGGGACCGCCAGCAGCAGCAGAAATCCGCAGGCGAGGCGCCGGGCCACCGCGGCCGCCGCAGCAAATGGAGAGGGCATGCGGCGGCCAGTATAGCGGCGGCCCGGAAGAGCGGCGTACCTCGATCGGGCTAGCGGCGGTGCTTGAACCAGATCTCGGGATGGCCGCTGCGCTCGTCGTACCAGACCGCGTAGAGGTCGCCACCCGCCGCGGCCACGCTGACGTGCTGCGAATCCCCCGGCGCCATGGTCAGCCGCTGGTCGGCGCTCCAGCTGCGGCCGCCGTCGGCCGAATCCTTGGCGTAGATCTCGAGGTTGCCGTCGCGGCCGTCGAACCAGAGGACGGTGACGCGCTCCCCCGCCGCCACGATGCTGGGCCGGTGCGAGATCCCCGGCGCGCAGGTCAGGCGCAAGGGCGCTCCCCAGCTCCTGCCGCCATCGTCCGACCGGCGGGTGTAGATCTCCCAGTCGTTGACCGCCTGGTCGAGATGCCGCTCGAAGGCCCCGAGCGCCGTACCGAGGGCGGCGGGATTGCCGCCTTGGGCCACCCAGGCCGGCGCCGCGGCGCTCACCTCCCCGAGCTTGTCGGCGACGCGGGTCAGCAGGGCGTCCTCGTAGTAGACGAGCGGCACCTCCGGGAAGGGATGCGAGCGATAGACCAGGCCGAGGAGGTGGAGCGCCGCGTCGAGCACGCGCTCCTTCACCAGATAGGTGGCGCCGGCGGCGCCGAGAGCCTGGACCTGCTGGAGGAGGGAGGCGAGCCGCGCCGCGTCACCCCCCGCCGTCACCCAGGCAATCTCCGCGCCCTCGATCTGCCGCGCCTTCTCGCCGCAGCGCAGGCGCGCCTCCGCCTCCGGATCGGGGACCAGGACGCCGGCGGGCTCGGGGAGGATGGGGAGCCCCATCCCCCGCAGGATGCCGTCGAGCTCCGCCTCCGCCGCCCGCGGCTGGACCGGGCTGTCGCTCTGGTCGAACCAGGCGAGGTGCACCCGCGAGCCCGCGAGCGCCAGCGACGGGGCCCACGAGTTGGCCCCGTTGCGGGTCATGCGCAGGACCGGCTCCCAGGTGCGGCCGGCGTCGGTCGAGCGCCGGTAGTACTCCTCCTCGTTGCCGTCCTGGGTGTCGACCCAGGCGACGTGCACCATCTCGCCGGCGAGCTCGACGGTCGGCACCCATGACGCGGCGCCCCGGCCGGCGCTGAGCTGCCGCGCCCCCTCCCAGCTCGCGCCGCCGTCCGCGGAGTGGCGGGTGACGACCTCGGTGAACCCCGCCCGCGCCTCCCCCCACACCAGCTGTGCCCGATCCCCGGAGAGGGCGATCGAGGGGTGCCCCGCCTGATGGCTCGCGGTCAGCGCCTCGGCCGGCCCCCAGCTCGCCCCGCCGTCGAGCGAGCGGCGCACGAAGACGTCGACTCCCACCCCGCCAGCCTCCCTCCCCTGCCAGGCGACCAGGACGGTCTGTTCGGAGGAGGCGATCGCCGGATGCTCCGCGTCGTCGAACCCCGCCGAGAGGAGTTGGTCGTCCTCCCAGGTGGCGCCGTGGTCGCGCGAGCGCCGGGTGTAGACCTGGAAGCTCCCGCCGCGGTCGCCGTACCAGACCACCTGGACCCGGCCGCCGGGCTCCGCCGCCACGCTGCGGGCGAAGTTGTAGGTGGTGTAGGAGTGAGCGCCGTCGAAGGTGAGGCGGCGGTCGGCCTCCCAGGCGGCCGGAGCGGCGCCCGCGGCGATCGCTCCCCGCGCCGCGGCCAGCAGGGCGAGCCCGCCGACCAGAGCCCCTGCGACGATCCGCCCCGGCCGGCTCACGACCCGCTCCGCTTCTGGATCTCGGTCATCTTCGCGAGCTGCGCCGGGGTCAGCCGGTTCTTGAGGCGGATCAGGAGCGTGAGATGGGTGCGCTTGATCGTCCGCTCGCAGCCCATCACCTGATCGGCCGCGGCGAGCGCCTTCGCCTCGTCGACCGGCCGCTCCTGGAGCCGGCGCTGGAGCTCCTCGGAGGCCTCCTGCATGTTGAGCTGCGCGTCGAGGAACTGCTTCTGCGCCGTCAGCACCTCGGAACGGATCGCCTTCTTCTGCGCGTCGTCGAGCCCCAGCTCCTGGGCATGGCCGAGCAGCGCCTCGGGAGGGAAGAGCAGGCGGGCGATGGGATCGCCGGCTCCCGGATCGGCTTCGGGGTCGGCGAGCGCCGGGCGGCCCGCCAAAGTCGCCAGGGAGATTCCGGCGAGCAGGATCAAGAGGGCGAAAGGACGGAAAGAAAAGGTTTTCATCAGAGTCTCCTCGGTCGAGAATTGGCTGCCGCCGGCAGCGGGAGATCGCGGGAGGGAAAAGACGGCGTGGAGTCGAGCAGCTCGCCGCCGGGGACGTTCAGGAGAAAATCGGTCGGCGCCTTCCAGTCGGCGAGCGTGGGGACCGGCTCAGGATGACGAGAGCGGACGATTCCGAGCACGGCGAGCGCCAGCAGGAGAGCGCCCACGGCCGCCGGCATCCACCGCCGGCCGCCGGCGCCGCGGACGCCGCGAGCCGGCCGGCGGAGCACCCGCTCGAGGCTGGGAGACGCCGCCTCGTCCCGGCGCTCCCGGGCGGCGAACAGAACGTCGAGCGCCGGCTCGTTCGGATCTTCGTGGTGCGGATTCATGCGCTTTCCTCCGGTGCGCCGATCAGCTTGCGCAGGCGTTCCTTGGCGCGGGCGTAGTGGACGCGGGCGCTGCCGGTCGAGATGGCGAGCGTCTCCGCCGCCGCCTCGATCGTCATCCCGTGTTGCAGGCGCAGCTCGATCACCTCCCGCTGGCGGCGCGGGAGGACAGCCAGCGCGGCGTCGAGCCGGCGCAGGCGGTCGTCCGCTTCGTGCGGCGCCGGGCTCAGCGAGGCCTCCTCCGATCCCCTTCCCCAGCAGGCGAGCCAAAGCCCGTGGAGCGCCCGGCGCCGCCGCTGCTCGGCCGCCGTGCGGCGGATCACCCCGAAGAGGAAGGTCTTGAAGCTCGACCGCCCGTCGAACCGCGCCCGCCCCTCCAGCACTTTGAGATAGCTCGCCTGCAACACCTCTTCCGCCTCCTCCCGATCGCGCCGGCAACAGGAGAGCGCCCAGCTGAAACTGGCGGGATGGAGCCGCTCGAGCTCGGGATTGGGTTCCTGTCGGGTCATCGGGTGCTTGCCGCCCGGCTTCACGGCGCGGGCGTTCCGTCCTCTGTGTGGAGATTCCTCTCCCTTATATGACAGCGCTCCCCTACCTCGATCGGGGTACCCGCGACCGCAGCCAACGGAGTACGCCAGGACTCCCAATCCGCGGGATTCGCGAGGGTGGCGCGGCGGCCTAGTCTCAAGCCCACCGCCAACCGCCAAAGGAGATCGCCATGCACGCTCTGCGAAAAGTCTTCCTGACCGCCCCGCTGCTCGCCGCCCTCTTCGCCGTGGCCACGCTCGCGCCCCGCCCTGCCGCCGCCCAACCGGCCGCCGCCGTCGCGAGCCGCTTCGCGACCGTCAACGGCGTCAAGATTCATTATTTGATCGCCGGCAAGGGGTCCCCCGTCCTGCTGCTCCACGGCTTCGCGGAGACCAGCCACATGTGGCTGCCGCTGATCGGAAAGCTCGCCGCCACGCACACGGTGATCGCCCCCGATCTCCGCGGCTACGGCGATTCCGAGAAGCCGGCGACCGGCTACACCAAGAAGGGGATGGCGCAGGACATTCACGCCCTGATGGACTCGCTGGGCGATCACCGGATCGAGCTCGTGGGGCACGACATCGGCCTGATGGTGGCCTACGCCTACGCCGCCCAATACCCGGACGAGGTGGAGCGGATCGCGCTGATGGATGCCTTCCTCCCCGGCGTCGGCGACTGGCGCACCGTCTGGCTGCTGCGCGACCTCTGGCACTTCCACTTCTACGGCAAGACGCCGCTCCAGCTCGTCGCCGGCCGCGAGCGCATCTATCTAGAGCACTTCTGGAACGACTTCGCGGCCGACCCCAACCACTCGGTCCCCGAGGCCGACCGCCAGCTCTACGCCAAAAAGTACGCCCTCCCCGGCGCGATGAGTGCCGGCTTCGAGACCTTCCACGCCTTCGAGCAGGACGCCAAGGACTTCGAGGCCCTCTCCGCCACCAAGCTCAGCCAGCCGATGCTGGTGCTAACCGGCGAGAAGGCCTCCGGCCACGGCCTGATCGAACAGGCCGAGCTGGTGGACTCCAACGTCAAAGGGGTCATCGTGGAAGGCTCCGGCCACTGGCTGATGGAGGAGGCGCCGGAGAAGACGATGTCCGAGCTCGTCGCCTTCCTGAACCAGGGAGCCCCGACGGCCGCGATCCCAGGAACCTCGGGAGCCGCCGGCATGACGACCGAGGTGCTGACGGGCGACCCCACGAAGGCCGGCCTCTACAGCCTCCTCCTCAAGGTGCAGCCCCACACCCGCATCGAGGCCCATCTCCACCCCGACGACCGCTTCGCCACCGTCCTCTCCGGAAGCTGGTACTTCGGCTACGGCGACCACTTCGACGAGGCCAAGCTCACCCCCGAGGCGCCCGGCAGCTTCTACAAGGAGCGCCCCAACGAGCTCCACTTCGCCCGTACCGGCGACCAGCCGGCCGTGATCCAGATCACCGGCTATGGCCCGACGGGGACGACGTACCCGGCGCAGTGAGAGATATCTCGGCACCCTAATTTACTGACGCGATAGAAACGGGGGCCTAGCAGGCGCCTAAGAACCGCCAGGGTTACCTTAGATGCAGTCTGCTAGCGTCCTCCCATCCGCGACTTTATGGGACCGGCTCCTCGGAGGAGCAGAATATGGCCGGCCAGTCCGTTGGAGCACATCCTGCAGCCGCCACTGGAACTCAAGCGGAGCCGGCCACCTGCTGATTGACGGGGCTACGAACATCCTGAGCGAAGTAATCCCAAGACGCATGAATATCGCGAAGCAATTGAACGCATAGGAAGGTAAGGGTCATTACAACAACCAGACACAAAAACTCGCCGATCAAGTCTATCGCCAATCCGCTCGTATCAGGCAAGCCTCCCGAAAATAAAAGATCATAGCCAACGACGAACCCATAAACTAACCCAGGCAGACAGAAAAGGATAAGCACAAGCCAACCCCATATTCGTGCAGAATTCGGATCCGCGAGCTTTGGCGGAATTGTCAGCAACTGCCTCATCGCTAAATATCTATACACAGCCTTTCGGTCTTCGGCCTTGGACTCAGCCATGCAAAGCTGGAGATTACGCTGCTCATGCCAGAGGGCAAAACGAGACCATAGCAAGAGGACCGTTAACGTGATGCCGCTCAAGACACCGAGATCGTTTATATCAAATGCCACTCCAAGAACAGGGACTCGAACGTACAGTACGTGTTCAGCCATTAAATCCAGAAGGTGCTGGTGAAAATGCTGGGCGTCTTCGACGCTTTCGATATGATAGTCGCTTGCCCTTGCCTGAATACGCACATCCATATCACTGGAAGGTTGGCCGCCGGATTGCAGCTTCCTGAAAGAAGTCTCGATTTCCTCAGCCCACTTCACATGCGTCAGTATCCAGCTTGAATCACGGGAATTCCAAAACGTGATAAAAATAAGGATGCTCGCGACAAGCAGCAGGACTAGGATACGGCGCGACCTTACCGAAGACTCCGTCGTCGCCAAAAGATAGTCGCGTATGTATTCGAGCTGATCCGCCATGTATTAGCCTCCTTACCATAGGTATTGCGCCTAACGGAAATTTTACCGGCAGGCCAGTTACCCGTCAATGAAATTAGCCGAGGAATACATGCAAAAGGAACTATGCCGCCACACCTCCAAATACACACTTGTTGAGCATGGCTTGGCGGGGGGCCCTCAACTCTCGTGGTATGTTGTAGGTGCCTCCGGGGCACTTTCCAGATCTTGAAGTTCGAGTAGGTCAGCGGCGAGCCGGCGACGCAGGTCTCGGGGGCGTGATCGGCGAGGATGAAGTAAGCGGTGCCGGTCCCCACCACGGTAGCGAGGCCGGAGCGGCTCACCTCGATCGAGGTCACCTCGTCGGCGGCGACCGCCAGCGGCGCCGTCGCCTTGCCGTCCTTGATCTGGCGGGCGAGGAAGGCCAGGGTCCGCCCCATGGGGTCGCGGGTGACGAAATGGTCGGCGGCGATCGTGTTCTGCAGATTGTCCCAGTGGAAGACGTCGTAGGTGAAGGTCACGTGGCGATGGTAGGGATAGGCCAGCGCCTGGCTCGAGGTGACACGCCCCACGCAGGCGTGGTAGATGAAGTCCCTCAGGATGGCGAGCCCGGCGCTGGCGCCGCCGACGCCGCAGAGGTTGCCGCCGACCTCCTGAAGCTCTCTTCGGCAGAGCTCGACCGCTTGGTCGACAATCAAGCTTTAGAGGAGATTTGCCATGGCCACCAAGACCAAGAAGGACACCAGCCTCATCCTGGACGCGGTCCACGAGACCGCGCGTGATCTCCATACAGCCGGGTTGGTCTCCAAACGTCGGATGAAGGAGTATGACTCCCTCTGCCTCGTGCCCGTGCCGGAGTACTCCAGCGCGACGATTCGTGCTCTGCGCGAGAGGTACCGGATCAGCCAAGCCGTCCTGGCGTCCATTCTCAACACCAGCGTCTCGACGGTTCGCCAGTGGGAGATCGGCGAAAAGCATCCGAGCGGACCGTCACTCAAGCTGCTCAATTTGCTCGATCGCAAGGGACTGGAAGCCGTGATCTGAGATCAGGTCCAGTCCCGCGTTCCGAGCCGCCCGCTCAGTACGGATTCTGATCGATCACGCCGTTGCTGACGCTTCTCAGGTAGTAGCCGGTAGTCGGGCGGCTCGCCAGGTTGAAAGTGCCTCCGGGCGGCACTTTCCAGATCTTGAAGTTCGAGTAGGTCAGCGGCGAGCCGGCGACGCAGGTCTCGGGGGTGTGGTCGGCGAGGATGAAGTAGGCGGTGCCGGTTCCCACCACGGTGGCGAGGCCGGTGCGGCTCACCTCGATCGAGGTCACCTCGTCGGCCGCGACCGCGAGCGGCGCCGTCGCCTTGCCGTCCTTGATCTGGCGGGCCAGGAAGGCCATCGTCCGTCCCATGCGGTCGCGGGTGACGAAATGGTCGTCGGTGATCGTGTTCTGCATGTTGTTCCAGTGGAAGAAGTCGTAGGTGAAGGTCACGTAGCGCTGGTAGGGATCGGCCAGCGCCTGGCTCGAGGTGACGCTCCCCACGCAGGCGTCGTAGACGAAGTCCCCCTGGATGGCGAGCCCGGCGCTGGTGCCGCCGACGCCGCCCCCCTTGGCGTAGACCGACTGGACCGCCGACTCGACCTTGGTCCCCTTGAACAGGGTGGTGTAGTCGCACTGGTCGCCGCCGGCGAAGAACACCACCTCGGCGTTCTTGATCGTGGTCTCGACGTCCGCCGCGTTGGCGTCGGCGACCTTGGTGATCACCAGGGTCTCGACCGAGTCGACGCCGTTCATGGCGTAGATGTAGTCGTTGTAGCCGTTGGTGCCGGTCGAGCGCAGGACCACCACGTCGATCTTGGTCGAGCAGCTGGTGCAGCCGCGCACCTGGTCGATCATCCATTGCAGCCCCGCGTCGACGTCGGTGCCGCCACCGCCGAAGTCGTGGACCGGCCCGGCCAGGGGGACGACCACGTCGGCCGGATTGCCGGTCAGGTAACGGGTGACCTTGGCCTGGGCGGGGGCTCCCAGCGCGACAGCCAGCAGCAGACACAGCAGGGCTCTCTTCATGGCGCTCTCCTCCTTGGACGCGTCGGCGGTGCAGCGGCCCTCCCCCACGTCCCGGTGCCCGGATGGCGCGGCGGCGCGGGCGGCCTCACCCTACACAGTGCGGCGAAAGGGAAGGAGCGCGCCGCGGCCCGGCACCGCGGGGGAGGGCCGGCTCGGAACCGGGGTGTGCGCCGGGGAGCCGACCTGCGCTTTCTTGACACGCGCCGCCCCGGCTCGTAGGCTAGTACTAAACAATTTCCACCCGTCCTGCGAGAGATTGATCGTGGGTCTCTCGCCTCTCAAAAGGAGATCACCGTGATTCGCTCCGCATACCTGGGAATCGCTCTCGCCTGCCTGATCGCCCTCCCGGCCCTGGCCGAGGACAACCACAATGCCGGCAATGCCGGCCTCGGCTTCTCGCGGACGGACCTCGTCAAGAGCAACCTCAAGGCCGGTCCGCTGGCGGTCGAGCTCTACGCCGACAAGCGGGTCGACGTGGGGAGCCTGGTCGCAGACATCGACGTCTCCCAGCCCGCCACCGTGCAGGCGATCGCCGACCGCGTCAACGAGAAGCGGCTGGCGCTCTATCCGGACGAGGAGATCATCCTCTCCCTGACGCCGCCGCCCGCCAAGGGCCTCGCGGTCCCGGGGGAGAAGACGGCCCTGGTCAAGGCCCTCTTCTGGTGGAACAACAGCAACTGCGCGACCTGCTACTGGTACGCGCAGTACCAGAGCACGACGGCGACGATGTTCACCGACAACGTCCGCAACGGCACCTACAACGTCTACGACCGGACGGGATCGAGCGACTGGATCTCCCGCTACGTGGTCCACCCCGGCGGCGCCGCGACGCGCGCCACCTACGGCGGGAAGACGCTGCGCGGCTTCAAGGGCGCCGCGACGGGGACCGCCGCCATCGCCGACGTCGTGATGTACTTCTTCAACTAGACGGGGCCTGGGGCCCGCGGGCTGCTCCCCTGGCCCGCGGGCTGCATGAAGCTCCGCGCATGGACGACAAAGAGCGGCAGGCCGCGTTCCTGACAGCGTTGACCACCGAGCACTTCGTGCTCCAGACGGCCGCCAGCGCCACGGTGAGCGAGGCGGCGGCGCGCGCCTCCCTCTACGTCCTCTCGCTGTCGAGCTCGCTGGTAGCCATGGGGTTCGCGTCGCACTCCGAGGAAGTGTTCCTCGCCTTCGCCGCCGCCGTCCTCCCCGCCCTCTTCCTGCTGGGCGTGTTCACCGTCTACCGGCTGGTCGACACCGGGATCGAGAACCAGCAGTACCTGACCGGGATCGCCCGCATCCGCGGCTACTACCGCACGCTCACCCCCGAGGCCGCCGTCTACTTCTCCCCCGAGAGCGGACGCTGTCCGGAGGTGCCGGCCCCGTCGCTCCGGTTCGGCACGCTGGTCGCCTACCTCTCCACCGCCGCGACGATGATCTCGTTCATCAACAGCATGGTGGCCGGCGCCGGCGTCGCCCTGGTGGCGAACCACCTGCTCGGCCGCGGCGGCACCGCGCTCGCCCTCGGGCTCGGCGTCGCCACCACCCTCGTCCTGATGGCGGCCTTCCTCCTCTTCCAGCGCTGGCGGTACGGCCTCAGCTCGGGAACCCTGGCCGGGTTGCAGGCGGCGCCGCCGCCCGCCGGAGGAGCCCCGGGGCGAGCGGGCTGAGCCCGGTTGCGGCAGGGGCCAGCCGTCGCATAGGCTCCTGCCGCGCCTTTACGCCGTCCGGAGATCGACCATGGTGCACGCCAGCCTGTTGCCGCTCGCCGCCTGGGAAAACTTCTACGTCATCGTCGGCTCCTCGGCCGCCGCGCTGACCGGGCTGCAGTTCATCGTGATCGTCCTCGGCGCCGAGGTGAACGCGAAGAGCAGCAGCCAGATCACCCGCGCCTTCGGCACGCCGACCATCGTGCACTTCTGCGCCGTCCTGCTCCTGTCGGCCATGATGAGCGCCCCGTGGCCCGAGCTGGCGAACGTCTCCCTCGCCCTCGGCCTCTGCGGCGGCATCGGCGTCGTGTACGGGCTGATCGTCGTCTGGCATGCGATCCGCCAGACGGACTACGAAATGGTGCTCGAGGACTGGCTGTTTCACTGCAGCTTCCCGCTCCTCGGCTACGCGCTCCTCCTCGCCGCGGCGGTCGAGCTGCCGCGCTATCCCCTGCTCTCTCTCTTCCTGATCGCCGCCATCGGGCTCCTCCTCCTCTTCGTCGGCATCCACAACGCCTGGGACTCGGTCACCTACATCGCGATCGTGCGGCGGCAGAAGCCCGAGCTCCCCGCGAAGCCGAACCCGCCCGCGAAGCCTCTCCGCTGACGCCGCTGAGGCGGCGGAAGGCTCCCCGGGGGAGGCTCACGGCCGGTCCGCGGCCACTCCCCCCTCCTGGTAGTCCCGCTTCGTGAACCAGCGGACGTTCGAGACCCCGGGCTGCTCGAGGGCGGCGGCGTGCAGGGCTTCGCAGACACGCCGATGGGTTTCGTGATCGATCGCTTCGCCGAAGAGGCGTGCGGACAGGGGGATCTCGAGCCGCGTGATCAGGAGCCACGAGTCGGGGCACTGCAAGAGGCAGTGGACCCGTTGCCGCCCCTCCTCGGCGAGCACGAAGGACCAGCCGAACGATTCATGCATCTCGACCGGAGCGAGCACCCGCACCCCGCGGCGGGCGACGCCGTCCACCAGCCTCTCGGCGAGCTCCCGGCCCGCGGGAATCTCCTCGGAGGCCGAGGGTTCGTCCACCTCGGCGTCGAAGGCCAGGAACGGACGCAGGCTCACCGGCTCCATGGCACCTACCCGGGCTCCGAGCGCCGAGCCACCCGCCACGCCCAGAGGCTCAGGAGGGCGGCCAGGGCCGTGATGGCGAGGTACCAGGGATCGGTCGCGAGATGCCGCTCCACGAACATTCGCCAGACGTGGACGAGGGTGAGCAGGGCGAAGAGGATGCCGGTCACCTGGACGTAGGTCTTCATCGCGGCGCCTCCTTTGGAAAGGGTTTGGAGCATCCCCCACCTGCTCGGATCGGTAGAACCTGCCGGAAAGCCTACCACGCAGAGATCAGCGCCTTCGCGGCCCTCCTTCGGAGGGCGCGCTCCGCTATCTGGTCTTCGACCCCATCCACTTCGTGATGGAACGGAAGATGATGCTGGGCCTCCGGGACCGCGCCTAGGCGACGGTCCGCCCCTGCGCGCCGTCCGCGCGGCCTGATCGGCCGGGCCGCCAAGGGGCGCCCTCACAGCGCACGGTGCACGACGGCGCACGCGCCCTCGAGGTCGCGCAGTGGTTCCAGCCGGAGGTCGTGCTGCTCGACATCGCCCTCCCCCGGATGGACGGCTACGAGGTTGCCGAGCGCCTGCGCCGCCGCCCCGAGACGCACCGGGGGCTGCTGATCGCCATCAGCGGCTACGGCCAGGACGAGGACCGCCAGAAGGCCTTCGCCGCCGGCTTCGATCATCACCTGACCAAACCGGTCGACTTCGACGCGCTGAAGGCGCTGATCCTTTCGCCGACCCTCGGTTGAGCCCCCTGCGGGTTCCGCTCGCCATCCCTCTCGGAAGATCTCAGCGGCCACCGGCCGGCGCACTGGCCTTAGAATGCTCCCCGCCCGCTCGACCCCTGACCGGCAGGCCGGACTCCCCGGCCGTGCCCCGGAGGAGAACCGCTCCATGCCCGCACGACGTCCGCTGCTGATCCCGGCCCTCGCCCTCGCCCTCGTCCTTCCTCCCTCCCATTTCGCCGCGGCCGAGGGGCCGGCGGCATCCGCGGCGTCCGCGGCTTCGGCGGAGCCTCTGCTCGGCTTCAGCAGCGCGGGCGCCAAGGCCGAGCGCGAGCTGGAGGCCCGCTTCGACGCCGCCCTCCAGCCCGCCGACCTGCGCGCCTGGATGCAGCGCATCACCTCGCACCCCCACCACGTCGGCTCCCCCTGGGACAAGGCCAACGCCGAGTTCATGGCGGACCTCTTCCGCTCCTGGGGGTACGAGACCCGGATCGAGTCGTTCAAGGTCCTCTTCCCCACCCCCAAGAGCCGCCTGCTCGAGATGGAGGCCCCCGTCCGCTTCAAGGCGAGCCTCACCGAGCCGCCCATCGCGGGGGACGCCACCTCGCAGCAGACCGCCGAGCAGCTGCCGCTCTACAACGCCTATTCGATCGACGGCGACGTCACCGGCGAGCTGGTCTACGTCAACTACGGGGTGCCCAAGGACTACGAGGAGCTGGCGCGGCGTGGGATCGACGTCAAGGGGAAGATCGTGATCTCGCGCTACGGCGGCTCCTGGCGCGGCATCAAGCCCAAGGTGGCGGGCGAGCACGGCGCCATCGGCTGCATCATCTACTCCGACCCGCGCGACGACGGCTACTTCCGCGGGGACGTCTATCCCAAGGGGGGGTACCGCAACGAGAACAGCGGCCAGCGCGGCTCGGTGGCGGACATGCCGCTCTATTCGGGCGACCCGCTGACCCCGGGGGTCGGCGCCACCGAGGACGCCAAACGGCTGGCGATCCAGGACGCGCCGACGATCACCAGGATCCCCGTCCTCCCGATTTCCTACGGCGACGCCCTGCCGCTCCTCAAGGCGCTCGGCGGCCCGATCGCCCCCGAGGAGTGGCGCGGCGCGCTCCCCATCCCCTACCACCTCGGCGCCGGCCCGGCCCGCGTCCATCTCAAGCTGGCGTTCAACTGGGATCTGAAACCGATCTACGACGTCATCGCCCGCCTCCCCGGCGCCGAGCGGCCGGACGAGTGGGTGATCCGCGGCAACCACCACGACGGCTGGGTGGCCGGCGCCTCGGACCCGGTGAGCGGCCTGGTCGCCGAGCTCGAGGAGGCGCGCGCCGTGGGCGAGCTGGCGAAGAGCGGCTGGAAGCCGCGGCGCACCCTGATCTACGCCGCCTGGGACGGCGAGGAGCCGGGGCTCCTGGGCTCGACCGAATGGGCCGAGACCCACGCCGCCGAGCTGCGCGACCACGCGGTCGTCTACATCAATTCGGACGGCAACTCGCGCGGCTTCTTCAACGCCGGCGGCTCGCACACCCTCGAGACCTTCGTCAACCAGGCGGTGCGCGACGTGACCGATCCCGAGAAGGGGGTGAGCGTCCTCGACCGCTCCCTCGCCCGCACGCAGCTCACCGGCGCCCCCGAGCGGCAGCAGGAGGCGAAGACCGGCAAGAGGATCCGCCTCGAGCCGCTGGGCTCGGGCTCGGACTACACCCCCTTCCTCCAGCACCTGGGGATCGCGGCGCTCAACATCGGCTACGGCGGCGAGGGGGAGTACGGGCAGTACCACTCCGTCTATGACTCGTTCGATCACTTCGTCCGCTTCGCCGACCCGAAGTTCGAGTACGGCATCGCCCTGGCGAAGACCGCCGGCCGGCTCGACCTCCGCCTGGCCGACGCCGACGTGCTGCCGATGACCTTCGATCCCTTCCAGACCGCCGTGGCGAAGTACGTCGACGAGGTCGTCAAGCTCACCGACACCCTGCGCCAGGAGGCCGAGGAGCGCAACCAGCGCCTCGACGACAAGGTTTTCCAGGCGGTCGACGATCCCACGCAGACCTGGGTGGCGCCGCCGCGCCTCGACCCCGCCCCCTATCTCAACTTCGCGCCCCTCCAGAACGCCGTGGCGGCGCTCAAGAAGAGCACCGCCGCCTATGCCAAGGCGTACGCCGCAGCCACCGCGGGAGGCAAGTCGCTGCCGGCCGACCAGGCCGACCGCCTGAACGCGATCCTCAGAACGTCGGAGAGCGCGCTGACCCGTCCCGAAGGGCTGCCGCGCCGCAGCTGGTACGTCCATCAGGTCTACGCCCCCGGCTTCTACACCGGCTACGGCGTCAAGACCCTCCCCGCCGTCCGCGAGGCCCTCGAGCAGCGCGACTGGAAGGAAGCCACCGCCGAGATCCCCCTGGTCGCCGCCACCCTCGAGGCGTTCGCCGCGGAGATCGACAAGGCGACGGCGGTGCTGGGGGTAAAGTAGCCCTCCGGGAAGGTCTTCGAGATCAGCGACGGGGCCGAGTGCCACGGCCCCGTCGGCTCAGAGCACTGTCCGTCGAGGTGGCCCCGCCCAGCCTCCGTCACCGTGGTAGCATCGTTTTCTCAACCAGGAGGCCGCGATGAAAAAGAGTTTGAAGAAGCTGACGCTGTGCCGCGAGACCCTGCAGGAGCTTCACCGCGAGGCTCTGACGCAGCCGATGGGAGCGAATTGGCCGAAGCAGCCCGAGTACGTGACGGCGGGCTTCACCAACTGCTACGCCTGCCCCTGATCCAGGCCGTCCGGCCCACCTGGCCCTTCCCGCACCTCGAGGCCCTCTTCCCAGAGGGGTCGCTTTGAGGGCGCGGGAAAGGCCGCGACACCCCCGCCACAATCAGGCCAATTTATCGATCTCATTCCTCGGCTCACCCTTCTCGTTTGAAATCCGAGAACATCTCGATTTCGATCTCAAATCTTTGCAGATCCATTCCTCCGAATGCCGATCGACGCGAGGCACCTCCGCACGGCGTTTGCATAACAGTCTCGCAGGAAGACGCCGGCAAGCCCCGGCATCGCAAAGGAGAAAGCCATGAAACGAAAGCTCGCTTTATTGCTTACACTGACGACTCTGGGGACTTTCCCGCTGGCCGCCCAGCGCGGCCAGGACCAGCGCGGCCAGGACCAACGCGGCCAGAACCAGCGAGGCCAGAACCAGAACCAGCGCGCGCATCCGCGCGCCAACCAGGGGCACCCGCCGCCGTCGGCCCCCGCGCCGCGGCGCGGCCCGGCCCCGAGCCGCCAGCCGGAGGTGGAACGCTACGACGGCGGGCGGACGAACGGTGTGCCGCACGTCAACCATGACCGCTGGTATGGCCACGACAGCCCGGACGACCCGCGCTTCCGTCAGGGCCAGCCGTTCGCGCATGGACGTTTCGGCGGCGGCATCGGGCCGTCCCACCGGTGGGCGGCATCCCGCTTCGACCGGGTGGGCCACCGCTTCTGGCTCGGCAGCTCCGCCTTCCTGATCGCCCCCTTTGACTGGGCGCTCGCTTCCGACTGGTGCTGGGATTGCGGCGACGATTTCGTGGTCTATGACGACCCCGATCATCCCGGCTGGTACCTGCTCTACAACACCGAGACCGGCGCCTACATCCACGTCCAGTACGGCGGCTAGAGAAACCTTACAAGGTCAGAACGGACGTCACCCCGGCGGGACAGGAGCTGTCTTGCCGGGGTGCGCCGGAGCCGGACCGCCGGCCGTGGGCGCTACGAGCAGCTTCGCCAGCTCGGCGAGGACGGCGGGCTCGAGGAAGATATCGTGCTCCTTGCCGGGCAGCGTCACCAGCCGCACCCGCTTGCCGAGCTTGACGGCTCGGTCCCGATAGCTCTCGCTCAAGGCGGGAGGCGCCACCTTGTCCTGGCTGCCGACGACCATCGTGACCTCGACCCGGTCCGACATCCCCGGCACCTGATCGATCGCCGAGAGGGTGTCGAGGGGGCCCCGGAAGACGGGCTGGCCGGTGAGCTCGAGCATGCTCCGCCGCCACCTCGCGACGTCGCACGGGCAGGAGACCAGGAGCGCCGCGTCGATCAGCTCAGGGTTCCGGCCGAGGAGGTTCGCGGTGATCGCGGACCCTCCCGAATGGCCCGCCACCACGACTCTCCGCGGATGGTAGCGGCGCTTCAGCTCGCCGATCGCCGCGGCGATCGCGTCGGTGTTCGTGGCGTTCCAGTTGTCCCCGTTCGTCACGCCGCGCACCCCGTCGGAGGTGTTCCCCTGCGGGTCGGTGTACCCCGGCCGCAGCAGCGCCACCGCCACCACGTCCTGCTGGGTCGCCGCCACCTTCGCCGCGAAAGTATTCTGATAGTCCGGCTTGTTGAACGGCGCATCCCCGTGGAGGACCACGACGAGCCGCGGCGCCGCGCTGACCGCCGCGCTGCGATAGACCGCGGCCTTCAGGCGGTACGGGCCGCCGGTCACCCAGCCGGGATCGGGCGCCGGACTGGAGGCGGGCGGGCCCGGGGCCTCCCCCCGGACCGCCGGCGCAGCCAGGGCCAAGGCCAGGAACGCGGCCAGCGCGGCGATCCTCAGGGTTCCCCTCCGGCCGCTCGTGCGATGGTTGCGGTAAGGCTCATCGCCGGTCGGCTATTTCGAAACCAGCAGAGCCTTGATTCTTGCCTCGAGCTCATCGTATTCCGGCACTCCCTTGATGACCTCCACCACCTGAACCTTGTCGCTGCCGGAGATCCGGCGTCCCAGCACGTAGGCCGGCGTGCCGGTGATGCCCAGGCTGTGGGCGGTTCTGATGTGGTCGCGGATCCTTCCGGCATGTTTCCCGTCGGCGAGGCAGGCCTGGAAAGCCGGGACATCCAGGCCGATCTCCGCGGCATACCCTGGAAGCTGGGCCGGCGCCAGAGCCTGTTGATGCTCGAACAGGAGGTCGTGCATGGGCCAGAACTTCTTCTGATCGCCGGCGCATGCGGCGGCTTCCGCGGCTTTGAAAGCGTTCGAATGCATTTGCAGGGGGAGGTCGAGAAAGACCATCTCGATTTTTCCGGCATGAACGTACGTCTCGCGAAGCTGTGGCAGCACCTGGCGGGTGCTTTGGCCGCAATAGGGGCACTGGAAGTCCGAAACCTCGACGAGGACGAATTCCGGCGAGCCTTCCTTCAGCGAGGGGGCATCACCAACCGAGATCTTGGCGCCCTTCTGGGCCACGGCCCAGGGCTGCGGCCCGAGGCACAGGATCAGTCCCACGGCAACGACCCAGGGGGAAATACCACGGATGCCAACGACCATAACGGAACCTCCTTTGGCCAGGGCGGGCGGCGTCGATCATGCCACGGCCCCTACGCCGGTCAGGATTCATCCGGAGCGAGAACTGCTCCCCGACTCGTAACGTTTAAAAAGGATATCCAGCCGCCCTAAGCACGCCCTAAGGACCGGTGGACGGCGTGCAGTCATCGCTCTGCGGCGGGCAGTCCGCGGAGCAGGCCGCCGTGCAGTTGGCGGCCGAGCAACAGGTCGTCGCCGCGGAGGGGCCCTGCCCTCTGACCTCCGTCAGACGGGCGGCATCCAGGTTACGGAGTGTTTCGCGATGCAAAAAGAGCCTGCCGGCCAAGGTTCGTTTCATCAGGATCTCCTTCGCGTTCTGTCCCGCGATCGTGAGCTCACCGCGGCGCTTCCGGCGCGTCCGCGGCGAAGACGTAGCGAGGATAGATCAACTTGGCCACGAGACTGGACTGCAGATCCAGGTCGCGGGTGGCGAACGGGACCGCAGCGGAGGTCCGCGCCAGCTCGTTCCCTTCGGGATCGATGATCCAGCCGGCTCCGCCACAGGAGCCGTCGTCGTGCCGGCGGTTGGACGACAGGCTGAAGGCGCCCGTTCGAACCGCGGCCGTCTTGGCAAGCGCGACCCAGCGTTCCGTGGTGGCGGCGGCGGTCGCCCGCGGCGTCACGACGGCGTGGACGCCCGCCGCGGCGTAGGGTCCCAAGGTTTCGAGGGCCCAGAGCTCGGTGCAGATGTTGAGGCCGAACCTGAGCGGTCCCGCGGAGAAGACCGGGAACTCTTCCGTGCCCCGGGCAAACCAGCGCGCCTCCCAGCCGCCCGTCTCGTCCGGCAGGTAGCGCTTGCTCCGCAACGGGACGAGGCCGGCGTCGGCCGACCAGAGGAAGCCCTGATTGAACGTCTCACCCCCGACGGTGGCCGGAGCCGCGCCCACCACGAACGCGCATTGCAGCTCCGGCAGGCGGGCCAGCCACGCGTCGCTCGCCGCCTCTAGCGCCGTCCACCGCCCCTGATCGAAGTCCCTCCCCTCCCAGACGGGTTCCAGGAAGGCGAACTCCGGGAGGATCAACAGGTCCGTGCACTCGTCTCGCACGTGCGAGCGAAGCGCTCCCCACAGGCTCTCGGCCGCCAGGGGATCATGAGGGGTTTCGCAGACGGTGATTCGCATGGGAGACGATCCCGGATTCTACTGCACGAGCGACCGATCGGCGTCACTCCTCCAGTTTCAGGCCCTGGACTGGTTCAGGACCACGGCGGCGCGAACGAGCGCCTTCAACGCCTCCTCGTCGATCTCCTCCCCCTCGTGGAAATCGATCGCCCGCCTCGTGTTCCCCTCGAGGCTGGAGTTGAACAGGCCCGCGGGATCCTCGAGAGCCGCCCCTTTGGCGAAGGTCATCTTCACCGCCTTCTTGTACGTCTCGCCGGTGAAGAGGATGCCGTCGTGCGACCAGACCGGAACTCTCCACTTCCACTCCTCGACGACTTCGGGATCGGCTGCCTTGATCAAACCCCGGAGCCGGCTGAGCATCTTCCCCCGCCAGTCGCCCAGCTCCTCGATTCTCGCGTCGATCAGCTCCGAAGCCGACCGGGTTTCCTGCGGATCACTTTTCTTCATTGCATTTGTTCCTTGAGTCAGAGATAACAACGACGGCCCGCAGCAGTCCGAGGGCCGCCAGCGCGCCCCAACTACTCCGATGGAGCCTTCTCAGGAACCGCGAACTCGAAGGTGCCGATCAAGGCGCCCGTGCCCGGCGGCACCCAGGTGACCATGCCGTTGGGTCCGACGGTCACCTCGTAGCTGCCGATCGTGACTCCGATCTTCGGGGAGAACTCGTGCTCGATGACGCCGTAGCTGCGGCCCGGCAACGAGCCGGCGATCGGTGGTTGGCCCGGAGACCCCGAAGTGATTTCGTACGAGATCGGGCTGGTGCTCAGGTTGCAAACCGTGACGGTCGTGGTGTCGTCGTTCGCCATGGGAATCTCCTCTTGCTCGGAAGCTGATGGGTCGGATGCCTGAAGTCCGGCAGTCTCCCATGTTGACGAGGGGCGAAGCAAGGACGGAAGATGCGAGTGGGGCCTTTCCCCGAGGCGCGCCTTTGAGCCCTGCGGACACCTTGTTGTCTGTGAGCCGTTCCACCCCCAACGAAAGGAGACTTCTTTTGAACCGCGTAAGACATTTCTCTCGCAGCCGAATCAGCCTGCTCCTGGCGCTCCTCGCCACCTTCGCTCTGACCGTTGCCAGCCTGCCGCCCCATTCCGCCATGGCGGCCTGCGCCGACGCCGTCCGCGAGTCCTTCTACAGCGACGCCACCCTCACCGTCCAGGTCGGAGAGTGCCATCACGACTGTTGCCAACTCTACACTTGCACCGGGCAGGTCACGAACTATGGCCGAGTGGACGAACGGTACAGCTGCGACTTCAACTAGGTAGAGAGGTCTGACCGAGCCGGTCGAGTGGCCGCCTGGATGGGAAGTCCTCCAGGCGCCATTCACCGCCTCTCAAAAACCAATTTCTTTGAGCGCGAGATCCGGCGGCATGTCGTCGCCCGTCGAGGAGGCCTTCACCAGGCCCAGCGACTTCAGGAGCCGTACCGTCCTGAATCCGAAATCGAATTCGGAGGGATCGTGGCTCAAGCGCAGAAAGTGCGGGTAGTGGTGATGGTTGTTCTGCAGGCAGGCGCTGAAGGTCGCCATGACCGGCAGCCAGTCGTGGATGTTCATCGCGTTGTCCTGCGCGTCGTCGTAGCGACGGGTGCCGAAGCGCCGGTTGTGCGTCCAGTAATTCTGGATCAGGTTCACCCAGAGCGCGAAGATGCGCAGGCCGCCCCAGAGCACGAGGGCGTATTTCCAGTCCCGGAAAACCAGCCAGATGACACCGTAGCTGACGAATTGCGAGAACACGGCATAGACGGGGTTTGCAACCATGCGGAACGGCAGCGACTTGAGAATCTCGTCCTCCGCGTAGTCGTCCTGGCAGGGATAGGGAAAAAGACAGAGATACATCGTCTTCCAGAATCCGTCGCCGTCCAGTTTGTTCGGATCGCCGGGATGATCGGCGAACTCGTGGTGATGGCGATGGCGATTCACCCAGGTGACTGGATTCACGTAGATGCCGAAGGTGTTGCTGACGACCGTCACCGTCTTGATGAACCAGGGCTTGTAGTCGAGCGCCCCGTGCGTGATTCCCATGTGGATGATGTCGGACAGATAGAGGCCGCTCAAAAACCAGATGGCCGTGAAGTACAGGAGCCCGAGGGCCATGCCGAGCCAGGGGCCGAGCGCCGGCGGCGCGAAGTACGCCGAAGCCGCGGCATGCAGAAGGAGGATGGCGTAACCGATCAGGTTGTGCGTTTTCATGGGTTTCTTGCCACTCGCTTGAACGGGGCCAGGAGTTGGGCGAAAAAGCCGGGAGGGACCGTGTCGTCGAGCAGGCCGTAGCGCTCCGGCCAGGCCTCTTTCGGGAGATGGTGAGTACCGAACAGGCGATCGATGAAAGGGAAATGGATGGCGAAGTTGACGTCCACCGCGTCCTTGTCCGCGGCGTGATGCCAGTGGTGGTAGCGCACCGTCACGAGGAATCGCTCCAGCCAGCGCGCATCCGGGCGGAAATCGGTGTGGCAGAAGGTGGCGTGAAAGGAGACGAACACGAGGTAGCCCGCCAGCACGCTCCGCGGGAAGCCGCAGATCATCATCGGAATCATCACCAGGGCGCGCGTGATGACGATGTCGAAGAAGTGAGAACGCGAGCCGGCGATCCAGTCCAGGGTCTTGATCGAATGATGGATCGAGTGGAAGCGCCAGAGGAAGGGGACCTTGTGGAACATGCGGTGGACGAAATATTGTCCCAGGTCCGCGATGAGGATCGCCGCGACCAGCTCTACGAGGTACGGCCAGCTCTGGACGATCGCCTGGAGCTGCGGAATCGCCAGCCATTTGGTGAGCAGAAGGGCGGGCGCCACCATCAGGAAGGTGAGCAACTGCGCGGGCAGATGGGTGGCTACGAAATAGAAGCTGTCGGTGGTCCACTCCGGCCGGAAGGTGCTCTGCCCGGGATGCAGCGGCCAGAATCGTTCGAGCGGGACGAAGACGACGGTCATCACGAGCAGGTCGAGCAGAAACCAGTCGAAGCCGATGCCGTAGTGGGACGCGACCTCCGTCGGCAGCGCCGTGCTTCCGCCGCCCAGCAGCGCGGCCACCGCCGCGAGGAGCCCGCCGGTGAGCGCCAGAACCTTCCGCTGCCGCAGGACCGCGGAAATCGCGGCGAGCACGAAGGCCGCGGCGATCGTCCCCTGGATGAGCAGGCGGATCACCACCATGGGGTATTGCGACCGCGCCTCGGGGAGCGTCAGCAGGCCGGGAAAATGCAGGCACAGCGCGCCTCCCAGGCCGAGCAGGCCGGAGAAAACGCTCAGGACGCCGCTGACCCAGCCGCTCCCGAAATGGGTCGGCTCCGAATCCCCGAATACCTTATTGAAGAACGCGTCGGACATGGCTCCTCTCTTTCTCGATCAGGGCGTTGGTCGGCCGCTCATGTCCGCTGCCTGGACGGTCGAAGCAAGAGGGAGGACCTTCATGAGATATCCCATTTTTGTTAGCAAAGCTTAGCTGAGAGGCTAGCGCGCCACCGAATTCTCGTCAATGCCATGGACACTGTCGCATAAGCAACTTTCCAAATAGGCGGACCGCCGGGGAGGAAGGCAGGCTCCGCGCTGTGCTATCCGACACGGGCTCGTTCGATGCGGTAGTGAAGGTACAACACGGGGACGCCGAGAAAACGGACCGAGTGGTCGCAGCGGAGCACGTTCGCTTCGTCGATGTAGACACTGAACTCTTCGTGGAGGGTGCTCACTCGCCAGACCCGCAGGCGATCTCCGCCGATATCCTGCACGCGGTAAAAGCCGGCGTCCCCGAAGCGCGCCCCCTTGCTGCTGAGCCGCAGGTGCCCGCGCTCATCGCTCGAAGGGCGCAGGATCACCGTGGCGTTGCCGCTCGGCATCGGAAACACGACCTTGACGCAAGGGCCATCGCAGTGGGGCACCCGCTCGGTCATGTAGAAGCCGGTGTAGAGGGTACGCCCCACGTCCAGCAGCCGGCGATACCAGCCGGCATAGCGGACCCCGCCCTCGCGGTTCTTGAGCAGCACGATCTCACTGTCGATCCCCTTGGCGGTCGCCAGCGCGTGCAGTGGGAAGTTGAGCTGGTTCACCTTGCGGCTGATCGTGGTCACCAGGAGCCAGAGAGCGATGTTTCCGGGAAAGAACGTGTCCGACCATACGTCCATCCGGTAGGCGGCGGTGTGCTCATAGAAGTGCCGCACCTCGGGTCGTAGCTGGGCGGCGCGGAATCCGGGCCCATCGAGCATCCCCATATCGGGTAGCAGGCCCCCTGTGGGCGAACGCCGCACGAGCTCCAGGTTCTCCCGCGCCGCCACCTCTTCGTAGGGCCTGTCGCCGATGTAATCACCCCCGATCGGCCCGCACAGCCAGGGCACGGACGATCGGTTCACGACGCGCCCCAACACGCGGATCAGGACGCCGATGAAAGCCGCGCCAATGGCGGCCACCAGCCCACGAAGGGCCCCGAGAGATTCTTCCGGAGCTTGCCCCACCCGTCCCCGAGAGTCTGTGCCGCGCACCCTTTCGTCCTCACGCATGGCGGCCACGCAAAATCGCCTCACCGGTTCGCGGGTTGGTGAGCGTCACGTTTTCAAGCGCTCGAAAGTGCCATAACTCTTGCTGTCTCGTCAGCACCGCCAGGATCAGCGTGTCGACCTCATGGGGTCCGGCCGGGTGAGCTGCGCCGGCCGCCAGACGGCTCCAGAAATGAACGACCGCCACTCCGTCAGCGATCTTTACGGCATCGATCAACTCATTCTGGAGCGTAGAGTCTCTATAGATGGTTTCGTGAATCGGAGCGTGGAGGGCCACGATCTCGTCGACTCCCCGAACGTAGTGCCCGAAGCGATTCACGAAGGTGGCGTTTTCCTCGAAGAGGCTACCCAGTGCGAGCATGTCGTGAGCATTCCAAGCCGCCTGGAACGCAGCGGGCGCGTCTTCTGGTTTGCTGATCTCGATCATCGAGCTCGTCGCCCTGTTTCTGTCGTGTGATGCCTGACGCTATGGGCCACCGGAACCGTCACGGTACCGCACTGCACTCGATGCTGGCGAAACCCGTGCAACCCGGCGCATTGCAGATCTGCTGGCTGGAGATCACCATGGTCAGCCCGACGTTGGCCTGCGCGGCGAAGCGGGAAGCCTTCACCTTGCCATAGGACTTGCAAAAGGCATCGGCGGCGGGCGCGCCGCAATCGTTCGCCCATTCCCGGCACCAATCGAGGCGGACCCCATCGCCGCTCTGCAGCTTGAGCGTCGGGGAGAAATAGGTGACCGTACCGTTCGCACCCCCTTGTTTGACCATCACCGACTGGACGAACGGGGCCGCGCCGCATCGCATTTTGACGTCGGTCACGAAGCGTCCGTCCAGGCTGACCCACGCGTACACGCCGGTCGCCAGTTGGCCGGAGGGGCAACTCTCCTGCTGGGGCTGGCGCAGCACGGGCGGCAAGCTGCCTCCGCCGGCGAAGCGGAAGCCGGCCGGCGTGAGGCCGTGGGGCGGCGCCAAAGTCCGGCACTGCACCGAAACGGCTCCGGCGAACGCCTGGTCTCCCGCGCGAATCGCTTCGACCTTCCACCCCGCGACCGCCGAACCGGCGGGACAGGACTGTTGGTTCGGGGCGCCACCGTGGCCACCCACGGGTAGGCGGGCATGCGGCGGACCGGGTTGGAAGCGGCGCCCGTCCCAGGGGGCGCAAACGGGCGCGACCGCGTCGATCCACGACCCGGTCCGCCCCGCCAGGCCGACGACATACTCGCCAGCGCGGCAGTCCAAGGCCTGGGGAGCGATCAACGAGGCAGACGCCGGCAGAGACCCCGTCGACGCCAAGACGCTGATCCAGACTGCAACGTGCCTTCGCATGAGCTATCTCCCCTCCTCGGCGACCTGTTTCTCGTCTCGCAGCGAGGGGGTCCGGGTGATCCCCACCAGGAGCCCTTCCGGCCCGAGGAAACGGCTGACCGTCTGCGGCGGCTGCGCGAATCGCTCCTCCACGCTCGAAGATGATCTCATCTTGCCCCTTGATAAGGGAACCTCTTCCAGAGCCCCCGGGCCCGTCCTCTCCAGGGGCCTTCAGCGAGCTCCGGCGGGGGAACTGCCCTCCCCTTCCGCTACACTCCTCCGCCGAAGGAGGGGACGCGATGGTCGAGGAATGGATCGAGATCCGGACGCCGGACGGCACGGCGGACGGCCTGCTCTACCGGGCCGACGACGGGGGCCGTCGGCCCGGCGTGATTCATCTGACGGATATCGGCGGCATCCGCCTGTCCCAGCGGACGATGGCCCGCCGGCTGGCCGCAGCCGGCTACACGGTGCTGCTGCCCAACCTCTTCTACCGTTTCGGCAGGCCGCCGGTGGTGGACTGGGCGGCGGGCTTCGACGACGCGCTGACGAAACAGAGGATCGCCGAGCTGAGGGCGCCGCTGACGCCGGAGGCCGTGACTCGCGACGCCGGGGCCTCCGTCGACCTCCTCGCCGCCCACGACGCCGTGGCCCCGGGCGGGATCGGCGTCGTCGGCTACTGCTTCGCGGGGGCCGTGGCGCTGCGGGCCGCCGCGGCGCGGCCGGACCGGGTGGTGGCGGCGGCCTCCTTCCACGGCGGGGGACTGGCGACGGACGCGCCGACCAGCCCCCACCTCCTCCTGCCGCGCATCACGGCGCAACTCTACTTCGGCCACGCCGTCGAGGACCGCGGCATGCCCCCCGAGGCGATCGACCGCCTGGACCAGGCGCTCGCCGCCTGGGGCGGCCTCTCCAAGAGCGAGGTCTACGCCGGCGCCCGCCACGGCTGGACCGTGCCGGACAGCCAGGTCTACAACCCGCCCCAGGCCGAGAAGGCCTTCGCCGAGCTCACCCGACTGCTCGGCGAGGCGCTCGGCTCCACCGGAGGCTGATTTCAGCACCTTGGCCAGCGACCGCCGGACAACGGGCCCCTCCACGCCTTGGAACCCATATCCATGGTATGGTCGACCCATATGAAGACGACCGTCGAGATCGCGGACGACCTTTTTGCGCGCACTCGCGAGCTGGCGCAGCGCGAGGGGACGACCCTCCGCGCCCTTCTCGAGGAAGGGTTGCGGGTTACCCTGGCCCGGCGCGAGCAGACGACTGTCTCGTACCAGTGGCCGGACCTCAGCGTCCCGGGGGAGGGGCTCGATCCCGAGATCGAGGAAGGTCGCTGGGAGCCGTTGCGCGACAGGATCTACGCGGGGCGAGGGGCTTGATCGCGGTCGACACCAACCTCC
Organism: uncultured Acidobacteriota bacterium; assembly: GCA_963756595.1. Lineage (GTDB taxonomy): Bacteria > Acidobacteriota > Thermoanaerobaculia > Multivoradales > UBA5704 > DATARR01. Next base: position 50,525 of record CAVWOZ010000046.1, read on the forward strand.
TGGTGTATGCCCACCGCCGGGATTCCCCCTGGTTCGAGCCGGCGCAGCGAGCCTTACGCCCTTGGGTGGAGGGAACGGCGGCCTGGGGGATTCCCTGGCCGTGCCTCCACGAATTCCTGGCGATTTCGACCCATCCCAACATCTACCGCCCCCCCACCGAGCTGCCGCGGGCCCTGGACCAGGCCGCCGCTCTTCTCGCCTCGCCGAGCGTCGTCCTGCTGAGCGAGCCGGCCGGCTACTGGCAGGTCCTCGGACGCTTGCTGGTCTCCGGGCAGATCACCGGCGCCCGGGTCCACGATGCCCGCATCGCCGCGATCTGCCTCTCCCATGGCGTCGCCGAGCTGTGGTCCGCGGATCGCGACTTCACGCGGTTCCCCGAGTTGAAGACCCGGAACCCCCTCCTGGCCTGACCGGGCCCTCTTGCCTCAGGAGCGGCGAGGCGGCGACGTGCATAGCTATTCCTCGACGACTCGGGTGGCATTTCGTCCGGGCAGTTCGGATGGAACCGCGCTGGAAACGCCAAAGACCGGCTAACGGGAAAACGCGCTGCGGACGCTCGGAGTGGCAAGGTACCAACACAAAGCCGTTTCCACCGCGATCTTCAGAAGCCCCCCCACGACGACACCCGGCTGACCCTGAAGAGCTCCCCAACCGACGGCCCCGAGCGTCGAGACCGCGAGGACGGCGAACACCCAAAACAGGATGAGGCGTGCCCACTCCTGCAAGGTGAACAGCCCGTAGCCGCCTGCAACCTCCCAACCCCAGCAGAATCCATCCCGTTTGGCCGGCAAAGGGACCGAACAGTTGTGAAATTGCGATCCGATTCGGGCCTTAGCCGCCAGGCGTGAACAACACCTTACTCCCCAGGATCGTCATCACGCCGAGCACCATGGCCACGCCACCGTTTAGCGTCGCCAGAGCCGCAAGAACGCTTGGTCATCCGGTTTTCCGTTCCAGTCATCGTATCGCTTCACCACTGGTGGCCAATCGGCTTCGCGCGGTGAGACCCTCAGAGCACGGCGTTGACCGTTTGCGTCGTCGTCGCGCCGTTCGCCGGAATCGCGAGGGTGGCGAGGCCGCCGGTGCTCGAGCGGCTCAAGAGCCCTGTGGACCCCGCCGTCGTCTTGACCGCAGCAAGGTTGTAATTGAGGCCCACTTTGGCGGTGGTGGAGTTCAACAGCACCCAGGAGTAGGGGATCGTCACCGTACACTTGGCCGTATTTCCCGTACGAGTCGCAGCCACAGAAGCGTCTTCGGAAATGAAATTGAGTCCGGTTGCCGAAACCTCGGTGATGCTGGCTGTGACATCACAAACGATCGGAGAGGTGGTAGCGATCGCCGACTTGATCGTAATTGTAAAGTTGACGACAAGAGTACCCGTCGTTGCGCTGGCGGCGGCCGCTGCGTAGGCATCGACGTCGTCCGTCTGGCCCATCGGCTGGAAGGCCCCCGTCGAATAGTCGAAATATCCCAGCGCTCGGCGGGGATTGGCCGGGCACCGCTCCTGGCTCCAGCATAGTTGGCTGGAGAGAGCGCAGACGAGGACTCCTACGATGATTCTGGACAGCTTCATATCGATCTCCTTCTATGTTTCTTGTGGATGCGGGAAATCCTGCGGAGAGACGCAGGTTGAACAGAGCGGCGAGCCAATCCGGAGCGCTCTCTTCACCCTGATCCGCGATTTCGTGCCGACGATTATACCGGAGAGGGCCGCCAAAGAGCGCACGGGGTGACATGGTCCCGTTCGACCTCGATGTCACGGCGCGAACCTTGCATCAGAAGCTGGATGCCATGCCCCATCCGGAAAAGCACCCCGATCTCCACGGCAACGTTCCGGACCACTGTCCGGTCGCCCTGCTGCTCGTGGACGTCCTGAACGCGCTGCGCTTCGAGGGGAGCGAAGCTTTCGTGCCGCGCGCCGTCGAGGTCGGGCGGCGCATCGTCGCACTGCAGCGAGCCGCCCGGGAGGCGGGGATTCCGGTCATCTACGTCAACGACAATGCCGGGCGCTGGCGGTCCGACCTGCAGCAGGTGCTCGACGACGCCCGAAAAGACGACGCGCCGGGAAGAGCCCTCGCCCGGCTCTTCACCCCGGACCCTGCGGACTACGTCGTCCTGAAACCGAAACATTCCGGCTTCTACTCGACCCCGCTCGACACCTTGCTCACCTATCTTCGCACGCGACGGCTCATCCTCGCGGGGCTCACGGTCGAACGCTGCCTCCTCTTCACCGCCAACGACGGCTTTCTCCGCGACTATGAGCTGTTCGTTCCTCGCGACTGCACGACCGCGATCGACGAAGACGATGCGAAGGCGGCCTTTCGCATCCTCGAACGCGTGCTCGGCGCGAAGACCACGCCGTCCGACGAGCTCGACCTTCATCGCCTCGTCCAGGAGCGATGAGCTGGGCGACGCTCGGGCGCGAGGGTTGGTCTGCCTTGGGCGGCGTGGGTTGGGCGCCACGTGCTCTGGGCCGATGAGTGCGGCGTCAGACGTCCGCTCGCGGTTTGCCCATTGCCCCCAACGCTCGGCTTTTCTCCTCTTCTTCGTGTTGCCGAGCCTCCTTGAGGTAGAACACCACTTCCTCTCCATCGTTGAGGTTCGTAAAGCTCCTATAATCAAATTCAGAATCTAAGAAGTGGCCCTGCACCAAGTTCATGAGGCCGCCTACCCTTGCCAGAGCACTATCGATCGTCTCCCAAGCAACTTCTGGAAGCCGTGATTGACCCAGAGCGGTTGGGAAATCTGAATGAGCAAGACGACGATTTCTCCACTCCCGCAAGGGGGAGCAGGCTTGATCAATCTTCTGGAATCGAGACTGAAAATCAGTTGCTATATCCGTCTCCTTGAGGGTCTCCGCCAGTCTCGCCAAGGTTAGGTTTTTTCGGCGTCCGGTCGTAGCCGGGTCGGTGAGGCGACAAAGACCGACAATCAGCTCGTTCTCAAGAGAGTCGCGAACTATTACAAAGAAGCCGGAGGCCATAGAATCTAAAAAGGAGAGCTGCTCCTCTCCGCAGCAAAAAAGCTGCGAGTATATTGCCCATTTGGCGTGCAGCCAAGTAACCTCATACCGAAGGTTCTCGAACACCTCCTTGATAAGGGGAGGCATCTGGCCCTCTACATCCATATTGTCTATATATCTATCACTTGCATTCATGAGCGCTTCTCCAGTTCAAGGTGACGCGCAACGTGATCGAGCCTAAGCGTGCGGCGTCAGCCGTCCGCTTGAGGCCCTGGGTTAGCCGTCATTTGGATCGCTAAGGCGTTCTTTCTTTGCAGCACTTGTCAATGCTTCCAGCTTTGCCAACACAAATCGCTCCGAATACCCTGCGAGGATCGACCACGCGATCATCTTGTAGAAGTCCGCCTGTGACGCGAGAGTCATACCGCCGCGCAGTGCGGCATAGGCGCCATCAAACTTCCCGTCCATATTTAGGAATCTTGGAAAGAGGGCGCCACTTACGAGGCCGGACAGGAACAGCGTCATCAACACGACCGCTACAAGGGACCCCATCACCGGGTAAAACCAAGCGATAGTTGCCGAGGCATCCTCCGCGTCTTTCTTCTTACGAAGGTGGACTTGTTCTCTGAGAACTGCACCCACTGCTCCAAACGCAAGGATCAACGCGAGGAAGGGAGCGCGGGCATCGTTGTTTACCCAAGCAAGGGCGGCAAGCAGGACAACGAAAACGATTGCCGACACGTAGTGCTGAGTACGCATGAAGCTCCTTCCTGAACGGCCAACCTCGAGTTTAACCTTCCGCCATTTCACCCCGGAATGCCTATCGCAGACTACTCTCTTTCCGGGCTCGCTTAATTCAGCCGAACCTATGCCGTTGATTCTATAAGTCCCTTTAACTCTATGCCCGTTCCTGGCCAAGGTCAACGCCAAAGGCGTTCCACGGAGAAGACGCCGGTCCTTCGGTGGATATCCCAAGAACCCAAGTCGGATGGGACCGGGAGCTAACTGATAGAGAACACAATATGTCTAAATATCAGCGCGCGTATAAGAGGCCGAGACCGGAACGCGATTGTGGCACGATATGCATTCCGTTCTTGGAGGAGAAACTCCGTATCTCACATCGCATGATGGAGGTCAGCCTCCCGCGAGCCAAGTAACGGTCTGTTTCTATGGGCGGGGAGGCACCGATCAGCATCCACCCGCCGGGCGCTTATCCGTGCAACCGCGATCTTCGCCTCGGGTCGCTGGCTGGCGGGCGGGGAGCCGGAACAGGACCGGACCTCCAGCGGTGATGCAACGATTCGAAAATCCCGCCGCCCCTCTGGGGCTCTGGGCGGGTTGGGGGTGCTCGAGCTCCAGGGGCTGGCGCCCCTGGCTACAGTCCGGGGCTCCTCCGGAGCCGGGGACGCCTGGAGCCAGCGCTCTTGGCTACGGGCTGGGCTCCTTCGACGGCGACGGCGTCTTCGAGGCGCGGCGAATCGGCTGGCACTTGGCGAGGTGGAGGGGACGGCGGCCTGGGAAGCGCCCGCCCCCGTCAAGGGGCGGGCGCGGTCAGTCAGTAGCTGACCCGCAGCTGATAGGTCGTGCGCGTCGACGAGTAGCGGTAGGCACGGATGTAGACGTTGACCGCCGAGCCCCCCGTGTTGGTCCAGGACGTCTGTTCCGCGGCCGTGCCGCCGTTGGTCGAGTACGCCACCCGGCTCCCCGCCGCGTTGTAGATCTCCAGGTCGTAGTCCGCCGTGAGGCCATTGAGTAGCGCTGTCACCGTGCGGCCCGCCGGCACGCTCAGGCGGAAGTAGTCGTTCACCTGCGACGCGGCGTCGTTGAGGAAAGTCCCCGAGATCTGGTTGCAGGCCCCCGAGATCACCTGCGGCGCCCCGGTGCTGTTGTTCGGCTCCACGTCCGAGATGGAATTGCAGGTCTGATAGCTCCCGACGAGCGTCATGCCGGAATACGAAGCGTAGCCGTCCACCATCACGTACCAGGTGCCCGCCGCCGGCGACGGGAAGGAGCAGATCTCCTCGTTGGTGCTGGTGACCGGCCCGCAGTCATAGGTCGTGAGGGTCGGCGCCGAGCCGAACTGCACGTACAGGTCGGCGTCGCCGGGGCCGCCCGAGGTCTGGAACTGCAGGTTCGTCGCTCCCGAAGGCACGCTCATCGTCCAGAACTGCTGGCTGTCGGTCGCTCCCGAGATCCCCGACACCGGAACACCGTTTTGCAGCACGTTGCCCGTGGACGGCTCCGGCTCGATCGCCAAGGCCGGCGTCCATCCCGGGTTCACGCCATCCCCCGAGTAGGCACCCCGATAGGTCGCGATCCGCGACCGTTGGTTGAAATCACGGTCCCAATCCAGCAGGCCGGAGAAGACGGACTCGTCGATCGCGGTGCCCTGGAGCTGGCCGGTCTTCGGGTAGAGGTCGAGGCCCGATCCCAAAGCCGCCATCGGGTTGTTGAGGTAGGTCGAGGCCGCGGAGTAGGTACCCGTCACATTGTTGCTCTGCTGGCCGCCGGTGAGTGGCGTGGAGGCGAAGACGGCGTTGCCGATGACGTGCTGCGGGTAGGCAGGGTCGGCGCCCGTGATCACGACGCCGGTGTAGCCGCCGCCGACGACCACGGTGTTGTTGAAGAGTTCGATCCGCTTGGGCACATCGTTCTGCGGCTGGATACGCACCCCCCCGCTCGCACGATTCACCAGCAGATTGTCGTGGAAGGCAACGTTGCCTTCCCCCTGGAAGAGCGATTCGTAGGGGTTCTGGTAGAAGAGATTCCCGTAGATCTGGTAAATGTCCGAGGAGCCCGCGCCCGAGAGCGGCCAGTGGCCCACGAGGAGGTTCGGCCGCGCGTCGGCACCGGAGAGCGAGCCGGTCTCCTTGACAAAGGTGTTGTGGCGGATGATCGTCGTGGCCGTCGCCGGGACGCCGATCGAGGTGTTGCGGCTGAGCTGATGCTTGAACTCGGCGTTGTAGCCCAGAGTGCCGTAGACGAGGTTGTATTCGATCAGCGAGCTCGCGAACTCGAACTCGCCGGAGGAGCCGCCGAAGTACATCCCCGTGCCCGTGCTGGTGATCGTCGTGCGGCGGACGACCCAGTTCCAGGCCGGGCACTTGGTGTTGATGCCCACAACCTGCAAATTCTGGTTGAAGTTCTTGAGGCTCAACCCCTCGATCAGGATGTGGTGAACGGACACGGCGCCGGCCTCGGCCTTGATGCCGTCGCCATCCTTGCTCAGGCCGTCGAGCGACAAGTTGCGCAGGGTGATGTAGCTCGAGTCCTTGAGGCTCACGAGGTTCCAGCTGTCGCTCCCCGTGAACAGGGCGGGCGAGCCGCTCGCGGGACCCTCGATGACGATGCACTGGCTGGGCTGGCCGTTCTTGTTCCAGAGGTTGAGGCCCTGGGTGTAGGTGCCGGCGGCGAGCTGGAGCCGGTCGCCCGGGAGCAGCCCCGCGAGCAGCGACTGGTAGGTGGAGGGGGTTGCCTGGATGGTTCTTAAGGGGGCTGCGCCATTACAGCCGCTCAGGGTCTGGTCGAGAGTCTGGGCTTGGGTCGCCGAGGCGACGAGAAGTGTGGCGATGGCGGTCCGGAGGAGGGCTGTCCTCACCATGGTGTAATTCCTCTAGGTTGTTTGCGGTTTTGAAAGAGGACAAGGAACGACGCGGATCGATTCACTCCTGAGAGAATTTTGAGTGTACAACCTTAGGTAATTGATGTAAACGCTGGAGCCGGCACCTCTCCCGGCTTTCCGTCGCCGCTCTTCTCGCCTCGCCGAGCTTCGTCCTGCTCAGCGGGCCCGGCTACCGGCAGGTCCTCAGCCGCTTGCTGGTCTCGGGCGAATGCGAAAGGTGTAGGATAGGGCTACGACAGGGGCCGGCCGGTTGCCGGAAGACCGTTTCCCTTGAGGAGGACTGTCATGCGCAAGAAGCTCATTCTTTTGGTGCTCGCCTTGGCGGCTGTCGCTGCGACCAACGCCATCACGCCCGCTTTCGCGACGAGTTGCCCGCCGCCCCAGATCCAGGTCCACTGCGACAGCTTCACGATTTGCTGCTATAAGTTCGAACCCTGCATCTGTCCATAGGCGGGGCGCTCCACGAGCGACGGGAACAGCTCGGCAGCTCGAAGGAAGGGGCACTCTCCACGTGCCACCCGAAGAGCGCGAAGCGGCCTTGGGGACGTCCGCTCAATGGATGGGTTAGGCGACGTGCCCACGGAGCCAACCGCATTCATCATGCGAGTAGTGCAGGACTCGCCCATCTGGCGCGACGACGTAAAGATCCCACAAGAAAAGGACGCCCAGCACAACGAACGACACGAGATCTTCAAACTCTTCGGTAGCGAACACGTGCGCCGGGGCATCGAAGAGAGCGCGCCGCTCGCCGTACGAGAGACGAAAGCGCTCGAAGATGTGAGGCCGCTCGCTACTCGGCCAGACGCCCCACTCCGTGAACCAAACGAGGGTGTCCGAAGCCGTGGCCACTTCCTTCAGGTGGCAGGTGACCAGATGGATGCGTTTGCCCGAGTCGACAGGGATTTCAAAGGACATCGCCTTGCTGCCGGCTTCGGGATGATCTGATGCGTCGAGCACCACGGAGTGTTGCTTGCACCAAGCCGCCGCCTCACTCCTGGTCAGCGTACGCATATCACTCGTTGCCTAACGCGCAGAAGGGGAGCGAGCGGGAACCGCGCCGCTTGCGGTTTCCGTCCGCTCGACCCCAGGGGTTAGGCGCCAGATCACCAATACTGGAGCACCATGTACATGAAGTGATGCCAAAGACTGCTTTGGAGCATGAGTACGAGACTAAGAGCGAATAGGACCGCCAACTCGGCTGGCCGAGAGCGCGCCCGTACAGATGCATCATGAGCGGCGTGTGTCCTGAGGGCGGGCAGACACGTGACGGCACATACCACGGCAGCAATCATAGAGGCAATAGTTAGCCCGAAGAATCCAGGGATCCAGTCGAGAGGTATGCCGCGAAACCGCAGAGCGGCCGAGGCCGCACCGATTGCAAGCAGGAGAGTGCCTGCAATGCGGAACCTTGTGATGCGAGAAATCTGGAACACAAGGTCAACCTTGCCGGGCTCTGGTCTTATGAAGAGGGCCGTAAGGAGAACGACTACGCCGATGGAACCCGTAGCTAGCGCAGGTATTTGGCTTTCGGCGAGCGTAAGCGCGATCCGGCCGAGTTCCGATGCTCCAGTCCGACCGTAGCTCGCGATAGCTACCAGATGATACCAGGACGCCGAGTAGCCCAAGAGCAAGGGGAACAAAGTAAGGCCGAAGACCGTATCAGAAGAGAATTGCGACCGATTTCTGAGAAGTTTAAAGACAGCCGCAATTAGCCAGAAGAGAGAGACCAAGGTCACGGCCTTTGAATACCAGTCTGGATGGTACTGCGTGGACGGTGCGAAGTTCACAATTGGTACTCCTGGCGCCTCAACCATTAAGCGTCTATCTGAAGTCCTCCCCAAATCGCCCCCCCCCGAAGTCCTCGACCGATCCAGGGAGGATTTCAGATAGACGCAGGTTGAGCGAAGCCGCGGGCCAGTCCGGAGCGATCCTATGGAGATTCAATCCTATGCAGGCCCTTCGTGCGCCATCCTGCCGACCTCCACACAAGCCCAAAGAGCCGGCGTGAGGCTCTCAGAGGACTGTCCAGCGAAGGGATCTGCCGCATGCCACGCTCCTGATCCGCGATTTCGTGGAGGCGATTATACCGTAGAGGGCCGCCAAGATACACAACCGCCTGACTCCACGGTTGAGCAAATAAACATTGAAATTGGGCTATGGGCGAACGGATCATCGCGGTGGGGCCCTCGGCGCAGGAGCAGGCGGCAGTTCGCCGACAAGGTGCAGGGCATGCTGGCCGCAGACCTCGCACCTCATCGGGTCCTCGCCGGTGAGACTCTTGAGCAGGGACTGCCAATCGGACTTCGTCAGCTTCGGACGCGCTGGAGGACCCGGAAGAACCTCACGGCAGAGAGCCAGTGCCTGTTCCCGGTGACGGTTAGCCAGCAGCCCGTAGTAGCGGATCCGCACAAACCGATCCGGCAGGACGTGGAGGAGAAACCGGCAGAGAAACTCCTCGCCGACCAGCGTCATCTCCTGGAGACGCTGGCCCCGCGCATAGTCTTTCCAGGTGAAGGTCACCCCCTGGTCGTCGAGGCGAGCCAGGCGCTGATTGGAGATCGCTACGCGGTGGGTGTAGCGCGCCAGATAGGCGAGCACCTGCTCAGGGCTGCCAAAGGGTGGCTTGCAGTAGACCACCCACGCTTTGCGGTACAGCACGTCGAAGTGCGGCAGGTGGGAGGAGGGCAACTCTCCGCTCTCGACCGCCGCCTTGATCGCCGCCAGGACTTTGCCTCGGAAGAGCTTTCTCAGGACTCGCACCGGGAGAAAGAAATCCGGTCGGCCCCCGATCCACCAGTCTCCGTCGATCGAGAGTCCGCCGCCGGGCACGATGCAGTGCAGGTGGGGATGCAAGGTCAGCTTCTGCCCCCAGGTATGGAGGACAGCCAGAACGCCGATGCGAGCGCCCAAGTGTTTGGGGTCGGCCGCGATCTCCAGCAGAGTCTCTGAGGCGCACCGGAACAACAAACTGTACAGCAGCCGCGGATGGCTCACTGCCAGAGGATTGAGCTCTTCCGGTAGGGTGAAGACCACATGGAAGTAGGGAACCGGTAGCAACTCGGCGCAACGCTCTTCGAGCCACCGTTCCTTCTCCAGGCTTTGGCACTTCGGGCAATGACGGTTGCGACAGGAGTTGTAGACGATCTTGCGGGCCCTGCAGTCGGCACACTCGTAGACGTGCGCGCCCAGAGCGGCGGTCCGGCAAGTCTCGATGGCTCCCAAAGTCCGCAGGTGGGCACGGCTGAGCTTGCCGTGGTTCTTCGCACGGAAAGCCGGCCCGAAGCGACGGACGATGTCAGCCACCTCCAGTCCCCTGGAGGAAGCCACGCTACAGCCCGCTTATTTTCGGGAGTTTTTTGCGTTGGCGCCCAGCCAATCGAGCGGACTGACAACTTCGGTCAGCATCCGCCGACTGACGTGGGTATAGATCATGGTAGTTCCGAGATTGCGATGCCCGAGCAGCTCCTGGATATAGCGCAGATTTGTGCCACGGTCGAGTAGGTGAGTGGCAAAGCTGTGCCGCAGCACGTGGGGCGTGACCCGCGAACGGATTCCAGCGACTGAAGCCGCCTGCTTGATGAGACGTTGGACAGACCGCGGATGGATCGGCTCGGCCTTCGTACGACCGTAGAAAAGCCACTCGACAGGCCGATACTCCCGGAAGTAATCGCGGAGAGTGTCAAGGAGAGCGAACGAAAGCATGACAAAGCGTTCTTTGCCGCCTTTCCCAGCCCGGATGCGAATTCTCATGCCAGCGCTGTCGATGTCTGCCGGCCGGAGCTGAATCGCTTCCTGCAAGCGCAGGCCCCCGGAGTAAAGAGTCATAAGGATCACCCGATGCTTCAAGTTGGATTCCGCCTCCAGTAGCGCGGCAACCTCCTTCTCGCTCAGAGTCTGGGGCAGGCGCCTCGTTCTCTTTTGATAGGGCAGATCGTCGAGACTAAAGGAACGCCGGAGCACTTTGCAATAGAAGAACCGCAGAGCGCAGACAGCCTGGATCACTGACGACCGTCCGAGCTTTTTCTCTTGGATCAAATGGAGCACGTAGGCTCGTGCTTCTGGGATTCCCATCTGTTCGGCGGGGCGCCGATAGAACCTAACGAAATCTTGAACGGCTCGAAGATAACAGTGCCTCGTCCGCGGGCTCAGGCCCCGCAGCTTCAATTCCTTCTCCATCTGATCGCGCATTTCTCCCATGACGGTGTCTCCTTTCGGGAAGTGAGGCCCGAAAGAGTACCCGGATGGGAGAACTACTGCCGTGAGTATGGTATAGTAATGATTATTGTGAAGAGCACTACCGCGTAGCGGTTTTGTTCAACCATTAAGCGTCTATCTGAAGTCCTCCCCAAATCGCCCCCCCCCGAAGTCCTCGACCGATCCAGGGAGGATTTCAGATAGACGCAGGTTGAGCGAAGCCGCGGGCCAGTCCGGAGCGATCCTATGGAGATTCAATCCTATGCAGGCCCTTCGTGCGCCATCCTGCCGACCTCCACACAAGCCCAAAGAGCCGGCGTGAGGCTCTCAGAGGACTGTCCAGCGAAGGGATCTGCCGCATGCCACGCTCCTGATCCGCGATTTCGTGGAGGCGATTATACCGTAGAGGGCCGCCAAGATACACAACCGCCTGACTCCACGGTTGAGCAAATAAACATTGAAATTGGGCTATGGGCGAACGGATCATCGCGGTGGGGCCCTCGGCGCAGGAGCAGGCGGCAGTTCGCCGACAAGGTGCAGGGCATGCTGGCCGCAGACCTCGCACCTCATCGGGTCCTCGCCGGTGAGACTCTTGAGCAGGGACTGCCAATCGGACTTCGTCAGCTTCGGACGCGCTGGAGGACCCGGAAGAACCTCACGGCAGAGAGCCAGTGCCTGTTCCCGGTGACGGTTAGCCAGCAGCCCGTAGTAGCGGATCCGCACAAACCGATCCGGCAGGACGTGGAGGAGAAACCGGCAGAGAAACTCCTCGCCGACCAGCGTCATCTCCTGGAGACGCTGGCCCCGCGCATAGTCTTTCCAGGTGAAGGTCACCCCCTGGTCGTCGAGGCGAGCCAGGCGCTGATTGGAGATCGCTACGCGGTGGGTGTAGCGCGCCAGATAGGCGAGCACCTGCTCAGGGCTGCCAAAGGGTGGCTTGCAGTAGACCACCCACGCTTTGCGGTACAGCACGTCGAAGTGCGGCAGGTGGGAGGAGGGCAACTCTCCGCTCTCGACCGCCGCCTTGATCGCCGCCAGGACTTTGCCTCGGAAGAGCTTTCTCAGGACTCGCACCGGGAGAAAGAAATCCGGTCGGCCCCCGATCCACCAGTCTCCGTCGATCGAGAGTCCGCCGCCGGGCACGATGCAGTGCAGGTGGGGATGCAAGGTCAGCTTCTGCCCCCAGGTATGGAGGACAGCCAGAACGCCGATGCGAGCGCCCAAGTGTTTGGGGTCGGCCGCGATCTCCAGCAGAGTCTCTGAGGCGCACCGGAACAACAAACTGTACAGCAGCCGCGGATGGCTCACTGCCAGAGGATTGAGCTCTTCCGGTAGGGTGAAGACCACATGGAAGTAGGGAACCGGTAGCAACTCGGCGCAACGCTCTTCGAGCCACCGTTCCTTCTCCAGGCTTTGGCACTTCGGGCAATGACGGTTGCGACAGGAGTTGTAGACGATCTTGCGGGCCCTGCAGTCGGCACACTCGTAGACGTGCGCGCCCAGAGCGGCGGTCCGGCAAGTCTCGATGGCTCCCAAAGTCCGCAGGTGGGCACGGCTGAGCTTGCCGTGGTTCTTCGCACGGAAAGCCGGCCCGAAGCGACGGACGATGTCAGCCACCTCCAGTCCCCTGGAGGAAGCCACGCTACAGCCCGCTTATTTTCGGGAGTTTTTTGCGTTGGCGCCCAGCCAATCGAGCGGACTGACAACTTCGGTCAGCATCCGCCGACTGACGTGGGTATAGATCATGGTAGTTCCGAGATTGCGATGCCCGAGCAGCTCCTGGATATAGCGCAGATTTGTGCCACGGTCGAGTAGGTGAGTGGCAAAGCTGTGCCGCAGCACGTGGGGCGTGACCCGCGAACGGATTCCAGCGACTGAAGCCGCCTGCTTGATGAGACGTTGGACAGACCGCGGATGGATCGGCTCGGCCTTCGTACGACCGTAGAAAAGCCACTCGACAGGCCGATACTCCCGGAAGTAATCGCGGAGAGTGTCAAGGAGAGCGAACGAAAGCATGACAAAGCGTTCTTTGCCGCCTTTCCCAGCCCGGATGCGAATTCTCATGCCAGCGCTGTCGATGTCTGCCGGCCGGAGCTGAATCGCTTCCTGCAAGCGCAGGCCCCCGGAGTAAAGAGTCATAAGGATCACCCGATGCTTCAAGTTGGATTCCGCCTCCAGTAGCGCGGCAACCTCCTTCTCGCTCAGAGTCTGGGGCAGGCGCCTCGTTCTCTTTTGATAGGGCAGATCGTCGAGACTAAAGGAACGCCGGAGCACTTTGCAATAGAAGAACCGCAGAGCGCAGACAGCCTGGATCACTGACGACCGTCCGAGCTTTTTCTCTTGGATCAAATGGAGCACGTAGGCTCGTGCTTCTGGGATTCCCATCTGTTCGGCGGGGCGCCGATAGAACCTAACGAAATCTTGAACGGCTCGAAGATAACAGTGCCTCGTCCGCGGGCTCAGGCCCCGCAGCTTCAATTCCTTCTCCATCTGATCGCGCATTTCTCCCATGACGGTGTCTCCTTTCGGGAAGTGAGGCCCGAAAGAGTACCCGGATGGGAGAACTACTGCCGTGAGTATGGTATAGTAATGATTATTGTGAAGAGCACTACCGCGTAGCGGTTTTGTTCAACCATGGATTCAACGTCTAAACGCCCCCACCGCTGCCCAGCCAACACGACAGCTTTCCGCTTCCTGGACGGTCGAAGCAAGGGTCGGTGTCCATGGGCTATCTCATTTTGTTGGCTGAGCTTAGCTGGCAGGCTAGCGCGATGCGGAAGGCTCGTCAATGCCATGAAGACTGTCGCATAAGCAACTTTCCAGATGGAGGGAAGTAAGAGTGCTTACACGACAGAGGGACTATGCGGGAGGAACCAAGGCGCCGAGCGGTGTTACACGACGAGTGGTGATCGCGGTCGCTCGAACGGCCGCCTGCCGGGTTGCCGGATGGAGGTGTGAATCAGGCTCGGAGGGCCGCCTGGAGCCTTCTCGGCAAAGACGCTACGCCCCCGGGCCGCCGCGAGGTTCTCGTCCCGACCGGGTCTGGCTCTCCCGCCGCAGAGGTCATCCGGCTCCCGCCGCCCCTCTGGGGATCGGCTCTTCCAAGTGCCACCCGAAGCGCGAGAGGGCCTCTCGGCCTCTCCCAGTCCGCGACCTGCCCGCCCCAGGCCGAGAAGGCCTTCGCCCAACTCACCCGACTGCTCGGCGAGGCGCTCGGCTCCGAAGGCTTGCGGGTCAGCCTGGCCCGGCGCGAGCAGACGACCGCGTCGTACCCGTGGCCGGACCTCAGCGTGCGGGGGAAGGTCTCGGTCCTGAGATCGAGGAAGGGCCTGGCTAGAATAAGGGTAGGCGACGAGGAGGAGCTCCGTGCAGGAGAAGAAGATCGCGGTGGTGACGGGCGGCAACCGGGGAATCGGCCAGGAGATCTGCCGCCAGCTCGTGGGACGGGGGTTGAGGGTGGTGCTGACGGCGCGTGACGGCGAGAAGGCGCGCCGGGCCGCCGGGCGTCTCAGGGGCGATGCGGTCCCGTTCGACCTCGATGTCACGGCAGCGGATGGCGCCCGCCGGCTGGTGGAGTTCCTCGAGAGAGAGATGGGCGGAGTCGACGTGCTGGTCAACAACGCCGGCGTCTTCCTCGACAGCCGCTCTGGTGCCCTGGACGTTCCGATGGACATCGTGCGGCAGTCGCTGGAGACGAATCTCCTTGGCCCGTGGCTGCTGACGCAGGCGCTCGTGCCGATCATGCGCCGGCGCGGCTACGGGCGGGTCGTCAACCTGTCGAGCGGCCTGGGCGCCATGTCGGAGATGTCGGGAGGCTATCCCGCGTATCGCGTCAGCAAGAGCTCCCTCAACGTGCTCACCCGCATCCTCGCCGACGAGTTGCGCGGCACCAACGTACTGGTCAATGTAATGTGCCCCGGTTGGGTACAGACCGAGATGGGAGGGCCCAACGCGCCGCGGCCTGTCCAGGAAGGAGCCGACACTGCGGTCTGGCTGGCCACTCTGCCCGACGGCGGCCCGAGCGGACAGTTCTTCCGCGACCGGCGAAAGATCCCCTGGTGAAGTGCCAAGGCGCCGTCGAGGTCGGGCGGCATGCCGCCCGGGCCGTCTTCCCTCTTTTGGCCCTCCTCGGCCCGAACCGGCCCAGAGGCGCATCGCCTACGCCGCTTCCGCCAGGCGCTTCACGCCTTCCAGGGTGCGCGATGCCCGGCGTGCCATGAGACGCCGTAGAAAAAGGACGTTCAGCGCTCGCATCTTCCACCCGATGGGTTCGTAATAGGCTTCGAGGACCGCGTCCGTCTCGAAATCCCCCTGCGGCAGGAGGATGCTCTCCACGACGAAGCCCCGCAACATCTTGCTGATTCCCCAGGTGTCTTCCGGAAAGGCCGTGGTGAATCGCTCGCCGGGGACGTAGTCGATCACCTCTTCGACACAACTTCCTTTCTGACCTTCCAGTACCGTGCACCGGTACTTCACCCCCATCGCTCTCGTGCTCTGCCCGGACAGCAGATCCACCTTCCCGACCTCCGCATGGTACTTGGGAATCAGGGACAAGTCGTCGACGATCGACCACAGCCGGTCCCGCGAAGCCCTGATCCTCAACGACGTTCTCCATTGAAAGCACGCTCTCATCTCAAAGCTCCTTTTCGGCTCTTCCAAGTCCCACCCGAAGCCGTGGTTTCCCAAGTGCCAAAGCCTGGCGTGAAACGCGGCGACCGACGTGCTCGTCCGGACCGCGACGCATCCCCCCCTGCCACGAGCCCACCCACGCCAATTAAGGTGAGCGGCGAGAAGTTCGCTTCTTGCGGCCTCCGTCCGCTCGACCGCCGGTGTTGTGCCCCTCTTCGCCAACCAGTTCTTTAGCCAAGAGGTGCCTTTTGGCTAAGTCTACCAACGCTTTCCTGTCCAACAATGAATCCAAGAACTTGTCGAGCACATAGCCGTCTCCCGTTTTGTAGCCCGCCAAGCTCTGAGGCTTATAATGGATACGCAATATTTGCTCCACGACATCAAGATTAAAGAACACTACGTTGACCAACCCAGGAGAATGGAACATGTTGTTCAGGCATTTAAAATACTCAACCATCCATACGCCGACTGGATTCCTTATTGGATCATACAACGCGAGGTTCTCTACGTGATTCACCAGAACTACGATCACATCTCCGGCCGCATGGACTCGCGTGAGAATATCTTCCATATATTCATGAATCACCTCTATACTCAGGTCCCCGCTCTCCTCATCCAAGGCCATGTAGGAAGGTAAGGTTCTAAGGTTGCCTGGAATCACTGACAGGATTGCCCGGATGACTGGCGGTATTGCGCCCCCATCGTGTGTATAGTAGGCGAGGTCAATACTGATGGTTGTTAACCCTAGCAGTCCCATTAGTTCGTGTTCAAGGCGCTGAGAGAAAATGGCCTTCTCTCGCTCGCCATAACCCATGATGCCGATACGCAGCGGACGGCTTGGGTTCAAGATGATTTGGACCAGCGCCTCAACTTCCTGCTCTCCCAGTATCTCCGACGGCGTCGCCACCGGAAATTTCTCGGCAAGGATGTCAAACCATCTTTCGGATGGCAGCCTTCCCTCTTCGACAGCATCATAATGAAAATCAGCCAAATTTCTAAACGCCAAGCCCCCCAGCAAGAGAGGAAAAATAGGAACCATCTCCTTCTTTGCAATAGCAATCTCTCGTTGCACCCATGAGGATTTCCCAGAAGCAGAGGTCATAATCAAAACAAAGACTTTTGAATCGCGAATCGCTTCGGAGATGGCTCGAGGGAACCGATCACCATAGGTAATTGCTTCGTCGCTCCACACAGGGAGTCTTAGTTCTTCCATATGCTCAACTAGAAACCTGACATAGGCGACATCCTCGCGGGCATAAGAAATGAATATATGTGTTCGCATTCGACATTGACCCTAAGATCTCTCAACCTTGGCTGATACCGTGTCGAGATCGAGACGGAAAAGATGCGACCCGATCCGTCCATCGCGCGACTGTTTCGAATGCTGCGCGTGCCGGGTCGGGGTGGAATCTCTTCAAACTCTTCTCCTGTTTCGACTACTCCAGCAGATCAAACGGCGCGAGTACCTTCTTCTTCTCCTCCTCCAATAGTTTGAATGCACTACAAATCCTCGTCGCCTGCTGTCGCGTCCCGGCAAGGTCGCCCGACTTGGCCGCATACTTGTCTATGACTCTTTGATATTGCGCCGCGGCGGAGTCGAAGTTACGCTGCAGCAGGTAAACCTCACCCAACGTACAGCCGGCCCAGAAATCGCTGCCGTCGACCGCGGCCTCGACCAGCGGTCGTATTTCGGCTGCCAACCTTTCAGCCTCTTCTACCTCTCCCAGGAAAAGTGATTTGGTCGCGGCGTTGATTCCCGCGTAATAGCTCTTAGGGTCTCCCTGGAATGCGGTACGATACAATTCTCGCGATCTTCGGAGATGGAGCAACTTGCCAGAGGTCTGGTAAAGGCCATCCCATGCCGCGGCAAGAATCCCCAGTGTTTCGGGATCCTGATGGCCTGCGGCTTTGAGCTCCGACAGCACGTCGATGGCGTCCTGATATCTCCTCAGCCGTCGCAGGGCCAGACCCTCCAACTGCTTCACGCGAACGGACAGCGGAAAATACGCGTAGGCGTGTTTCAGCACCACCAAGGCATCCTCGCATCTCCCCATACTGATCAGCCCCTCCGCGGCCGCCAGCACAGGTCCAGGCGAGGCAAGTATCCCTGGGTCCGCTGAGGTACCAATCTCCTGGAGCCGGGCTGCGTTCCCTGCTTCGACCGCTCCATTGATGGAGACCAGAATTCTATGAGCATCCTGATCGACTTTCTGGGCCATCACGACCGCTTCCGGGGCCAGGGAAATACCTCTCATTCCACACATTAGTTTGAGCAGGTTCACGCCCCGCGGCCCCTCCGGGCTCTCCTCGAAGCCGGTGTACAGATCGGCTCGGGCAAAAAGCGGCAACGGCTCGGCGTCGAGCTTTGCAAAAACGTAGTTGAATGGACGCGGACTGTTCCGCCGTTCCTCCTTGAGGGTGAGCATGGCTTGGCGCTCACGTTTGCACCATTCGGAATCCTTGGTCTGACTGGACCATAAAATGACACCCGACGAGCTTGCCTCCAATCCCTCTATCAAGGAGGTCTCCAGGTTGGTGCCGGGAACGAGTTCATACTGATCCAGAAATGGTTCCCACGCCGCCAACTTCAAAGTGTCATACAGTGCCATAGCCCATGCACGGTCCGCCGAGCGGTAACTGATGAAGACGTCGTAGGAGTTGTCCCCGCGCTCGGGCGGCTTCGGAGCATATTCGAGCCATCCTTGCATGTACTCCGCTTGAAGCCGCCGTTCGTCTGTTATCTCGTCAGTCATGTTGGATTTCCTCAGGTAATGACATGTACACTTTTGGGGTCGTCGAGGATCACTCTTGCGTCGAGCTTGTCCTTGCCTTTGTTCCGAAAACCTTAAGGCACTTGCTAACCAACGTCAATGACATTGCCGGGTGTACATACGCCTTGGAACCTATAGTCAGGGTCGGCCTGATGAAACCAGGGGCCCCGCTCGGGATTCATTAATTTACCCTCTAATTTAAGAGGCTCCCCGAAGAAGACGCCGGGCCCTCGGCCGATCTCCCACGAAGCCCAAGTCGGGAGGAATCGATGGAGACGGGGGCGCGAGCCCCTGGTCGCAGGGATGCGCCGGAACAGGACCGGACCTCCAGCGGTGATTCAACGATTCGAAAATTCCGCCGCCCCTCTGGGGCTCTGGGCGGGTTGGGGGGGCTCGAGTTCCAGGGGCTGGCGCCCCTGGCTACAGTCCGGGGCTCCTCCGGAGCCGGGGACGCCGGGAGCCGGCGCTCTTGGCTACGGGCTGGGCTCCTTCGACGGAGACGGCGTCTTCGAGGCGCGGCGAATCGGCTGGCACTTGGCGAGAGGGCCTCTCGCCCGCGGGGAGCGAGGCGCCGGGGTGCATCGCTATTCATCGACGATTACGGCGAGAAGGCGCGCCGGGCCGCCGGGCGTCTCGGCGAAGCGGCTGGCACCTGGCGAGGGCGAGGGGGCCAACCTCGCGCGAGGGCTACTCTTTCGATTTCTCAGCCTCGGTCGGCTCTTCTCCGGGCTTGTAGCGCGGCTTGGGCTGCGGCAGCAGGAAGAAGGCGACGCACAGCAGCGCGAGGGCCACTCCGACGCGCGGTGCCGCGATCACGACCGGAACCGCAGCGATCTGGATCAGGGTCGCGAGGCCGTAGCGGCGCGTCATCTGCTGGAGGAAATCGGTCGCGAGCCGTGCGTCCATCACCCGGCGGCCCGACCTTCCGTAAAACCACTTGGCCATCCAGGTGCAGGCGGTCAGGGCGAGGCCGGCAACCAGGGTCACCGACGCGACGGGTTCGAAAGGCGTGCCGAGATGGAAGCACCAGACGCGGATCGGATAGGGAATGACGACGATGGCCAGCAGGAACAGCAGGTTGATCGCGCCGAACCAGTGATCGGTCTTCGCGTAGATGCGGCCCGAATAATGGTGCTGCAGCCAGTAGGCGCCGATCACGACATAGCAGAGAACCAGCGCGAGATCTTCGCGCCACTGCCCGGCCATGGCTCGGGCCAGATCGCTGTAGCCCTGCGGCCCATCGGGAGATCCGGGGACCTTGATCTCGACGATCAGCAGGGTCAGCGCGATGGCGAAAACCGCGTCGCTGAACCCCTCGAAACGTTTGAGCCCACGCTCGGCACCATGGGTTTCCCCGCGGGTGCGTGGGTCGGAGCCCTTGCTTGGCCTCAGGTGAGTCGTGTCGCCCATGCGGGAGTCGGCCTCGCGAAGCAACGGTTTCGAATGGAACCACGCCTTCGTCCCCTTTGGAACTCTACGCCCGCTCCAGGAGGAGGTCAACGCGCGGGTGGCGTCGACACTTGGCGAGGTCCTGCCGCGCGGGCTGCCGGCTCCGGACGCTCCCGTCTTCGGCGGAGGGTTTTCCTGTCTCGGGCCCTCACGGCTTCCGCAGCTTCTCCACCCCCGGGAACGCCAGCGCGCCCTTCTCGGTATACCAGGTCATCACCACGGCTTCGAGGCGGCCGGCCTTCACGGCGGGGTCTTCGTCGGCGAGGCGCTTGGCTTCGGCGACGCTGCCGACGCGGAGGAGCTCGAGGCCTCGCAGGCGGGGGTCGGGCTGGTCGTCGAAGGGGCCGGCGACGAGGAGCTTGCCGGCTTCGGCGAGGGCGCGGAGATGGGCGAGGTGGGCCTTCTGGATCTCCTCGAGCTGGGCCTCGGGGTAGTCGCGCGGGTGCTCGGGGCGTTGCAGGAGGACGAGCTGGTAGGACTCGAAGGCGGGGGGCGAGGCGGCGGGCGCGACCGGCGCGGCGGCCGGCGGCGGCGGGCTGGGAGGTGGCGCGAGGAGGGTGACGGCGAAGAGCAGGGGGAGGATCATGACGGCGGGACCCTTTCTTACAAAGCTGGCCGGAGGGGTTGCCTTTCGGGGTTAACTCGTTCCGCTAGTTGAGGTTGGCGGCGGCGAAGGAGACGGCCGGGGAAGCGCCGGAGGTCGCAGCGATTCTTCCGACGGCTCAGCGATTCTTATTTTGTCTCAGCGATGCTTATTTTCCGGCTGCGATCCTTATTTTGGGCCAGCGATTCTTATCCTGGCTCTGCGATGCTTATTTTCCCGCTGCGATCCTTATTTTGTCTCAGCGATTCTTATCTTGGCCCAGCGATCCTTATTTTGTGCCAGCGATTCTTCCGACGAGCCAGCGATTCTTATTTTGGCTCTGCGATGCTTATCTTGGGCCAGCGATTCTTATTTTCTCTCTGCGATTCTTATTTTGTCTCAGCGATGCTTATTTTGGGAGGTGCGAGCAGCATTACAGCTTGAGCTTCGCCATCAGCTTCTTGACGGCGCCGGCGGTCTGCATGATGTAGAAGTGGAGCGAGGGGACGCCGTGGTCGAGGAGCTCCTGGCTCTGGCGGTGGGCCCATTCGACGCCGATGTCGGCGGCGCGGTCGGGGTTGGCGAGCATCTCGTCGGCGAGCTCGGAGGGGACGTCGACGTAGAAGTTGCCGGGGATCGAGGCGAGCTGCTTGATCGAGGTGAGGATCTTGAGGCCCGGGATGATCGGCACGGTGATCCCCAGGTCGCGGCAGATCTCGACGTAGCGGAAGTAGTGGCGGTTGTCGAAGAACATCTGGGTGACCACGTAGTCGGCGCCGGCGTCGACCTTCTCCTTGACCCGGCGGGCGTCGAGCTGCAGGTTGGCCGCCTCGAAGTGTTTCTCGGGGTAGCCGCCGACGCCGACGCAGAAGGCGGTCGGCTCGGCGTCGAGGAGGTCGGCCTCGAGGTAGTGGCCGTGGTTCATGGCGTGGATCTGCGCCACCAGGTCGCAGGCGTAGGTGTTGGCGCTCCGCCCGTACTGGAGGGGCTTCTTGAAGCCGCTGTCGTCGCCGCGCACGGCGAGGACGTTGTCGATCCCCAGGTAGCGCAGCTCGATCAGGAAGTCCTCGGTCTCCTCGCGGGTGAACCCCTGGCAGAGGATGTGGGGGACGGCGTCGACGTGGTACTTGTTCTGGATCAGCGCGCAGACCCCGAGGGTACCGGGGCGCTTCCTCTTGACCCGGCGCTGGATGCCGGACGAGGTCTCGTCGTAGATCACCTCGGCCGCGTGGCTGGTGATGTCGATGAACGGCGGGCGGAACTTCACCAGGTCGTCGATCAGCCGGAGCAGCCCCTGCACGTCGCCGCCGCGTAGCGGGGGGATGATCTCGAAGCTGATCAGCGGCTCGGTGGCGTTCGCCAGATGCTCGGTGACTTTCATGGGATCGGGGGCCCTCGGGGTCCAGCCGGGGAGAGTAGCGGGCGGGGGACGGGGGGGTCAAGGAGGGGGGGCGGGGGGCCTGGCCGGCTGCGGCGTCCTGCCCTTCGAAGCCTCACCCCCTGTCCCCCTCTCCCACCGCCCTCCCGCCGGCCGGGAGAGGGGGAACGCTCCACAACCTGAGCAGCCCATAGGTTGCGCTATGCGCAACAGCAACGTTGGCGGTGCGCGCAGCGCACCCTACGAAAGGCCCATCGCAGGGTCCCCCCTCTCCCGGTTGGGTGGGAGGGCGGTGGGAGAGGGGCCGGGGGTGAGGCTTCGCAGGGCAGGACGCCCGGGCGCGCTCGTTATAAAGTCCTCTCCATGCACTCCCGCCGATGGACGCTGCGGTTGCTGGGGGATGGGGTGGCCGCCGTGGTGGCGCTGTGGGCGGCGTTCGTGGTGCGGACGGAGGTGCATCTGCCGGGGACGCGGGGGCTGCTGCCGCCGGACCGGCTGCGCTTCCTGGGGCGGGAGTGGCTGGTGGTGCTCGCGCTCCAGTTCATCATCCTCTACTTCTTCGGCTTCTACGATGCCCCCCGGCCGCGCGGGCGCCTCGAGCTGGCGCGGGCGCTCGCCACCGCGGCGGCGTTCCAGACGATGGCGCTCACCGCCGTCTGGTTCCTCGCCGGGCGGGAGTTCCCCCGCTCGGTGCTGGTGCTCTACGTGCTGCTCGACTTCACCCTGCTGCTCGGCTGGCGGCGGCTGCTCGACCGCACCGAGCCGCGGCGCGAGCGGCGGGTGGCGATCGCCGGCTGCGGGGAGGCGGCGCGCGAGCTGGCGCGGACGCTCTGGCGCGAGCCCTGGCACGGGCTGCGGGTGGTGGGGTGGGTGGCGATCCCCGGCGAGACGGTGCCGGAGGAGGCGGAGGGGGCGCTGGGCCCGGCGCTCGGCTCGACCGAGGACCTCGCTGGCCTCCTGGCGGCGGGGCGGATCGACGACATCCTGCTGGTGGGGAGCGGCGACTCCTGGCAGGCGCGGCTGATCGACGGCCTGGCGGGGAGCCGGCCGGACCACACCAGCGTCCTCCTCCTCCCCGGGCCGTTCGAGAGCCTGATCGGGCGGATGCGCTACCGCTGGGTGCACGACCTCCCCCTGATCGAGGTGGTGCGCGAGACCGAGTGGCGGATCAACTGGCCGGTCAAGCGGCTGCTCGACCTCACGGCGGGGTCGCTCCTCCTCCTCCTCGCCTCCCCGCTGCTCGCCGTCGGCGCCCTCGCCGTGCGCGCCAGCTCCCCCGGCGGCGTGCTCTACCGCCAGACCCGCATCGGCCGCGACCGCAAGCCCTTCACCCTCTACAAGCTGCGCACCATGGTGGCGGACGCCGAGGCGGCGTCGGGCGAGGTGCTGGCGCAGCCGGAGGACCCGCGGCTGACCCCGGTCGGCGCCTTCCTGCGCCGCTTCCGGATCGACGAGATCCCGCAGCTCTGGAACGTCCTCGCCGGGTCGATGAGCCTGGTCGGCCCGCGCCCGGAGCGGCCGGGGTTCGTGCAGCAGTACCTGAAGGAGACCCCCGGCTACGCCGAGCGCTTCTCCCTCGCCCCAGGCCTGACCGGCCTCGCGCAGGTCAACGGCGACTACTACTCGAGCCCGCAGAACAAGCTGCGCTACGACCTCGCCTACATGGCGAACTGGTCCCCCTGGCTCGACCTTTCGATCCTGCTGCGCACGGTCAAGATCGTGCTGACGTCGCGCGGCGTGTGAAGGATTTTTTAAAAAAATCTTTCAGGAAAAAAGGCCCCGGAATGCGAAATTCGTTGACGTAGGGCGATCTTGGGCCTACGATGGAATTTTCGTACCCATCGCCGACGTTTCTTGAGGTCTCCTATGAATCGTTTCATTCCCTTTCGCCCCTTCGCCAGGATGCTGACGGCCGCGAGCGTTGCGATCCTCGCGATCGCGATCGCTCCCCTCCCCGCCGGCGCCGCCTCCACCGGGCAGACGGCGCTGCTCACCCCGCAGGGGGGCGGCACGCCGACGGCGAGCGGCGAATTCGTTTCGACCACCCTCAACACCTTCTACCGCTTCTTCATCGAGGTGCCGCCGGGGCTGACGCAGCTGGTGGTGGAGGTGTTCGACGCCGACGTCTTTCGCGGCGGTGCGGCGGAGACGACGGCGGGGCGCGACCGGGCGCGCAACACGGCGACGGCCTTCAACTACACCCTGATCCGGCCGGACGGCACCACGGCGGCGACCTTGAACGGCTGCAACGCCACGACCTGCACCGACAACGCCTGGACGGTGATCCTCACCGGCACCACGGCGCAGAACCGTGCCGCCGGCCACTGGGAGCTGCGGGCGGACTCGAGCGCGAACAACGGCGACTACATCAACGCCATCGGCGTGCGGGCGAACGACGGCACCTCGGGCGCCGGCGGCGTCGAGCTGCCGGTGTACATCGATTCGATCGTCCCCATGGGGGTCAACCCGCCGGCGACCGGCACGGCCTCGCGCAGCTACACCCTCTATCCCTACGTGACCTCGGGGTGCACGGCGGGGAGCAACGACTTCGACTACGACAGCGACAGCGGCAACGTGGGATCGCTGGTCTACAGCAGCCGCACCGGTACCTTCACGCAGACGGTGCCGAGCGCCTCGCTCTCCCCCGACGACACCTGGACGCGGGTGGCGATCAACCGCTGGACCTCCGATCAGCTGGCGACCGAGTACGGGATCTGGACGGGAACGTTCACGATCAACAGCTACAACAACGGCGGGATCAACGGCAACTACACCGACCTCTACATGAGCAATTACCTGGCGGCGACGAGCGCCAACCCGGCGACCGCCCCGGCCGCCAACCCGGCGGCCAACTCGTTCCGGATCTACCTGCCGACCGACACGGGCGCCGCCCCGGTGAAGCCGTACGTCGAGCAGCTCCTCACCTTCAAGAGCGGCACCAACCCGCCGCCGGTGGGGCAGACGGCGCGCTACCAGGTCACCGTGCGGGTGGTGAACCCGACGGCGAACGCGATCACCTTCTCGGCCGCCAACCTGGTGACCGCGAACGTCCCCGGCGCCGGCGCCATCTACGCCGGCAACGCGGCGGTCGGGCAGGGGACGATCACCGCCCAGCCGGCGGTGGGGGGGACCGGCAACATCACCTGGAACCCGGGCACCCTGGCGGCGGGGGCGACGTCGATCCTCACCTACCAGGTGGACGTCAAGCCGACGGCGGCCGGGCAGCGCATCCCGGTCACCGGCACGCCGGCCGCGAACGGCACCACGGCGCAGTATCGGGACGAGACGGGGAACACCACCCAGGCGCGGGCGCTCTACCTGTTCGGGCCGCTCTGCGAGCTGGCGGTGACCCAGAACCTGATCACCCAGGCGGTGGTCTCCTTCTTCCACGCCTCGCCGGCGGACGGCGGCGGCGTGCTGCTCGAGTGGAAGACCGCCTCGGAGGCGGGGACGGCCGGGTTCTACGTCGAGCGCTGGGACGCCGCAGCGCGCCGCTTCACGCGGGTGGGCCGCGAGCTCCTCGCCGGCCTCCTCCACGCGCCGCAGGGGGGGACCTACCGCTTCGTCGACCCGGAGGCCTCGGCCTTGCCGGCCGAGCCGCGGATCTACCGGCTGGTGGAGGTCGAGGCCGGCGGCGGGACGCGGCTGCACGGCCCGTTCGCCGTCACCGTCGACTGGCAGCGCAAGGACCCGCGCCGCGCGGGGACGACCGGCCTCGCCGCGGAGTACGAACGAGGATACGAGCGGACCGCGACCCCGGCGCCGGAGCGCGGGACGCCCGCGGACATCGCGGAGACCCGGACGACCGTCCAGAAGGCCGTGGCGGCGAGCCCCAACGGCGTGCACATCCCGGTGCGTTCTCCGGGGCAGTCGGCGGGGCTCCAGTACCTGCGCACGGCGGACGTTGCGGCCTGGCTCGGCCTGCCGGCGGCGGACGCCGGGAAGATGATCACGGAAGGGAAGGTCAGCCTGACGCGCGGCGACCAGCCGGTCGCCTGGTACCCGGACCTCCCGGCGGGAGCGGCGCGCAAGGACGTCGCCGCCCTCGGCCTCTACTTCTACGGCCAGGTGCCGTCGACCCTGCCGGAGTCGCTCTACGGCGACGCCGGCATCTACCGCCTGCAGAAGGGGCGGGGGCTGCTGATGGCGGCGGTGCCGGCGGGCGCGGCGAGCTCTCCCGCGAGCGCCAGCTTCGCGGCCTCGCTCCACGCCGAGCAGGACGTCTTCGCGGCCACCGTGCTGCCGCTCGATCCGCGCTCGGACTACTGGTTCTGGGAGTTCCTGCAGGGGGACGATCCCACCTACGGCACGCGGACCTTCCCGCTCGCCTCGCCAGGGGCCGCGGGGGGAAGCGCCACCCTCACCGTCCACCTCCAGGGGGCGACGGCGAGCGGGGTCGCCGGGGAGCACCACGTGGCGGTGGCGCTCAATGGCACGGCGCTCGGCGAGACGAGCTGGACGGGGATCGCGGCGCAGACGGCGAGCTTCGCCGTGCCGCCGGGGACGCTCCTCACGGGCGGTAACCAGGTGACGCTGACCGCCCACATCGGCGGCGGCGCCCCCTACAGCATCCTCTACCTCAACGGCTTCGACCTCGCCTACCCGCGGCGCTTCACGGCCGCCGGGGATGCGCTGGCCTTCCCCGCCACGGCGGGCGCGCCCGTCGCCGTCGGCGGCTTCGCGAGCGCCGCCGTGCGCCTGCTCGACGTCTCGGACCCGCTCCACCCGCGCTGGCTCTCCGGCGCGGCGGTCTCCCCTGACGGTGCGGCCCCCGGAAGCTACCAGGTGAGCTTCACCCCGCCCGCTTCCGGGAGCTACCTCGCCGTGGCGGCGCCGGCCGTGCCGGCGGCCGCCGCCGACCGCGCCTGGAGCGCGCCGGCCCTCAAGGCGCCGGGGAACCGCGCCCGCTACCTGGTGATCGCGCCGGCGGCCTTCCACGACGCCGCCGAGCGGCTGGCCGACACCCGGCGCGCGCAGGGGCTGGAGGCGATGACGGTCGACCTCGAGCAGATCTGGGACGAGATGAACGGCGGGGCCGCGAGCCCCGAGGCGCTGCGCGCCTTCCTCGCCTACGCCTACGCCCACTGGAGCGTGCCGCCGCGCTACGTGGCGCTCGCCGGCACCGGGACCTTCGACTACCGGAACCTGCTCGGCTACGGCGACGAACGGGTGCCGCCGCTGATGCTCTCGACGCCGGGCGGGATGTTCGCCTCGGACAACCTGCTGGGGGACGTCGACGGCGACGGCCAACCCGAGATGGCCGTGGGGCGCATCCCGGCCTTCACGGCCGCCGAGCTCGACGCCTACACGGCGAAGCTCGCCGCCTACGAGGGAGCCTCCCCCGCGGCCTGGACGGGGACCGCCCTGTTCCTCTCGGACCTCCCCGACCAGGGGGGGGACTTCGCGGCGGACAGCGCCGGGGTCGCCGGGGAGCTCTCGGGGCTCTACGCGACCCAGCACATCGACCTCGCCACCACGCCGCTGGCGGACGCCCGGACGCAGCTCCTCGCGGCGCTGGGGGCGGGGGCGGGGCTGGTCAACTACACCGGGCACGGCGGGCTCGACCGGCTGTCGTCCGGCGGCCTGCTGACCGACGCCGACGTGCCGGGGCTGACCGGCGGCGGCCGCTCGCCGCTGGTCACGGCGCTGACCTGCGTGATCAACCGCTTCGACGTGCCGGGGATCCCCTCGCTCGGCGAGCTGCTGGCGAAGAGCCCGGCGGGGGGCGCGGTGGCGGTGTGGGGGCCGACGGGGCTGTCGGCGAGCGGCGAGGCGACGCTGCTCGGCGAGCGCTTCTATCATTCGCCGGGAAGCGGCGACGGCACCGGCGGGGCGGACGCCCGCCTCGGCGACCGGGCCCTGCGCGCCACCGCCGAGTTCCGGGCGCTCGGCGGCGACCCGACCCTGCCGCCGCTCTATGGCATCGTGGGCGACCCCGCCCTCCGGCTCCAGCTGCCGCCGGCGCCGGCGCCGGGGACCCCCACGGGGGCTCCGGAGTAACCCCAGGAATTCCGAAAGATTGAACTTTTTGCCGTTCCACGGGGTCTTACCCATGGGACGGCAATGTAGTGCCTTCAAAGCCGGCTGATCTGGTGCGTTACGATTTTCGCAACCCTTGCCTACGCGCATCGGCGCAATCAACATAAAAATGTTTTCATTCCGTCTCCGGCGCGCGCAGAAAATCTCCTAAACCGCTTGGAAATCGGGGGTTGTACGCCGAACGCTTGACACGCCCCGGCCGGGGGCTTAGTCTGAAGACGAGAAAGTGCAAGCAAACATTGAACGAAAATCGATCTTCGCAGCCGCCCGCGCAACGCCCTTACGAACGGCCGCGCATCCTGTCGCGCGAGCCGCTCGAGGCCGTCGCCGCCGTCTGCGCTCCCCACCCTCCCGCCAAGGGCAATCCGGGGTTGTGTCCGACGGGGCCGATCTCGTCGTAGCCAGAACCTACCGGACGATCGGCAGCACGACCCTCTTCGCGGTTTCTTCCTCTTCCATCACCTGTTCCAGAAGCTCCCGGCGCTGCGTGGCGGCGGGGTAGAGGGCGAGCGGGCTGCCGGTCTCGGCGGCGGCCGAGCCGGGGCAGAAGTTGAGGAGGTGGGCGCCGGGGCCCTGGGCCGCGAGCTCGTCCTTGACCTGCACGGTAACGTCGCGCACCTCGGCGAGGGCTCCGGCGCCGGACCAGATCTCGCGCAGGGTGCGCTCGTGGAGGTTCCCCACCGCCCGGCGCCACTGCACGCAAGGGTAGACGTTGCCGTAGGGGTCGACGGCGAGCCCCGAGGAGCCGGCGCCGCAGTGCTTGTGGACCGGCGTGGGGACGGTGCCGTCGTCGCCGCCGCGCGCCACCTCCGGGGGATGGCCGGCCGCCGAGGACGCCGCCGCCCGCCCGCGCTCGAACTGCAGGCGGAAGAGGCGGAGCACCCCTTCGGGGCTGGGGGCGACCTGGAGCGGCTCGCGGGCGCCGTCGTCGCGCGGCGTCACCTCGGGGTCGACCTGGAGGGGGAGGCCCAGCTCGTCGGCGAGGGCGAACATCCCCTCGATCTCCCCTTCGTTCCAGGCGGTCAGGGTGCTGTTGAGCTTCACCCGCAGCCCGAGGGCGCGCAGCTCCGCGAGGTTTCCGAGCAGGCGCTGGTGGCTGCCGGGGACGCGCGTCTGGCGGTCGTGGGTGGCGGCGGTCGCGCCGTGCAGGCTTACCTCGATCAGGAAGGGGTCGACCTCGTCGCGCAGCCGGCGGGCGAGCTCGCCGCGCAGGGCGTGGCCGTTCGACTTCACCCGCACCACGAAGCCGAGCTCGCGGGCGCGGGCGCCGAGCGCCAGGAAGTCGGGATGGGCGAGCGGCTCCCCCCCCGAGAGGGTGAGGTTCAGCACCTCCATCTCCCGCAGCTCGTCGAACAGGCGGAAGTAGTCGTCGCGGGAGAGCGGCACCCCCTGCAAGCCGACGTCGTTGTAGCAGAAGAAGCAGTCGAGGTTGCAGCGGTAGGTCAGCTCGAGGAGGACGGAGAAGAGGAGGTTCTCCCGCCAGGCGGCGGCGACCACGCGGGAGAGGCTCATGCGCCGTCCTCCGGATCTTTCGCCGCCACCGCCGGCTCGAGCAGGCCGGCCGCCGCGGCCTCGCCGGCGAAGTCGAGGACGTCGCGCGCCAGGGTCTCGCGGTCGGTGCCGTAGGTGGCGGCCAGCGCCTCGATCCAGTCCCCCACCGAGCGCTCGCCGTCCGCCAGGTCGAGCACCGAGGCGCCGACCTCGTTGAGCACCAGCACCTCGGCCGCCGACTGGCGGAGCACCACGGCCTCCCCCTCGATCCGGCGGTAGCGGAGGTCGGAGGGACGGCGGAAGACGGAGGCCGGGGTGATGGGGGGAGTGGGCATGGGATTCAGAAACCAGGGACCCGAGGGACGGCAGGGACTTCAGGCGGAAGGGCTGTGGGTTTCTTTCAGGGTCCCTGGAGTCCCTGCCGTCCCTCGGGTCCCTTGGCTTCGACCTATCCAGCGATCGCCTTCAGTATAGACCACAGCTCCCCACCCTCCCGCGTGAACCGCACCTCGAAGGCCGGCACCGCCCGCGCCAGCCGCTCCAGCACCGCGAGCAGCGCCTCCCGCCGCCAGGGGTCGCGGTTGACGAACGGCGCGGCGGCGAGCAGGGAGGCGAGCGCCGCCGCCGGCGACAGCGGGCGCAACCCCTCGGGCGCCCCCTCCCCGCACTTGGCGAGGCGGAGGATGGCGCGCAGCGGGACGCTCTCGGGGCCGCCCGCGCGGTCGCCGAGGTCGCCGGTGAACGGCAGCTTGGCGAGGCTCGCGGCTCCCGCAGCCAGGAAGCGGACGGCGTTCAGGTCGTCCGAGAGGACGTCCCCCCCGGCCGCCAGGCAGAGGCGGGAGGCGGTGGTCTTGCCGGCGCCGGAGGGGCCGAGGAGGAGAAACGCGCGGTCGCCGCCGGAGGGCGCGCGCTCCACCACCCCGGCGCTGTGCAGCACCGCTCCCCCCTCGGCGAGCAGGCGGTGGGCGACGACGACCCGCAGGCAGTTCTCGCAGACCGAGGCCCACTCCTCCCCCGCCGCCTCCGAGGTCCAGACGGCGGCGCTCAAGCGGTCCTCGGCCGTCCAGTCGAGGCGGCACATCAGGCGGAGCCCGGCGACGGCGAGCGAGGTGGCGGCCGGGGCGAAGTCGAGGGCGTACTCCCAGCCGCGGGTGTCGACGGCGAGGAAGTCGCTGGCCGGGGCGCGGAACATGCGCAGGGTGACCACCGCAGCCTCCTCACCCGCGGGCCGGCACAGGACGCCGAAGCGCCGGCGCGCCGCCTCCTCCTGGGCCGGGGCGAGGCCGGCGAGGAGATAAGGGCCGCCGGCCACGTCGAGGAGGAGGGAGCGCTCCCCCCACGGCTCGCCGCTCGGCCGCCCGGGGAAGAGGTCGGGGAAGCGGAGGAACTGCTCGCCGAAGGCCGTCATCGCAGGAACCAGGAAACGGCGAGCGCGGCGAAGCGCCGCAGGGCCACCCCGCGCGCCGCGAGGGTCGGGCGGAGGGTGTCGACGCGGCCGAGAACGGCGGCGAGGGGCACCGGGGTGTCGTGGACGGCGCAGGCGTCGCCGCGGGTCACCAGGGCGAGCGCTCCGGCGTGGCGGCGGTAGCCGAGGAGGCGGTGGGCCACCAGCCGGCCGTCGGCGGCGCGGAAGACGACCACGTCGCCGGGGAGGTAGCAGCGCCCGGCCGCGACCCGCACCCGCTCGCCGTCGGCGACGCCGGGGGCCATGCAGTCGCCGCGCACCCGGACCTCGACGGGGGCCTCGCGGGCGAGGTCGCGCAGGGCGGCGAACGCCGCCGGCGCCAGGGCCGGGGCGTCGCGCAGGGCGGTCATGGGTTCCCCGGGATTCCCGGGAAGTCGGCGGGGAGCTCCCGGGCGAGCGAGGGCTGGAGGCGGACGGCGGTCGTCAGGCTCCGCCCGGCCTCGTCCCGGCGGCCCGCCATCCACTGCGCCTTGCCGAGCCCCATCCAGGCCTCTGGATGCGGCTCGAGGCGCAGCGCCTCGCGGTAGGCGAGCTCCGCCTCCTCCGGCCGGGAGAGGAAGAAGAGGTACTGCCCGCCGCGCGCCACCGGCACCCCCACCTCCACCGGATCGAGCGCCGCGGCCTCGCGCAGCGCGGCGAGGTTCTGCGCCACCACCTCCGGCGGCGACTGGCCGGCGCGGACGAGCGCCAGGCTCATCCGCTGCACGCTGCCGAGGAGGCGTCCCGCCCGCGAGAGGCGGTACCAGCGCACCCCCTGCCCGGCGAGCGCCATTCCTAGGAAGACAGAGAGGAGGAGAGGGAGGAGCGCCCACGCGGCGCGCGGGATCAGGGAACCTTCACCCTCCGCCGCCGGCCCTTCCTCCACCGCCGGTTGCAGCGCCCAGCTCAGGAAGAGGAGCGCCGGGTAGGCGACCAGCGCCACGTGAAAGGGGAAGTCGACGAGCGCCAGCACGGCGAGCCCCGCCGTCCCGGCGGCGGCCAGGGGACGCCGCTCGGGGGGGAGGCGCCGGAGGGCCGCGAGGAGGACCCAGATCCCCCAGCCGAGGGCGAGCAGGCCGGGCACCCCCCACTCGGCGGCGGCGGTCAGCAGCTCGTCGTGGGCGTTGGCGAAGACGCTCAGGGTGGGATCGGGGAAGAAGCGGACGCCGCGGTCGAGCAGGGCGAGCTTGGCGGGGACGAACTCCGGCAGGTAGGCGCCGTGGCCGACCCCGGTGAGCGGGTGGCGGCCGAGCATCCAGAGGGCCGCGCGCCAGCCGTCGAGGCGGCCGGTGAGCACCGAGTTCCAGTCGCCGGCGGCGGCCTGCTGCGCCTTCGTCACCACCCGCACGCGCAGCGGCGCCACCGCCGCCATCAGCAGCAGGGTGGCGACGACCCCGGCGCCGAGCGCCACCCCGGCCCGCCGCCGCCCGCGCGCGGTCAGCCGGCTCCCCCACAGCACGAGGCTGCCGGCGAGGAGGGCGGCGAGGGCGGCGAGGGTCTGGCTGAGGAGGAGGGCATAGAAGCAGACGGCGAGCGCCGCGGCAGTGCCCCAAAGGCCCCAGAAGCCGGCGCCCCGGCCCTCTTTCCAGCGCCGGCGCAACGCCTCCTCGGCCAGCAGGGCGGGGAGGACCAGGTAGGCGCCGAGGTCGCCGGGGTTGCCGGCGAGCGAGGTGACCGCCTGCCGCGAGGCGGGGGCGAGCCCCAGGAAGCGCAGCGGCTGCCAGAGGTCGTGGAACTGCAGGATGGCGATGGCGGCGAGCGCCGTGGCGGGGACGAGGAGCGCCTCGAGCGCCCGCTCCAGTCGGGACGCCGGCACGGCGGCGCTCCACCCCACCAGCGCGGCGCCGCCGATCCAGAGGTCGATCAGGGCGTCGCGGGTATGGAACGGATGCAGCGTGAAGGCGAGCCCCGCGGTCGCCACCGCCAGCGCCGGCAGGGCGAGGCGCAGCGCCGGAAAGGCGAGGATCTCCCCCCACCGCGGCGTTCCCCTTCGCCATGATCCTCGGGCGGCCCAGGCGAGGGCCGCGAGCGAAGCCAGGGCGAGCGCCTCGCTGGCCAGCAGCTTCGGCTGGCGGAACGACTCCGCGCCGAGCGGCGAGAAGAGGAAGGGAGGGACCAGCACCAGCAGCCAGAGGAAGAACATCCCCGCCCGCAGGTCGGGGGGCGTTTCCACGGTCTGGCGCGGGGTCGGGCGAGGGGCTTTCACGGGCAGGGAGTATACAAGCGGGCCAAGGGGGGGATACGAGGACCTGACGTAGGGGCGGGGCTCGTCCCCGCCCGGGAGGGGGCCGGCCGGAGTCCTCAACCTGCCGATCCTGGAGCTTTTCTCCTCCCCTGTACTCGGGGGAGGCCGGGAGGGGGCGCTCCAACCAAGGAAAAAGTGCCGGCCTGCGGGCACCCCCTCCTGGCCTCCCCCGAGTACAGGGGAGGAAAAAAGCAGCCCTGCGCCCCTACGTTGAGACCATCCAAGAGCTGCCGACGCTACCCCCGCCGCAGCCGCGCCCACCCGTACCGCCCCAGCCGCCACCCCAGATCGAAGGGCCTGGCCAGCCGCCTCCCCAGGTAGCCGAGCGCCGTCCGCGGCGGGCCGTAGACGGCGTCGATCTGGGCTCTCGAGAGGAAGAGGGCGCCGAGGACGGTGCGGGCGAGCTGGAGGGGGCGGGGGCGGTCGGTCGGCTGCGGGCGGAAGAGGCCGAGGCGGAGGGCGCGCTCGTAGCCAGGGTCGAGGCGGCCGGCGAGGAGGTGGCGCAGCAGCGCCTCCTCATCTCCTCCCGGCCAGCCGCGGGGGTCCTCCCCCGCCGCCAGGCGCGCCACCAGGCCGAGGACCGCCGCCGCCTCGGCGGGCGAGACGTCGCGCGCCACCCAGCCCAGGGCGCGGTCGGTCAGCGCGCCGAGATCCGCGAGATCGGCCACCATCTTGAACAGCGGATAGGAGGCGGGCCAGAAGCCGTGCTGGCCGATGCCGTGGACCAGCACGTGGGCGGCGAGCACCTCCGGCGGCGGCGCGGCGCAGCGGCCGGGGAAGGCCGGCAGCGGGCGGAGCATGCCGGCGGCTTCCAGCGTCGCGTAGCGGGCCGAGCGGTCCGCCGGCCCGGCGAGCCGCACACCGGGGAGGGTGCGATGGATCTCGACCGCTCCCCCCTCCGGCCAGACCAGCGCCGGGAGCTGGTGCTCCGCCTCCGGCAGCCCCGAGCTCCGGAAGCCGGCGGCGACCAGCGCCTGCCACAGCTCGCGGGCCTGGGATTCTGGGGCCAGCAGGTCGATGTCGCAGGCCCCCCGGCTCCCCGCCGCCAGCACCCCGGCGGCCTCGAGGGCGGCGAACTTGAGGAAGGCGAGCGGGATGCCGAGCTCCGCCGCCACCGCCGCCACCCGCCCCGCCTCCCCCATCAGCCGCAGGCCGACCGCCGCCGCCGCGCGCCGGTCGTGGGCGAAGGCCGCCGCGGTCTCCTCCCCGAGCTCGGCGGCGAGCCGCTCGCGCCCCTGGCGGGCGGCGATCCGCGCCGACACCTCGAAGCGCCGGGCGAGGGCGAGGGCCGCCGCGGGCTCGACCGCGCCCTGGAATGGAGCGTCCAGGGGGCCGAAGGCGCGCAGCAGCATCCAGCGGATCTCTGGAGAGAGAACCAGCGGCGGCGGCTGGAAGCGGAGCGGCGCGGACATCCCTAGCAAGGAGGATACTATTGACGCTCTGATGCCAAATCCTCCTTCTCCCGGCAACGGCTGGGCCGGCACGGCCTGGCGCCTGGGCCTCGCGGCGGCCGGCGTCGCCGTGGCGCTCGCCGCGGCGGCGGAGCACCGCACCCTCGAGGCGGCGCGCAGCCAGGCCTTCGCCTGGATCGGGCGCGCCGGGATCAACCCCGACGCCGCCGACCTCGGCAGCGAGCCGGACCCTGAGCGGGTCCGCCTCGGCGCCGCGCGGGCCGTGCTGGCCGCCGAGCTCGACCCCGCCCGGCGGCAGGGGCTGAGCCGCGAGCGGGCGGGGCGCGAGACGGCGGCGCGGATGGAGGAGGCGGCCCGCGCCGGCCGCGAGATCCTGTCCCGCCGCCCCGCCTCCTGGGAGGCGGCGCTGGTGGCCGGCGGCGCCACCTACCTCGGGTGGTCCGAGGGGCGCGACCCGCGGCTGTTCACCGCCTACCGGCAGTGGGAGGCGCCGCTCGAGACGGCCCTGCGCTTGGCCCCCGCCAAGCGCGAGCCGGTGCGCTTCCTGGCCGCCGCCTACCTCGAGATGTGGCCGGCGCTGTCACCGCGCAAGCGGCAGGTCGCCCACGCCCTGCTCGCCGAGGTGTTCCGCGATCCGGACGACTTGAACCGGCTGATCGACCCCTGGCTCGACACCGCCGCCGGCCAAGAGGAGGCGTTCGCCGTGCTGCCGGACGAGCCGCTGGTCTGGGACCGCGTGGAGCGGGCCTACGCCAGCCGCGGCGACCTCCAGGGGTTCGCGGCGGCGCGGGGACGGCACGACGCGGCGCTGGTCGCCGCCCTGCGCGCCGACCTGCTGTCGGCGGACCGCCTGCGCGGCGACGGCCGGATCGAGGAGGCGCGGGCGCTCTACCTCTCGGTGATCGAACGGGCGCGCCCCGAGGCGCGCTATCTCCCCTTCCTCGCCGCCGCCCTCGAGCGCTGCCCGCCAGGGCCGGTCGACCGCCGCACCTCGGACCAGCTGGTGCCGCACCTCGACCGCGCCCTCGACCGCTGCCTCTACGCGCAGTGCGAGCTGCAGGCGGTGGTGCTCAAGCGGCTCGCCAACCTGGTGCACGACCTGCCGCCGCCGCGCGCCGCGCTCGCCGCGGTGTTCGCCGGCGACCTCCAGCGGGCGGGGATCTACGAGCGGCGGGTCGAGGGGCTGGGGGCCGAGGCGTGGGCCCCCTACCTGGTCGCCAAGGCGCGGGCGCTCGCCGCCGCCGGCCGCTGGGAGGACGCCCGCGAGGCGCTGGCGCTGGTCAATCTCGCCTGGCAGGGGAACCCCCTCTACTGGCAGGCCCGCGCCGAGGTGGCGCACGCGGCCTCGGACGCCCCCGCCCAGGCGGAGGCGGCGGAGCACCTGGCCGCCCTCTCCCGGCACGCCTGGGGACCCCAGGACTGGACCTCCCGCCGCGGCACCGCCCGCCTGGAGATGATGACGGCGGCCCCCGCCGCGGGGCTCGCGGTGGCGCTCGACTCGGTGTCGGCGCACGGGGCGCTGGTCGAGCTACGGCTCGACGGCGCGGTGATCGGGATTTTCCCCGTCCAAGCGCCCATCCAGGCGCCCCCCGGCCCCCCCGCCGGAGCGCCGCCGCCGCCGGTCCTCAGGAGCGCGCTGCCGGTCGGCCGCGGCCTTCACCTGCTCGAGCTCGACAGCGTGGACGGCAACCAGGTCCTTCCCGGCGCCGTCGAGCTGCGCTGAGCGCTCCCGCGTGCGCGCCAGGGTGACGGCGCCGAGCAGCGCCGCCAGGGTCGCGGCGTTGGCCGGCATGGCGAGGCCGAAGTCGAGGTTCTCGTGGACGGCGAGCGAGACGAGGATGCCGAGCGCCGCCAGCGCCGCCGCCCGGTCCTCCGAGCGGCTGCCGTCGCGCAGCACCGCCGCCTGCCGCCGCACCACCCCGAAAACGCCGGCGGCGAGCAGGGCGAAGCCGAGGAGGCCGCCGGTCACCAGCACCTCGAGGAGGTCGCCGTGCGGGTGCCACCAGGTGCCGCGCAGCGTCTCCGGCTGCACCAGCGGGAAGGCGTCGCGGAAGGTCCCCAGGCCGGCGCCGGTGAGCGGGAAGCGGCGCCAGAGGCCGAGCGCCGCGCGGTACTCGATGGCGCGGGCCCCCCAGCTGCCGTCGGCGGCCGAGGTGGTGAGGATGCGGCCGAGCCCCTCCTGGCGGCCGATCGCCGCCACCACGGCGAGGCCGGCGATCGCCGCCGCGGCGCCGAGCGGCGCCAGCCACCAGAGCCGGCGCACCCCGGCCGCCAGCACCCCCTGCACCGTGACCGCCGCCACCGCCGCCAGCAGGCCGCCGCGCGAGCCGGTGAAGGAGAGCCCCGCGAACAGGGTGAGCCAGAGCATCGCCGGCGGCGCCACCAGGATCACCCGGCGCTCGAGGCGCTGCTCCTCGCGCGCCCGCCGCGCCGCCCACCACCCCCAGGCGAAGGCGATGGGGAGCGCCATCTCGAGGTAGAGGGCGAGATGGTTGGGATTGACGAAGGTGCCGCGCAGCCGGGTGGCGGAGGCGTGCAGCTCCACCCCCCAGAGGCTCCGCGCGCGGGCGAACCAGTCGCGGGCGCCGAACAGGACCTCGAACAGCGCCACGGCGAGGACGGCGGCGGCCAGCCAGCGCCGGTGCTCGCGCCGCCGGCCGGCGACCGCGGCGGCGAGGAAGAGGGCGGCGGCGGCGGCCCAGCCGAGCGCCGCGCCGCGGGTGGCCGCCGCGGCGAGGGTGAGCCGCTCCGCCGGGGCCGGCGGTGCGGTCGGGTCCCCTTCTGCCGGCGCCGCCTGCGCCGCGGCCTCCCGCTCGAGCCGCGCGTGCTCCGGCGACAGCAGCGCCACCAGCGCGGCCGGCAGCGGCGCCGCCTGGGCCAGGCCGAGGAGGGCGAGGCCGGCGAGCGCCGCGGCGGGGAGGGCGGCCGCGGCGAGGGTTGCCGGCCGGTCGAGGGCGAGGGCGGCGAGGGCGAGGGCGGCGAGGGCGAGGGCGAGGCCGGAGAGCGCCGCGAGGAGCGCCGCCGCCCACGGCGTCACGCTGCCGAAAGGGAGCGGCGCCCAGAGCAGGACGAGGGTGAGCAGCGCGGCGAGGAGACGGTCGGAATGACGTATCATGTCGGGGACTTCAGACGCGTACGACCAGAGCGAATCAGCGCGAGCTTCGCACTTCGCACCTTGCACTTCGCCGATGACGGGGAATACCCGCCGAGAGGAACCATGCGCCTCAAGATCCGATCCTCGACGACGCCGATCCTCGGCTTCTTCACCCTGCTGCTGGCCGTGCTGACGGCCGGCCCTGCCGGAGCCCAGTTCCTCCAGTATACGCCGCCGGGGGGACCGGTCGAGAAACCCGAGTCGCGCCGCGTCCAGCTCGAACGCGAGCTCAAGGACGCGCGCTACCACCTGGGGCCGGTGCGCATCGCCCCCTGGGCCTCGCTGCACGACGTCGCCTACGTGAAGAGCCTGCTGGTGACCGGCCAGCACCTGCCGGACGACGTGACGGCGACCGGCGGCGCCGGCTTCCGCGCCTACCTGCCCAACGGCGCGGACGCCTACTGGAGCCTGCAGGTGCTGCCGGAGTACGTCTGGTGGCTGCACCAGACCGGGCGGCGGCAGCTCAACGGCCGCTACCTGCTCGACTTCTCCGGCTTCTTCAATCACCTGACGCTCGAGGTCCGCGGCGGGCGCGAGCAGCGCCAGCAGCTGGTCAGCCCGGAGGTGACGGTGCCGGTGAGCACGCGGCGCGACGGCGGCGAGGTGCTCGCCGAGCTCCGCCTGTCCAACGCCTTCTCGGCCTTCGGCGTGGTCTCGATCAACCGCCAGAACAACCTGGTGGAGGACCTCGGCGAGCCGAGCACCGAGCAGCTCAGCCTCCTCGACTCCGACGAGCGGATCGAGCGGGCGGGGGTGCGCTGGCGCCCCGATCCCGAGTGGTCGGTGGGGCTCGGCGCCGAGCACTCCGAGGTGAGCTTCCTCCACGGCACCCTCGACCGCTCGAACGCGGGGACGGCGCCGCTCGCCGAGATCCGCTTCCAGGCGAAGAACGTCGGCTTCCTGCTCGACGCCGCGGCGCGCTCGCTCGCGGCGACCCGCGGGGCGGCCTTCGTCCCCTACCACAAGGTGACCGGCTCGGCGGCCCTCCTCTTCGGCTCCGAGGGGCGGGCCGGCGCCTCGATCTACACCAGCCGCAACCTCGTCTACTCGCTGTCGCCGCTCTACGCCTACATCGACGACCAGCGGCTGGGGGCGTCGATGACGGTCAAGCTCGGCCGCCGCACCCGCGGCCGCCTCTTCGTCGAGGGGGGGCAGAACGACTACACCGCCTTCTCCGCCGCCACCCCCCACCGCCGCGACGACGTCAGCTCCTACGGCGGCTCGCTGACCTTCGACATCCGCGGCGGCCTCTCCTTCGAGCTCCAGGGGCTGCGCTCGCAGTTCACCTCGAACCTGCACGGCGGCGACCGCACCTACTCCTCGATCGGAGCGACCCTCAACCTGGCCGGGTTCCAGTAAACCAGGGAGGGAGGGACCCAGGGACTAAAACCAGGGCCGTCCCTGTTGTTCCTGGCTGTTGTTTTTCTCCTCCCCCGTACTCGGGGGAGGCCGGGAGGGGGCGCTCCGACCAAGGAAAAGGGCCGGCCTGCGGGCACCCCCTCCTGGCCTCCCCCGAGTACGGGGGAGGAAAAAAGCACCACAGCGCCTCTACGCTCCCTCTTACCCGCCCCCCTCTGGACCCCAACTCCCGAGTGCGGTACCATAAACACCGGTAACACCCGCGCCATGAAGAAGATAGCCGTTCATTTCATCCATTGTCTCCTGCTCGCGCTGACCCTCGCCGCGGCCGGGAGCGCCCAGGGGCGCGACCCGGCCTACCGCGTCGGCCCGCGCGACCTGATCAGCGTCCACGTCGACGAGGACGCCAAGCTCAACGGCGACCGCCGCGTCTCGGAGGGGGGGACGGTCAACCTGCCGGTGCTCGGCGATGTCCAGGTGCTCGGCAAGACCTCTCCCGAGATCGCCCAGGTGGTCAAGAAGCTGCTCGAGGACAAGTACATGCAGCGCGCCTCGGTCGACGTGCAGGTGATCGAGTTCCGCTCGCGCCCGATCTCGGTGATCGGCGCCGTCAAGCAGCCGGGGAACCTCGGCTTCTCCGGGCGCTGGACGCTGCTCGAGGCGCTCACCGCGGCCGGCGGCCTGACCGAGAACCACAGCAACGTCGCCTACGTCCTGCGCCGCTCGGACAACGGCCTCTCCGACCAGGTGACGATCGACCTCGACGACCTGCTGGTGCGCGGCAACCAGAACGTCAACATCCCGATCTTCGCCAACGACCTGATCAACGTCCCGGTCACCGTCGAGGTCACCGTCTACTGCCTCGGCGAGGTGGCCAAGCCCGGCGCGCTGGCGTTCAAGAGCAACGAGCGGATCACCCTGCTCGCCGCCATCGCCCACGCCGGCGGCCTGACCGAGCGCGCGTCGAGCAAGATCCTGATCAAGCGGGCGGCGCACGCCGACGGCCCCGCCGAGATCACCGTCGACTACAAGCGGATCGTCGCCGGCAAGGAAGCGGACGTCGATCTGCGCCAGGGCGACGTGATCGTCGTCAAGGAGTCCTTCTTTTGAGCCCTCTCGCCCCCGTCCCGCAAGATCTCAACTTCGATGAGCCGGAGTCCGGCTCCCCCCCGAGTCCGAGTTCAACCTCGCCGAGTACGTCGGCATGCTGCGGCGGCACTGGAAGCTCGCCGCCGTCTGCTGCCTGCTCGGCCTGACCGGCGCCGGCATCCACTACGCGATCACCCCCAAGGCGTACCAGGCGACGACCACCATCCAGATCGAGCGCCGCAACCTGACGCCGCTCGGCAACGGCCAGAACCCCTGGCTCGAGAACTACTGGAACATGGAGTTCTACCCCACCCAGTACGAGCTCTTGCAGAGCCGCGGCCTCGCCGAGCGGGTGGTCAAGAGCCTCGACCTGATGGAGGACCCGACGTTCAATCCCGGCGCCGGGCGCGAGCGCGGCGGCGCCGCCGCCGGGAAGGGGAGCGCCAACGCCGCCACCGCGGAGGCCGACGAGGCGGTGCTCGGCACCCTCGCCGACCAGATCCGCGGCGGCCTCTCGGTCGAGCCGGTGCGCAGCACGCAGCTGGTGCAGGTCTCCTTCCGCGCCTCCAGCCCCGAGTTCGCCGCCAAGGCCGCCAACGCCTTCGCCGAGGCCTACATCGACATGGGGGTCGAGGACCGCTTCGCCACCGCCGGCAAGGCCTCGACCTTCCTCTCCTCGCAGATCGAGACGCTGAAGCAGGAGATCCAGGACAAGGAGACGCAGCTCCAGGCGTTCAGCCGCAGGAGCGACATCGTCTCGATGGACCCCGCCTCGAACGTCACCCTGAAGCGCCTCGAGGGGCTCAACGGCCAGTACATCGACGCCAAGAAGCTGCGCATCGAGCGCGAGGCCGAGTACCACGAGTCGATCAACGGCCCCAAGGGGT
Organism: uncultured Acidobacteriota bacterium; assembly: GCA_963756595.1. GTDB lineage: Bacteria > Acidobacteriota > Thermoanaerobaculia > Multivoradales > UBA5704 > DATARR01. The sequence continues at coordinate 91,233 of CAVWOZ010000046.1, forward strand.
CGATGTCCGACACCCTGTCGAGCGGCGTGGTGAGCGACCAGCGGGCGCAGCTGCTCAAGCTCGAGCGCGACTACGACACGCGGCTCAAGACCTACAAGCCCGACTTCCCGGACATGGTGGCGCTCAAGGCGGAGATCGAGAAGACCCGCCAGCACTTGAACCAGATCGTCGGCGAGCAGGTCGACAAGGTGCGCAACAACACCCTCGCCGGCTACCAGACGGCGCTGCGCCAGGAGCAGGAGCTCGAAGGGGAGCTCAACACCCTGAAGCGCCAGGCGATCGACCAGAACTCGGCGGCCGTCGAGTACACCAACCTCAAGGTGGAGATCAAGACCCGCCGCGACCTGCTCGACGAGCTGCTGCGCAAGCAGTCGGAGACCGAGGTCGCCGTGCGGCTCCAGGACACCCGGCAGTCGAACATCCGGATCATCGACAAGGCGCTGGTCCCCGGCGGCCCCTTCCAGCCGTCGCTGCGCAAGGACGTCAGCTACGGCCTGGTGCTCGGCCTCCTCTTCGGGGTGAGCTGCATCGTGCTCTTCGAGTTCCTCGACCGCACGGTGAAGAGCCCGGAGGAGATCGAGCGCAAGCTGGGGCTGCCGATGCTCGCCGTGATCCAGGACCTCTCCGAGGGGGGGAAGGCCTACGGCTACGCCGCCTACGGTTATGGTGCGGAGGGCGAAGGGGAGAAGGGGCGGACGCGGCCGGGGAAGGCGGCGTCCGGGGGCGCGGGAGGCTCCGGCGGCTGGCTGGACAAGAAGAAGGGGGGCCCCGGGGGCTCCCCGCCCCCCGGGCAGATCGAGCTGGTGCCGCACGAGCGGCCGCGGACGCTGATCTCGGAGTCGTACCGCTCGCTGCGCACCGCCCTCCTGCTCTCCTCGGCGCGCGAGCTCAAGGTGATCGCCGTCACCTCGGCGGTCGCCGGCGAGGGGAAGACCGCCACCGCCTCGAACCTCGCGGTGGTGCTCGCCCAGCTCGGCCGGCAGGTGCTGATCGTCGACTGCGACCTGCGCAAGCCGCGGCTGCACCAGGTCTTCCGGGTCTCGAACCGCTTCGGCCTGGTCAACCAGCTGACCGCGACGGCGGAGCCGGAGTCGGTCTTCCTCCCCACCGAGGTGCCGAACCTGTGGGTCACCCCCTCGGGGCCGATCCCGCCGAACCCCTCGGAGCTGCTGGCCTCGGACCGCATGCGCGAGTGGCTGCGCACCCTGCGCGCGCGCTTCGACTTCGTGGTCCTCGACACCCCGCCGGCGCTGGCGGTGACCGACGCCACCATCGTCGGCCTGCTCGCCGACGGCGTGGTGCTCACCCTGCGCTCCGGCAAGGTGACGCGCGAGGAGGCGCGCCTCTGCCGCGACCGCCTGCGCCAGGCCGGCATCAAGATCCTCGGCGCGGTGCTCAACCGCTACCGCGCCCTGCAGACGGGGCTCGGCAAGCGCTACAAGTACTACGAGGCGTACGGCGCCGAGGAGAGCGAGCCGAAGAAGGCCGGGAAGTCCGGATCGGCCGCCTGATGATCGACCTGCACTGCCACCTCCTGCCGGGCGTCGACGACGGCGCCCGGAGCTTCGAGGAAGCGGTCGCGATGTGCCGCATGGCCGTCGAGGCGGGGTGCGAGGCGATGGTCGCCACCCCCCACCAGCGCCGCGGCGAGTGGTGGAACTCCGACCGCGAGCGCCTCGCCGCCCTCGCCGACGAGCTGCAGACCCGGGTCGGCCCGGCGCTGCGCATCTACCTCGGCGGCGAGATCCACGTCGACTCGGAGCTCCTCACCGAGATCGAGAAGCTCCCCGACGGCGGTGTCTTCCCCCTCGCCGGCTCCCGCTACCTGCTGATCGAATTCCACGGCGGCTTCACCCCCGCCGCCGGCATCCACCTCGTCCACGAGCTGGCGGTCGCCGGCTGGACGCCGATCCTCGCCCATCCGGAGTTCATCCCCTGGCTGGCCGACGACCGCGAGCTGGTCGCCCGCCTGGTCTCGCTCGGCGCCCTCACCCAGGTGACCGCGATGTCGGTGGCCGGCGACTTCGGGCGCCGCCCGCAGCTCCACACCCACGCCCTGCTCGACGCCGGGCTCGTCCACTTCCTGGCCAGCGACTCGCACAACACCCGCCGCCGCCCCCCCGGCCTGCGGCGGGCCTGGGAGCTGGTGGCGGAGCGCTGGGGGGAGGAGACGGCGCGCCGGCTCACCCTCGACAACCCGCGGGCGGTCGTCGAGGACCGTCCGCTGCCGGAAATCGCGGACATCCCGGAAACCCTATGAGATCGCAACCGACCTTCTTCCTCCTCGCGGCCCTGGCCTCCGCCGGCGCCCTCTGGGGCGGCGGCGCCGCCGCCGCGGACGCCGCCGTCGATCCCTTCTACCAGACCCTGCTGCGCGACGGCCAGCAGGCCTACGAGCGCAAGGACTTCGGCAGCGCCGCGCGCACCCTGCGCCTCGCCTGCTTCGGCATGCTGGAGGAGCCCCCGGTGCTCGCCGACTGCCTGGCGCGCTTGGCGCTGGCGCAGGACGCCGCCGGCGACCTCGAAGGGTTCCGCGAGAGCTTCCGCCGGCTGACCGAGGTCGAGGAACGCTTCCGGGGGTACAGCCAGGCGGAGATCCCCCCCGAGCTGCGCGCCACCCTGGAGGCCCGGCTCGCCGCCCGCATCCCCGCCGCCACCCTCGCCGGGCTGCCGGCCTTCCGCTCCGCCCAGGCGAAGAAGGGGGGCGGCGCACCATCGGCCGCGGCGGCCCCGCCGAAGCCGGCGCCGCCGCCGGCCGCTCCCGCCGCCCCGGCGGTCAAAGCTGCGGAGAAGGAAAAGCCGCAGGTCGCCGTCAAGCCGGCGGGCGAGGGGGGCGAGCGCAAGGGGGGCGCGGCGCCCCACGTGGTCCCGCCGCCCGCGCCTCCCTCGGCGGCCGCGTCCGCCGCGGCCAAGCCGCTGACCGACGCCGAGCGCCAGAAGCTCGAGCAGGCGCGCAAGCTGCTCGGCGACCGGCGGACGGCCAAGGAGCTGCGGCAGGCCTTCGACCTCTCGAGCTCGGTGGCCGACGCCCATCCGGAATCGAAGGAGGCGCAGCTGCTGGCCGGCGAAGGGGCGTACCGCATCTCGCGCTGGAGCGACGCCGCGGCCTACTTCAAGCGCGGCGGCGATCCCGGCGACGACGAGCCGGAGCGGCTCTTCTACCTGGCGGTCGCCCTCTACGAGTCCGGCGACACCCCGGCCGCCGCCGCCGCCCTCAAGCGCTCGCTCCCCAATCTCAAGCGCACCCCCTACGTCGACGGCTACGCGCGCAAGATCCTCGGGCAGTGAGGGGGCTTTCGCCCGCGGCATGCCCCGCGCAGCCGACTGGCAGGGAGCGCAGCGAACGCACACGAAGGAGGCGAGCAGGGGCATGCCGTGGGCGAAAGCCCCCTGGGCCCGGTTTTCGGTGTAGAATGAAAGAGATCCAGACGGAGGAATCGAGATGAGAGCGTCTACCCTATTGGTCGCCACCCTGGTCGCGGGCTCGGCCGCCAGCCTGATCCTGGCCTCCCCGCCGGCCGCCGGCGCGCAGTCGATCGCGGCCGAGAAGGCGAGCTGCAATCCGATCGAGGAGAACGGCCTCATCCGGGGAACCGTCGGCACGACGGCCGCCGGCCTCACCCCCCGCCTCTATTTCCGCTGGAAGGACCACGAGGACTTCTACTGGGTGAATTTCGAGCCGGAGATGGGGAACCGCTTCTGGGCCGTGCCGCCGAAGCCCGAGCGGCGCAACGAGCAGATCGAGTACTACGCGGCCCTCGTCGACCCCATGGGGAAGGTGGCGGCCCGCTCCGAGACCCAGGTCGTGCCGGTGACCAAGGATTGCCGGCTCCAGCTCGACCTCCGCCAGCGCGGCGTCGCCCAGAACCTGACCGTGGGCGAGACGTCTCCCCAGCAGCAGGGGAAGAAGATCCTCGGCTTCCTCTGCGACGGCGTGGTGACCCGCGTCAACTCCGCCGGCGTGCGGCGCTCCGACGAGGTCTGCCGCGCCTGCGTGATCGCCTGGTGGGAGCGCAAGGGGGTGCTGATCCCCGCCATCGCCGGGGTCGCCGGGGTCATCGTCACCGACCAGGAGCCCGAGCCCTCGCCGTCGCGCCCCCCCCTCTGACCACGCCGGTGCCTCCCGCGGGGGGCGCTGGCTCAGGCTTCTGTCACCTTTTGGGCCCCCACGAACACCCTTGACTAACGGGCATTGACTCTCGCGTCGGCGCCCGCTCGAGGGTAGGCTTCGCTCCCGACGCAACCCGCCGGCCCGAAATCCCGTCGCTCTTCAACTCAACGAGGAAAGCTCATGTCGAATGTCTCTGTCTTCCCGACGCCCGCCCCGGAGCGTGAACGCCCCGCCGAGGGCGCCGCGAGCCACCTGATCGCGCCGCACGGCGGCGAGCTCGTCGACCTCATGGCCACCCCCGAGCGCGCCGCCGAGCTCAAGGCGGCCTCCCGCGACTGGGCCTCCTGGGACCTCACCCCCCGCCAGTTCTGCGACCTCGAGCTGCTCCTCAACGGCGGCTTCTCGCCGCTCTCCGGCTTCATGAACCGGGCCGACCACGACGCCGTCTGCGCCGGCATGCGCCTCGCCGACGGCACCCTCTGGCCGATCCCGATCGTGCTCGACGTCACCCGCGAGCTCGCCGCCACGCTCAAGGTCGGCGGCCGGCTCGCGCTGCGCGATCCCGAGGGGGTGATGCTGGCGGCGCTCGAGGTCGAGGAGCTGTGGGAGCCCGACCTCCAGGCGAGCGCCGAGGCGACCTTCGGCACCACCAGCACCGATCATCCGGGGGTCGCGCACCTCCTGCACAAGACCCATCCGGTCGCCGTCGGCGGCCGTCTCGAGGGGTTGCAGATGCCGATCCACTACGACTTCCGGGCGCTGCGCCAGACGCCGGCCGAGCTGCGCGCCGAGTTCGCCCGCGAGGGGTGGCGGCGCATCGTCGCCTTCCAGACCCGCAACCCCATGCACCGCGCCCACTGCGAGCTCAGCCTGCGCGCCGCCAAGGAAGTGCGCGCCAACCTGCTGATCCATCCCACCGTCGGGATGACCAAGCCGGGGGACATCGACCACTACACCCGCGTGCGCTGCTACCAGGCGGTGCTGCCGCGGATGCCGCAGCACACCGCCAAGCTCTCCCTGCTGCCGCTCGCCATGCGGATGGCCGGCCCCCGCGAGGCGCTCCTCCACGCGCTGATCCGCAAGAACTACGGCTGCACCCACTTCATCGTCGGCCGCGACCACGCGAGCCCCGGCAACGACCGCGCGGGCAAGCCCTTCTACGGCCCCTACGACGCCCAGGAGCTGATGCAGAAGCACCAGGAGGAGCTCGGCGTCGAGATGGTGCCGTTCAAGATGGTCTCCTACGTCGAGGACCTCGACACCTACATGCCCGCCGACGAGATCCCGGCCGGCGCCCGCACCCTCGACATCTCCGGCACCGAGCTGCGCCGCCGCCTCCAGGAGGGGCGCGACCTCCCCGCCTGGTTCACCTTCCCCGAGGTCGCCGACGAGCTGCGGCGCACCCACCCGCCGCGCAAGCAGCAGGGGTTCACCGTCTTCCTCACCGGCCTCTCGGGGGCCGGCAAGTCGACGATCGCCTCGGCGCTGCTGGTCAAGTTCATGGAGACCGGCGGGCGGCCGGTGACCCTCCTCGACGGCGACATCGTGCGCAAGAACCTCTCCTCCGAGCTCAACTTCTCGAAGGAGCACCGCGACATCAACATCCGCCGCATCGGCTTCGTGGCGGCCGAGATCACCAAGAACGGCGGCATCGCGATCTGCGCCCCGATCGCCCCCTACGACAGCGTGCGCAAGGAGGTGCGTTCGCTGATCGAGCCGGGCGGCGGCTTCGTGCTGGTGTTCATCGCCACCCCGCTCGAGGTCTGCGAGGACCGCGACAGGAAGGGGCTCTATGCCAAGGCGCGCGCCGGCATCCTCAAGGAGTTCACCGGCATCTCCGACCCCTACGAGGAGCCGGTGGACGCCGACCTGGTGCTCGACACCACCCGGCTCTCCCCCGAGGAGTCGGCGCAGGAGATCCTCCTCTTCCTCGAGCGCGAGGGGTACGTGGGCGGCAACCTGGAGTCGCATTGAGCGAGGAGCTGAAGCCCGATCTCGCGCAGGACCTCGCGCGGATCGCGGAAGCGCTGGAGGCGGCGCGCGCCGCCTTCCAGCGCTTCACCCCCGGCGAGATCGAGGCCCGGCACAAGTCGGGGGACGACCCGGTGACCGAGGCGGACACCACGGTCGACACGCTGCTGCGCGAGCTGCTGCCGCAAGACGGCGACGGCTGGCTCTCGGAGGAGACCCGGGACGACCCCTCCCGTCTCGAGCGGCGGCGGGTGTGGGTGGTCGATCCGCTCGACGGCACCCGCGAGTTCGTCGCCGGCATCCCGGAGTGGTGCGTGTCGATCGGCCTGGTGATCGACGGCGAGCCGGTGGCGGGAGGGCTCCTCAACCCCGCGACCGGGGAGACGATCCTCGGCGCCCGCGGCCTGGGGGTCACCCTCAACGGCCTGCCGGCGCGGGTGAGCCCCCGCTCCCACCTCGCCGGGGCGCAGGTGGTGGCCAGCCGCAGCGAGGTGAAGCGCAAGGAGTGGGAAGGCTACCGGGACGACCTCTTCGACATCCGCCCGATGGGCTCGGTCGCCTACAAGCTGGGGCTGGTGGCGGCCGGGGTGGTGGACGCCACCTGGACCCTCACCCCGAAGCACGAGTGGGACGTCGCGGCGGGGGTGGCGCTCGTCCTCGCCGCCGGCGGCGCCGTGGTGGTCGGCGACGGCTCGCCCGAGGCGGCCCGCTTCAACCGCGCGAAGCCGCTGCTCAGCCGCCTGATCGCCACCACCCCCGCCCTCCTGCCCGAGATCCAGGCCGAGATCGCCCGGCGGGGTTGAACGCAGGGCGACCGCGGGTCGCCCCTACACCCTCCGATGCAGGCTGAGGTAGCGGAGCAGGTGTAGGGGCGACCCGCGGTCGCCCTCGCTCACGGCTTGTAGGGGAGCGCCGCCCCCAGCTTGCGCGCCACGCGGTCCTGGATCCAGTGCGAGTCCCACCACTCGACCGGCGTCACCGGCAGCCCCTGGAGCAGGAGGGTGAAGTGGAGGTGGTCGCCCCCCGCTAGGCCGGTCTGGCCGGAGCGGCCGATCTCCTGCCCGCGCTCGACCATGGCCCCTTCCTTGACCTCGATCGAGGAGAGGTGGCCGTAGAGGCTGAGCAGCCCGTAGCCGTGGTCGATGATCACGGCGTTGCCGTAGATCCCGAAGAAGTGCGCCAGGATCACCTTGCCGCGGTTCGACGCCTGGATGGCGTCGTGCTCCACCGAGGCCATGTCGAAGCCGAGGTGGTCCTGCTGGTCGATCGGCTTGCCGTTGTAGACGTAGGTGCGGCGGTCGGCGAAGGCGGCGGTGATCTTGGCGTTGTGCATCGGCAGGAAGGGCTGCGTCCAGAGGAAGGCGGGCTGCGACTTCTGGGCCATCTGCTTGAGCTGCTCGGCTTCCTTCTTGCGCAGGTCGCGGTTGATCTCGAGGTAGTTCTGGAGGAGGTCACCCTTGTCGGAGATCTCGGGCGACTGCGAGAGGATCGGCGGCACCACCTTGTTCATGTAGGCGTCGGTGACCTGAATGGTGTCGGTGTGGATCGGCCGCGGCGTGAACTTGTCGATGACGCCGACCTCCGCCCGGTTCCCCACCTCGTCCTCGGCCACCAGGTGGACCTTGGACGGATCGTCGAGGTCGTAGGGGACGGCGAAGAGGGCGAAGTGCATCTGCCGGTCGTTGCTGCCGGGGAGGGGGAAGCCCGGGAACCACCAGGCGCCGGACTGCACGCCGTCGCGGCGGGCGCTGTCGCCCACCCGGTAGACCACCGCTTCGGAGCCCCCCTGGTTGAGATAGTGGAAGCTCGAGGAGATCTGGAGGGTCGGGGGCGCGAGGCGGACGGGCAGCTTGATCTCCTCGACCACCGGGTCGGGGCGGCGGAAGAGGGAGCCCGCGCGCTCGACGGTGACGCGCACGACGGCGTCGCCGGCGCGCAGCCCCTGCACTGTCTCGCGGCCGACGTCGGTGCGCAGCACCACCGGCGCCGCCGAGCCCCAGAATTGCCACGCCGGCCGCGGCTCGAAGGTCTTCTCCATCACCGGCTTGACGTCCATGTTCTGGACCACCTCGACCCGCACCTTCTCGACCCGCTGCGGCGAGTCGATGCGGAGCTGGATCGGCGTCCGCCGGCCGATCCCCGGCAGGGCCGACTCGACGGTCAGCTTCGGGGTGGCCCCGGGGTAGAAGCCGGCGATCCCGAGGATCACCAGCACGAAGAGAGCCAGACCCAGCAACACCCGCAGGAAGCAGCCCGCGGCTTTCCGATTGTCACGATCCCGACGCATCGACGACCTCTTTCCTTGGAGTTTGAATCAACCGGGGGTCCTGCCGAAGCCGCGCAGGATCTGGCGCTTGTCCGCCCAGCGGGCGCGGATCTCGGCGAGCTCCCCGGGGCTGAAGTTGAGCTCGCTCGCGATCTGGCGGATCTGCCCCTCCTCGACCCCCGAGATCGAGTCGTCGGCCGCCGCCACGGCAAACAGGCAGTCGAGGAGCTGGCGGCACTGCTGGGGGGTCGCGATCTCCCGGAACTCCCGGGTCACCAGGAAGCTCTCGGTCCCCCCCTCCTCCTGGTGCCGGGCCTGCGCCAGGCTCACCGCCAGGCGCGCCTGCTCCTCGGAGAGGGACCCGAGCTCCCTGAGGATCTCGGCCATGCGGTCCGTCTCCGCCGCGCTGACCGCGAGGTCGGCGTTGGCCACGCGCGCCAGGATGAAGGCGAAAGCGGCGAGGTAACGGGCACTCTCGGGCGGCAGGGCCCCCAGCTCGCGGACGATCCGGCGCACCGTCTCGGTGTCGCCGGCGCCGGCCTTGGCGCCGTCGCGCCGGAAGCCCAGGAGATCGAGGATCGACATGCAAAAATCCTAGCACAGGGAGGAATTAGCAAAAATTACAAGAAAAAGTTGCCGATCGGGGGAATGATGCCGGTAAATCCCCTGTTGAGCCGGGTGGGGAAACCCGATCCGACGCCGTAAGCTCCGAGACCGGACACGTTTCGGTAGCTTTTACAACTAGCAGTCGCAACCCGATCCGGCCCGGAGGTGTACTGTTGTCCAAAGCCCGTGCTGTCGCCGTTTGGTCCGTCCTCGTCTTCTCGCTGCTGTCCGTCTCCCTCCTGGTCAGCTCGCCGCAGCCCACCGCCGGGCTCCTGGTGAGATCGCAGGCCGCCACCCGGCGCCAGCTCAATCCTCCCGAGAACCCCTACGCCTCCGCCGCCGCGGCGCTACGTAAAGGAAATTTGCAAGAAGCTCGCCAGCAGCTCGAGGCGGTGGCCGTGCAGCATCCCGACCAGGCGGCCCGGACGAAGGTCGTCGCCGGCCTCTACGCCTATCAGGGAGGGGACCTCGCGGGCGCGCAGACCCTGCTCGCCGACGCCGCGGCTCCTGCCGGCGTGAGCGGCGAGCTCGAGGACTGGCGGCTCTACCTGCTCGCCGGCAGCGCCGGCAAGCGCGGCGAGTACGAGCTGGCGTGGACGACCTACTCGCGGCTGCTCGCCGACCACCCGGGCTCGCCGCTGTTCCCCGTCGCCTCGCTCGAGGCGGCCGAGCTCGCCGCCGGCCACAACCAGCCGCAGCTCGCCCTCGGCGTCCTCGAGACGGCCCGCCAGCGGCAGGCACAGGGGAAGGTGGCGCAGCAGATCGACGAGCTCGCCTGGAAGATCGGGCGCCAGCTCGAGGACCAGCGAGCGGGGCGCGCCGCCGGCCTCCGCATCCTGGTGGAGGACCCCCTCTCGGCGACCGCCATGCAGGTTCTCCACTCCTTCCGCGCCCCGGACGGCGCGGTCGACTGGAACCGCCTCCTCTCCCCGCAGGACGTGGTGCGGCGCGCCGAGTCGTTCCTCGCCGACGACAACGCGCGGGCCGCCGGCCTCACCCTCGATCAGGTCCCCGAGGCGCAGCGCGACTTCCGCTGGCACCTGCTGCGGGCGCGCACCCTCGCCCGGGCCGGCGGCGCCGGTGGCGGACGCCAGGCACTGACCCTGCTCGCCGGCCTCCAGCCCGCGAACGCCCACGAGCGCGCCGCCCTCGTCGGCGAACGGCTGGTGACCCTGGCCGAGTCGGGGCAGTCGGAGGCCGCCGCCGCCCCGCTCGCCGAGCTGGTGCGCGCAGAGACCTCTCTCCCCCTCTCGACCAACGCCCTGCACCGCCTCTACAAGGACTTCACGGCCGCCGGCCTGTTCGCCCCGGCGATGGACTCGCTGCGCCTGCTGCGGCGGGTCGACCCCCAGGACCACACCGGCGCCGCCGACCTCTGGGAGCGCGGCTGGCGGGAGTACCAGCGCAACGCCCCCGCGCAGGCGGTGAGCTACTGGTCGGTGCTGACCGAGATCTATCCCCAGGACGGCGACGCGCAGCGCGGGCGCTACTGGCAGGCCCGCGCCCTCGAGACGCTCGGCCGCCAGGAGGAGGCGCACCAGATCTACCGCCGGATCGCGGCCCTGGCCGACACCGGCGACTTCTACTACCGCCAGGCGATTATCCGCCTCAGTGGCCGCCTCAACGGGCGCCTCGACGGAACGGCGGCGGCCTCCACCTCCACCACCGCCGCGGCGGTCACGGCCCCGGCTCCCGCCCCCGAGCTGCTGGCGCAGGCCCCCGACGCCGGCGCCTGGCCCCAGGACCCCGAGCTGCGCCGGGCCAAGCTGCTGATCGACCTCGGCCTCGACCAGCTCGCCGGCCGCGAGCTCGAGCTCGCCGCAGACCGCGCCAACCCGCGCGACATCCTGGCCCTGAAGGCGCTCATCCTCTGCCGCAAGGGGGATCAGCGCTCGGGGCTCGTCCTGCTGCGCGAGGCCTATCCGGCGCTCGGCACCGCGTACCAGGCCGGCGTGCCGGCCGAGCTCCTGTTCGCCTACTACCCGCTCGACTACGGCGACGAGATCCGCGCCTGCGCCCGGGAGACCGGCCTCCCCGGCAACCTGATCGCCGGCATCATCCGCCAGGAGAGCGCCTTCGATCCGCGCGCCACCAGCCCGGTGGGGGCCCGCGGCCTGATGCAGCTGATGCCGGACACCGCGCGCGAGATGTCCCGCAAGGCCGGCTTCGCCTATTCGCCGGCGCGCCTCTACGAACCGGCCACCAGCGTCCACCTGGGCGCCACCTATTTCAAGGAGCTGCTCGACGACTTCGGCGGCAACGTCGAGCTGGCCCTCGCCGGCTACAACGGCGGCCCGAACCGCATCCAGCGCCTGTGGAGCGAGTCGGGGCCCAACCCCCGGCTCGACGACTTCCTCGAGACCCTGAGCCTCGACGAGTCGCGCAACTACGTCAAGCGCATCCTGGTGCTGGCCGACAGCTACCGCCAGCTCTACCCCTCGCTCGGCTGAGCCTGCGCGGCGGAAAAAGCCAAACAGGGACACCAAGGACGCCAGGGACAGCAGGGACGAGAAAACGCCGACGCCGGCACATCTCTCCTGTCCCTGGTGTCTCTGCTGTCCCTGACGTCCTCTCCTCAGGCATAATCCCCCTCCTACCACTGCCTGGGAGGCTCCGCATGCTGCAGGATCTGACGTCCGCTTCGTTCGAGGCCCATCGGGGGACCGTCTTCGCGATCCCCGTGGAAGGCGGGGGCGCCTTGGAGCTCGTGCTCGACTCCGTGCGCCTCCTCGAGCCTCATCCCGGTCCGCGGGCGCAGCCCTTCTCGGTCTATTTTCGGGGCCCCCGGGCTCCCGTCCTGCTGCAGCGGATCTACCAGCTGGACCACCCGGAGCTGGGATCGCTCGACCTCTTCCTGGTCCCCATCGGCCCGGACCCCAAGGGGGGCGGGATGAACTACGAGGCGGTCTTCAACTAACCGGCGTCAGGACGCGAAGGCTTCCATTCCATCAGCCGGTAGGGGCCGCGCTCCTCGATCGGCAGGAAGCCCAGCCTTTCGTAGAGGCGCATCGCCGGGTTGAAGACCTCGACGTGGATGGTCACCCGCTTCCCCGCCGCCTCCCCTTCCGCCAGCAGATCGCGCAGCAGGGCGCTCCCCGTGCCGCCGCCGCGGAACTCGGGGAGGAGGGTGATGTCGACCAGCCGGATCTCGCTCTCCCGGCGGTGGACGTAGAGCCGGCCGGCCGGCGCCCCGTCGACCAGGACGACGTCGAAGCGCGCCCCCTGGTAGTGATCCTGATACCAGCCGTGCTGCGCCTCGAACTGGCTGCGCACGAAGGCTTCCTTCTGCTCGGGGCTCCAGTCCACCACCATCGCCATCTCCTCCTCGCGGGTGCTGCCGTACACCCGGAGGAGGAAGGGGAGGTCGTCGGGAGTGATCGGCCGGAACGTGATCGACCTGGAAAAAGCGCGGGGATCGGACATCGTCCCGCGATTCTACGTCGCCGGCTCCGATTCGAACGAGACGAGGACGGAGAACATCCCCGCCGGCACCCGGCTCGCGAGGTCGGTCAGCTTGACCTCGCGGTCCCAGACGCCGGCCTTGAGGCCGAGCACGTAGGTCCCCCGGCGCAGCCGCGGCAGCCCGCTCTCGTTGTCGACGGTGAACTTCGTCCGCAACACCCGGGTGGTGCCGTCCGCCTCGCGCACCCGCAGCACGAACTGCGGCATCACCTGCCAGTCGAGCGGGAAGCGGAAACTGGTGGGCGGGCTGGGGTCCCACCCCAGGGTCTGCCGCAGGCTCCAGACGAAGAAGCGCAGCGGTGCCGGGGACGCCGGATCGTTCGACGGGAAGATCGCCTCGAGGTCGATCGCCTGCGGCACGTCCTTGCGCCGCCGCGCCTCGAGGGCGACCGGCGGGTAGAGGCCGTGCACGTGGACGCGTAGCGGGAACCCCGGCATCGACGTGTCGGACTGGAACAGCCCCGCGGCGGGGACGACGACGAGAGACGCGGCGGTTTCCTCCTCGCTGAGAGCGGCCGGCCGCCGCACCTTGCGCGGCAGCCGCCGGAAATTCTTGAACCCCTCGCTGCCGTCGATGTAGCCGAGCGACATCGGCAGCGGCTGCGGGGCAGTCGAGGGGGAAGGGGCCGCCCAGGCGAGGTCGCCGAACAGGGGGGCCAGCAGCCCGGCCGAGCCGAGGGCCAGGAAGTCGCGCCGCCGGAGCCGTTTGGGTGGGTCGGATTCGGATCCTTCAGAATGGTGCATCGCGTCCTCCAATAAATAACAATAAGCAAATATAAAAGCAAAACGCCGGCCCGAACCCGGGCCGGCGTGTGGCACTCCCCGCTAGGTGCGGGGCGGGTAGACGCCCTGCAACGCGATGCAGAAGTTGAGCGTCAGGTAGGGCTGCAGGTTGTTGTGCGGCTGGTCGCCGCCGGCGGGAGCGATGGCGTTGTCGCTCAGCTGCACCAAGGGGCTGAGGGCGCCGTAAATGCCGATACCCCCGGTTCCCGCCGCAAAGTTCTGACCGTTGGGGCTGATCTCGATCGCGTCGGCTTGGGACACGGTGAGCCCGTGGCTGTGGCTGGGGATCTCCGACTCGAGCAAGCTCACGGTATCAGATCCCCCCGTCTCGCCCAGGTCGTGCAGGCTCAGGCCCGGCCCCTGGCCCGGATGCATCGGCGCATTCCCTTGCATGTCGGGTAGCGCGAAGTTCGACTTGCCGTCCCCCCCATAGGTGGTGCCGAGGAGGGAGAAGAGAGCCGTGTTCTGAGAGAGCGGCAGGATCTGACCATCACAAAAGGCCCAGCCCTTCGGGGCGAAGTTGAACGGGAAGATGCGGATCTCAGCGACGAAAGGGTCCATGTCTCTCTCCTAGGTCTGGGACGGAAAGATCCCGAACAGCGAAATGATGAAGTCGACGCAGAGGTACGGCTGGAAGTTGGTGTGCGGCTGGCTTCCACCCGTGCTGGAGATCGAGTTTGGAGAGAGCGTCGTCTTGGGGGCGTCCGTTCCGTAGGGTGAGGCGGTCGCCGACGCACTGGTCGCTGGCACCTTGGCGGCCGGGTTTGCGTCAGTCGCCTGGCTCGAGGTACCGAGGAACGGGTGGCTATGGGCCGGGATCTGCGAGACCGTCAACGTAACTTCCTCGACCCCACCGGTCTCGGCCAGGGTGAAACCGTTGCCGAAGTGGATCGGCAGCCGCCCGCGAAGGTCCGGCAGAGCGAAAGTGCTCTGCCCGTCCCCACCGTAGGTCGTGCCGATCAGGTTGAAGAGCGTCTCGTATTCCGAGATCGGAAGCAGTTGTCCCTCACAGAACATCCATCCGGCGGGAGCAAAGTTCCCGGCGAACATCCGAACCTCTCCTACATAGGGTTGTGCCATGGCGGATTCTCCTCAGGTCTGGCTCGGGAAGATGCCCTGCAGGGCGATGCTGAAGTTCAGGACCAGGAACGGCTGCATGTTCAAGTGGGCCTGCGAGCCACCGACATTGGCGAGCTCGCCAGGGGCCATGGCCACGAGGTTCGACGCCGCGGCGTAAAAAGCCGCGCCGACCGACTTGGCCAGACCGAGCGTATTGGTCGGGTTGTTGGTCGACGCCGCCGTGCTGGTTGCGTTTGCCACGTGAACGTGGGCCGGAATCTCCGAGATGCTCAGAGTGTGCCCCTGTTCACCTCCTCGCTCGCCGAGGGTGTGGCTGGCCCCCATGTGGATGGGTGCGCGGCCTTGGAGGTTTGGCAGACCGAAGTTGACCCGGCCGTCACCTCCGTAGGTCGTGCCCAGGAGAGAGAACAGAGCCTGGTTCTGGTTGATCGGCAGCAGTTGCCCATCGCAGGTTGCCCACCCCTTGGGTGGGAAGCCGAAGCTCATGATTCTGATTTCAGACAGGAACGGTTCCGCCATGAGTCCTCCCCATAGAAAGTGCTTCAGGTAACGTTCTGACGGCCGGCTGCGGAGAGATTCCGGAACCGGCCGTCCTTGACTTCCGTCCTACGGCAGCGAGCAGTTGGAGAAGCCGCTCGTCGCCGAGATGAGCAATGTGCCATTACCTGCCGGGTTGAGGCCGTTCACATAGCTCTCGACTCCGGGAGTGCTCGTCGCCGCCATGCCGTTGACGGCGAAGGCATTTGTGGCGGTCACTGTGCCCTGCTTGCGCAGGCCGATGCCCTGCGTGCCGCCGCTCCCGGCGCTGGTGTTCCCCGAGATGTTCAGGCAGACGGACGTGTTGCCGGCGGCCGTCCCGGAATCGACACGGATGCCGGGACGCACCCCGGTGAGCGGGGCGGCCACGTTGTTGTTCTGGATCTTGGCCTTGAGAGAGCCGCTCGAGTTGCGAGCTACGGCCAGGATGCCGTTGCCGTCGACGGCACTGATGCTGTTGCCGTTGATCGTGATCGTCATGTCAGGCGCGTCGGTGACGGCGAAGACGCTGTTCACCCCAGCCGCGATTCCGATAGCGCCGAGCGCGTTGTTCGGAGCCAGAACGTTGTTGTTGACGGTCGAGGTGACGGTCGCCGCTCCCAACGCGTTCACGGAGATCGCGCTGCCGGTGATGTTCGACAGCGGCTGAGCCACGGTGCCGTTGCTCGAGACGTCGAAGTTCCCCTGACCCTTGCCGGAAACCGTCGCCAGGATTCCTTCCAGGCCGATTTTGTTCGCGGCACTCGCTCCGGAGGCTAGGTTACCGGTGACGCTGATGATGTTGGAGGCGCTCCCGGGCGTTCCGCAGACACCCGCGGCACCGGCGGCGTTGCCGTTTCCGCACTGCACCCTGATGGCGGAGCCACTCGGGAAGTTCGTGATGGTGTTGTTGGCGATCGTCGCCTTGGTCACGTTCGCCACCGTGGTGGCCGAGCCACCCGCGATCAGGCGGATGCCGGATCCGTTCGAAGAGGCGGCCACCGTGCTGCTCGAGATCGTGTTGTTCGAAATCGTCACGTCCGCGACGGTGCCGTTGAAGTTCTGCAGATCCACGCCATGGTAGAAGGCGTTGGTCAGCGTGTTCCCCGTGATCGTCACCGTTCCCGAGATGTTGTTCTCGGTGCCGGCCGCGGAAGCATTGAAGGCGATGTTCGAGTCATCCACCCCCGACGCCGTGCCGGAGTTGCTGATCGTTCCGTTGGTGAAGCTGAAGTTCGTCACCGTCGTGCCCTGGACGCCGCTGCCGCCGGTGTCCTTGATGGTGAGCGACTTGAACGTCGGGCTCAGCGTGCTGGTCAGCGACACGCCGTCGCCCGTCGTCTTCTGGATGGTGCCGCCGTTCACCGTCAAGCTGCCGGAGGCGCCGGTGTTGTTGAGGATGATGCCGCTCGCCGGACCTGATGCCGCGGTGCCCGCCGAAACGCTGGCAAACTTGAGCCCACCGGCGCCGATCGTGGTGTTCGCAACGTTGAGGCCAATGCCGGTCGTCGTTGTCACCGTGCTGGTGGTATCCGTCGACGTCACCGTGCCGCCGCCAGTCGCGGTGAAGGCATCGCTGGCGCCGGTCGTCAGGCTGATCGGCTTGGTGAAGCTGATCGTGGAGCCGGTGTTTCCATTCAGGAAGATGCCGGTGCCGCCGGTGGCGGTGATCGCGCCATTGAAGGTTGTCGAGCCACTGGTCTTGCTGGTCACCGAGACCGATCGGCCCGCCGAGGTGTTGATCGTGCCGTCGTAGCTGATGGTCGCCGTGCCGGCATTGACGTTGAACGACGTGCCCGCTGCGTTGGAGATCGAGCTAAGGCTGCCCGCGGAGAAGGTGCCGGTGACCGTGTCGAGCGAAACGCCGGTGCTGGCGCTGTTGGTGCTCTTGATGCTCGTGGGTTGCAGGTCGATCGTGGCGTTCGTCACGTCCACCGCCGGACCGCCGACGGCCTCGAAGATCGCCACGCCAGCGCCGACGGTCACCCGCGTGCCGGTGCCGGCGCCGGTGTTCACCGCCCCCGTCCCCGTCACCCGGAGGGCGGCGCCGCCGTCCGCGAAGATGTCGAGGTCGGTGAAGGCGAGGTCGCCCGAGACGCTCGAAAGGACCATGCCGCTCGCCCCGACGCCGTTGCCGACGCCCGAGGCGCCGATCACCGTGGTACCGCCCGAGACGGTCTGGTAGGCGCCGCCGGCGGTGGCGTCGAACTTGGCGCTGGTGATGGCGATGCCTGAACCGGCGGTGTTGCCGTTGATCGCGTTGTTGGCGAAGCCGGTGATCGTCGTCGTGCCACCGCCCGAGCCATCGACCAGGATGCCCGAGGCTGCCGAGGTGACCGTGGTGTTGTCGATGTCGAGAACCGTGGCTCCGGCGGTCGTACGGGCGTCGATACCGTTGCCCGTCGCGGTGATCGTGTTGTTCTGCAGGGTCACCGTGGTGCCGCCGGTGCCGCCAGCGACCACCCTGATCCCCTGCTGACCGGAGCCGGTGATCACGTTGTCGATGACTGTCGCGCCGCCGGTACCCGCCGCGCTCGTGGTGACGTTCACCGCGTTGGTGTTGGCCGCGAGGCTGAAGCCGCGCACCTCGACACCCGCGACGTTGGTGATTCCAACGGCATTGCCGCCAGCCGCCGTGTTGTCGATCTTCGGCCGGTTTGCGGCGGCAGGCACCAGCACCGGGTTGGCCTGGCCGTTGACCGTCGTGGCGACGGTGAGACCGAACGGCTCACCCCA
>CAVWOZ010000047.1:0-17718 GCA_963756595.1 uncultured Acidobacteriota bacterium
CAAGGCACGGCGCCTGACCGAGAGGCCGCGTTGCCAACCCGGAGGGGGCGCGATAGCATCGCTCGGCCCTTCGCGGGCCCGAGAGGAGAGAAATCGAGTGGACTTTTCCCTGACTGAAGAGCAGCGCGCCATCCGCGAGACCGCGCGGGAGTTCGCCCGGCGCGAGGTCGATCCGATCGTCGACGAGTTCGACGAGCAGCAGAAGTTCCCCCGCGAGGTGATCCGCAAAGCGGGGGAGCTGGGGTTCCTGGGGATCATCTTCCCGGAGGAGTACGGCGGCGCCGGGCTGGGCTATACGGAGTACGTGCTGGTGGTCACCGAGCTGTCGCGGGTCGACCCCTCGGTCGGCATCAGCGTCGCCGCCCACAACTCCCTCTGCTCGAACCACATCTACAAGTTCGGCAGCGAGGCGCAGAAGCAGCGCTGGCTGGCGCCGCTCGCGAGGGGTGAGAAGATCGGCGCCTGGAGCCTCACCGAGCCGGGCGCGGGCTCCGACGCCGCGGGCACGCGCACCCGCGCCGAGAAGGTGGACGGCGGCTGGCTGCTCAACGGCGCCAAGACCTTCACCACCCACGGCAGCGTCGGCGACATCTGCGTCGTCTTCGCGGTGACCGATCCGGCGGGGCAGCGGGGCCGGAACATCTCGGCCTTCGCCCTCGACAAGGGGATGCAGGGGTTCCGTCCCGGCAAGAAGGAGAACAAGCTCGGCATCCGCGCCTCCGACACCGCCGAGGTGGTGATGGAGAACTGCTTCGTCGAGGAGGACCGGCTGCTCGGCAACCTCGGCGAGGGGTTCAAGCAGGCGCTCGAGATCCTCGACGGCGGGCGCATCTCGATCGCCGCGCTAGGTCTCGGCACGGCGCTCGGCGCCTTCGACACGGCGGTCGCCTACTCGAAGGAGCGCGAGCAGTTCGGCAAGCCGATCTCGCAGTTCCAGGCGATGCAGTTCGCCCTCGCCGAGATGTCGGTCCGCATCGCGGCGGCCGAGGTGCTGACCTTCGCGGCGGCCGGGGCGATGGACCGCGGCGACAAGGTGTCGCGCCTCGCCTCCGAGGCCAAGCTCGCCACCGGCGAGGCCGCCGTCTTCTGCTCCGAGCGCGGCGTGCAGATCCACGGCGGCTACGGCTTCATCAAGGACTACCGGGCCGAGAAGTACTACCGCGACGCCAAGATCTGCACCATCGGCGAGGGGACGAGCGAGATCCAGCGCCTGGTGATCGCGCGCCAGCTCCTGAAGAGCGCATGAAGCCCATGAGAAGCCAGCGATGAAAGCCCGGGAGGGGCAGAACGCCCTCGCCGACCTCGTCCCCCGGCTGCTGGCGCGCAACCCGCGGGCGCTCGGCCGGGCGATCTCGGTCCTCGAGGACGGCGGCATGGGGCAGCGCGAGCTGATCCGCCGCGTCTACGGCGAGACCGGCAAGGCGCGGGTGGTGGGGATCACCGGCCCTCCCGGCGCCGGCAAGAGCACCCTGGTCGACCGCCTGGCCCGCCTGATCCGGCGGCGCGGCCAGACGGTCGGCATCCTGGCCGTCGACCCCACCAGCCCGTTCACCGGCGGCGCTCTGCTCGGCGACCGCATCCGCATGCAGACCCTCTACACCGACCCCGGCGTCTTCATCCGCTCGATGGCGACCCGCGGCGCCATGGGCGGGCTCGCCCGCGCCTCGCGCGACGCCGTCGACCTGCTCGACGCCGCCGGCTTCGACTGGGTGCTGGTCGAGACGGTCGGCGTCGGCCAGGACGAGGTGGACATCGTGCGCAGCGCCGACACCGTGGTGCTCGTCACCATCCCCGGCCTCGGCGACGACATCCAGGCGATCAAGGCGGGGATCCTCGAGATCGCCGACGTCTTCGTGATCAACAAGGCCGACCGCGAGGGGGTGGAGCGCTCGGTCAAGGACCTGCAGATGATGCTGTCGATCGGCGAGCACGGCGCGTGGCTGCCGCCGATCGTCAAGACCGTCGCCTCCCGTGAGGAGGGGATCGACGGCGTGCTCGCCGAGATCGAGCGCCACCGCGAGCACCTGGCGGCGAGCGGCGAAATCGAGCGCCGCCGCCGCTCGCACCTGCGCCTGCGGGTCGAGACGATCCTCAAAGAGCGGGTGGTGGCCGCCGCCGACCGCGTGCTCGGCGTCGACCGCGAGGTCGAGCGCGGGCACCTGCAGAAGACCGACCCCTACCGGGTGGCCGACCGCCTGTTCGCCGGGGTTCTGGAAGATGCCCGCGAGGAGGGGCGCGAGGAGGAGGCGCTCGCCGTCGAGGCGACCGAGGACGGCCCTCCGGGAGCGACGGAAGAGAGGATGGCATGATCGGGAAGATCGACCACGTGGGGATCGCCGTCCGTTCGATCGCCGAGGCGCGCGGGCTCTACGAGGCGATGGGGCTCGAGGTCGAGGCGATCGAGGAGGTGCCGCTCGAGGGGGTGCGGGTGGCGATGATCGTCTGCGGCGAGTCGCGGATCGAGCTCCTCGAGCCGATGAGCGACGAGTCGCCGATCGCCAAGTTCCTGGCCAAGCGCGGCCCCGGCATCCACCACCTCTGCCTGGGGAGCGACGACGTCCGCGGCGACGACGCCCGGCTGCGCGAGAAGGGGTACGAGGTCCTCCGCCCCGAGCCCACCCGCGGCGCCGGCGGCTGCTGGGTGCAGTTCGTCCACCCGAAGAGCGCGGGCGGCGTGCTGCTGGAATTGTCGGAAGGGGAGCACGGACACGGGGAGCAGCATTTGGAGCATAAGGAGCCATGATCCGCCCCGGCGCGCTGGTGATCGTTCACCTGATCAACCCGACCGAGAAGTTCTGGGGGATCCTCCAGGAGCTGGGGGTCGCCGGCGTGATGCTGCGCGGCATCAACGTCTCGAGCTTCGACGACTGGATGGCGCAGGCGGTGCGCCGGGGGGAGCAGACGCTCGGTCTCTCGACCATGTTCGTGCCGCTCTTCCGCGTCGAGCGGATCTTCCTCGACGAGGCGGTGGGGGAGGTCGAGAGCTACCGCCAGCGCTTCCAGGGGAGGGTCGGCAAGCCGGTCGAGCGCTATCTCGGGCTCGGGGAGGGGGGCGAGGAATTCGGCGAAGAGGATTCGGGCGAGGTGCATTCGTAGGCACCCCTTTTCCCTACCGCCGTCCCGAGATCGACACCACCTTCGAGTCGTCGTCCTCGAGCGACTTCCCGGAGTGGTCGAGCCCCATGACGTTGAAGACGTGGTCGCGCAGGCGGCGGCATTGCGGATCGTCGAGGTCGCGGGGGCGGGCGACGTCGACGGTGACGATGTCCTTGATGCGCGAGGGGCGCTTGCCCATCACCACCACGCGGTCGGAGAGCTGCACGGCCTCCTCGACGTCGTGGGTGACGAAGAGGACGGTGCGCCGCTCGCGCTCCCAGATCTGGGTCAGCTCGTAGCGCAGCTTCATGCGGGTCAGGTAGTCGAGGGCGCCGAACGGCTCGTCCATGAACAGGACGTCCGGCTCGGCGGCGAGGGCGCGGGCGATCTCGACCCGCTGCTTCATCCCCCCCGAGAGCTCGCGCGGGAACGCCTTGCCGAAGCCGGTCAGGCCGACCATCTCGATGTAGTGGGCGACCAGCTCCTTCCGCTCCTTCGGATTCTTCCGCTTCACCCCGAAGCCGACGTTGTCCTCCACCGTCAGCCAGGGGAAGACCGAGTTCTCCTGGAAGATGAAGATGTGGCGCGGATCGGGCTCGGTGACCCGGGTGCCGTCGATCTCGATCGACCCACGCGTCGCCGCGAGGAAGCCCCCGGCGATGTTGAGCAGGGTCGATTTGCCGCACCCCGAGGGACCCACGATGCAGACGAACTCGCCGTCGGCGACCTCGAGGTCGATCTCCTCGAGGACGTGCGTCTGCGTCTTGTCCTTCCCGGTGAAGGTCATCCAGATGTCGCGGACGAGGATCTTTGGACGCATATTTCCTTTCGTGCCGCTCGGGCTCAGCGGCCGGTCATCCCCCAGCGCACCTCGTCCAGGGTCTCCATGCGGCGGACCAGGAAGTCGAGGCCGAGGCCGATCAGGCCGATCATCGCCATGCCGGCGACCACCAGGTCGTAGCGCTTGCCGGCGTTCCTGGCGTCGATGATCAGGTAGCCGAGCCCGGAGTTGACGGCGATCATCTCGGCCGCCACCACCACCAGCCAGGCGATGCCGAGGGCGAGGCGCAGGCCGGTCAAGATCTGCGGCAGCGAGGCGGGGAGGACGACCTTCTTGAACAGCTCGAGGCCGCCGATCCCGAAGTTGCGGGCCGCGCGGATGTAGTTGAGCTGGATGTTCTGTACCGCCGCCATCGCCGAGGTGACGATGGGGAACAGGCTGGCGAGGAAGATCAGGAAGATCGGGGCGAGGTCGCTGACCCCGAACCAGAGGATGGCGACCGGGATCCAGGCGATCGGCGAGATCGGGCGCAGGATCTGGAGCGCCGGGTTGAAGGCGGCGCGGGCGCGGCCGAACCACCCCATCAGCAGGCCGGCCGGGATGCCGACGACGACCGCCAGCATGTAGCCCGCGCTCACCCGGAAGAGCGAGGCCACGATGTACTTGAAGAGCACCCCCTGGCGGGCGAGCTCGAAGACGCCGGCGAGCACCTCCTTCGGGGTCGGGAAGATGTCGCTTCCCGACCAGCGGACGGCGAAGTGCCAGCCGGCGATGAAGCAGACGGCGACGGCCAGGGGCAGCAGGATCGACTCCAGGCGGGACTTCATGGCTCAGATCCCCTTCCAGGGGTAGGGGCCGACGCCGGTGGTGTTCTCGGAGAAGCGGGTGTCCGCGTACTCCGAGAAGGCGATCGGCTGCTTCAGGATGCCGGCCTCGAGCGCCAGCTGCGAGATGTAGTCGAACTCGTTTCTCGCCAGCCGCAGGTTGCCGTAGGTGACGCGGTCGGGGGGCTTGCTGAGCACGAAGCGGAGGAGGCGCGGGTTCTGGTGGTAGTACTGGGTGGCCACCGCCACCGCCGCCTTCATGCGGTGATCCATCCCCCCCTCGAGCCAGAGGCCGCTCCTGGCGATCCCGGTCACCAGGTCCTGCACCTTGTCGGGGTGGGCCTTGGCGAAGGAGTCGTTGACCACCATGACGCAGGAGATGAAGTTGGGCCACAGCTCCTTGGCCTGGTAGAGGACGCGGCCGTAGCCGTCGAGCTCGGTCTGCGCCATGAACGGCTCGCCCGAGATGATGGCGTCCACCGCGTGGGCGTAGAGGGCGGCCGGCATGTCGGGAGGCGGCATCTCGACCAGGTTGATGTCGGCCATGGTCATCCCGCGGTCCTTGAGCGCCTTGAAGATCAGCAGGAACTGGTTGGAGAAGCGGTTGGGCACCGCCACGCTCTTGCCGCGCAGGTCCTTGAAGTCGTGGATGTCGGAGTCCTTGCGCACCATCAGGGCGGAGCCGTCGCGGTGGCCGAGGAAGACGATCTTGGTCGGGATCCCCTGCTGGCGCAGCGCCATCGCCATCGGCGCCAGCATGAACGTCGCCGGCGTCTGCCCCGAGATGTGGGCCTCCTTGAGCTCGGGCCAGCCGCTGAAGCGGACCGGCTCGAACAGCCCGCGGCCGTTCATGTTGCGGCGGATCCAGTCGGAGACCGGACAGGTGAGATGGCAGGTCACGGGGAGGAAGCCGACCTTGAACTTCACCTCCTCCGCCACGGCCTTGCGCAGGCCGACGGCGCGCAACGGATCGAACCCGAGGTTGAGCCAGGCGTGCGTGACGCCGAGCGCGCAGGTGAGGACGACGGCCCCCACCAGGACCCTGGTCAGCTTGCTCATCGGTGGAACCCCCTCCAGATCGGGAAGGATACCGCACGCCGGCGGGGCGGCTCCCGCCGGCAGGCTAGAACTGGACGTTCCGGGTGAAGAAGGCGGTGACGTCGACTTTCTTGGCGGCGAGGTCGGCGGCCATCTCGGGGGTGAGCACGAACTGGCCGGCCCGCTCGCGCGACGGGGTGGTGAGCAGGATCTCGAGGGCCGGGACCTTGGCGGCGGACCCTTCGCGGTTGTGGAGCAGGGCGTTGGCTGCGGCGCCGAGCGCCTTGAAGACCGACCCCTCCGAGTTGGTGGTGATCTCGAGGAACGGCCGGTCGACTTGCGTCCCCTCGAAGATCTCCACCTCGTCGATCCCCTGGCCGTGGAAGAACTGCTGGAGCTCCGCGGTGACCTCGGCGCGGGCGAACGGCTTGCGCGGCAGGGTCGCGAAATCGTAGAAGCCGGCCTTGGTCTTGCTCAGGCGGCCGGGGATGGCCTCCGTCTTGTCGCGGCGCTTCGGCGCCAGGTCGCGCGGCGCCGCGGTCTTGGCGGCGATCAGGTCGGCGAGGGTGGTGTCCTTCTTCGGCTGGGCCACGGGGGTGCCGACGTCCTGCGGCGAGCCGGGGAGGACCACGGCGCTGCCGTAGCCGTCGCGGTTGGCGGCGTCGGTCTTGGCGACGTCGATCTGGTCGGCGCGCACGAAGGTCTGGATGCCGTTGAGCTGGATGATGATCGCGCGGCCGTTGACGATCTTGTACTTCTCCTTGGCGATGATGGTGCCGCCGTCCTTGAGGACGATGGTGTAGCCGGTGGCGGCGAGCAGGCAGGCCGTCAAGGCGAAAAGAGCGACCAGGGCGAGCTTGGCCGGGAGGCGCAGGGACCGCATACCGTTTCTCCTCGTGACGAAATTCTCCCCATGATACCCTTTCGCCGCTTCCGGGGAACCGGAGGACGCGAAGAAAGGCCTCGCCGACTTGAAAACCGCAGCCCCCCAATCCGGCCTCCTCGTGCTCGAGGACGGCACCACGTACGAGGGCGACGCCGTCTCGCCCGGCACCCGCTTCGGAGAGGTGGTGTTCAACACCTCGATGACGGGCTATCAGGAGGTGGTCACCGACCCCTCCTACCGCGGCCAGATCGTGGTGATGACCCAGCCGCACATCGGCAACTACGGCACCAGTGCCGAGGCCGCCGAGTCCGCCCATCCGTGGGTCGAGGGGTTCATCGCGCGGCAGTTCACCACCCGCCCGTCGACCGCCCACGACGACGAGAGCCTCCCCTCGTACCTGCGGCGCTACGCGGTGCCGGCCCTCGAGGGGATCGACACCCGCGCCCTGGTCCGCCGCCTGCGCGAGCGCGGCTCGCTGCGCGGCGTGCTCACCACCGAGCGCTCGGACGTCGCGGCGCTCGCCGCCGAGCTGGCCGACTTCCCGACCATGACCGGCCGCGCGCTGGTCGACGAGGTGACCTGCGCGGCCCCCTACGAGCTCGCACCGCAGGGGGAGGAGCGCCGCCACCTCGCGGTCTACGACTTCGGGGTGAAGACCAACATCCTGCGCTCGCTCCAGGAGCGCGGCGCCCGGCTGACCGTGCTGCCGGCGCGCACCCCGGCGAAGGACGTGCTGGCGCTCGGGGTCGACGGCGTGGTGCTCTCGAACGGCCCGGGAGATCCCGAGCCGCTGACCGGGATCGTCGACAACGTCCGCGAGCTGGTCTCAGCCGAGGTGCCGCTGTTCGGCATCTGCCTCGGGCACCAGCTCCTCGGCCTGGCGCTCGGCGGGCGGACCTTCAAGCTCAAGTTCGGCCATCACGGCGGCAACCAGCCGGTGCACGACCGGGTGAGCGGCCGGGTCGCGATCACCAGCCAGAACCACGGCTTCGCCGTCGATCCCGAGTCGCTCCCCGCCTCCTGCGAGGTGACCGAGGTCAACCTGAACGACGGCACGGTGGAAGGGTTCGCGGTGACCGGCAAGCCGGTGTGGTCGGTGCAGTACCACCCGGAGGCCGCCCCCGGCCCGCACGACGCCTCGTACCTGTTCGACCGCTTCCTCGCCGCCACCACTCAGCGGGGCCAGCGATAGCCGGAGGCCGCTTGCGCGCCGCCGCCGACCCTTCCCTCGCGGGCCCCCTCCCCTGGGTGATCGCCTGGCGGTTCCTGCGCGGGCGGCACAGCCGGCTGCTCGACGGCACGGCGCGGGCGGCTCTCCTGTCGACCGGGCTCGGGGTGACGGCGATGATCATCGCCATGGCGCTGATGACCGGCTACCGCGAGGACCTCCAGGGGAAGCTGGTGCGCGGCAACGCCGCGGTGATCGCCTACCCCGGCAGCGCCGAGACGGGGCTGCTCACGCCCGCCCGCCAGGCGCGGCTGCTCGCCATCCCCGGGGTGCGGCGGATCGGCCTGGTGGCCTACGGGCAGGGGTCGCTCGGCAGCGCCGGGGTGCCGCAGGGGCTCGAGGTGGTGCTGCGCGGCGTCGACGCCGGCGGCGGCCAGCTCACGGCGACCCCCGAGCAGCTGCGGCCGACCGCCGACGGCATCCCCTCCACCGTCCTCGGCAAGGACCTCGCCGACCGCCTGCACGCCCGGCCCGGCGACCTGCTGCGCCTGGTCGCCCTCGGCTTCGAGGAGGGGCGGCCGCGCTTCCACTACCAGAGCGTGCGGGTCTCCGGCACCTTCGCGACCGGCTTCGCCGAGTTCGACCGCAGCTGGGTGCTGATGGACCGCGCGCTGGTCGAGCGCCTGATGGGGGGGAAGACGGCGATCGACCTGCTGGAGTTCACCGTCGCGAACCCCGAGGAGGCGCCGCGCGTCGCCGCCGCCGCCACCCGCATCCTGCAGCCGGACTACGCGGTGACCGACTGGCGGCAGATGAACCGCGAGCTGTTCACCGCCCTCCAGCTCCAGCAGGTGGTCCTCTTCTTCGTCCTCGGGCTGATCGTGGCGGTCTCCACCTTCAACATCGCCTCGACCCTGGTGGTGCTGGTGCGCGAGCGGATGCGCGACATCGGCCTGCTGGGCGCGCTCGGGCTCCGGCCGGCCCTGCTGCGCAGCGTCTTCCTGGTCTACAGCGGCTTCCTCGGCGCCTTCGGCACCCTGCTCGGGGTGCTCGTCGGCTCAGGCGCCTGCTGGGTGCTCACCACCTTCCGGCTGATCCGCTTCGATCCCGAGGTGGCGGCGATCTACTTCATCGACTCGGTGCCGTTCCGCGTCGTGCCGCGCGACCTGCTCGCCGTGGTGGGGTTCGCCCTGGTGGTGACCCTCGCCGCCTGCTCCATCCCGGCCTGGCGCGCGGCGCGGGTGGATCCTTCTGCGGCGCTGAGGTATGAGTAGGGGCTACGCCGAGAACCCTTCGTTCCGCTCCCCGGACATGATCCGCCAGCCGATCACCTTCTCGTCGATCTCGCGCAGGCGGTTGGCGACCAGGCGGCAGAGGAGCTGGAGGAACTCGAGGGCGGCGTGGGGGTCCATGGCGAGGACCTCGCGCACCGTCCCCTGGTCGAGCGCCAGCACGGTGAGCGGGCCGTCGTGGGCGCGGGCGTCGGCCGAGCGCGGCTCGCCGTCGATCAGCGACATCTCGCCGAAGAAGTCGCCGCGCTCGAGGATGGCGAGCGCCTCCTCGCCGGCGCCGGGGATGTACTTCGAGATCATCGCGCGACCCTCGAGGATGATGTACATCTCGGCCCCCTCGTCCCCCTCCTGGAAGAGCGAGGCGCCGGCCGAGAAGCGCTTCTCGCGGGAGAAGGTGGCGAGGGTGATCAGCTCGCGGCGGGAGATCCCCTGCTCGCGGAAGAGGCGGATCTTGTCCGAGGGCTCCACCCGCACGTTCCCCGGCACCCCGGCCGCCTGCTTGCGCAGGCGCAGGAAGTTCTCCGGCATCGACTCGGCGGAGAAGAACGACTTGAGCTGGTCGTTGGTCGCCCGCAGCTTGCGGGCCAGGCTGTGCCAGAGCGTCCAGTAGATCTGCACCCCGAGCTCGGGAGAGCTCTCGAGCATCGCGTCGAGCTGCCCGGCGTCGAAGCGGAAGACCTGGCTGGCGGTGGCGGCGAGGGCGTCCGAGGTGCGCTCCTGGCCGGTGATGAACGCCGCCTCGCCCAGGAAGTCGCCGGGCTCGACGACCCCCAGCGCGAAGGTGCCGTAGGAGGTGGTGCGCTGGACGGTGACCTCCCCGCGCTCGAGCATGTAGAGGTCCCGCCCGCTGGTGCGCTGGCCGAAGACCAGGCTGCCGATGTCGTGGACCTCCTCGTGCACCGCCTGGGTGATGCGGAAGATCTGCTCGTCCGAGAAGTGGGCGAGCGGCTTGATCCGCCGCAGGCGCGACGCCATCTCGAGCTGGCCGCCGCCGTTGCTCCGCTTGGGGGGGGGCGTCGCCAGCGGGATGTTGGCCCCCGGCAGCCCCCCCTGCTCGAGGAAGCGCTCGCGGTGCCACTCCAGCCGGTCGAAGGCGGTGTGCAGCACGTCCTGGCGCTCGCGGAAGAGCTGCGAGAGCTCGCGGTTCCCCCAGCCCAGGATCTGCTTCAGGGTCTGGATGCGCCGGCGCAGCCGCCGCACCCCCTCCTCGTCGCCGTCGTTGAGCAGCAGGAAGGCGTGCACGGTCAACCCCAGGCTGACCTCGAACTGCTTGCGCTCGTACTCGACGCGCCCCAGGCTCTCGGCGGTCTCGCGGTCGAAGGGGTTGTAGCGCAGCGCGCGGCCGAACTCCTCGGCGGCGCCGTCGAAGTCGCGGCGGCGGAAGAGGAGGCGGCCGTGCAGCTTGTGATTGGCCGGGTTCGCCAGGTCCTTGGCCTTGGCCACCTCGATGCACTCGAAGGCGCGGGCGTTCTCCCCCTTCTCGGCGTAGAGGTGGGCGAGGCCGAGGAAGTGGGAGGCGTCGATGGCGTTGCGCCGGAACCCCTCGCGCAGGATGTCGCGCAGGCTGCGCGAGCTCGTCCCCTTGAACTGCTGCTGGAGCTTGCGGACCTCGGCGAGGCCGAGCTTGACGCTGAGGTTCTTGGGCTCCAGCCGGAGGGCCAGCAGCAGGAGGTCGGCCGCCTCTTCATAGCGGGCGGTGTCGCTGAAACGCCGCGCCAGGTCGCTCAGCTCCTGGACCTCGGGGTTCGTCGACGGGCTCTGCGGATCGGTCATGCGCCGCGGTTCCTTCTTTGCCGAATGGGAGGGAAAGAATAGCATGCCGGCTCGAGCCTTCGCCGCTCTTGAAACCCGAAGGTGCTTTTATATACATTCTGCTATGGTCTCAGCCGACATGAATCTGGCACTCCTGCCGGGAGGTCTACGCGTATGGCCGTGAGCGCCGAGGTCGCCGACACTCTGAGGAGCGGCATCGAGAGCTGCCGGCGGGGGGATTGGAACGCCGGTCTCCGCTTCCTGGGCCAGGTGGCGGAGAAGGAGGAGGCCTCGGGGGGGCTCCCCGGGCTCTTCTACTCCTACCTCGGGTACGGGATCGCCCTGCGCGACCGCCGGATCCGCGAAGGGTTGAAGCTCTGCCGGCACTCGATCGAGGTGGAGTTCTATCAGGCCGAGAACTACCTCAACCTGGCCCGCACCTGCCTGCTGGCCAACGACCGCAAGCGGGCCGTGCAGGCGGTGCGCGGCGGCCTGAAGATCGACCGCAACAACCTCCAGCTGCTGGCGCTCTACAAGGAGATGGGGATCCGCAGCCAGCCGGTGCTCCGCTTCCTCGACCGCGCCCACCCGATCAACCAGTGGCTCGGCCGCATCCGCCACTCCCTGCGCGGCGGCCCCTGAAAGCCCGCCGAAAAGAGCGCCCCAAAAACAGAATCCCCCTCGCCCCGTGGATCGATCCGGGGGAGGGGGGAAGGAGACGCGCGGACGTCTGTCGGTCGGGTGTCGGTCGGGCCGGGGGCTAGGGAGTGCCGGCGGGGCCGGCCCTGAGGTCGTCGAAGACGATCCCCAGGTTCTCGGCGCCGTTGTTGCGCACCAGGTCCATGAAGTTGACGACCTTCTCGTACGGGAGCTCGCCGTCGGCGGCGAAGAACACCACCTTCTGGCTCCGCCCCGTCATCGCCGTCTTGAGGGCGCCGGCGAAGCTCTCGTACGGCACGGGCGTCTTGTTGATGAACGTCTGTCCCGAGGCGTCCATCCGCACGATGATCTGGTCCTGGTTCGGCGTCGGCGCCGCGGACTCGACCTTCGGCGGCACCTGCGCGGCGTAGCCCCGCTGCAGCAGCGGAACCGTGACCATGAAGATGATCAGCAGCACCAGCACCACGTCGACCAGCGGCGTGATGTTGATCTCGCTGCGGATGCTCCCCGCATTGCCCATGTTCATTGCCATGACTTGAATCCTCCAGGCCGGCCGCCTTAAGTGGTGGCGCCGGTCTTCTTCTGCTCGGTGATGAGACCCACGTGGCTGAAGCCGACCTCGTTGACCAGCTGCATCAGGGAGCGCACGTCCTTGTACTTGAGGCGCCGGTCGGCCTTGATCACCACGTCCTTGTCCGGGGTCGAGGTGTGGACCTCGGTGAGCGTGGCCTTCAGGTTATCCTTCGGCACCCAGTTCTGGCCGACGAAGACCGAGCCGTCCTGGCGGACCCCGAGCATCAGCTGCTTCGAGTTCTCCGGGATCTTCTCGGGGTTCGGCGTCTCGGCCAGGTTGATCCCCGCCCCCTGCTGCAACATCGGGGTGACCACCATGAAGATGATCAGCAGCACCAGACACACGTCGACGAGGGGGGTGACGTTGATGTCGCCCCGGACCTCCTTGACGAGGTTGAGCTTGCGGTGACTAGGCCGCATGCTTGCTCCTCTGCCGCTTCATGAAGAAGTCGATCAGCTCGGAGGAGGAGTTCGACATCTCGATCTGCAGGCGCTCGAGGACGTTGGTGAAGTAGTTGAACATCCAGGCCGCCGGGATGGCGACGCCGAGGCCGAAGGCGGTCGCGACGAGCGCCTCGGCGATACCGGCCGACACCGCGCCGATGCCGCCCGAGCCGGTGAGGGCCATGCCGTGGAAGGCGTTGATGATGCCGATCACGGTGCCGAACAGGCCGATGAAGGGGGTGATGGTGGCGATCGTCGCCAGCGAGCCGATGCCGCGCTTCATGTCGGAGGTGGTCAGCAGCGTGGCGCGCTCGACGGCGCGGGTGGCGGCCTCGACGACCTCGACCTCGGAGAGCGGGCTGGTCTGGCTCTCGAACTGGAACGCCTGGAGGCCGGCCGAGACGACGCGGGCCAGGTGGCTCTGGGGGTACTTCATGGCGGCGTCGATCGCCGCCTGGGGGCGGTCGTTCTTGAGGTGCTCGGTCGCCTGGCGGGCGAACAGCAGCGACTGCCTGCGCGCCTTGCGGAAGACGATCAGGCGCTCGACGCAGACGTAGAGCGACCAGACCGACAGGCAGATGAGAATGACGATGACACCCTTGTTGAGGATGGTCATCTGCGACCATAGGACAAGAGGATTCAGATCCATGCGCGTCTCCTTTTTTCTGAAAGCCTAGGCGCTCACTGCACCTGGAAGTTTACCGTCAGTACGTAGTAGACCTTCACCGGCCGCCCCTCGAGCGTGGCGGGCTTGAACTTCCACCTCTGCACCGCGTCGATGGCGGCTTTGTCGAGGCCCATCGGCAGCCCCTTGAGCACCCGCGCGTTGGTGACGTTCCCCTGCTGGTCGATGATCGCCTCGACGATCACCGTGCCGGTGACGCGGGCGCGGCGGGCGAGCTCGGTGTAGATCGGCCGCGGCTGGGAGATCGCCTCCGGCCGGGTGACGGCGCCGCCGACGCGCAGCGGAGCGTCGTCCGACTGGCCGCCCACCACACCGCCCACCTGGCCGCCGACGACCCCGCCGACGACTCCGCCGACCACGCCGCCCGGCACGCCGCCGACGACCCCGCCGACCACGCCGGCATCCTCAGGGGTGTTGGACGGCTCGGGAACCTTCTCCGGCACCCGCACCGGCTGCACGATCTCCTTCGGCGTCACCTGCACCGTCTCCTTGGGGACCACCTTCGGGGTGGCCGGGGCCGGTGGCGGCGCCGGCGGGGGGGGCGGCGGCGGCGGCGGCGCGGCGTTGACGAACACCACGTTGATCGGCGGCTCCGGCACCTCGGGGACGTTCCAGTACTGCGCGAACAGCATCGCGCCCCCGGCGATCACATGGATGAGGATGGCGATGGGAATGACCCACCAGCGCAACCCGCGCTTCGTTTTCTTGTCCAGATCGATCAGCGAATTCTCAAACATGGTTCACCTGTCGGCTCAAGACTTGGCCGGTGTCGGCGCCGGCTGCTTTGCCGCTTGCGCCGCCTGCTTCTTGCGCAAATCGTTCCCCTTGGTCGCCCACTCGTTGGCGGCCTTCTCGTACTCCAGGCGCTTGGCGCCGTCCATCTCGATCTTCGCCTTCTCGCGGAAGAGGAGACCGTAGTAGAACATCGCGTCGCTGTAGTCGGGCTTGAGGTCCATCGCCTGCTTCTCGGTGGCGAGACCCATGTCGATCAGCTTGGTGCGCTCCTCGATCTTCATCGTCCCCTTGTCCTGGTAGACCTTCTGCCAGGCCGTGGTGCCGATCGAGTAGAGGGCGGCCGGGCGGTCGGCGGCGGGCAGCTTCTGCACCTCGGCGAGCGCCTCGTCGAGCCGGTTCGCCTTGGTCAGGATGTTGAACCGCGCCTGGGCCAGCTTGGCGACCTCCTCGGGGTGCTGCTGCCCCCGCTGGTCGACGTACTTGAGCGCGTCGTCGTACTTCTCAGCGTTGACGTAGGTCGCCAGGAGGTAGTCGGCGATCTTGGTGTCGTTCGGGTTCTCGATCAGGAACTTCTGGAAGGCGTCGATCGCCGTGTTCGCGTACCCCTGGTTCTTCGGGTCCGGGTCGCCCGGCCGGTAGAGGGCCAGCGCCGACAGCCCCAGCGAGCGCCAGGCGAAGGTGGCGTCCGGATCGAGCTTCAACCCGTCCTGGTAGTACTTGAGAGCCTTGGAATACTGTTCCTGCTGGTAGTAGGAGTTGCCCTTCTTGAGCTGCGCCCGGGCTTCGATCTTGCCGCAGCCGGTCGCCGAGACGACCAGGAGAGCTGCGACGGGAAGGATCAAGAGTTTCTGCATAGTCACCTCTCCACCTCTTAGAAGGGGGGAGCTCGAAAAGAGTTCCCGGAAAGATTCGGGTCCCGCTGGCCCGAGGGCACGAAAGGCAGCTCCCTCGAATACCTGAACTTGGATGCAACAGTTGTACCGGCTTCAGCCGTCCTTTCCGCGGGCGAGGTCGGCGGTCCGCGGGAGGCTCCGGCGGACGTGACGAAGACCGGTCATGAGGCGGGGCGGAATCCTAGAGGAAATCCCCCCCGGAGACAAGGCGGCCGCACGGGGTAGGATGGAGGCCTATTGAAGGAGGGCTGCAACATGAGCGGAGGAGAGGCACAACTTTCGGGTCCCGACCTCGCGGCGGGGATCGCCTTCGCCGATCTGCCGGACGGCGGTTCCCTGCTCGGCCACCTGGCGGGGGAGCCGGTGCTCGTCGTGCGGCGGGGGGAGGAGGTCTTCGCCGTCGGCGCCACCTGCACCCACTACGGCGGTCCGCTCGCCGAGGGGGTGGTGGTGGGCGACACGGTGCGCTGTCCCTGGCACCACGCCTGTTTCAGCCTGCGCACCGGCGAGGCGGTGCGGGCGCCGGCCCTGAACCCGGTCGCCTGCTACCGGGTCGAGCGTACGGGAGACCGCATCGTCGTCGGCGAAAAGATCGAGACCCATCCCGAGCGCTCGGCGCCGGGCCCCGACCCGATCCTGATCGTCGGCGCCGGCGCCGCCGGCAACGCCGCGGCCGAGGCGCTGCGCCGCGCCGGCTATCGGGGGACGGTGCGCCTGCTCGGCGCCGAGGACGAGCCCCCCTACGACCGTCCCAACCTGTCGAAGGACTACCTCGCCGGCAGCGCTCCCGAGGAGTGGATCCCCCTCCACCCCAGGGAGCTCTACGCCGAGCACCGGATCGAGCTCGCGCTCGGCAACCGGGTGACGGCGATCGATCCCCGGGCGAAGACGGTGACCCTCGCCGACGGCCGCGTCGAGAGTTACGGCGCCCTCCTGCTGGCGACCGGCGCCGAGCCGATCCGGCTCTCCATCCCGGGCGCCGACCTGCCGCACGTCCACCTGCTGCGCAGCCTCGCCGACAGCCGGTCGCTGATCGCGGCGGCGAAGGACGCCAAGCGCGCGGTGGTGATCGGCGCCAGCTTCATCGGCCTCGAGGCGGCCGCGGCGCTACGCGCCCGCGAGATCGCGGTGACGGTGGTGGCCCCCGACGAGCTGCCGCTCGGCCGCATCCTCGGCCCCGAGCTCGGCGGCTTCCTGCGCTCCCTGCACGAGGAGCACGGCGTCACCTTCCGGCTGGGGCGCAAGCCGGCGGCGATCACCGCGACCGAGGTGCGGCTGGACGACGGCTCGGCCGAGCCCGCCGACCTGGTGGTGATGGGGGTCGGCGTCCGCCCGCGCCTCGAGCTGGCGGAGAAGGCCGGTCTCACGGTCGACAAGGGGGTGGTGGTCGACGAGCTCCTGGAGACCAGCGCCCCCGGGATCTTCGCGGCGGGGGACATCGCCCGCTGGCCGGACCCCTGGTCGGGCGAGGCGATCCGGGTCGAGCACTGGGTGGTGGCCGAGCGCCAGGGGCAGATCGCGGCGGAGAACCTGCTCGGCGGGAAGCGCCCGTTCGACCACGCGCCGTTCTTCTGGAGCCAGCACTACGACGTCTCGCTCTCCTACGTCGGCCACGCCGTCCAGTGGGACGCCATCGAGGTCATCGGGTCGATCGCGGAGAGGAGCGCCGTGCTGGCGTTTCGTTCCGGGGGCGCCGGCGGCCGCATCGCCGCCGTGGTCACCCTCTTCCGCGACCGCGAGAGCCTGGAGGCGGAGATCGCCATGGAGGCCGGGGACGCCGAGGCGCTCGAGCGGGCGGTGCGGGGCGCCCAGTAGACAGAGGTAAACTCCGCCGATGCGAATTCTGGTGGCCCTCGGGGGCAATGCCCTGCTGCGGCGGGGCGAGGCGATGACGGCGGAGAATCAGCGCCGCAACATCCGGCGGGCGGCCGAGGCGCTGGCGCCGCTCGCCGGCGACCACCAACTGGTGATCACCCACGGCAACGGCCCGCAGGTCGGCCTGCTGGCCCTCCAGAGCGCCGCCCTGGAGGAGACCGACGCCTATCCGCTCGACGTGCTGGGCGCGCAGACCGACGGCATGATCGGCTACGTCATCGAGCAGGAGCTCGGCAACCTCCTCCCCTTCGAGCAGCCGTTCGCCACCATCCTCTCGATGGTCGAGGTCGATCCGGACGACCCCGCCTTCCAGCACCCCTCGAAGCCGATCGGCCCCGTCTACACCGAGGCGGAGGCGCGCCGCCTCGCCGCCGAGAAGGGGTGGACGGTGGCGGCGGACGGCGCCGGCTTCCGGCGGGTGGTCGCCTCGCCGCTGCCGCAGCGGATCTTCCAGACCCGGCCGGTCAAGTGGCTGCTCGAGAAGGGGTGCATCGTGATCTGCGCCGGCGGCGGCGGCATCCCCACCATGTACGCGCCGGGGCGCCGCCTGCAGGGGATCGACGCGGTGGTCGACAAGGACCGCGCGAGCGCCCTGCTCGCCCGCGAGCTCGAAGTCGACGTCTTCGTGATGGCGACCGACGCCGACGCCGTCTACCTCGACTGGGGGACGCCGCACCAGCGGGCGATCCGCCGCGCCTCCCCGCGAGCCCTCGCCGCCCATTCGTTCGCCGGCGGCTCGATGGGCCCCAAGGTCGAGGCGGCGATCGAGTTCGCCGAGCGCACCGGCAAGACCGCCGTCATCGGCGCCCTCGCCGACGTCACCCGGATGGTGCAAGGTGAGGCGGGGACGGTCGTGGCCCGTGCCCCGGAAGGCGCGGACGCCGAAGCAGCCGTCGAGTTCTACTGATCGGGCGCGTCCGGCGGATTTTCCGCGGGATCGGCCGGGTCGGCGGGAGGCCCCGGGTGCAGCGGCGTCCAAGCGGGAGGATCGCTGGCCGGGAAGCTCTCGTCCCCGG
>CAVWOZ010000048.1:0-70090 GCA_963756595.1 uncultured Acidobacteriota bacterium
GAGCCTTGCCGCCATGACCTCCTATATCGCCCTTCTCCGCGCCGTGAACCTCGGTGGCAAGACGATGATCGGGATGGCCGACCTGCGCGCCCTGCTCGGCGAGCTGGGGCTGGCGGAGCCGCGGTCGCTCCTCCAGAGCGGCAATCTCCTGTTCCGCGGCGAGGGGCGGACGCCGGCCGAGCTCGAAAGCCTGCTCGCCACGGAGACCGAGGCGCGCCTCGGCCTCAAGACCGATTTCTTCGTGCGCACGGCGGACGAATGGGACGCCGTGGTGGCGGGCAATCCGTTCCCCGCGGAGGCGAAGAGCGATCCCGGACATCTCGTCGTGATGGCGCTCAAAGTCGCCCCGGAGGCTGCCGCCGTCGCGGCGTTGCAGGCGGCGATCGTGGGGCGGGAGACCGTGCGCGCCGTCGGCCGGCAGGCGTATCTCGTCTATCCGGACGGGATCGGCGAATCGAAGCTGACGATCCAGAAGATCGAAAAGGCGCTCGGCACCCGCGGCACGGGGCGCAACTGGAACACCACGCTCAAGCTGCAAGCCCGGGTCCGCGACTGAGGGTCACGGGGACTTGGTGGGCGTTGGCGGCTGGGTCTCCTCCGCGAGGTCGGTGATCAGGCGGGCGCTCCGCTCGCGGGTGAGGTAGGCCCAGGCCCATTCGCTCATCACCATCAGGCGGTTGCGGAAGCCGATCAGCAGCACGACGTGGATCAGCGCCCACATCAGCCAGGCGAGGGTCCCCGTGAAGTGCCAGCGGCCGATCTCGGCGATCGCGCGGTGGCGGCCGATGGTGGCCATGCTCCCCTTGTCGCGGTAGGTGAAGGGGACCCGGGGCTTCCCCGCCAGGTCGCGCGCGAGGTTGCGGGCGGTGGCGACCCCCTCCTGCGTCGCCGCGGCGCCCAGGCCGGGGACGACCTTGCCGGCGGCGTCGACCAGCGCGGCCATGTCGCCGAGCACGAAGATCTCCGGGTGGCCGGGGAGGCTGAGGTCGGGGGCGACCTCGACCCGCCCCGCCTTGTCGATCCCGACACCGGTCCCGGCGGCGAGGAGCTTCCCGAGCGGCGAGGCGGCGACGCCGGTCGCCCAGAGGATGACGTCGGCCGGGATCCACTCATCCGCGACCTGGAGGCGCCCCGGCTCGACCGCCGTCACGATGCTGTCGGTGCGCACGGTGACGCCGAGCTCGCGGAGCTGCGCCTCGGCGCTCCGCGACAGGCTCTCCGGGTAGGCGCCGAGGACCCGCGGCGTCCCCTCGTAGACCGTGACCCGCGCCGCCGTGGTGTCGATCGCCTTGAAGTCGTTCTTCATCGCCCGCCGCGCGATGTCGGCGATCGCCCCGGCGAGCTCGACGCCGGTGGGGCCGCCGCCGACCACGGCGAAGCTGGGGGTCTCGCGCTGGCCCGTCAGGTAGGCGCGGCGCTCGGCGAGCTCGAAGGCGAGGAGGACCCGGCGGCGGATCGCCACCGCGTCCTCGACCGTCTTGAGCCCCGGCGCGTCCGCCGCCCAGTCGTCGTGCCCGAAATAGGAGTGGCGCGCCCCGGCGGCGACGATCAGGTAATCGTAGGGGAGCTCGGCGTCGCCCGCCGGCCCCGCGAGCTTCACGGTGCGCGCCGCGGTGTCGAAGCCGGTCACCTCGCCGAGGATCACCTCGGTGTTGGGGGAGCGGTTGAGGATGCGGCGGAGAGGAGCCGCGATCTCGCCGGGCGAGAGGACCGCCGTCGCCACCTGGTAGAGGAGGGGCTGGAAGGTGTGATGGTTCTTGCGGTCGACCAGGGTGACCGCGACCGGCTGCCGCGCCAGGTGCTTGGCCGCGTAGAGCCCGGCGAAACCGCCGCCGACGATGACGATGCGCTTCAGGGGCGGTGCCATGGGCGGAGTATATCGCCCGGGTGGGAGAGGCATTTTCCTCGTCTCCCGATTGTTGTCTAAGCTTCAGCCATGTCTCACGCGCCCGACCACGAGCAGCTCGCCGAACGCATCCGCTCCCTGCCGGACCGGCCGGGGATCTACATCTTCAAGGATGCCGAGGGGAAGGTGCTGTACGTGGGGAAGGCGAAGTCGCTGCGCAAGCGGGCGTCGTCGTATCTGGTGCGCGACCACGAGCCGCGGCTGGCGGCGATGGTGGCCGAGGCGGTCGACCTCGAGTACGTGGTGACCGACTCGGAGTCCGAGGCGCTGCTGATCGAGAACAACTGGATCAAGGCGAAGCGCCCGCGCTACAACGTCCTGCTGCGCGACGACAAGACCTACCCCTACCTCAAGCTGACGATGCGCGACGAGTTCCCGCGCATCGCCTTCACCCGCCGGATCGCCAACGACGGCGGCGAGTACTTCGGGCCCTACCTGCCCGGGGGCCTGGCGCGCAAGGCGATCAAGCTGGTGCAGAAGCTCTTCCGGGTGCGGGTCTGCCGGATCGAGATCGACGGCTCCTGGCCGCGCCCGTGCCTCTACTACGACATGCACCGCTGTCTGGGGCCCTGCGTCGCCCGTCTGACCACCAAGGAGATCTACGACGAGGCGGTCGACCAGGCGCGCCTCTTCCTCGCCGGGCGGACCGAGCCGCTGCTCAAGGTGCTCAAGCGGGAGATGTGGGAGACCGCCGAGGCGATGGACTACGAGCGGGCGGCGCAGCTGCGCGACACCCTGGCAGAGATCGAGTCGGTGAGCCAGCGGCGCAAGCTCTCCTCGGTCGACGAGGAGGACCTCGACGTCTACGGCGTGCGGGTGTCGGCGGGGAACGCCGCGGTGGTCTCGCTGATCATGCGCGACGGGCAGGTGCTCGACCGCCGCGAGCTGTTCTGGGAAGGGGTGGGGACGATCTCCTGCGAGGCGCTGCTCAGCGAGGTGCTGCCGCAGATCTACGACCGCACCACCTTCATCCCCAAGGAGATCCACCTGCCGGTGGCGATCGAGGGGGAGGAGGCGCTGGTCGAGTGGCTGTCGGAGAAGAAGGGGGAGCGGGTTTACGTGCGGCTGCCGTCGCGCGGGCCGAAGGCGGAGCGCATCAAGCTCGCCATGCACAACGCCGAGCTCGCCTTCAACCGCCGCTTCCGCGGCGGCGGCGCGCAGTCGCCCGGGGCCGCCTCCCTCGAGCGCCACCTCGACCTCGCCGAGCCGCCGCGGCGGATCGAGGGGTTCGACATCTCCCACTTCCAGGGGGGGGAGACGGTCGCCTCGATGGTGGTCTGGGAAGAAGGGAAGATGCGCAAGGGGGAGTACCGCTCCTTCAACATCAAGGGCCTCACCCTGCCGGACGACTTCGCGTCGATGCGCCAGGCGGTCGAGCGGCGCTACCGGCGGGTGCTCGAGGAGGTCGGCGCGATGCCCGACCTGATCCTGATCGACGGCGGCATCGGCCAGCTCAACGCCGCGCTCGGGGCGCTCGCCGAGCTGGGGGTGGAGGAGACGACCACCATCTCGCTCGCCAAGCGCGAGGAGGAGGTCTACGTGCCGGGGGTGCCGGAGCCGCTGCGCCTGCGGCGCGACGACGCGGGGCTCCGCCTGCTCCAGGAGATCCGCGACGAGGCGCACCGCTTCGCCGTCTCCCGCCACCGCAGCCGGCGCTCGGCGCGCACCCTGCACAGCCGGCTGGACGACCTCGCCGGCGTCGGGCCGCACCGCCGCCGCCGGCTGATCCAGACCTTCGGCAGCGTCCAGGGGGTGCGCGAGGCGAGCCTGGAGGATCTGCAGAAGCTGCTCGGCGCGCGGATGGGGGAGCGCGTCCACGCCCAGCTCCACGCGCCCGCGGAGGATCTGGAGGGGACTCCGGAGGGGACCGACGAAGGGGAGACCGAAGCCCCTGCCGGAGCGGAGACGGAGCCGGTTGCGTAGTAGCCTGCGTAGTAGCCCGACGATCGATTTCGTTACGAAAAGCGGCGTCTGCACTCAAGGTCGGGTTAAAATGAGCCAGCTGCTATGAATAGCGACTCTCATCGTCCCTCCGCAGACGAGCTGCGGATCTTCACCGGCCGCATCGGCCGCCGGCTCGCCGAGCGTCCGATCGACCTCGATCCCGACAGCCATCGGGAGCGGGTGGCGGCGCTGCTGCGCCAGTCGGGGGAGGCGACCTTCTACCAGGTCCTCGACCTGCCGCCGACCGCCGCCGCCCACGAGATCCACGAGGCGTACGAGCAGGCCGCGCGGATGGTCCACCCCGACAACGCGTTGCGGCTCGGGCTCACCGGCCGCGAGGCGGTGCTCGAGGTCCTGTTCGAGAACCTGACCCAGGCCTACCTCAACCTCTCGGACCCGGACCGCCGCAAGGCCTACGACCGCGGGCTCCCCCCGGAGACCTTCACGGCGCCTCCCGAGGTGCGGCCGGGGCAGCGGCAGAACGAGGCGCGCGACGTGGCGCGCAACTACCACAAGCGGGCGCTCGAGCTGATCGGCAACGACGACTACTACCTCGCCATCGAGCTGCTGCGCGAGGCGGTGCGGATCGCGCCGCAGGCCGAGCTCTACGCGCTGCTCGGCAAGCTGCAGGCGAAGAACCCGCGCTGGCTGCGCGCCGCCGCCGAGAGCCTGCAGCAGGCGCTCGCCCTGGGCTCGAAGGACACCGACCTCTCGGCCGCCCTGCACGGAGTCGAGGAGCGCCTGGCGGCCGGGGAGTGGCGGAACACCGATCTGACCACCGGCACCCTGTCGAGCGCCGCCCGCGCCGGCCGGCCGCGCGACTCCTGGGAGGCGGACTCGCCGGACGTCGAGGTGCTCGATCCCGAGGAAGAGATCAACCGCAAGCCGCGGTGAGCCCCGGTCCCGCCCCCCCGTCGTGTTCCTGGTTTGAACCTGCTCGCCTCCTTCGTGTGCGCTCCTTCGTCGCTGCCAGTCGGCTGCGCGATTCAAACCAGGACACGACTCCGCCCGCCCGGGGTTGCGCATAGCAGTTCGGCTATATATGATGCGCCGGTTCATGGCGGCCAGGGATGTTTCCTGGCCCTGCAACCGGAAAGGAAGTGCACCAATGAAGAAGCTCTCCCTCATCAAGCTCGGATTCGCCGCCCTGATCGCGGCTTCGACGATGATGGCCCCGAAGACCACCCACGCCGCCTCGCTCTGCGTCTACAGCTACCAGCTGGCGGACGGCACCACCTGCACCTACGCCGGCGAGGTCAACGGCTGCTGCGTCTACACCGGCAGCCCGCACTGCCACAAGATCTGCACCCAGTAGATCGATCCCTCCCCTCGCTTCGCGAGGCGGCCCCGGTCCGTCTCGGACGGCCGGGGCCTTCACTCCCTGCTATGATCCTCGCGCGCCGGAGATCGACAGGCGGTCGCTCCACGGGCCTTCGGGTCGCGCGGAGAGGAAAGTCCGAGCTCCCACGGGCAGCATGCTCGCTAACGGCGAGGCGCGGCGACGCGACGGAAAGTGCAACAGAGAACAGACCGCCAGGCTCCTTCGGGGGCAAGGTAAGGGTGAAACGGTGCGGTAAGAGCGCACCGCTCCGCCGGCGACGGCGGAGGCACGGCAAACCCCATGCGGAGCAAGACCAAATAGGGGAACGGTACGCGGGCCGCCCGTCCCGCCTCCACGCCGGCTCGTCCGGTCTGGGGCCGTTTCCGGGTAGGTTGCTCGAGGCCGGCGGCAACGCCGGTCCCAGAGGAATGACCGCTCACCGGCGTTCGCGCCGGGACACAGAACTCGGCTTACGGAGATCTCCGGCGCATTGATCCTCCCAGCGAGACTCCCCCCTCCCGTCGGACCCGGCGACCGCGTCGGCGTCGCGGCCCTCTCGGGCCCCGTCGATCCCGAGAAGCTCGAGCGCGGCCTCGCGGCCTTGCGCCGGATGGGCTTCGAGCCGGTCGTCGCCGACAACGTCCTCTCCCGCCACGGCCTGTTCGCCGGCAGCGACGCCGAGCGGCTGGCGGGGTTCCACCGCCTCGCCGCCGACCCGGACCTCGCCGCCATCCTCTTCGCCCGCGGCGGCCACGGCGTGCTGCGCATCCTTTCGGGGATCGACTGGGAGCTGCTCGCCCGCCGCCCCCGCGCCTACGTCGGCTACTCGGACCTCACCCCGTTCCTGCTCGGCGTGGTGCGCCGCCTCGGCCTCGTCGCCTTCCACGGGCCGATGGTGGCGGCCGACCTGTTCCGCGGCCTCGACGCGGTCGAGGAGGAGTCGCTGCTCGGCGCACTCGCCGGGCGCTATCCGGCGGCGATGCCCTGCGCGGGATGGCTGCGGGCGCCGGAACCACCTGCGG
This sequence comes from uncultured Acidobacteriota bacterium, assembly GCA_963756595.1. Classification (GTDB taxonomy): domain Bacteria; phylum Acidobacteriota; class Thermoanaerobaculia; order Multivoradales; family UBA5704; genus DATARR01. Next base: position 6,194 of record CAVWOZ010000048.1, read on the forward strand.
CGGAGGTGCGCGGCACCCTCCTCGGCGGCTGCCTCAGCCTCCTCGAGGCGACCCTCGCCACCCCGTGGGCCCCCGACCTCGGCGGCGCGCTGGTGGTCTGGGAGGACGTCGGCGAATCGCCGTACCGGATCGACCGCATGTTGACCCACCTGGGGCTGTCGGGTACCCTGGCCGGCATCGCGGGCATGGTGGTGGGTCATCCGGAGGGGGCGGCAGTCGCCGCGGACGTCGATCGCGGCGATCGCGAGCCGGTGGACTGGGCGGCGCAGCTCGCCGACAGCCTGGCGGGCTACCCGTGGCCGCTCGCCTGGGGGCTCGAGAGCGGGCACCGCGCCCGCAACCGCACCCTCCCCCTGGGGATGGCCGCCAGCCTCCAGGGCGACGGCGCCGGGGGAGTCCGCCTCGCGCTGGGCTCCGACGCGCCGACGCGATAAAATAGTAGAGTAGAGACCAATATGGCGAACCCAGTCTTCAAGACCACCGGCGGCCCCGGCGGCGCTCCCTCCGGCGGGAGCGGCGAGAAGAAGGGGTACGCCGTGGAGCTCAAGGCCGGGGAGTACGTCTTCCGCGAGGGGGACCTCGGGACGGAGATGTACGTCATCAACGAGGGGAAGGTCGAGATCCTCAACCAGGTCGGCGACGAGGAGCAGGTGCTCGCCGTGCTCGAGAAGGGGGATTTCTTCGGCGAGATGTCGGTGCTCGAGGACCTCCCGCGGGCGGCCTCGGCGCGCGCGGGGACCGACATCCGCCTGTTGCAGATCAACGGCTCGACCTTCGACTTCCTCCTCCAGGGGAACCCCGAGATCGCCGTCCGCATGATGCGCAAGCTGTCGCGCCGCCTGCGCGAGACGGACGAGATGCTGAAGTCGGTGCTCGGCACCAAGGTCACCTCGCGCGAGCTGCCGCGCCAGGACGTCCAGGCGCCGGCCGAGGGGCCGGAGCGGCTGATCCACCCCCCCTCCGGCATGGAGTTCCCCCTCTCGACCGGCCCCGAGACCTCGATCGGCCGCAAGGACCCGGTGACCGGCATCTACCCCGACATCGACCTGACGCCGGTCGACAACCAGCGCTCGGTCAGCCGCCGCCACTCCAAGATCTATCGCCGCGGCAACAAGTTCTTCTTCGGCGAGGAGATCGGCACCATGAACGCCACCTTCCTCAACGGCCGCCGTCTGGACACCGGCATCCCCGCCGAGATGAAGCCGGGGGACGAGCTGCGCTGCGGCGTCGTCATCCTCCGCTTCGAGGGCGCCTGAGGCTCCCGAATAACGGCTTGCGCGTCCTCCTGATCGCCAACACCCTCCCGCCGCGCGACGTTTCCGGCGTCGGCGAACAGGTGCTACAGTTGGCGGCCGGCTTGGCGGCGCTCGGCGACGAGGTGGAGGTGCTGGGGCGTCGGGGCCCCGGCCATCCCGGCGGCGCCGCGGGCCCCAAGGTCCTGTTCCCCCTCGCGATCGTGCCGGCGGCCTGGCGGGCGCTCCGGCGCTTCCGGCCCCACGTCGTCGAGGTGCACGAATCCGACGGGGCGTTCGCGGCGCTGCTCGTCCGCGCCGTCCGCGGCTCGAGCGAGCCGCGCCCCCTCCTCGTTGCCCTGCTCCAGGTGAGCTACGTCGAAGAGCTGCGGGCGGTGCGCCCGCTGGTCGACGGCGCGGGACGAGTGCTGGGGCGGCCGGGGAGCGCCGAGCGGCGCTTCCGCCGCTTCAAGGCGCCGTTCCAGATCCTCCTCGGGCTGATCACCGCGCGCGCCGCCGACCGCGTGCTGGCGCCCAGCGCGGCGACTGCCGGGGAGATCCGCCGCGATTACCGCGTCGAGCGCGTGGGGGTAGTCCCCAACGTCACCGGCGGCCTCCCCCTGGCAGCGGGAGACGCCGGAGACGCCGGAGACGCCGAAGGGGAGCCGGGTTACCTCCTCTTCGTGGGACGCCTGCGCATCCGCAAGGGGGTCGAGGTCCTGCTCGAAGCCCTGGTGGAGCTGCGGCGGAGCTTCCCGGCCGCCGTCCTGAAGATCGCCGGCGGCGGCGAGCACGGCGCGGCGCTCGAGCGCCGCGCGGCCGAGTTGGGGCTGAGGGACGCGGTCGTCTTCCTCGGCAGCTGCGACGGCTCGCGGGTGCGCAGGCTCCTCGCCGGCGCGGCGGCCCTGGCGGTCCCCTCGATCTACGAAGGGATGCCGCTGGTGGTGCTGGAGGCGATGGCGGCGGGGGTGCCGGTGGTGGCGAGCGCCGTCAGCGGCATCCCCGAGGTGGTGGTGGACGGCGAGACGGGGTGGCTGGTGCCGCCCGAGTCGCCGGCGGCGCTCGCCGCAGCGTTGGGCGAGGCGCTCGCCGACCCCGCCGAGGCGGCCCGCCGCGGCGCGGCCGGACGGCGCCGCGCCGCGGAGCTCTATTGTCCGGCCGTCTCGTCGACCCTCTGGCGGGCGATGATCAGGGACGATTCTCAGGAGGAGATGGTTCGATGATGGGACGCTCGCTGCTGTTCGTCGGCGCGCTGGGGACGGCCGCCCTCGCCGTCGCCGGGGCGCTGGGGTATGGGTTGACCTCGCCCGGCGACGCCGGCATGCCGCGGCACATCATCGTGGCCCTGGCGGCGATCCTGATGCTGATGTTCTGCCACTGCTGGATCCTGCTCTACCTGCTCGGCACCGGGAGGGTGATCCGCGACGGCCGGCGCGGCCTGCCGCCGGACGCGGCCGAACCGGCGGGCCTGGCGACGCTGGCGGCGTCGCGGCAAGCCCGGCGGCTCGCCTACGCGGCGCTGGCGCTCGCCGCTCTCCTGGCGCTCGGCGAGTTCCTGCTCGGGGGGGCGGTGGCCGCGAACGCCGCGCCGCACGTCCTCCATCACGTCTTCTTCTGGGCCGCCCTGGCCGCGCAGGGGGTCGCCCTGTGGAGCGAGGGGCGCGCCCTCGCCGCCAACGAGAGCCTGCTGGGCGAGATCGACGGGCGGCTGTTTGCGGCAGACACGGCTTCTGCAGCCGCGCCCGCCTCTCCGGCCGGCGTCTGAGCCCGGCCCCGGAACGAGACTGCCGATGAATTCGAGCCTCGCCTTCGCCGCCGTCATCCAGCTCCTCCTGCTGTGGCTCGGGATCTCGATCCACGAGGCGGCGCACGCCTGGGCCGCGGCGCGGGCCGGCGACCCGACGGCGCGCGACCTCGGGCGCGCCACCCTGAACCCGCTGCGCCACCTCGACCCCTTCGGCTCCCTCCTCTTCCCGTGCCTGCTGCTCGCCTTCGGCCTGCCGGTCTTCGGCTGGGGGCGCCCGGCGCCGGTGGTGGAGGCGAAGCTCCGCCTCCCGGGCCGCGGCGGCTTCCTCGTCTTCGCCGCCGGCCCGCTCGCCAACCTCCTGGTGGTGGCCGTCGCGATGGTCGCCATCGCCGTGGCGGCGAGCTCGATGGGGGAGCCGGCCCGCGAGGCCGCGATGCAGATCCTGGTGGTCAAGTCGGGGGCCGAGCACCTGCGCACCTTCCCCCTGATGTTCACCCTGGTGCGCCTCGCCACCATCAACGCCTTCCTGGCCGCCTTCAACCTGATCCCGCTGCCGCCGCTCGACGGCGGCCAGCTCGCCCTGCGCCTGCTGCCGTCCGACTGGGCGGCGTGGCTTGCCGGAACCGGCCGCTACGGCTTTATGATCGCGGTCGCCATCGGGGTGATGGTGCTCCCCTGGCTGCTCATCCCGTTCTACGGCATCCTGGGTCTGGTGATCCAATTCTCCTGAGGAGCGAGACGTAAAGTGACCGAACAGAAGATCGTGATCTCGGGGATGCGCTCGACGGGGAAGATCCACCTCGGCAACTACTTCGGCGCCCTGAAGAACTGGGTCGACCTCCAGGACCGCTACCGCTGCTACTACTTCGCCGCGGACTGGCACGCGCTGACCAGCGACTACGCCGACCCGTCGCAGATCGCGCAGAACACGATCGAGATGGTGACCGACTGGCTCGCCGCCGGGCTCGACCCGGAGAAGTCGACGATCTTCATCCAGTCGCTGGTGCCCGACCACGCGGAGCTCCACCTGCTGCTGTCGATGATCACCCCACTCGGCTGGCTCGAGCGGGTGCCGACCTACAAGGAGCAGATCCAGCAGATCGAAACCAAGGACCTCGCGACCTACGGCTTCCTCGGCTATCCGGTCCTGCAGACGGTCGACATCATCGTCTACCGCGGCGACTTCGTGCCGGTGGGGGAGGACCAGGCGAGCCACATCGAGATCAGCCGCGAGATCGTGCGCCGCTTCCATCACTTCTACGGGGTGGAGGTCTTCCCCGAGCCGCGGGCGCTGTTCACGCCGACCCCCAAGGTGCCGGGGATCGACGGGCGGAAGATGTCGAAGTCGTACGGCAACGCGATCAATCTCTCGGACACCCCCGACGAGATCCGCAAGAAGTGCATGCAGATGTTCACCGACCCCGAGCGCATCAAGCGCAGCGACCCCGGGCGCCCCGAGGTCTGCAACCTCTACGAGTTCCACAAGCTGCTCTCCCCCCTCGAGGTGCAGGAGCGGGTGGCGCGCCAATGCCGCGCGGCCGAGATCGGCTGCGTCGACGACAAGAAGCTACTGGCGCAGATCCTGATCGACTACCTCGAGCCGATCCGCCGCCGCCGCGAGGAGCTGGTGCGCGACCGCGGCACGGTCCACGACATCCTCCTCGAAGGATCGCGGCGGGCTCGCGAGCGGACCGCCGAGACGATGGCGGCCGTGCGCTCCGCCATGGGGCTCGACTACGAGAAGCTGTACGCGCAGGCGGCTGAGAACAAGGTGGCGGGATGAGCGAAGACGATCTCGAAGCCGGCGCCGAGGACGCGGCGCCGGAAGCCCCCGAGGCTCCCGAGGCGTCGGACGCCGCCGCGCCGCGCAAGCGCCGCAAGCGCAAGGGGGCCCAGGGCGAGGCCGACATGGGCGAGCCGGCGACGGACGAGGGTCCCGGCGAAGCGGCGACCCTCCTCCCCGAGGCGTGGCGGGTCCACCTGCCGATCTTCGAGGGGCCGCTCGACCTGCTGCTCCACCTGATCAAGCTCAACCGGGTGGAGATCACCGACATCCCGGTCGCCACCATCTGCGACCAGTTCCACGCCTATCTCCAGCTGATGGAGGAGCTCAACCTCGACGTCGCCGGCGAGTACATCTACGAGGCCGCGACGCTGATCCACATCAAGTCGAAGATGCTCCTGCCGCGCCCCCCCAAGGCGGAGGGGGAGCCCGAGGAGGACCCGCGCCAGGAGCTGGTCGACCGCCTGCTCGAGTACCGGCGGATGAAGGACATCGCGCAGTCGTTCGCCGAGGTCGACCGCATGCGGATGGGGATCTGGACCCGCCGCCCGCAGCCGCTGCCGACCCTCCCCGAAGAGGAGGAGGAGACGATCGACCTCGGCGAGGTCTCGCTGTTCGACCTCCTCGGCGCCCTCAAGACGGCGCTGGTGCGCTACGACCGCGAGCACCCGCCGCCGCTCCAGCTCTCGCTCGAGACGTATTCCGTGCGCGGGCAGTTCGACCGCCTGCTGGGGATCCTCGACGCCGGCCATCCCTACGACCTGATCGCCGACCTGCGCGGCCTCACCTGCCGGGCGGAGGCGATCTCCACCTTCCTCGCCGTGCTCGAGCTGGCGCGGCTCAACCTGGTGCGCGTCCACCAGACCGAGAACGGCGACATCCTGCTCTACCGCACCACGCGCGAGCTGGGGGATCTCGACCGGGAGGCGATCGGCGGATGAGCGAACGGACCGAAAAACCGATGATCGAAAGGAGCGAGATGGAGGCCGCCCTCGAGGCGATCCTCTTCGTCTCCTCCGAGCCCGTGCCGCGCGAGAAGCTGCTCGCCCTCTTCGCCGAGGGGGAGGAGCGGGAGGCGGCGGCCGAGGCCCTCGCCGCCGTGCTCGCCCGCTATCAGGGGGGTGAAGGGGAGGGGCGGGGCGTGCTGGTCGAGGACGTGGCGGGGGGCGTGCGCCTCGCCACGCGCCCCGAGGTGGTCGGCTGGCTGCGCCGCTTCTTCGACGTCTCGGCCGGCAACAAGCTGTCGATGGCGGCGCTCGAGACGCTGGCGATCATCGCCTACCGGCAGCCGATGACCGGCCCGGAGATCCAGGAGCTGCGCGGGGTGAGCGCCGCCGGGGTGCTGAAGACGCTGCTCGAACGGCGGCTGGTCCGCATCGTCGGCAGGAAAGAGGTGGTCGGCAAGCCCTTCCTCTACGGCACGACGCGGGAGTTCCTGGTCCACTTCGGGCTCAACAGCCTGAAGGACCTGCCGCCGCTCGAGGAGTTCGAGGAGACCTTCGGCTCGGGCGATGCCGGGGCGGTGGCCGGCCTCGCCGAGATGGCCGGCCTGACGAACCGCGACGGCATCGAGAGTGGGGAGGGTGGGGGGGAGGACCGCGAGGAGAGTTTCCTGCGCGAGATCGCCGAGCTCGAAGAGCTGGAGGCCGAGTCGTCATGAGCGAGGAACGCCTGCAAAAGATCCTGGCGCGGGCGGGGATCGCCTCCCGCCGCAAGGTCGAGGAGCTGATCCGCGAGGGGAAGATCACCGTCAACGGCCGGCTCGCCGAGATCGGCGACAAGGCGGACCCCGAGCAGGACGCGATCAAGGTGGGGGGGAAGCGCATCCAGCCCGCCGGCGGCGAGCACCGCTACCTGCTGCTCAACAAGCCGCGCGAGGTGATGTCGACCGTCTCCGACCCCGAGGGGCGGAAGACGGTGATGGACTTCGTGCCGCCGCAGATGCGCAAGGCGCTGGTCCCCGTGGGGCGTCTCGACTACCACACCGAGGGGCTCCTCCTGCTCACCGACGACGGCGAGTTCGCGCAGCACGTCGCCCACCCCCGCTACGGCGGCACCAAGACCTACGAGGTCAAGGTGAAGGGGACGCCCAGCGAGTCGCAGCTCGACCGGCTGCGCGCCGGCATCGTGATCGAGGGGCGGCGGACCTCGCCGGCCAAGGTGATGCCGCGCAACCCCCACAAGGCCGCCATCGCCCGCCGCAAGACGGAGCCCGAGAGCGACAACTCCTGGTGGGTGATCGAGATCACCGAGGGGCGCACGCGGCAGATCCGCGAGATGTTCTTCCAGATCGGCCATCCGGTCTCGAAGCTCCGCCGGGTGGCGATCGGCCCGCTGCGCGATCCCCATCTGCCGGTCGGCGCCCTGCGCGAGCTGACCGAGCAGGAGGTCCGCAAGCTGATGAAGGCGACCGCCGGCGAGAAGGAGCGGCCGGCGGCGCGCAGGAAGCCGGTGGCTGGAAAGAGCGCCGAGGCACGGCCGGCGAGGGCCGGCGCTCCGGCCGCTAAGAAGGCGCCAGCGAAGAAGGCTCCGGCAGCTCGCAGGGCGCCGTCGCGCCGGGCGGGAGCGACCCAGGTCCCGGTGCGCAAGGCGGCGCGCCGGCCGACGGGCGTCGGGAAGCGGAAGTGAGCGGAGCGCCCTCGCGGCAGCCGCTGATCGTGGCGATCGACGGACCCTCGGGGGTCGGCAAGAGCACCGCCGCGCGGCGCTTAGCGAGCCGGCTGGGCATCCCCTTCCTCGACACCGGCGCCATGTACCGGGCGATCGCCCTGCGCGTGCTCGAGCGCGAGGTCGACCCCCAGGACCGGGCGGCGGTCGTCGCCCTCGCGGGCGAGGCGGACGTGCGGCTCGGCCGCCGCGCGGACGGCAGCTTCGAGGTCCTCCTCGACGGCGAGCCGGTCGAGGCGCGCATCCGCACCCCCGAGGTGGGGGAGGCGACCTCGGCCCTCTCCGCCCACCCCGAGGTGCGCGAGCGGATGGTCCGCCTCCAGCGCGAGGCCGCCGGGCAGTTCGGCGCCGTCCTCGAAGGGCGCGACATCGGCACCCGCGTCTTCCCCGACACCCCGTACAAGTTCTTCCTCGACGCCCGCCCCGAGGAGCGCTGCCGCCGCCGCTACGACGAGCTGAAGGCCGCCGGCCGCGACGTGACCCGGGAGCAGGTGGCTGAGGAGATCACCCGCCGCGACCAGCGCGACAGCACCCGCGCCGCCTCGCCTCTCACCCGCGACCCCTCCTACACCTTCATCGACTCCTCGGACCTGACGATCGACCAGGTGGTGGAGCGGATGGCGCGCCAAATCGCGGGGGACATCGCCGGGAAAACCGCCGGGGAGACGGCGGGACCGCCCGCTTGAGCCGCCGGGCCGCCTCCTTCCTGGCGGCTGCTCTCCTCTGGGCGGCGATCGCCGCCCTGTTCATCGCCCATCTGGCCGGCCGCAGCCTCGACGACTTCTTCATCACCTACCGCTACGCCCAGAACCTGGCGCAGGGGAACGGTCTCGTCTTCAATCCCGGGGAGCGCGTGTTCGGCACCACCGCCCCGGGGCTCGCGCTGCTTCTCGCCGCGGCGCACCTGCTGACGCGGATTCCCATCCACTGGCTGGGGACGCTGCTCACCGGCCTCTCCCTGACCGGGATCGCCCTGCTGCTGCTCGCCGCGGCGGAGGCCGACGGCCGGCGGGTGGAGGCCTGGGTAGGCGGCACCCTGCTGCTCACCAACACCTACCTGTGGGCGTGTCACGGCGCCGAGGGTCCGGTCGTGGTGTTGCTCCCGGGGAGAGCCGCTAAGCTTCGACGAAGAGGCGGTTGAACCAGGCGACGAAGCGGCGGGCGTTCGCGCTCTCTTTTGCGAAGATCTCAGCCTTCAGAGCCGTTCCGAACGGGAGCCCTGGCTCCTCCTGCCAGGCGAGCCAGGTATGAAGGAAGCTCTTCGCGTGATCCTTTGGCTGGCAACGAGCGCCGCGGCGCCGCGCCTCGACCACGGACTCGTCCGCATACCCGCGGGTGGGATCGTCCGCGGGGACCAGCTCGCTCAGGAAATTCTCCAGAGCTCCGGCGGATGAATTGTCCGGCATCAGCCAGATGCCGATCCGTGATTGCGGGCCGCGGCCGGGAACGATCGTTCCCTCCGGCTCCGGAGACTCCGGCAGGCTCACCTCGACCTTGCCGGCAAGATTTCTGAGCTGTCCCCAGCGACCTTCAAGATCCGAATTGGCGTCGAGGATGACCCCGATGCGCCGATAGGTGCCTTTGAGAGCGACCGGAACGGCCCGCAACAGCCGCTCGACTCCGCCTTCGGGAGAGATGTACGGGCGTTCGAAGCTCTCGGCGTCCCAGTCGAAGCCATGGCGCGCCATCAGGTGGATCACGGAATGCTGATCGTCGGACCCCTCGACCAGCAGACGGTAGGGGCTCTCCTCGGACGGCCGGGGCATCAGCGGACCTCGAGCTGGCTGTCGGCGGCGATCACCAGCTCGTCCGCGTCGTAGACGGTCGTCTTGGGAGCATCCTTCTCGACCCGGTGCAGGGTCACCTCGGCTGCGAGCTCCGGGTACTTCTTGCGCAGCCGGGCCAGGGCGCGGACGCAGTCCAGGCTGTGGGTGGTGGCGAAGACCTGGACGTCCAGCCGCCGCGCGGATTCGACGATCAGCCGCCACATGTCCAGCATCATCGAATAGTGCAGGCCGGTGTCGATCTCGTCGGCGAGCAGGAACCCACCCCGTGCCGACAGGAGATTGAGGACCAAAGCCAGAAGGTGACGCGATCCGCCCCCCAGGCTCCCCAGAGGAACACGCTGTTCGACCCCCTTGAGCTTCAGGAGGATGTTGGCAGAGCCACCGCGGCCCTCGGACAGGAAGGCCAGGCGCTCGATCTGCGGCTCGATGATCCTCAACGACTCGGTGATCTCTTTTTCTTCGGGCGTCAGAACCAGGGCATCCCACAGTTGCCCAAGGTGGGCTGAATCCGTTGAGTCCGCGGCCAGGAAATTGAGTCGAGGATGCGACTCGGCTCCTCTCAGAGGTGGAGGCAGGACTCCCCCCGAAGGAGAAACGGTGAGAATTGCTTCGTGGCCTATTGAATTGCTGCGAAAACGCAAAATCTTCTGGAGGCTGTCGACAATTTTCTCGACAGAGCATTGGACCCAGAGTTCAAATTCTCCAAATCCTACAATTTTGAGATTCTTCCCGGGCCTAAGATCGTGGCCGTAGAAGAGATGCGATGGGTCGAGAACATGTTCTTTGAAGTCTTCGCCGGTACCGGAGGGGCGTAAGACGTTTTCATCGCGCCGCACTGCACTGCGGGCCAGTCCTTCAATGTTACCGATTGCCACCACCTCGACCGCTTCGAGGAGTGACGTTTTCCCCGCGTTGTTCTGTCCGACGAAGAGATTGACGCGAGTCAGCGGCTCGACGCGGAGATCGCGGAAGCAGCGGAAACCTTTGATGTAGAGCTCGTTGATCATGGGTCTCCAGGGAAGTCTATCGCAGCCTTTCCCCAGTCTCCGCTCGGCTCACCTCACTTCGGCGCCGTCAGCGGCACGAAGCGCGCTTCCGAGACGGTCTTGCCGTCGTAGACCCGCAGCACCAGCCCGGAGCCCTGGGCGGTGGCGGCGCAGCCGGTGAGGAGGAGCCAGTCGTCCCCTCGGGGGACGAGGATCTGGTTGATCTTCAGGTGCTCGCCGCTCTTCGTCTTCACCTCGCTGGGGACGTCGATCAGGTGACCCCAGGCGCCGCTCGGGCTCAGGCGGGTGAGGACGATCGTCTCCTCGCTCCGCCGGTGGTCGTACCAGATCAGGCGGAGCGAGCCGCGGTGGTCGCCGGAGGGGAAATCCACCCAGTAGTCCTTCCCCTGCCGCCAGAGGCCGACCGTCTCCTCGCTCCCCCACGGGGTCCAGGTCGAGCGGCGCCAGCTCTTACCGGAGTCGGCCGAGAGGTAGGCGACGCCGTCCCCCGAGACGTAGGCGGCGGAGGTGCCGGTCAGGGCGATCAGCTGCCCCCGGCGCGCCGCGGTCACGTTCGGCAGCCCGCTGACCCAGGCCTGGGGCTGGCCGGAGGCGGAGAAGAGGCCGGTGCCGGTGAGCACGCCGTCCTTGCGCTGCGGGGCGGGGAGGGCCGGCGGCTGGCCGACGCCGGTGACCACCATCGAGCCGCGGTCGTGCCACTGGTGGCCGTCGAAGCGGAAGGCGTAAGCGCGCTCCTCGCCGGCCTTCCCTCCCGCGGCCGCCGCGCCGTGGAGGAGGAACCAGGGGGCGCCGCTCTGGTCGTAGGTGGAGCTCGCCGTGGTGGCGGTGGGGGCGGCGAGCGGCTCGCCGACCGGCTCCCACACTCCCTCCGCCCAGCGCACCGGTTGCAGGCAGGAAGGTCCGCAGGGGCGGGCGGCGAGCACCGGGCCGGGTCCGATCGAGCCGCCGTAGCGCCCCTTGGCGTCGTCGCTCCAGACGCGGGCGGCGCGGCCGTCGCCGTCGAGCTCGACCAGCCATCCCGGCTGGCCGTCCTGCGCCGCCGCGATCGAAAAGAGGGTGCGGCCGGACGCGGTGTCCATGCCGATCATCGTCAGGTCGGTCGAGCCGTCGCAGATCGGCGGCGCGGCGCTCGCCGGCACGGCAGCGAAGGAGAGGGCCGTGGTGGCCGCCATCGCCGCCACGGCCAGGCGGTACGAAAACCGGTTCGGGGCGTCGTTGCGGCTCATCGGGCCTCCTCCTTTTTCGTGCTTCGTGCGTCCCCGGGCCGGACGGCCGGGCGCTACGCTTCGGCCGCGCGCTTGCGGACCGTCCGCACCCAGTGCTTGCCGCCGATCGACTTGATCCGGGCGATGCGCTCCTCGGCCAGCCGGTCGGCGGCGATGTAGGTGGGGATCGACTGCGCGCGCGCGATCTCGAACAGGCGCAGCATGCTGGCGTAGATGCCGCGGGCCGTGCGCATGGCGACCTCGCGGTTGTAGCCGATCAGCTCATTGTAGACGTTGATCAGGCCGCCGGCGTTGATCACGTAGTCGGGGGCGTAGAGGATGCCGCGGTCGTGCAGCTCCTGGCCGTGGCGGTCCTCGGCGAGCTGGTTGTTGGCAGCCCCGGCGACCACCCGGCAGCGCAGCTTGGGGATCGAGTCGTCGTTGATCACGGCGCCGAGGGCGCAGGGGGCGACGACGTCGCACTCGACCTCGAGGATCTCCTGGAGCGGCACGATCTCGACCCCCAGCTCCGTCCGCGCCCGCTCCATCGCCTGGGCGTCGATGTCGGTGCCGAAGACCTTGGCCCCTTCGTCGCGCAGGAAGCGGGCGAGGTGAAAGCCGACGTTGCCGAGCCCCTGGACGGCGACCGAGCGCCCTCCAAGCGAGTCGTGGCCGAGGTGCTGGAGGGCGGCCTTGATCCCCTGCAGGGTGCCGAATGCCGTCACCGGCGAGGGGTCGCCGCCGCCGCCGAGCTCGGGGGAGAGGCCGGTGACCCAGCGCGACTCGTGGTGGATGACCTCCATGTCCTCGGTGCTGGTGCCGACGTCCTCGGCGGTGATGTAGAGGCCGTCGAGCGACTCGACGAACTGGCCGAAGGCGCGCAGCAGCGCCTCGGACTTGTCCTTCTTCGAGTCGCCGATGATCACCGCCTTGCCGCCGCCGAGGTTGAGGCCGGCCGCGGCGGCCTTGTAGGTCATGCCGCGCGAGAGGCGGAGCACGTCGACCATCGCCTCCTCGGTGCTGGCGTAGGGCCACATCCGGCAGCCGCCGAGACCCGGGCCGAGCACGGTCGAGTGAACGGCGATGATCGCCTGGAGGCCGACGTCCGGATTGGAGCAGAAGAGCACCCGCTCGTGACCCATCTCCACCATCTGCTGGAAGAAATCCATCGCAACATCCTTTTCGGGGAAGAACCCTGGAGAGGGCCCGGTCTCAAGTGTTTACAAGTCCCGCGGGACCTGGAATGAGCGCGCGTAGTCTACTCGATGGGGGGGCGCGGAAAAAGAGCGGGACGGGAGGAGGCGGGTGGGGAGGAGGCGCCGCCGGCACTTCCTCCCCGGGAGGGGCTCAGAGGGCGGCCAGCGCGTCGAGCACCTGCTGGTCGTGCCCGTCGACGTTGACCTTCTTCCAGACCTTGCGCACCTTCCCCTCGCCGTCGATCACGAAGGTGGACCGCTGGACCCCCATCGAGACCTTGCCGTACATGTTCTTCTCCCGCCAGGCACCGTAGCGCTCGGCGACCTGGTGGCCGAGGTCGGCGAGGAGGGGGAAGTTGAGGCTGAACTTGTCGCGGAACTTGCCGTGGCTCTCGACGTCGTCCGGCGACACCCCGAGCACCACCGCCCCCTTGGCCTCGAGCTCCGCCGTGCGGTCGCGGAAGGCGCAGGCCTCCTTGGTGCAGCCGGGGGTGTCGTCCTTGGGGTAGAAATAGAGCACCACGGGCTTGCCGCGGAGATCGGACAGCTTGACCTGGCGCCCGTCGTCGGCGGCCAGCGTGAAATCAGGGGCGGTCTCCCCCTCTTCGACCCAGTCGGACATTCCGGATTCTCCTCTCGAAGTGAAAAGTCGCGGAGCGCGGGAACGCTCGGCGGAGGGTAGGAGTTTACAGGATTCCGGGTTCGTCCTTGGAGCGTCGGATCGACTCACCCAAAGACAGCGCAGTTTGCGTTCAAGCGCCGGCTCGAAGAACCTCATATGCTCAGTTGATTATATAGCATTTAACATAGTATTGACGCGAGCACAGCTTAACGATAGCGTTTAGTTACTGAGGAAGAATTTCGCATATGGAAGCCGATGCCTGAGAAAAGAAAAGATCGCGGCGAGGAGACGGACCTCGTGATCACGCCTGCGGGGCCGGTGACCAGGGAGCAGGTTCGTCCAGTGAAGCCGGGCGAGGCGGTCCGCCGCAACGACGACGGGACCTATACCGTGGTCCCAGAGCATCCACCTGCCACGAGGGCACTAAGGAAGAGAGCGCCATCATGACCGACACGCTGGTACTTACTCCGGGCGGTTACCGGCCTCAATCCCTGGTTCGGCTCATCGAGCCAGGTCATATTCTCGACGGCACCGGCGGCAGATTGCGGAAGCTCGACCTGGCTGGCAAGGTCATGGAGGACTTCGGGCCCTTGGCCCCGCGCCCCGGCAACGCACCACTCATGCCTGGCCATGTCACCGACCTGAAGGCAGCATTGGCGCTGAAGCTCGGTGAGCTCCCCGGGGTGCGCACACCGGCCGCCGCCGCTGGCCTGCTCCCCGCCCTGGGCAGCGGCTGGATCGTATATGCCTCCTGGACTGACAGTACGGGACAGCCCGTTACTGTGTTCAAGACGACATGGGTGGTGCCACCGGCGCCGAGCACACAGTCCGGTCAGACGATCTTCCTGTTCAACGGGATCCAGAACTCCACTATGATCTATCAACCTGTCCTCCAGTGGGGACCGTCCGCCGCCGGCGGGGGTAACTCCTGGGCGGTGGCGAGCTGGTATGCCGATGGTCAGGCGGGCCAGTCCTTCCATTCCCAACTGGTCCAGGTCAACACAGGCAACACGTTGGTCGGGATCATGACGCTCACCAGCCAGAGCGGGGCGCAGTTCAGCTACAACTGCCAGTTCCAGGGGATCGCGAACGCGAGCCTCCCGATCCAGAACGTCCAGCAGCTCACCTGGTGCATCGAGACCCTCGAGGCGTACGGCATCAATCATGCTTCGGATTATCCGGCGACCCTTAAGACCGCAATGACCAGTATCGAGCTCAAGGTCGGCACCGCCGAGGCGCACTTGAGCTGGGCTGCAACGAACCTCGTGACAGACACGGGCCAGCACGCGGTCGTGGTCAGCAACGCTTCGCCTGGGGGCGAGGTGGACCTCTACTACTCGTCGCCACTGAAGACGCTTTTCGCCAGCGGCAACATGGGACAGGGCTCCGGAGCGCTGAGCTGGCTCGTGGGAGACGTCAACGGAGATGGCCTCTCTGAGATCGTCCAGCCGTGGAACGACGGCGGCAGCCTCGGGGTGATCGTCTACCACTGGACGGGATCCGCGATGGCGACGCTCTGGGCCAGCGGCAACCTGGGCCAGGGCTCCGGCGCGGTGAGCTGGCTCGTCGGAGACGTCAACAAGGATGGGCGCGCCGAGATCATCCAGCTGTGGAACGACAACGGCAGCCTCGGGATGATCGTCTACCACTGGACGGGATCCGCGATGGCGACGCTCTGGGCCAGCGGCAACGTAGGCCAGGGCTCCGGCGCGGTGAGTTGGCTCGTCGGAGACGTCAACAAGGATGGGCAGGCCGAGATCATCCAGCTGTGGAACGACAACGGCAGCCTCGGGATGATCGTCTACCACTGGACGGGATCCGCGATGGCGACGCTCTGGGCCAGCGGCAACCTGGGCCAGGGCTCCGGCGCGGTGAGCTGGCTCGTCGGAGACGTCAACAAGGATGGGCAGGCCGAGATCATCCAGCTGTGGAACGACAACGGCAGCCTCGGGATGATCGTCTACCACTGGACGGGATCCGCGATGGCGACGCTCTGGGCCAGCGGCAACGTAGGCCAGGGCTCCGGCGCGGTGAGCTGGCTCGTCGGAGACGTCAACAAGGATGGGCAGGCCGAGATCATCCAGCTGTGGAACGACAACGGCAGCCTCGGGATGATCGTCTACCATTGGACGGGATCCGCGATGGCGACGCTCTGGGGCACTGGCAACGTAGGCCAGGGCTCCGGCGCGGTGAGTTGGCTCGTCGGAGATGTCGACAAAGACGGGCAGGCCGAGATCATCCAGCTGTGGAATAACGGCGGCAGCCTCGGGATGATCGTCTATTACTGGACGGGGAGCGCAATGACGACGCTCTGGGGCACCGGCAACGTAGGTCAAGGCTCCGGTGCGGTGAGCTGGCTCATCGGAGACTTCAACGGCGACGGGCGTGCCAAGATCGCTCAGCAATGGAACAACGGCGGGCACCTGGGAATGATCGTCTACGAATACACTGCGTGACGCGGCCGACGGACCAACCGGCAATCACGAATGTGGAGTGCTGGATGCCCATCGAGGTCTTGCCGTATATGTTCTTCTCCCGGCAGGCGCCGTTGCTAGCTTCTCCAGGCCTCGATCAGACCAGACAGGTCAGGAGGATACGGCTCCAGCCCAGCCCGAGACGCCGCCTCCCAAAGCCGGACGTCGAACGTGGCCATGATGACGGAGGTGTCCAGGGTCGCCTGCCACGTCACCGCCGCGGCAAGTTGGACGGAATCGTAGCCGCGCAGCCCGTACGTCCAGGCCAGATCACAGGCTCGGTCGATGAGCAATTCGGAGACAGGGAGCCGAAAGTACAGAGGCCAGTCAACGCGAAAACGATGGCGGGCCGATAGCGCCTCGTCACTCGGTGTGATGCCGAGCCGTTCCGCTTTCCGCAGGGCGGCGACGACCTCGGCACGGCTGATGGCTACGGTTCCTGTTGTGTGAGCCTCATCCATCAGCTGCTGGATTTCAACGCCACCAGGCTCCTGAAGAAAGACCTTAACCAGCGCGCTCGAATCCAGGTAACAGATCATTCCCGGTCTTCGAGCAGCAGATCGGCAACAGTCTTCGGTCCTCTCACCGACGCGCGGAAACCCTCGGAAGGTGGTTTCTGACCGCTCCAGGAGGCTTGACCCGAGTCCAGCATCTGCTGGAGCTTGGCATCGATGTCGGCAGCCATAGGCATCAGCCGTGCCACGGGCTTGCCCCGCTCGGTGATGACCAGAGTCATGCCGCCCTTGACCTCCCGAAGGTGGCCACTCAGCTGCTCTTTGAGCTCCCGGATGCCGATCGTCTTCTGCTGCTTCATGGACTATTCTCCTTGAGTCCACATTCTACAGCAAGAGGGCACATTCACGTCTTCCGGCACCGGAACGCCACCCCGTCCCACAGCTTGAACGGCTGCGCGCCGTTCATCACTACCGTGAAGCCGGCGGCGCGGCTTAGCTTGCGGACCTCGGCGCGGTCCCGTTCGGTGCTGTCGCGGTAGGAGAAGTGGAGGATGACGAATTCGCCGCCCGGCTTGAGAACACGGGCGGCCTCGTGGAAGTGGGTCTCGACGACCTCCGGACCGGCCTGGTGGACGTAGGGGAAGGAGTCCACGGCGTAGACGAGGTCGAAGCGCTCGGCGGGGAAGTCGGCGAGGTCGCGCCCCGAGGTGACGGCGAGGAAGACGTTGGGGAAGCCGGCGCAACGTCTGCGGGCGGCGGCGATCATCTTCGGCGAGATGTCGATCCCGTGCGCCTCACCGACGCGTGGCGCGAAGGCGGCCTGCATGCGGCCGATGCCGCAGCCGATCTCGAGGGTCGCGCGGCCGGGGCCGAGCAGCCCCCACTCCTCGAAACGGGCGACGACCTCGTCGGTTACCCGGCCGAGGACCTCCGCGTCCCCTAGCGAGTAGGCGGCGACGCTCGCCTCCTCGTTGCGGGTGACCGAGCGGTCGAAGAAGCGCCGGAAGGTGGCGACCACCTCCTCCGGCGGGCCGGACATCGTCATCGGGTCCGGGTGCTCGCGCAGCATGACCGCCACCCGCTCGCACCCCTCGCGGTGGTCGTTCAGCAGGGAGGCGATCTCGCGGAGCCGAGGATCGAGCGGCCGCCCCCAGTGCCGGGCGACCCCCGCCATCAGCTCCTGGGTCTCGCCGGCGCCGCCGAGGGCGAGGAGGAGGCGCGACAGGCCGATCAACGGCGAGATCTCGTCGGTCAGCACGTCCATGAAGACGTCCTGGGCGATCGCCGGCTCGATCTCTCCAAGCCGGGCTTCGATCTCCTTCCAGTCTAGGGGGGGCGAGCCGTCTTCCATAAGGCGGATATCCTAGCTGCATGGACCCCCGCGCCACCGCTGACCGCCTCAAGTCGTGGGCCCGCGAAGCGGGCTTCGACCGCGCCGGGGTGGCGACACTCGAGCCCCTGGAGCACGGGGAGGCGCTGGTGCGCTGGCTCGAGCGGGGAGACCAGGCGGGGATGGCGTACCTCGGGAAGCGCCTCGAGGCGCGGCTCGACCCGTCGCAGGTCTTTCCCGGCGCGCGGAGCGTCCTCTGCGTGGCCCTCCAGTATCACCCTCTCTTGAAGGAGGATGGCGAGCGGCAGCCGGAGCCCTCCGGGGATCTCTGGCGGCGGGTGGCCCGCTATGCGCGGGGACGGGACTACCACGAGGTGATGGGGGAGCGGCTGCGCTCAGTCGAAGACCGCATCCGCGAGGAGCTCCCCGGCTGCGAGACGCGGCGCTACGTGGACACCGGGCCGGTCCTCGAGCGCGAGCTGGCTGCGCGGGCCGGGCTCGGGGCGGTGGGGAAGAACACCATGCTGCTGCACCCGGAGGGGGGCTCGTGGTTCCTGTTGGGGGAGATCTTCCTGAGCCTGGATTTCGCTCCCGACCAGCCGCTCGCCGACCTCTGCGGCAGCTGCACCCTCTGCCTAGACGCCTGCCCCACGGGGGCCCTCGCCGAGCCGTACCGGCTGGACAGCAACCGCTGCATCTCCTACTGGACGATCGAGCACCGCGGGGCGCTCCCCCCCGAGGCGCGTCGGATGGTGGGCGGGTGGGTCTTCGGCTGCGACGTCTGCCAGGAGGTCTGCCCGTGGAACGCTGAGCCGGAAGGAGCGGTCCATCCGGAGATGGAGCTGCCGCCCGAGCGCGGGGAGCTGACCCTGGCGCGGCTGCTCGGCCTCCCGCGCGACGAGTATGTGGAGCGCTTCCGAGGGAGCCCGATGAAGCGGGCGAAGCTGGAGGGTCTCCAGAGGAACGCCGCGGTGGCGATGGGGAATCGCCGGGAGTCCCGGTTTGTTGAACCTCTCGCGGAAGCTCTGAGAGACGGGGAGACCCTGGTGCGCGGCCATGCGGCCTGGGCGCTGGGGCGGATCGGGGGAGACGGCGCGCGCGCGGCTCTGGAGGGCGCGCTCGGGCTCGAAAAGGACGACGCCGTCCGGGCCGAGATCGCGTCCGGCCTGGCCGGATTGACACCCCATCCCCCGGGCCCTATACTCGGCGGCCCGAGTTCTCAATGACTTAAGTAGAGCTCGCACCCCCCACGATCGTGGGGGCCAACAGGCCTCACCGCCTGAATCCAAAGACCAGGAGGTACGTTTTTCTATGCCGGCTAGCGAAAAACTCGAGGACCAGGCGCTGCTCGCGGCTGAGTCCGAGGAGGAGCGGGACGCGGACGAATACCGCAAGCTCCTCGAGCTGTACGACGAGAGCATGCGCAATCTCACCGAGGGTGAGATCGTGACGGGACGCATCATTGGCGTCACGTCCAACGCGGTGATCGTCGACGTGGGGTACAAGTCGGAGGGCTTGATCCCCATCGAGGAGTTCACCGACCGCGGCGGCGAGCTGTCCGTCAAGGTCGGCGAGGAGGTCGACGTCCTGCTCGAGAAGACGGAGGACCTCGAAGGTCACGTGCTTCTCTCCTACTCGAAGGCGCTGCGCATGCGGCGCTGGACGGAGGTTGAGCGGGCCTACAAAGACGGCCGGATCATCAAGGGCCGGATCACGGATCGGATCAAGGGCGGCCTGACGGTCGACGTCGGCCTGCGCGCCTTCCTTCCCGGCTCGCTGGTCGACATCAAGCCGGTCAAGAACCTCGAGTCGCTGCGCGGCCAGGAGCTGGAGTTCAAGGTCATCAGCCTCGACCGCCGGCGCAACAACATCGTCCTGTCGCGCAAGGCCGTCCTCGAGACCGAGCTGGTCAAGAAGAAGGCCGAGACCCTGAAGCGCCTCGAAGAGGGCGCCCGCCTGCGCGGCACGGTCAAGAACATCACCGACTACGGCGTGTTCATCGACCTCGGCGGCATCGACGGCCTGCTCCACATCACCGACATCTCCTGGGGGCGGGTCAACCACCCCTCCGAGCACTTCACGGTGGGGGACGAGGTCGAGGTGGTGGTGCTCAAGTTCGACCCCGACACGGAGCGCGTCTCGCTCGGCTACAAGCAGCGCAGCGACGATCCCTGGACGCTGGTCGACAAGAAGTACCCGATCGGCTCGCGCGTCCACGGGCGCGTCGTCTCGATCGTCGACTACGGCGCCTTCGTCGAGATCGAGGAGGGGGTCGAGGGTCTGATCCACGTCAGCGAGATGTCGTGGACCAAGAAGGTCGTCAACCCCGCCAAGATCCTCGAGGTCGGGGACGAGGTGGAGGCGATCGTCTCCGAGCTCGACATGGACCAGCGGCGGATCAGCCTCTCCCTGCGGCAGACCGAGCGCAATCCGTGGGAGGAGCTCGAGGACACCCACCCCGAGGGGAGCGTCATCGAGGGGAAGGTGCGCAACCTGACCGAGTTCGGCGCCTTCGTCGAGATCACCGACGGCATCGACGGCCTGATCCACGTCTCGGACATGAGCTGGACCAAGCGGGTCAAGCACCCGAGCGAGGTCCTCAAGAAGGGGGACACCGTCAAGGCGCGGATCACCAACATCGACGTCGAGAACCAGCGCGTCTCGCTGTCGATCAAGGAGTTCATGCCCAACGAGTGGGAGGAGTTCGCCGACAAGCACCAGCCCGGCGACGTGCTCGAGGGGAAGGTGGTCAACGTCACCGACTTCGGCCTCTTCATCGACATCTACAACGGCCTCGAGGGGCTCGCCCACGTCAGCGAGATCGAGGTGCCGGCCGGCGCCAAGCTCGAGGATCACTACAAGGTGGGCGACTGGGTGCGCACGCGCATCCTGCGCGTCGAAGAGGACGAGAAGAAGGTGGGTCTCTCGATGCGCGGCGTCGAGCAGCCGACCGACGAGGAGATCGCCGAGCTGCAGGCGAAGGACCGCGAGAGCCGGGGTGGTGAGGAAGCCGAGGGTCGCAAGAAGCGCGACTCCAAGGAGTCCGAGGGAGACGTGGAGTAGGTCTTTGGACCCGGAAGCGGCGGGCGGACTCGCGGACTTGAGAGAAGCCCTCGAGCGCCCGCCGTTGCCACGTAAGAAAAGGGGTGGGAGATGACGGAGCCCTTGAAGGACGGGATGACCAAGGCCGAGCTGGTCGAGGAGGTCGCCCGCACGACTCAACTCACCAAGAAGCACGCCGAGATCATCGTCAACACGGTGTTCGACAGCATCGTCCACTCGCTCAAGGATGGCGAGAAGATCGAGCTGCGGGGCTTCGGCAGCTTCCGGATCCGTCACCGCGGCGCGCGCACCGGCCGCAACCCCAAGACCGGTGACAAGGTGAAGGTGCCGCCCAAGCGGATCCCCTACTTCAAACCGGGCAAGGAGCTGCGCGAGCTGCTCAACGACGAATGCTGACCGCGTGGGCGTTCCCTTCCGGGCGCCCCCTGTCGGCCTGACGCTTCAGCGACCCGCGACTCTCGGATGGATCAGATCTTCACTCCCTGGCGGCACGAGTACATCACCGCGAGCCCGGCGGGAGATCCCGGCTGTTTCTTCTGCGCCGCCGCCGCGGGGGCAGGCGTTGACGACCCGGACGGTCTGGTCGTCCACCGCGGCCGGCACCACCTGGTGATGCTGAACCTCCACCCCTACTCGAACGGACATCTGATGGTGGCGCCGTTCGAGCACCTGGCCTCGCCGCAGGAGAGCGCTCCGGAGGCCCAGGCCGAGCTGTGGCCGCTGGTGCTGCGCAGCCAGCGGGTGCTGGCGGAGGCCTACCACCCCCACGGCTTCAACTTCGGGATGAACCTGGGCACCCCCGCCGGTGCGGGAGTGCCCGGGCATTTTCACTTTCACGTCGTCCCGCGCTGGACGGGGGACACGAATTTCATGACCGTCCTGGCGGAGGTCCGGCTGATTCCGGAGGACCTGCGCCGGTCGCGGGAGCGCCTGCGGGCGCTCTTCGCTCGAGAGGAGGATTGAGTTGGCCGAATCCGGCAGCCCTTCCGTGCCGCCGCCGCAGGCGCCCCCCGTCGCGATCGGGAACGCGGCGGTCGCCGTGCTCTCCGCCTGGCTGATCCCGGGCATGGGCCACTTCTATCTCCGCCGGCGCCTGCGGGGCGTCGCCTTCTGCGCTCTGGTCGTCGTCGCCATCCTCGTCGGCTGCCGGCTCGAGGGGAACCTCTATGTGGTCACCGCCGGGCAGCCGCTCACCATCCTGGCGACCTTCGCTTCGATGGGGATGGGCTTCCCCTATTTCCTCCTCCGCTATGGCCTCCACTACCAGGGGAACATCGTGGGGCCGGGCTACGAGTACGGCACCGCCTTCCTGCTGACCGCGGGGCTGATGAACCTGCTGCTGGTGCTCGACTGCTGGGATATCGTCCGCGGCAAGAAGGAGTAGCCGATGCTGAGCCATTTCCTGCTGATGGTCCTCTACGCCCTGCTGGTCAGCCTGTTCTTCGCCCTCCTCTGGCGCCGCGGGCGCCGGGAGCAGGTCAAGCTCTTTCTCCAGATCTTTCTCGGCATGGTGGGTGGCGGTCTGCTGGTGGCCTGGCTGATGTATCCGTTCCCTTCGGGTCCACCGGCACCCATCCCATGACGGCGGCTCCCCGCCAGATTCTGGTGGTCGCCGGGGAGGCCTCGGGCGACCTCCACGGCGCGCGCCTGCTGAGCGAGCTGCGCCGCCTCGTCCCCGGTCTCGCGGCGTTCGGCCTCGGCGGCGACGAGATGCGGGCGGCGGGCCTCGAGGCGGTGGCGCACAGCTCGGAGATCTCGGTCGTCGGCATCACCGAGGTGCTGAAGATCCTGCCGCGCGCCCGCGAGATCTTCGCCTCCCTGCTGCGCGAGGTCGAGCGCCGCCGGCCGGAGCTCGCCGTGCTGGTCGACTTCCCCGACTTCAACCTCCGGCTGGCCAAGCAGCTCAAGGCGCGCGGCGTCAAGGTCATCTACTACATCAGCCCGCAGGTGTGGGCCTGGAGGCGCGGGCGGGTCAAGACGATCGCCGCCCGCGTCGACCGCATGCTGGTCCTCTTCCCGTTCGAGGCAGGCTTCTACCGCGACCACGGGGTCGACGTCGTCCACGTCGGCCACCCCCTGGTGGACGAGGTTCCGGAGCTGCCGCAGGCGTGGGAGAGCAGTGAGGCGGCGGCGGGACCGTTCCGCGTCGCGCTGCTTCCCGGCTCGCGGGTGAGCGAGGTCGAGGCGCTCCTGCCGACCCTGCTCGCCGCGGTCCGCCGGCTGGCCGCCGACCTCCCCATCGAGGTGCGGATCATCAAGGCGCCGACGATCTCCGCCGACCTGCTGGAGGACGCCGTCGAGCTCGCCGGGCTGCCGGTCGAGGTCGTCAACGAAGACCGTTTCGCCGCCATCGCCGACTCCCACCTGGCGCTCTGCGCCTCCGGCACCGCCACCCTCGAGGTCGGGCTGCTGGGGACCCCGATGATCATGGTCTACCGGCTGGCGCGCTGGACCTACCTGCTGGCGAAGCTGATGGTCCGGCTTCCCTACGTCAGCCTGGTCAATCTGGTGGCGGGGCGGAAGGTCGTGCCGGAGCTGATTCAGGGGGACGCGAGCCCGGAGCGGATCGCGGCCGAGGCGGCGCGCCTGTTGACCGACGCCGGCGAGCGCGACCGCATGCGCCAGGGGCTCGCCGAGGTGCGCGGCCGGCTGGGCGCCGGCGGCGCGAGCCGGCGGGCGGCGGCCGAGGTGGCGGCGATGATGGGGGAGGCGTTGCCGTCCGCGATGGCGGAGACGACGGCGAAGGAAACCGCCGGGGCGGTGCTCTCTTGAGGCGGCGGACCACCACTTTCCTCTGGCACTACCTGCGGGGCTACGCCGGCTGGGCGATGCTGGCGGCGGCGGGGATCCTCGTCTACGCCGCGGCCACCGCGGGGACGGCCGCGCTGATCAAGCCGATCTTCGGCGAGGTGCTGCTCGCCGGCGACGACATGCCGTCGCCGTTCGGCGCGATCTCCCTCGCGCCCGGTGCGGGGACGAATACCGCCAAGGCCAGGTCGAAGAAGGACACGGGGGTGATCGCCGACCTCAAGAAGCGGCTCAACGTCGCGCGGCAGATCGACGACAGCTACGAATCGCTGAAGCGGCGGCTGGGGGTGAACCGCGACAACGTGGTCTACTTCCTCCCCGCCCTCTTCGTCATCGTCTTCCTGCTGCGCTGCCTCGCCGACTTCATCTCGGGGTACGCCTTCCAGCACATCGGCCTGGGGGTGACCACCGACATCCGCAACGACCTCTACCGGAGCATCCTCGAGCAGTCGAGCCGCTTCCACGCCGACCATCCGTCGGGGGAGCTGGTGGCGCGCGTCATCAACGACGTGGCGCTGATGCAGAACGCGGTCGCCAACCGCCTGCTCGACCTCTTCCAGCAGTCGTTCACCCTCGTCGCGCTCCTCGCGCTGCTGCTGTCGACCCATTTCCGGCTGGCGCTGGTCTCGCTGATCGTGGCGCCGGCGCTGATCTATCCGATCGTCCGCTTCGGCAAGGGGATGCGCAAGACCAGCCACCGCAGCCAGGAGCGGATGGCCGACCTCGCGAGCCTGATGACCGAGGGGGTGCGCGGGCACCGCGTGGTCAAGGCGTTCGGCATGGAGGACTTCGAGCTCCGGCGCTTCCGCGAGGCGACCCGCCGCCACCTGCGGGTGAACCTCTGGGCGCAGATGCTCGCCAACTCCTCGGGTCCCGTGGTCGAGTCGCTCGCCGTGGTCGGCGCCGCGGCGCTGCTGGTCTACGCCGGCAAGGCGATCCGCGCCCACGAGCTTTCGGCCCCCGAGCTGGTGCAGTTCCTGACCACCCTGTTCATGCTCTACGACCCGATCCGTAAGCTGAACAAGGTAAACCTCATCCTCCAGGAGGCGACGGCCGCCAGCCAGCGGGTGTCGCGGCTGATGGAGATCCCCAACGACATCGACGAGAAGCCGGACGCCCTCGACGTCTCGGCCGTCCGCGAGGGGATCAACTACGAGCGGGTGGGCTTCTCCTACGAGGAGCAGCCAGTGCTCAAGGACGTCTCGCTGTCGATCAAGGCGGGGGAGATCGTGGCCCTCGTCGGCTCGTCCGGCGCCGGCAAGACGACGATGGTCAACCTGCTGCCGCGCTTCTTCGACCCGGTCTCCGGGCGGATCACCCTGGACGGCGTCGACACCCGCGACCTCAAGATCAAGGCGCTGCGCTCGCTGATCGGCATCGTCACCCAGGACACGGTGCTGTTCAACGAGACGGTGCGCAACAACATCGCCTACGGCCGCTCCGACCTGCCGATGGAGCGGGTGCGCGAGGCGGCCGCGGCGGCCTACGCCGACGAGTTCATCATGCAGCTCCCCAAGGGATACGACACGGTGATCGGCGAGGCCGGGGTGCGCCTCTCGGGAGGGCAGCGGCAGCGCCTCGCGATCGCCCGGGCTCTCCTCAAGAACGCCCCCATCCTGATCCTCGACGAGGCGACCTCTCACCTCGACAGCGAGTCCGAGGCGCTGGTCCAGAAGGCGCTCTACAACCTGATCCAGGGGCGGACGACGCTGGTCATCGCCCACCGCCTGTCGACGGTGACGCGGGCGGACCGCATCGTGGTGATGGAGGGGGGGCGGATCCTCGAGGAGGGGTCGCACCGCGAGCTGCTCGCCCTCGGCGGCTCCTACAAGCGCCTCTTCGACCTCCAGTTCCGGGTGTGAGCCCCGCCGGCCTATCGCTGCTGGCGGCCGGCTTCCTGCGCGGGTTGCGGGCGACCCTGCGGCTGCGCCACCACGGCGACAGGGGGCTCCGTGAATGGGAGCGGGAGGGGAAGCCGTTCATCCTGGCCTTCTGGCACCGCCACCTGCTGCTGATGCCCTACGCCTACCGCGGGCGGCGGATCTCGGTGCTGGTCAGCCAGAGCCGCGACGGCGAGCTGATCGCGCGCACCGTCGCCCGCCTGGGGATCGATTCGAGCCGCGGCTCGAGCAGCCGGGGGGGGATGGCGGGGATGCGCACGCTGCTGCGCAAGGCGGCCGACGGCTGGGACATCGCCTTCACGCCGGACGGCCCGCGCGGCCCCCTCCGCGAGGTGCAGCCGGGGGTGATCCTCGCCGCCGCCGCGACCGGCCTGCCGATCCAGCCGGTGGCGATCGCCGCCTCGCGGGCGAAGCTGCTCCGTTCCTGGGACCGCTTCATGGTCCCCTTGCCGTTCTCGCAGGTGCACTTCGTCTACGGCGAGCCGCTGGTGGTGGAGAGGCGGGGAGATCTGGAGGCGGCCGCCGCGGAGCTGAAGGCACGGTTGGACGCGGCGGAGGCGACGGCGGAGCGGTGGGCAGGGGGCGTGCTACCATCGCGATAGGGTTTCGCTAGAGAAGGGAAGGCCCAATGGACGTCCTGCTGCAAGTTCCCGATGACATCGTCGAGCGGCTTCGGACTCGCTCGGAGGATCTCCCGCGTCAAGCCTTGGAGTCCCTGGCTGCGGACTCCTATCGCTACGGGATTCTCACCTCCGCTGAGGTCCAGCGGATGCTCGGTTATGGGACGCGATGGGAGACGGATGCCTTCCTGAAGCGGGAGGGGGCTTACCTGCGCTACACGGAAGAGGATCTCCGGAAGGATATTGAAACCTTTCGCGGACTTTCCGGCCATTGAAGGTAGTCCTCGATACCTCTCCGCTCTCCTACCTGCTGTTGATCGGAGACGTCGAGATCCTGCCTGCCCTTTACGATCGACTGTTTGTCCCCTCGGCTGTCGCCGTGGAGCTCGGTCATCCCGAGGCTCCGCTGGTGCTCAGGAAATGGGTGGCAAATCCTCCGGCCTGGCTGGAGATCCACCTAGTCAGCCCGAGACCTCCCGGAGATCTGAGACGCCTGCATCAAGGCGAAAGGGATGCGATCTTCCTGGCCGAGGACCTTGGAGCGGATTTGATCATTCTCGACGACTTGGAGGCCCGAGGTGCGGCCGTCGAGAGAGGGCTGAAGATGATGGGCCTTCTCGGCGTTCTCGATCGGGCAGCGGAGGCGAGGCTCATCGATTTACCCGCAGCGGTTCAACGCCTGCTCGCCACAAACTTTCATGTCTCTCCTTGGTTGCTGAAGAACCTCCTCGACCGGCACGCCGGGTAACCGCCGAGGAAGGCAGCGTTCTGTGGCTGTCGACTACGTGAGGATTGATCGATGCGAAGCATGACCGGTTACGGCGAAGCGTCGGGGGAGAACGCCCGGCAGAGGGTCACGGTGAGCCTGCGGTCGGTCAATCACCGCTTCCTCGATCTGCAACTGCGGACGGGGGAGGAGCTGCGGGGGAGCGAGGCGGCGCTGCGGGATCTGGTCGGGCGCGGCATCTCGCGCGGGCGGGTCGAGGCGCGGGTGGAGGTGCGGCCGGTCGCGGAGCGGCGGGCGAGCGTGCAGGTCAACCTGGGGGTGATCCGCGAGGCGTACGCGGCGGTCCATCAGCTCGTCGAGGAGGGGCTGATCGACCGCGGCCTGTCGGCGGGGGACCTGATGCGCCTCCCCGAGGCGTTCCGGGTCGATCTCGAGTCGGCGGACTGGCAGCCGGAGGACGAGGAGCTGCTGCTCGAGGTCACGCGCGAGGCGGTGGCCCAACTCGTCGCCAGCCGCGAGAAGGAGGGAGGGAGCCTGGTCGTCGCCATGGACGAGAAGCTGCGCGGCGTCGAGGAGGCCGTCGCCCGGCTCGACGCCCTGCGCGGCCCGGTGCGCGAGGAGATGGCGGCAGCCCTGCGCCGCCGACTCGCCGAGCTCCTCGCCGGCCAGCCCCTCGACGAGGCGCGGGTCGCCCAGGAGGTGGCGCTCCTCGTCGACCGCTCGGACGTCAGCGAGGAGATCGACCGCCTGCGCTCGCACGGCGAGCACTTCCGCGCCGTCACCCGGGAGGGGAACGCCGCCGGCAAGCGCCTCGACTTCCTGACCCAGGAGATCTTCCGCGAGCTCAACACCCTCGGCGCCAAGTGCCGGAACGCCGAGATGACCCGCGCCGTGCTCGACGCCAAGGTTCTCTGCGAGCAGATCCGCGAGCAGGTGCAGAACGTCGAGTAGTGGTACGATACGGCCTCCGGACCCCTCCTCCGTACTCTACTTGAACGAATCGATGCCACCTGGAGAGCTGTTCATCCTTTCCGCCCCCTCGGGCGCGGGGAAGACGACGTTGATCCAGAACCTGACCACGGGGCGCTTCGCCGACCTTGGCGGGGTGGCGTTCTCGGTCAGCCACACCACCCGGCAGCCGCGGCAGGGGGAGGTCGCCGGCCGGGACTACCACTTCGTCGACCACGCCAAGTTCCTGGGGATGATCGAGGGGGACGCCTTCCTCGAGTGGGCCAAGGTGCACGACAACTACTACGGGACGGCGCGCGAGGAGGTCTTCCCGCGCCTCGAGCAGGGGATCGACGTCCTGCTCGACATCGACGTGCAGGGGGCCGAGCAGGTGGTCGCCCGCTGCCCGGAAGCGCAGAGCATCTTCGTCCTCCCGCCCAGCTACGAGGACCTCGAGCGGCGCCTGCGCAGCCGGGCGCTCGACGACGACCGGACGATCGCCCGCCGGCTCAGCGTGTCCCTCGGCGAGGTCAGACGTTACGATCAGTATCGATATGTTATTATCAACGACGACGCCCGCCGGGCCAGCGAGGCGCTCGCAGCCATCATTCTGGAGAAGCGCTACCGGCGGGAGCGAATGCAGTCCAGGCTCC
Source organism: uncultured Acidobacteriota bacterium (assembly GCA_963756595.1). Classification (GTDB taxonomy): domain Bacteria; phylum Acidobacteriota; class Thermoanaerobaculia; order Multivoradales; family UBA5704; genus DATARR01. The sequence goes on from CAVWOZ010000048.1 coordinate 34,419, forward strand.
AGGAAATTCTAAGCGACTTCCAGGTCCGGAGCACCGACCCTCCGCTCTGAAGGCAAGCAACAGGTGGCCGACCGCCGCCGAGGAGAACGTTTCGATGGACGAGAAAGCGCCGCCGAAAGCGCCGGTGATGGACAGCAAGTTCCGCCGTGTGCTGGTGTCCGCCAACCGCGCCGAGCAACTGATGCGGGGCGCCCGCCCCAAGGTGGAAGCGGGGAAGCGCAAGCCGACCCGGATCGCGCTGGAGGAAGTGGACCACCAACTGATCGAATGGGGCTACGGCCCGGCGCCGCAGCCCGAAGAGGCCGAGGCCGCCGCCGAGGAGCCGCAGACGACGACCGAGGTGCACTGAAGGCCGAACCCCCGAGTCCCCGCTTAACGGAGATCCGCGGCCGTCGGTGGGATGACCTCGCTCGAGACCCCATGAGCCGTCCCCTGCGCGTCCTGCTCGGCATCAGCGGCGGCATCGCCGCCTACAAATCGGCCGAGCTGGTGCGGCGCCTGCGCTCGCGCGGGCACGAGGTGCGCTGCGCGTTGACCCGCAGCGCCGTCTCCTTCGTGGCGCCGCTGACCCTCGAGGTCCTCTCCGGCCAGCCGGTGTACCAGGAGGAGTACCTCGCCGCCATGGGATCGGGCGAGGAGGCGCACATCGTGGCCGCTTCCTGGGCCCAGGTGCTGTGCGTCGCCCCGGCCACCACCCACCTGCTCGCCCGCCTGGCCCTCGGCCTCGGCGACGACTTCCTCACCACCACCGCCCTCGCCTTCTCCGGGCCGCTGGTGGTGGCGCCCGCCATGCACTCCGTGATGTGGAACCAGGAGGCGACGCAGGGGCACGTGGCGACGCTCGAGCGGCGCGGCGTCCGCTTCGCCGGCCCGGTCGAGGGGGCGCTCGCCTCCGGCGAGGTGGGGATGGGACGGATGGTCGAGCCGGAGGAGATCGTGCGCGAGATCGAGGCGGCAGCCGGCGGCGGCGGCGGCGGGGAGCTCGCCGGACGGACCGTCCTGGTCACCGCCGGCCCCACCCAGGAGCCGGTCGATCCCGTCCGTTTCCTCGGCAACCATTCGAGCGGCAGGATGGGGTTCGCCCTCGCCGCCGAGGCGGCCCGGCGGGGGGCGCGGACGGTGCTGATCGCCGGACCGGTCACGCTTCCGACGCCCGCGGGGGTCGAGCGGATCGACGTCGTCACCGCGCTCGAGATGGAGGAAGCGGTCCGCGCGCAGGCGCCGGCGGCGGACCTGATCGTCATGGCGGCGGCGGTGGCCGACTACCGGCCGGTGCGGCCGGCGGAGCGGAAGATCAAGAAAGAGCAGGGGCTGGCGGCGATCGAGCTGGCGGAGAACCCCGACATCCTGGCCGGTCTCGCGCGGGTGGCGCCGGCGGCCGTGCGGGTGGGGTTCGCGGCCGAGACCGACGACCTCGACCGCAACGCCCGCGCCAAGCTGGCCCGCAAGGACGTCGACTTCCTGGTCGCCAACGACGTCTCGCGCTCCGACATCGCCTTCGGCAGCGGCGACAACGAGGTGACGGTCTACCGCCGGGAGGGGGAGCCGATCTTCCTCTCGCGCCGTCCCAAGGGGGAGCTCGCCGCCTCGCTCTTCGCGCTGTTCACGGCTACACTCAACCGTCGTGAGCAAGCAACTCCGCCCGGCCCTCGCTGACCTCCTCGCCTACCTGGGCGAGATGGGCTACGGCGACCTCTACCTCAAGTCCTCCCGCGCCGCCGTGCCCGCGATCGCGTCGATCTCGGCGGGACCGGCCGCGGTCCCCGTGGCGACCGCCGCCCCGGTCCGCCGTCCGCCGTCCCCCGTTCCCGTGCTCGACGCGGAGGGCGAGGCACGCGCTGGCGAGCTCGCCGCCCTGGCGGCCGTCGCGGCGACCTGCACCCGCTGCCGCCTCTCCGAGGGGCGCCAGAAGGTCGTCTTCGGGGCCGGCAACCCCGCCGCCGAGCTGATGCTGATCGGCGAGGGGCCGGGGGCCGAGGAGGACCGCCAGGGACTCCCCTTCGTGGGCGCCGCCGGCGAGCTGCTGACCAAGATCATCCAGGCGATCGAGATGACCCGCGAGGAGGTCTACATCGCGAACGTCGTCAAGTGCCGCCCTCCCGGCAACCGCGATCCCCAGCCCGACGAGGTCGCCGCCTGCCGCGGCTATCTCGAAAAGCAGATCGCCCTCGTGCGGCCGCGGGCGATCGTGGCGCTGGGGAAGGTCGCGGCCCAGACCCTGCTCGGCGACGACGCGCCGATCGGCCGCATGCGCGGCCGGTGGTACAAGGTGCAGGGGATCCCGGCGATGGTCACCTACCATCCCGCGGCCCTGTTGCGGAACCAGGCCCTGAAGCGCCCGACGTGGGAAGACATGCAGCAGGTTCGCGATCTCCTACGTGCCGGAAGTCTTTGATTCTAGGGTGGCTATAAGCTGGACAGTGGTTGAGAAGAGTGTTAATTTGAACCGTGTCTCATCCTCTGGCTCCGCCCCGGATGCTCACCCCGGAACCCACCCCAAGCGCCGTATCCTTCGAGGATTTTTTGGCGGTGATGGAGCCGAAGCTCAAGCGGCTCCTGTCGGTCTACCGCATTCCGGCCGACGACGCCGAGGACGTCCTCCAGCAGGCCCTGCTCGCCCTGCTCTACCAGTGGGAACGGGTGCGCGACCCGGAGAGCTGGCTGTTCGGCACCGTCAAGCGGCACTGCCTGATGTACTGGCGCACCCACAAGCGCCGGATCTATCTCGCGGTAGACTCGACGATCCTGGAATGGCTCTCCGAGCCGATCGCCCCCAACCAGGAGAAGGCGGACCTCCTCTGCGACCTCGAGAGCCTGATCCATCAGCTCCCGCCGCGCTGCCGGTCGATCCTGCGGCTGCGCTTCCGCCTCGGGTACGAGCCACCCGAGGTGGCGAAGATGCTCGGTTATCGCGAGTCGAGCATCGGCAAGATCACCACGCGCTGCCTCGCCGCGTTGTCGCGCGAGCTCCTGGCCTCCGGCCTCGGTCCCGAGACGCCGGCGGAAACTGCCGCCTTGGCCGAAGACGCCGAGCCGCCCGCCCGCTAGCGGGCGCCCTCCCCTCCCGCGCCGGGAGCCGCCGGTGACGGCGATCTCCGAATCCCTCCATCTCTATCCGCAGGTCGACCGGCTCCTGGGCCGGATCGAAGCCCTCGACTCACCCGTGGTGCAGCTCTGGGGGTGGCCGGGGAGCGGCGCCACGATCGTGCTCGAGGCCTTCCTCGCGCGGCAGGGGCGGCGGGCGATGGCGCTCCCGCAAGGAGCCCTCGCCGGCGAGGCGCCGCTGCGCGAGGCGATCGCGGCGGCGCAGCACGAAGGCGCCCGCTGGCTGGTGGCGAATGGCGCCCCGAGTGAGAGCTGGCGCGCCGCGGCCGAGCGCTGGCTGCTCCCGGGGCAGCGGCTGGTGTTCGCGTCCGGGCGGCGCGGCGGCGCGGGCGCCCTGCCGCGCGGCATCGTCCCGCCCCAGGAGATGCTGCTGGTCGACCGCGAGATCGCCGAGCTCTGGCACCTGCTGACCGGCGGCGAGCTCTCCGCCGCGGACGCGGCCTCCCTGCGCGAGGTCACGGACGGCTGGTACCAGCCGCTGCGGCGGGCGATCGAGACCACCGGCGGCATGGACCTGCTGGGGGCTTCGCCCGAGGCGCTGCTCGAGTTTCCCGCCGTCCGGCGTTTCCTGCGCCACGAGGTGCTGGACCTCTTCTCGGAGGAGGAGCGCGGCCTGCTCCTCGACGCTTCCGACCTGCGCCCCGAGGCGGGGGGCGCCGGGGAGGACGCCTGGCGGCTGCTCGACCAGCATGGCCTGTGGGTCGAAGGGCCGGAGCACGACGCCCTGCCTCAGCTCCTCGCCGCGGCGCTCGAGCGGGAGAAACGGCGCCGGCGCCCGCGCAGCGTCGCCGGCGTCGCCGGCACTGCCGTGTCCGCGCCCGGCGGACGGGGGGTGGCGAGCTCCGGGCCGCCGGTCTACGTCCTGGGGTTGCTGGGAAGCCCCGTCGCCCGGCAGCGCGACGAGGAGGGGGAGCACGACCTCGACCTGCGCCTGCGGCGCGCCTTCCAGGTGCTCGCCTTCCTGGCCTCCTCCCCCGGGCTCCAGGCGGGGCGCGAGGAGCTGATGGACGCCGTCTGGCCGACCGAGGGGGAGCGCACCATCGAGCGCAACTTCCATCCCACGCTGAGCCACCTGCGGCGCTCGCTCGAGGCGGGCGCGAAGGGGAAGGGGCGGCCGTCGCAGCTCCTGTTCCGCAACGGCGTCTACCGGCTGAACCCGGAGACCGTCTGGGAGGTCGACGCGCTGGAGATGATCCGCCTGGTCGACGAGGGGAAGGAGGCCGCCCTCCGCGGCGAGCTCGAGGCGGCGGCCGAGATCTGGCGGCGGGCCTGGCGCCTCTACCGCGGCCCCTTCCTCCAGGGGTATTACGAAGGGTGGGTCACCCTGCGCCGGGAGTCCTACCAGCGCCTCTATCTGGACCTCCTGCGCAGCCTGGGGGACCTCTATCTGCGGCTGGAACGCAACGAGGACGCCCTCGACGCCTACCGCGCGGTGCTGCTCGAGGATCAGCTCCAGGAGCGCGTCCACGTCGCCGTGATGAAGATCTATGCTCTCCAGGGGCGCCGCGACCTGGTGCGGCGGCAGTACGACAACCTCTGCCGGGTCTACCTCGAGGAGCTGGGGGTGTCCCCCGGCGAGGAGACCACCGCCGAGTACCACCGGTTGATGGGGTGATGGCGATCTGCTACCGTCTCGCCGTCCCGGAGCCCCGCCGCGCCTCACCCTTTTGATCATGCGACTGCGATCCCTGCGCGACGCCGGCCTCGGCGGCTTCCTTTACGGCGCGCTGCTCTACGGCGCCGTGCTGTCGCTGGTCCACGTGGTCCACAACCATCTCGGCTCGGCGCGCGACGCGCTGATCACCTACGTGGCGTGCGGCCTCCTCTACGGGCTCTGGGCGGCGGCGTTCTTCGTGCTGGCCGCCCTCGCCGTGATCCCCTTTTCGACCCCCGAGACGAGAGAAAGGAGAGGCCTGCTGCTGGGGCTCCTCGCCTTCAACCTGGTCTTCTGGGAGGTCTTCTTCCTCTACGGCCTGACCTACGACCAGGCGCCGTTCCACCCGCAGGCCGTCTGGGGGATGGCGGGGGTGCTGGCGCTCCTCGCGCTCCCCATCGCGCTGGGGGCGGCGCTCGGCTCCTGGCTCCTGTTCCGGCTGATCCTGGCGCTTCGCCGCAACGGCGCTCTCCGCTGGGCGGCTCTCGGCCTGCTCGGGATCGGCCTCGCCGTCCACGTCGCGGCGCCGCTCTACGCGGGGCACGAGCCCGAGACCCGGCCCCGGAAGGGGCCGGCGCCGGCGATCCCCGTCGCCGACACCGGCCTCAAGGTGATCGTGGTCGGCTTCGACGGCGCGGACTGGCGGGTGATCCGGCCGATGATGGCGAAGGGGGAGCTCCCCACCTTCGCGGCGCTGGGCCGCTCCGGGGCGACCGGCCCGCTCGAGTCGATCCACGACTCGAACTCGGCGGTGATCTGGGCCTCGATCTACACCGGGATGGAGCCGGAGGTCCACGGCGTCCTCGACTTCTACCGCATCCCGCTCCCCGGGATGGCGTCGAGAGGGCTGTACCCGGTCCACCGCACCTTCTTCAAGGAGCTCGCCGACCTCGTGTCGCCGCTGGGGCTCGCCCGCCTGATCCCGGTCGACCGCTTCTCGCTGGCGACCCCGCCCTACTGGGAGATCGCCGACCGGGCGGGTCTCTCGATCGGCGTCGTGGACGGCTATTTCTACTCCTTCCCCGCGCTCCATCCGGCGCGCCCCGACAGCTGGTTCTTCTCCTACGGGCTCGACGAGATGGCCGCGCGTCCCACGCCGCAGATCGCCCTGTTCGATCAGCCGGTCTCGCTCTTCCGGGATATCCGCCCGCTGCTCGTCGCGGGGGACTTCAACTGGCAGTCGGCGACGCTCCTGAAGATGCTCGCCGAGCACCCGCAGCCGCGGCTGGTCAACTTCTACACCCACCAGCCGGACAGCGACCAGCACTGGTTCTGGAAGTGGTACGAGCCGGAGCGCTTCTTCGGCGTCAAGGCAAAGGACCTTGCGCAGAAGGGGCCGATCATCCCCGGCATCTACCGCGACTTCGACCGCTTCCTGGCCCGCCTCCTGGCCGCGGCGGGGCCGGACACGGTGGTCCTCGTCGTCTCGGACCACGGCCACAGCCCGACGATCGTCCACAGCCTCTACACCCAGCACCGGCACGGCCCGCCGGGGATCGTGCTGCTGCACGGCGGGCCGGTGAAGCCGGGGCTGGCGCTCCAGGGGGCGAGCGTCTTCGACGTCTACCCGACAGTGCTCTACCTCCTCGGCCTCCCGGTGCCGCAGGACGCCGCCGGCAAGGTGCTCCTCGACGCCCTCGACCCGGCCTTCGTCCGCGCCCATCCCGTGCGCACCGTGCCGACCTGGTCCGACCTCGGCCTGCCGCCCGGCCTCCCCGGAGCGAAGCGCGACGGCGCGATGAACGCCGAAGAGATCGCGAAGCTGCGGGCGCTCGGTTACCTTTAGAATGAATCCCGTCAAGGAGCCCTCATGAGCAGGCCACTATGAGCAGGCAATTGCGCGACGTGCCTGTCGTGATCCTCTGCGGCGGCCAGGGGACCCGCCTCCGCGAGGAGACCGAGTACCGGCCGAAGCCGATGGTCGAGATCGGCCCCCAGCCGATCCTCTGGCACATCATGAAGATCTACGGCGCCCACGGCCTCGACCGCTTCGTCCTCTGCCTCGGCTACAAGGGGTGGGAGATCAAGCAGTACTTCCTGCGCTACCGGGAGATGCACTGCGACTTCACGGTGGCGATGGACGGTGGCAGCCCGCTAGAGATCCACAACCAGGACGGCTACGAGAGCTGGCGGGTGACCTGCGCCGAGACCGGCGCCGAGACGGCGACCGGCGCCCGGCTCTGGAAGGTGCGCCGCTACGTCGAGGGGTCCGGCTCGCCGACCTTCTGCCTCACCTACGGCGACGCGGTGGGAAACGTCGACATCGGCAAGCTGCTCGACTTCCACTGGGAGCAGGGGCGCCTCGCCACCGTCACCGGCGTGCATCCGACCTCGCGCTACGGCGAGATGCGGGTCGCGGGGCCCCACGTGCTCGAGTTCGACGAGAAGCCCACCCTGGCCGAGGGGGTGGTGAGCGGCGGCTTCTTCGTCTTCCAGCGCGAGGTCTTCGACTATCTGGACGACGACCCGCAGCTCTTCCTCGAGCAGAAGCCCCTGCAGCGCCTCGCCCGCGACAACCAGCTCGCCGTCTACCTCCACGAGGGGTTCTGGCATCCGATGGACACCTACCGCGACTACCTCCACCTGAACGAGATGTGGAAGCGCGGGGACACGCCGTGGAAGATCTGGTGAGCGCGCCGGGATCTCCAGCGGGAAGCGTCGACCTCGCCTGCCGTTTCTGCGGCGCGCCGCTCTCCGCGGTATTCGTCGACCTCGGCGCCTCGCCGCTCGCCAACTCCTACCTCGAGCCCGAGGATCTGGTCCGTGCCGAGGTGTTCTTCCCTCTCCGCGTCTACGTCTGCGGCGAGTGCCTGCTGGTCCAACTCCCCGAGGAGGAGCGCCCGGAGGCGATCTTCTCGGACTACGCCTATTTCTCCTCGTACTCGGAGAGCTGGCTGCGCCACGCCGAGGCGTATGCGGCGGCGATGATCGAGCGCTTCGACCTCGGGCCGGACCACCAGGTGATCGAGATCGCCAGCAACGACGGCTACCTGCTGCGCTGGTTCAAGGAGCGGGGGGTCCCCGTGCTGGGGATCGAGCCGGCGAAGAACGTGGCCGTCGCGGCCGAGGCGGCGGGGATCCCCACCGTGGTGCGCTTCTTCGGCGCGGCGACCGCCCGCGATCTCGTCGCCGAAGGGAAGCGGGCCGACCTCCTCGCCGGCAACAACGTCCTCGCCCACGTGCCGGACCTGAACGACTTCGTGGCGGGGCTGAAGATCCTCCTCGCCCCCGAAGGGGTGCTGACCCTCGAGTTCCCCCATCTGCTGCGGCTGATGGCGGAGGATCAGTTCGACACCATCTATCACGAGCACTACTCGTATTTCTCCTTCGCCACCGTCCGCCGGGTCTTCGCGGCGCATGGCCTCACCCTCTTCGACGTCGAGGAGCTGCCGACCCACGGCGGCTCGCTGCGCATCTACGGGAAGCACGCCGAGGACGCTTCGAAACCGGTGGGGGAGCGGGTCGCCGCCCTGCTCGCCGCCGAGGAGGCCGCCGGTCTCGGGCGTCTCGAGACCTACCGCTCCTTCGGCGAGCGGGTGATCAAGGTGAAGTGGGGCTTGCTCCGTTTCCTGATCGATACCAAGGAGAGCGGCAAGTCGATCGCCGCCTACGGCGCCCCGGCGAAGGGGAACACGCTGCTCAACTACTGCGGCGTCCGCACCGATTTCCTCGACTACACGGTCGACCGCAGCCCGCACAAGCAGGGGCGCTACCTTCCCGGGACGCGCATCCCCATCCACGGCCCCGACCGCCTGCGCGAGACGCGTCCCGACTACGTGCTGATCCTCCCCTGGAACCTCAAGGAGGAGATCGTCGAGCAGATGGCGGACGTCCGCTCCTGGGGCGGTCGCTTCGTGGTGGCGATCCCCGAGGTCCGGGTCCTCGAATGATCTTCCGCGAGACCCCGCTCGCCGGCGCCTGGGTGCTGGAGCCGGAGCGCTTCGCGGACGAGCGGGGTTTCTTCGCCCGCACCTGGTGCCGGCGCGACTTCGCGGCGCGCGGCCTCGATCCCGAGATCGCCCAGTGCAGCCTCTCCTGGAATCAGCGCCGGCGCACTCTCCGCGGCCTCCACTTCCAGGCGGAGCCGCACGCCGAGGTCAAGCTGGTGCGGGTCCCCCGCGGCGCGGTCTGGGACGTGATCGTCGATCTGCGGCCGGGCTCGCCCACCCTGGCGAAGCACTTCGCGCTCGTCCTCTCGGCGGAGAACGGAAACCAGCTCTACATCCCGAAGGGGTTTGCGCACGGATTCCTGACACTGGCGGACGACACCGAGGTTTCCTATCAGATTTCGGAATTCCACGCGCCGGAGTCCGCCCGCGGCTATCGCTGGGACGACCCGGCGTTCGCAATCCCCTGGCCGGAGCCGGTGAAGGTGATCTCGGAGAAGGACCGCGCCCTGCCGCTGTTCCGGGAGGGCACGGTTTGAGCGCGGGCGACGAGATGATGGAGCTGATCCGGGAGGCGTTCCCGATCTGCCGCAGCATCACGGGGGACGGCGTCCGCGCGACGCTGGCGATGATCCAGCGGCGCATTCCCCTCGCGGTCGAAGAGGTGGCGACCGGCACGGCCGTTTTCGACTGGACGGTGCCGAAGGAGTGGAATGTCCGCGACGCCTGGATCAAGGACCCCTCGGGGCGCAAGGTGGTGGACTTCCAGGAATCGAACCTCCATCTGCTGAATTACAGCGTGTCGGTCCACGAACGGCTCTCCCTGGCCGACCTGAAGCCGCACCTCTTCACGCTGCCGGACAAGCCGGAGCTGATCCCCTATCGCACCTCGTATTACAAAGAGGCGTGGGGATTCTGCCTGCGGCACAGCACGCTCGAGAGCCTGCCGGAAGGGGAGTACGAGGTCTTCGTCGACACCACCCTGGCGGACGGCGCGCTCAGCTACGGCGAGTGCTTCCTGCCGGGGGAGTCGGAGCGCGAGGTCCTGCTCTCGACGCACGTCTGCCATCCGTCGCTCTGCAACGACAACCTTTCCGGGATCGCGGTGATGACGGCGCTGGCCCGCGAGCTGGCGGCGCGCCCGCGGCGGCGGTATTCCTATCGCTTTCTTTTCATCCCGGGCACGATCGGCTCGATCACCTGGCTGGCGCGCAACGAGGAGCGGACGGGCCGGATCGCGCACGGTCTGGTGGCGGCGAACCTCGGCGATGCGGGGAACTTCCATTACAAGCGGAGCCGGCGTTGGGGGGCGGAGATCGACCGCGCGGTGGTCGCGGTGCTGAAGGAGTCCGGCGAACCGTACGGCGCCGAGGAGTTCGTCCCCTTCGGCTACGACGAGCGCCAGTACTGCTCGCCGGGGTTCGACCTGCCGGTGGGATCGCTGACGCGGACTCCGTACGGCCGGTATCCGGAGTACCACACGTCGGCGGACGACCTGAGCTTCGTGACGCCTGAGGCTCTGGAAGGATCTCTCCGCATGTATCTCGCGGTGATCGATCTGCTCGAAGGGAACCGCCGCTATCTCAATCTCAATCCGAAGTGCGAGCCGCAGCTCGGCCGCCGTGGGCTCTACCGGGCGATCGGTGGCGACGATGCGGGACGTTCCCGGGAGCTCGCCCTGCTCTGGGTGCTGAGCCTTTCGGAAGGCCGGCTGGATCTGCTTGCGATCGCCGAGCGCGCCAGGCTTAGCTTCGCCGCCGTCCGCGCGGCGGCCGACGCGCTGCTCGAAGCCGGGCTGTTGCAGGAGGTCGAGGAGGGGAAATGACCGCATTCGAGGGGAAGGCCGCCGTGGTCACGGGGGCGAGCGGCGGGATCGGCGAGGCGATCGCCGTCGAGCTGGCCCGCGGCGGCGCACGGCTGTTGCTGAGCGGACGAAGCGGGGAGAAGCTGGAGCGGGTGGCCGATCAGTGCCGCGCAGTCTCCGCGGGGTCTTCAGAGGTGGAGACGTACGCGGCCGACCTCGGCGAGGATGAGGCGGTGCGCGTCCTGACGGCGGGCGCCCTGGCCTTCGGCGGCGTCGACCTGCTGATCCACAGCATCGGCTTCTTCCGCGGCGGCTCCTTCGCCGCGTCGCCGGTGGCGGATCTCGATCATCAGTATCGGACGAACGTCCACGTCCCGTTCCTGCTGACGCAGGGGCTCCTCCCTTCTTTGATCGAGCGCCGCGGGCAGGTGGTGTTCGTGAACTCCAGCGCCGGCTTCCACCCCGCCCGCGCCGGGTGGGTCGGCTACTCGGCCTCGAAGCACGCCCTGCGCGCCCTCGCCGACGGCCTGCGCGACGAGGTGAACCCGCAAGGGGTCCGCGTGCTCACCGTCTTCCCCGGCCGCACCGCCACGCCGATGCAGGAAGAGGTGCATCGCTACGAGGGGAAACCCTACGACCCCGAGCGCTTCCTCCAGCCCGCGGACGTCGCCGCCGCCGTGGTGAGCGCCCTCGCCCTGTCGCGCTCGGCCGAGGTGACCGACCTCCACGTGCGGCCGATGCAGGGGGTGCGGTGAAGAAAGATCTGCCTCCGCTAAAACACTTCGCCCCCCTGCAACGTATCCTCTTGCTGAAATGAAACAGGTCCAGCAAGCCGGCGAAGCGCTCCTCCAGCAACTCGAGACGGTCATCTACGGCAAGCGGCCGGTCCTCGAGCTCGTCCTCACCTGTCTCCTCGCCGAGGGGCACCTCCTGCTCGAGGACGTCCCCGGCACCGCCAAAACGCTGCTCGCGAAGACCCTCGCCCGGACGTTCGGCGGCGGCTTCCGCCGCCTCCAGTGCACCCCCGACCTGCTGCCGGGGGACGTCACGGGGTCGAGCGTGTTCAATCAGAAGACGGGGGAGTTCGAGTTCCATCCCGGCCCGGTGTTCACCCAGATCCTGCTGGCGGACGAGATCAACCGCGCCACGCCGCGCGCCCAGGCCTCGCTCCTCGAGTGCATGGCCGAGCGCCAGGTGAGCGTCGACAACCGCACCTATCCCCTGAAGCGCCCGTTCTTCGTCATCGCCACCCAGAACCCGGTCGAGCACGAGGGGACCTTCCCGCTCCCCGAGGCGCAGCTCGACCGCTTCCTGATGCGCCTCGCGATCGGCTACCCGGCCCTCCAGGCCGAGGAGCAGATGCTGGTGCGCGGCGAGCGCAGCGATCCCCTCGAAGGGGTGGCGCAGGTGATGAGCCTCGAGGTCCTCGCCCGCCTCCAGGACATGGTGCGCGAGGTGCACGTCCACCCCGAGGTGCGGCGCTACATCGTGCAGGTGATCTCCTCGACCCGCAGCTCCCGCGAGCTGCTGCTCGGGGCCGGGCCGCGCGCCACCCAGGGGCTCTACCGGGCCTGCCAGGCGCGCGCCGCCCTCGCCGGGCGAAGCTTCGTCCTCCCCGACGACGTCAAGCGGCTCTATCCCGCGACCCTCTACCACCGGGTGATCCTCGGCACCGAGGGGCGCCTCTCGAAGCGCAGCGCGCAGCAGGTCGTCGACCAGGCCGTGGGGCTGGTGCCGGCGCCGATCGTCGAGTCCACCCCGGCCCCGGTAGGCTCCGCGGCCGTCCCATGACCGTCGCCGGCGCGGCGCTGCCACGCGCCCCACAGACCCCGGTCCAGGACGATACCCGCCGCGAGATCGCCGGTCTCCGCCGCCGCCAGGCCCTGCGCTGGGCGCTGGTGGTCGGGCTGATCGCTCTCCTCGTCTCCCTCTTCTCGGCCGGCTTCTTCCTCTATGCCGCGGTGGTGGCCGCCGCCGTGATGGCGCTCGCCGCGCTGCTGCCGGCCGCGAGCCTGGCGCGCGTCGAGGTGCGGCGGAGCCTCCGCGCGACGGAGATCGAGCTGGGGGACTCGGTCGAATCCCGCCTGGTGTTCCACAACCGGAAGAGCTTCCCGGCCCTCTGGCTCTTCTGGCGCGAGGCGGTCGATCCCGGGCTCGACGCCGAGGGGCTCACCTGCGGCTTCCAGACGCTCGAGAGCGAGCAGACGATCCACACCGTCTGCATCCTGCACAGCACCCGCCGCGGGCTCTTCCGGGTGGGGCCGATGGTGGTCGAGGCGAGCGATCCCTTCGGGCTGGTGCGCCGTTTCCGGGTCGACTCCGAGGTCCGCTTCCTCACCGTGGTGCCGCGGGCGGTGCCGATCGGCCAGGGGTGGCCGCTCGGCCACCGGCCGATCCACGAGGTCCCCCGCCGCCGCAGCCCGTTCGAGGACCCCGCCCGCTTCCTCGGCGTGCGCGACTACCGCCACGGCGACAGCCTGCGCCGCATCCACTGGCGCGCCACCGCCCGCTCCGGGGTCCTGCAGGTGAAGCTGTTCGAGCCGGCGGTGCTCGAAGGGGTCCTGCTGGCGGTCGAGATGGGGCGCCACGCGTATCCGCACAAAGAGGCGCGCAAGGCGAAAGACGAGGAGGAGGGGAGCGATCCCGCCGTCGAGCTGGCGGTGACGGCGGCCGCCTCGATCGCCGAGTTCGTGCTCGCCGCCGGGCAGTCGGCGGGGCTGCTGTCGAACGGCGGCGACGCGGCCGAGAGCTTCCCGGCCGACTGGCAGGGAGGGAGCTTCCGGCGCTACGAGGACGCCCTGGAGGACGCCAACGCCCGCCGCCTGATCGCGGCCTACCGCCCGCTCGAGGTGCCGCCCGGGCGCGGCGCCTGGCAGCGCGACCACCTGCGCACGGCGCTGGCGCGGCTCACCCTCGCCCCCGGCCTCACCCTCCCCGAGCTGCTGCTCGCCGAGGCCCCCCGCCTGCCGCGCTCGCACGTGGTGATGGTGGTGACCCCCGACCTCGGGGCCGCCACCGGCGCCGCGCTCGGCGCCCTCAAGCGCTCGGGGTTCGACGTCGGCGTGATCTGGATCCAGCGCGGCGGGGCGGAGTCCGGAGCGATCGCCGCCGGGCTCCCCGAGGGGGTTCCGGTCTACTCCGTGGCGAGCGAGGCGGACCTCGAGCAGTTGGGAGCGCAGGCCCTGTGATCTCCACGGGTCCGCAGGTCGACGACGACGCCTTCACGTTCTTCACTCACCACGTGGCGGTGCCGGCGGCCCTGATCGCCATGGTCGCCGCCTTCCTCTCCTATCTGGTGGACGTCCGCTCGACCTTCGTGGGCGCCGGGCCGCAGCTCAAGTGGATCGGCTTCTGCTTCGCGGTGGCGACCGTACTGATCGAGCGCCACCGCCGCAGCTCCGGAGACGAGGAGCTTCAGGGGCTCTACACGATCGCCCTCGGCATTGCGACGATCTCCGTGATGATGATCGAGCCGTGGGAGACCCGCCCCGTGGGGATGGGGGAGCGGCTCGCCAACCTGCTGATCATCGCCGCCGTCTGGCGCTTCGCCACCCAGGTGACGAAAGGGATGAGCCCGGAGGTCGGGAGGCCCGGCTGGACGGCGGCGCGCCTCTACGGCGTCGAGCGGCTGCGCGCCGAGGCCTTCCAGCGCCAGCGAGCCCTGGAGACGGGGGCCGCGCCGCCGCGGGCGAGGAAGGCGCCGGAGATCCCTCCCAATCCGGCCGCAGCCATCGGCAGGCTCGCCGCCCTCGCCCTCCTCGCCTTCGCCCTCGGCGAGCCGTTCCTGCTGCGAGCCACCCCCGAGATCGGCGTGCGGGCGCTGGCCGCGGTGATCGTCTTCCTCTTCTCGACCGGCATTGTGCTCGCCGCCGGCTCGAGCCTCGACTCCCATCGCCGGGTGGAAAACGAGGGAGGGTGGGTGTCGCCCCACCTGGTTCCCGCGCGCATGGCCCTGGCCGGGGTCCTGCTCGCCGTGGTGCTGGCCGCCGCCCTCGCCGTGCCCGGGTTGCAGTTTCAGGGGACGGGACGGTTGCGCGCGCCGCGCACCAACGGGAGCCGGAGCGATCAGGCGCCCGAGAAAGGGCTCGACGGGAAGCACGGGGCGCAGGATGCCGGGAAGTCCGGCGAAGGGGAGAAGTCCTCCGCGGGCGATGCGGGCTCCTCGCAGCAAGCGCCGCCGGCGCTCACCGGTCCCGCCGCCGAGCTGGTCCGCCTGCTCTCCGCCGCCGGGAAGTGGCTGCTCATCCCGGTGGTCCTCGCCCTGATCGCCGCCGGCTTGTGGCTGCTCGTCCGCCTCCTGCCCCTCCTCACCGGCCGGTGGGGGAGGATGACGAAGGGATTGCGGGATCTCCTCGCGCGTCTGCTGAGCCGCTTCCGCTGGTCGCGGCCTCCCCCGGGGGGCGCCATGGCCCCGGGCGATCCCTTCGCCAATCTCGAGAGCCTGGGCCTGCTCTCACCGCGCGACGCGGTGCTGGCGGCCTATCAGCGCTTCCTGCTCCTCCTCGAGGTCCAGGGGTACGCCCGGCCGTCGAAGTCGACCCCCTACGAGGTCCTCCACGCCCTGCCGTTCTCCTTCCGGGGGATCGCCGAGCCGGTCGCGGCGCTCACCGAGCTCTACGTCCAGGCGGCCTACTCCGAGGAGCCGCTCGACCCGGGCGACGGCGAGCGGGCGATTTTCCTGCTGAAGGGAATGAAGGGTCTGCTCGAGAGGCAGGCAGCCTAGGAATCCCGGGTCTCGAGGGCGACCGCGGGTCGCCCCTACAACCTCCGCCGAAGCCTGGTGTAGGGGCGACCCGCGGTCGCCCTCCTGCCATTTCTTTACTCCACCTCGTCGCTCAGCCGTGCCGCCCGGGTCATCAGGTAGCGCTGCTCGGGGAGGCTCGTCGTGCGCCCCGCCGCCTTCCGGAAGCATGCGATCGCCCCCTCCCGGTCGCCGGCCCGTTCCAGCAGGTGGGCGCGGACGGCGTCGAGGCGGTGGTGCCCCGCCAGCCGCTCGTCGGCGTCGAGCTTTTCCAGCAGCGCCAGCCCCGCCGCCGGCCCCTGCACCATGGCGGTCGCGATCGCGTGATTGAGCGCCACCATCGGGTTGTCGGACATCCGCAGCAGCAGGCCGTAGAGGGCGAGGATCTGCGGCCAGTCCGTGTCCTCGACGCGCGGCGCCTCGTCGTGCAGGGCGGCGATCGCTGCCTGGAGCTGATAGGCGCCGACCGATCCTTTTGCCAGAGCCGTGGAGACCAGCGCCACCCCCTCGGCGATGGCGCGCCGGTCCCAGCGGGAGCGGTCCTGCTCGTCGAGCGGGATCAGCTCGCCCGCCGGCCCGGTGCGCGCCAGCCGCCGCGCGTCGGTGAGGAGCATCAGCGCCAGCAATCCCGCGACCTCGCCGTCTTCCGGCAGGATGCGGTGGACGGCGCGCGCCAGGCGGATCGCCTCGCCCGACAGGTCGGTGCGGGCGAGCTCCGTTCCCGAGCTCGCCGTGTACCCCTCGCTGAAGATCAGGTAGAGCACGTGCAGCACGGCGCCCAGCCGCT
The DNA here is from genome assembly GCA_963756595.1 of uncultured Acidobacteriota bacterium. GTDB lineage: Bacteria > Acidobacteriota > Thermoanaerobaculia > Multivoradales > UBA5704 > DATARR01. The sequence continues at coordinate 50,397 of CAVWOZ010000048.1, forward strand.
CGGCCCGCGCCGCCGCCGTGGGCATCGCGAAGGGGACGCCGGACGCCTTGATGCTCGCCTTGGCGCGGCTGATCCGCTGCGCCATGGTGGCCTCGGGGACCAGGAACGCCGCCGCGATCTCCCCCGTCTTCAGGCCGCCCACGGCGCGCAGTGTCAGGGCGATGGCCGAAGGGGTGGAGAGGGCGGGGTGGCAGCACATGAAGAGGAGGACGAGAGTGTCGTCCTTTGCTGCTGAAGCCTCCGTCTCCGGGGCGATTTGCGCTTCGGGGCCTGCGAGGCTGACGACCGCCGTCTCCCGGCGGCGGCGGGCGCTCTCGCTCCGCGCCTGGTCGGCGAGGCGCCGCGCGGCCACCTGGATCAGCCAGCCGCGGGGGTTCTCCGGCACCCCCTCGCGCGGCCACTGAGTGGCCGCGGCGATCAGAGCCTCCTGCACCGCGTCCTCCGCGGCGCCGAAGTCGCGGCAGCGGCGGACCAGCGCGCCGAGCGCCTGCGGCGCGAGGTCGCGCAGCAGGCGCTCGGTCTCCGGAGCGAGGGGGTTCGAGGTCACACCCAATCGTCGGGCGGGCCGCTCATCACCTGCCGCACCTCGATCGCCATGTTCATCGGCGCGCCGCCGGGTCCGGGCGCGGCGGAGGCCTGCGCGGCGATCTCGTAGGCGCGCTCCGGGCTCTCGACGTCGACGATCCAGTAGCCGGCGAGGAACTCCTTGGCCTCCGGGAAGACCCCGTCGGTGACCGGCCGCCCATCCTTGCCGGCGCGCACCAGCTTCGCCTGGTCCGGGCCGGCGAGCCCCTCGGCCGCCACCAGCTCCCCCGACTCCCGGAGCTGCCGGTTGATGTCGCCCATGAAGGCGATGTGCGCCTTGATGTCCTGCTGCGGCCACTGCGCGATCTGGTATGGGCCTCCGCCGGGGGTATTCATCATCAGGATGTATTTCATGACTGGCTCCTTGCCGTTGCGAGCGACCCGTCATCGGGTGCGTTCATGGGGTAGTCGGAGCCGCCGCCCGTTTCTCGACATCCCCGCGAAAGAATCTTCAGACATCGCGCCGGGGGGAGACGTCGATCTCCCCCTTCGCCAGCACCCGGCTGCCGCCCGGCACGTCCCGGGCCACGATGGCGTGGACCCCGATGAAGACGTCGTCCCCCACCGTGATCTCGCCGATCAGGGTGGCCCCCGCCCCGATAAACACGTTGTCGCCGATCACCGGCATCTTCCCGATCCGCCCCGGGTCGGGGGAGCCGATGGTGACGCCGTGGAGGAGGATGGCGTCGCGGCCGATCCGCGCGTAGCCGCCGATCACCAGGCCGGTGCCGTGGCTGATCAGCAGCCCCGGGCCGATCACCGCCCCCGGCGCGATGTCGACCCCGGTCAGCAGCAGGCCGAGCCGCGCGAACAGGGGGCCGAGCACCGGCACCCCGCGCACCTTGAACCAGTGGGCGATCCGGTGCAGCACCACCGCCTGGTAGCCGTTCTCGAACAGCAGCGACTCGATGAGGTACCAGGGGAATGGTTTGGACTTGGTGAGCTTCAGCCGCCGGGTGTCCTCCCGCAGGTTATCGAGCACCGGAGGCCTCCGGAGCTGGCGCGGCAGGCGCGGGAGCCGCGGCCACCACCTCGACGGGGATCTTCAGCGTCTTGCCGCCGTTCTTCCGCGAGAACCAGGAGACCGTCTCGAACACCGGATCGAGCTCCAGCACGTAGGAGCCCGGCGCCGCGGGGGCGAGCACCTGCTGCTGCACGCTCACCCGCCCGCCCGGCGGCACCGGCCAGGGCATCGGGGTGCGCAGGCCGTCCTCGACGATCCGCTTGCCGCCCGCGTCGAGCCAGTGGTAGGCGAGGTTCACCCGCGCGGCGCCGTCCGCGGTCCACGGCGCGCGGCTGCGGTTGAACAGGCGGGTGAGCACCGTGAACGGCTTCCCCGCCTCGGCCCTGGGCGGCGCGACGGTGTTCCCCCACTGGAGCTCCCAGACGTCGGCGTCGAGCTGGGCCCCGGTGCCGAGCCAGGTGAGCGCGGCGCCGGTGAAGAAGTTCTCCTGCGTGCGGTCGTCCTGGACGTAGGCGGGGCAGCTCGCCGGCGGGTACTCGCGCACCCAGTGGCGGATCGCGCCGGTGCGCGTCTTCACCACCAGCCTGTAGACGTAGAAGGTGGCCCATTTCTGCCGCCGCACCCGGAACGGGGCGCCGGGCTCGAGGACCACCCGCCGGGTTTGTTCGCCGGCGTCGCCCGCGAAGTCGAACGCCTGCCGGGTCTTTCCCATCCGGATCTCGACGTGGTTCCCCGGGGCTTGGTTGGTCACGTCGAAGACCGCCCGCCGGATCGGTTGCGAGCCGATGAAGTAGAGCTCGACCGGGGTCGCGCCGCCGAGCCAGAGCTGCTCCCCCTGCGGCACGAAGACGTCCTTCCGCCCCACGATGCGGACGTCGCCGACGGCGATCCGCTCGTAGCCGGGGACGTTCTTGAGCGACAGCTCGAGCGGGAGATAGCGGAACGGCGCCCCCCGCACGTGCGCCTGGAGGGTCGGCTCGGGGACGGCGGCGCCGAACGGGGTGAGCAGGAGAGGCCCCAGGAAGAGCCCGGCCACCGCGTGCCCGGCGAGGAGAAGCCAGCGCGGGCGGATCTCGGTGACCAGGAAGAGGAAGGCCGGGATCGCCGTCACGAAGTAGCGATTCCCCACGAAGCCGCCGCCCCCCTGCCAGTTCCAGGCGATGTAGGTCAGGAAGTAGAGCGCCACGGCCGCGACCGCGCCCAGCAGCACCCAGCGCTCCCCGCGCCCTCCCGCGAGGTGCCGCCGCCGGCTCTGGACGAGGAAGAAGGCCGCGCCGAGCGCCGCGAACGGCGTGTAGACCAGCATCCCCGTGTGGCGGCCGACCAGGAAGTAGACGATGCTCTCCACCTCCTCGTAGAGGGTCACGTCGAGAGGGCGAAAGAGCCACGTCCAGGCATTGCCGGTGGTGGAGTTGGGGACCGCCGCGGCTGCGACCTTCGCTGCCTGCCCGCTGCCGGGAGCCGCGCCGCCCGAAGGTGTTGGAGCGGCAGCCACGGGTACGGGGGCCGGGCCGATCGGCACCTTCCCCGGCTCGCAGAAGGTCACCCCCTGGCGGTGGACGCCGAGGTAGGCCGAGGGGTGGCCGGTCAGCCTGTAGGCGATGCCGCAGGCGATCCCCAGGGTGAGGACGGCGGCGCCGATCCACACCGCGACGCTCCTCCAGCGGCGGTCGCGCGCCAGGGCGAAGAGGGGGGCGAGCCCCAGGGCGGCGAACATCGGCTTGTCGTAGACGGCGAGCATCAGCACCCCCCCCGAGAGGGCGGAGAAGAGGAGCTCGCGGCGGCGGTCGGGAAGTCCCGTCTCGTCGACTCGCGGCAGGCCGAAGAAGAGGCACGCCGCCACCGAGAACATGTTGAACACCTCGGGCTGGATCCAGAAGACGTAGGAGAAGCCGACGCTGAGCAGGAAGAACGAGGCCGAGAAGAGGGCGGCGAGGCCGGGCGGGTTGTAGCGCCGCAGGTAGAGGTACCCCATCCATACCATCGCCATCGTCATCAGCATGTTCAAGAACAGCATGCCGTCGGAGCCGGCCAGCCGGGCGAACGGCGCGCCGGCCAGCGAATAGAGGTAGGGCTTGCCGAAGTAGACCGTCCGCCACCCGTCGTCGGACATCACGATGACGTTCGCGACCGGGCTGAACGGGAACTCCTGGAACGCCCGGTCGACGTCCTTGGGCTCGACCTTGAGGTCGCGGTCGTAGGCGAGGCTCTGCGCGGCGAGGTAATACGCCGCCTCGTCCGCCTTGAGATGGGCCGGCAGCCCGGGTTTCCCCAGCGTCAGCGGCAACAGCACGAAGAACGCCGTAATCGCCGCGAGGGCCAGATGGACGGTGCGGCTCACGGGGCCGGAGTCTAGCGCAGGTGCGGCAATCAGGGGGACAAAGGGGGACAGCGGGGGGCAGCCCGCGGGCCGCCCCCTCGAGCGGACGGTCAGCCGGTTACGGGCAGTTCAACTCGCAGAACCGCGGATTGCAGCAGGTGATGCAGCGGGTCGTCCCCGGGCAGCAGTAGACCGGGCAGGCGGCCTCGACCTTGGGGGCGGAGAGGAAAGCGGCGGCGCTGGCGGCGAGGGCGAAGGCGAGCACGGTGAGCTTTTTCCGCATGACTCGATCTCCTCAGGAGGGTTGCAGGGTCAGGGACACTGGATCGAACACGGGTGAGAGCAGCAGTAGCACGTCGGCACGCCGGGGCAGCAGACCTTGAAGTTGCAGGTCCCCGCCTCGGATGAACGAGGCGCGATTCCCTGAGCAGCGGCGACGGCCCCGAGGGCCAGGGCGAGGGCGATGAGCTTCTTGCGCATGCTTAAGACCTCCACACGTAGGAAAGAGTCCACGATCGCAGCCGGGCGGAAGCCCGGCGGCACGATACCTAATTCTTCAGTGCGATGGAGATCGGGGAGAGGGACAGAGGTAGTAGAATAAACGCCATGGAGACGGTTTACGATCCAAAGGTCATCGCTCGGGTCCGCATGATGTTCGACCTCTACGAGGCAGCCGAGGCGATGATGAGACAGAACCTGGGCCGCTGGTTTCCGCAAGAGAACGCCGAGCTGATCGAGCGCAGGCTGCGGGCATGGTTGCGCAAAGATCCCAATTACGACAGCGTCCCTTTCCAAACCGATCTTGGCAGATCAATCCGCATTGATCCGACTCGCTAAAGGCCTGGCCCGGCTGGATTCCGACCTGACGGCGCTCGGTCTGCGCTGGGCGGCGATCGGCGGGCTGGCCGTCTCAGTTCGCGCGGAGCCAGGAACACCAGGGACATCGATGTGGCGATCGCCGTCGCGGGAGACCGGGAGGCCGAGAGGATCGTCTTGTCCCTGCGTGGACGCGGCTACCGCGAGATCTCGACCGGAGCCGTAATGGAGCAGACGGATGTCGGCCGCCTGGCCACTGTCAGGCTCCTTGTCCCGGAAATCGAAGAAGAGGGTGATGAAGGTCTGGTCGTAGATCTCATGTTTGCCTCATCGGGAGTCGAGCCGGAGATCGTGGCGGCAGCCGAGAGGGTGACCGTCATGCAGAGCGCGGCGGTCCCCGTCGTCCGGACAGGGCATCTCTTCGCGCTCAAGGTACTGGCCGGACGGGCACGAGATCTTCAGGATTGCCAGTTTCTCTGGAGGCGCATGACTTCCGCCGATCTCCAGCAGGCGCGAGAAACGCTCGCATTGATCGCCGCGCGTGGATTTCATCGCGGGAAGGATCTGGCCGCGGAGTTCGTGCGTGTCTCGGAACTGGCGAGCGGTCCCGACCTCTGATTGACCCTCCTCCCACCCCCTCCATATACTGGCGCCGTCGAGCTTTACCCATCCAGAGACCCCAAAGAAGAGGTCCCCATCCATGACCACCCTCTACTTCGATACCCACCTCGGCGACAGCGAGCGGCTCGCGCGCCTCTATGCCGGGGATCTGTTCGTCTATTCGCCGCGCCCGAGCACCCTGGCGCTCACGGGGCTCGCCCGGCAGCTGATCGAGGAGGCGTTCGCGCCGCTCGACCCGCAGACGGCGCAGGACACCCTGTCGGTCGAGCGGTACGTGGAGATCGTAGGCCCGCTGAAGCCGCGGTTCATCCACCATCCGCGGACGCAGGAGCTGCTGCGCGAGCTGCTCGCGGACCTCGGATGCGACCTCGAGAAGACCTACTTCGACGTCCCCCGGATGCGCGTCGCGACGAGCGGCGGCTACCTGACGGCCGGCGTCGCCTACGTGCTCCATCCGCACCGCGACATCTGGTACTCCTCCCCCCCTTCGCAGCTCAACTGGTGGCTGCCGGTCTATCCGTTCGAGTCGGAGAGCTCCTTCGCGTTCCACCCCCGCTACTGGAACGAGCCGGTGCCGAACTCCTCGGGCGAGTACAACCACTACGAGTGGAACAAGACGGGCCGCGCCAACGCCGCCAAGGAGGTCAAGGCCGACACCCGCAAACAGCCGAAGCCGACCGGGCCGCTCGACCTCGAGCCCGAGGTCCGCGTCGTCTGCCCGCCGGGGGGGCTGCTCCTCTTCTCGGGGGCTCATCTCCACTCGACGGTCCCCAACACGTCGGGGCGCTCGCGCTTCAGCATCGACTTCCGCACCGCTCACCTCGACGCCCTCGAGACGCAGGGCGGGGCGCCGAACCTCGACCGCGAGTGCACCGGGACCACCCTCTTCGAGCTGCGGCGGGCCTCCGACCTCGCGCCGGTGCCGGAGGAGGTGATCCGCCTCTACGATCCGAATCCGCCGGCGGACCGCGAGGGGCTGGTCTTCAAGCCGGCGGCCGTTCCGGCATCGGGGATGTAGGGGGAAGCGCGGGCGGCGGCGGGATCTCCGCCTTCATCCCGGCGCGGATCCCTTTCAGCTTCGCCGCCACCGCCGCCTGGTTCCCTTTCCGCCGCTCGCGGAGCCAGGCGTATGTCAGGGCGGCGGCGTTCCAGGCGAGGTAGGTCAGCCACTGCCAGGGGCTCGCATAGCGCCGCACGTAGATCGCGCCGCTCCTGCCGAACTGGAAGTTCCGTCCCGCGCTGTAGCCGCCGGTGGTGTAGGCCACCATGTGGTAGAGCACCGCCCGGTGCGCGTAGAGGCAGCGGAAGCCGTGGCGCTTGACGCGGGTGCAGAAGTCGGCGTCGTCGACGCAGATGTAGTAGAGGTCGTCCCACGTCCCGGCGGCCTCGGCGGCGGCGCGGCGGATCAGGATGGCGCAGCCGTTGACGTAGTCGACCTCGGCGTCCGCCTCGAACTGGCCGCGGTCGATCTCGCCGTAGCCGCGCTCGCGGGTGATCGACTCGCGAAAGCGGAGGATCCCCCCGGCCGACCAGAGCCGGCCCCGGTCGCCGTGGAAGTAGCACTTCGGCCCCACGCAGCCGACGTCCGGCGCCGACTCGGCGAGCTTCACCAGCTCGGTGAGCATCTCCGGCTCCACCTCGATGTCGTTGTTGAGCAGGAGCACGTAGTCGTAGCCGTTGGCGAAGGCCCACTCGAACCCCCGCGCGTACCCCGAGGCGCTGCCACGGTTGACCTCCACCCGCACCTGACGGAGATCGGGATACGCGGCCGTGATCGCCTCCGGGGAGCCATCGGTCGAGGCGTTGTCGAGCACCACCAGATCGAAATTGGGGTAGGTCATCCGCCGCAGGCTGGCGACGGCCTGGAGGGTGATCTCCTTGCCGTTGTAATTGACCACTACGGCGGCGACTCGGGGAAGGGCTCCTGGGGGGGCGGACATCGCGGGCGGATTGAACCACAGAGGGCCCCGCGGCGCCATCCCGCCCCCTGATACCATCCCACCCGCCCATGCGCGCCCGTCCCCTCCTCCTCCGCCTCCTCCTCCTCGGCTCGAGCCTCCTGGTGAGCCTGGCGCTCGCCGAGGTCGCCGTGCGGATCGTCCGCCCCCAGCCGGTGATGACCATCTCGGGGCCGCTCTACGCGCCGGACCCGCCGCGCCGCTACCGGCTGCGCCCGGGCTTCGTGGGGACGGTGGGGAACCGGGTCGAGTTCACCAACCGGGTGGCGATCGATCCGGAGGGGATGCGAGGGCCGGAGGCCGGCCCGCGGGACCCCGGCACCCTCCGCGGCACCCTCCGCAGCACCCTCCGCATATTGGCGCTCGGCGACTCCTTCACCTTCGGCGTCGGCGCGGAGGCGGGGGAGACCTACCCGGCGCGGCTCCAGGAGATCCTGCGCGCGCGCGGCCTGCGCGCCGAGGTGCTGAACGCCGGCGTGCCCGGCTACGGCGTGCCGGACGAGACGGCCTGGTTCGCCCGCTGGGGGAGGCCGCTCGCCCCCGACGTCGTGCTGGTGACGGTGTTCATCGGCAACGACCTCCAGGACGCCGCGCCCGGGGGCCCGAAGGTGGCCGTGGTGGACGGCGCCCTGGTGGCTCCCGGGGAGCGCGGCCACACCCTCTCCCGCTGGCTCTACTACCACTCGCACCTCTTCGTGCTGCTCAAGAGCTCCTCGTTGGGAGGCGCCCTCCGCCGCCTCGCCGGCCGCCCCGAGCCGCTCGAGACGCGCGAGCTGCGGGCGGAGCTCGACCTCTACGCGAAGGGGACGCCGTCGGCGATGGTCGCCGGGGGGGCGGCGGCGACCGAGGCGGCGGTGGCCGGGCTCGTCGCGGAGGCGGGTCCTGCGAGAATCCTCGCCGTCCTCATCCCTTCGCTGGTGCAGGTCGATCCCCGCCGCTGGGAGGCGAACTTGGCGCGTTTCGCCCTCGACCCCGCGCGCTACGACCGCGACCGCCCGAACGCCATCTTCCGCGCCCTCTTCGCGCGCCACGGCGTCCCCGTCCTCGACCTCACCCCCACCTTCGCGAGCGCCATCGCCCGCGGCGAACGGATCTATTACCCGATCGATCAGCACCTGACCCCGGCCGGCTACGAGTTGACGGCGCGGCAGGTGGCCGCGGCCCTCCCGGTACCGCCGGAGAGGCCCGCCGGGCGCTGATCCGCCGCGCTCACTCGCCGAAGGCGAAGCGCAGCTCGGTCCACATCCGGCCGGGGATCGCGTCGCGGGTCGGCGGCAGGAACTTCGCCTTCCTCGCCGCCACCTGCGCCGCCTCCTCGAAGCCGAGCCCGGACCGGTCGCCGCCGCGGAGCCGGGTGTCGATCACCCGGCCGCGCTCGTCGACCAGCACCTCGATGCGCACCGTGGCGTGGCGGCCGCTCCCCCGCGCCGCCCTGGGAAAGGAGTAGGGGGGGAAGACCAGCACCCGGGGCTCCTGGACGCCCGGATCGCCGGGCAGGATGAGGTCTCCCGCCCGCATCGGCCGGCGCGGCACGGGATTCGTCCCGGCCCCCGCCGGCCCGGGCGTCCCGGCGGTGGCGGGCAACGCGGGCGGTGGGATCTCGCTCGTCGGCCCCGGGCTCGTCGCCGCCAGCCGCGTGAGCCACGGCGGGCGCGGGGCCAGGTAGAGCCCGGCCAGGAGAAGGGCGCTGGCGACGACTCCGGCGGCGAGGGGGCCGCGGAGCCAGCGGAAGGGCTCCGGCGGCGGCGGGCGGGCGGAGTCCGCGGCGGGGGGAGGCGGCTGCCGGTTCTCGGAGTCGGGGCGGCCTGCCGCCTGCAGCGGCAGCAGGGCCCAGGAGTCGTGCGACTCCGCGGCCGCGGCCGAGAGCAGGATGGGGAAGGGGTCCGGAGGGGTCGGGAGCTCCCCCGTGTCGTCCGTCCGCAACGGCTGGCGCAGCGGCGGCCCCAGCCGCACGGTGGTGGTGTTGTCCCCCGGCGCCCCCAGCCCCTGGGTCTCCTCCTCGGCCTCCTTCGGGGGAGGCGCGGCGCGGGCCGAGAGCTCGCGCTGCATCGAGGGGGGGATGGCGAGCGGGGTCTTCATCGCCGCGGCGATCGACGTCGGGGTGGGGCTGAGCTCGATGCGCTCCGCCGGCCGCCCCGGCCGGCGCAGGTGCCAGAGCTCGGAGCCCGTCTCGGCAGTCAGCGGGAAACGGTCCTGGATGATCGTCAGGTGCCAGAGGAAGTCCTCGGCGCTCGGCATGCGGTCCTCCGGCACCTTGGCGAGCGCCTGGAGCACCAGCGCCCGCAGGTCGTCCGGCACCCGCCCGTCCGGATCGGTCTCGTCGAACGAGCGCGGCGGCAGGAAGAGGTGGCCGGCGATGTAGGCGGCGGTCTGGTTGCCGGCGATCGGGCAGAGGCCGGTCAGCAGCTCGTAGAGGACGACGCCGAACGAGTAGAGATCGCTCCGGAAGTCCGAGCTCCCGCCGTCGAAGCGCTCGGGCGAGCCGTAGCGCGGCTTGCCCACGAAGACGCCGGTGCCCACCCGCTTGTTGGGGTCCTCCTCCAGCGTCTTGGCGATGCCGAGGTCGATCAGCTTGACCAGCGGCTTGCCGTCGACGTCCCGGGTCAGCATCAGGTTGTCGGGCGAGATGTCGCGATGGATGATCTTCAGCCGGTGCAGGTAGGCGATCGCGCGCAACGCCTGGTGGGCGATCTCGATGGTCAGCGGCATCGGGGGAGGGCCGTAGCCGCGCACCACCTCCTGCAGGTTCCACCCCTCGATGTACTCCATGATGATGTAGGCGTGTCCCTCGACTCCCAGCGCGAAGTCGTAGACGTTCGCCACGTTGGGGTGGCGCAGCCGGGTGGCCGCCTTCGCCTCCGCCAGGAAGCGCTCCGCCGCCTCGCCCGAGGCGGTCGGCCGGCGCAGCGTCTTGATCACCCGCACCTCGTCGAGCAGGCGGTGGCGAACCTTGTAGATCGCCCCCATCCCGCCGACGCGAACCTTCTCCAGGACCTCGTATCTCTCGTCGAGCTCACCGCCGAGAACAGACAAACTTGGCTCCCCTCCAATGATTATTAGAAATTCAAGATATACGACATTGTAGCAGTTTTGATGCCGCGCTCGCCCTTTGCGCCGCCCGCGCCGCCTGGAAGAGGGGATAGACTGCCACCCGAGAGCGCGCCCCCTCTGTCGGTCGCGCTCCGCAACCTTTCCAAGATCGTGGAGGCCACCATGGACGACCAGACCCTGCTGCAGCGCATCCAGCACCTCGTCGACGAGGAGCACCGGCTGGATCAACATACCGACCGCTCGCAGGAGGACCACGAGCGCTACCGCGCCCTCCAGGTCGAGCTCGACCAGTGCTGGGACCTGCTGCGCCAGCGCCGCGCCCGGCGCGAGTTCGACCAGGACCCCGATCAGGCGAGGCCCCGGGACCCGAAGATCGTGGAGAGCTACGAGCAGTAGGGGGGCTGAGTCACCGATCCGGAGGGTTGTCCCTGGGCTCGGTAGGTGTCCGTGCCGCCGGTCCCTCACTCCCCCGGCCCCTCTCTCCCCTCCTCCCTCCCGCCCGGCCGGGAGAGAGGGGAGGACTGCAGAAGCCAGGGAGGAATCAATCGCCGATCGCAGGGCCCCCCTCTTCTCCCGGCGGTCGGGGGGAGGCGGGGAGAAGAGGGCCGGGGTGATGAGGGCCGACCTGCCGAGGAGGAAGCCTCCCCTACGGCCAGGGGAGCCACATCGCCGTGGTCCCCGATTCGAAGCCGTCGGCGAAGATCGCGTTCCCCAGCGCGGGCACCTGCACCCGCGCCAGAGTGGCGGTGCGGGCGGGGAGGGTGGCGGTGAAGCCGGCCGCCGTTCCCGCGGCCGTGCCGGCGGCGGCGAGGCCGGTGCCGGAGAGTCGCCAGAGGCTGACGGCGGCCGCGCCGCCGGTCATCCCGCCGGCCACGTTCACCGTGACGTCGCGGGGGAGGGTGTCCTTGTTGAACAGGAGCACGAAGAGGGTGCTGCCGCTGCCCGACCGCACGGCGTAGCTCCCCACCCCGTCGACGTCGTTCGACAGCGCCCGCACCGAGGTGCCGGCGACCTGGGAGCCGGCGCCGTCGTAGTTCCGGAAGAGCCGATAGGCCTTCTCGGTCAGGCTGCCGGTGGCCGGCGCCTCCCAGCGCAGCGCCATGTCGAGACCCTCGCGGCCGAAGATGGCGAGCGCCTCGGCCTGCGCGAGCGCGCTCGACAGGGTGTCGTCCTTCCCCCAGCGGTACTCGGCGAGGGCGAGCTTCACCTGCGGGCAGTACGCGTCCCGCCAGGCGCGGAGGCGCGGGATGAGCTGGACGACTTTGATCGAGCCGTCGGCGATCCACGACTCCGAGATCCAGTTGGGATCGTAGAGCTCCTTGAGCGAGCGCAGCCGGGCCGCCGTGGTCGCCGCGTCGTCCTCGACCGACTGATTGCCGTCGAGCCCGGAGACGTTGTTCCCCTGTGGGTAGAAGTGGATGTCCAGCCAGTCGACGGGGAGCTTCCCCGCCGCCGGATGGCTCGGGGGGAGCGGGTTGGCGCATACCTGTTGGAGATACCACGCGGGCCAGGGGAGGTTGCCGTGCGCCGCCTGATCGGGGCCGGAGAGGCAGCCGCCGGCCGCGGCGTCCTTCGCCGAGCTCCACAGGTCGCACCACCCCCAGGTCTCGGGGCCCATCACCTGAGCGTTGACGTCGTGCCGCTTGATCTCGGTCGCCGCCGCCAGCCCCTTCGTCCACACCTCGTCGTAGCCGGGATGCGCCGGATGGGCGTCGCGGTGGGTGCTGTCCCACAGCATCGGCTCGTTGTCGAGGTTGTAGAAGCGCACCCCGTTGGCCGTCGAAGCGCCGTACTTCGTCACCAGGTGGCTGACGAGGTTCCCCACGTGCGCCGTGAGGTCGACCGGCACCGAGGTGTCCGCCGGGTTGTTCCCCACGATGTAGCGCAACCCGGGCGACCCGGGCACCGCCGGCCCCGCGGGGTTGCAGCAGCGCACCCCGCCGCACATCGTGACGTTGGCGTTCGGATCGCACACCCCGTTGCCGTTGTTGCCGCAGCCGGAGAGCCCGGGGTTCGAGCTGCACTCGGTGTCGGTCTGCGGCCCGTAGAGCGCGGTCGAGAAGCCGGGGGTGCGGGCCGCCGACTTCGCCACCTGGTCGATCGGCAGGGTGAGCACCGCCGCCGCCCCCGCCGCGAGGGTGGGGGTGACGAAGCCGTCCACCGAGGTGCCGTTCCCCGCCCCCTCGCTGATGTTCAGGAAGTAATAGTCGAAGGCGCGGTTCGAGGTGTCGACCAGCCAGTTGTAGCGCGTCGTGCCGTTGCCGCCGCGGCGGTTCGCCGTGTAGAGGCCGGTCGCGAGCTGCGCCGAGGAGGCCCAGTTGACGCCGAAGATCAGCGGGTTGATCGTCCGGCGGTCGAGGCCGGGATCGACCCCCACCGTCACCGGCCCGCCGGGCCCCGTGCCGGTCGTCGACTGGATCAGCTCGATGTCGTCGACGTACGCCGTCGCCTGGTCCGCGTTCCCCTGCGCGTTGGGCTGCACGTCAGCCTGCAAGATGATGCCGTCGAACGCCGCCGCCGTCACCCCGAGGTCGGCCCACGTGAAGGTGAGCTGCGTCCAGCCGTTGGGGAGCGGGGTGAGGTCCTTCGAGCCGACCTCGACGCTGTTCTCGTAGATCGCCAGCCGCACCCCCTGGTGCCCGCCGGCGCCGTTGACCCAGAAGCGGAGCCCCGTGAAAGCCGTCGTTGTGGGGTCGGCCGTCCCCGGGTCGCTGTGGAAGTAGATCCCCTTCCAGTCGGAATTCACCACGTCCGGCTCCCAGGAGATGGCGTCCGGAGCGCTCTCGAAGATCGCCGTCTGAGCCAGGTTGCGGACCGCCCACCCCCAGTCCTGCCAGCCGTTGCGCAGCGCGTTGTCGTACACCACCGTCACCGCCCCCTGCGCCGGCGCCGTCGAGGCGCCGCCCAGGATCGCTCCGGCGAGGGCCAGAGCGGCGAACAGGGAACGACCACGAAGTTTGCGCACGGCCGGACCTCCCAGGGAAGAAGAACTGATCTTATTCTGACATGGAAATGTGTCGCCGCGCGGCCGGGACGCTGCCTTGGTTGGAAGAGAAAGGGCGACCGCGGGTCGCCCCTACACCGCGCGCCGAACCCTGGGTGTAGGGGCGACCCGCGGTCGCCCTTCCGGGTGCCCCGACGAAGAGGAAATGTTATCCTCCCCCCGCCCCATGCGCCGTACCGCCGCACCCCTCCTCGCCGTCTGCCTTGCCGCTTGCGTCTGCGCCGCGCTCGCCGGCTGTGCGCGGCCGAGCCGCTACCCCGTCCGCCCGCTGTTCGACGGCGAGCACGTGCCGGACGTGCTGACCGAGGCGGCGCTGATCTCGCGGCCGCCGGCGCTCGAGGGGAACCGCTTCCTCACCGGCTGGTGGCCGTCGAAGGAAGCGGGGGAGGTGGTGCTCCATCCGCAGCCCTCCCGTTCGCGCCTGCAGATCGTCTCGCTGGGCGGCCGGCGGCGCACCCTCCTGCTCGATCTCCAGGGGGCGCCGGCGACCGCCGGGTCGGTGCGGGTGCACGCCGCGGGGCGCAGACCTCGGCGCCTTCCCGGTCGCCGATCCCACCGAGATCCCCCTCCCGGGCGACCTTCCCGCCGGGCGGGTCAACGTCGACCTCGACTTCGCTCCCGCCGTGGCTCCGGGGGTCAAGGTGGTGGCCGGGGCCCTGCGCTCCGTGCTGCCGGCCGGCCAGGTGATCACGCAGCGGGGGGACCTCTTCCAATCCGGGGAGTCGCTGGTCGAGATCGTGCGCCGCGTCACGCCGGGGACGGTGCTCGCCGGGAGCTTCGTCCCCCCCGCGTCCGCCGCCGCCGGCCAGCGCTACGAGCTGACTGTCGAGGGTCCGGACGGCCCCGGTTTCCGCCGGCTCGCGCGGTTCACCTGGGAGCCCGGGCTGTGGAGCCGCCTCGCCGGGAGCCAGGCGATCGCCCTCCCCCTCGGCGCCGCCGACGGCTTCGTCCGCATCCGCCTGCGCGCCCACGGCGCCGGCGCGCTCGCGCAATGGGCCGGCCTGGGGTTCCGCCGCGGCGTGAAGGCTCCCCGCGCGCTCCCGGCGGCCGCCGCGCTCGACTCTTCCGACCGGCCGCGGCTGGTGATCGTCTACGTGATGGACGCCCTGCGCGCCGACTTCGTGGGGCACCTCGGCGGCCCCGCCGGCGTCTCGCCCAACCTCGACCGCCTGGCGGCGGAGGGGATCGATTTCCATCACCATCGGAGCGTCGCCCCCAACACCCTGCCCTCGACCAAGGCGCTGTTCACCGGCCACCCCTTCGTCTCCCGCGGCGGCTGGAAGCTCGCCCCCGAGGACGGCCCCACCCTGGCCGAGCGCTTCCGCAGCGCCGGCTACCACACCGGCCTCTTCTCCGGCAGCGTCTACGTGAGCCCGGCCTACGGCACCGAGCGCGGCTTCGAGCACGTGGCGAGCGAGGTCCTGGTCGACGGCCGGCCCGAGTGTGGAAACATAAAAAGCTTCAACGACAACGCGGCCGAGGTCCACCAGGCGGCGCTCGCCTGGCTCGCCACGCTGCCGAAGGGGGAGCCCGCCTTCCTCTACCTCCACACCATCCACCCGCACAATCCCTACGATCCGCCGGAGCCCTTCCGCTCCCGCTTCACGGCGGGGATCCCGTCAACCCTCGACGGCAGCACCCAGACCCTCGCCGACATCCGCCAGCACCGCCGCGAGACCACGGACGCCGACCGCCGCCGCCTGCGCGGCCTCTACGCCGCCTCGCTCGCCTACAACGACGCCGAGCTCGCCGCCTTCCTGCGCGGGCTCGCCGCCTGGGCGCCCCCCGAGGAGACGCTCGTCGCCTTCACCGCCGACCACGGCGAGGAGCACTTCGAGCACGGCGGCGTCCTCCACGGCTACACCCTCTACGAGGAGCAGCTCCACATCCCGCTGATCCTCTGGGCCCCCGGCCGCCTGAAGCCCGCCGTCGTCCGCGCGCCCACCACCACCCTGGACCTCCACGCGACCGTCCTCGAGCTCGCCAACCTCCAGATCCCGGGCGCCGGCCTCCTCCCGCTCGTCCGCGGCGAGCCTCGCGACCTCGTCCACCTCGCCGCGGCCTCCAGCGTCAAAGGGGGGATCTACTCCGCCCAGCACGGCCGCTGGAAGCTGATCTGGGCCCCCCGCACCGGCCTCCACTGGGGGCAGGGGGACGCCCTCGGCCGCTCCTTCGAGCCCGAGTACCTCTTCGACCTCGAGAAGGACCCCGGCGAGCACCTGAACCTCGCCGGCGACGGCGACCTCGAAGCCGCCTGGCTCCGCGAGCGCCTCCTCGCCTGGGTGCAGACGAAGCGCCCCGAAGGGAACGCCCCCGCCGAAGCCCCGGTCGACCAGAAGACGCGGGAGCGGCTGAAGGCGCTGGGGTACCTCAACTAGCCCCCCCAACTGGCCTCCCTCTTGCACGAAAGCTCCGCCATGAGCTTCAACAACCGGAGGAACCTCACCATGGCACGAAGCGACAAGCCCGGCACCACCCAGGTGCTCGAAGAAGAACCGCAGGTCCAGTCCGAGCCCAAGCCGCCGTTCCCGAAACAGAAGCTGGAGAAGCCGGGGATCCAGGCGGAGATGGAACAGGAGCCGCGCTGGCGGGCGCCGCGCTACAAGCCGGCCGGCAAGCTCGCCGGGAAGGTGGCGCTGGTGACCGGCGGCGACAGCGGCATCGGCCGGGCGGTCGCCTACCTCTACGCCCGCGAGGGGGCGGACGTGGCCCTGGTCCACCTCCCCGAGGAGCAGCGCGACGCCGACGAGACCCGCCAGGCGATCGAGGCGGAGGGGCGGAAGTGCCTGACCTCGCCGGCGACCTGCGGGAGCCCGAGTTCTGCCGCGAGGTCGTGGCGCGCACCGTGCGCGAGCTGGGGAAGCTCGACGTCCTGGTCTCGAACGCCGCCTGGCAGAACCGCCGCGAGAGCCTGGGGGACCTCGAGGACGAGGAGTGGGACCGCACCTTCCGCACCAACATCGACGCCTACTTCCACCTCACCAAGGCCGCCCTGCCGCACTTGAAGCCCGGGAGCGCGATCATCGCCACCAGCTCCGAGACCGGCATCATGGGGAACAAGGACCTCCCCGCCTACTCGGCGACCAAGGGGGCGATCAACGCCTACACCAAGTCGCTCGCCCAGCAGCTCGCCGAGAAGGGGATCCGCGTCAACGCCGTCGCCCCCGGCCCCGTCTGGACCCCCCTCAATCCCGCCGACGAGGGGATGACCCCCGACAAGGTGGCCAAGTTCGGCGCCGACCAGCCCCTCAAGCGCGCCGCCCAGCCCGAGGAGATCGCCCCCGCGTACGTCTTCCTGGCGAGCGACGCCGACTCCTCCTACATCACCGGCATCGTCCTCCAGCAGATGGGAGGCACCACGACGGGGGGTTGAGGGTTCTCCAGAGGCGCTTCTCCAAGGGCCGGGTTCTCCAAGGCCTCCTCCAAGGGTCACCCGATTCGCGGGGAGGCTGGGCGCCGCCGCGCCGCCCGCCCGGCGATAAATCACCGGGCTAAGAACAGCGCCGGATGAATCCGGCTTGAAAATCCCCCTTCAGGGGGCGCCGTTCTTAGCCCGGGCATTCATGCCCGGGCCGACTGCCGTCCCTGCCGGTCCCTGCTGTCCCTTTTGTCCGTGCCCGCCCCTCGTGTACCATCTGCCGCCGATATCCGCCGATATCCGCCGATATCCGCCGAAACCGCCGTCCCGCGGGGACCGAAAGGAGAGGCCCATGCCGAAGGTCGCGCTTGCCGATACCCTGACCGATTGGGACGTCCTGCTCGCCAACGCCGGCCCGCTCGCCGAGGGCGATCCCCAGCTCGCGCTCCACCTCGAGAAGCTCCGTGCCGTCCTCGGCCACACCCGCGACACCGCCGACCGCCGCCGCCACCTCGAGGGGCAGCTCCGGCAGGCCACCCAGGACCTCGAGGCGGACAAAGCGGCGGGGAAGGACCTCGCCTTCCGCATCCGCGCCAAGCTGAAGGCGATCCACGGTCCCACCAGCCCCACGCTCCTCGCCTACGGCATCACACCGCGTCCGGCCGGCCGCCACGCGCCGCCCACCGTCGCTCCGGCACTGCCCAAGCTTTCCGCGTCCAAGCCCTCCAAGTCGTAGGGGCGCCCCAGCTCTACGCCGGGACCGCCCAGCGCTTCCGCGCCGTCGCCCCTTCGTTTTGCGCTGCAAAATCTCAGAGGGCAGGCGTTCCCCTCCGAGATTGCGCCACCGGGACTCAGAGGGCAGCCGCTCCCCCCTGAGATTCCATGACCTCCCCTCCAAGGGAGCGACCGAAATCTCAGAGGGCAACGCCTGCCCTCTGAACCCGCGCAACAAAATCTCAGAGGGGAGCGCCTGCCCTCTGGGTCGTGTCCTAATTCAGTGTGGGCGGTAATCGGTCGCTTCGTGCTGCGGTAGGTTGCCAGGACCGAGGGGAGGCGTTCTCTCCTCGGTTCCTACAAACGGCCCGGCGGGTGGGCTAACACCACGCCGGACCTGACCCGAGCAAGGAGCAAGCCCATGCCCGAGCTAATCACGCAGTCTACCGCAGCGCCCCGCCACCCCCTCCCGCCGTCCCTCTTCGCGGCTCCGCCGCCGAGCCAGCCGAGCCCCCGGGGCCCTTCTCCAACGATCCCCGCGTGCAGCCGCCGGCCTACGACTGGGAAGACCACCCGCCTTCCGGTTCACCTTCCTGATGCACTTCACCAAGAACGCGGACCGCCTCGCCCTGGAACATCTCGGCGCCATGCTGTACGACCTCGCGCTCGAGGCCAGCGGGGAGTGGCCCGCCTGGAGGGAATCGACCACCCGCGCCGAGCTGCGCGCCGTCGCGGCCGACATCCGCCACGCTGAAGCCTTCCTGCTGGCCGTGGCGAAGGAACGGGAGACGGTCTCTCTCGGGGTGGAAGACGAGCGGCTATCGTTCCAGGCCGCGCACTACGCCGAGAGGTGTAGCTCCATCGCGTTCGGCCTGGAATCCATGGTCGGGCCGCCGTGGGGCGCTCGGCCGTGACCTGAAGCGGGCGAGCTACACCGTCCGGGCCACAGAGAAGCAATCGCTTCGCTGGAACCGAGCGGCGGGAGCGGAAGGCCATCGCTCCGTGGGAACGTGGCTCGCGGAAGCGGCCGATCGCCACCTCGACGCACTCCAGGCCGGGCCGGGAAGCCGCTCCCGCTGGCGTGGAATCTAGGCCGCTTCCGCGTCCGCCTGGAGGATGGGGGAGCGAGCCGGAGGTGCCGGGGTGGATCGGTCGCCCCTCGGCATCTTCCGAGGAACGGCGGCGGGGCCGAGCTACCGCGGGATGCCACATCTACACCTCGGCGCATCTCCCATCCCGGCAGCTTGTCGCGACGTTCCGCACGTGCCCGCCATTGCAGGGTGCTGGCGCTTCCGAGCTGGCGCGGGTTTGGGTGCGCTGGGGAGGGAGGCGAACCCGCCGAAGATCCCGCGCCGCTTCTCCAGCGGTTCCAGCGGGAAGAGGTCCAGGACCGGGGCCGGTTCCGAGAAGGGATCGGCCCTTGGTTTCTCAGTGGTATGATACACTCAATTAGGCTATGTGGAAGTTGAGCTGAACCCTAGCCGTCGTAGAAGTGCGCTAAAGGAGAGTCATTTGTCCCAACGGAAGGCAAGAATCTTTTCAAGCCCTTGCGGCCATTGCAAGAGCAAGGCCGACAATCGAGTACCGCCACAGAGTCAGTTGCACCACGCTATGGATACCGTCGTTGGCCCACGCACATCGCGAAGCTCGCCAAGCTATCGAACAGCTAAAGCTCGTCGGGAGCGAGGGACCTCAGCCGTTAATTCCATTGGTTAAGGGCCAGGTCATGAACATAGAGATTCGGTATATGTGCGCTGGAGATTGGCTTTACGTGTACCCAAATGATCGGCCAATTCGATGCTATTCAGAAGTCGGCTCGAGCAAGTCACCAAGGAATTGATTGTGAACCAGATCGACGGGATTTAACAGTCTACGTAAGACCCCGCGGATTCGATCTCAAAGCTAGGCCGTAAGCAGCTCCCGCACCGTCCAGGGCTTGCGGGCGATCCCTGCCGCCATCGCCGGCGTGCAGCCCTTCAGCGTCCGGTGACACCACGTGAAGTTGTAGCTCGCCGTGAAGAGCGCCACGGCGGCCCGCAGGTTGTCCGCTTCCGCGAGAATGCCGTGGTCAACCGAGTGAACCGGCGCGACATCATCGCGCACGTGGAGGTTCATCCGCTCGACGTGGGAAGTGCAGATCTTCGCTTCGTCGGGATCGCCCGAGACAGCCGCTTCTCGACGGCTATTATGGACAGCGGAGAAACCCGCCGTTCGCTGTCCAGCCCCTCTCCTGAGTTAGGGGTATTTGATGATCTGGGCAAAGTATCAGATGTGTCCCAGCCCGAAGTTGTCCTCCAGGGCGC
>CAVWOZ010000049.1:0-24582 GCA_963756595.1 uncultured Acidobacteriota bacterium
TCGGGCTCGAGGTCATTGCTGGGTTCGGCGTTCGCCATCTGGACTCTCTACGCAGGTTGGGGGGAAAGGTTACAGGGAGGACACTGACTGCAACCGGAGGGGGCGGGGAAGGATTCCCGCGCCCCACCGTATCGACAGAGTTGAATAGGCAACCTTTCCCGGGAGCGCCGGCGCTCCCAGGAAGAATCACGGAGGGCTGGCAGACCCGACGCTGAAGAGCTTGGCGTCCACCTCGAAATCGCCGTGCGACGCAGCCTCGGAGAGCCAGGCGACCGCCAGGCGGCCGTCGGGGCCGAACGCGGCCCTCACCTCGTCCTGGAGTCCCACCCGGTAGTCGTCTACCACCAATTCGTCCCCCACGGTGCCGTCGGCGCGGAAGAGCCGTCCCTTGATGTCCGCGTAGTCGCACTCCGCGCAGCCCAGGCTCGTCCAGACGACGAAGAAATCCCCCGCCGGCGACATCGCCACCCGGGCGCGAATGGCGGCCGAGGAGGGCTCCGCGCTGACCAGGATCTCCGGGCCGGCCGGCGTCCCCTGGCTCGTCAGGCGGCGGGCATGGACCGACTGGCGCTCGTCCGCGTCGACCGACGTCCAAACCACGACGGCATTCCCCGCCGCATCGGCGGCGACCCCTCCCTCGATCCCGGGGGTCTGCTCGCTGACCCGGATCGCGCCGGACAGCGGCAGCCCCGCGCGCGAAAAGCGGCGGGCGAACACGGCGTAGCGCAGCGGGTCCTCGGGGAGCGTTTCCCACCAGGTGACGATGACGTTGCCCTGCGCATCGGCCACCACACCCGTGGGCTGCTGGTCGTGCACGATCGACGGCGTGACGCGGAACGGCGGGGTCAGCGGCTTGCCCAGGCCGTCGAGCACGCGGGCGGAGACGCCGGCGCTGGTGCAACGCGTGCCGGGACAGTCGTCGACGGTCCAGACCAGGAAAAAGCCGCCGTGGGGAAGCGGGGTCACGGCGTAAGGAACGGCCGGGCCCCCTGTCCTCTGGGTCAGGACCAGCGGCCCCCGCAGCGCGCCAAGGCCGTTGAAGCGCCGTATCTCGAGCACCTGGCGCTCATCCTCCGCGAAGAGGGCAAACCCGCCCGGCGCCGGGACCAGCAGCGGGAGCGCGCCCGTGCCGGGGAGCGGCAGGATCACGCGCGACAACGCCCCGGAGGTCGAGACCGACCGGGCCGCCACGCCGTTCAGAGCGCTGTCGTGGCTCTCCCAGGCGATCCACAGCGTCCCCGCCGGATCGAAGGCCAGGCTCGGCGCGTTGCGCGGCGCGGGGTCCAGGTTGCTCGGGTCGACCCGGAACTGCGGGCCGAGAGGGGTCTGGGCGGCGGCTTGTGAGAGGGCTCCCAGCAGCCCCGCGAGGGCAAGGGAAAGAACGATCCTGGATGTCTTCATCGGGGAAGTCTAACAGGACGCGACCGGGGCGATCTGTAATCTTTTTAGCTGTTTTGACATAGAGGGAGTAGTAGGCAGAGTGAATTCGCACCCATGGCTCCGAGCCTCAGCGCCTCTCCCAGCATCCTCGACGGCCGCTACCGCCTCGACGATCCCCTCGGGGAGGGAGCGGTCGGGGTCGTCTTCCGCGCCACCCATCTCGGGCTGAAGAAGGTCTTCGCCCTCAAGCTGCTGAAGCCGGGGCCGGCCCGCGATCCGTCGTCGGTGGCGCGCTTCGAGCGCGAGGCCGAGGCGCTGGGACGGCTGCGTCACCCCCACATCGTGGAGGTCACCGACTTCGGGGTCGATCCCGGGACGCAGGCTCCCTTCCTGGTGATGGAGCTGCTCGACGGAGCTCCCCTCTCGGAGCTCTGCCGGACGGCCGGCCCCCTCCCTCTCGGCCGCGCGCTCCCCATCCTCGACGCGATCGCCGCCGCCCTCGACGCCGCTCATGCGCAGGGGATTCTCCATCGCGACCTCAAGCCCGGCAACGTCCTGCTCTGCGGGGAGGGCGAGGAGGGGCGGCGGGTGAAGGTGCTGGACTTCGGTCTGGCGGAGATCTCCGCCCCGGCCGTCCCGGACGCCTCCGGGGATGGGCCAGCGTCCGCCGCCCGCGCGGAGGATCTGGAGGAGACGGCCGCCCAGCGGCTGACCTCGGCGGACGATCTGCTGGGCACCCCCCTCTACGTGGCGCCGGAGGTGATCCGCCGCGCTCCCGCCGGCCGCGCTTCCGACATCTACTCCTTCGGCGTGATCGCCTACGAGCTGCTGGTGGGCCGGCCGCCGTTCGTCGGGACGACGCGGCAGGTTCTGGCCGGGCACCTCGGCGGCGACCCCTCGCCGCCGCCGGGAGCGCTCCCCCCCGGCGTCTGGCGCGCCCTGCGCGAGGCTCTGGCGAAGGAGCCGGCCCGACGCCCCATCATGGCCCGCGAGGTCGTCCGCCGTCTCCGCGCCGCCGCCGGCCGGGAGGAGGGCGCGCGCTGGCGACGGGCCGAGTTGCCGCGCCGGGCCCTCCTCGCCGCCCTCCTCGCGGCGGCCGTGCCGCTCGCCGGTCTGCTCACCCCCGCGGGCCTCCCGGCCGTCGAACGCTGGGCCTACGATCTGCGGCTCCGCGGCGCCCCGGCCCGTCCGCCCGATCCGCGCATCCTGCTGGTCTCGATCGACGAGGCGAGCCTTGCCGACCGTTCCCTGCCGCTGGCGGACCGTGCGGACGAGCTGGGCTCGACGCTCGAGCGGATCTTCGCGGCGGGAGCGCGGGGGGTGGCGGTCGATCTCCTCCTGCCCGAGCCGTGGAGCGCCTCCCCCCGCTTCTCGGACCTCGTCCTCCGCCACTCCGGGGACCTCACCCTCGCCGCCTTCTCGGCGCCGGACGGGAACGTCCTCGGCACCGGCAGCGTCGCCGGTCTGACCGTCGGCGCCCTGGGCCCCCGGCGGGCCGGGTCGCTGTTCGGATTCGTCAACCTGGACGAGGACCCGGACGGAGTGATCCGCCGCGGCCGCCTGGGCTTTCGCGACCGCGCGGGAGGCGAGCGCCCCTCCTGGGCGGCGCGCGCCGCGGGGACGCTCTCCCCTCTCCCCGCAGCTTCGCCGGACCGGCGGTTCTGGCTCGACCCGCGGATCGACGCGGCGGGCTTCGCCCGGATCTCCTGGCGGGACGTCCCCGCCGCCCTGGCGCGGCGGCCGTGGATCTTCCGCAACCGTCTCGTCCTGGTGGGCGGCGATGTGATGGCGGCGGGGGACGACGTCCACCGCGTGCCGCGCCGCGCGGGCGGAGCGCAGACCGTCTCCGGCCTCGTGCTCCAGGCCCTGCTGGTCGACACGATCGCCGCCGGGCTCCCCGTGCAGGAGGCGTCGCGGGCTCCCTTTCTGGCCGGCGCGGCCCTTTGGGCTGGCCTCGCCGCGGGCGTCCTCCTGCTCGTCCGGCGGCCGATCCCGCTCCTCGCCGTGCTGCTCGCCGGCGTTCTGCTCTACGGCGTCCTCTCCATCCCGCTCTTCCAGCGCACGGGTCTGCTGCTGCCGCTGACGGTCCCCCTCCTGCCGGCAGGGGGGGTGTTTCTGCTCGCGCTGCTCCTCCGCCGTACCCTTGCTCCGATTCCCTCGTGGAGACAAGAATCATGATTCTGCAAGCTCGAGCGCTGACCTCCGGGCTGTTCCTCCTCGCCGCGCTTCCCGCGCAGACCCTCATCGCTGCCCGCCCCAAGCCCGTGGCCATCGTGTACGAGGTGACCGGAAACGCCCTGCGCCTCGAGCCGGGCCGTGCGCGGCAGCCGGTGCGCCGCTTCGACTGGCTGCCGGCCGGAGCCGCCTTCGAGGTCGCGCCCGGCTCCCGCCTCGCCCTGGCGTTCGTGACCGGCAAGCGCTACGCGATCTTCGGGCCGGCCCGCGCGACGCTCGGGGCAGGCGACGTCGCGGCCCGCGCGGGCGAGGTGCGGGCTCTCCCCGCCGTTCCGCCCTTCCCCCGGCTGGCTCCCATCGCGGAGGACGACGATCCCGGCGCCGGGGCGGGGGCGGTGCGCCTTCGTGGGGAAGGGATCGGAGGTCTCTATCCTGATGGCGGTGCGAGCGCTCTGGCCGCCGCCGTCACCCTCAGGTTTGCAGGAGTCGCGGGGGCGGAGCGCTACGGAATCGAGGTGGAGGACCGGCAAGGGAAGGTCGTTTATCGCACCATCAGCGCGGCGACCCGATTGCGCCTTCCAGCCGGGGCTCTGCGTCCCGGCATGGGCTATCACTGGAGCGTACGCACCCTTGACCGCTCGCCCCTGGCCCGTGGGGAGGCCGATTTTGCCACCCTGAGCCCAGGCAGGGCCCGTGCGCGCGAGACGCTGCGGCGCTTCGTGAAACGCACAGCCGATCGCGACATCATTCCGCTGCTGGCGGGGGTGGACCGGCAGCTCGGGCTGCTCGCCGAGGCGGAAGCGGAGCTCCGGGAGCCGGGACCCTGAACGCTCCCGGCGGCAGAGAGCGGAGGAAGCCGTGCGGCGGAACATCGAAAGGATCCTGGGGGCTGCGGCGGTCTTCTGTCTGGCCCTCCCGGCCAGCGGGCAGTCGCCCGCCGGCGTCATCGTCGAAGCGGCCGAAGCCGAGTATGCCGCGCAGGCGGCCGGCTTGCAGCCGGGTGACGAGATCCTCGCCTGGTCGTCGGTGGGCGACGGCGGCCCGGTCGGCGGCTGGGTCGAGTCTCCTGTCCAGCTCTCGGAGATCGAGTATGCCCAAGGCTCGCGAGCCGACACGCTGCTGAGCGGACGGCGCGGCTTACGTCCGATGACCTGGCTCCTGGCTCGTGACCATTGGTGGAGACTCACCGTGCAGCCCGTTTTTCCTCCCGGCGCGGCGCGGCTCTACAAGGAGGGAGAAGAGAAGATCTCCGCCAGTGATCTCGGCGGCGGTGAGGCCCTGTGGGAAGCCGCGGCGGCCGAGCTTGCGGCGGGCGGCGATTCCCTGCGCGCCGCCTGGCTGCTCCAGCGGACGGCGGACGAGCTCGCCCGGGCCGGAAAGTGGACCGAGACGGATGCGGCCTACGAACGGGCTCAGCGCACCCTGGCCCCGGAAGCCAGCCCTTCGGCCGCGGTCCGGCTGCTCATCGGCTGGGGAGACTCCTTCATGCGGCGTAAGGACTGGAAGCGTGCCGCGGACTGCCTGGAACGGGCCCTGGCCCTGCAACGCCGGATCACCCCCCAGAGTCCCCTGGAGGCGCAGATCCTGGTAACTCTCGGCAATACGGCCTGGTACAAGGGGGATCTCGCCGCAGCCGACAACTTCCATTGTCAGGCCATGAATGCTTACGAGGATCTCGAGCCCGAGAGCCTCAGCATGGCCAGCGCCCTGAACAACTGGGCGAACGTCGCGACCGGGCGGGGCGACCTGGACCGTGCCGAAGCGGACCTGCGCCAAGCCGACCAGATCCTTGGTCGGATCGATCCCGACGCGCTGCTGCACGGCGAGATCTTCGCCGGTCTCGGCAACGTCCTGCTTTTTCGCGCCGATCTGGCGGGCGCCGAGGGTCTGTTCCGCCAGGCGCTCGCCCTCTACGAGAAACACCCCGCGAACGGCGACGAGATCCTGCCGATCCTCAACAACCTGGCGGAGGTCGCCGAGCTGCGGGGCGACCTCGCCACCAGCGAGGATCTGCTCCTGCGCTCGCTGCATCTCGCCGAGAAGAAAGGGGACCCTCGGCTGGAGCTGGTGGATCTCCTGGGCAACCTGGGCCGGGTGGCGAGCGCCCGCGGCGATCTGGACCTCGCCGAGAGCAGATTTCGCCGCTCTCTGGAGATTGCGGAGGCCCTTGTTCCGAGCAGTCCCAAGCTCGCCGAGGCGCTCGAGAGATTCGCCGGCTCGGCGCGGCGCCGGGGAGATTACCGCGCGGCGCGCGACGCCTTGCGCCGTGCCCTCGCCATCGAGCAGGAACAGGCGCCGGGGAGCTTCCATCTGGCCGAGGCCCTGTTGCAGTTGGCGGCCGTCGATCTCGCGAGCGGCGAAACCCGTGCCGCGGAAGAGGGCTTCCGCAAGGCCCGGGGCCTCCTCGAGAGTCAGGTCCCTGGAAGCCCGGCGCTCGCCGAGGCGCTCGCCGGTCTGGGTGACGTGGCAACCCGGCGCGGCGACTCGCAGCGGGCGATCGAGCTCTACGGGCAGGCGCGGGCCCAACAGGAAAAAACCGGCTCCGATACGGCCGTCGAAGCGCAGTACCTGCACGCTCTGGGGCGGACGGAGCGCTCCGCCGGGCTGACGGAGGAAGGCACGCGGCACCTCTGCGAGGCCCTCGACGTGCTGGACCGCCAGCGGCGGAAGCTCGGCGGCTCGGGAGAGGAGCGCGCTGTCTTCGAGGCCTCGAACCGTGAGATCTACCACGATTGCCTGGAAGCCCTCCTCTCCCGGCAGCAGCCCCACGAAGCCTTCACCATTCTCGAGCGTGGGCGTGCTCGCGCCTTCCTCGATCTGCTCGCCGAGCGCGACCTCGAGATCTCCGGTCTGTCCCCCGAGACGGCCGCCGAGCAGCGCCGCCTCGATGCGGAGTCCGACCGCCTGCAAGCGAAGATCCTGGCACCCGCCTCCAACCCGCCGGCAGGGGAGCTCGCGGAGCTGCAGGGGGAGCTGCGTGAGCTGCGCGCCCAACAGGAACAGCTAGCCTCGCGCATCCGCCGCGAGTCTCCACGCTTCGCCTCTCTCCGCTACCCCGAGCCGCTCGCCTTCGCAGCAACCCGCGCTGCCCTCGACCCTGGGACTGTCCTGCTCGAATATGCCGTCGGACCCGAGAGCACCCGGCTCTTCGTCGTCCAATCCGCCGACGCTTCCGGCGCGGGGCTCTCGGTCTTCCGGATCGCCGCCGGCGAGCGGCGCCTCCGCGCGGAAGTCGAGGGCTTCCGGCGCCTCCTGGCACGTCCCGGCAGCGATCGCAAGGCGCTCAAGGGCCGGGCTCGGCGGCTCTACGATCTCCTGGTCCGTCCGGCGGAGAAACAGATCACCGGGGCCCAGCGGCTCCTCTTCTCTCCCGACGGTCCGCTGCACACCCTCCCCTTTGCCGCGCTGAAGCGCGGCGATCGCTATCTCGTCGAATGGAAGCCCCTTCACTTCGCGATCTCGGCCACGGTGTACGCCGAGCTGGCGAGCTCGCGGCCCGCGCATCGCCAGTCCTCCGAGGAGCCTCTCGTCGCCTTCGGAGATCCCGCCTATCCGCGTACGGCGGCGGACGTGCCGGCCGATCCGGAGGTCCGCCAGATGGTCCGCCGCGGCTTGAGCCTCGCGCCTCTCTTCTCCAGCCGTAAGGAAGTGAAGGCGATCGCCGCTCTCTACCCCCAGTCCCGGGTCTACCTCGGCCGGGAAGCCACCGAGGAGAAGGCCAAGTCGCTCGGGCCCGAGGCGCGCCTCATCCATTTCGCCTGCCACGGCCTGCTCGACGAGCGCTTCCCCCTCAACTCCGCCTTGGCCCTGACTCTCCCCGAGCATCCTGCCGCGGGGCAGGACAACGGCCTGCTCCAGGCCTGGGAGATCTTCGAGAGCGTGCGCCTCGACGCCGACCTGGTGACCCTCTCCGCCTGCGATACCGCGCTCGGCAAGGAGATGGGCGGCGAAGGGCTGATCGGCCTAACCCGGGCCTTCCAGTACGCGGGAGCCCGCTCCGTCCTCGCCTCGCTATGGGGAGTCGCCGACTACTCCACCGCCGCCTTCATGCAGGATTTCTACGGCTATCTCAGCCGCGGCAAGGCCAAGGACGAAGCGCTGCAGGCGGCGCAGATCGATCAGCTCCGGAAGAAGTCCGCCCTGTCCCATCCCTTCTTCTGGGCGGCGTTCGAGCTCTCCGGCGACTGGCGGTAAAAATCGTTCCAGATCTGGAACGCGCCCCGGCGCCGGGCATTCCAGAGATGGAACCTCAGACGCGGGCTCCGGATCGAATCCACCGTTGATTCAATGGCTTGCGCCTTCTCCTGACGCTGGCGGCGGACTTGCTCCGTGGTGGGCAGGCCCTCGGGCCGCAACCATAGGAGAGTAGCGATGAAAAGGACAAAAGGAGAGAAGGGAAACGCTCTGGCCCGGGCTCTCACCGAAGAGCAGCTCAAGGCGGCCTGGGGAGGGACGAACAGCCCGACCCCACCTCCCGTCGATGGTGGGAACAATCAGAGCCCTGACGCACGGGCCCAGCTCATCGAGACCGGCTAGGTCTAGAAGCCGATTCAGCGTCGCCAGAACCTGGCCTACACTAATAACACTGAAAAGGAAGAACGGTAATGAGAAAGCAGCTCAAGAAACTCACCCTGAACCGAGAGACCATAACTCTTCTATCGCGGTCTCAGCTCGCCCTGCCACACGGCGCTGGTCCTTCGGGCACCGCCGTCGGCAGTGAGTGCCTGACAGACGGGTGCAGCAAGAACTATTGCTTTACCCATCTCCCCGGCTGCGCCATCTGAGAGGTATCAGCTCCCATCTTGCCTCCTGGCCACCGGACCGGGAGGCAATTATTTGGGCTCAATCCTCCTCTCAATCTTCTCCGGCCGAAATCCCCCAACTCTTCATATCCCGATGGAAGGTCGTCTTGGTGAGCCCCCGGCTCTCCAGCGCGGTCTTCACGTTGCCGCAGGGTCAGACAAACCACGCAGGGTGGCAGGGGTTCCGAAACTGAAACAAGCCGCCGCTGTAGCCGTTCCTGAAATGGCACCAACCAGCCTGAACCGCCAGAGACGATCCTTTCGTTTCAGGAACTTGGCGCAAGCCTCTGTCATGGCCCAGAGGTTGCGCTTCCCGGGGGGCGCGCCGGCCGACGGTGACGCCAGCGCGATGAGATAAAAGGAGATTCCAGATGCCGAGACACCATCGCTTCATCGCACGCTCTGTCCTGATGACCCTCGTTCTGGTCGCCTGCGCCCGCGGGGCCTTTGCACAAATCACGTTACCGCCCTGCTCGGGGACCCTGTTGCGGTACTCGGTCTGCGAGATCGTCCTGACCTCGGCCTCCACCTACAGCAACGACTATACGGATGCCAGCGTAACCGCCACCTTCACCCAGGCAGGCGGTGTCACCAAGACCGTCGCCGGCTTCTGGGATGGCGATCAAATGGACGGACGTGGAACCTTCAGAATCAGATTCAACGCCGCCAACGCCGGAACCGTCAGCTACACCACGAGCTCCACCGACCTCGGGCTCAACGGCAGATCCGGCTCCTTTACCGTCAGCCCAACCTTCGGCACCCGAGGGTTCGTCCGGCGAAACTCCTCCCTCAATCCGGAAAAGTTCGCTTTCGACAATGGGACGCGCTACTTCATGTGGGGTCAGACCTACTACCAGATCGTCTCCAATGCGCGGGCCGGTGGCAACTGGCGCCAGTCGATCGACAGCTCGTTCAATTACAACATGAACAAGGTCCGGATGCTCCTCTCTCCCTTCGACTCGTCGACCCAACCCTTCACCAACGCCGCACACACCAACCTCGATCCGCAGCACTGGCAGAAGTTCGACGAAGTCGTCAACTACCTCAACCAGAAGCCCATGGTGGCCGACGTCATCCTCTTTGGTACCAACTCCATCTCCTTCGCCACCGATCCCGCCATGGATCAGAAGTACGTACGCTACGCACTGGCTCGCCTCGCGGCCTTCCCCAACGTCATCTGGTGCCTTACGAACGAGTGGCAGCTTTCTCGCTACGGCGATCCAAGTGGAAAAAGCTTCTGGGACACGATCGGCGGGATCGTGCAGGGGGAAGACCCGTGGATGAGCCAGGGCGGGAACCAGCGCGCGCTGTCGATCCACCAGAAAACCGATCCTTCGTTCGAGTTCTTCGGGTCGTCGTGGCCGAGCTATGCCGTCCTCCAGTTCGGTACGCACCAGGTGCAGAACCCGCCGGTCCTCCATCCGCTCCCGGACGATTGGGGAAATTTCAGCATCGGAAACAACTATCCGACCAGCAGCAACCCGCACGCCGATCTGCCCGTGGTCAACGACGAGTATTTGTACTTGTGCAACCTCAGCTCATGCCAAGCGAATCAGACATTCAGCAAGGAGGAGCATCGCCAGGCGATCTGGGGAATTGCGACGGCGGGAGGCTATGGAAGCGCGGGAGACTTGCGGCTGATCAACGGTAAGGAGCCAGCGTTCTCCGCCGACTGGGAGGACGAGCCCGAGTACGGCGACATCTCACACCTGGTGGATTTCTTCGTGAACCACGTCAGCACCTGGTGGAGAATGACCACCCAGAACTCGCTCGTCACCTCGGGATCGCGCGTCTACGTCCTCGCCGACAGCGGAGCCCGTTACGTGGTATATGCCGCGATCGGGGGGACGTTCACGCTGAGCCTCCCGGCGCCATCCGGTGCCAGCACCTACCGCGTGTTCCGCTATGACCCCACCACGGGAAGCGAGTCGCCGCTCGGCAGCGTCGCCGGCGGTTCTCGGACCTTCACCATGCCGCCCCAGGCGCACAGCGCGCCCGACACGGGTCACGACTGGGTGCTTCGGATCGAAGTCTGACCACGGATCTTCGACGTCTCTTCGCCGGGTCGATCCGAGGGGTCAGCGAGGCTCTGGCTTAGTCTTCGTTAGCCCCGCCCCCAGCCTCGATCCCCAACCGCTTCATATACCGGTGAAAGGTCGTCTTGGTGAGCCCCAGGCTCTCCCGGGCGGCCTTCACGTTTCCGCCATGCTGCTCGAGGCGCGAGAGGATCAGCTCGCGCTCGAAGGCGTCCATCGCCTCTTGCAATGAAACGCCCTCCGCGAGCAGCGGCCCCGCTTTCGGATTGGGCGCGCCGCGCAGCACCTCGGGGAGGCAGCGCTCGATCAGCTCGCGGTCGATCCAGGCGCCGGGCTGGGCGTGGATCACGAAGAGGGAGCAGGCGCGCGCCAGGTCGCGTACGTTGCCGGGCCAGTCGTGGGCGACCAGGGCGCGGAAGGCGTCGCGGGTGAAGCCCAGGGTGGGCTTGCGGTGCTTGCGCTCGTGATGGCGGCGGAAGTGGTCGAGGAGCGGCGGGATGTCCCACGGGCGCTCGCGCAGCGGGAGGAGGCGGATGGCCAGGGTGCGGAAGCGATCGTAGAAGTCGGCGCGCAGCGTCCCCTCGCGCACCGCCTGGTCCAGATCGCGGTTGGTGGCCAGCACCACGGCCACGTTGACTCTGTGCTCGCGGGTCTGCCCCACCGCGGTCACCGTGTGGCTCTCCAGCACCCGCAGCAGGTGGGCCTGCGCGCGCGGCGACAGCTCGCCGATCTCGTCGAGGAAGAGGACGCCGCCGTCGGCGGCGCGGAAGAAGCCCGGCTCGTCGTTCAGGGCGCCGGTGAAGGAGCCCCGCTTGTGGCCGAAGAAGCGGGAGGCGGCCAGCTCGTCCGTGATCTCCGCGCAGTTGACCACCACCAGCGGACGCTTCTGGCGCGAGCTGTAGGCGTGGAGATAGCGGGCGATCAGGTCCTTCCCCGTGCCGCGCTCGCCGAGGACGAGGACCGGCTCCGGATTCTCGGCCTCGAGCGCCGGAATGAAGATCTCGTGCAGCGTCCGCCGCAGCGCCTGCGTGCTCGAGGAGTCGCCGAGGATCTCCGGCGCGTCGTCCGCCGCCGCGCGGGCGGCGCGCAGCTCCCGTAGCTCGCGCTCCTGCGCCGCCTGCCGGAAGGAGAAGCCGAACAGCCGCCCCACCACCGCGGCATAGCCCTCCAGCCAGGCGCGGTCGTTCTCGTCGTAGGCCTCGAGCAGGCCGCTGTTCTGCAGATAGATCACCGCGAGGACCGCATCGCGGACGGGGTCGAAGATCGGGGCGCAGAGGACGCTGTACGCCCCGCCCGCCAGCGACGGGGTGTGCGCCGCGTCGGCTTGCAGCCGGGGGTCTTCGATCAGCTCGGGGCGGCCGCCCGCCACCACCTTCTGGATCAGCGACGGGCTCACCCCCCGCACGGAATCCCCCCGCTCGCAGGCCGCGATCTGCTCCCGGGTGAGCGGGCCCAGCGTGTGGACGGCGTGCAGGCGCAACGGCTCGCGCCCCTCGATCACCAGCAGCAGCGCCTTCTGCGCCCCGAATCCCTGCGCCGCAGCCGCGAAGGAGGCACGCAGCGCCACATCCTCCCCGCCTTCGCTCGACAGCACCGCCAGGAGCTCGTTCATGGCGCCGAGCAGCTGCGCGTAGTCGCGCCCCGGCGGAGGGGAAGAGGCGGGAGCCGGCATCGCCAGTAGCGTAGCAGCTAACCACGCAACAGCAGGGCGGCCCGGGGCCCGGAGGCCGCCCTGCCGCGCGCCCTACCAGATCCGGCAGATCTTCGCGGGCTCCTTGTAGAGCTTGTTGCCGGGCTTGCAGGCGAAGGCCTGGTCGAACTCGGGCATGTTCACCACCACGCCGTTGATGCGCGCCTCATGGGGCGAGTGGGGGTTGACGCGGGCGCTCAGGCGCAGCGACTCGGGGCGGTCGCCGCCGCAGTCCCACTGGGCGAAGCCGACGAAGAAGCGCTGCTCGGGGGTGAGGCCGTCGCGCGGCTCGAGCTTCTGGCCGTGCGTCTCCTCCTGCCAGGCCATATAGGCGAGGATCAGGCCGCCGAGGTCGGCGATGTCCTCGCCGGCCGTCAGCTTGCTGTTGATCTTGATGTCGTCGACCACGGTGTAGGTCGCGTACTGGTCCATCACGCAGGCGGCGCGCGCCTTGAACTCCTTTTCGTCCGCGGGCTGCCACCAGTTGCGCAGGCTCCCCTTTTCGTCGAACTGCCGCCCCTCGTCGTCGAAGCCGTGGGTCAGCTCGTGCCCCACGGTACCGCCGGTGTTGCCGTAGCTCGGCGCGGCGTCGAGCTTGGGGTCGTCGAGCGGCGGCAGCAGGACGGCGGCCGGAAAGTTGATGTCGTTCATGAACGGGTTGTAGTAGGCGTTCACCGTCGACGCCGTGATATCCCACTCGCCGCGGTCGAGCGGCTTGCCGATCTTGGCGAGCTCGCGGCGGCTCTCGAAGGCGGCCGCGCGCTCGACGTTCCGGGCGAACTCGTTCGGCCGGATCTCGAGCGCCGAGTAGTCGCGCCAGTGGTCCGGATAGCCGATCTTGTCGCGCATGGCGTGCAGCTTCACCACCGCCGCCTTCTTGGTCTCCGGGGTCATCCAGGGGGACTCGTTGATCCGCTTCTCCATCGCCGCGCGGATCTGGGTCACCATCCGCTCGGTGTCGGTCTTCACCTGGGGCGGGAAGACCTTCTTGACGAAGACCTGCCCCAGCGCCTCGCCGAGGTCGCGGTCGATAGATTGCACGCAGCGCTTCCAGCGCGGCGCGATCTGCTTGGTGCCATTGAGGTAGGCGCCGTAGAAGTCGAAGCTGGCGTTGACGAACGGGGTCGAGAGGTTCGGCGAGGCGTCGCTCGCCAGGTGATAGCGCAGGTAGGTGCGCAGGTCCGCAATGGGGGTCGCCTCGAGCTCGTGGTCCAAGGCGCGGAGGAACTTCGGCTGGGTGGCGTTGAAGTCGTCGAGGCTCCCCTCCCCCAGCGCCGCGAGGTAGGTCCCCCAGTCGAAGGAGGGGGTGAGCGCCTGGAGCTCCTTGCGCTTCATGGGGTGGGCGGTCTTGTAGGGGTCGCGCAGCTCGACCGGGGTGAGCGAGGCCTTGGCGAGCGCCGTCTCGAGGCGCATCACGGTCCCGGCGGCGCGCTTCGGCTGCGGGTCGCCGAGCAGCGTGAAGATCTTCTCGACGTAGGCGAGGTAGTGGGCGCGCAGCTCCTTCGCCTTCGAGTCCTGCTTCAGGTAGTCCTCGGGGTCCGGGAGGCCGAGGCCGCCGGCGCCGGCGATGCCGATCACCTTCGAGGCGTCGCGCGGGTCCTGGCCGGAGCCGAAGCCGAAGAGCATCGAGCCGTTGTACCCCTCCGGATGGAGGCGGGCGAGGAGGGGGGCGAGATCCTTCTTCGTCTTCAGGGCGGCGATGGCGTCGAGGTCCGGCCGGATGGGGGCGATCCCCGCCTTCTCGATCGCCGGCTCGTCCATGCAGGAGGCGAAGTAGTCGCCGATCTTCTGGGTGTCGGCGTCGCGGCCGGCCACCGGGCGCGCCGCCTCCTCGAGCATCCCCCAGAGGAAGCGCAGGTTGTCGTTCCCCACCTTCGAATAGACGCTCCAGCGCGACTGGTCGGCGGGGATCGGGTTCTGGTCGAGCCACTTGCCGCAGGAGAAGCGGAAGAGGTCGTCGCACGGATTGACCGAGCGGTCCATCACCGATGGATCGAGGCTCGGCGTGTAGGGGAGCTCGGTCAGGGGGCGCCCGGCCGGAGCGGCGACGGGCTCGGCCGCGCGCGCCGGCATCACGGCGAAGCCGAAGAGAACGAGGATCGGGAGAACGGCGAAACGGCGTGGGCTCAAGGGACGGCTCCTATGGGAGAAGGCGCCCGAAGGGCGCGGGGCGAAGACGGATCGCGTCAAGACTATCGCGTCCGCGCCCCGGGCCGGAAGGCGTCTACGGCGCGTCGATCGCCCACAGCTCCGTGCCGGTCGCGCGGTCGTAGGCGGGGAAGAAGAGGTGGGAGCCGGCGGGCACGACCTGCTGGCCGCCGCTGCCAGCGGGAAAGGCGAGGTCGCGCACCGCGGTGGTCCCCGCCGGAGTCGTCGGACTGCCAGAATATCATGGCGGCCCTGTCCCGCCGGGACTCTGCCGGCCCACCTCTCCAATGGGGGCGACGCGCCCCCGCGCCCCGGGCGGGGGCGGCGAATCCTGATTCCGACACGTCAAACCACGAGATCGCGAATCGCGAGAAAGGAAGGAACCTCGATGACTCGGAAAATGATCCTGTTCGGTTCCGCCGTCCTGTTGACCCTCGCCTGCCTGGTCGGCCCCAGCCGGCCCGCCGCCGCCTGCCCGGCGAATTTCTGCACCTCGGCGCAGAAGGCCGCCTGCGCGCAGACCTGCCACTACCACGGCATCGGGCTCGTCTGCGACAACACCACCTGTACGAGCGGCTGCTACTGCGGCAGCGTTCCGCCCGGCTGATCTGCAAGTCCCCTCACGCCCCCGCCCCCCGCCCCTCCCGCCCCATTCCGGCCCGGTTCTTGCTTCGTAACTTTCGCCGTAAGGGTTCCGAGGTATGCTGACCTCGAGCTCAATCCGTTCCCGGGCTCGATGTCCCCTCATCGACGTGTTTTTTTCACACATCCGTGTGAA
Source organism: uncultured Acidobacteriota bacterium (assembly GCA_963756595.1). GTDB lineage: Bacteria > Acidobacteriota > Thermoanaerobaculia > Multivoradales > UBA5704 > DATARR01. The sequence continues at coordinate 15,010 of CAVWOZ010000049.1, forward strand.
AGGAGGACCGTAATGGCGAGCAACGAGGACCAGCCCGACTTCTCGGACGTGCAGGACGGCGCTTCATCCACCGCGCCCATCGTGGAACCGGCCGAACAGACCTACACGGTCGTCTCGGGAGACAGCCTGTCGAAGATCTCGAAGCACTTCTACGGCGACGCCAACCACTGGCGGCGCATCTTCGAGGCCAACACCGACATCCTCAAGGATCCGGACGAGATCTACCCCGGACAGACCCTGAAGATCCCTTCCGCTTAAGAGGCGACGTTTTCCCATCCCCCATCCCAAGAGAGAAAGAGGAGAGAGCTCATGCGCTTCCATCGCACCACGACCCTGGCCCTGATCGGCTGCATCGCCCTGTTCGGCTGCAAGAAGAACGAAGAGACGCCGCCGCCCCCCGACGTGACGACCTCGACCGCCGCGCCCGCGACGACCGACACGACCCCCGCCGTCGTCCCCTTCAAGGTCACCACGATGGACCTCGGCAAGGCCGTGGGCCCGGACCAGAAGATCACCGAGGCGGCCACCACCTTTGGCCCCAAGGACACGATCTACGTCTCGGTCGCCTCCGAGGGGACGGCGCCGTCCGCCAAGCTGGAGGCGAAGTGGACCTTCGGCGACAAGGATACGAAGGTCGACGACAAGACGGTGACGATCACCCCCACGGGCCCGGCAAACACCGAGTTCCACATCTCGAAGCCGAGCGGCTGGCCGGTCGGCAAGTACAAGGTCGAGGTCTTCGCGGACGGCAACTCGGCCGGCACCAAGGACTTCGAAGTCAAGAAGTAAGCGCCTCCCGGCATCTTCCGGCCTCTCCCGGCGGCGCGTTTCGCCGCCGGGTTCCCGCCTGCCACCCTCCCCGCTTTCTCCGTTCCCTCCTCTTGGGGTAATAATAGGGCCACCACGACACAGCATCTCGACGCCGGGGAACCCGCTCCGGGTTTTTCCGCAGGGAGGGATCCCGTGATGTTCGTGCACGTCAAGCTGACCCCCCGGCGGTTCCGGACGGAAGCGCGCTTCCGCGGGGAGGATCCGTGGAACGGCGGCGCCGCGGCGGAGTTCTCGATCGAGACCTACTACTACGTGCCGCCGCACGTCCGCGAGGTGTCGTGCCCGCGGCGCTGGGCCAACGACCCGCTCTATGCCCTGCGCTCGGAGCTCGACGGCGTGGAGCGCTTCCTCCCCGACGCGCTCAGCCATCTGTGGACCACCGGCCGGGTGGGCGCCGAGGCGCTGCCGCGGCTGCTCCGCGAGATGGAGCCCGAGATCGCCCAGACCGACTACCAGCCGATGCTGGGGGCGCCGACGGGGCAGCGGATGGCGGCGATCCTCGCGGTGGTGCTGCTGGCGGCGGTGGGGCTCTTCGCCACCTGGCCGCAGGTGCGGCCGGGCGCCGGGGTCGCCGTCTGGCTGGCGACGCTCTGCGCCTTCGTGGTGGTGGGAGGGCTCCTGGGGGCGCTGTTCACCCTCCCCTCCTATCTCGGACAACGGCGGCGGCGCAGCCGGCAGATGGGCTGGGCGCTCTCGCGCTGCGGCGGTGGCTGCAGGGGGGCCCGCAGCCGGAACCCGGCCCGGGCCGCCTGAGCGCCGCTTCTCAGCGGGATCAGCCGCGCAGGCGCTGGGCGAGCTGCCCGGCCCGCTGGGCGTCGCTGGGGCCGGTCGCGATGGGGCCGAACTCGCGATGGGCGGCGTTGGCGGCCAGGTGCTCCCGGTCGGGGGGCGGCAGGGTGCGGTCGTGGAGCACGTCCCAGGTCTGGCTGACCACGATCGCCTCGAGGTTCTGCAGCCGTTCGAGGAGGCCCGTCCGCTCCCGGCGCATCTCCGCGAGCTCCTTCTCCAGCTCGACGTTCGAGGCGCCCAGGGCCCGTTGCCGGACCCACGTCTTCAGCACCCCCGACAGGATCGCGACGATCGGAATCAGCACCCATAAATCATTCGGCATGGCAACCTCCGGGGACATTCTACGCTGTAAGGCCTCCAGGGTTTTGGCGGCCGGGCCGGAGGATGATGTACAGTTCTCTACCCTTATGGCCGACTGGACCCCCACCTCCTGGCAGGCGAAGCCGACGCTGCAGCAGCCGTCCTACCCGGACGCGGCGCGCGTCGAGGCGGCGCTGCGCGACCTCTCCTGCCTGCCGCCGCTCGTCACCTCCTGGGAGATCGAGCGGCTGAAGTCGCAGCTCGCCGAGGCGGCGCGCGGCGAGCGCTTCCTCCTCCAGGGGGGGGACTGCGCCGAGAGCTTCGACGACTGCACCTCGCAGTCGATCACCGACAAGCTCAAGATCCTGCTCCAGATGAGCCTGGTGCTGGTGCACGGCGCCCGCAAGCGGGTGATCCGCGTGGGACGCTTCGCCGGCCAGTACGCCAAGCCGCGCAGCACCGACCTCGAGAGCCGCGAGGGGGTGAGCCTCCCCTCCTACCGCGGCGACCTGATCAACCGCTCGCCGTTCACCCCCGAGGACCGCACGCCGGACCCCGAGCTGATGCTGCGCGGCTACGAGCGGGCGGCGCTGACCATCAACTTCATCCGCGCCCTGATCGAGGGGGGGTTCGCCGACCTCCACCACCCCGAGTACTGGGACCTCTCGTGGATGAAGCACTCCCCTCACGCCGAGGAGTACCAGCGGCGGGTGGCCTCGATCCGCGATTCCTTGCAATTTTTGGAATCGCTCACCGGCCGGCAGTCGGGGGAGATGAGCCGGGTCGAGTACTACACCAGTCACGAGGGGCTCCACCTCCTCTACGAGCAGGCGCAGACGCGCCGGCCGCCGCGCCGCGACCGGTGGTACAACCTGTCGACCCACCTGCCGTGGATCGGACTGCGCACGGCGCAGATCGGCGGCGCCCACGTCGAGTACTTCCGGGGGATCGCGAACCCGATCGCCGTCAAGGTGAGCTCGGGCGGACCGCCGGACGCCCTCCTCGAGCTGGCGGACGTGCTCGATCCCGACCGCGAGCCCGGGCGCCTCACCTTCATCCATCGCTTCGGGGCGCAGAAGATCGCCGCCGGCCTGCCGCCGCTGATCGAGGCCGTGCAGCGCTCGGGGCGCACCGTGCTCTGGGTCTGCGACCCGATGCACGGCAACACCGAGGCGCTCGGCAACGGCATCAAGACCCGCCGCTTCGCCAACATCCTCTCCGAGCTCCAGGAGGCCTTCGACCTCCACGAGTCGCTCGGCTCCTACCTCGGCGGCGTCCACTTCGAGCTCACCGGCGAGGACGTCACCGAGTGCATGGGGGGCGCCCGCGGCCTCACCGAGGAGGACCTCCAGCGCGCCTACCGCTCGCAGGTCGACCCGCGCCTCAACTACGAGCAGGCGCTCGAGATGGCGTTGCTGATCGCGCGGCGGATGGGGCGGGAAAAAGCCGAGACGGTCGCGGTCTCTCCGGCATAAAAAAACGGGGCCGCCAGGGGCCCCGCCTTTTCTTTTTCTTGTTTTTGTTTTCTTGTTCTTGGGTGACCTGTCGTGTCCTACGGACAGGCCTGGGTCTGCGGGATGCAGCTCTGGTTGTTGCCGTTGACGCAGCAGTGGTAGCCCTGGATGCAGAGTAGAGTGCAAGCCGTTTTGGCAGCCTCCGCCTTCGGAGTGGCAGCGGTAAGAGCCGCGACGGTGAGGAGCATTCCGAGGATTCGACCTGTAGTCTTACGCATGGTGTGTATCTCCTATCGAACCAACCCCCCGTTCGTCAGAGGGTGATGTCAATAGCAAGGAGCACATATGATGCCAGCCGGGGCGAAAATCGAGCGTTGTTCTCCGGGCCTATAATTTTCCGTCATGAGCTATGAGCGCCACCGCGACGGCTTCACGGTCTCGACCGATGCCGCCCGTTTCGACCTCGACGCGATCCACGCTTTCCTCTCGACGTCCTACTGGGCGGAGGGGATCCCGCGCCCCCTGCTCGAGCGGGCGATCGGCAATTCGCTCGGCTTCGGGCTCTATGAGGAGGACGGCGAAGCGGCGGGCGAGGGCGAGCGACAGATCGGCTTCGCGCGGGTGATCACCGACGGCGCGACCTTCGCCTATCTCTGCGACGTCTACGTGCTGCCGGAGCACCGCGGGCAGGGGCTCGGAGCCTGGCTGATGGAGTGCGTGATGGCGCACCCGGACCTCCAGGGGCTGCGCCGCTTCTCGCTGGTGACCCGCGACGCCCACGCGCTCTACCGCCCGCTCGGCTTCACCGGGATCGCGAGCCCCGGGGGCCACATGGAGATCGCGCGCCCGGGGCTCTACAAACTCCGCAAGCCGGAGCCTTGAGGCCTACTTCTTCCCCTTCACCTCCAGCGCGACGGCGATCTTCTCCGGCGGCAGCACCCCGGTCATCAGCAGCAGCTTGCCGGTCTCGGGGATGGCGATCGGCAGCGGCTTGACGCCGCCGACCAGCCCCTTCTTGAGGCTCGTCGCCATCTCCTCGAAGGCGTCGAAGTCGTAGTAGGCCGGGGGCGCCTCCGGCGCCGGGGCGTCCTTGCGCTTGGCTTCCATCCGCCCCCGCGCGTCGACGAGCGGCGCTTCCGTGGTGACCGTGAGGACGTCCTCGGAGGCGGGGGTCAGCCGCACCTCGATCGACCGGGTCTGCCCTTCGGCCACCGTGGCGGGGTAGGTCACCCGCGAGAACCCTTCGAGGCTCGCCTCGAGCTGGTAGGTTCCCGGCAGCAGACCCGCGAAGAGGAAGAGGCCGCCGGCGTTGGTGACCGCGAGCCGCGGCGGCTGCCCCGCGAAGCGCAGTGTCAGCGCGACCCCCGGCAGGGGGGCGCCGCGGTCGTCGACCATCCGGCCGCGCAGTTGGGCGGCGCCGGGGCCGACGTACTGCGCCTGCTGCCCCGACTCGTTGCCGCCGACGTTGATGCGGTCGGTGAGGACCCCGGGCGCGGCTTGGAGGACCGCCCAGGGATCGCGGGCGGTCGGAGCCTGCGTCAGCTCCTTCACGGTCGCGGCCTCCACCCGCGGGCTTCCCCCCCGGAACGATCTCTTCGGGACGGGAGGCGCTCTCCGCACGACCGGCCGCAGGTCCCCCGAGCGGTAGCGGTAGCTGGCGCCGTCAGGGAGGAGCAGGCGCCAGCGGTGCTCGAGGACGGGGACGGCGACGCGCGGCAGCTCGAGCGCCAGGTCCGACCTCCCGGCGGGGACCGCCTTCGCCAGCACGGCGACCACTTCGACGACCGCCGCCTTCCCCGCGTCGAAGCCGAGCGGCACCGAGATCCTGCCGTTCCCCCGCTCGAGGGGGCGCACCGGCACCTCGTCCACCTTGGCCGACCAGAGGGTGGCCGCGGCGGGGAGGGTGAGGTCGAGGGCGTTGCCGACCGCGCCGGGGCGCAGAGTGATCCGCTCGCGGTGCAGCAGGGTGCCGTCGAGGGTGAGCAAGGTCGTGGTCTCCCGCAGGCTCGCCACCGCCGGCAGGCTCGGCGCGGCGGGGAGCGGAGAGACGGCCATGCGAAGTCCGCCGGCGCCCCCGGAGGCCGCCAGGGGGCCGTTCAGCCGCCAGGCCGCCGCCAGGTCCACCCCGCCGAGCGCCTCGCGCAGCGAGGAGGGGAGGTCGTCGAGGTCCACCCGCGCCCAGCTCGCCGCCGGCAGCGGATGGACGTCGGCGGCCACCGACGAGGCGAGGGCCACGTAGCGCCCCCGCACCGCCCCCTCCGCCGGCAGCGGCACCACCGGATCGACCGGCAGCTCCGTCGCGGCGGAGAGCGCAGCGGCCCCGGAATTCGGCGTCGAGGTGAGCACCAGGTAGCCCACCCCCCGCAGCTGCTGGCGGCGGTTGACGGTCAGCCGCCGCGCCTCGACGACCGGCGTCACCTCCCCCTCGTCGGTCCCCACCGCGTCGACGACGAGCCCCTCCGGCAGGTTGACGGTGAAGCTCGCGAGGCCGCCGCGCGACACCTCGTAGAGCACCACGTCGTGACGGCGGGGCCCCTCGGGGCGGAGCTGGATCAGGGTCAGCACGACGCTGCGGGCGAGGAGCTTCTCCGCCTCCCCTCCCTCCACCTTGCGCCGCACCTCCACCAGCTGGCTCTCGCCGCGGCGGGTGGTCAGCCGCACCGTGCGCCGCTTCCCCTCGACGCGGTCCTCCACCACCACCCCCGGCGCGCTCCACGCGAGCTCGGCCGGCAGCTCGACCTCGGTCAGCGAGATCGGCGCCGCCGCCGGGGCCAGGGTGATCCGGCTGGTGAACGGCACGGGGCCGGACACCTTGACGCTGTAGCGACCGGGAGCGGGGGCGACCAGGAGCCATTGTCCCGACTGGGACGTCAGCGCGGCGCCGCTCGCGCCGGCCGAACCCGCCAGCCGGACCTCCGCCTTCTGCGGCACCCCGGAGACCGGCAGCACGATCGGCCCCGTCGGCACCCCCTGGACCAGGACCTCGAGCTCGGTGGTCGCGGACGCCGTCTCCTCGTCCTCGATCAACACCCGCACCTTCTGCGACACCACCTCGGCGACCGGCGCCTGGCGCAGGACGATCTGGCGCGCCCGCTCCTTTTCGATCGCCTCCGCCTTGTCGACCAGGGCGAGGTAGTCCTTGAGGGGGAGATTGACCTCTCCCGGGGGCGGCGCCTCGGCGGCGGCCCCCGAGGGGAGCGCCAGCAGGGGGAACGCCAAGGTGAGGGCGAGGAGGAACGACGGACGGATGCGGTTTTTCAGAACCATTCGCGCTTCTCCTTCTCCGCTTCGACGCGGAGGCTCAAGGGGGAGGGTGCGGGAGACAGGGCGCTCCAGGCGGCCTGTACCTCGAGGAAACCGGCAGGGAGCGGGAACAGCCCCGGCAAGAGGGCCGCTTGCGGCGTCCCGCCGGCGAACTCATTGATCTGGGCGTTGGCCTGGGCCCCGAGCCCGGAGACGGCGCGGCGCGTTGCGGTGCCCGGAGGCGGCGAGACGCCCCCCGCCCGCGCCTTCTCCACCAGCTCGTAGGAGCGCCCCCCCGGCACCAGCAGCCGGACCTCGACGCGGGCCACCGGAGCGGAGAGCGAGGGCAGGAGGAGCTGGATCGTGCCATCCTTCTGCGGCAGCGCCAGGGGGATCACCCCGGAGAGGTAGACGACCTGCGCGGCCTCCTGGGTGAGCAGCGGGACGGCGAGCGAGCCGGGCCCGCCCCCGCCGACGACCCCAGGAACCACGGCCGCGCCGTCGCGGCGCGCGCCGGCCAGCTCGAAGCCCGCCGGGGGGCTGAGGGTGAGCGCCTGGGCGCCGCGGTTGCGCACCTCGGCCCACACCTGGTACGAGGCCTTCCCCGCCTCCCCCAGGGCGACGTCCACCAGCAGCCGGTCGACCTGAGCCGCCAGCACCTCGCTGCGCTCCGCCCAGGCCGCCTCCCACACCGGCGGATGCTCGGGGTCGGTGACGGCGAGGAGCAGCGCTCCCACCCCGCGTACCGACTCGGGGAGGCGCTTCTCCTCCTGATCGCCCGGCGGTCGCGTCGCGCCCGGGTCGGCCAGGCTGAGGATGCCGTCCCCCTTGAGCGCCGCCTTGACCAGCAGCCGCGTGCGCGTGCTCCCCTCCGGGAGCAGCAACGGGGTCGCGAAGCGGTCGTGCGGCTCGCTGGAGAGTTCGATCTCGAGTCCGAGCGACCCCGAGACCGGCGCGAGCGGGGTGATGATCAGCTTTCCCCCCTCGACGTCCCAGCCGGCGTAGGAGCCGCGGACGTTGACCACTTTCAGCCCGAAGGGAACCGGCACGATGAGCTTCGCGAGCTCCCCCTGCGCCACCCGCGCCTCGATCCAGGCGGAGACCGCGAGGCCGGTACGCGACAGCGTCGAGGCCGTGGCCGAGGTCGCCTCGAAGCGCAGCGGCAGCCGCGACCGCGCGGGGACGGCCGCCTTCGCCGAGAGGGTCCAGCGGACGGTGGTCCCGGGGAGGGAGACGAACGTCCAGCCGGCGGCCCCGCCGTTTGCGGCGTCCTTCTGGATCAGCCCCGACCCCTCGGGGTCGATCTCCTCGATCGTCGCCGGCGCGTCGATCCGCCCGCGCACCACCGCCGCCGCCGGAAAGCCGAGGCTGAAGCGCCAGGTCGGGCGGGTCGCCGTCTCGTCGGGGGTGACCGCGGTGGCCGACTCGAGGCGCACCTCGTGCGCCCCGCGCCCCCGCAGGTAGAGGAGGAGCCCCTTGTCGGTCGTCGCCGCCACCCGCCCCTCGGCGCCGTGGAAGTCGGCGCCGATGAACGACCCCGCCTCCCCCAGCGGCACGGTCTGCCACTGGTCGTCGAACAGGGTCAGACGCAGCGTCTGCACCACGCGGGCGCTCTCCCGGCTCACCTTGACGGCGTACTCCGCCAGCTCCAGCGCATAGGGCGCGGGAGGGGGCTGCGGCGTCTCCGCTCCCGGATTGGCACGGGCCCGCAGCGCCTCGAACTTCTCGAGCGGCAGCGTGACCTGCTGCGCCCCGGCCTCCCCGGCGGCGCCGGCGAGGAGCAGCAGGAGCGGCAGCAGCGGCAGGCCGAACGAGACTCGTCTCCAGATCATCCTCATCGCGATCCTCCCTTTGAGCGCCCTCGTGAGCTTAGACACACCATGCCCTCTTCCCGGAAACCGGGCGGTTGGCCCCGGGCAGGGGGCGGCCGGTCCGCGTCCCTGCAGAGACGGGGCTTTCCAAGATCTTGCCTGGCTTCCGCTTTAGGAGCTTTTTTCCTCCCCTGTACTCGGGGGAGGCCAGGAGGGGGCGCCCGCAGGCCGGAGCCTTTCCTTGGTTCGGAGCGCTGAACCCCCTCCTGACCTCCCCCGAGTACGGGGAGGAACCAGGCATCCCTTCGGGGCCAGTGCTGGCTGGTGGGCCCGGCAGCCCGCGGGCTCTACCGTTTCTTGCGCGCTTGCGCCTTCGCGATGTACTGGGCGGCGTCCGGCGTCTTGCAGTCGGTGTCGCCGTGGTCGACCTCGACCTTGCCGATGCGGGCGGCGGCGGCCAGCGCCTTGGCCTCGAGGGCGGGGTTGCGGAGGCCGATCGAGATCAGCGCGCCGTTCATCTTGTGCCGCACGCGGTTGGGGCTCGCCGGCAGGTCGCGCTCGATGGTGGCGAGGTAGCGCTCGTAGTACTCGTCCGGCACGCCGTCGTCCTGCCGCGCCACGTAGGAGAAGACGTGCCAGCCGGCGGCGGCGGTCCACTCGTCGTCGGAGGCCATCCAATGGGTCATCACCTCGCGGGCGTGCGGCACGCTCGCCGCGAGGGTGCCGAGGGCGTCGCTCTCGACGTAGTTGCGCAGCCCGGCGGCCCAGGCGTCGAGAGTCTTCTGATCAAGCCGCGCCGGGTCGGCGATCATGGCGGCCAGCATGCGGGCGTCGTGGTTCCCCGACGCCCACAGCCCCTCGGCCAGCTCGTGGTCGACCTTGATCTTCTTCTTGAGCTTGCCGAGCTCGGCGGAGCTGACGCCGTAGACGTCCTCGGCGGCGCCGTGGCGGCGGTAGGTCTTGCGGAACGACTCGGTGCCGAGCGTCCGCAGGGTGTCGAGCGTTTCCTGGAGGTTCATGCCGAGAGATTATCTCTACTTCGCCCGATTGCGAGGGCCCCCGCCCCGCCCGGGAGCGCGGGGGTGTTATAAACAGACCCCATGAAACCGATCCTCGCCGGTGTCCTCCTGCTCGTCTTCGCCGTG
>CAVWOZ010000050.1:0-158880 GCA_963756595.1 uncultured Acidobacteriota bacterium
TTCCCCCCTTTGCGCCGTTCCTCCCGAAGGGCTAGAATGCCGCTTGTGACGGAGCGCACAAGGTGCGCCGTCCCCTTCCATCCAGCGACTTGAGAGGCATGGCGGACCGCATGACCGACCCGACGCCCGAGATCCGTATCCGTCCGCTCGACGAGCTGGACATCAGCGACATCGTGGCCGTCGACGAGAGGATCGGCGGCCGCTACCGGCCGGAAGTTTGGGAGCGCCAGATCGGTTATTACCTGCGGCGGGACCCGGACGCCTCCTTCGTCGCCGAGACGGGGGGGAAGGTGGTCGGCTTCATGCTCGGCGAGGTCCGCTCGGGCGAGTTCGGCCTCGAGGAGCCGACGGGCTGGATCGAGGTCCTGGGGGTCGACCCCGAGCATCAGGGGAAGGCGATCGGGCGGCGGCTGGCCGAGGCGGTCCTCGAGCACTTCCGGCAGCGCGGCGCCCATGCCGTGCGCACCCTGGTCGACGAGAAGAAGCAGGACGACATCCGGGGGTTCTTCGGCTCACTGGGCTTCGAGCCGTCGTCCCTGCGCCCCTTCGTCAAGACCTTGTGAGAGGCGTGTGAGCGTGCGAGGCAGCGATTGAGTTTTCAGCGGGAGAGCCAGGGATGAACGTCAAGACCAGCACGATTCCGAAGCGATACCACGAGGCCGTCCTCAAGTGGCGGGACGTGTTTCTGCCCGATTACGACTTCCTGATCGAGAACTGGGACAAGCATTTCCCCAACGACCCCACCTTCGAGCTCTGCACCTACCGCGAGCAGGGGATGTGCACCGAGGTCGAGTGCGGCGAGATGAAGGGGCAGCCGAAGGCGCGCAAGGCTTCCGAGCTCAGCGCGGAGCAGGCGCACCACCTGTTCGGCGCCATCCGCGCCCAGGCCTCGACCGAGTTCGGCTCGATCCAGCAGCACCGCCTGACCCTCGCCCGCGCCCAGGAGGAGGAGGAGCAGTTCTGGATCCTGCGCATGATGGCGGAGGAGCTGCGCCACGGCTACCAGATGCTCCACCTGCTCGCCGAGGACGACTGGAGCTCGGTCTCCAAGGACTCGACGGCCGACATCGTCGACGACATCCTGTCGATGAACACCGGCTCGCACGTGCTCGGCGCCTTCAACATCGACTTCGACTCCTTCGTCGACAACGTCGTCTTCTGCGCCCTGATCGACCGCGTCGGCAAGTACCAGCTCCAGATGCAGAAGATGTCGGCCTACCAGCCGATGGCCGAGAGCATGCCGCAGATGCTGCGCGAGGAGGCCTTCCACCTCGCCTCGGGAGTGGTGCCGATGCGCCGCTGGGCCACCGCCGCCGCCAAGGGGGAGACCTTCGTCACCATGGACGTGCTGCAGAAGACGATCAACAAGTGGATTCCGCGCGGTCTCGAGATGTTCGGCGACGAGCGCGGCGGCGGCTCGAACGTCCGCATGGGGCTGAAGCCGATGAAGAACGCCGAGGCGCAGCAGGCGTATTACCGCGAGGTCGAGAAGCTGGTCCGCGACCTCAACCTGCGCTACCTGCGCGCCCGGATCGAGAACCTCAACCACGGCGATTCGGAGTCGTATCTGAACCGCATCCTCGAGGGGGAGAGCGTCGAGGGGGTGCAGCGCGAGGACCTGCTGCACATGCCGCACCCCGAGTTCTTCCGCCGCCGCGGCGTGCCGGCGTTCCGCATGGTCGGCGCGCGCGGCGAGGTCTACACCTCGCTGCCGGACTACCTCCAGCACCTGGTGGCGACCCTCCCCGAGTCGTACCTCGCGGGGCGCGACTACAAGGAGTACGTCGAGGCGCTGACCCAGGTGGCTGCCGGGACGCTGACGCTCGAGGCGGCGACCAGCCGCATGCCGGCCCTGCGCCGGATCGCGGGCGCCTGCCCCTGCTCGAAATCGGTGCGCTGGGTCGTCGACGAGCCCGCCGCCGCCCACGTCCGTCCCGCTGACATCAGCGAAGCGATGTCGGCCGTCTGATCGAATCGAACCTTGCCTGCATGCCATCCTCGAGGGAGGCGCTGAGATGAGTGCGTTCAACCGCCTGCTGGTCACAGGCCTCCCCGCGGTGCCGAAGCCGATCGTCGGCCGGGTGGCTTCCCGCTACGTCGCCGGCGAGGGGCTCGACGCCGCCGTCCGGGTCATCCGCAACCTCAACGGGCAGGGGGCGATGGCGACCGTCGACCTGCTCGGCGAGGAGGTCAGCGAGCGCTCCAAGGCGACCGCCGCCGTCGAGGAATACCTGCGGATCTTCGAGACCCTCGACCGCGAGAAGCTCGACTCCAACGTCTCGATCAAGCTCACCCTGCTGGGCCTCAAGATCGACGAGGGGTTCTGCCGCGACAACGTGGCGCAGATCGTCGAGACCGCCAAGCGGTTCGGCAACTTCGTCCGCATCGACATGGAGGACCACACGACGACCGACGCCACGCTGCGCATTTACCGCGAGCTGCACGCGCGCTACGGCAACCTCGGCGTCGTCCTCCAGGCCTACATGCGCCGCACCCTGCAGGACATCGAAGAGCTGCCGGAGCAGGGGGCGAGCGTCCGCCTCTGCAAGGGGATCTACGTCGAGCCCCGCCAGGTCGCCTGGAAGGGGTACGACACGGTGCGCCACAACTACGTCCAGGCGCTCGACAAGCTCTTCTCGCGCGGCACCTACGTCGGCATCGCGACCCACGACGAGTTCCTCGCCTGCGCGGCGAGCGCCCTGATCGACAAGCACGGCCTGAAACCCGACCAGTACGAGTTCCAGATGCTGCTCGGGGTCGACGAGGAGCTGCGCAAGATCCTGATCGCGGCCGGGCACCGGTTGCGGGTCTACGTTCCCTACGGACGGGACTGGTACCCCTATTCGATCCGCCGCCTGCGCGAGAACCCCGAGGTCGCCCGCCACGTCCTGCGCGCGGTCCTTTCCGGCAAATAATGTCTGGCAAGTAATGGCCGGCAAATGACGGCAAATGACCCCGGGTTTGACGCTTCCGTCCAGCGGATGGTAGGCTCATTCAGCTTCTGACCTGGCCATTTTGAGCTTCCCGCCGCCGAATTTTATGGACGAACGTCACCGTTCGGACTCTCGCAACCTCCTCCAGTCCCGGGGAGGCGACTCCGACACCGACGACATCGAGCTGTCGACGCTCCACGAGAGCGGCTTGACGCAGACGTTCGAAGGGATGTCGCGCGACCGCGGCAGCCGTTCCCACGCCCACGTCGAGACCGAGGCGGACATCATCCTGATCGCCCACCCCGAGAGCCAGCGGCTGGGCTCCCGCTTCCGCCTCTCCCCCGGCACCACGCTCGAGATCGGCCGTTCCGCCGCCGTCGGCGTCAGCCTGCCGGAGGTGATGTCGATCTCGAGGAAGCACGCCCGCCTGCGCTACCTCGGCCCCACGGTGACCCTCGAGGACCTGGGGAGCACCAACGGCACCTACATCAACGGCCAGCCGATCCACGACCGCACGGTGCTGCGCTCCGGCGACCGCTTCCAGACCGCCGCCGTCCACTTCAAGTTCCTCCACGAGCAGGACGTCGAGAGCGCCTACCACCTGGCGATCTACGAGCTGGTGGCGAAGGACGGCCTGACCGAGATCTTCAACAAGCGCAAGCTCGAAGAGGAGCTGCAGCGCGAGCTGGCGCGCGCCGTGCGGCACCACCGGCCGCTGTCGCTGATCATCTTCGACCTCGACGAGTTCAAGACGATCAACGACACCTACGGCCACCTCTGCGGCGACTTCATCCTCAAGCAGGTGGCGTCGCTCGCCCGCGACCTGGTGCGCCCCGAGCAGGTGCTCGCCCGGGTGGGCGGGGACGAGTTCGTGATCCTCGCCCCCGAGACCGGCACCGAGGGGGCCGAGGCGCTCGCCTCGAAGCTGCGCGACCGGATCGTCGGCTACGAGCATCGCTACGGCGACGTCCGCATCCCGGTGAGCTGCTCGTTCGGCGTCGCGCAGCTGGGGCGCGAGATGGCCACTCCGCAGGCGCTCTACCAGGCCGCCGACCAGGCGCTCCTGCTCTCGAAGCGCACCGGCCGCAACCGCGTCGCGGTCTACGCCGAGCCGGCGCGGTAGGCCTACTTCTCTCCCGGTTTCTCCCCCAGCAGATACTTCCGCACGAACTCGAACAGCACCGCGCGCTGGTAGTCGGTGTTGGTCTTCTTGCCGAAGCCGTGCCCCTCGTCCTTGGCGACGAGGTACCAGACCGGGACGCCGTTGGCGCGCACGGCGGCGGTGATGCGGTCCGACTCGGCGAGCGGCACCCGCGGGTCGTTGGCGCCTTGAGTCACCAGCAGCGGCCGGGTGATCTGCTTCGCGTGGTTGACCGGGGCGATCCCCTCGAGGAAGGCGCGCATCTGCGGGTCGCGCTCGTCGCCGTACTCGGCGCGCCGCAGGTCCTGGCGGTACCCTTGAGTGTTCTCGAGGAAGGTCACGAAGTTGCTGATCCCCACCGAGTCCCAGCCGGCGGCGAGGCGGTCGCTGTAGAAGGTCAGGCTGGCGAGCGTCATGTAGCCGCCGTAGGAGCCTCCCGCCACCATCACCCGCGCGGGGTCGAGGTCCGGCTGGGCGGCGATCCAGTCGAGCAGGGCGCCGATGTCCTTCACCGAGTCCTCGCGCAGCCTGCCGTTGTCGAGCTTGAGGTAGCTCTTGCCGTAGCCGGCCGAACCGCGCACGTTGGGGTAGATCACCACCACCCCGAGCTCGTCGAGCAGATAGTTCATGCTCCCCAGGAAGAGCGGGCGCGACTGCCCTTCCGGCCCGCCGTGGATGCTGACGTAGACCGGACGCCGCCCCTTGAAGCGCTCCGCCGACGGGCGGAAGACGAACGCCGGGATCGTCCGCCGGGCGCCGGCCTTCCCGGCAGCGCCCGCGTTGTCGAACGTCGGGTAGTGGATCAGCTCCGGCAGGGGGAAGCGCTCCGGGTTGAGCCCGCCCGCCTCGGAGGCCGTCCAGCGCTCGAGCTTCTTCGTCTCCGGGTCGTAGCTGTAGACGTCCGAGGGGGAGCGGGCCCAGTTGAGGTCGAAGGCCAGCTCGTGGGAGCGCGGGCGGAAGGCGACGCGGCCGGCGACGCCGGCGGGCAGCTCGGGAGTGGCGAGCGGGGTGCCGCTCATCGCGTCGAGCAGGTGGAGCCGGCTGACTCCGTCCTCGTTGGTGAAGAAGGCGAGCAGCCGGCCGTCGTCCGAGAGGTCGAACTGCTCGACGTCCCAGGGGAGGTTCCCGGAGAGGACGGTCGAGGCGCCGGTCGCGAGATCGAGCCGGATCAGGCGCAGGAACTCGCCGTCGCGGTCGGAGAGCGTATAGACCGAGCCGCCGTCCGCCGACCACTTCCCGCCTTGATAGGAGACCGTCGCATCCTCTCTTTGTGCGGGGTGCGCGTTGCGCGGCGTGAGGTCGTGGACCTCGCCGCTCGCCACGTCCAGCCAATGGAGATAGGCCTCGTTGGCGGAGACGAACTCGTAGACCAGCAGCCGGCGGCCGTCCGGGCTCCAGTCGAGCGGCGACCAGTCCCCCTTGACCTCGGCCAGCCGCCGCTCGCTGCCGGGGGTCGCGGGATCGGCGGCGTAGAGGTCGAGGTCGCGGCCGTCGCGGGCGTTGCTGGCATAGGCGAGGAGCTTGCCGTCGCGCGACCAGAGCGGCGCGACGTAGCGATGGATGCCGTCGGTGAAGCGGCGTGCGCGGCCGGTCCTGCGGTCGAGCAGGAAGAGCTGGTAGTTCTCGGCGCCCCCCACGTTGAGGCCGTAGACCAGCTGCTCAGGATCGCTCGGCCGGTAGAGCCCCTGGTCGACCGGATCGCGATAGAAGGTGAGCTGCGTCCGCGCCCCCATCGGCAGCGCGACCTCGTGCAGCTGCGGGCTCTCCGCGAAGCGGGTGCGGATCAGCAGGCGCCGTTCGCGGGGGTGCCAGTCGGCGAGGAAGGCGACGCGGATGTTCTCGTACGGCAGGAGGTCCTCGGCGCCGTGCACGGGGATCGGCGGCACCCCCTGCGCCGCGATGCTCTCCGGCACCTGCACGGTCTGCACCGTTTGCGGGTTGGGCGGGTCGGCCGGCCAGGAGACGGCGGCGCAGCCGAGACCGAGGACGAGAAGAGCGAAGACCTTGCCGTTCATGCGCGCCTCCAGAGTGGACATTCCCCTCGAAACGGTTAGACTTCGGAAGGAACCTTACACCATGGCCAATTTCTTCTGCTGCGACCGTTGCCCCTCGTACTGCTGCTCCTATCCGCGCATCCCCGTCCAGGAGTCCGACATCCAGCGTCTGGCCCTCTTTCTGGGCCTCGATTACGAAGTCGTGGCGCGGAAGTTTACCAGGAAGGGGGACGAGCCCGGCGAGGTCGTCCTCCGCCACCAGCCGGACAAGATCTACGGCACGATCTGCAAGTTCATCGACCGCGAGACCCGCCGCTGCACCGTCTACGAAGGGCGCCCGGAGATCTGCCGCACCTACCCCGGCAACAGCCGCTGCGGCTACTACGACTTCCTGAGCTTCGAGCGCCGCGCCCAGGAAGACCCCGAGTTCATCCCCTCGACGTTCAACCGACCATCGGAGTAGGGAGGCGAGGGTGTAGGGGCGACCCGCGGTCGCCCTTGTCACGGACAGGTCAGGAACGCGCTCGTATCCTGGATCGGCTGGAACGCCGTCTTCTGCGGATTGACATAGGTGCGCGTCCTGCCGGTCGCGGTGTCGCGCACGGTCAGCGTGGTGCGGACGTCGGTCAGGCCGCCGGCGAAGACCCAGAAGCTCTGATTGAAGCCGCAGCCGTCGATCACTTTGATCACGACTTCGACGTTGGACGGATCGAAGAACGTGAAAGATCCGGTGTCGGCGGTGAGCGGCCGGGCCTGTCCCGCGCCGGCGGCGCCGGCCGGGGTCTCCCAGGCGGCCTTCACCTCGAAACGATCACCCTGCAGGCAGAGGGTCGTCGCGTCCGCGACGCAGGGCGGGGCGGCCTTGAGCTCCCACATCCCGCGGCCGTAGGTGGCGGCGGCGAGGCGGCCGGAGGCGGGGTCGAGACAGAGGTCGAAGACGAGCGCGTCCGGCAGATCGCCGCTCGCGTCCTGCCAGGTGGCGCCGTCGTCGCCCGAGGTGGCGACCCCGCCGTCGGTCGCGAGGTAGAGGCGCCCGGGGGTGCGTGGGTCGGCGAGCACGGCGTTGAGCGCCACGTCCGGCAGGCCGCCACTGACGTCGGCCCAGGTGGCGCCGGCGTCGCGGGTCCGGAACAGCCGCGCCCCGCTGGTACCGCCGAGCACCGCGTAGGCGCTCCCCGCGAGCGGTCCGGCGCTGATCCGCGTGCCGGGCCGCGTGCCGGCCGTCCCCGGGGGAGGTGAGCGCTCGTTCCAGGTCGCGCCGCCGTCCTCCGAAACGAAAACCTTTCCATCCGACCACAGCGTCCAGACCTCGGCGTCGTGCGCCGGGGAGAAGGCGGTGTCGACGATGGTCAGCGCGGGATCGATCGGGCGGATCAGGATCGGGCTCCAGCTCTGCCCGCCGTCCCCCGACAGCAGGAGACGATGGGCGCCGAGGGCCACGCGCTGCGGATGCTGGGGGCTGCGCGCGGGGCGCGGCGCCCAGTCGGCGAAGTCGTCCGCGGGGATGCCGTTGCGGCGGGTGGCGGTCCAGGTGCGCCCCTCGTCGGCGCTGTAGCCGACGTCGAAGGCGTAGGCGGTCGCCGCCGAGATCTCGTCCGGCGCAGTCGGGTCGATGGTGAGGCCGCCGACGTCGCCGACGTTGGGCGGGAAGCTGAACTCCCAGGCGCCGCCGACGCCGCCGCGGTAGACGTTCATCCAGTTGTCCTGCGTGCCGCCGAACAGGGTGGCGGCGTCCTTGAGCCCGATCGCGCAAGAGTAGAACTGGACGCTGGGGAACCCCTGGTCCCGCCGCGCGAAGGTGGCGCCGCCGTCGGTCGACACCGCGACGCCGCCGTCGGTCGCCAGCGCGATGCGTCCCGCAACGGCCGCCGGAAACGCCGCGCCGTGGGTGTCGAGGTGCCAGTTCCCCCCCGGCGTCGTCCAGCTGTGACCGCCGTCGTGCGAGGTGAGGACCGAGTAGCCGTTCGCAGCCACCAGGAAGGAGTCGTCGAGCGGCAGGTAGAGGTGGGCGCCGTAGGAGGTCATGCCGCCGTAGCCGCCGCGGCGGTCGGTGGCCTGGGAGGTCCAGGTCTGCCCGTCGTCGGCGGAGCGGAAGAGGGTCGAGGGGAGGGAGCCGGCGATCAGGTCGAGCGCCAGGTAGAGGGCCGTCGAGGGGGGCGGCGCGAAGGCGACGGCGCCGCGCCCCCAGTCGATGCCGGGGGGGAGCCCGGCGCCCAGCGGGTGCCAGGTGACCCCGGCGTCGAGCGACTCGAAGAGGCCGCTGTCGGCGTGGGGGACGGAGGTGGTCGACTTGACGGCGACGAAGCGGGACGGGTTCTTCGGGTCCTGGGCGAAATCCGGGATCTCGCCGGCGAGGACGCGGCTGAAGTGGCCGCCTGCGTCGGCCGACCGGTAGAGCCCCGTCTTCGCCGCGGTCAGCACCAGCTTCGAGTCGGCGGCCGAGACGACGGTGCGGAAGAAGGCGGACTCGGCGATCGGCAGCGCTTGGAAGGTCTCGCCGCCGTCGGTCGTCTTGAGCAGACCGCCGAAGCCGCCGAAGCTGTGCAGGTTGCTGTTGGGATCGCCGGTCCCCATGTAGAGGACGTCGGGGTTCCCGGGATCGACGGCGAGGGCGCCGATCCACAGGCTCGGCAGATGGTCGCCTCCTTTTTGCTGCCAGCTCTGCCCGAAATCCGCCGAGCGGTAGAGCCCGCCGCCGGCGCTGCCGGCCCACAGGACGTCGGGATTGCGCGGATCGACGGCGACCGAGAGCACCCGCCCCGCGATGTTGCGCGGCCCCATCTCCTGCCAGAGCCGGCCGCTGAACGGCGAGCCGCCATCCTTCGCCAGCCGGGAGCTCCGGTGGGAGGGCGCCCAGGCCCGCCAGTTGGCGACGGCGCGGGCGAAGGCGTCGGCGGGCACCTCGCCATCCGCGCCCTGGCGGCGCTCGAAGAACCACTCCTCCCGCCTGGAACGGGCCTGGCCGTCCTCCGGCTCGACCCGGAAATCCGCGGCGGGGCGTGGGCGCGTTGGCGGAGACTGCGGAGCGGGAGAGCCGGCGCAGGCCTCTGCGGCGAGGAGAATGGCTAGGAGGAAAAGGATGTTCCGGGAGCGGTTCATCTTCGGTGTTCGGTGGTGGCAGTGGCGCGAAGACGATCCTACCAGAGGGGCGCCTTTTTCCTCCCCCGTACTCGGGGGAGGCCAGGAGGGGGTGCTTCAACGACCGGGACGCTTCCTTGTTCGGGACGTTGAGGCCCCCTCCTAACCTCCCCCGAGTACGGGGGAGGAACAAAGCTCCCTGCGGGGGCGGCTGCGAAGCTTGGCCGCTCCGACCTTGGCGGCCCTCGCTTGACTCAGGATACCCATTCCTGTACATTCGTCTCTGCCTGTGGGGTCAATAGGTGGCCCCTGGCATCCAAAGCCAGAAATTCACGAAAGGGACCTGGTGCGACACGGGGTCCCTTTTGTCGTTTGTGGCGAAGACCAAGAAAGAGAGACAAACACAATGCGTAACACCGGAAAAGTGAAGTGGTTCAACGACACCAAGGGCTTCGGTTTCATCACGCCGGAGGACGGGGGCAAGGACCTCTTCGTGCATCACTCGGCCATTCAGGGCTCGGGCTTCAAGAGCCTCGCCGAGGGTGATCGTGTCGAGTTCGACGTCGTGCAGGGCAACAAGGGCCCGGCGGCGGAGAACGTCACCAAGATCTGAGGAGACTCTCCCGGGGCGCCGGCGGTAAACCCGCAGTCAACGGCGCTCTGCGGTCCGGGTGAAATCGAGGCCACCTTTCCGGGTGGCCTTTTCTCATACAGCTCAAGGAAATCAACGGCTTCCGTAGGGTGCGCTGTGCGCACCATGAGGGTTCACGGTGCGCTCAAGCGCACCCTACGGGCGATCTCGTTACCGATTGGTCCGTCTTTCTCTCCTCTGCTAGACTTCTTCCGTCCCCAGGTACCGTCATCCCGTGACCGTTCGCTGACCGCCCCCGCTCAACTCTCCGTGCTGCGCGAGATCCACGTCCGCAACCTTGCCGTCCTGGCCGAGGCTTCCGTCGAGCTGGGGGCGGGGTTCAACGTGCTCTCGGGGGAGACCGGCGCCGGCAAGTCGATCGTCGTCGACTCGCTGTCGCTGCTGGCGGGGAGCCGGGCGAGCGCCGACCTGGTGCGCACGGGGGCCGAGGCGCTCACCGTGTCGGGGGTCTTCGAGCCGGAGGGGAAGGGGTGGCGCTCGGTGCTCACCGAGGCCGGCCTCGAGGCCGAGGGGGACGAGGTGCTGGTGCGCCGCGAGATCGGCCGCAACGGCCGCAACCGCGTCTTCGTCAACGACCAGCCGACGACCCTGCGCCTGCTCGCCGACCTCGCTCCGTACCTGCTGCGCATCCACGGCCAGCGCGACGAGCTGGGGCTGATCGAGCCCGAGCTGCAGCGCGCCCTCCTCGACCGCAGCGGTGGCGCGGAAGCCCCGCCGCTGCTCGCCCGGGTGAGCGAAGCCTTCGAGCGCCACGCGCGCCTGGCCGAGCGGCTGGAGCGCCTGTCGGGGGACGACCGGCTGCGCCGCGAGCGGCTCGACCTGCTGCGCTTCCAGGCCGCCGAGATCGACGCCGCCAAGCTGCGCGCCGGCGAGGAGGGGGAGCTCAAGAGCGAGCGCGACGTGCTGCGCAACGCCGAGGCGATCACCCGCGCGCTGGGCACCGCCTTCTCCCTCCTGTTCGACGAGGAGGGATCGGCGGTCGAGCGGGCCGGCAAGGCCGAATCGCTGCTCGCGGAGGTCGAGGCGTGGGAGCCGCAGGTCGCCCCCTGGCGCGCCGAGGTCGAGGAGGCGCGCATCCGCCTGGCGGAGACCGCGCGCTCGCTGCGCCAGCGGCTCGACAACCTGGAGCCCGATCCCGCGCGCCTCGACTTCCTCGAGGAGCGCCTGGCGACGATCGAGCGCCTCGGCCGCCGCCACGGCGGCGACTCGGGGGCCGTCCTCGCCCGGCGGGCCGAGATCGCCGCCGAGCTCGCCGAGCTCGAAGGGGACGCCGACAACCGCGACGAGCTGGAGACCAAGGCCGCCGCCGCCCTCGCCGGCTACCGCGAGGCCGCGCTCGAGCTGTCGGCCGCCCGCGCCGCCTGGGGAGCCGCCCTCGCCGAGCGGATCGAAGGGGAGCTCAAGGAGCTCGGGCTCGCCCGCGCCCGCCTCTCCGTGGCGCTGGAGCGCCGCCGCCGCGCCGGCAGCCCGCTCCTCCTCGAGGGCGAGGCGGGAGAATCCGAGGCGACCGACTTCGGGCGCGACGGCATCGATCAGGTCGTCTTCCTGTTCGCCCCCAACCCGGGGGAGCCGGCCCGCCCCCTCGCCCGCATCGCCTCGGGGGGCGAGCTGTCGCGCATCCACCTCGCCCTCCAGCTCGCCGCCCGCGGCGAGGCGGAGAAGGCCCGCCCCACCCTGGTCTTCGACGAGGTGGACACCGGCATCGGCGGCGCCGAGGCCGCGGCGCTCGGCGCCAAGCTCCAGCGCCTGGCCAAGGGAGGGCAGATCCTCGCCGTCACCCACCTGCCGCAGGTGGCGAGCCACGGCGACCTCCACTTCAAGGTCGGCAAGCGGGTGGAGGGGGGGCGCACCAGCGTGCAGGTCGAGGCGCTCGACCCCGAGGCGCGGGTCGAGGAGGTCGCCCGCATGCTCGCCGGCAAGCAGATCACCGAGACCTCCCTCTCCCACGCCCGCGAGTTGATCACCGGCGCGGCCCGGCGTCGCAAGTGAGCCCCGCAGGAAAGATTCCCTTCTGGCGGCTGGGCGATCCCGTCGCGCCCCTCCGCGACCTGCTGGCCCGCGGCGGCATCCTGGCGATCCCCACCGAGTCGAGCTACGGGCTGGGGGTCGATCCCGGGAACCCGGCGGGGGTCGCGGCGGTCTATCGCGTCAAGCGCCGCGAGGCGGGGAAGGCGCTGCCGGTGGTGGTCGCCGATGCGGCGCAGCTCGCCGGTTTGGGAGTCGATCCCAACCTTTATATAGTGAGGCGCCTCCTGGCGCTCTGGCCGGCGGCGCTGACCGCGGTGCTGCCGATCGCGCGGCCGCTCCCCGCCTCGGCGGGCGAGGCGAGCCTGGCGGTACGGGTGCCGGCGCACGCGGCGCTCCGCGAGCTGCTGGCGGCGCTCGGGCACGGCCTGACGGCGACCAGCGCCAACCTGAGCGGCGGCGAGCCGATCCTCGATCCGGCCGCCGCCGCCGGGCTCCTCGAAGGCGAGGACGCCATGGTGGTCGACGGCGGGATCCTCCCCGGCGGCCCGCCGTCGACGCTGGTGGCAATAGAAGGGGAGGGGATGAGGGTTCTACGGGCTGGGAGTTTTCCTGCCGAGCGTCTGCTCCCAGCGCTCGGCCGATCGGGAGAGGAAGAAGCATGAAGCACCCATCATCCCGTCCCTCGCTCGCCGCGGCCCTGCTGCTGGCTCTGCTGCCGATGGCGCCGTTTGTCGTGCGGGCTGCCGCGCCCGCCCCCATCGCCGCCGCCGCGCCGGGGGTGCCGTCGAGCGCGCTCCCCACCATCGCCCTGGGGGAGATCGTGCGCGGGCAGCGCGGCTACGGCCTCTCGGTCTTCGCCGGCACCGAGCCCGAGCGCTTCGACGTCGAGGTGATCGGCATCATGCGCAACATCAGCCCGGACGTCAGCTACATCCTCGCCCGCCTGACCGGCAAGGGGCTCGAGAAGAGCGGCGTCGCGGGGGGGATGAGCGGCAGCCCGGTGTTCATCGACGGCCGGCTCGCGGGGGCGGTGGCGTTCAGCTGGCCGTTCACCAACGAGGCGATCGCGGGGATCACCCCGATCGGCGCCATGCGCCAGCTGTCGAACCTCAAGGCCACCCCGATCTCGCCGTCGCCACCACCGCCCGTCCCGATGACGCAGGTCAAGCTCTCGGACCTCGCGAGCGGCCATCTGCCGCCCGACCTCCTCGCCGCCCAGCTCTCGCGCCTGATGCCGAAATTCACCGACGGCGCCGGGCCGACCGTGCAGTGGACGGCCACCGGCTTCGGCGAGCGCTCGACGGGGATGCTGCGCCAGGCGCTGGGGAGCGTCGCCACCGGCGGCAAGGCGGCCCCCGGCACGGTGCCGGACGACCTCGCGCCGGGCAAGTCGGTCAGCGTGGTGCTGGTCGACGGCGACTTCCAGCTCGCCGCCAACGGCACGGTGACCGACCGCTACGGCGATCAGGTGCTCGCCTTCGGCCACCCCTTCCTCGGCCTCGGCCCGGTGCGGGTGCCGATGGCGACCGCCGAGGTGGTGACCGTCCTCTCGAGCTCGAACAACTCGTTCAAGATCTCGAACACCGGCAAGGTGATCGGCGCCTTCGAGCAGGACCGCAAGATGGGGATCCAGGGGCGGATCGGCGCCGTGGCGCCGATGATCCCGATGGTCCTCAAGGTGCACGCCGAGAAGCCGCGCGAGTACCGCATGCGCCTCGCCGCGCTGCCGGAGTTCATGCCGCTGCTGGTGGGGAGCGGCGTCGTCGCCGGCCTCGAGGCGGCGAGCTACACCAGCGGCTCGCAGAGCCTCGAGATGACGGCCCACCTGCGCCTGCGGCAGTACGGCGACCTCGAGGTGCGGCAGAGCTTCGACGGCAACAACGCGACGGCGGAGGCCTCGGCCTTCCTGCTGTCGATCGTCTCGTACCTGACCCAGAACACCCTCGAGAAGGTCGACCTCGAGGCGGTCGACGTCGACCTCGCGCAGACCGACCAGCCGAGCTTCGCCAACCTGGTGGGAGCGAGCGCCAGCCGCACCGTGGTGCACCCCGGCGACAAGGTGACGCTCAACCTCGACTTCGCCCCCTACCGCGGCGAGACGTTCCATCACCGTCTGAACGTCGCGATCCCGGGGGATCTCAACCCCGGCCGCTACTCGCTGCTGGTGGGGGACGGCGCCAGCGTCGACGCCGCCCGCCTCTCGCTGGCGCCGGCCGAGCCGGTCACCTTCCACCAGGCGCTGGCGCTGCTGCGCTCGTTCCATTCGCGGCGCGACCTGATGGTGCTGGGGATCGCGGCCGGCCCCGGCCTCTCGGTGGCGGGCGAGGCGATGGCGCAGCTCCCCGGCTCGGTCCGCTCGCTGTGGGGGGCGGCGGCCACGGGCGGCGCCGTCGGCCTGCGCTCGGCGATCGTCCAGGAGCAGCGCGAGGTGATGGCGGTCCCCATCCAGGGGCTGTTGCGGGTCGACCTCGAGGTGCGCCGCCGCGTCCCCGAGGCCTCGGATGCGGCGGACAACGGGGCGCCGGCGGACGGGACGGCGGCGGTGGTGACGAACGACAAGGGAGGGGTATGAGAGCACGCTCGAACGTCCGTGCGGCCGCCGCGGCTGCACTGTTGGTGGCACTGGCGGCCTGGCCGGCGCGCGCCACGCAGGTCCGGATCTTCCTGGCGCGGAGCCAGAGCAGCTTCCTCGCCGGCAGCCTCAAGGGGGTGAGCGTCGACGCGCTCGGCCGCATGCAGCTCGCGCCGCGGGTCGACCGCGTGGCCTCCCTCTCCGAGCCGTTCCTGCTCGCCGCCGCCCCCTTGCCTGACGGCTGGGTGGTGGGGACCGGCAACGCCGGCAAGGTGCTCAAGATCGACCGCCAGGGGAAGGTCAGCGAGCTGTTCACCGCTCCCGAGCCCGAGGTCTTCGCCGTCTGGGCCGATCCCGACGGCACCGTCTACGCCGGCACCTCGCCGCACGGCAAGGTCTACCGGATTCCTCAGGGGAAAGGCGCCAAGGGGGAGAAGGGAGAGGTCTTCTTCGATCCCGGCGCGACCTACATCTGGGCCCTCGCCCGCGCCGCCGACGGCGCGCTGCTGGTCGGCACCGGCACCGAGGGGAAGCTCTTCCGCGTCGACGGCAAGGGCAAGGGGAAGGTCCTGTACGACAGCGAGGACACCCACATCCGGACGCTCGCTCCCCTCCCCGGCGGCGACGTCCTGGTCGGCACCGCCGGCGAGGGGCTGATCCTCCGCGTCTCGCCCGACGGCCACGCCCGCACCCTGTTCGACGCCCAGGAGCCCGAGGTCGTCTCGCTCGCCGTGGGGCCGGACGGCACCTGCTACGCCGCGGTGATCGCCTCCGAGGCGAGCCTGGTCGACCAGGCGAAGGACCAGGCGGCGCCGCCCGCCGCCGCTCCGCCGGGGCGGCGGGGTGCCGGCGGCAAGGGGGGGCAGGAGCAGGTCTCCGTCTCGGTCGAGCCGATCGACACCCCGACCGTCGCCGCCGCCTCGCGCCGCCCCGGGGCAGCGGGCGCCGCCGCCTCGCCGAGAAGCGAGGTGCTCGCGATCTCCCCCTCCGGCGTCGTCGAGAGCCTGTGGACCTTCGCCGAGGACACCATCTACGGCCTCCTCTGGCAGGACGGCAAGCTGTGGGTGGCGACCGGCCTCGACGGCAAGCTCTACCGCTGGGCGGACCAGCAGATGCTGCTCGAAAAGCAGGTGGACGAGCGGCAGATCGTCGCCGTGCTGCCGGGTGAGCCCGGGCCCGTCCTCGCCACCACCAACGCCGCCGCCCTCTTCCGCGTGGCGCGCGGCAGCGAGACGAGCGGCACCTACACCAGCGCCGCGCTCGACGCCGAGCAGCTCGCCCGCTTCGGCACCTTCTCCTGGCAGGGGGACTCGCCCGCCGGCTCGGCGGTCCGCTTCTCCTTCCGCAGCGGCTCCAGCGCCGAGCCGGATGCCACCTGGTCGGCGTGGAGCGAGCCGCGCGAGGGGAGCGAGATCCCGCTCGCCGCCCTCCCCCGAGGGCGTTTCGTCCAGTGGCGCGCCGAGCTGCGCGCCGGCGCCGGCGGCTCGCCGCGCATCTACGAGACCGAGCTCTCCTACCGCCAGGAGAACCTGAAGCCGAAGATCGGCACCTTCCAGCCGCTCGACCCGGGGCAGGTCCTGGTGCCGCAGGGGTTCAATCCCACCAACCAGATCTACGAGCCAGCCCACCCCAACCGCGAGGGGATCTTCACCTCGCTGAGCGCCGCCTCCGACGAAGACTCGGGCGGGCGCAACAAGGTGCTCTGGAAGCTCGGCTATCAGACCCTGCGCTGGACGGCGGCCGACCCGAACGGCGACGATCTGGTCTACGATCTCTCCTTCCGGACGGCGGCAGGGCAGGGCGACGCGGGGGACGCGAAGGGGGACTGGCTCCAGATGGTGAAGGACCTCAAGGAGGATCACTACAGCTTCGACGCGATGGCGCTCCCCGACGGCATCTACCGCTTCCGCCTGCGCGCCTCGGACCGGCCGTCGAACGACCCCGCCGCGGCCCTGGTGGCCGAGCGGGTGAGCGAGCCGGTGGTGATCGACCACACGCCCCCCGAGCTGGTCAAGGTCGAGCGCGCTTCGGCCGGGAGTGACGGCAAGGCCTGGCGGGTCACCGTCCGTGACGCCCTCTCGCCGCTGCGCGAGGCGGTCGCCAGCGTCAACGCCCAGGAATGGAAGCCGGTCCCCGCCGCCGACGGGCTGGTCGACGGGCGGACCGAGGTCCTCCTCGTCGATCCCCCGGCTCACCCCGGCGACCTGCTGCTGCTGCGGGTCACCGACGCCGCCCACAACGTCGTCACTTTCGATCTCTCCGATCGCTCGAAGCCCCGATGAGCCAGCGGATCGCCGTCTATCCCGGGTCGTTCGACCCCATCCACAACGGCCACCTCGACATCATCGAGCGTTGCCGTCCCCTGTTCGACGAGGTGGTCGTCGCCGTGCTGATGAACGAGGGGAAGCAGCCGCTCTTCTCGGTCGCCGAGCGGATCGAGGCGATCCGCGAGATGGTCGATCCCGCGGTGCGCGTCGAGAGCTTCTCCGGGCTCCTGGTCGACTTCATGGACCGGGTGGGCGCCCGCGCCGTGGTGCGTGGGCTGCGCGCCGTCTCGGACTTCGAGTACGAGTTCCAGATGGCGCTGATGAACCGCCGCCTCAACCCGCGGGTCGAGACCGTGTTCATGATGCCCAAGGAGGACTACACCTATCTCTCGAGCCGGCTGGTCAAGGAGGTCTTCGCCCTCGGCGGCAACCTGACCGGCCTGGTCCCCGAGCCGGTGATCGCCCACCTGCGCCAGCGGCTGCCCCCCAAGGTATCTTCCAGTTCGTCATAAACTAACTGCATGAGCATTGATCTCTTCCTGCTGCGGCTCCCCAAGGTCGAGCTCCACGTCCATCTCGAAGGCGCCATGCGGCCGGCCGTGCTGCTGGAGCTGGCGCGGCGCAACGGCATCGATCTCCCCGCCCAGGACGAGACCGGGCTCAAGCGCTGGTTCCGCTTCACCGACTTCGACCACTTCGTCCAGGTCTACCTCGCCTGCTCGCGGGCGCTGCGCCGCCCGGAGGACTTCCAGCTCCTGGCGCTCGACCTGCTGGCCGAGCAGGCCTACCAGAACGTCCTCTACACCGAGGCCCACTTCACCATCTCGACCCACCTCGCCAACGGCGCCAACGGCGACGAGGTGCTCGCCGCCCTGGCCGAGGCGATCGCGGAAGGGGAGCGGCGCTACGGCGTCATCCTGCGGCTGATCCCGGACATCGTCCGCAACGTCGGCGTGGAACCGGCGGACCGCACCCTCGAGTGGGCGCTCGCCGGCCGTAAGCGCGGGGTGGTCACGGCGCTCGGCCTCTCGGGGAGCGAGAGCCGGTTTCCCAACGAGCCCTTCCGGGAACACTTCGCGGCCGCGGAGCGGGAGGGGCTCCACCGGGTCGCCCACGCCGGCGAGCACGCGGGGCCGGAGTCGATCCGCTCGGCGCTCGCCGTCTGCGCGGCCGAGCGGATCGGCCACGGCGTGCGGGCGGTCGAGGACCCGTCGCTCGTCGCCGAGCTGCGCGAGCGGCAGATCCCGCTCGAGGTCTGTCCGACCTCCAACCTCTGTCTGGGCGTGGCCCCCGACCTCGCGAGCCATCCCTTCGACCGCCTCTACCGGGAGGGGCTGGCGCTGTCGGTCAACTCGGACGACCCGGCCTTCTTCAACACCAACCTCACCCTCGAGTACCTGCGCCTCCACCAGACCTTCGGCTATTCGCCGTCCGAGATCGCGGGGATGTCGCTCGCCGCCCTGCGGCAGGCCTTCCTGGACGACGCCGATCGCACGGCCCTGGAGGAGAAGTTCCGCCTGCAGCTCGATGCTCTCGGGCGGGAGCTGTTCGGCGCCCCGATCGAGCCGCCGGTGAGCTGAGGTCAGTCGTTGGGGAGGGCCCAGACCTCCATCCCCATCTGGCGGGCGAGATGGAGGAGGTGCTCGAGCTTCTGGAGGAAGTCGAGGAGGCCGCGCCAGCCGAGCTCCTCGCCGATCCGGATGTCCCCCGTCCCCTCGAGGCCCACCCACTCCGGCGGCTCGGGAGCCTCGCGCCGCCGCACTCTTCCGGCGAGCGTCTCCACCTCCCCCTCGAGCATCTCCCGCACCTCGGCGTCGATCCAGGTCTCCTCGATCGGGTCGAGAGTCTTCAGGTTGCGTAGCACGGGGAACTCCTCGAGCCGGGAGAGGTAGTCCACCAGCTCGCGGTCGAGGATCACGAAGGTCTCCTGCAACGGATCCCCCTCCTCGTCGGCCATCAGGAGAGTCCACGACATGGGGAGAGTCTATCGCGGCACGCCTTCCCGCGTCGCCGCCGAGGAATTGACAGAGCGGCGAAGGAAGAATATCTTGACCCTAGTGTTTTCGTAGCTTTGGTGTTCATCCGAGAGGATTTTTCAGCGGTTGTACCCCTCGATTCCGATGTCACGCAAGATGCCGTCCCTCCACGTGCGGGGAGCGGCTTGGCTTGAGCCTTGGCGATTTTGAGCAAAGAACCGGACAATCCCACCCTGGACCTCGTCGACAAGATCCAGCGGGGTATCGACCGGGAGGAAAATTCCCGCCGGCTTTTTGAGCTCCATCGCCCGCGGGTTCTCGCGTATTTCAAACGGAAAGGCTTCTCGCCCGAGGAATGCAAGGATCTCACCCAAGACGTCTTCCTGCGGGTCTTTAAAGCTATAGATACCTTTCGACGTGAATCGAGCTTCGAATGGTGGATGCTTGGCATCGCCGACAGTGTCTATAAGAATGAGCTCCGGCGGCGGGGAGCGGAGAAGCGGGATGGAATCGAGCACTCGTTGGACGCTCTGGTCTCGGAAGACGGCCCTGCCGGCCCGCGCCCCTCGCTCGCCGCGCCGGGACCCACGCCCGAGCAGGAAGTCGAGCGGAAGGAATGGATCGCGAAGATCCACGCCGCCCTCCAGGATCTCCCTCCCCAGATGCGCTTCTGCTGCACTCTTCGCTACGAACAGGGTCTCAAGTACCAGGAAATCGCCACGGTGATGAAGATCTCGATCGAGACGGTCAAAGCCCATCTCCACCAGGCCCGCAAGCGCCTCATCGCCACCCTGGGAGACGACGGAGGCAAGTTACCCACGTGATCGAAGAAGACGACGCTCTGGACGAGCTCCTCGCACCGCTCGTCGGCGCCGGCACGACGCCGGACCCGGCTGAGCATCCGGAGCGATGGGACCCTCTCCGCCTATGCGGAGGGGAAGCTTGCCGGAGCGGAAGAACTGGCGGTTCAGGAGCACCTCGCCGTGTGTGGGCGCTGCCGGGATCTGCTGCTGGAGTTCGCGAGCTTCGTGGAGGTGCCGCTGGCCGCAGAGATCGAAGGGGTGACCGACCTTGAGGCGGCCAGGGAATGGCGAGCCTTGCAGGAGCGGATGGACAAAGATCGATCCTTCAATAAGGGAGAGATTCGCCGGCCGCCGAACCGCCGTGCCTATATCCTGGTCGCCGCTTCTATACTCGTAGCAATATTAGGAATTTATTTTTACATACTTTCCCAGGGCCCGGCGAAGGTCCACACCCTGGATGCCCTCGACAGCCACCGGGGTCCCAAGGCGACCCCCGATTCCGTTGAGCTTCCGGTCATCTTGTTGTTGAAGTCTCCTACCGAAAGCCCCTATCCCGAGTATCGCGCTGACCTGAAGGACAAGACCGACCGTCTGCTACGTACATTCCCCCATCTTCACGAGACTTGGTCCTTCGACTTGGAGATCGCCTTGGAGCGAGGCGAGGTCGAGCCCGGCGAGTACGGGATTGAGCTTCGGGGGATTCGTCAGGGACAGGCCAGTCTCATCGCCAAATATGCCTTCAAGGTCGTGGAACGCTGAACCCCGCATCAAGAGCTGAAACAGAGTTACAATAAAGCTCTGCTTCCCAATCTGGAGTGCCGCAGCCCCTGGAGCTGATCCTCCGGGCGGGCGCAATAGATCGGGCATCCGTTTGGCTCTCGAGGGAAAGGAGCTTCCATGTGCCGTTTCTGGACTCGGCTCCTGCTGCCCCTTGTCCTTTGGTCTGGAGGGCTGGGGTTGGCAGGGTCCTAGCGGACCGTGAGCCGATCGTGCTGGCAACCTCTTGATTACCGGCTGGAGGGGAAAGTTGCCGGATGAGCCTCGGGTCGAGTTTTGCCTTTGCTGAGGGGTAGAAGGCGGCGAAGAGTCATCGGGCCCGGCGTAGTTCATTCTTATCCGCTAACTCTCAAGTCGGGCGAGTTCCTGCACCTGCGGTTTGAGCAGGAAAACGTCGATATCACCGTTGATCTCTTCGATCCACTGCAGCGGCATTTTCTCCGGGTGGATGCCCTCAACGGTGCCCATGGTCTGAGGACCTTCCGTTCTTCGCGGCGGCCGATGGAGCCTATGAGGTCAGAGTCTCATCCAAGACGAGAGGGACATATTCGGCGCAACTCCTCGTCCGCCGCACTGCCACGGCTCGCGATCGAATTCTGGGCGCTTCCGTTCTTGCTTACGCCCACGGTGAGGAAGCCAGGCTGAGCGATCGGCCTAGGCCTGAAGTCGAAAGGGACTACAAAGAAGCCGTCCGCCTTGCCGGAGAGGTAGGTGAAACGCTGTACCGAGCCGATGCATACTTCCAACTCGGAGATCTGCATTGTGCCGAGAACCGCTGGGCCGACTGCCGAGATTCCTATCTGCGTTCCTTGGCGCTCTATGAGGATTCAAAGAACATCAGGCAACAGGCGGTGGTCCTCGATCGGCTCGGTCGAACTGCAAAGAAGTCGGGTCAAAGCGGTGCGCCGGCGTTCTATCGCCGGGCCATCAAGCTCTCACGCCAGGCAGGGGATAGCGAAACTGAAGCAACAGCATATCTCGGCTATGGGTTGCTGCTCGTTCAAGAAGGTAATCTTGAATTAGCGTTAGAAAATGCAGAGCGCTCGCTCGAGCTCAATAAGAAACGAGGAAGTACGCTGGATGAGGTCAGCTCGCTTAACGAGTGCGGTCGGATCTATACGTCGATGGGGAAAATTGACAAAGCTCTATCCTTCCATTCGGAAGCGCGCAAGCTCCTGTCTTTACGTTTCGACGCCCGGAAGATGGCTGAGACTCTGTTGAATATTGGCGACTCTTACCGCGAAGGAAATCAACTTCCGCTGTCAGTAAAATATTACATTAAGGCGCTGGATAGCTATCGGAAGCAGCGAAATTTGGATATGGAGGCCCTAACTCTCAATAATCTGAGTATCGCGTTTTACCATGCGAAAAGATACCAGGAAGCTCTTGGGGCTAGCCTCAAGGCCACCGAGATTTTTCACGATCTTGGAAGGACTGCCGATGAGTCGGCTGGCTGGGTCAACGTCGGCTGGGTTAAAATTGCCCTTGAAGACCTCCCTCAATCCTTCAAGGCGTTCGAGACCGCTCTTTCCTTGGAGCACAGGATTGGACCCCGCCCGACTGCAGCGGCAGCCTACTTTGGGATGGCATGGGCGGAACGCCATCGCAATAATCTCATCGGAGCTGAAAAAAACGTTCGGTTAGCCATCGATGTTATCGAGTCTCTCCGCCGGCAGGCGAACACACCCATTGTGCGCATCTTGATTCTTGGGCAGCGCATCAACTTCTATGAATTTCTCGTCGAGTTGCTGATGGAGCAGCATCAGATTCGGCCTGGCCAAGCGCACGACACCGAAGCGTTCGAGGCCAGCGAGCGGGCGAGAGCGCGGACCTTGCTCGAAGCCTTCGGCGAGGGTTCCGCGGCGGCTGTTCTGTCCTTGGCCGAGATCCAGCAACGGGTACTCGACCACGATACCATCCTTCTGGAGTACTACCTGGGAGACGCGAAAAGCTACCTATGGGCGGTGACCCCCGAATCCTCCGCGAGCTTCGAGCTGCCCGGCCGCGCCCAAATCGAGTCCCTGGCTCGCGAGGTGATCGATCTTCAGAAGCGGAGTTACGCCCAGGAGACCCTGCCGGAAGCGGTACGCAAGACACGTCAACTGACCCAGATGCTCCTAGGTCCCGTAGCGGCTCTCCTTGGGGATAAAACGCTCCTCCTGGTCCTACCCCCGAGCCTCCAGGACCTGTCATTCGCAGCCTTCCCTGATCTGCTGGGACCTGAGGACGATGGCGCGGTGTCATCCTGGCCTGCTCCCCTTATCCTCCGGCACGCGATCGTCAGTGCTCCCTCAGCGTCGGTTATCGCGGCTTTGCGGACTAACCGGGCTGCGCGGAATGCTCCGCGGCGCTTCCTGGCGACCGTATATGATCCGGTCTACGATTGGGACGACGAACGACTCCAGGCGGTGGCCGGCCATCCGCATCTTTTCCTCTCGGATTCCTTCAAGCGTCTACACCACTCGCAAGAAGAAGCGGACAAGATCATCAGTTTAGCTGGCCGCCACCGGGTTCTCAAGCTCTCAGGCCTTGATGCCAGCCGCGACAAGATATTGGAGGGTGCGCTGGGTGACTACCGGTACCTGCACTTTTCCGTACATGGTGATGCGAGCCTCAAGGAGGCGGAGCATTCTGCTCTTGTGCTGTCAGCGATCGGGTCAAGCGGTGCGCCGGTCGATCCATATCTTCGCGCGCGGGACATTCAGGGACTGACTCTTTCCGCGGATCTCGTGGTGCTGAGCGCCTGTAGAAGCGGGCTTGGTATGGAGTATCCTGGAGAGGGCCTCGTAGGCCTTCCCCAGGCGTTTCTTACCGCCGGCGCTGCCGGCGTCATCGTCAGTCTCTGGGACGTTGATGATCTCGCGGCATTCAATTTTATGCCTTTGCTTTACTCAAACCTTCTGGTACGAGGGCTGAAGCCTGCGCAGGCACTGCGGCAGGCGCAAATCGAGATGTGGCGGCAGCGGCGCTGGAATGCTCCGTCGTATTGGGCGGGGTTCAGCGGAATGGGGGAATGGAGATAGGTCCAACTAGATGGCGCTCACTGCAGGACCTACACAATAACCGGTCGGGGGTGTCTTCTTCCGGGAGAGGAGCGGAGAATCACGAGATCTCCAAGCCAGGAATACTCTCAGACAAGGAGACCAGTATGGCCAAAGCATCCCCTCACGAGCGGGGCGACGCGAAGAAGAAGACCCCTAAGGAGGATGACGGACGACAGACAGCCGCGGCACAGCCGGTTGACGTCGGCGTCGTCGACGCAAACGCCACGGGTACGGGTCGCGGCGACGGCTGCAACTCAGGTTCCTGACCGACGGATAGGGTTCAGGCTTGCGGGCCGGCACGAAGACTGGCCGGTCCGTTTCTGTTTGGAGGAAAGGGCCGTGACGAGATCCTTAGTCATTTTGTGCTTTGCAGTCTGCTCTGGCTGAGTTGCTCTCAGGCTGAATACAAAGGTAAGTCCTATGAGGAGATTTGTAAGCTTGTCGAAGGTCGAACTACGGTAGAGGTTGAGCGTCTACTTGGAAAGCCCGATTTCCACGAAGTGAACGTCCTTGGCGACGAGCGGTGGCTATGGTGGAACTCTGTGACGTTGGCAGGTGCCAGTTATCCGCCCGAGGCCCGGAGCCGCCTTCTGCATCTGGAGA
The DNA here is from genome assembly GCA_963756595.1 of uncultured Acidobacteriota bacterium. Taxonomy (GTDB): domain Bacteria; phylum Acidobacteriota; class Thermoanaerobaculia; order Multivoradales; family UBA5704; genus DATARR01. The sequence goes on from CAVWOZ010000050.1 coordinate 23,809, forward strand.
TCACCTTCGTCGATCCTTCGAATCATGCTGGACAGCCTCTTCCGCATTCGCAGTGGCGGGTACGCAAACCGTTTGGCGTGGCGTACCTGATTCCTCAGACCCAGAAGTCGATGTGAGAGAGGCGTCTCTCTAAACAAGACCCTCCGTAGTGGCGTCTAGTCCCTCGGAAAGGAGATCCCCAGCCATGGACGTCGCCGCTTCCGAGGATCGCCCCAAGTGGGCCCTGCTGATCGGCATCAACGAGTATCCGAAGTTCGCACCCCGTGGGCAGCTCAGCGGGTGCGTCAATGACGTCGAGGTGATGCGACAGGCTCTCGTGAATTCGTTCAATTTTCCGGAGAACCATGTCGCGGTGCTCACCGACCGGCAGGCGACCCGGAAGGGGATCCTGACGGCGATGAGGGACCTGGTTCAGAAGGTGGGGCAAGATGACGTGGTGGTCGTGCACTACAGCGGGCACGGGTCGCAGATGACCGATCTCGAGGGGGACGAGCCGGATGGGCTGGACGAGACGATCGTCCCCTATGACAGCGGCCGGGCGCCCTACGAGAACCGCGACATCAAGGACGACGAGATCTATCTCTGGCTCAAGGATCTGACCGCCAAGACCTCTTCCGTCACCCTGGTCTTCGACTGCTGCCACTCGGGGACGATCACTCGCGACGACTTCGGCGGTGCGGTGCGGGGATCGAGCCGGATCTGCGGAAGCCCGATGAGTTGCCGCCGTCGCCGATTCCGCCCTCGGCTCGTGGCGATCTGATGGGCGGGCGGGACGGGAGCAGCGGGTGGCTGCCGCTCGGCGATCGCTACGCTTTGATCTCGGGGTGCAGCCGCGACAAGAAGTCGTTCGAGGTCGAGGAGCCGGACTGCGTCCGCCATGGCGCGATGACGTTCTTCCTCGCCCAGGAGCTGCACAAGGCGCCCCCGGGACGACCTACCGCGACCTCTTCGAAGCGATGGGGCCAAGGGTGTCGGCTCGCTTTCCGGACCAGCACCCGCAGCTCGAAGGGGCGCGGGACCTCGAGGTCTTCGGCAGCCGGCGGATCGAGACGATGCGCTTCGCGCCGGTCACCATGCGGTCGGCCGACCGGGTGATTCTGGGACTCGGCGCCGCCTGCGGGCTGACCGTTGGGTCGCAGTGGGCGGTCCATCCCGCCGGGACGAAGGAGGTGGCGCCGGGCGCCGAGCCGCTAGGGATGGTGGCGGTGACCGCGGTGCAGGCGGTGATCAGCGAAGGGCGTCTGGTACGGGAGTCGCAGCCGGGAGCCGTGCAGCCGGGGACGCGGGCGGTGGAGGAGAGTCACGCCCTCGAGACACGGATGCCGGTCGAGGTGGTGGCCCCGGTGGGGCGGGACGTCGAGGCGCTGCTGGACGCACTCGACGGCTCGAAGGTGTTGCGGCGGGCGGAGCCTGCAAGCACGCCAAGGCCCGGGTCTACCTGGCAGCGCCGCGTACCAAGGTCGCCAAGGGATCGCCGGCGCCGATGTTTGGCAAGCTCAAGGAGGAGACCTGGGCGGTCGTCGGCGAGGACGGCCAACTCCTGATGCCTCCTCATCGCCGTTACGAGCCGGGGGTGATGAGGCTCCTGGTGGAGAACCTCGAGAAGATCGCCCGCCATTGCCTGACGGTCGATCTCCAGAACGAGGCGAGCGGGCTCAACGGAAAGGTCGACGCCGAGCTCCTCCGCAAGGGGGAATTCAGCCTGGAGAGCCCGAGGTCGAAGGCGGGCTCCCGGTGCTCTATGAGGAGGAGAACGTGGTGTTCCGGATCGTCAGCAACCGGAGGCGCCTCCCCTCTTCGTCTATCTGCTGGACATCGGGCTCACCGGACAGATCACCCTCCTCTATCCGCCTCCGGGTGCGGAGGACAGCCTCCTCCCCGGCCGGACGCTCGAGGTGGGGACCCAGCCGGGGCGCGAGATCGGCCTCTTCATCCCCGACGAGTTCCCCTTCCTCGTCAGCGGGCCCGCCGAGGAGATCGAGGGGATCGAGACGGTCAAGGTCCTGGTCACCACCCATCCGGCCGATTTCCAGCCGCTGTTCCAGAAGGGGGTCCGCGAGGGGAGCGGGGCGGACGGGGGCCGGCCGGCTCGCTCGGCGAGCTCCTCGAGGCCACGTTCGGCGGCGGCGGGTACGCCGATCGCGACACCAAGGCGCCGGCGCGGGGGGGCGGCCCGGAGGACTGGCTGGCGATCAACCTGACCTTCAAGCTGCGCCGGCGGAGGCGACGGAGCGTCGCCGGCGGCCGGGGAGTCTGACACCTCTCTGCCGTTCCCCTCTCCTCCCATCCGTCATATGCTGTCGAGTGGCCGGTTCCCGAGGGGGATTTCCCTGCGGGACCGGTCGATCCGCCGGCATCCGGCATGGCACCGAGGAGGCACTGGGAATGAGCAAGCCGTATCAGGCTCCCCTCAACTGGTACACGGGGGGAGAGGCCGATAGCGACGTCAACGAGACCGAGGAGTGGCTGACGGCGTTCGAGCAGGTGGTGGAGATCGAGGGGACGGAGCGCGCCTGTTTCCTGCTCAAGAAGCTGCTCGAGAAGGGGTTCGAGAAGGACGTCGTCCTCCCCTTCACGGGGAACACCCCCTACATCAACACCATCCCGAAGAGCGAGGAGCCGGCCTACGGCGGCGACCGCGCGCTCGAGCGGCGGATCAAGAGCATCGTGCGCTGGAACGCGATGGCGATGGTGGTGCGGGCGAACAAGAAGTTCTCCGGCCTCGGCGGCCACATCTCGACCTTCGCCTCGGCGGCGACCCTCTACCAGGTCGGCTTCCATCACTTCTTCCGCGGCCGTGGCGAGGGGGGGTTCGACGGCGACATGATCTCCTTCCAGGGGCACGCCTCGCCGGGAATCTACGCCCACGCCTTCCTCGAGGGGCGGATCACCACCGCGCAGATGGACAACTTCCGCCGCGAGCTGGCGCCGGGGGGCGGCCTCGCCTCCTATCCGCATCCCTGGCTGATGCCCGACTTCTGGGAGTTCCCCACGGTGTCGATGGGGCTCTCGCCGATCAGCGCCATCTACCAGGCGAAGTTCAACCGCTATCTGCGCGACCGCGGCCTGCGCGACCCGCAGAACCGGAAGATCTGGGCCTTCCTCGGCGACGGCGAGACCGACGAGCCGGAGACGCTGGGGGCGATCACCCTCGCCTCGCGCGAGAAGCTCGACAACCTGATCTTCGTCATCAACTGCAACCTCCAGCGCCTCGACGGCCCGGTGCGCGGCAACGGCAAGATCATCCAGGAGCTCGAGACCGCCTTCCGCGGCGCCGGCTGGAACGTCATCAAGGTGATCTGGTCGTCCGACTGGGACCCGCTGATCGAGGCGGACAACACGGGACTGCTGATCCAGCGGATGAACGAGACGCTCGACGGCGAGTACCAGAAGTACGTGGTCGAGGACGGCGCCTACCTGCGCCGCGAGTTCTTCGGCAAGTACCCGCAGCTCACCGAGCTGGTGAAGGGCTATAAGGACGAGCAGCTCCACGCCCTGCGGCGCGGCGGCCACGATCCGGACAAGGTCTACGCCGCCTTCAAGGCCGCCGTCGAGCACCAGGGATCGCCGACGGTGATCCTGGCGAAGACGGTCAAGGGGTACGGGCTCGGCGAGGCGGGGGAGGGGAAGAACGTCACCCACCAGCAGAAGAAGCTGACCGAGGAGGAGCTGCGCATCTTCCGCGACCGCTTCGAGATCCCGGTCTCGGACAAGGAGCTGGCCGAGGCCGCGTACTACTGCCCGCCCGAGAACAGCCCCGAGATCCAGTACCTCCGCGAGCGCCGCCGCGTGCTCGGCGGCCCGGTGCCGCGGCGCCAGGTGCGCAAGGAGCCGCTGGCGATCCCCGAGGGGGACGACTCTGGGGCCGCTTCATGACCGGGGTCGACCGCGACGTCTCCTCGACCATGGTGTTCGTGCAGATCCTCACCCAGCTCCTGAAGGACAAGGAGATCGGCAAGCGGATCGTCCCCATCGTGCCGGACGAGGCGCGCACTTTCGGCATGGAGTCGCTGTTCCGCCAGTTCGGGATCTACTCCCACGTCGGCCAGCTCTACGAGCCGGTCGACAAGTCGATGCTCCTCTACTACCGCGAGGTGACGGACGGGCAGATCCTCGAGGAGGGGATCACCGAGGCGGGGTCGATGGCGTCGTTCATCGCCGCCGGCACCTCCTACGCGACGCACGGGATCGACATGCTCCCGTTCTTCATCTTCTACTCGATGTTCGGCTTCCAGCGGTGGCGACCTGATCTGGGCCGCCGCCGACCAGCGCACCCGCGGCTTCCTGCTCGGCGCCACCTCCGGGCGCACGACGCTGATGGGGGAGGGGCTGCAGCACGAGGACGGCCACAGCCTGGTGCTGGCGAGCGTCGTCCCCAACCTGCTGGCCTACGACCCGGCCTTCGCCTTCGAGCTGGCGGTGATCCTGCGCGACGGCATGAAGCGGATGTATACGAACCGCGAGGACGTCTTCTACTACATCACCCTCTACAACGAGAACTATCCGATGCCGCCGATGCCGGCCGGCGCGGAGGAGGGGATCCTCAAGGGGCTGTACAAGTTCCGGTCGGCTCCGGCGGCGGAGGGAGAGGACCGGCGGCCGAAGCTCCACCTGATCGGCAGCGGCTCGCTGCTGCGCGAGGCGATGCGGGCGCAGGAGATTCTCGCCGAGCGCTACGGCGTGGCGGCGGAGCTGTGGAGCGCCACCTCGTACAAGGAGGTGCGGCGCGAGGCCCTGGAGGTCGAGCGCTGGAACCTGCTCCATCCCGACCAGGAGCCGCGCAAGCCGTTCGTGGTCTCCCTGTTCGCGGGGGACGACCACCCGATCGTCGCCGTCACCGACTACATGCGCCTGGTGCCGGACCAGATCGCCCCCTGGCTGCCGGGTCGCCTCTATCCTCTCGGCACCGACGGCTTCGGCCGCAGCGACACCCGCGAGGCGCTGCGCCGCTTCTTCGAGGTGGACGCCGAGTGCGTCGTCCTCGCCGCCCTCCACCAACTCGCCCGCTGGGGGCGGATCGACCGCTCGGTGGTGGCCCGCGCCATCGGCGAGCTGGGGATCGATCCCGAGAAGCTCGATCCGATGATTAGTTGATGAGAAGTTTCCTGCCAAGGGCCCTCGGGGCCCTGCTGCTGCTGCCGGCGCTCGCGCGGCCGGCGTCGGCAGTGCCCGTGGTCTACAAGGTGGACGCCGACCACAGCGGCGTCGCCTTCTCGATCCGTCACTTCGTGTCGAACGTCTCGGGGAAGTTCCGCGACTTCGACGGCGTCATCCGTTACGACGCGGAGAAGCCGGAGGCGAGCAGCGTCGCGCTGACCGTGCGTGCGGCCTCGATCGACACCACCAACAACGATCGCGACGAGCACCTGCGGTCGAAGGATTTCTTCGAGGTCGCCAAATACCCCACCCTGAGCTTCACCAGCACTCAGGTGGCCGCCAAGGATGCCAAGACTCTGGAGGTGACGGGGACGTTCACGATGCACGGCGTCACCCGGCAGATCACCTTCCCCGTCCAGCTCCTCGGCACCATGAAGGCGCCGCAGGGGGAGAAGGCCGGCTTCTCGGCCGCCTTCACCCTCAACCGCAAGGAATACGGGATCAACTGGAACAACCTCCTCGACTCCGGCCCCGTCCTCGGCGACGAGGTGCGGATCACGATCGAGATCGAGGGGGACCGCCGGCGGAGCGCGCGAAGTAAAAGGGTAACCAAAGCCTCGCGCCACCGGGTCTCCAAGTCGGTGGCGGTCTCCAGGATTCAAGCGGCGTTCCCCGTTCACGTCGCCGCATTCCCCTCCAGGAGCCGCTTCGCTTTGGGTCGAGTCCTGGCGTTCTCCCCAGGGAATGCCGCGATTCAGACAGGGAAAGGGTTTCGATTCTCAGGGATTGATCGGTTTTACCAGCGGTCCGCCCCGTTCCCTGCGGGGAACGCCCAGCCGACACCGGGGAAAGCGCCTCGACGTCGAGAGAACGCTGCCCTGAGACAGAAAAAAAGGGCCGTTCCCTGAGGGGAGCGGCCCTTGTTGAATCCGCACCGCGGCATTCCCCGCGGGGGACGCGATGCCCTGAGCGGGGAACGCGGCGCATTCAGCCTTGCCTTTGACCTCCGCCAGCGATTTCTTGCGCGTGGCCTCGAACTCGTCGCCGGGGTTCCAGGTGGGGATCTGCGGGGTGTTCGCCACGATCAGGCCGGTGTAGAAGCCGAGCTGGGCGTCCTCGATCATGCCGTCGTAGGTCCACTTGGGATTGAACTCGTCGCTCGGCTGGTGGTACCGGTGGTGCTCGTAGTCCTCGGCCTGCTCCTTCCCCCAGTTGGCGGGTTTGCCGATGTACTCGATCCCGCCCTCCGGATGGATCGCCGGCACGCCCACCTTGGCGAAGCTGAACTGGTCGGAGCGGTAGAAGAAGCCGCGGTCGGGAAGGGATCGCCGACGATGCGGCGCCCCTGATGGGCGGCGACGGCCTGCGCCACGGCGTCGAGCGAGGACTTGCCGAGGCCGATCTCGGTGACGTCCTTGGTGCGGCCGAGGACGTTGCCGCCATCGTAGTTGATGTTGGCCGCGATGCGGCCGGCCGGCACCGGCGGGTGGGTGGCGAGGTACTGCGAGCCGAGGAGCCCCTGCTCCTCGCCGGCCACGAAGGCGATCAGGATCGAGCGGCGCGGGCGCTACGGCAGGGCGGCGAAGGCCTTGGCGATCGCCATCACCTCGGCGCAGCCGGAGGCGTTGTCCTCGGCGCCATTGTAGATCTTGTCGCCCGTCTTGTCGGGCTGGCCGATCCCGAGGTGGTCGTGGTGCGCCGTGAACACCACCATCTCCCCCTTGAGCGCGGGGTCGCTGCCGGGGAGGACGCCGAGGACGTTCGCCGTCTTCACCTTGGAGATCTTGTTGGCGAAGGAGAGCGAGGTGGTCAGGCCGAGCGGGACCGGCTTGAAGTCGCGGCTGCGCGCCTGCTCGATCAGCTTCGCGAGGTCCTTGCCGGCGGCCTGGAAGAGCCGGTTGGCGCCCTCCTCGGTCATCCAGGTGCGCATCTGGAGGCGCGGCTCGCCAGCGGCGGGGAGCTCGAACTGCTCGCCGCTCCAGGAGGTCTGCACCACCTGCCAGGGATAGCCGGCCGAGGGGGTGGTGTGGATGATGATCGCCGCCGCCGCTCCCTGCCGGGCCGCGCTCTCGTACTTGTAGGTCCAGCGGCCGTAGTAGAGCCGGCGGTTCCCCTCGAACAGCTTGGGGTCCCAGTCCGGGTCGTTGTTCATCATCACCAGGACTTTCCCCTTGAGGTTCATCCCCTTGAAGTCGTCCCAACTGTACTCGGGGGCCTGGATGCCGTAGCCGACGAAGACGAGCTCGGCGTCGCGCAGCGTCGAGGTGCCCTCCTGGACGCCGCTGGCGCCGATGTAGTCGTCCCACCACTTGAGGGCTACGGAGGAGCCGCCGGCGGCCTTGAATTCCCACTCCTTGGGCGCCTCCGACTTGATGCCGACGACCTCGAAGCGCTGCTGCCACTCGCCGTGGGGGAGGGCCGGCTGATAGCCCAGCGCCTCGAGGTTCGAGGCGAGGTAGAGCTGCGCCGTCTCGTCGCCGCGGCTCGCCGGCCCGCGCCCTTCGAGCAGGTCGTCGGCGAGGAAGCGCAGGGGCGCTTCGAGGGACGCGCGGTCGATCGCCTTCGCCGCCGTCTCGGCGCCGGGCGGCAGCTGGATGGCGGTGTGGAGGGCGGGGCGCGCCGCTTCTTGCCGGCCGCCGCCGCGTCGGCGACGGCGAGCCCCGGGCCGATCGTCAGCGTCAGCCCCAACCCCGCCAGCCAGGCCTGTCGATACGAGTTCTTCATCTGGGGATTCGTCCTCCATGGCGTCATCGGTTCCGGGGGAGGACTCTAGCACTGCGGGGAGCGCCCTCGTCGCTCCGGCGGACGGGCCGAGGTCATGGGAAGGCGCGCTCCGCTTCCTCAGGGAAGATAGAGATGGCGGGAGAGCGCTCCGGTGAGCCTGCCCGTTTCGGCCGCTTGGCAGAGAGGGCTGGAGCGTCACGAGGACTTCGGGGTCGAGGCGCCGGACCGAAAACAGGGGCGCCGCCTCGCCGGCGGGACGCCGGATCTCCTCTGCAAGCCCCGGGTCGGTGATGGTCACCGCGGCCTCCAGGGTGACCAGCGCCGCATCATAGGTGAGCCCGCGTGCCATGAACTCATCCCGCACCCAGCGGTACGACTCGATGGATTTCTGGGCCTCACCGAGCTTGGAATCGATCCCTCCCTTCCACCCACCGCACCCGTAAGAGGTCCAACTCGTTGCCCAACCGCGCTGCTTGCTCGCGCATGCCAGACAACATCGGCACCGCCTCGGCCAGGCGACCGACTTGGGAAAGAGTGTCGAGCAGGTTGAACCTCTGGCAGAGGAGAAGGCGAGGATCCTCTTCGTTCTCCAAGTACGGAGCGGCCTGCCGGAGCGCCGCCACGGCCCCCTCGGAATCGTCCAGCAAATCCAAGGTGCTCGCCTTCTTGATGAGGAGCCGGGCAGCCGATCTGCCATCGTCCAGCGCCATGGCACGATGGAGCAAATCCAAGGCCTCGGGAAGGCGCCCCTGGTCATAGCGCAAGGAGACTTCGAGGTCGAGCCGTCGGACGGTATCCACCAACTCGGACCCGCTCAAGGAACCGGGCTCCCCCAGATCCCCGTTCCATAATCCGGCGGAGCTTTCGAACGCTGCATTTGCTCCCGAAAGGTCTCCGCGGACGCGCCGGGCGTTGCCGACGAACCCCCAGACATAGCCCAGGAGTCGGGTCTGGCGGCGCTCGTCACCAGGGAGCAGCGAGGCGACCTCCAGGGCCAGGCTCGCCAGGTCTTCCGCGCGCTCCGGTTTGTCCGCTGCCGCTTTGATGCTCTCCTTGCAGAGAAGGCGGCAAAGGGCTCCGCTGCGGAACTCCGGGCATTCCCGGAGGATGGCGCCCCGTTCGGCTCTGCCGTATCGCCGCAAGCGCTCCCAGAGCAGGGAGGCGTCGACGGTCTCCGGCCCCAGCCCGACCGTCGGCCGGAAGAGATTGGCCGCGACCGAGCGGGCGAGCTGGCCGGTCGTGCTCCCCAGCCGCTCGGCGGTGGCGTCGATCGCGGAGCTCCGGGTTCCCGGCGGGGAGGAACGAACCTGGCGGACCAGGCCGATCGCCGCTTCGAGGTCGGCGCGGGTGAGGTCCATCCCGCGCAGGATCCGTTCGAGGGTGCGGGAGGAGGGGCGGGTCTTGCCGCTCTCGTATTCGGAGACCGCGCTGGGGGCGACTCCCGCCGCCCGGGCCACCTCCGCCTGATCCAGGGACCGGATGGAGCGCAGGATCGCCAGGGCTCGGCCTACAGATTCAAAGTCGTCACTCATCTCGTGGTCTCTTGCCGGCGCGCAACGACCTCAGGCTGGTGCGCCTCGCTTCTGGAGCGCGAAGTAGAGTTGGCGGGAGAGCGTTCCGGTGAGCCTCCCGGATTCGGCCGCATCGCGGAAAGGCTCGAGGGTGGCCAGGATTTCGCGGTCGATGCTCCGGGCCGTAAAGACGGGAGCGGCCTCACGACCAAAGCGTTTGATCTCCATCGGATGGCCCAAGTCGGCTACGACCACGGCCGCCTCCAAGGTGACCAGCGCTGCATCGTAGGCGATCCCGCGGGCGATGAACTCATCCCGCACCCAGCGGAACGACTGAATGGACTCCTGAGCCTGCCCGAGCTTGGACTCGATTCTCCCTTCCAGCCATCTCACTCGAACGAGGTCCAACGCGTTGCCGAGCCGGGTTGCTTGCTCGCGCACTCCAGGCAGCATCGGCATCGCCTCAGCCAAGCGTCCGGTCTGTGAGAGATTCTGCGCCAGGTTGAACCGTTGGCAGAGGAAAATCCGCGGATCATCCTCCTTATCCAGTTGAGGGGCCGCTTGCTGCAGAGCCTCTACGGCCCCTTCGTAGTCCTCCAGCCTCTCCAAAACGGTGGCCTTCTGATGAGGAGCCGAGCCGTCGACTTGTCGTCATCCAGAGCCATGGCACGACCGAGCAGTTCCAAGGCCTCGGGAAGGCGCCCCTGGATACAGCGAAGGGTGGATTCCATCTCGAGCAATCGGACCGTATCGATCAACTCCGCCTCTGTTAAGGCGCCAAGAGCCCGTAAATTACTTTTCCATGATGCGGCCGAGTGATCGAAAGCTTCATCCGCTCCGGCAAAATTTTCACTCACCCGCCGAGCGTTGCCGACGATTCCCCAGGCATATCCCTGGTACCGAGACGTCAGGCGCTTGTCGCCGGGCAGCAGGGAGGCGACCTCCAAGGCGAGCTCCGCCAAGTCTTCCGCTCGCTCCAGATTGTCCGCGACCGCTTTGACGCTCTCCTTGCAGAGCAGCTTGCTGAGAGTCCCATTGCGGAACTCCGGACATTCTCGGAGGACGGCGGCCCGCTCGGCCTTGCCGTATCGGCGCAGCCGTTCCCAAAGCAGCGAGGCCTCGACCGTCTCAGTCCCCAGCCGGACCGTCGGCTGAAAGAGGTTGGCTGCGACCAGGCGGGTGAGTTGGCCGGTCGTGCTCCCCAGCCGCTCGGCGGCGGCGGCGAGCGCCGGGGTCTCGGTTCCTCGCCGGGAACGGACCTGGCGGACCAGGCCGATCGCCGCTTCGAGGTCGCTGCGGGTGAGGTCCATGCCGCGGAGGATGCGCTCGAGAGTGCGCGGCGAGGGGCGGGTCTTGCCGCTCTCGTATTCGGAGACCGCGCTGGCGTGCACGCCGGCCGCTCGTGCCACCTCCGCTTGGTCCAGCATCCGGATGGAGCGCAGGATCGCCAGCGCCCTGCCCACGGATTCGAGGTCGTCGTTCATCGTCTGGATCATCCCGGGTCAGGAAACGGACGGATCGGAGTCGCGGTGATCCTGCGACCGCCCCGCGGTGAATCGGAGGGTGGTATCCAGGCGGGCGGCGCGGAGGAAGTCCAGGATCTCGCCGGCGGTCTCCGCGGTGAGGGTCCTCCTTTCGGCGGCCCGCCGGAAGACGGCGAGCGCCGCCAGGGCTTCGCGATGGATCTCCTGGGCCTGGAAGAGCGGCGCGCTGTGCCGGGCGAGGTCCTTGACCTCCTGGGAGCGGTCGTCCCCCGCCAGGAGCGCGGCGAGCTCCAGGGTGACCAGCGCGGTGTCCCAGGCGATGCCGCGGCCCACGAGCTCGGCCCGCGCCTGGCGCAAGGCGTCGGCAGCCGTCGGGAAGTCGCCGAGGCCGGCGGCGATCCGCCCTTCCAGCCAGCGCAGGTGGACGAGCTCCAGCTCGTCTCCGAGGCTCGCCGCGAGCTCCCGGACGTCGGGCACCAGGGGGAGCGCTTCGGTGAAGCGTCCGGTCCGGGCGAGGTTCTCCAGGAGGCGGAGCCGCTGGGAGAGCAGCCGGCGGGGCTCTGCCTCGCGATCCAGGAACGGCTCGGCGCGCCGGAGGGTCGCCACGGCCCCCTCGTAGTCCGCCATCCCCTCGAGGGTCTCGGCCTTCAGGAGGAGGAGGCGTCCGAGGTCGGGCCGTCGGGCGAGCGCCAGCGCCCGGTCGAGGAGCGCCAGCGCTTCCGGGAGACGGCGCTGCTCGCGGCGCAGCGCGGCTTCCAGGTCGAGGAGGAGGGATTCATCGAGCGGCTCGGGAGAGGGAGAGGCTCCGGCATGCCACAGCTCGCCGGACCGGCGGAAGGCTTCGTCGGCGCCCGGCAAATCGCCCTGCGCCCGCCGGGCGTTGCCGACGAAGGCCCAGACGTAGCCCTGCTGGCGACCGCGCCAGCTCTCCTCTCCGGGAAGGAGCCGGGAGATCGCGAGGGCGAGATCGGCCAGCTCCCGGGCTCGTTTCGGCGAGTCGGCCGCCGCCTCGACGCTCTCCTCGCAGAGCAGCTCGCAGAGCGCCCAGCTGTGGAACTCGGGGTTCTCCTGCACGATGGCGCGCTGTTGGGTCCGGCTGTAGCCGCGCAGGCGCTCCCAGAGAAACGGGGCGCGGCAGCGTGCCTCGAGGAGGGTGACGTCCGCCATCAGGCGGGTCAGACCGGCGCGGAGGAAGTCGGCGACCTCACGGCCGAATCCGGCGGCGGCCGCCTCCACCAGCTCCGGAATCGACCCGCCGGCCCGAAGGGGCGACGCGGCCTCGCGCACCTCGTCGATGAAGGCCGCGGTGCGGGCGATCAGGGAAGCGGGATAGCCCATCGCGGTGACGAGCCGCTCGAGGGTGGCGCGAGGGAGAGGCTTCTTCCCCCGCTCGTAATCCGAGAGCGAGGCGGTGCGCAGGCCGGCCGCCACCGCCAGCTCTCCCTGGCCCCAGCCTCGCACGACCCGCAGCAGAGTGACCACGGTACCCGCGGTGGCCTCCTTCGGCATCGTTCCTCCTGACGCGGTGATCCGAACAGCAATGCGTTCATAGCATATCAGCCCATGGCCGGCCTGAGCGGGCGCCAGTGGCTCCGGGCTGAATTCATGCGCTCTCGGGCGATGTGGCATCGGACATTGAGCGAATTTGCAGCTTCGCTTGGGCCCTCGAGCGGAGGCTGGTTAGCCTCTCGGTATGCTAAAGCGGCAACGAACCATTCCGAGCGGACCTGCCCTTCCTTTCTGGAGTGCCGGACGGGCCAAAACGTTTCGGGCGGCGGCCGGCATCGCGGGTCTTTGGCTGCTGGGGATGATGCCGGCAGGAGCGTTCGTGCTGCCCGGCGGCGCGACGCAGCCGATCCAGAGCCTCATCGTCCGCGACACCGAGTCCACGCCGTTCGTTCCCCTGTCCGCGGAGTTTCCACCGCTTCCGGGCGCCGGGGGGAGCTCGCGAGGGGGCCGCCGCTCGCCGCGGGTCCGCACCGAACGGCCCGGGCTTGGCGCTCCCCGGCGTCACTTCGGGTCCGGGGAAGCTCGCCGACGGCGGCAGGAAGGGCCGGTCCTGCCGGCTTGCGACCTGGCACCCCCCGCGCTATGGTTCGGACAGGGGGGCGAGCGATGCTGCGAACCACCGTCCGCGACTGCCTGTATCTGAACTGGGCCTTCCCGGCCGAGGCGCTGCCGCCGCCGCCGGCGCCGCTGCGCTACCAGCGGCACCTCTGGCAGGGGCGGGAGCACGTCTTCGCGTCGGCGCTCCTCTTCCATCAGGATTCCCTCCACTTCACGGCCCTGCCGTCGCTCAAGTTCAGCTATCCGCAGCTCAACGTCCGCCTCTACGTGCTGGACGACGAGGGGATCCCCTCGGTGCTCTTCCGCCGCATGCTGATGCCGGGGTGGGTGGCGCCCGGGGTGCGGCTGATCACCCACCAGCCGGCGGCGCGGGCGCGGCTCCACTTCCCGCGCCCCTCGGCCGGCGTCAACGGCGGCCCCTGGGTGTGGAGCGCCGAGCGCAAGGGGCGCTTCGAGGTGCGGGCGTGGCCGGACTCGCCGGTGGTCGGCGAGGGGCCGCGGCTCGGCTCGTGGGAGGACTCGGTGCGCTACTTCCAGGAGCGGCCGCGGGGGTACGCGGACGTCTCGGGAGAGCTGAAGCGGATCTCGGCCAACCACCCCGGGGTGCCGATCTGGCCGATGCGGGCCGAGGTCGAGGGGGACGGGCTGCTGCCGCGGCTGCTCGACCTCCAGGCGGGGACGCCGTGGCCCGGTCTGCACTCGGTCTGGCTCTGTCCCGAGATTCCGTTCGTCTTCGAGCTCGGGCTGGTGCTGCGGGTGCCGGTGGCCCCCGCCATCCCCGCCATGGCCCATCCGGCGACCGGCCGGGTGGTGAGCTTCTTCGCGGATTCCGGGGGGCGGCGCACCCCCTCCAGGCGGCGGCGAGCCTCGTGCTAGCATCCGCCGCATGAACCCGACCCCACCCTCCGAACGCCGGCCGCAGCGCATCGCGGTGATCCCCGGCGACGGCTCGGGAAAGGACGTCACCGCCGAGGCGGTGAAGGTCCTCGAGGCCGTCGCCGGCGCCTGGTCGCTGCCGCTCGAGCTGGTCCATTTCGACTGGGACGCCGACCGTTACCTGGCGACCGGCGAGACCCTCCCCAAGGGCGCCCTCGACGACTTCCGGGACAACTATTCCGCCATCCTGATCGGCGCCTTCGGCGACGCCCGGGTGCCGGACATGAAGCATGCCGCCGACATCCTGCTCGGCACCCGCTTCGGCCTCGACCTCTACATCAACCTGCGCCCGGTCAAGCTCTACGCCGAGAGCGTCTGCCCGCTCAAGGGGAAGACCGAGAAGGACGTCGACTTCGTGGTCTTCCGCGAGAACACCGAGGGGGCGTACGTCAACGTCGGCGGCAACTTCAAGAAGGGGTGGGCGGAGGAGGTCGCGATCCAGGAGGAGATCCACACCCGCAAGGGGGTGGAGCGCATCATCCGCGCCGCTTTCGACTACGCCGTCGAGCACGGCCGCCGCGAGGTGATGATGAGCGACAAGTCGAACGTCATGCGCTACGGGCACGACCTGTGGCAGCGGGTGTTCGCCGAGGTCGCGAAGGAATATCCCGCCATCCAGTCCCGCCACATGTTCGTCGACGCACTGTGCATGGAGATGGTGCTGCGCCCCGAGGGGCTCGACGTGATCGTGACCAACAACATGTTCGGCGACATCATCACCGACATCGGCGCCGCGATCCAGGGGGGGCTCGGGGTGGCGGGCTCGGCCAACCTCCACCCCGGGCGGACATCGATGTTCGAGCCGGTGCACGGCTCGGCCCCGAAGTTCGCCGGCACCGGCCGCGCGAACCCGGTGGGGTCGATCCTCTCGGCGTCGCTGATGCTCGACTTCCTCGGGCACGGCGAGGCCGCGAAGGCGGTCGACGACGCCGTCCGCCGCTCGATGCAGGAGGGGCGGTCGACCCCCGATCTCGGCGGCACGCTCACCACCTCGCAGGTGGGGGATTTATTGGCTAAAAGCGTCGCCAAGGCCGTGAGCACCCGGTAGAACCGTTTTTGTCGATCGGAGATTCGTGATGCACCCCAGTGAGTCCGAGCTGATCTACGACTGGAATCGCGCCGGCGGCCCCGACCTGCGCCCGGCCCGCGGTCGGGTGGAGCTCGACGACGAGACGCTGCGCGACGGCTTGCAGTCGCCGTCCGTCCGCAACCCCTCGATCGAGGAGAAGCTGCGCATCCTGCACCTGATCGCGGCGCTCGGCATCGAGTCGGCCGACATCGGGCTGCCGGGGGCGGGGCCGCACGTGGTGCGCGACGTCGAGCGCCTGGCCCGCGAGATCGTCGAGCAGAAGCTGGCGATCGCCCCCAACTGCGCGGCGCGGACGGTGATCGCGGACATCCGGCCGATCGTCGAGATCTCCCAGCGCACCGGCCTCGCCCTCGAGGTCTCGTGCTTCATCGGCTCGTCGCCGATCCGCCAGTACGCCGAGGGGTGGACGCTCGACCGCATGCTGAAGCTGACCCGCGAGGCGGTCGAGTTCGCCGTCAAGGAGGGGCTGCCGGTGATGTTCGTCACCGAGGACACCACCCGCGCCAAGCCGGACGACCTGCGGCGGCTCTACCGCGAGGCGGTCGACGCCGGCGCGCAGCGGGTCTGCGTGGCGGACACCGTCGGTTTCGCCACCCCGGCCGGGGCGCGCAACGTCATCCGCTTCATCCGCGAGGTGGTCGGCGACGAGGTGATGATCGACTGGCACGGCCACGAGGACCGCAACCTGGGCGTGATCAACGCCCTCGCCGCCGCCGACGCCGGGGCCGACCGGCTGCACGGCACGGCGGTGGGGATCGGCGAGCGGGTGGGGAACTGCCCGATCGACTCGCTCCTCGTCAACATGCAGCTGCTCGGCTGGATCAACCGCGACCTCCACCGCCTCCAGGAGTACTGCCGCCTGGTGGCCGACACCACCGGCGTGCCGCTCCCCGACAACTACCCGGTGGTCGGCAAGGACGCCTTCCGCACCGGCACCGGCGTCCACGCCTCGGCGATCATCAAGGCCCGCGCCCGCGGCGACGACTGGCTAGCCGACCGCATCTACTCGTCGGTCCCGGCGGGGCTGATCGGCTGCCGCCAGGTGATCGAGGTGGGGCCGATGAGCGGCGAGTCGAACGTCGTCTACTGGCTCCAGGAGCGCGGCATGGCCGCCGACCCCGGCCTGGTGCAGGAGATCTTCCAGAAGGCGAAGGAGTCGGCGGCGACCCTCGAGGAGGAGGAGATCCTGGCGATCTGCGCCGCCCGCGGGCTGACCTCCCAGCCGCCGCGCCCGCGCGCCCTGCCGTGAGCGGCTTATTGTGACGGAGCAACCGGCCGCGAAGCCGCCGGTCCCCTCCTGGCGGCGGGTGCTCGACCGCTATCTCGAGAGCCTGGCGGTCGAGCGCGGGCTCTCCCGCAACACGGTCGACGCCTACCGCAACGACCTCTCCCGGCTGGGGGAGGCGCTGGGGAAGCCGTCGGGCAAGACAGCGGGGCGCGATTTCCTGGCAGCGACCGCGGCCGACCTCTCGGCCCACCTGCGGGAGCTCCAGCGCCAGGGGCTCTCGCCGCGCTCGAGCGCCCGTGCCCTGTCGGCGATCCGCGGCTTCTACGACCATCTGGTGGCGAGCGGCGAGCGGGCCGACAACCCGGCGGTCAACCTCCTCCCTCCCAAGCTCTGGAAGCCCCTCCCCAAGGTCCTCTCGGAGGACGAGGTCGAGCGCCTGCTGGCGGCGCCGGACGTCGCGACGCCGCTGGGGCTGCGCGACCGGGCCATGCTCGAGCTGCTCTACGCGACGGGGCTGCGGGTCAGCGAGCTCGTCGGCCTCACCCTGCCGCAGCTCCGCCTCGACGTCGGCTTCCTGATCGCCTTCGGCAAGGGGAGCAAGGAGCGGGTGGTGCCGGTGGGGGAGCAGGCCGAGCACTGGGTCGGGCGCTACCTGCGCGACGTCCGCCCCGGCCTCGCCGAGGGGCGCCACTTGACCGTCTTCGTCAACAAGCACGGCGACGCCATGAGCCGGGTGGGGTTCTGGATGCTGATCAAGAAGCATGGCCTGAAGGCCGCCATCCGCGCCGAGATCTCGCCGCACGTCCTGCGCCACAGCTTCGCCACCCACCTGCTCGAGCACGGAGCCGACCTGCGCGCGGTGCAGACGATGCTCGGCCATTCCGACATCGCGACCACCCAGATCTACACCCACATCCACCAGCAGCGCCTGAAGAGCCTCTACGACCGCTTCCATCCCCGCTCGTAGAAGGGGCGGAATTCCCGGGTCCTCCCGGGAGGTTTAGGGGAGACTAGGCGTTTTCGCCGGCTCTTCCGTACAATAGGTGGGTCGACTCGAAGTCCGGAGTGGAGATTCTTGCCCTGATGCGTAAACCCCAGCCATCCGCTCTCGCCGCTCTCACCTCCTTGCCGCGCCTTCTCGCCCTCGTCGCGCTTCCCCTCGCCTTTGCCTTTTTTGCCGCCGTGGTCCCCGCCCGCGCCGATCTGGTGGTGCTGGTGGACGGCGACGTGATGAAGGTGGCCGGCTTCCAGGCCAACGGCGACCAGGCCGAGCTGACCTTCCCCTCGGGGGGGCGGATGACGATGCCGATCGACCGCGTCGACCGGGTGGTGGACGACGAGGTGCTCCCCGAGCCGCCGAAGAAGGCGCTCGAAGTGGTGGCGGACGCGCTCAAGTCGACCCTGGTCCCCCTCCACTTCGAGGAGGCGCAGGCGAAGGTGCCGGACGGCCCGTACGGCGCGATGATCTTCGAGGCGGCGAAGCGCCACAAGCTGAACCCCCAGGTGGTGGCGGCGCTGATCCGCACCGAGTCGGCGGGGAATCCCCACGCGGTCTCGAACAAGGGGGCGCGCGGGCTGATGCAGGTGATGCCGGCGACCGCCGAGCGCTTCGGAGTCCACAAGGAGAGCCTGCTCGACCCCAAGTCCAACCTGGAGGCCGGGGTCACCTACCTGAGCTGGCTGATCGAGCAGTTCCCCAACGACCTGTCGAAGGTCCTCGCCGCCTACAACGCCGGCGAGGGCGCCGTCTGGCGCTACAACGGCATCCCGCCGTACCACGAGACCCGCGAGTACGTGAAGCGGATCTTCGGGCGCTTGGGGATCACGGCGACGGTCGCGGGGCTTTAGGCCGGTCTTTCTAGGCCGGGCCGCCCCACCGCATCACCATCAGCGTGCGGTCGTCGCTCAGCGGGAATCCCGCCGTGTGGCGGTCGACCGCGGCGAGCAGCCGGTTGCGGATGTCGATCGCGCTCTCGCCCGCCACCCCCGCCAGGGTCGCCTTGACGGCGTCGTAGCCGAACGGCTCCTCGGCGGCGTTGGTGGCCTCGATCAATCCGTCCGAGAGCCAGACCAGGGAATCCCCGGGAGCGAGGGTCAGCGTCGCCTTGGCGTAGGCGTGGCCGAGGCCGCCGAGCGGCGAGCTGGGGAGGAGGACCTCCTCGACCTCGGCGCCGCGCAGGAGGTAGGTGGGGGGGTGGCCGGCGTTGGTCAGCCGCAGCACCCCGGTGCGCAGGTTGAACAGGCCCAGGGTGGCGGTGACGAAGAAACGCCGCTCGCGGTTCGAGCGCACCACGCCGTCGAGGCGGCCGAGGATCTCCTCCGGATCGCGCGTCTCCTCGACCAGGATGAGCAGCGCCGCCTTGAGCATCGCCATCCGCAGGCCGCTCGACAGGCCGTGCCCGGAGACGTCGGCGATGATCACCGCCAGCTCGTCCTCGGCGAGCCGGAGGACGTCGAAGTAGTCGCCGCCGATCGCCGCGCTGGGCTCGAAGAGGGTGGCGAACTCGACCCCGCCGCCGGCCGGCAGGTCGCCGGGGAGGAGGCTCTTCTGGAGGTTGCGGGCGAGCTCCAGCTCCTTCTCGAGCGATTCTTTTTGCGCGGCGGTGGCGACCAGCGTCTCGAGGTTGCCGGCCATCTCGTTGAACGAGCGCTGGAGGTCGCCGACCTGGTCGCGCCGGCGCACCGGGATGCGGACGCCGAAATCCCCCTGCCGCACCGCCTCGGTGCCGCGGCTCAGCCGGTTCACCGCCCGCGACAGCCCGACGATCATGAACACCGCCATCAGCGCCGCGGCGGCGTAGACGTCGAAGAGCAGGAAGCCGACGACCAGCAGGGTGACCCAGGCGAGGGCGTCGATCTCGGCGGCGCTGGAGAAGAGGTGGCGGCGCACCACGTTCGGCGTCGCGTTGAGGTTCGCCGCCACGTACTCCGCCGCCCGGGCCCCCGTCGCGAGGTCGGCCAGCGGCCCCGAGATCTCCCCCCACCAGAGGAGCGGCTCGTCCCAGTGCCGCTCGCCGCGCGACAGGCGCTTGAAGAAGCGGGCCGCCTCGGCGACCTGCTGGTCCTTGTGCAGCCGCTCGATCGGCACCTTGCGGCCGCGGAACTGCAGGCTGATCGAGCTCAGGTCGGGATCGTCCGAGCGGAAGATCTCGATCCAGACGTCGGAGCGCCGGCTGATCTCGGCGTCGAAGTCCCCCTGGTAGAAGGCCACCACGCCGCTGCCGGCGCGCGACACCGCCGCCGCCAGGGTGGGGCGGCCGCCGGGGAGCGCCACGAAGTGCGGCGCCACCTCCCAGTGCGTCCCCTCCTCGACCACCGGGCCGGTCAGCTCGAGCCACGCCGGCCAGGCGGCGGGGAGGCGCGGGTCGCCGGCGAGCTTCCTGCCGTTTTGGTAATAGCCGAACACGAGGTCGCCGGCGGCGGCCTGGCGGGGCGGGGTGACCCCGCCCCTGCCATCCTCGGAAACCATCCCCGCCAGGCGGGTCTGCGCCGCCGCCACCAGCTCCCCCTGGAGAGACTGCACGGCGTCGCGGTAGAGGTGCCCGAGGAAGAAGCCGGAGAGCAGGTAGGTGAGCACCGTCAGGAGGAGGAGGAGGAGGGGGATCGGCAGCACGCCGAGCAGGAGGTAGGAGAAGGCGAGGCGCCGGCTGACCTTCCAGAGGAAAGCGCGGTACGCCCGGTACATCCCCCAGAGCAGGAATGCCACCCCGCCCGCGACGAGGCAGAGGCGGGTGATGACGCTGAGATAAGGGATGTGCGCGACGGCCACGACACAGAGCGCGGCGACGGTCGCGGCGAGGATCAGGGGGCGACGGATGCGGTCTCTCAAAGCGGGTCGGAAGGGGCGCGAAAACGGCGTCCCCGAGAGGCACTACGGTGTGCAGAGGGCAAAGTTTCCCGGTGGCGGCAGCCCCCCGGAAGCCGGCGGCTTGGACAACCCGTCCAA
This sequence comes from uncultured Acidobacteriota bacterium, assembly GCA_963756595.1. Lineage (GTDB taxonomy): Bacteria > Acidobacteriota > Thermoanaerobaculia > Multivoradales > UBA5704 > DATARR01. The sequence goes on from CAVWOZ010000050.1 coordinate 43,892, forward strand.
CTTCCATAGAATCGCCCTGCCACGGCGCCGGATGAGCCAGCTCGCCCGGAGGAGCGCCAGGGCATCTTAGCGCGAACGGCGTGACCCGCGCGAACCGCGCAACCGGAGAATGAGGAGAGACACCGTGTCCAGGATCCCGCGTTTCCAGGAGCATCTGAAGGCCGGCTTCACCGCCGAGGCCGCGTCCGCCGCGCGCTACCGTGCCAACGCCGACCGCGCCCAGCGCGACGGCCATCCCAACCTCGCCCGCCGCTGGCTCCGCATGGCCGCCGCCAAGGACGCCCTGGCGATCGAGCTGCTCGAGGCCGCCGAGCAGATCCGCGGGCTCGACGCCGACCTCGGCAACGCCATCGCCGAAGAGCGCTACGAGAACGACGTCCTCTATCCGAAGATGATCCGCGACGTCGACCAGGAGACCGCCAACGTCTTCCTGCGCGTGGTCACCGCCCAGAAGGAGAACCTGCGGCAGCTCGAGGGGCTGCGCCACGAGGCCAACGCCGCCCCCGGCGACGTCGGCGACGTCGCCCTCCCCCCCGAGGTCGACCGCGGCTCACCGAACACGCCGCCGGCCTGAGGCGAGCTGTGTGCCCTTGAAGGCGGCATGAGCTGGAGGGACCATGGGAATCGAGGAGCTTCTGCGGAATCGAAGGGAGGACATCCTCAGCATTGCTGCCCGGCATGGCGCCTCCAACATCCGGGTCTTCGGCTCTGTGGCGCGTGGCGAGGCGGTAGCTGAGAGCGACATCGATTTCCTCGTCGAGTTGGAGCGCGGCCGCAGCCTCCTCGATCACGCCGCTCTGCGGATCGACCTCGAGAGCCTGTTGGGACGCCGGGTCGACGTGGCCACCGAGCGGGGCCTGCGGCCTCGGGTCCGAGAAGAGATCCTCAAGGAAGCCGTTCGGTTGTGAGGCGAGACGAGCAGCGGCTGCGCGACATCCTGGAGGCGATCGCGAAGATCGAGCGGTTTTCCCAGGAAGGACGCGACGCCTTCGAGGCCGACGAGCGCACCCAGATCTGGTGCGTGCACCACATTCAGATTCTCGGTGAGGCCGCCCGGGCGTTGTCCGAGAATTTTCGGCGGGCCCATTCGCAGGTCCCTTGGTCGTCGATCATCGGCATGCGCCACATCCTGGTTCACGACTACTTCGGGGTTGATCTCGCCGAGGTCTGGGCGGTGGTCGAACGGGACCTGCCCACTTTCAAGGAGCAGATCCTGGCGATTCTGGGCGCCGCCGAAGAGTAGGTAAGGGAATGCGCCTCATCGTCCTTCAGGTTGCAAGAGTTGGCGAAGGCCGGCCGGCGCGGCTGTGCCTAACTGCTGGCAAATATTGAGCTTCTGCGAGCTTGTGACCGGTAGTCACAAGTGGTAGACTGGAAAGCCGCGAGAGGACTGATCCCATGGACACGATGACCGGAGAAAGCTGGATCACCACCACGTTCGACACGCTGGAGGACTGGGCCGCGCGCAACTCCTTCTGGCCGTTTCCCTTCGGCACGGCCTGCTGCGCGATCGAGTTCATGTCGACCGTCTCCAGCCACTACGACCTGGCGCGCTTCGGCGCCGAGGTGGTGCGCTTCTCGCCCCGGCAGAGCGACGTGCTGCTGGTGGCCGGGACGATCAACGACAAGATGGCTCCGGTGCTCAAGCGCATCTACGACCAGATGGCGGACCCCAAGTGGGTGATCTCGATGGGGGCCTGCGCCTGCTCGGGGGGCTTCTACCGCGCCTATCACGTGATGCAGGGGATCGACGAGGTGATCCCGGTCGACGTCTACGTCCCGGGCTGCCCGCCGTCCCCCGAAGGGCTGATCTACGGCCTCCTCCAGCTCAAGGAGAAGGTCATCCGCGACCGCGAGCGGCACCGGGTGGAAAACCGGGACCGCAAGGACGCCATCGCCATCGCAGAGACAAAGACCCAGGAGAAGACCCAGAGTGTCAACACTGGCGCCGCCACCGTCTGATTCCATCGCCAGGCCCGCCGCGACCGCGGCCCCGGCCGACCTCGCCGCCGTCCTCGCCAAGTTCCCGGCCGGCAGCATCCTCCCCCAGGAGGGGCTCGACCAGCCGACCTGGATCGTCAGCCGCGACGTCCTCTTCGAGGTCGCCCGCGAGCTGAAGGAGAATCCGGCGACGCAGTTCGACATGATGCTCGACCTCTGCGGCGCCGACTTCCCCGACCGCCCGGAGCGCTTCGAGGCGCTCTACCACCTCTATTCGATGCAGAGGAAGTCGCGGCTGCGCCTCAAGGTGCCGCTGCGCGAGGACGACGTCACGCTCCCCTCGATGATGAGCCTGTGGAAGGCCCTCGACTGGTTCGAGCGCGAGGCCTACGACATGTTCGGCTTCCACTTCGACGGGCATCCGAACCTGCGCCGCATCCTCACCCACGAGGCGTTCCAGGGGCACCCGCTGCGCAAGGACTACGACGCGGCGCGGCGCTGGATCCTCACCGAGGACAAGATCTACACGCCGCACTTCGACCTCCCGGAGACCGGCGAGGACGTCTTCGAGCGGATGACGATCAACATCGGCCCGTCCCACCCGGCGATGCACGGCACCTTCCGGCTGATGGCGGTGCTCGACGGCGAGACGATCATCGCCTCCGAGGTCGAGATCGGCTACCTCCACCGCTGCTTCGAGAAGATGTGCGAGACCCACTCGTGGCAGCACGTCATCCCCTACACCGACCGGCTCAACTACTGCTCGGCGTTCATCAACAACGTCGGCTACTGCAAGACGGTCGAGAAGATGCTGAAGATCGAGGCGCCGCCGAAGGCGGTGTGGGCGCGGATGATCCTCTCCGAGTTCTCCCGCATCATGGACCACTGCGTGTGCAACGGCACGACGCTGGTCGACGCCGGGGGCTTGACCAACTTCTGGTACCTGTTCCAGCCGCGCGAGGAGATCTACGGCCTCTTGGAGTCGGTCTGCGGCGCCCGCCTGACGGTCTCCGCCTGCCGCATCGGCGGCCTGATCCAGGAGCTGCCGCCCGACTTCGAGGCGCGCTGCCGCCGGCTGCTCGAGATCATCCCGCCGTTCGTCGACGACTCCGAGGCGCTGGTCAACAAGAACCGCATCTGGATCGACCGCTCGGTCGGGGTCGCCGCCATCTCCGGCGAGGACGCGGTCAACTGGGGGTGGACCGGCCCCTGCCTGCGGGCGAGCGGCGTCGGCTACGACGTCCGCCGGGCGCACCCCTACGACCTCTATGACAGCCTCGACTTCGAGGTGCCGGTGCTCTACGGCGGCGACGTCTACGACCGCTTCCGCATCCGCATGCTCGAGATCCGCCAGTCGCTGAAGATCATCCGCCAGCTCCTCGACCGCGGCATGCCCTCCGGCCCCTACATCGTCGACGACCCGCACGTCGCGCTGCCGCCCAAGGAGGCCTGCTACAACGAGATGGAGGCCATGATCTACCACTTCAAGCTGATCATGGACGGCATCCAGGTCCCCGAGGGGGAGATCTACAGCATGGTCGAGGGAGCCAACGGCGAGCTCGGCTTCTACGCGATCAGCGACGGCACCGGGAAGCCCTACCGCATCCACTGCCGGCCGCCGTGCTTCCCCATCTTCTCCACCTTCCCCAGCCTGATCAACGGCGGCTCGCTCTCCGATGCCATCGTCTCGCTGGGGGGATTGAACGTCATCGCCGGAGAGCTCGAACGATGAGCCAGCCGTTGGCCCAGGCATCCCGTACTTCCGTTGAGGCCCCGGCGCGGCCGGTCCTGAAGTCGCCGTACCCGACCGAGACCAAGCCCTACAAGCCGGGGCTCGCCGAGCGCCTGTACCTGCCGCTGTTCAGCGGCATGATGGTGACGATGCGCCACTTCCTGAAGAACCTGTTCGGGAAGAAGATGTACACCATCCAGTACCCGGAGCAGAGGCGCGACTACAGCCACCGCTTCCGCGGCCACCACATCCTGACCACCCGTCCCGACGGGTCGCTGCGCTGCGTGGCCTGCTTCCTCTGCGCCCAGAACTGCCCGGCCGAGTGCATCCGCATCGAGGCCGGCGAGCACTCGGACGTCAACATCGAGAAGTACCCGGTGGTCTACGAGATCGACATGCTGCGCTGCGTCTTCTGCGGCTTCTGCGTCGACGCCTGCCCGGAGGAGGCGATCATCATGTCGAACAACTACGACATGGCCTACTTCACTCGCGAGCAGTCGATCGTCGGCAAGGCCGACCTGATGAAGCCCTTCACCTTCGACGAGTCGCAGCTCGGCTACCGCCCCACCTTCCCCGAGGAGGACGTCCAGCGCTCCAAGATGCGCCGCGACGCCTTCAACCTCGTCGAAGCCGCCAAAGCCGCCCAGGACCGCGAAGCCGCCAAGGCCGCCCACCCGGCGTAGGGCCTTCCCGGAAGGTCCCGAACCTGCCGAGGCCCATCCCGAGCCGGCCGCCGCGGCGGCCGGACGCGCGGGTGTATCATCGAGCCACAGCCAAAGGGCTCTAATCCGGGCAGAGAGAAAACCATGATCGCAGAGAGAGAACGACCCACGGTCGCGGCCGAGAAGATCGACGAGGTGGTGATCCGCTTCGCCGGCGACTCGGGCGACGGCATGCAGCTTACGGGGACCCAGTTCACCAACACCTCGGCGCTGGTCGGCAACGACCTGTCGACCCTGCCGGACTTCCCGGCCGAGATCCGCGCGCCCGCCGGCACCCTCCCCGGGGTCTCGGCCTTCCAGGTGCGGATCGCCGACTACGACATCCACACCCCCGGCGACGCGCCGGACGTGCTGGTCGCCATGAACCCGGCGGCGCTCAAGAAAGAGATCAAGGATCTCAAGCCGAACGGGATCGTCATCGTCAACACCGACGAGTTCAACGACCGCAACTTCGCCAAGGCGAACATCACCTCGAACCCGCTCGAGGACGGCAGCCTCGCCGGCTATCGCCTGTTCCAGGCGGCGCTGACCACAATGACCCGCCGCACCCTCGAGGGGAGCGGCCTCGACACCAAGTCGATGGACCGCTGCAAGAACATGTTCGCCCTCGGCATGTGCTACTGGCTCTTCTCGCGCTCGCTCGACAACACGATCGACTGGCTGAAGAAGCAGTTCGCGCGCAAGCCCGGCCTCGCCGAGGCGAACATCGCGGTCCTGCGCGCCGGCTGGAACTTCTGCGACATCACCGAGCTCTTCCACGACCGCTACGAGGTGCCGGCGGCGCAGATGGAGCCGGGGCTCTACCGCAACATCACCGGCAACACCGCCCTCGCCATGGGGCTGGTGGCGGCGAGCCGGCGGAGCGGCCTGCCGCTCTTCCTCGGCGCCTACCCGATCACCCCGGCCTCGGACGTGCTCCACGAGCTGTCGACCTACAAGAACTTCGGCGTCACCACCTTCCAGGCGGAGGACGAGATCGCCGCCGTCTGCGCGGCGATCGGCGCCTCCTTCGGCGGCGCGCTGGGGGTGACCTGCTCGTCGGGGCCCGGGATCGCCCTGAAGGCCGAGGCGATGAACCTGGCGCTGATGACCGAGCTGCCGCTCGTCGTCTGCGACATCCAGCGCGGCGGCCCGTCGACCGGGCTGCCGACCAAGACCGAGCAGGCCGACCTGCTGCAGGTGATGTTCGGCCGGAACGGCGAGTCGCCGCTGCCGATCCTCGCCGCCTCGTCGCCCAAGGACTGCTTCGACGTGGCGCTCGAGGCGGTGCGCATCAGCACCCGCCACATGGTGCCGGTGATCCTCCTCTCGGACGGCTATATCGCGAACGGCTCCGAGCCCTGGAAGCTCCCCGAGGTCGAGAGCCTCCCCGACCTGCGGGTCGAGTTCCGCACCGATCCCACCGGGTTCCACCCCTACGAGCGCGACCCCGAGACCCTCTCCCGCCCCTGGGCGATCCCCGGCACGCCGGGGCTCGAGCACCGGATCGGCGGCCTCGAGAAGGAGAACGTCACCGGCAACGTCTCCTACGACCCGATGAACCACGAGACCATGGTCCGCCTGCGGGCCGAGAAGGTGGAGCGCGTCGCCCGCGACATCCCGGACCTCGAGGTCTTCGGCGACCCGGAGGGCGGCCCCCTCCTCGTCCTCGGCTGGGGATCGACCGCCGGCTCCATCCACGGCGCGGTCAACGTCGCCCGGCGCGCGGGGGTCAAGGTGAGCCGCGCCCACCTGCGCTACCTCAATCCGTTCCCGAGGAACCTCGGCGACGTCCTGGCCCGCTTCGACCGTGTGCTCTGCCCGGAGATGAACCTCGGGCAGCTCGCGCTCCTCCTCCGCGCCCGCTACTTGAAAGATGTCGTCACGCTCAGCAAGGTGCAGGGGAAACCCTTCAGCCGTCAAGAGATCCTGGAGAAGATCCAGTCGATCCTGGAGCCCGCCCATGGCCACTGATACGACGATTCAGCCGCCGGTCCTGACCAAGAAGGACTTCCAGACCGACCAGGAGGTGCGCTGGTGCCCGGGGTGCGGCGACTACGCCATCCTCTCGGCGGTGCAGCAGGTCTTCCCGGAGCTGGGGATCCCGCGCGAGAAGTTCGTCGTCGTCTCCGGGATCGGCTGCTCGAGCCGCTTCCCGTACTACATGAACACCTTCGGCTTCCACACCATCCACGGCCGGGCGCCGGCGGTGGCGACCGGCCTCAAGCTGGCGCGGCCGGAGCTCGAGGTATGGATCGCGACCGGCGACGGCGACTCGATGTCGATCGGCGGCAACCACCTGATCCACGTGCTGCGGCGGAACGTCGGGGTGAAGATCCTGATGTTCAACAACCGCATCTATGGGCTGACCAAGGGGCAGTACTCGCCGACCAGCGAGTTGGGGAAGAAGACGAAGTCGACGCCGGCCGGATCGGTCGACTACCCGTTCAACCCGCTCTCGCTCGCCATCGGCGCCGGCGCCACCTTCGTGGCGCGCAGCGTCGACATCTTCCAGGCCCACCTGCGCGACACCCTGCGCCGCGCCGCGCAGCACAAGGGGACGGCGTACGTCGAGATCTACCAGAACTGCAACATCTTCAACGACAAGGCGTTCGCCAACCTCACCGACAAGGAGACCAAGGACGCCACGGCGCTCTACCTCGAGCACGGCAAACCCCTGGTCTTCGGCAAGAACAAGGACCGCGGCATCCGCATGCAGGGGACCCGCATGGAGGTCGTCGAGCTGGGTGGCGAGTTCAGCGCCGACGACTGCCTGCTCTGGGACGAGACCGACCCCAACCCCGCCACCGCCTTCCTCGCCGCGCAGCTCCAGCCGCCGTCCTTCCCCATCCCCCTCGGCGTCTTCCGCGACGTCCAGACCCCCACCTACGAGGAGCGCGTCCTCGCCCAGATGCAGACCGAGACCGAGCGCCTGGGGCTGGGCAAGCTGGAGGATCTCCTCAAGTCGGGGGACACGTGGACGGTGGGGGAGAGCGCCGCGAGCTGAAGCGCAAAGAGTCATCTGGGTTCAGCTTTCGAGCTGGTCGCGCTCCCGGGGAAACGGACGTTGCTCTTCATACTTTTTCAATAGGCGTCCGAGAAATCTGCTGCACCAGTTTTTCAGCCGCGGTCGCAGACTCGCGGTGATCTCCGGGTGGACGTCTTCGAAACGTACCTCAAGGTCGTCATTACCGCCATCCAGCTCGATCAGGGTCAGGGGGAGTGGATCGGTCATGTCGCGGCTGATCAGGACCGTGATGTACGTCTCGCTGGTGATCTTATGCTCGTGGTCTTCGATGGCTGCTTCGAGGCTGGTGGACCCCGCCACCTGCCGGTAGTCCTGGTAAACCGCCTGCGGATCGTCCGTAAGCCCAAGGTAGAGCTCGAGGTAAATCGGGAGATCCAGATTGTCGAACTGCACGTTGTATCTGATCGTCCGGGACCGCTCCTCCGCGAGCTCCGAGCAGCTTCAGGGCAACGTCGTCTATCAGCCGGATACGGGCTGCGATGCGCTCCGGTCCCGGAGCTTCGGCTGTCAGGAGATGGTCGATTACGAGCTGAAGCGTATCGATTCCCCGGTCGAGAAAAAGGGTCAAAAGAGGCTGCATCTTGCCGAGGTCGGCTTGGTGCAGCGCATCGAAGTAAAAATTGCGTTGATTTGCGAAGACGAGAAAGGGAATCGAGAGAGCGACGATAGAAGAACACGGACGCCAGGGCCCGGGCCACCCGTCCGTTGCCGTCCGCGAACGGATGGATCACCACAAAAGCATAGTGAAGATAGGACGCCTGAGCCTCGCGTTGCTCGCCGACCGAGCCGCCGCGATCACTCGCAATTGAAGTTGAGGCGGGGGCAGGATGAGCGCTTTCGAACTCAGGAGTCCGTATTTGCTCCAGGAGGCGATACATCTCGGAGGGCACCGAATCCACAGGAGCGTAAGGATGAATGGTCCCATCGCCAAGGCGCACGTGATTGGGTTGTTGTCTTATAGATTCCCTTGGGAAGATGCTGCTCCTGGTATCCCAAGTCGGTCAGAACGTTATAGGTCTGTTGCTGGGCGCAGACCTTCTCGTGCAGTGCCCGGATCCACGCCTCGGAGATAGGTAGCTTGCGGGTTACCGCGTCAATGACGAGCTCGTAGGCTTCGAGCTGAGCCTCGACAGCTACGACGTGCCGTTCCTGGCCGATCGTCGGCATCCGGACCGTGATCGAAGTTCCCGCGAACGCTGGCGTTTTTTCGGACGGCGGCTCTGTCTGGAGAATATGGACCAGAGGAAGCCGTAGGGCGCGGTTCGGAGATGGAGCCTCGACAGCTCCCGCACCTTCTCGCCTTTCTCCTCAAGGGCGTGCTCCCAGGCCAAAGCCTGAGTAGCCACAGTCATCGTGAAACCGCGGTCTACCGTATAGAGACCCTCGATAGCACCGGTATCTATGGCAGCGGCCCGGACGGCGACCTCGACCGAGGTCCGTAGGGCTTCTGGAGTCGCATTTTCCCGGGTCTCCTCCAGACGGGAGACGAAATGATCCCAGAGCTGGAGGTTCTCTTCCCTTGGCGCAGGCAAAGTCGAGAAGTCAGGGAAGCTCTGATAGAGGCTATCGGCCTGCCGGAGAGTGGGGGTCTTGCCGTCGGGCATAGGCCAATTCTAGTAGATTGCCCTCTGAAGGGCACATCAGCAAGGACATCAGGGGACTTCAAAGGCCAACTCAGGCGGGGCGGGAGGATGGGCGGCCGGGGATGCCGGCCGCCGATTTACTTCACGGACCCACCGGAGTGGCAGGATCGGCCGCGATCCGGAGCTCTTCCGAGATCTCGGCCGCGCCGTAGCTCTCGGTGACCACCAGGGGGCAGCGCAGGCAGGCCGCCACCCCTTCCTGGAGCCACCAGCGGCAGGCTGGGCGGATCGCGCAGTCGGGCGGATCGTCGACGACGGCCGGCAGCCGCTGCACGATGCGGGTCGCCAGGCTGCAGTCCGTGCCGTCGAAATGGCGGCACGCGTTGCCGGCGCAGGGAGCAGCGAACCGGAAGACCTCGGTGGGCTCGACCGGTCCGGAGAGGGCGAGGAGCTCCTGCGTGGCCGGCACCGCTCGCTCCAGAAAGGCGACGCGCGGCTGGCCGACGCTCCCCTGGATCACTCCGAAGGCCGTGGTCCCCGGCATGTCGGGACGAGCGCTGGGACATTGGACCCGGCGGTGAGCCGTCGCGGGATCCGACGGTTGCAGAACCTTCAATCCGGCCATGCAGTCCCTCCTTTCCTTCGAGAGCGCCTCCCACCGGCGGGGTGGAAGGCGGCCCCGGTTACCCCGGGCCCTGCTGGCCGGGAAGATTGACCGGATTGCGCTGGAGGTCGATCCAGTAGCCGACCCAGATCCGCGGGTGGATCAGCGTTCCGCCGACCTGCTGGCGCTCGTGGTCCTGAAGCGCCCGGAGCACCGACTGCGAAGTGGCCGAGATCAGTTGGTCGAGCGTGATTTGCCCCTTCACCTCGTCTGCCATGAGGATGTCTCCTTCGTCCGCGCCCGGCGGGATTGACGGGCGCTTCTTTAGAAACAGGCGAAGCTCCGGCCGAGTCGTTACAGACGCCGGGCGAAGTCTCCTGCTACTCTGGCGCGGATGCCCGACCTCCTCATCCTCGCCCACGGCGGCTCGTGGGAGATGCGGTTCCAGATCTCGTCTCTCGCGGCGAGCGCGGCGGCGGCGGGGGAGCGGGTGGAGGTGGCGCTCTTCTTCGGGGCGCTCGACGCCTGGGCCGGGGGACGGTGGGACGCGCTCGATCCGGCTCCTCCCTTGACCGCCGAACGGCTGGAGTCCTTCGCCATGCCTCCCCTCTCCGAGATGCTCGCGGCCGGCCGCGAGGAGGGGTTGATCCGCCTCTTCGCTTGCAGCGCCTCGGTCCGGCTGCTGGGGCTCGACGCGTCCCAAGTGCAGGGAGCGGTCGACGCGATCCTCGGCTGGCAGAGCTTCTCGCGGATGATCCGCGAGTCGGCTCGCGTGGTCACGCTTTAGCCCCCTCTCCACACTGTCCGGCCAGGGGGAACATCCAATGGAAGAGCAGCGCATCGCGTTCGTCGGCTCCGGCGTCATGGCGGAGGTGATGATCACCGGCCTGCTGAGCCGCGAGGGGGCCCGGCCGGAGCGGATCTGGGCCGCCGGTCCGCGGGCGGCGCGGGCGGCGGACCTCCATGCCCGCTACGGCGTCCACGGCACCACCGACAACCTGGAGGCGATCGCCAACGCCGACCTGGTGGTGCTGGCGGTCAAGCCGCAGTCGCTCGTCGAGGTGCTGCCGGCGATCCGGCCGGCGTTCCGCCACGAGCAGGTGGTGCTGTCGATCATCGCCGGCGCGCGGATGAGCGTCCTCGGCCGCGCCCTCGCTCATCCGGCGATCGTCCGCTGCATGCCGAACACCCCCTGCCAGATCCACCGCGGGGTCACCCTGTGGACGGCGAACCCCGAGGTGGGCGAGCCGGCGCGCCGGCTCGTGCGGGAGATCCTCGCCACCATGGGCAAGGAGATCTACGTCCCCAACGAGGCGGACATCGACCGCTCGTCGGCCGTGCACGGCATCGGCCCCGCCCTGGTCGCCCACTTCGTCAAGTCGTTCGAGGACGCCGCCAACTTCATCGGCGAGTCGCGCGAGCTCGCCCGCCAGTCGCTCCTCGAGACGATCCTCGGCACCGTCGAGATGATCCTCGGCTCGGACCGCCACGTCTCCGAGCTGATCGACGAGGTGGCCTCCCCCGGCGGGGTGACCTCGCGGGCGCTCCACGTCCTCGACCAGGGGAGGTCCTCGGCGGTGCTCACCGAGGCGATCGAAGCGGCCTACCGGCGGACCCTCGAGCTGCGCGACACGATCGACGCCCAACTCGGCGGCGCGGGCGAGCCTTAAACCCGCCGCACCAGGAATCTCTCCTCGCCCACGACGACGGGATCGAGCGCGAAGTCGTAGAGGGCGAGCCCGCCGAAGAGCGCCCGCACCTGAGCATGCCCTTCGCCTTGCAGCCGGCGGGCGACCTTGCGGGCGACGACGCCGTCGTCGTCGAACAGCACCACGTCGGCGTCCGGAGGAATCCAATCAGCGCCGGGCCAGGGGACGGCGCCGGCGAAGGTCCGGGGGCCAGGCACGGGGCGTGCGTCGAACAGCCGCGGGGATCTTCCCTCCATCATCCTGCGGAACAGGGCGAAGGGGGAGATCTCGAGCCGGGGGTCGAAGGGGATCACCGCGGTTGCTTCCGGGCGGGCCAAGCGGGCATCCGGCGATCCTAATACAATGCCCGGGCCGGACACGCCGCCGTGCCGGGAGGGGAGGAGCCGCACATCATGAGCACCCACGATTTGGACCGCACCAACCGCCTCGCCGGCGAGAGCAGCCCGTACCTGCTGCTGCACCGGCACAACCCGGTCGACTGGTACCCCTGGGGGGAGGAGGCGATCGAGCGCGCCCGCCGCGAGGAGAAGCCGATCTTCCTCTCGGTGGGGTACTCGACCTGCTACTGGTGCCACGTCATGGAGCGGGAGTCGTTCTCGAACCCCGCGATCGCCGAGCTGATGAACCGCGAGTTCGTCAACATCAAGCTCGACCGCGAGGAGCGCCCCGACCTCGACGAGATCTACATGACGGCGACCCAGATCCTCACCGAGCAGGGGGGGTGGCCGAACTCGGTCTTCCTCACTCCTGCCCTCCAGCCGTTCTACGCCGGCACCTACTTCCCCCCCGAGAACCGCTACGGCCGCCCCGGCTTCCGCAGCGTCCTCGAGGACCTCGCGCACGCCTGGAAGGAGCGCCGCTCGGAGGTCGAGGAGCAGGCCGAGGAGATGGGGCGGGCGATGTCCCATCACCTCGAGGAGCGCTCGCAGCCGGCGCGCGAGCCGGCCCCCGGCACGGTGGCCACGAAGGCGCTCGAGTCGCTCGCCCGCCGCTTCGATCCAGAGTGGGGGGGCTTCGGCGGCGCCCCCAAGTTTCCGACTCCGTCGAACCTCTTCCTCCTCCTCGAGATGGCGGCCGAGCATCCCGAGGCCGGCAAGATGCTCTCGGCGAGCCTCGACCAGATGGCCCGCGGCGGGATCTACGACCAGCTCGGCGGCGGCTTCCACCGCTACGCCACCGACCGTGAGTGGAAGATCCCCCACTTCGAGAAGATGCTCTACGACAATGGCTTCCTCCTCGAGCTCTACGCGGCCGAGCACGCCAGGACCGGCGACCTCCAGGCGGCGCGGGTGGTGCGCGAGACGGCGGCGTGGCTGGAGCGCGAGATGACGGCCCCCGAAGGGGCGTTCTGGAGCGCCATCGACGCCGAGACGCACGGCCACGAAGGGGCCTTCTACGTCTGGAACCGCGCCGAGCTGTTGGCCGCGCTGGGCGAGGAGGACTTCGCCTTCCTGGCGCCGCTCCTCGGCTTCGACGGCCCGCCGTTCTTCGAGGGGAGCCACTACGTGCTTCACCTCCCCGAGCGGCTCGACGCGGTGGCCGCCCGCCGGCGGATGCCGGAAGCGGAGCTGCTGGCCGAGCTCGACGCCGCGCGGGGGAAGCTGTTCGCCGCCCGCGCCAGCCGCGAGCGCCCGGCGACCGACGACAAGGTGCTCACCGACTGGAACGGCACGGTGATCGCCGGCTTGGCCGTGGCCGGCAAGCTCCTCGGCGAGCCCGCCTTCGTCGAACGGGCGGCGCGGGCGGCCGACTTCGTCCTCACCACGATGCGCCCGGACGGCGGGCCGCTCCTCCACACCTGGCGGCACGGGCAGACCCGCGCCAAGATCCCTGCCTACCTCGCCGACTACGCCTTTCTGGTGCGCGGCCTGCTGGCGCTCCACGACGCGACCGGCGAGGCGCGCTGGTTGGCGGCGGCCGGCGAGATCACGGCCGAGCAGATCGAGCGGCTGCGCGACCCGCAAGGCGGCTTCTTCACCGGCGCGGTGAGCTCGGACGTCCTCTACCGCAGCAAGGACGTCTTCGACGGCGCCATGCCGTCGGGGAACGCGATCGCCATCCTCAACCTCCTCGAGCTGGCGGAGCGCACCGGCGACCTCCTCTGGCGCAAAGGGGCCCGCGCGGCCCTCGCCGCCTTCGCGCAGATCGTCCAGGGGCATCCGGACGCCGTGCGCATGCTGGCGATCGCCGTCCGCCGCTACCACGAGACCGGCGCCGGACCCGAGGGCCCGGAGGCATTGAATGCCGAATACGACGACGCCCGGGCGGCCCACGAGCGCGAGGCGTCGGCCTCCGGGGTGGGGAAGCTCGAGCACGAGGCCGAGCGGCACGTCGCGGCACATCTGGCGTTCGAAGGAGAGGCGGACGGCTGGCGCCCCTTCCGGCTGACCCTGGAGATCTCCCCCGGCTGGCACCTCCAGGCGAACCCCGCCTCGGAGCCCTACCTGGTGGCGACGGCGCTCACCGGGAGCGGCGCTGGCGCGGAGGGCCTCCGCAACGTCCAATACCCCGCGGGGGAGCCGCTCGCCGCGACCTACTCCGCGACGCCGATCGCCGTCTACTCCGGCCGGGTGGAGATCACCGGCGAGGCCGCCGCGGCGGCGCGCCTCTCGCTGACGTATCAGGCTTGTGACGCCGCCCGGTGCCTGCCGCCGGTGACGCGGGCGCTATAATCAATTTTCGTCATGTTCCGCAATGCCACAGCAGCACTTCTTTTCGCCTTCGCGTTCCGTCTCGCCGGCCATGCGGCTCCGCCGCCGCCCGTAGCCCGGGCGAGCGGCGAGGTGCTGGTGGTCAAGGTCAAGTCGCCGATCCATCCGGTGTCGGCGGAGCTGATCGAGGACGCCATCACGGAGGCGGACCGGCGGGGGGCGGCGGCGCTCGTCGTCGAGCTCGACACGGCGGGGGGGCTGCTCTCCTCGACCCGCGACATCACTACGGCGATCCTCGGCGCGCGGACGCCGGTGGTGGTCTACGTGGCGCCGGGGGGCGCCCAGGCGGCCTCGGCGGGGTTCTTCATCCTGATGTCGGCCGACCTCGCGGCGATGGCCCCGGGGACCAACGCCGGCGCCGCCCATCCCGTGGCGGACGGCGGCAAGGACATCCCCGGGGTGCTCGGCAAGAAGGTGGAGGCTGACGCGGCGGCCAACATCCGCTCGCTCGCCGTGCGCAACGGCCGGAACGTCCAGCTCGCCGAGGCGGCCGTCCTCGAGAGCCGCTCCTACACCGCCGAGGAGGCGCTCAAGGAGAAGCTGATCGACGTCGTGGCCCCGGACCTCCCGGCGCTGGTCCGCGCGCTCGACGGCCGCGCCGTCAAGCGGGGCGCCGACACGCTGACCCTGCACACCGCCCGGGCGCCGGTCACGAGCTTCACGGTGTCGCCGCTGCGCGGCCTGCTCGGCGTGCTCGCCGACCCCAACATCACCTACCTCCTGCTCGGCCTCGGCTGGCTCGGCCTGCTCTTCGAGCTGATGCACCCCGGGGCCGTGCTCCCCGGCGTGGTGGGGGCGATCTGCCTGATCCTGGGGCTCTACGGCCTCTCCGTGCTGCCGGTCGACTACGCGGGCCTCGCGCTGATCTTCCTGGCGGTGATCTTCTTCATCCTCGAGATCAAGGTCACGAGCTACGGCATGCTGGTGGTGGCGGGGGTGATCTGCCTCGTCGTCGGCTCGCTGATGCTGTTCAAGTCCCCCGAGCCGGCCTTGCGGGTCAGCGTGGAATTGATCGCCATGCTCGCCGGCTTCTCTCTGCTGGTCGTCGGCTTCCTGGTGCTGATGTCGCTGCGCGCCCGGGCCCTGCCGGTGCGCAGCGGGCGGGAGGCGATGCTGCACGAGATCGGCACCGCCCGCTCGATCCTCGACCCCTGGGGCAAGGTGTTCGTCCACGGCGAGATCTGGGACGCGGTGGCGGAGGAGGGGGAGGGGCCGGTCGCCCTGGGAGAGCCGGTCGAGGTGACGGGAGTGCGCAATCTCACCCTGGCGGTACGCCGCCGCCAGGCTTCGGTCGCTTGAGCCAGGCCCGGTCAAGGAAAGGCTGCCATGCCCTACGGATTCGGATTCATCGCCATCGTCGTCGTCGGGATCTTCCTGTTCTCGCGCTGGGTCAACATCCTGCGCGAGTACGAGCGGGCGGTGACCTTCTGGCTCGGCCGCCTGTCGCCGCAGCCGAAGGGGCCCGGCCTGGTCCTCATCTTCTGGCCGTTCGAGACGATGATCAAGGTCTCCCTCCAGACCGTGGTGCTCGACGTGCCGCCGCAGGACATCATCACCCGCGACAACGTCTCGGTGAAGGTGAACGCGATCATCTACTTCCGGGTCGTCGACGCGTCGCGCGCCGTGGTCGAGGTGCAGAACTACCTCTACGCCACCAGCCAGCTGGCGCAGACCACCCTGCGCTCGGTGCTCGGCCAGGTCGACCTCGACGACCTGCTGACCGAGCGCGAGACGCTCAACTTGAAGCTCCAGGCGATGATCGACCAGCACACCGATCCGTGGGGGATCAAGGTGTCGATGGTCGAGGTGAAGAACGTCGACCTGCCGCCCGACATGCAGCGCGCCATGGCGCGCCAGGCCGAGGCCGAGCGCGAGAAGCGCGCTAAGATCATCCACGCCGGCGGCGAGCTCGAGGCGTCGGTGAAGCTCGCGGAGGCGGGGACCATCGTCTCCGCCAACCCGGTGACCCTCCAGCTGCGCTACCTGCAGACGCTGACCGAGATCGCGGCGGAGAAGAACTCGACGATCATCTTCCCCTTCCCGATCGACCTGGTGAAGGCATTCATGCCCAACTACGAGGCGAGGCCGGAGCCTAAGCCGGAGCCGAGACCCCAGCCCGTATCGCAGCCAGTATCCGTGCCAACGAGCGAGCCGAAATCATGATGGGAGCCTGAATCAACGTGGCCGAGACGCACGAGCCGAGCTATTACGAGATCGCGCTGACCAACCGCCAGGTCTTCGTCGCCTTCGTCATCCTGTTGACCTGCCTGGTCGCCGCCTTCTTCTCCGGAGTCTGGATCGGCCGCGAGGCCACCGCCCGCGCGGCGCAGGAGCAGATCGTCCGCAACACGCCGCCGCCGCAGGACGCCGAGGGGAAGAACCTCGAGGAGCTCGAGTTCTTCGATCCCAAGGCGAAGAAGGACCACAAGGACCATAAGAAAGAGGCCGCGGCGTCAGCTGGTGCTGCTTCGGCCACCAGCCGGGACGCCGTCGAGAAGCCGGTCCCCGGCGCCTCGTCCCCGCTCCAGCCGGCGCCATCGCAGGCATCGCCGAGGAAGGCCACGCTGGCCGACGAGCTGGCCGGCCGCCGGACGGGCACTCCCGCGAAGCCCCAGCCCGCCGCGGAGGCGCCCGCGCCGAAGCGCGCCGTCCCCGCCCGCGCTCCGGCCGCGGCCGCCGCGGACGACGAGGCGGAGGAGGCCCCCGTCCCCGCTCCCAGCGCCGCCAAGAAAGCGGCCAAGGCGCACGACAAGACGGCGTCGGCCGCCGCCGGCAAGGGAGCCTACGTGATCCAGGTCTTCTCCTCGCCGGACAAAGCGCAGGCCGACCGCATCCGCGCCCAGCTGGCGGGGGGCGGGCAGAAGGCCTTCCTGTCGCCGATCGACCGCGGCGGACGCACCATGTACCGGGTGCGGGTCGGACCGTTCAAGTCCCACGACGACGCCCAGAAGGTGGCCGACAAGGTGCGCAAGGCATACCGGCTCGACACCTGGGTGACCGAGTAGGGGGCGCGCGGGCGGCCCCCTCTCCTCCCTTCTCTCTTGATGCGACATCCCCTCGTCCGCTATCTCCTCGCCGCGGCGTCCGGTGTGCTGTGGGGGCTCTGCTTCGGCCGGGCGCCGCTGTCGGTCGCTTCCTGGATCGCGCTGGCGCCGCTCGTCCTCCTGCTCGCCGGCCCCCACCCGGGGCGCCTCGGCTGGGTGCACGGCTACGCCGCGTGGATGACAGGCCTCTACTGGATCGTGCCGACCCTCCAGACCTACGGCGGCGGGATCTCGCTCCCCGTCGCCATCGCGCTGACCAGCCTGCTCGCCGGCTACCTCGCCCTCTTCCACGCCGCCTTCGCCTGGCTGGGCGCGCGGATCGGGCGGCGGCTCGGTCCCTACGGCGTATTCGGCGACCTCGGCCGCCTGGCGGCGCTGCCGGCGCTCTGGGTGGCGCTCGAATGGCTGCGCACCTACCTCGGCGGCGGCTTCCCCTGGAACCTCGCCGCCTACGCCTGGGTGGACGTGCCCGGCGCCCTGCCTCTGGCCGCGTGGGTGGGGGCCTACGGCATCTCGGGGCTGATCGTGCTGGCGAGCGTGGCGGTCGCCCTGTCGATCCAGCGCCGGCGCTGGGAGCCGGCGGCGCTGGGGCTCCTCGTCCCCCTCCTGCTGCTGCCGCTCGCCGGGCGCTGGAGCCTGCGGCAGGACGATGTCTCCCTCCACGCCTTCCACGAGACGAGCGGCTTCGGCCGCCAGGTCGCCCTGCTGCAGCCCAACATCCCGAACCTCCTCGCCTTCGAGGAGGGGCCGGTGATGCGCAACTATCGGAAGATGTTCGACCTCTCGAACGAGGTCTGCCGGCCGGGGGCGCTGGTGGTGTGGCCGGAGAGCGCGGCCTGGCCGTTCGAGTACAATCGCGATCCCCAGCTCAACGCCGACCTCGCGACGCTGGTCGACCGCGGCTGCACGGTGCTGTTCAACTCCGGCACGCCGGTGGGGAATTCGTTCTACAACTCGGCCTATCTCCTCTCCTCCTCGCAGCCCGCCGTCCACTACGACAAGCGCCACCTGGTGCCGTTCGGCGAGTACATCCCCTTCCGCGGCGTCTTCGGCTGGATGGACAAGCTGGCGCGCGGCGTCGGCGAGTTCCGGCCGGCCGACCGCCGGGTCCTCCTCCCCTGGGGGGGCGAGAAGATCGGCATGGCGATCTGCTACGAGGTGGTCTTCCCCGCCGAGGTCGCCGACCTGACGCGGGACGGCGCGACGCTCCTCATCTCGATCACCAACGACGCCTGGTACGGCGACACCACCGCCCCCTGGCAGCACTTCCGGGCCGCCCGCTTCCGCGCCGCCGAGAACCGCCGCCCGCTGCTGCGCGCGGCGATCACCGGCGTCTCCGCCTACGTGGCCCCCGACGGCTCGGTGCGCGAGCAGCTCGGCGTCTACCGCGAGGGGATCCTCCGCGTGCGGGTCTCCGGGGAGCGGATGGTGACGCCGTTCACCCGCCGCCCCTGGCTGGTGCCGGCCCTCGCCACCCTGCTCGCCCTGATTGCTGTATCTTTCACCTTGACGTTACCGGTGCGAAGGAGCCCCCGATGATCGCCTACGAGACCCAGCAGAAGATCGAATCCCTCACCCACCAGCTCGACAGCCTCCGGGGGTATCTTTGAGGCCACCGACCTCGAGCGCGAGCTGTCCGAGATCGACCACCAGATGCAGGAGGCCGGCTTCTGGGACACCCCGTCCAAGAACGCCACGATCCTCCAGAAGCGCCGCGACCTCGAGCGCCGCGTCGAGACGCTGACCCGGCTGCGCGCCGACTCCGAGGAGCTCGCCGCCTGGCGCCAGCTCCTCGACGAAGGGCTCGAGGACCCCGAGTTCGACGTCTTCCTGGCCCGCCTGACGGACGAGCTCGACAAGCTCGAGCTGACCCTCAAGCTCTCCGACCCCGACGACGACAAGAACGCCATCGTCGCCATCCACCCGGGCGCCGGCGGCACCGAGTCGCAGGACTGGGCCGAGATGCTCTCCCGCATGGTGCTGCGCTGGGCCGAGGCGCACGGCTACGCGGTCGAGATCATGGACCGCCTGGACGGCGAGGAGGCGGGGATCAAGAGCATCACCTTCGCCGTCCGCGGCCCCTACGCCTACGGCTACCTGAAGAGCGAGCACGGCGTGCACCGCCTGGTGCGCATCAGCCCCTACGACTTCCAGGCGCGGCGCCACACCTCGTTCGCCTCGGTCGACGTCTACCCGGAGGTCGACGACACGGTCGAGATCGAGATCAACGACAAGGACCTCAGGATCGACGTCTTCCGCTCCTCGGGGGCCGGCGGCCAGCACGTCAACAAGACCGAGTCGGCGGTGCGCATGACCCACCTCCCCTCCGGCATCGTGGTCTCCTGCCAGAACGAGCGCAGCCAGATCAAGAACCGCGCGATGGCGATGAAGGTGCTGCGCTCGCGCCTCTACGACCGCGAGATGCAGCGCAGGAAGGCCGAGCAGGACGAGCGCGAGGGCAAGAAGATGGACAACTCCTGGGGGAGCCAGATCCGCAGCTACGTCCTCCAGCCCTACCGCATGGTCAAGGACCACCGCACCGGCGTCTCGGTCGGCGACGCCGACGGCGTCCTCGACGGCAACCTCGACCCCTTCATCCAGGCCTACCTCAAGGGGCAGATGGCGACCGAGAAGGACGACATGGCGGTGTAACCCCCATGAAACTCGACTACGTCTCCCCGCTCCCGCCGGTCCGCTCGGGGATCGCGGACTACAGCCTCGACCTGCTGCCGCATCTCGCGGCGCTCGCCGACGTGCGGCTGATCCGCCTCCCGGACCAGCCGGTCGACTCAGGAGTCGAGCGCCGCTGGCCGCTGGCTCCTTGGGAGGCGACGGGGGAGGGGGGGCGGCTGCCGCTCTACCAGATGGGGAACAACCGCTGGCACATCGCGGTGCTCGACCTCGCGATGCGCCTCCCCGGCGTGCTCACCCTGCACGACGTCGTCCTCCATCACCTCCTCCTCGACCTCACCCTCGGGCGCAACGAGCCGTCCGGCTTCTGGGACTACAAGGCGCGCCTGACCCGCGACCACGGCTGGGTCGGCGAGGCGGCGGCGCTCGCCAAGCGCTGGAACGCCTGGGGGGATGCCCCCGTCTTCGAGCTGCCGGCCCACCGCGCCCTGCTGCGCCGCCAGCGCGGCGTCCTCGTCCACAGCGAGTGGGCGAAGACGTTCCTGGACGAGGAGGAGCTCGGCGTGCCGGTGCGCGCCGTCCCCATGGGGGTGCCGCTGCCTCCCGCTGCCGATGAATCCGCCGGGCGCGAGCTGCGCCGCCGCTTCGGCCTGCCGGCGGATGCTCCGGTGATCGGCTCCTTCGGCTTCCAGACGCCGATCAAGCGCACCCTCTCGGCCGTCCGGGCGCTCGCCGCGCCGGGGCTGGCGGACGTCCACCTCTTGGTCGTGGGAGAGGCGGCGCCGGTGATGGACCTCGAAGGGGAGGCGCGGCGGGCCGGGGTGGCGGAGCGGGTCCACGTCACCGGCTTCGTGCCGTTCGAAGACTTCGAGGCGGCGATCGCCGCCTCCGACCTCTGCCTCAACCTGCGCTATCCGACCGCCGGGGAGACCTCCGCCTCGCTCCTCCGCGTGCTGGCGGCGGGGCGCCCCGCGATCGTCTCCGACTTCGCCCAGTTCGCCGAGCTGCCGGCGGAGATCGCCCTGCGCGTGCCGCTCGGCGACGAGGAGCCGGCGGCGCTCGCCGCCCTGCTCCGCGAGCTGCTGGCCGACCGACCCCGCCTCGCGGCGATGGGGCGGGCCGCCCGCGAGCACGTCCGCCTCCGGAACGATCCGGCGCGCGCCGCGGCGGCCGTCGTCGCCGCCTGCGAAGACTTCGCGGCACTGGAGCCGGCCGGCGACGATCCGCTCGGCCGTCCCGACGTCCCCTCCCCCTCGAGCCTCGCCTGGGGACGGCTGCCGGGGGAGCTCGAGGTGGCCGGCGCCGACCTGCCATGGGCCGAGGGGGAGCGGCGCAGGATCGGCATCCGCGTCCGCAACACCGGCTTCGCCCGCTGGCTGGCGGGGACCAGCGGCCCGGGGGGGGTGGCGCTGGTGGTCAAGCTGTTCATAGATGACGGCGCCGCCGATCTCCTGGCCTCCCGTCCCTGGCTCGCCCTGCCGCGCGACCTCGCGCCGGGCGAGGAGGTCCGCTTCGAGACCGAGGTGCGGCGTCCGCCGGGCCCGCCGGGGACGGCCCGGCTGTGGATCGAGCCGCATCTCTTCGGCGGCCTGGGCTTCTCGAAGCTCGGCGGCCCGGTATGGGAACGATGGATCTGAGACGCGAGCCGCTCGAGACGGCGGGCTGGGCGGGGCTCGCCCTCCTCCTCCTCCTCACCCTCGTCGGGGCGCTGACGCTCGACCGCGCCCGGCTGCCGCTGATGGGGGATGAGGCGACCTACTCGATGCAGGCGGCGAGCCTGGCCCACGACTTCGACCTGCGCTACGACCGCGGCGACTACGACCGCTTCGTCGCCGCCTGGGGGGTGCCCCCCGAGGGGCTGATCCTGCAGAGCCGGCCGGGGAGCAGCCGCCTGGTCTACGGCAAGCCGCCGCTCTACGCCCTCGTCCTGGCGCCGTTCGTGGCCGTGGCGCCGGTGCGCGGGGGGGCGGTGGCCAACGCCCTGCTGCTCGCCGTGGCGGCCCTCCTCGCCGCCCGCGCCCTGCGCAACCGCATCGGCCGGGCGGCGCCGCTCTGGGTCGCCGCCTTCGTCTTCGGCTCGGTCGCCTTCACCTACGTCTTCTGGGGGGAGTCCGACCTCTTCCTGTTCGCCGCCGTGGCCGCCGGCTACGCCCTCGCCTACTGGAGCGATCCCCAGTACTCCGAAGGAGAGCTGCGGTCGCCGCAGATCTACCAGGGGGAGGACACCGAGCCGCGGAGCGCCTCGCTCGCCCGCTGGCTGGGCGCCGGCGCGCTGGTCGGCGTCGCCATCGTCTACCGGCCGGTCTATCTCGTGCTCCTGGTGCCGGTCCTGCTGGCCGCCCGGGAAGCGCCGTCGGGGCGGCGGCGGGGAGCCCTCGCGGGGGTGGTCCTCGGCGTCCTCGCCGTCGCCGCCCTCTCGATGGGGATCCAGTGGCTCGCCGGCGGCGATCCGACCGCCTACGGCGGCCAGCGGCAGGGGATCTACACGCAGCGCGCCTACCCGGAGGTCGACTTCCCCGCCGCGCAGTGGGCCCAGAAGGTCGAGAGCGGCGGCAACGCCTCCTGGATGCAGGCCGCGGCCGTCCGCCCCGAGCTCAACCCGCGCCTCCTCGGCTGGAACGTCGTCTACTTCCTGATCGGGCAGAACGTCGGCATCCTGCCGTTCTTCCTGCCCCTCCTGCTCGGCTTCCTGGCCTTCCGCCCCGACCGCGGCCGCTGGGCGATCCCGCTCGCCGTGGGCGCCGCGTCGCTCGCCTTCCTCGTCCTCCGGCCGTTCAGCTTCTACGGCGGGGGAGCGCTCGGCAACGGCTACTTCCTGCCGCTCTACCCGGCGCTCTGGTTCCTGGCCGGGCGGCCGGTGCGCGCGGTCTGGGCCCCGCTCGCCGTCCTCGCCGCCTCGCTGTTCGTGGGGCCGCTGTGGTCCCGCCCGACCGGCTACCCGATCGAGAGCGGCGAGTACCGGCACGTCTCGTCGCTCGCCCGGCGCTGGCTCCCCTTCGAGACCACCCAGAGCAGCCTGCCGGGCGACCAGGTGGCGATCGGCGGCGGCCTCTGGGTGCGGCTGCTCGATCACACCGTCTGGCCGGCCCAGGGGGGGCACGGCCTGCGGATCGCCGGCGGCACCACGGGCCAGCTCCTGGTGGGGAGCCCCAAGCCCCTGCGCTCGCTCTACGTCGAGCTCGACGAGCACGCCCCCTCGCGCCTCGGGGTCGGCGAGGGGGGCGACGCCCGGGTCGTGCGCCCGCTGCTGCTGAAGCCCAACGGTGGACTGCTGTTCGACGTCCCGCTGGGGTCGGAACGGGCCGTGCATCCGCTCGCCTGGGGGACGCAGGACTACCATCTCTACCGGCTGACCCTCGACCTGACCGCCGCCCCCACCATGCCGATCGGCCTCAAGCTCCGGCCGCCCGGCGAGCTGATCCAAGGACCCTGACGCGAGGACCCTGAACGATGATGATGGATGACGGCGACGAGACGATCGAGAGCGGCGAGCCCCACAGCTGGATCCTGGCCCTGCGCCACCGCCTGGCCTCGCCCCCCCCGCGGCGCCTGGTGACGAGCACCGCGGGCGAGCTGCGGACGGCCTCGGTGCTGGTGCCGCTCTACGTGGACGCGGGGGAGCTGTGGACCGTCCTCACCCTGCGCGCCGACACCCTGCCGAACCACCGCAGCCAGATCGCCTTTCCCGGTGGCGCCCGCGAGCCCAGGGAGAATGCCTGGGAGGCCGCCGTGTGCGAGACCGAGGAGGAGATCGGCCTCGCGTCGAAGCTCGTCCTCCGCCTCGGCGAGCTCGACGAGGTCGACAGCCCGGCCGGTTACCGCGTCACTCCGTGCGTCGGCGCCATCCCCGTCACCGCCAAATTCGAGCCCAACGCCGCCGAGATCGCCGAGGTCTTCCGCCTCCCCGTGGCCGCCTTCGCCAACCCCCGCATGGTGGAGGAGCGCGAGGTTCTCCTGAACGGCGTCCCGCGCAGCCTCCGCATCTACCACGTCGGCAACCGCCAGATCTGGGGGATGACCGCGCGCGTGCTCCAGAACCTGCTGATCCGCCTCGGGCTGGAGAGCGAAGGGGACGCGTAGCGGTCCGGCCGTTCGGCGCCTGCGAACATCACTCCAGATACCGAGGGAGCGTTACGCTCCCTCGGTGCAACGTTCTGAAAACCGGGGGAGCGTCACGCTCCCTCAGTTCGCCGAACCGTAAAACCGAGGGAGCGCCATGCTCCCTCACTTTTTTGGTCTGGAGACCGGGGGAGCGTCATGCTCCCTCCGTTTTCCGGCTTGGAGATCGGGGGAGCATCACGCTCCCTGCGTTCGTCGTTCCGTCAAACCTAGGGAGTGTTACGCTCCCCCGGTTCGACGTTCTGGATATCGAGGGAGCGTCATGCTCCCCGGGTTCGCCGATCCGCCGACCGAGGGAGCATCACGCTCCCTCAGTGCAACGGCTCGGAATTCAGAGGGAGCGTCACGCTCCCTCGGTCGGCAGAACATTTCCCCGGGGGAGCGTGACGCTCCCCGCGTTCGCAAAGCGTGGAAACGGTACGGGAACCAAGCGATCCGGGCGTGTAAAGTATTGGGGCAGGAGAAGATCGCATGAAAGCTCGGCTCGTCATCCTTTTCCTGATCGCCGTGGTGGCAGCATTGACCGTCATCTCGTCGGCTGCCTCGAGATCGCCGGAGAAGCCCTTCCACGCCGACAAGATCCTCGTCGAGAAGTCGCAGCGCCGGTTGACCCTGCTGTGGCACGGCACCGCCGTGAAGAGCTATCGCGTCGCCCTCGGCCGGGCGCCGGTGGAGCGCAAGCAGTGCGAGGGGGATGACCGGACGCCCGAGGGGGTTTACCGGATCGACTCGCGGAACGCCGGGTCGGCCTACCACCGTGCGCTCCACGTCTCCTACCCGAACGTGGCGGACATCGCCGCGGCCCGGAGCCGGGGGTGCGCTCCGGGCGGGGCGATCATGATCCACGGGATTCGCAACGGATTCGGCTGGATCGGGTCGCTGCATACCCGGAGGGACTGGACGAAGGGGTGCATCGCCGTCACCGACACGGAGATCGAGGAGATCTGGAGCGCGGTTCCGAACGGGACGGCGGTCGAGATCCGGCCGTAGGGGGTTGGAGAACCCCGATCGCGCTTCGCGCTATTCTCCGCGGATGCGCGCCACCGAACTCGAGTTCCGCCACCGCTTCTGGTTCATCTTCCTCCTCTTCTGGGTCGCCTTCGCGGCGTACCGGATCGACCCCGTGAACGTGGCCGAGGCCACGCTGGGGTGGCTGGCGCCGGGCCGCCTCGGGACCGGGATGCGCTGGGCTTTCGCGGCCGCGGCTCTCCTCGCCGGGCTCGCCGCCTGGGTGCGGACCTGGGCGACGGCGTATCTCCAGACCGAGCGGGTCCACGATTCCAACCTGCGGACGGAAGGGGTGGTGGCCGACGGCCCCTACCGCCACCTGCGCAATCCGCTCTATCTCGGCAATTTCCTCCTGGCCATGGGGATGGGCATCCTCGAAAGCCGGCTGGGCTTCGTGCTCCTGGTCGCCGGGCACGCGATCTTCCTGCGCCGCCTGATCGGGCGCGAGGAGTCCGAGCTGCTGGCGACGCAGGGGGAGAAGTATCGCGCCTACTTCGCGGCCGTCCCCCGGCTCTGGCCCGCGCTCCGCCCGCGGGTGCCGGCGGGCGGCCTCCAGCCCCGCTGGCTCCAGGCGTTCGGCGGCGAGCTCTTCTTC
Organism: uncultured Acidobacteriota bacterium; assembly: GCA_963756595.1. GTDB lineage: Bacteria > Acidobacteriota > Thermoanaerobaculia > Multivoradales > UBA5704 > DATARR01. The sequence goes on from CAVWOZ010000050.1 coordinate 69,298, forward strand.
TGGATCGTATTCGCGGCGACCCTCGCCTTCGCGGTCACCCGCAACAGCCGGGAGGTCTTCGTGGGATCGCTGATCGGGCTCGGCTTCTATGGAGTGATGCGGGCGGTTCTCCGGCTGCGGCGGGGCAGGGGCTAGAAGCCCGACAGGGACGGACAGGCAACCATGCCGATCGCTCTGATCGCCGCACCTCCGGGGGACATCTCCCGCCTCTTCGTCGAGCTGGGGGCGGCGACGGTGGGGCTCGCGATCCTGGCGCGGCTGGCAAGCCGGTGGGGGTTCTCGGCGATCCCGCTCTACCTGCTGGCGGGGCTGGCGTTCGGCAACGGCGGGCTGCTGCCGCTCAACGTCAGCCAGGAATTCGTCCACGTCGGCGCCGAGATTGGCGTCGTGCTCCTCCTCTTCATGCTGGGGCTCGAGTACACGGGGGAGGAGCTGGGTGCGAGCCTGCGCTCGGGGGTGCCGGCGGGGGCGGTCGACTTCCTCCTCAACTTCCTCCCCGGCTTCGCCGCCGGGATGCTGCTCGGCTGGGGGTGGCTGGCGGCCCTGCTGCTCGGCGGGGTGACCTGGATCTCCTCTTCCGGCGTGATCGCCAAGGTGCTCGCCGAGCTCGGGCGGCTGAACGCTCCGGAGACGCCGGCGATCCTCTCCGTCCTAGTGCTCGAGGACCTCGCGATGGCCATCTACCTGCCGCTGGTCTCGGTGCTGCTGGTGGGGCGCGGCCTCGCGGCGGGGGCGGTCTCGGTGCTGATCGCGCTCGCCACGGTGGGCGCCGTGCTCTTCGTCGCCGTCCGCTTCGGCAAGGGGATCAGCCGGGCCATCGCCCACGAGTCGGACGAGATCATCCTGCTCACCACCTTCGGCCTCCTCCTGCTGGTCGCCGGGGTGGCGCAGCGCCTCCAGGTCTCGGCGGCGGTGGGGGCCTTCCTGGTGGGGATCGCCGTCTCCGGCCCGATGCTCGAGCAGGCCCACCGCATGCTCGCCCCCCTGCGCGACCTCTTCGCCGCCACCTTCTTCTTCTTTTTCGGCCTGGAGATCGATCCCAAGACCCTGCCGCCCGTCCTGCTGCTGGCCGCGGCCCTGGCGGCGGCCACCGCGCTGACCAAGATCGCCACTGGCTGGTGGGCCGCCCGCCGCGCCGGCATCGCCGGCCCCGGCCGCTGGCGCGCCGGAGCCGCGCTGACCGCCCGCGGCGAGTTCTCGATCGTCATCGCGGGCCTGGGGGTGAGCGCCGGCCTCGAGCCGCGGCTGGGCTCCCTCTCGGCGGCCTACGTGCTGCTGCTGGCGGTCGCGGGGCCTCTGCTGGCGCGGTTCGTGGGGAGGGAGGGGAGAGATCGCGCGCTAAGGAGGAGAAAGACGCTCCCGCAGATCCAAGCTTGCGAGGCTCCGCTGGCCCCCGTCCGGGTCTGGGGCGCACAGCGCCCCTACGTAGGATCTTGAACCCCGCTCCCCCTACTTCGCCCCCCCCGTCGCGTCATAGAACGCACCGATGGCGCTCTTCATCTGCTTCAGGGAGGGCTCGTGGATGTACATCATGTGGCCGGCCTCGAAGTACTTCATCTGGACGTGCGACTGCTGCTCCTTCTCGAGCAGGAGGTGGCTCATCATGACCTCGGTGGCGAGGAACGGGGTCGCGAGGTCGTAGTAGCCGTTGAGCACCAGGATCTGGAGGCCCGGGTTGTAGGCCATGGCGTGCGCGAGGTCGAGGCCGGTGTTGGGGAAGGGGAGGGGGAACGGCGAGCCGGGGACGCGGTGCTTGAAGTCCCATTGGCCGCCGATCTGCTCGTTGAGGATGTTGTAGGTCCTGCCGTGCCCGAACTTCAGGTCGGCATGGAGATAGTCGAGGAACGCCGCGGTGAACGGGGCCCCGAGAGCCGCGGACTGCGGGTCGTAGGCCGCTTCCTCGCCCAGCAGGTCGAAGCTGGGGCCGGTGAAGCGGGAGTCGAGGCGGCCGACCGTCACGTGCTTCTCGCGCAGCAGCTCCTGGGTGAACTGCTCCTCGCGGACCCGCAGCTTCGCCTTCTTCACGAAATCGGCGGAGAGGCCGGTGTACTGGTGGATCTTCTCGGCCACCGCGTCGCGTTGCGCATCGGGGAGCGCATCCCCCTGGAGCAGCGCCGAGGCGTACTCGCCGAGGGCGAAGCGGCGCACCTCGTCGAGGAACGGCTCGAGCTTGGCGGGTTGCTGCGGCAGCAGGTGGTGATACCAGGCGGTGGCGGCGAAGGTGGGGAGGAAGAGGGGATAGGGCTTGTCGTTGCCGGGGAACGAGAAGACCGCCTCGAGGTCGAGCGCCACCGAGATCAGGACGACGCCGTTGAACGACATGTTGTTGCGCGTCTGGAGATAGTCGACGATCCCCGCCGAGCGCGTGGTGCCGTAGCTCTCGCCGAGCAGGTACTTGGGCGAGTTCCAGCGGTTGTTGTCGTTGACGTACTGGGTGATGAAGCGGCTGATCGACTCGATGTCCGGGTCGACCCCCCAGAAGTCCTTGTCCTTGGCCTCGCCGACCGCGCGGCTGAGCCCGGTGCCCACCGGGTCGATCATCACCAGGTCGGTCTTGTCGAGGAGGCTGTAGGCGTTGTCGACCACGTGGTAGGGCGCCGGCGGGTTCGGGGACGCGTCGACGATGACGATACGGCGCGGCCCGAGCGCCCCCATGTGCAGCCAGACCGACGACGAGCCGGGGCCGCCGTTGTAGGCGAAGGTGATCGGCCGCCGGCCGGCGTCAGGCGCATCGCGCTGCACGTAGGCGACGTAGCCGATCGACGCCGTCGGCTCGTCCTTGTCGTTGCGCACCAGCAGGGTGCCCGCGGTGGCGTTGTAGCTGATCGACCTGCCGCCGATCGCCAGGGTGTGCTGGGTGACCGACTGCTCGGCCTTCGGCGGCTCGGCGGCGGGCTTCTTGCCGTCGCCGGCCGGCCGGTCCTGGGCGCCGGCGGTAACAGCGGAGCTGGCGGCGAGCAGCAGGGTCGCGATCGTCCATCCTGTCAATGTTCTCTGCACGAAGGATCTCCCTTGAAAACGGAGAACGGAGGCTGTGCGCTGGACAGCGAATTGGCCGGCATATCTTACGCCTCCCGAGGGCGACGGTTGCAGGGAGAGATGGTCCTCCCGGCGCCCGTTGACGCCTGCCCGGCGAGGCCATAGTCTCGCGGCACTATGCGATCGATGCGATGCCCGCGCTGGAAGATTCCGCTTCTGCTGGCGGCCGTGGCCCTCGCCGCCACCGGCTGCCACCGCCCCGCCGGCCCGGATGCCGGCCCGCACCGGCAGGTCACCATCGGCCTCTCGCTCGACACCCTGCGCGAGGAGCGCTGGCAGCGCGACCGCGACCTCTTCGTCAAGCGCTGCACGGAGCTCGGCGCCCGCGTGCTGGTGCAGGCGGCCAACAACGACGAGGCGGTGCAGAGCTCGCAGGCCGAGAACCTCCTCACCCAGGGGGTGGACGTGCTGGTGGTGGCGCCGCACAACAGCGAGACGGCGGCGACGATCGTCGAGGCGGCGCACCGCTCGCACGTGCCGGTGATCGCCTACGACCGGCTGATCCGCAACTCGGACGTCGACCTCTACCTCTCCTTCGACAACGAGCGGGTGGGGGAGCTCCAGGCGGCGTGCGCGGTGCAGCACGCCCCCAAGGGGCGCTACGTGGTGATCGGCGGGTCGCCGGCCGACAACAACGCCATCCTCTACCACCAGGGGGAGATGAAGGTCCTGAAGCCCTACGTCGACCGCCACGAGATCGAGATCGTCACCGACCAGTACGCCGCCGACTGGCAGCCGGTCGAGGCGCTGAAGATCCTGGAGAACGCCCTGACCCGCCAGAACAACCGCGTCGACGCGGTGGTGGCGGCGAACGACGGCCTGGCGGGGGGCGCCATCCAGGCGCTCTCCGAGCAGGGGCTGGCGGGGAAGGTGGTGGTCACCGGCCAGGACGCCGAGCTGACCGCCTGCCAGCGGATCGTCGCCGGCACCCAGAGCATGACGGTCTACAAGCCGCTCCAGGGGCTCGCCACCAAGGCGGCCGAGATCGCGGTCGCGATGGCGAAGAAGCAGCCGTGGGAGAAGCCGGCGCGGCGCCTCAACAACGGCTTCAAGGAGGTGCCGAGCTTCCTGCTCGAGCCCCTGGCGGTCGACCGCGCCAACCTCGACGCCACCGTCGTCGCCGACGGCTTCCACACCCACGCGCAGGTCTACGGCGGCTCCGGGAAACTAGATCGGCGACCCCCGGAACTTCATGCCGCTCCTCGAGCTGCGCGCGATCACCAAGGAGTTCCCCGGCGTCCGCGCCCTCGACGGGGTGTCGTTCGACCTCGAGCCCGGCGAGATCCACGCCCTCTGCGGCGAGAACGGCGCCGGCAAGAGCACGCTGATCAAGATCCTCTGCGGCGTCCACCCGGCGGGGAGCTACGGCGGCGAGGTGCGGCTGCGCGGGGAGGCGGTGCACTTCCGCGGCCTGCCCGGCAGCGCGGCGCGGGGGATCGCGCTGATCGCCCAGGAGCTCGCCCTGGTCCCGAACCTCTCGGTCGCCGAGAACCTCCTGCTCGGCCGCGAGCCGCGCCGCTTCGGCCTGGTGCGCTGGGACGAGGTGCGCGACGAGGCCCGGCGGGCGCTCGACCGGGTGGGGCTCGACGTCCCCGTCGAGACCCCCGTCCGCGAGCTGGGGATCGGCCAGCAGCAACTGGTGGAGATCGCCCGCGCGCTGCGCAAGGACGCCGCGATCCTGGTGCTCGACGAGCCCACGGCGGCCCTCCCCGACGCCGACGCCCGGCGCCTCCTCGCCCTGCTCGGCGAGCTGCGGAAGAAGGGGGTCGCGATGATCTACGTCAGCCACCGGCTGCGACGAGGTCTTCGCCGTCGCCGACCGGATCACCGTGCTGCGCGACGGCCGCTCGGTCGGCACGGCGCGGCGGGCGGAGACGTCGCCCGAGAAGGTGATCTCCCAGATGGTCGGCCGCGAGATCAGTCAGGTGTTTCCCCGCTTCGAGCAGCAGGCCGGGCGACGTCCTCCTGCGCGTCCGCGACTGGTCGGTGGCCGATCCGCAGAACCCGGGGCGCCGGGTGGTGGACGGCGTCTCCTTCGACGTGCGGGCCGGGGAGGTCCTCGGCATCGGCGGGCTGATGGGCGCCGGCCGCACGGCGCTCCTCGCCTCGCTGTTCGGCGCCGCGCGCAGCGCCGTCCAGGGGACGATCCAGGTGGCCGGCGAGGCGCCGCGCGCCCCCTTCCGCCATCCCCGCGAAGCGATCGCCGCCGGCCTCGCGCTGGTCGGCGAGGACCGCAAGCGCTACGGCCTCTTCGCCCGCGCCTCGGTGCTCGACAACCTCACCCTCGCCACGCTCGCGCGGCTTCCGCCGGCGGGGGCTGCTCGACGACCGCGCGCGGCGGGCGGCGGCCTCCGGGCAGGCCGCGGCCCTGCGGCTCAAGGCGGCGAGCCTCGAGGCGCTGGTGGAGCAGCTCTCCGGGCGGCAACCAGCAGAAGGTGATCCTCGGCCGCTGGCTGCTCCGCCGGCCGCGCGTCCTGCTGCTCGACGAGCCGACCCGCGGCATCGACGTCGGCGCCAGGAGCGAGATCTACGAGCTGATCGGCCGCCTCGTCGCCGGCGGGCTCGGCATCGTCCTCGTCTCCTCCGAGCTCCCCGAGCTCCTCGGCCTCGCCCACCGCGTGCTGGTGCTCAGCCAGGGGCGGCCCGCGGGCGACTTCGCAGGGGAGGCCGCCACCCCCGAGCGGGTGATGGCCGCCGCGACCTCCAGCGTCGCCGGCTCGCCCGGCGGGAGCCTGAGATGCTGAAACGCCTCTCCCTCGACTGGCGCGCGCTCACCATGCTGGGCGCGCTGATCGCCATCTGGGTGGTCTTCTCCGTGGCCACGGACGGCACCTTCCTGCTGCCGCGCAACCTCTCGCTCCTCGCCCGCCAGATGGCGGTGACCTCGATCCTGGCGGTCGGCATGGTGCTGGTGATCGTCGCCGGCCAGATCGACCTCTCGGTCGGCGCCCTGGCCGGCCTCACCGGCGCGCTGGCCGCCCTCGCCTACGCGAAGCTCGGCTGGCCGCTCCCCCTCGCCCTCCTGCTGGCGCTCGCGGTGGGGGCGGCGCTCGGCGCGCTCGAAGGGAGCCTCGTCGCCTGGCTGCGCATCCCCCCCTTCATCGTCACCCTGGGCGGGATGCTCGTCTTCCAGGGCGCCCTCCTCGGCGTCACCGGCGGCGTCTCGACGGCGCCGCCGCGGCCGTTCCTCTTCCTCGGGCAGGCCTACCTGCCGCCGGCCGCGGGGTGGCTCGTGGCCGGAGCCGTCGCCGCCGCGCTGGTGTTCGGCGCCGCGCGCTCCTCCGGGAGCCCGGCGCCTCGCGCGCCTGGGGCTCGCCGCCCTAGCCCTCGGCGCCGTGGCGCTGATGAACGCCTACGCCGGGGTGCCGGTTCCCGTCCTGGTGGTGCTGGCCCTCGCCACCGTCCTCGCCGTCGTCGCCCGCCACACGCCCTTCGGCCGGCACCTCTACGCCATCGGCGGCAACCGCGAGGCCGCCTTCTACTGCGGCATCCCCATCGAGAAGCACCTGGTCGGCGTCTTCACCCTGATGGGGCTCCTCTCGGGAGCCGCCGGCGTCGTCCTCACCGCCCGCGTCGGAGCCGCCACCCCCAACGCCGGCCAGCTCATGGAGCTCGACGCCATCGCCGCCGCCGTCATCGGCGGCACCTCGCTGCTCGGCGGCCAGGGAACCATCTGGGGAGCCCTCCTCGGCGCCCTCGTCATGGCCTCGCTCGACAACGGCATGAGCCTGCTCAACACCGAAGCCTTCTGGCAGCCCATCCTGAAGGGCGGGATCCTCGTCGCCGCCGTGGCGGTGGACATGGCGGGGCGGCGGGGACGGTAAGGGGGATAAAATAGGATCGAAAACCTGCCCTGTTGCCGCCTTGGCGTTGGCGCAGGTCTGCCCTCCGGCGGAGACGTCCCGCCGTCCCCGTGGCCTGCGGAGGTTCTCGTTATGCGCTGGGAACGTCTCTACGGGCACGTCGTCGTACACCGGTCGCTTCCGATTTGCCCGCCAACGCGGCAGCGGTCCCATGGGCGGCAACCGTCCCGTAGAGACGCTCCCAGCCGATAACGAGATCGATCGCAGGTCACGGGGACGGCGGGACGTCTCTCGAAGGCAATCCGTTGCCTGCCGCGATGTTCTCGCGAAGGCCACGGCGATCAGGTCTTCAAAGGCCCGGCGACCTTGTAAGTACTGAGGATGATGCCGGAAGCCATGGCTTGCGTGCCGGCGAGCTCGAAGGAGCGTGGCGGGGTTCCCTCCGCAAAGAAGCGCTTCCCGGTGCCCAACAGGACCGGATAGACGGCCAGCACGACCTCCTCCGCCAGCCCCTGTGCGAGCAGCGTCGAGGTCAGCGTGGAGCTCCCCCAGAGGACGAGGTCCGGGCCGTCCTGCGACTTGACGCGGCGAACGCCCTCGACGAGGTCCGGTCCGAGGCCTTCGAACGGGCCCCATTCCAGACTTTCCGGACGGTGCGTCGCGACATATTTCGTTGCCGCGTTGAGGCCGTCCGCCATCGGACTGCTCGGCGCCTTGGGCCAGTAGCCCGACCAGAGATCGTAGGTGCGACGGCCCAGCAGCAGATCGAATCTCTCCCCTTGCGCGGCCAGGATGGCCTCCAGACCCGCGGGGGACCGATAGGGCGCGGTCCAGTCGCTGTAGGGGAAATCGTCGTCATCGGGGGAATGCTGGATCACGCCGTCCAGCGAGATGTGTTCGATGATCTTGAGCTTTCTCATGGGAGTCTCCGTGGTCTGGGGTGTCTGCGCAAATCACGCAAACTGCAAGCGCCTCCCCTTCGGCTCGGGGATCTGCCTACCAAATTCCGTAGCAGTTTCAAGCCAGAGCGCGATCGCGTTATGACAGTTAGCAAGAGCGCTGTCCGAGGATTCTCCATGCGCGGTGCAACCGGGGAGCTCTGGAACCTCGGCGATAAACACCTGATCCTCATCGCTCCAGTAGATGATGATCTCGTACTTATGCATTAGTCGTTACCTCCAAGTCGATTCCTCAGGATCACGGATCGAACCTGCCGAACCTGGTACGGCTTCACTTTGTCGCCTTCCCTCTGCACGTTGATGAGTTGCTCGACGCCTGGCTTCACGAAGCAATGGTGGCTGCCTCGTATACGCTCCTCAAAGCCCAGGCCTGTGAGAAGCGTACGAAGGTCCTCGAAGCGGATGTTGGCATCTGAGCGTCCTTGAAGAATTCGGCGAAGAAGCACGTCCCCTCTCGACATTCCTGGATTGTAGCAAAGGTGGCGCCCCCCCTAAGTACCAGCCAATCCCGGGTCCAAGGCGTCCCTCCCCTGGCTCCGGAGGAGCCTCGGAATGTAGCCAGGGGCGCCAGCCCCTGGAACTGGAACACCCCCAACTGCCGAAAGCCCAGAGGGGCGGCGGGATTTTCGGATCTCCCGCCTCACCGCCGCGCCGGAGCTCCGCCGGTTCCGCCGCCCCGCCGCCTTCACGGGCTCGGCCATGGCGACGGGTGGAAGGGCCCGATCTTGAAATTGACGGTCAGCACGTAGAAGACCTTGACCGGCTTGCCGCCCAGGGTCGCCGGCTTGAAGGTCCACTGCTTGACGGCGTCCACGGACTTCTCGTTGAGTCCAAAGGGCAGGCCTTTGAGGACCCTGACGTCGACTAGCCTCCCGTCCTTGTCGATGAGCGCCTCCACGATCACCGTGCCCGAAAAGCCGTGGTGCTTGAGTGCTTCTTCGGTCGCTTCGGGATGGACCTGACGGAGGATCTGCGGCCGGGAGACGCGGCCGATCACCCGCAGCGGCGCCTCCGGATCGAGATTGTGCAGGCGCTCGTTGAAGTCGCTTTGCTGCTCCTTGGCGTCCGGCGGGCCGGGATAACCGATTCCGAAGAGGACCCCCCGCTGGAGATCGTCCTCGCTCTTCCCCTGCTTGCGCAGGTCCGCGAGGATCTCGGCGGCTTCCTGGTCGCGGTGCAGGACGAGCAACGCGGCGAGGACTCTCCTCTGCGCCTGGGCCCCGCCCGAGCTGGCCACCTGATCCTTGAACAGGGCGAGGGCCTCGGCCGCGTCCCGCTCGCCAGGTTCGCGGAGGAGGGCGTCGCCCAGCACCTGGGTGGCCTCGGAGCGCTCCTCGGGAGTCTCCGCAGCCGCGAGCGCCTGGCGTGCCGTCGCGATGGCCTGCTTCGCGTCCTTGACCTGTGTATAGCATCTCGACAGGCCGATCAGGCTTGCCGCCGACTTTCCCTCGGCGAGCTCGCTGGCGTGTTGATAGGCCCTGCAGGCGTTCTTGGAGTCGCCGTGAGAGTCGAGATCCCTTGCGCGCGCGAGCTCGGCGGCGGCGTCCGTCTTGGAATCCGCGCGGCCCGGCCCCGCCACGAGGGTCAGCGCGAGCAGCGCAACGAGCGCGAAACAGGTGCTTTTCATCCTTGGCCTCCCCTGGCCGATTCTTGCACAATCACTTCTTCGGTGTCGGCACGGCTCCGCTCGTCGTCACCGGGCCCTCGGCCGCGTAGGGATCGCCGGCCCCGCAGGCGGCGCCCGCCTAAGTACCCCCCGATTCCCCGGCCCCCCGGAGTCTCGGTGAAACCAGGGGCCCAGGAGCAGCGACCTGAAGAGCTCGCACTGTCTCCACTTACATGGCACCTGACTGGCGAAGGTTGGCTCCGGAGGAGCCCCGGAATGTAGCCAGGGGCGCCAGCCCCTGGAACCGGAGCACCCCCCAACCTGCCGAAAGCCCCAGAGGGGCGGCGGGATTTTCGGCTCTCCGGCCTCACCGCCGCGCCTGAGCTTCGCCGGTTCCGCCGCCCCTCCGGGGATCTGGAATGGGATGGAATCCATCGCTGCGACCAGGGGTTCGCACCCCTGGCTACATTCCGGGGCTCCTCCGGAGCCCAACGTCGGCGCCGCGCCACCTAAGTACCACCCGATTCCCCTGCCCTCCCGGTGGCCCCTTGTTTTGGTTTCGGCGGACCCTCCCCCTCCATGCCCGAGTTCAAGACAGGATTCCCAGACCTCGTCCAAGTCACGTAGAATGGAGACATGGAAGAGAGACAAGTCATCCATGTCTTGGTCGACGAGCTCCCGGATGACGAGCTGGTAGCGGCCAAGCGCTTCCTTGAGTATCTTCGATTCCGAAGTCAAGATCCTCTCCGCGTATTCCTCGATGAGGCTCCACTCGACGACGAGCCGGTGACTGAGGAGGATCGGGCCGCGATCCGCGAAGGCCTTACTGAGAAGGCGAGAGGGGAAGTTGTGTCCCAGGAGGAAGCCGAAAGTCTCCTCCTGGGGTCCAAGTGAACCGGCGTACCGAGTGGACCAAGCGAGCCCTCAAAGAGGCTTTACGCCTGGATGCCACAACTCGGCAACGAGTCCTTGCCGCCCTCAAGCGACTTTGTGAGGAAAACCAGGGCGATGTACGCCGTCTCCAAGGAATGGACGAGGTTTATAGGCTGCGGGTCGGTGATTGGCGAGTCATCTTCTCCTATCAAGACGATCTGACAGTCCTCGTTCATCGCGTTCGCCCCAGAGGGGACGCCTATAAGGAGTAGCTCTCCCGGCGCCGGTCCAAGGCGCCCCTCCCCTTGGCTCCGGAGGAGCCCCGGACTGTAGCCAGGGGCGCTAGCCCCTGGAACTGGAACACCCCAACCTGCCGAAAGCCCCAGAGGGGCGGCGGGATTTTCGGATCTCCCGCGCGCCGGCCGCCGCGCCGCAGCTCCGTCGGTTCCGCCGCCCCTCCGGGGCTCTGGAATGGGATGGAATCCATCGCTGCGACCAGGGGCTCGCGCCCCTGGCTACATTCCGGGGCTCCTCCGGAGCCCACCGCGGCCGGCCGCTGTCCGCTCCTTCCCAGCTCCTGCCCGTGCTTGAAGCACCTGACGCCCGAGCAGCGTCAAAAGCTGGTGGCCGCCCTGGCGACGGAGATCGAGGGTGGGAGAGGCCGCCGCCCATCGGGACCGCACCGGCGCCAAGCCCCTCGGGCGCGCCGCCATCCTGGCCCAGAACCCCCTGAGCCAGCCGGTCCGGACCAAGAAGTCTCCCGCCCCGGCCGTCCATGCCGCCACCCGCACCGTCCGCCGCGAGCTGCGGGACGCCTACTTCTGGTTCGTCGCCGCCTACCGAGCCGCCGCCGAGAAGCTGCGAGCGGGGCAACGCGACGCGCCGTTCCCCTTGGGATGCTTTCCGCCGCCGCTACTCTTCGTGGGTGGGTGAAGCTGATCGCCGGCCCGACTTGAAGGCTGCCCGAAACGTTCGCTCTTAAAGGGGAGAGAGTTATGGCAGACGTGTGTCCAAGGAGAGTGGGGCGAATGGAAATCAGGGCGGTCGGGGTCGGGACTGGGCTTTGAAAGGACGCCAAGATCGACGCCAAGCTTGTTGAGACGAGCCCGAGAGGTCATGTCGCGCCGACTTTGGATCGTCGCCGCACGGCGATGAGCTTACGCCTATCCTTTTAGGATGGCACCTCGTCCGGGGGGGCACCTCTCCGGCGGGGTGGGAAATGGAGCTACGGCCGAGACTGAGGCACAGGCATCAGGCGAAAGCCGCCGGCGACAGCGACTCCCTCGACCTACAGGTCACCGCGCCCGCCGCCGACTCTGCCCTCGTCCCGGGACTGTTTTTACTGTCCTCTATAGGGTTTTTTCCAGGGCGGCTTCCGTTAGATCGGCCAGCCGTTCAAGCAAGGCGATACCATTAACTACGTGGTAACGCCGCACGCCCGCCTTCCCTTCAAAGAACTCACGTCCACGGTGAACCAATCGGCCTCTCAGCCGGATGAGAGTGTCGAGTCGTTCACAAGCAACTCTGGCGGAGACGCTTTGCCAGCGCCAATTTTTGGTAATATCGCTCCCCAAATATTTTTTTGAAAGCTCTCTAATGTTGCGGCTGTTAGGCGTATTTAGAGACTCAATCTCTAAAATAAACTTCTCCATTAGCATAGCTCTCCAGCCGTCGAGAGCCCAATTCGACAGCTCTTCAGGCTTTATCTTATCACCACGAGCAAGCCATGCCTGAGCGACTGACCTGAAGGTACTCTCGACAGCACTAGGAGAACTTGCAGCGCTGAGCTTCGCTTTGAACCCATCCGCTATGGTGTCCTCGATAAACGTTTCCCAGGCTGTTACGGCCAGAATTAGTCCCGCTCGCTTAAAGACCTCAAGCTCTCTAGCTGGCCGTCCCTTTCCTCTGCCGGTCTCCGCATCGTGAAAGCGAAGAAGAATTTTCACGTCGCCGAGAGCGAAGTTAAAGTTAAGGCGCTTCGTAGTTATGGGATCACCAATTATCATCTATTTCGTCTCAGCCTAAAGGCCCTCTGACTATTCGGATGTAACCTGTTCTCTCAAATGTTCGGACAGAACCTGTTACCGGTGCACTACCCAAACCAAATGGGGAAAAGGAACGGCTGCTCGTAGTGTGGTGTAGGGAACTCAATCTTCGATGCTCCTTCCGCAGTGTCCGCAGTTGCCAGTCGCCACTGCAATGGAGAGGAGCGCTCCGACGAGGCGGGTGCCGCAGTGCGGGCACTTCGGCATCATGTAAATGATTTTCGTGGTCGCTGTGACGATGACGACCAGAAGGACCGCTGCGAGCATGAGGAAGCGGCTCAAGCCCAGGCGATCGATCATCGTGTCGATTTTCAAGAGCAGAGCTGCCATCCAGACGATGGCGAACGCCAAGGCCCATAACACCGTCCGAAGCCGCCGGCGCGAACCATCGCGAACGAACGCGATGAGATCTTGGTGTTTTATGCCAGCAGCCGTCTTCAAGGGCCGTCCAAAAACACGACGGTTGCCGAGCCGCAGCCCTCGCTTTGCAGCGGTCGTCTGCTGCAGCGTGCCAGGCGGGCCCATGGATTCAACCTGGAGCAAGTCGGCCAAGCGGTGTTCCAAATAGGTGACCGCATCTCGAAGGGTTGCCTCTCGCGACTCGTTGGGTTGCCCGGCTGCTGAAGAGTGCAGTCGGAAGGCACGCAGGTCAATGGCTTGAAAGTCCTGCAACCTTCGAAGCAGGGTTGAGTCGTCGAGCAGCACAGGAACCATGCGCTTCCGCAGCTGCAGGGCCAGCTCGATCTCGCGCTTGACTTCCTCTGAAGCTGCCGAATGCACACACCAGAAGACAAGGCACTCGGTGGACTCGCGAATCGCGTCCTGGATCGCCGAGCGCCACTCGTCTCCCGGCCGGATTCTGTCCCGATCTCTGAATACCTCGGTTTCGGTCAGCCGGAGCAGATCGACGACAGGAGCGATCAGAGAGTCGTCTGCACGGCTATAGGAGACGAACAGATAATGCCTTCCGCCCTTTGCCCCTGAAGGCGCTCCAACACCAGGCCAGGCGGAGAGAAGCTTCGGAAGCGTCGCTTCTTTCAAATCGAAGAAGACCTCTGGTCGATCCGAGCGCTCCCTGAGGAGGAAGTAACGGGGTCCCGACTCGGAGTGTCTACACCCCACCCAGAGATCTTCGCCCTTCAGCCACCAGCGTGATTCGGATGTACGGCTTGTCCTCTCGCAAGACAACGGATCCTTCGAGCCCGTGTTTACGGACGTAGCTCCGAAGAGCTTCGAAGGCTGATCTCAGGCTCTCATCCATCTTCGGAGCCGGCTTCCATGAGCGATCTAGTCTTGTCAGCTGAGGGAACGGACGGCCGCGGTCTCTTCATCAGCCTCCCGATCTGGGGCATGCTCGTAAGTGTGGTTGCGAAGCGTATCCTGGATTTAGCATCGATCGTCTACCCCGGCAAAGAAAACGGCTGCGGAAAAATCTCCGCCAAAGTCGTCTCCTCGCGCACCCCCTCCACGTTCACCATCAAAATCGGCAGATCCGGCAACTCCCGGGTGAACTCCGACAAAGTCTGCCGGCACAGCCCACACGGCCGGGCCGGCGGGCTGGCGTCGGTGACGACGACGACGGCCTGTGGGCGGCGGAGGCCGGCGGAGGCGGCGGCGGCGATGGCGTTTCGTTCGGCGCAGATGGAGAGGGCGGGGATGCCGTTCTCGACGTTGGCGGCGGCGTGAATCGAGCCGTCCTCCATCTGCACGGCGGCTCCCACGGCGAAGCGGCTGTAGGGGGCGTAGGCGTGGGCTCGGGCCGCGGCGGCGGCGGCGACGAGGGGCTCCCAGTCGGGTCGGGCGTCCATAGGTCCCGAGGTTAGCATGCGGGGGCTCTGTGATAGGGTATCGAGCCGCGTCCGGGCTCCCTGCGGCGAGCCCCGTCGCCCATCCCTACATCTTTTGAGAGGAGCACGGTTTTGGCCAGGACATTCAATGACTTGACGCCGCCGGCGGACGGCCGCGAGATCGTCTGGCACGAGGCGGAGGATCGTTTGGAGGTGCCGGACCGCCCGATCATCCCCTTCATCGAGGGGGACGGCACCGGGCCGGACATCTGGCGCGCCACCCGCGTGGCACTCGACGGGGCGGTCGCCAAGGTCTACGGCGGGGCGCGCTCGATCGCCTGGTTCGAGGTGCTCGCCGGCGAGAAGGCGTTCAACCGGACGAAGAGCTGGCTTCCCCAGGACACCCTCGACGCCATCTCGCACTACCGGATCGGCATCAAGGGGCCGCTCACCACGCCGGTCGGCGGCGGCATCCGCAGCCTGAACGTCGCCCTCCGCCAGGAGCTCGACCTCTACGCCTGCGTGCGCCCGGTGCGCTACTACGCGGGGGTGCCGTCGCCGGTCAAGGAGCCCGAGAAGGTCGACATGGTGATCTTCCGCGAGAACACCGAGGACGTCTACGCCGGCATCGAGTGGAAGGCGGGGACCCCGGAGGCGGCGAAGGTGATCGAGTTCCTCGCCGGGATGGGGAAGAAGATCCGCCCGGACAGCGGCATCGGCATCAAGCCGATCTCGGAGACCGGGAGCAAGCGGCTGGTCCGCAAGGCCCTCCAGTTCGCCGTCGCCAACAAGAGGAAGAGCGTCACCCTGGTCCACAAGGGGAACATCCAGAAGTTCACCGAGGGGGCGTTCAAGGACTGGGGATACCAGGTGGCGGCGGCCGAGTTCGGCGGCGTCACGGTGACCGAGGACGAGCTGTGGAGCGCCCACAATGGCAAGGTGCCGGCGGGGAAGATCGTGGTCAAGGACCGCATCGCCGACTCGATGTTCCAGCAGGCGCTGCTGCGGCCGGACGAGTACGACGTGATCGCCACCACCAACCTGAACGGCGACTACCTCTCGGACGCTCTGGCGGCGCAGGTCGGCGGGCTCGGCATCGCCCCCGGCAGCAACGAGGGGAACGGCGTCGCCGTCTTCGAGGCGACCCACGGCACGGCCCCCAAGTACGCCGACCAGGACAAGGTCAACCCCGGCTCGCTGATCCTCTCCGGGGTGATGATGCTGCGCTGGCTTGGCTGGAACGAGGCCGGCGACGCCATCGAGGCGGCCCTCGCCAAGACCATCGAGCAGAAGCGCGTCACTTACGATTTCGAGCGGCAGATGGAAGGCGCCACGCTCCTCAAGACGTCCGAGTTCGCGGCGGCGATCGTCGAGAACATCTGAGCAACCGCGAAAGCGATAACTTCAAGATCCCGAAGGAGACCCTTCGAATGCGATACAAAGTAACCGTGGTCGGCGCCGGCAACGTCGGCGCCACCTGCGCGCAGCTGATCGCCCAGGCCGACCTGGCGGACGTGGTGATGATCGACGTGGCGGCCGACCTCGCGACCGGCAAAGCGCTCGACATGATGGAGTCGGCGCCCGTGCTCGGCTTCAACGCCCGGATCTCGGGGGGCGGCGACTACGACCTCACCACCGGCTCCGACGTCGTGGTGGTCACCGCCGGCCTCGCCCGCAAGCCCGGGATGAGCCGCGACGACCTGCTCGCCAAGAACACCGAGATCGTCACCGAGGTGGTCAGGCAGATCGCCTCGCGCTCGCCGGAGACGATCCTGATCATCGTCACCAATCCGCTCGACGCCATGTGCGAGGTGGCCCGCCGGGTCTCCGGCTTCCCGCGCGAGCGGGTGCTCGGCATGGCCGGCGTGCTCGACGCCGCCCGCATGCGCTGGTTCATCGCCGAAAAGATGAACGTCTCGGTCGAGGATGTCGACGCCTTCGTGCTCGGCGGCCACGGCGACACCATGGTGCCGGTGCCGCGCTACGCGACGGTGAACGGCATCCCGCTGCCGCAGCTCCTCGACGCCGAGACGATCGAGAAGATCAACGACCGCACGCGGACCGGCGGCGCCGAGATCGTCAACTACTACAAGACGGGCTCCGCCTACTACGCGCCGGGCGCCTCCTCCTACGAGATGGTGGCGGCGATCCTCCACGACAAGAAGAAGATCCTCCCCTGCGCCGTCTATCTGGAGGGCGAGTACGGCTACGAGGGGCTGTTCATCGGCGTCCCCTGCCAGCTCGGCCGCGGCGGCATGGAGAAGGTGATCGAGCTCAAGCTGACCACCGAGGAGAAGGCGCTGCTCGCCAAGTCGGCCGAGGCCGTCAAGGGTCTGGTCGACGCGCTGCCGAAGGGGTAGAGGGGCGCTCGACACCCGCCATAACCTATACTGGGGGCGTTTCGTAACTCCATCATGCGGAGCTCGCGCCCCCTCCTCCTCTGGCTGCTCGCCGGCCTCGCCGGCGTGGTGCTCCTCGTCTGGGCGTTTCCGCGGGCGTTTCCGTTCTTCCCGCGGCCGTGGACGCTGTCGCGGGGGGAGGCGGCGAGCCTCGCCCTCGAGCGCTTCCGCGACCTCGGCCCTCCGGTCCGGGATCCGTACATCATCTCGGTGGTCAACCGCGACTTCGTGGGGGAGCGCCGCTTGCAGGTGATGGCGGGGGCGGGGGGGCGCCGGCAGGCGGGGCTGCGCCGCTGGGAGCCGCCGTTTCCGGTCGCCGGCTGGGAGGTAGTCGTCTACGCGCCGGGGGCGCGGAACTTCGAGTGGACCTACCTGGCCGACATCTCGTTTTCGGGGGAGATCCTGGCGGCCCGCCTGCGCCTCGACCCGCAGGCGAAGGCGCCGTCGATCTCGCCGGAGGCGGCGCGCGAGCGGGCCGCGGCCCTGCTCACCCGGCAGGGGATCGACCTCTCCCGCTATGACCCGCCGGAGATCCGCAGCCAGCAGCTCGCCGGCCGCACCGACCTGACGGTCCGCTACCGAGACCGCCGCGGCCTCGCCGTCCCGGGGGTGAGCTACGGCACCCAGGTCTTCTTCGCCGGCGACCGCCTGGCCGGCTTCGGCCGCTGGCTCGACGACCCGCGGGAGAAGGCGCTCACCCGCTCGATCTCCGGCATCAACTTCCTCAACGTCGGCCGCATCCTGTGGATCTTCCTCTCCGCGGGGGTGCTGGCGTTCCCCTTCCTCAAGCGCTACCACGCCGGCGAGATCGGGGTGAAGCGGGGCGTGCAGATCTTCTTCCTGGTGCTGGGGGTGGGGCTCGCCACCATGCTCCTCACCGGGCGCGCCGCGGCCGAGGACGAGAACTTCGGCTTCGCCACCCGCGAGCAGAACACCTGGCTGGTGATGCTGTTCGGGATGGTCTTCTACATCGTGCCGGCGGCGCTCCTCTCCTTCTTCGCCTGGTCGGTCGGCGAGTCGGTCTGCCGCGAGTCGTGGGGGGAGAAGCTCACCGCCTTCGACGCCCTCTTCCAGGGGAAGCTCGCCAACCGCAGCGTGGCGCGCTCCTCCTTCCGCGGCTGGATGGCGGGGCTGGCGGTGGCGGGCGGGGTGGCGGCGCTGCTGCTCGGCGTCGAGCGGCTGGGGGGCTGGCCGTTCGCCTCGATGCTCCACCTCGACAGCAGCCCGGCGCCGGGGCTCGACGCCATCCTCGAGCGCCTCCTCGCGCTGCCGTTCTACCTCGCGGTCCTCCTGTGGCTGCTGCCGGTCGCCGCGCGGCGCCTGGGGACGTGGGCGGGGGGGCTGCTCGCCATCCTGGTGGCGACCGTGCTGCTGCCGCCGATGGCGCTGACGGCGCCGGTCGGGTGGACCTTCGCCGTCGCCTTCGCCTTCTCGGCCGCGCTGGTCCTCCTCTTCCTGCGCACCGACCTGCTGACGGCGCTGCTCGCCGGCCTGGTGGCCGAGACCCTGTTCGCGGTCTACCCGCTGCTCGGGGCGGCGAATCCGGGGCTCCAGCTCCAGGGGGGGCTCGCCCTCGCCGTGCTCGCCGTGCCGCTGGTCGCCAGCGTCCGCCACCTGGCGAGCGGCAAGGACCTCGCCTACCGCTACGAGGACATCCCGCCGCACGTGCGGCGGATCGCCGAGCGCGAGCGCCAGCGGGTGGAGCTCGAGACGGCGCGGCGCATCCAGAGCTCGATCCTCCCCGACCTGCCGCCGCGCCTCGCCGGAGTCGACATCGCCCACGCCTACCTGCCGGCCTCCGAGGTGGGGGGGGACTTCTACGACGTGCTGGCGCTCGAGGACGGCCGGCTCGCCGTGGCGGTGGGGGACGTCGCCGGGCACGGCGTCTCCTCCGGGCTGATCATGTCGATGGCGAAGTCGGCGCTGGCGGTGCAGGTGACCTTCGACCCCGAGGTGGCGGCGGTGTTCAACACCCTGAACCGCACCGTCTACCAGACCGCCCGGAAGCGGCTGCTGACCACCCTCTGCTACGCCCTGGTCGATCCGCGGCGGCTCGAGATCATCTACGCCAGCGCCGGCCACCTCCACCCCTACCGCATCGGCGCCACCGGCCGGGTCGATACGCTCGAGTCGATCGCCTATCCGCTCGGCGTGCGCGGCCAGCTCCTGGTCGATCCGCACACCGCCCGCCTCTCCCCGGGCGACACCCTCTTCCTCTACAGCGACGGCGTGGTCGAGGCGCGGCGCGAGGGGAGCGAGGAGATGTTCGGCTTCGAGCGGCTGGAGGAGAGCCTCGCCCGCCACGCCGCCCGCGGCGTCGAGGGGCTGCGCGACGGCGTGCTCGAGGACGTCGCCCGCTTCACCGCCCACGCCCCGCGCGAGGACGATCAGACGATCCTCGTCCTGCGCCTGCCCTAGCGCGCAATCCGAAGGTGTTATATTACCGGCGATGTCGTCGGACGTACCCTTTCCATCGCTTCAAAGGCAACGCCGGCGGGCTTTTCCCGTCGTTCGCAAGATGAAAGGAAAAGGTCGTATGAAAGGCATTTCTCGCACTCGCATCATCGCTGCCCTTGTGCTTTGCGTAGTCCTCGTCGCGGGATTCTTCGTCGGTCGCGCGAGCGCCGATCAGCCGCACATGCAGGCCGCCCTCGAGCACCTGCGCGCCGCCCGCGCCGAGCTCGACAAGGCCGAGGCCGACAAGGGCGGTCATCGCATGAAGGCGATCGCCCTGGTCAACGACGCCATCGCCCAGGTGGAGAAGGGCGTCGGCTACGACCGGCGGCACGAGTAGAAGACTCCGACGCAAGCGATTTGAAAACGGCCTTCTCCGGGCGACCGGGAAGGCCGTTTTTGTTTTCAGGGAAGTCCCTTGGGTCCCTTGTTACCGCCCTGTGCCGGGCGCTTCGCCGCCCCCGCCTTCCCCTTCTTGGGAGGCGGCGGCGGCGTTCCCGGCATGGCGGGGAACCCCGTCTCCACCAGGAAGCGGTCGGCGAGCTGCGGCGCGTCCTGGCCGCCGAAGCCGTGGTCGCCGGGCACCTGGACCAGGGTGACGAGCCCCTTGGGGAGCTGGCGGCAGAGGTTGTCCTTCTCCTGGGCGCCGTAGATGCAGAGCACGCGGCTCCCTTTGAGCTTGGCGATCGCCGGGGCGACGGGGATCTCGGGGGTGTCGGGGCGGTTGCTGATCCAGCCGTCGGG
Source organism: uncultured Acidobacteriota bacterium (assembly GCA_963756595.1). Taxonomy (GTDB): domain Bacteria; phylum Acidobacteriota; class Thermoanaerobaculia; order Multivoradales; family UBA5704; genus DATARR01. The sequence goes on from CAVWOZ010000050.1 coordinate 89,007, forward strand.
GTGCATGTCGAACTGCGCCCCCTCCGAGGGGCCGATCAGGGCGACCACGGCCACCTTGGCGCGTTGGGCGGCGGTCAGGCGCTCGACCATGAAGGGGGCGACGTCGGCCCCCTGCGAGTAGCCGATGACGATCGCCTTGCTCTTGTGCCAGGCCGCCAGGTAGTGGTCGAGGATCCGGCCGAGGTCGCGCGCGGCGGCGGCGGGGTCGCGCGGCTTCCAGAAGTAGGCGAGCGACGAGAGCCCCACCACGGGCACGCCGCGCGCCGAGAGCTGGTTCCCCATCCGGCGGTCGAGGCCGACGAAGCCGCCCGAGCCGGTGAGGAGCACGGCGAGCAGATCCTTCTCCGCCTTCTCGCCGCCGTCGGGGCGGACCTCGACGACGGGGAGGTCGCGCAGCTCGCCGCGGGCGGCCAGCTCCTTCTCCTCCTGGCGCCGCTTCTCGGCGAGGAGGGCGAGCGCCTGCGGCAGCTGCTTCTTCCACGCCTCCTGCGGCGCGGTGCCGGCCGGCGCCGGGATCAGCTGGGCGCCGGGCGACTCCTTCACGAAGTCGGCGGCCGGGCCGGCCGGGCAGGCGCTCTTCGCGGCGGAAGGGGCGGAGTCGAAGACGATCCACGGGCTCTCGAGAGGGGGGGCGGGGACGACGCGGATCCCCGGCCCCGGCCACTTCCTCACCCAGGAGAGACGGCTGCCGCGGACGAACATGTGCTGCGAGGGGATGACGGCGCAGAAGCCGTCCGAGACTGCCCCCGCGAAGGTGCCGCCCGGCGCCTCGGCGATCGCGGCGTAGGCGACCCCGGCGCCGGCGTCGCCCGTCCCCACCAGGACCGGCACGTGGTAGTCGGCGAGCCCCATCGCCTTCTGCCCCGTCTGGCTCAGCGCCTCGAACTCGACGGCGGGGTACATCCGCATCCCCTTGACGTTCGGCGCCGCGAGGTACTTCCGGGTGTCGACCTCGAAGACCAGGGCGCCGGCGGCGGCGAGCGTCTGCGCCATCGCCGTCTCGCGGGGGCCGATCCCCTGACCCCCCGAGAACAGCAGGGCGACCAGGGCCGGCTCGCCGGCGGGATGGACGACCGGCACCTGGCCGAGGCGTCCGAACTTGAACGAGTCCGGAGCCGCCGCCACCGCCGGCGTCGGGAGCCCTGCGGTCACGCTGAGCAGGAGAATCAGGGGGAAAAATCTACGTGTCATTCTGTCACCTCCACGGCTGCAAGGCGTCGGGTCGTGCAAACCCCGAACCACCCTGGAGCCGTCGCGGGAGGCTTATAGCAGATCTTCTCGCTGGTCAGGCCGGCGTCGCCGCCGGGGCGGGAGCCGGCTTCGCGCCCTCCCCCTCCGAGCCGCTCATCAGCACGGCGACCGGGCGCAGCGCCGCGACGTTCTCGCAGACGATCTTGATCGTCTGGGTCAGCGGGATGGCGAGCACCATCCCCCAGGGCCCCCACAGCCACCCCCAGAAGATCAGGGCGAGGAGCACCAGCAGCGGGCTGAGGTCCAGGCTCGAGCCGAGGATGCGCGGCTCGACGGCGTTCCCCATGGTGAACTGCACCACCGCGTTCAGGACGGCGATCAGCAGCGCCAGGCCGGGGGAGAACTGGAGGAAGACGAAGATCGTCGGCAGCGCCACCGAGATCACCGCGCCGACGTTCGGGATGTAGTGGGCCATGAAGGTGATCAGCCCCCAGAGCAGCGGCAGGTCGACGCCGAACGCCGCCATCAGGGCGGTGACCAGAGACGCCGTCATCAGGTTGATCAGCGTCTTGGTCACCAGGTAGCGGCGCACCCCCGACTCGATGTTCTCCATCATCGCGGCGAGCCGCCCGGCGCTGTCGGGCGGCAGGGCGCGGCGCAGCTTGCGCGGGAAGCCCTCGCTGCCGAGGAGGAGGAAGACGAGGAAGAGGAGGACCAGGAACATGTCGTTGAAGAAGAGGAGGAACGAGCCGGCGGTGGCGGCCAGGAAGCCGGTCACCGAGGAGACGCCGAAGGCGTGCTGCCAGTCGAAGTGCCGGATCTGCGCGTTGAGCGAGGACGGGAGGGTCGCGGCGAGCCACCCCGAGACGCCGTTGGCCAGCCCCTTCAGCCGCTCCTGGTACTGCGGCGCCTTCTCGGTGAACGACTGGGCGTTCGAGTAGACCGCCCAGGAGAACAGGGAGAGGACGATGGTCACCAGCACCAGCACCAGCAGGATCGAGACCGAGATCGGCACCCGCCGGCGGCGCAACGCCTTGTTGAGCGGCGAGAAGACCCGCGACAGGAAGACGGCGACCACGAAGGGGAGGAGGATCGGCGCCAGCGTCTTGAGCACGAACCCGATCGCCAGGAAGGCGAGGATGCCCAGGAAGATGACGCTCAGGCTGGTGTTGCGCATGGGAGATCGCCCTCGCCGCAAGGCCGAAAGGATGCCGGCAGCGTAGCACAGGGGCGGCGGAGGGCCGGGGTTGTAGAATCCGGCACCCCAGTCAGTGCATAATCGCGGGCAAGAAAAGCTTGCAGAAACGGGCGTTTGGGAATTCCGCCCGTTCGACCTTGAAAGGGGAAAGAGCATGGGCAGAGGCAGCTATGTGCGTCTTGCGCTCGCCGTTTTCGCCGTCGTCGCCGTGATGCTGCTGATGCCGGCGCGGCCGGCCGGGGCGCAGCAGCAGACGGGCGACCTCTACGGCACGGTGAGCGATGAGCAGAAACAACCGCTCCCCGGGGTGACGGTCACGCTCTCCGGCGTCGGCGCGCCCCAGGTGCAGCAGAGCGACGGCCAGGGGAAGTTCCGCTTCCTCAACCTGTATCCCGGCTCGTACGCGCTGCGCGCCGACCTCGAGGGGTTCTCGACCGTCGAGCGGCCGGGGCTGACCATCAAGGTCGGCGGCAAAGCGAACATCGAGATCACCCTCTCCGGCGCCGTCAAGGACGTGATCACCGTCACCGGCGAGGCCCCTCTGCTCGACGAGCGCAAGGTCACCCAGGGGTCCAACGTCTCGACGGTCGAGCTCGACAAGGTCCCCACCGCGCGCGATCCCTGGTCGCTGCTCAGCCAGGCGCCGGGGGTGCTGGTCGACCGCGTCAACGTCGGCGGCAATGAGAGCGGCCAGCAGTCGAACTTCATCGGCACCGGCTCGAGCGGGCGCGACAACGTCTTCGCCGTCGACGGCGTGGTGCTCACCGACATGAACGCGGTGGGCGGCTCGGCCACCTACTTCGACTTCGGCGCCTTCGAGGAGGTCGAGTTCACGGTGTCGAGCGCCGACGTCACGGTCGCCACCGCCGGGGTGACGATCAACCAGGTGACCAAGCGCGGCACCAACGAGTGGAAGGGGAACGCCCGCTACCTCGACACCGACGGCAGCCTGCAGGCGAAGCCCGACCTGCCGGACGGCAACAAGATCAAGAAGGTCGAGGAGTACGGCGCCGACGTCGGCGGCCCCCTGGTCAAGGACCACCTGTGGATCTGGGGCGCCTACGGCGTCAGCGACATCCGCAACATCGTCCAGGGCGGCCAGCTCGACAAGACCAAGCTCGAGGACTACAACGCCAAGCTGAACTTCCAGGCCGGCTCGGCCGATTCCGGCGTCCTCCACTACTGGACCAACAACAAGCTCAAGTTCGGCCGCGGCGCCGGCCCCGACCGCGCGCCGGCGACCACCCACGACCAGACCACCCCGCAGAGCATCTACAAGGTCGAGGACACCTACCTCGCCTCGTCGAACTGGTCGATGACCGGCCTCTGGTCGCGCGACACCGGCAAGTTCACCCTGGCGCCCGAGGGGGGGCTGACCCCCTTCGCCTTCATCGACGCCGACGGCGTCCACCAGGGGACCGACTACGACTTCAGGCAGAGCGCCACGATCGACCAGGAGCGGGCCGACACCAGCTACTTCTTCAACACCGGCGCCGCCGGCCACGAGCTGAAGTTCGGCGGCAGCTTCCGCCAGCAGGAGAACCACTCGGGGACCATCTGGCCGCACGGCAACCTGGTGATCTCGGGGGCGCTCAACGGCCTCGACGCCGACACCGCGCTGGTCGAGTTCCCGCGCAACCGCAAGGTCAGCATCCGCTCGAGCTACGGGGCGGCGTGGGCGCAGGACACCATCACCCTCGACCGCTTCACCTTCAACGCCGGCGTGCGCTACGACCACCAGTACATGGTCAACCTGCCGAGCTCCGACCCCGGCAACCCGAACGCCCAGGGGCTGCTGCCGGCGATCGACTTCAAGGGGAACCACAGCGGCGGCTTCGTCTGGAACACCCTCGAGCCGCGCGCCGCCGTCACCTACGCGCTCGGTGAGAAGCGCCAGACGCTCCTCCGCGGCACCTTCTCGCGCTACGCCGAGCAGCTCGGCCAGCTGCCGCTCTCCACCCGCGTCAACCCGATCGGCTACAGCTACGCCTACTTCTACTTCAACGACGCCAACCACAACCTGATCCTCGATCCGAGCGAGGTGCCGTCGCTGAGCTTCGCCTACACCTACAACATCGACCCCAACAACCCGACGGCGGTCCCCAACGTCAACAGCAGCAACCTCAAGCCGTTCCTGACCGACGAGCTGACCTTCGGGGTCGACCAGGGGATCGGGGCGAACCTCGCCTTCGGCCTCAACCTGACCTACCGCCACATCAAGGACATCCCGGAGACCCGCTACTTCGTCCTCGACGGCGCGACCGGACTGACCCGCCTCGCCACCCGCGAGGACTGGGTGCAGAGCGACACCGTCACCGCCACCCTCCCCGACGGGCGGACGGTGACCAAGCCGGTCTACGACCTGCGCGACGGCCTCACCCCCACCGGCGGCACGCTCTACACCAACGGCGACCGCACCGAGCGCTACCTGGGGGCGACGATCAGCCTCACCAAACGGCTCGCCGACCACTGGAGCGCCCGCGGGCACTTCACCTGGAACGACTGGACCCTGCAGACCGGGCCGCAGTTCCGGAAGTACGACGACCCGACCGACACCCTGACCGACCTGCTCGGCTATCCGGACAGCAACAGCGTCTACTTCGAGCAGTCGGGGAGCCCCAAGGCCGACGTCTTCACCGGCGCCAAGTGGTCGTTCAACCTGAACGGCATCTACCAGGTGGTGCCCGAGAGGCCGTGGGGGTTCAACATCGGCGCCAACGTCGACGGCCACCAGGGGTACATCACCCCGCCCTACGTGCGCGCCGGCGGCTCGATCGGCCGCCGCAACGTGCAGCTGGCGGGGATCGACGAGTTCCGCAACCCGAACATCTACGTGGTCAGCATGCGGGTCGACAAGGACTTCCACTTCAACGACTTCAACCTCAACATCAGCCTCGACGGCTTCAACCTGACCAACCAGAGCTACGTGCTGCAGCGCGAGCGCAACGCCAACGCCGGCCGCTTCTACCAGGCCAACGAGGAGCTCAGCCCGCGGGTCTTACGCCTGGGGGCGACCCTCCGCTTCCGGTAGGCGGGTTTTTTCCGTGGGGGCGGGGACAAGTCCCCGCCCCCACCCGGGCGCCGGACGCCGGCAATCTATCGGCGAAGGGCGCTTTTCTCCTCCCCTGTACTCGGGGGAGGCCGGGAGGGGGTTCGCAACCTCCCAACCAAGGAAGAGTGCCGGACTCCGGAACGCCCCCTCCTGGCCTCCCCCGAGTACAGGGGAGGAAAAAGGCTCCCGGGATCAGCAGGTTTGCGACTCCGGCCGATTCCGCCTCTGCGTTTGGGCTCCTCCCCCCGCCGGGAATTTCCCGCCACCCCCCGCCGCGTTGTGAACCCATGATGTGAAAGACCGTGAAAGACGTAGAATACGACCGCGGCGTCCCCCGGCGCCGATCTAGCCGATTGCAGAATGAGCACAAGGAGGTGCCAAAGTGCCTTACAGTGAGCTGCTGGTCCGACCCATGCGCGAGGAGCTGACGAGCGCCGGCGTCAAGGAGCTGAGGACGCCCGAGGACGTGGACGCCTTCATGAAGGAGAAGAACGGGACGGCCCTGCTGGTCGTCAACTCGGTCTGCGGCTGCGCCGCCGGCATGGCGCGCCCCGGCGTGCGCCTCGCCCTCCAGGGGGACCGCCGCCCCGACCACGTGGCCAGCGTCTTCGCCGGCCAGGACCTCGAGGCGACCGCCCGCGCCCGTTCCTACATCGCGGACATCCCGCCGAGCAGCCCGTCGGTCGCCTTCTTCAAGGACGGCGAGCTGGTCTACTTCCTCCCCCGGCACCGGATCGAGGGGCGCGACGCGAACGCCGTCGCCAACGACCTCGGTGCCGTCTTCGCCGAGTTCTGCGCGGTTCCCGCGAGCTAGGGCTCGCATGGGCACCTTCCACCAGGGCAAGAGCGAGCTGCACGGCATCACCGTGATCGTCGACACCACCGGCCCCGAGATCTTCGTGGGCCGGTGCGACGATCAGGACGAGCGCGGCATCTTCCTCCACGACGCCGACGTCCACCGCGACGGCGAGGGGGGGCGCTCCAAGGAGGAGTACGTCCGCCGCGCCGCCCAGCTCGGCGTCTGGAAGAAGTACGACCGGCTGGTGATCCCCAACGACAAGATCGCCTCGGTGCGCCGGCTCGGCGAGGTCTGAGCGACCACCGCCGATGAACTGGATCTTCCTCGGCGCCCTGGGCGCCGCCCTCGGGGTCATCGCCGGCGCCTTCGGGGCGCACGGGCTGAAGGCCCGCCTGGCGCCCCAGGATCTCCAGCTCTGGGAGACGGCAGCCCGCTACCTGATGTACGCGAGCTTCTCCCTGCTGGGGCTCGGCCTCCATGCCGCGCAGGGGGCGCAGGGGGGGCGGCGGGGTACCGAAGCGGCCGGCTGGTGCCTGCTCGCCGGCGGCGCGATCTTCAGCGGCACCGTCTTCGCGCTCGCCCTCGGCGGCCCGCGCTGGCTCGGCGCCGTCACCCCGCTCGGCGGCCTGCTGATGATCGCGGGATTTCTGATCTTCGCCTGGTCCGCCGTGCGCGGCTAGGATTTCCCAATTCTGATAACGAAGGAGCCAGCGCGCATGTCCAACGCGATTCTCCCCCTGGCCGTGCCGGTCAACGAGCCGGTCCGGTCGTACGCCCCGGGTAGCCCCGAGAAGAAGTCCCTGAAGCAGCGCCTGAGCGAGATGGCGTCCGAGCAGATCGAGATCCCGCTGATCATCGGCGGCAAGGAGGTGCGCACCGGCGACACCGGCCACGCCGTCTGCCCGTTCGACCACCGGCACGTGCTCGCCACCTTCCACAACGCCGCGGCCCCCGAGGTGGAGGCGGCCGCCGCGGCCGCCAAGGCGGCCTGGAAGGACTGGAGCGAGACGAGCTGGGAGGAGCGCGCCTCGGTCCTGCTGCGCGCCGCCGACCTGCTCGCCGGCCCGTGGCGCGACACGGTCAACGCCGCCACCATGCTGGGGCAGGCGAAGACGGCGTTCCAGGCCGAGATCGACTCGGCCTGCGAGCTGATCGACTTCTGGCGCTTCAACCCCTACTTCATGCGGACGATCTACAGCGAGCAGCCGTGGTCCCACCCCGGCGTCTGGAACCGGGTGGAGTACCGCCCGCTCGAAGGGTTCGTGTTCGCCGTCTCGCCGTTCAACTTCACCGCCATCGGCGGCAACCTGCCGACCGCGCCGGCGCTGATGGGGAACACCGTGCTCTGGAAGCCGGCCTCGACCGCGGTGCTGTCGAACTACTACGTGATGAAGGTCCTGCAGGCGGCGGGGCTCCCCGACGGCGTGATCAACTTCCTCCCCGGCCGCGCGGCCAAGGTGGGGGACCCGGCGATGGGGCACGCCGACTTCGCCGGCATCCACTTCACCGGCTCGACGCCGGTCTTCGAGGCGATGTGGAAGCTGATGGCCGAGAACATCCCCAAGTACCGCTCCTACCCGCGGATCGTCGGGGAGACCGGCGGCAAGAACTTCATCTTCGCCCACCCCTCGGCCGAGGTCGAGGCGCTGGTCGCCGCCATCCTCCGCGGCGGCTTCGAGTACCAGGGGCAGAAGTGCTCGGCGGGGTCGCGGGTCTACGTCCCGCGCTCGCTGTGGGACGGGGTGCGCGAGCGGCTGGTCGACGAGATGAAGCAGATCCGGATGGGCGCCCCCACCGACTTCCGCAACTTCGTCTCGGCGGTGATCGACGAGCCGTCGTTCGACCGCATCATGCGCTACCTCGACCATGCGAAGAGCTCGAGCGACGCCGACATCCTGGCCGGCGGCAAGGGGGACAAGTCGGAGGGGTACTTCATCGAGCCGACGGTGGTGGTCACCCGCGACCCGCGCTTCAAGCTGATGCAGGAGGAGATCTTCGGCCCGGTGGTGACCGTCTTCGTCTACGAGGACGCCCAGATGGAGGAGACGCTGGAGCTGGTCGACACCACCAGCCCCTACGCCCTGACCGGCGCCATCTTCTCCCAGGACCGCAAGGCGGTCGACCACCTGACCCGCGCCTTCCGCCACACCGCCGGCAACTTCTACGTCAACGACAAGCCGACCGGCGCCGTAGTCGGCCAGCAGCCGTTCGGCGGCGCCCGCGCCTCGGGGACCAACGACAAGGCGGGGTCGCTCGCCAACCTGATGCGCTGGACCTCGCAGCGGGCGATCAAGGAGACCTTCGTGCCGGCGCGCGACTTCCGCTACCCGTTCCTCGGCGAAGAATAGAGCGCGGAACCAGGAGCGGCGCCGCAATCCTTGAGGCAGGATCGCGGCGCTGTTTTTGTTATCTGAAATTAAAAAGATTTCTGAACCGGGGGGCAGCCGCACCCTCTTGTACATAACTTCCCGCGAGTGACTGAAGCGAGCCCGCAGGGCGGCATTCCTGTAGCCCAGGGTGGCAACCCTGGGAATGTCGGCGTACCCCTCTCCCTCTTTCGAGGCATGCCACGCCAGCCCAGGGCTTACGGCCTGGGCTACGGGAATGCCGCCCTGCGGGCTCGCTTCAGTTGCCCGCGAGGAGGTTTGTATCAGCCGGGGGGCTGGAGCTCGGCCAGCAGCTTCTGCCAGCCGGCGGCGTCGAGCGCGGCCTTCGCCTCGAAGGCCTTGTCCGGCGGCGACAGCAGGCTGGGAGGGGGCGTCGGCTTCCCCTGCGAGTAGAGCGCCTCGGACCAGGTCTTGCCGCCGTTCTTGCTCAGGTAGACGTAGTAGCCGAGCCGCGGCGCGTTGGGGCTCGCGTCCGCGTCGAGGCGGAGGATCAGCGTGCCGCGCCCCTCGTCGCTCATCGAGAACTGGTCGAGCACGGCGGCCTTCGAAATCTTCTGGAGGCAGCCGCGGACCTTCCAGCTGCGGGCGTCGTTGCTGCTGGTGACGAGCTGGAGGACCCCCGCGCTCCCCTCCGTGATCCCCCAGACGTCGCTCCCTCCCGACGCCCGACCGGCGAAGATCCAGACCGTGTTGTGGAGCTCCTCGCCGAGCTGCACCAGGCGCCAGCCGTCGCGCGAGGAGACGAAGACCCGCGGATCGGTCTGCTTGTCGTCACCGCTGCGGGTGAAGACCAGCCCCGGGTGCGCACCGCGCGCCTGGAAGGCGAAGAGGGGGACCGACTGGGCGAGCGTTTCGGGAGGGAGCCCCGAGGCGTCCTGGGCGTTTCCGGAAGCCGCGAAGCCCACCAGTCCCGCCAACGCGAGAGCCATGCACATCCTCGTCGCTGGAGCCATTGCGTCACCTCCATCCAAGAAGCACGGGAGCGGTCTGGAAACATCCTACATCCAACCGTGCCGTACCGGCTCGGCTTTCTTCTGACGGCGGCCCGGCAAGCCGTTCAGAGGAGAGCGTTCTCGGGCCGCTTCCGCCAGGTGGAGAGCCCGGCGTCCGCTGAGCTGGAAGATCTGCTCGCGGCAGCTGAAGCCGTCCGCCAGCACCAGCGTCTCAGGGGCGGCGGCGCGCACGGCGGGGAGGAGCGCCCGCTCGGCCGCCGCGACCGAGACCGGGTAGTGCTCCGCCTCGAAGCCGAAGGCGCCGGCCATGCCGCAGCAGCCGGAGTCGAGGATCTCGAAGCGCATCCCCAGTCTCGCCAGCAGCTCGCGGTCGGCGTCCATCCCCATCACGGCGTGGTGGTGGCAGTGGCCGTGGACGATCGCCTTTCCGGTAGTCCGCAGGGTCGGCGCGAACCCTTCGCGGACGAGGAATTCGGCGAGGGTGAAGGTCTGGGCGGAGAGGCGGCGCGCCGCGTCCGTCCGCGGGAAAGAGGTTGACCAGCTCGTCGCGGAAGACGGCGACACAGCTCGGCTCGAGGCCGACCACGGGGAGGCCGGCGGCGATCTCGGGGGCCAGCGCCGCGAGGATCTGGCGGAGCTGCCGGCGCGCCAGGTCGAGCATGCCGAAGTCGTAGAGCGGCCGGCCGCAGCAGAGCACCCGGCGGGGGAGCGCCACGCGGTGCCCGGCGGCCTCGAGGACGGCGACTGCTGCCTCGGCGATCTCCGGCTGGAAGAAGTTGGTGAAGGTGTCCGGCCAGAGGAGGACGGTAGGGGAAGCGGCCGCTCTGCCCCGCGCGGCGAAGCGGTCGCGGAACGTGCGGCGGGCGAAGGGGGGGAGGCGACGGGCGGGATGGATGCCGGCGGCCTGCTTGAGCAGCGCCGAGAGCGCCGGGCTCTGCGTCAACCCGTTCGCCAGTCCGGGGAAGGACGACGCCAGCCGCGCTCCCCAGGGGATCAGCCCCATGGCGTAGGCGGCGCGCGGGCGCACCCTTCCCGCGTAGTGATGGTGGAGGAACTCGGCCTTGTAGGTCGCCATGTCGACCCCGGCCGGGCATTCGGCGCGGCACCCCTTGCAGGCGAGGCAGAGGTCGAGCGCCTCGCGCACCTCGGCGCTGCGCCAGCCATCGCGGATCACCCCGCCCTCCAGCATCTCGAAGAGGAGGCGGGCGCGCCCGCGGGTCGAGTGCTGCTCGTCGCGGGTGGCGAGGTAGCTCGGGCACATCGTCCCGTGAGGCCGGCCGGCTCCCGCCGCATGTCCCGCGTCGTGCCGGCACTTGCCCACCCCTACGCAGCGGACGGCGGCGCGGGCGAAGCGGCCGTCGTCGTCCGGGTAGCCGAAGACGGCGGGAGGATCGGCGAGGCGGAGCGCCGGGCGCAGGTCGGCGTCGAGCGGCCGGGAGTCGACCTTCTTCCCCGGGTTCATCCGGTTGCCGGGGTCCCAGATCGCCTTGAACTCGCGGAAGGCCTGCACCAGCTCCGCGCCGAACATGCGGACGAGGAGCTCCCCCCGCTGCTGGCCGTCGCCGTGCTCCCCCGAGAGGGAGCCGCCGTGCGCCACCACCAGGTCCGCCGCCTCCTCCAGGAAGGTGCGGTAGCGGGCGATCCCGGTCGGGGGTGCGGAAATCGAAGTTGATCCGCGCGTGGAGGCACCCCTCCCCGAAGTGGCCGTAGTAGGCCGCCGCGTAGCCGTGGCGGGCAAGCAGGAGCTCGAGATCGCGCAGATAGCCGGCGAAGCGCTCGGGGCGGACCGCCGAGTCCTCCCATCCCGGCCAGCCGTCGCCGAGGCGCGGATCGCGCGACGTGGTCGCCACCGCCGCCTCGCGGACCTGCCAGATCTTCGCCTGCGTGGCGGGCTCCGCGATCAGGGCGCCGTTCGCCAGATCGAGCTGCATCGCCTGTTCCGTCGCCTCGGCGCGCGACGCGCCGCCGAACTCGACCAGCAGCCAGGCGTTGCCGGGCGGCAGCAGGTCGAGCGCCTCCCGGTAGGCGCGGCGGGTGAAGTCGTTGTCGACCAGGAAGCGGTCCATCCCCTCGAGGCCGATCGGTGCCGCGGCGAGGATCTCCGGGACGGCCTCGGCGGCGCGCACGACGTCCGCATAGCCGAGCACGGCGAGCACGCGGGCCGCGGGCGCCGGGGTGAGGCGGACGGTCGCCTCGAGGAAGGAGACACAGGTCCCCTCCGAGCCGGCGAGGGCGCGGGCGAGATGGAAGCCGCGCTCGGGGAGGAGGTCGTCGAGGTTGAACCCCGAGACCCGCCGCGAGAGCCGTGGGAAGCGCTCGCGGATCAGCGGGGCGTAGCGGTCGCGCAGGGCGCGGAGCTGGCGGTAGATCTCGCCGCGCCGCCCGCCGGCGCGGACGATGCGGTCGATCTCGCGCTCGGACGTCGCCCCCACCCGCAGGCGGAGCCCCTCGGGGGTGAGGATCTCCAGCTCCTCGACGTTGTCCGAGGTGCGGCCGGTGGTCAGCGAGTGGACGCCGCAGGAGTTGTTGCCGATCATTCCGCCGACGGTGCACCAGCCGTGGGTGGCGGGGTCGGGGCCGAAGGTGAGGCCGTGGGGGAGGGCGGCGCGGCGGAGGTCGTCGAGCACCGTGCCGGGGAGCACGCGGGCGAGCCGCCGCTCGGGGTCGATCGAGAGCACCCCCCGGAAGTGGCGCGAGCCGTCGATCACCACCGCGACGTTGCAGCACTGCCCGGCGAGGCTGGTGCCGCCCCCCCGCTGCACGATCGGCGCGCCATGCCGCCGGCACGCCGCCACCGCCGCGATCAGATCGTCCGCGTCCCGCGGGCAGACGACGCCGATCGGCACCTGCCGGTAGTTCGAGGCGTCGGTCGCATAGACCGCCCGGTAGCCGGCGTCGAAGCGCACCTCGCCGCGCACCGCGGCGCGGAGGTCGGCCTCGAGGGAGATGGCGTCGCCGGTCCAGGTCATTGGTGAGGAGGTTATCGCAGGAGCACCGAACAAGGGACCGCAGGGACGACAGGGACTCAGGGAGATCGCAGCGACGGGTGGGGCGGGCCGGAGTCGCGAGCCCAATGATCCTGGGAGCCTTTTTCCTCCCCGTACTCGGGGGAGGCCAGGAGGGGGTGCTCGCAGGCCGGAACGCTTCCTTGGTTGGAACGTTGTAAGCCCCCTCCCGGCCTCCCCCGAGTACGGGGGAGGAGAAAAGCTCCCTCCGAGATCGGTACCGGTGTCCGGCGGGCGGCCCTCCGGGAAGGGGGTACTCCGCGACTATAATCCCCGCCCATGAACGGCGGAGATCGGATCGCTTCAGTGCTCGTGGAGCAGGGGGTGCGCTTCCTGTTCACCCTCTGCGGCGGGCACATCGCTCCCATTCTGGTGGGGGCCAAGCAGCGCGGCATCCGGGTGGTGGACGTGCGCCACGAGGTGGACGCCGTGTTCGCCGCCGACGCCGTCTTCCGGCTGACCGGGGTGCCGGGGGTGGCGGCGGTCACCGCGGGCCCCGGGGTCACCAACACGATCACGGCGGTGAAGAACGCGCAGCTCGCGCAGTCGGCCCTGGTGGTGCTGGGGGGCGCCGCGGCGACGATGCTCAAGGGGCGGGGGGCGCTCCAGGACATCGAGCAGCTCCCCCTCTTCGCGCCGCACGTCAAATGGGCCGCCTCGGCCTCGACGGTGCGCGAGCTGGTGCCGATGCTCGAGAAGGCGTTCGCCGTGGCGCGCGCCGGCGTCCCCGGCCCGGTCTTCCTCGAATGCCCGATCGACCTGCTCTACGACGAGCCGCTGGTGCGCGAGTGGTACGGCGCGAGCTCGAAGGGAAAAGGGCTCGCCGCGGCCGGCCTCCGCTTCTACCTCCAGCGCCACGTGAAGAAGCTGTTCGCCGGCGCCGATCGCGTCGACGGCGTCGCCGCGGCGGGAGATTCCGCCGCCACCCCCCGAGCGCGGCGACGCGCGGCAGGCCGCGGCCCGGCTCGCCAAGGCGAAGCGGCCGGTGCTGGTGCTGGGCGGGCAGGTGCTCCTGTCTTCCTCATCGCGCGATGAGGCGCTGGGGCTCGCCAAGGCGGTCGAGGCGATCGGCGCGCCGGTCTATCTCGCCGGCGGCGCCCGCGGCCTGCTCGGCCAGGGGCACCGCCTGCAGCTCCGCCACAAGCGGCGCGAGGCGCTGCGCGAGGCCGACCTGGTGCTCCTCGCCGGCATCCCCAACGACTTCCGGCTCGACTACGGCAAGCACGTGGCGCGCAAGGCGTACCTGATCTCGGTCAACCGCAGCGAGCAGGACCTGCGGATGAACCGCAAGCCCGACCTCGGGGTGCTCGCCGATCCGGGGCTGCTGCTGCGCGAGCTGGCGGCGATCGTCGCCGGGGAAGAAAGGCCCCGACCGCTGGGCCGACTGGCTGGGGAAGCTGCGCGGGCGCGACGCCGAGCGCGAGGGGGAGATCGACCGCCAGGCGGCGATCCCGGCCGAGCGGGTCAACCCCCTCCAGCTCTGCCGCGCGATCGACCGCGCGCTCGCTCCCGAGAGCGTGATCGTGGCCGACGGCGGCGACTTCGTGGCCACCGCCGCCTACACCCTGAGCCCGCGGGCCCCGCTCTCCTGGCTCGACCCCGGCGTCTTCGGCACCCTCGGCGTGGGGGGCGGCTTCGCCCTCGGCGCCAAGCTCTGCCGGCCGGAGGCGGACGTCTGGATCCTCTACGGCGACGGCTCGGTGGCCTACAGCCTGGCCGAGTTCGACACCTTCGTCCGCCACGGCCTGCCGGTGATCGCGGTGGTCGGCAACGACGCCGGCTGGACCCAGATCGCCCGCGAGCAGATCGAGATCCTGAAGGACGACGTCGGCACCGTGCTGGCGCGGACCGACTACCACACGGTCGCCGAGGGGTACGGCGGCCGCGGGCTGCTGCTCGAGCGGGGGGCGGACGTCGAGGCGGTGCTGCGCGAGGCGCTCCGCCTCGCCCGCGCCGGCTCGCCGGTGCTGGTCAACGCCCACCTCGACAAGACGGAGTTCCGCAAGGGCTCGATCTCGATGTGAGCGGGCGCCATCCACAAGCTGTGGACCCCGCTCGCGGCGGCGGCCTTCGCGGCCGGCGCCGTGCTGCGCCTGTGGAACCTGCGCGACCAGATCCTCGGCGGCGACGAGACGCACGCGATCCGCGCGGCGCTCAACTTTCCGCTGCGCGAAGATCCTCGTCACTTACCAGCAGACCGACAACTGCATCCCGCTGACGGCGCTCGACAAGCTCTTCATGCTGGCGGGGGTGCCGCTGACCGAGATGCTGATGCGCCTGCCGGTGCTGCTCTGCGGCCTCGCTGCGCTCCTCGTCCTCCCCTGGGCGTTCGGGCGCGCCTGCGAGAACGGCACGCACCGCGGGATGCTCTTGGTCTTCCGCGCGCTCCTCGCGGTCTCGCCGGCGCTCGTCCTCTACAGCCGGATCGCCCGCTCCTACCTGCCGATGGTGCTCCTCTCCTGCGGCGCGGTGCTGGCGTTCTGGTCGTGGTGGCGGCGGCACACCTGGAAGGCGGGCAGCGCCTACGTCGCCCTCGGCGCGCTCGCCCTCTGGTTCCACCTCGGGGCGGGGCCGATCGTCGCCGCGCCGTTCCTGTTCGGGCTGGTGCGGACGCTGGCGCAGCTGCCGCGGGTGCCGCCGGAAGGGTGGCGGCGGGCCCTGCGCCCCCTCCGCAACCTGGTCTTCCTGGGGCTCGTGATGGTCTCCGCCTGCCTGGTCTTCCTCTTCCCGGCGCTCGAGTCGCTGACCGAGGTGATCACCAGCAAGCACGTCGAGCAGGCGATCCCCTGGCGCTCGCTCCTCCCCGCCGTGCTCGAGCTCCAGGCGGGGACCGGCTTGGGAGGGCTGGCGCTCCTCTTCGGCCTCGCGGCACTCGCCGGGTTCGTCCGGCTCCTGCGCGCCGAGCGCCGGCTCGCGCTGTTCACCCTCGCCATGGTGGTGGGGCACGCGTGCGGGCTGCTGATCCTGTCGCCGTTCGGGCTCGCCAACCCGGTGATCTGCGCCCGCTATCTCCTCCCCGTGCTCCCCTTCGTGCTCTTCTGGGTGGCGGCGGCGTTCGGCCTCCCCTGGCGGCAGCCGGCGACGCGGGCGAACTATGCCTTCCAGGGGGCCGCCGCCGGCCTGTTCGTCCTGGCGCTCGTGGCGGCGGGGCCGTTCGCCGACCCGGCCACCTGGCGCACCTCGTTCCTGCACCACAACGACTTCGTGGGCTTCTACAAGCCCCGCCCGCGGCTGCCGGCGGGCGCTCTGCCCGATTTCTATCGCGGCCTGCACGGTGAGACCGTCGTCGAGTTCCCGTGGACCTTCCTGTGGGAGGCGAACCGCAGCTTCTACCTCTACCAGCAGGTCCACGGCGGGCGGGTGATCGTCTCCACCCCGCAGCGCCTCCTCTACCAGCCGCCGCTCGCCCTGCGCAACGCCGTGGCGCCGGAGCCGGCGGCGATCTGCAGGAGCGGGGCGCGCTACCTCGTCGTCCACCGCGCCGTGGCGCGCGAGGAGGATGCGGTCGCGGGAGCGCCGGGAGCCGCCGGCGACGAGGTCCCGCCGCCGTTCCGGCGCATGCTCCGCGAGGAGGGGGCGCGGCTGGGCGACCGGCTGAGGAAGGAGTGGGGAGCGCCCGTCTACTCGGACGCGGCGCTGCGCGCCTGGGACCTGCGGGCGGTCTGCGGCGCCCCCCAGGCGGCGGCGCCGGCGGCGAGCCCCAGCGCGGCCACGACGAGCCCCGCCACGAAGCTTCCCGGACGATAGAGCAGGTCGAGGTCCAGGCCCTGCGGCGGGCCGGCCGGCAGCCAGGCGGCCACGAACGGGCCGTTGGCGAGCGTCGTGGGGCGCCGCGCGCCGGCGACCAGCAGCTTCCAGTTGCCGTCCTGATAGACGCTGCTGGCGAGCAGGCGGCGCTCGACGAGGCGGGCGCGGGCGTGGAAGTGGTCCGGCCGCACGGCGCCGAGGTCGAGCGCGGAGCCCGCCGGATTCCTGGCGATCCACGCCGCGATGGGCATGGGAGAGGCATGCACGGCCGCCAGGGCGCCGAAGTCCGGGATGCCGGCCGTGCAGTCGGACCAGGAGGTCACCGCCGGGCAGGGCTGGAGGGCGGCGGGCAGGAAGAACAGGGGGAGCGCCAGGCGGTTCTGGTAGACCCAGGCGCCGCCGCCGCGCGACACCAGCCGGTAGGGCTTGGGGAGGAAGGTCCGCGGCACCGTGATCAGGAAGCGCACCCCGAGGAGCTGGTAGAGCGGGTCCTCCGGCGCCACGAAGCCGTCGGTGGCGCGGCCGGGGAAGGCGTCGATACGCCCGATCGCTTCGACGAAGGCGGCCGGCTTGGCCGGGTTCGAGGTGCGCGGATCGGCGAAGCCGTAGACCGAGGCGAAGTTCGGCCGCAGCGCCGGCCCCAGGCCGCTCATCCGGTGCCAGGGATCGAGGCGCTCCTGGATCAGGGCGATCGGCGGCAGCACCGGGTAGTAGAGCTCCGCCGGCACCGGCGGATGGGCCGGCCCGTGGAGGGCGAGGAGCTCGGCGGCGGCGACCGCCACCAGCCCGGCCGCCCGCCAGGGGGTGGACCGGAACGCCAGCAGGAGCGTGGCGGCGGCGAGCGTCGCGAGTTGGAGCGCCAGCGATCCCAGCCGCAGGCGCGCGAAAGCCGCCGGGTCCGGGCCGGGGTTGGCGAGGTAGGCCCAGGCGATCGCCGCCGCCAGCGCCGCCGCGGGGGCCAGGAGGCGGCCGAGGGCGAGCTCCCCCGCCGCCAGCGCTCCCAGGTGCAGGCGGCGAGATAGGCGACGGCGAGGTCGAGCAGCAGGGTCACCCGGCTGTGGAAGTTGAGCGAGTGGCGGAGCACCGGCAGCGCCTCGAGCACGCGCACCGTCCCCGGCGGGCGGACGGCGACCAGCAGGCAGACGAGGGCCACCCCCAGCATCAGCCGTTCCTGCGGGAAGCGGCGGCCGGCGCCCAGCGGCCAGACGGCGGCGAGGGCCGCCAGCAGCGCCGCCGTGCCGGCGAAGCCCGCGGCGTCCTCGACGATGTTGCGGTCCCCCCAGTAGCCGCCGTAGCGGTTGTTGCCGAAGGCGTTCGGGGCGGCGTTGGGGATCAGCCGGGCGAGCGGATCGTGCCGGCGGGCGGCCGACGACGGCGGCTCGGCGTCGCCGCCATCGCCCGACGCCTGGAGGCGCTCGTGGCGGGCCTCGAGGAGCGAGACGCGCAGGCTGTGCGGCAGGTACTCGGCGGCGGGGAGGGCGACCGGCGCGGCGAGCGCGGTGCCGATGGCGACCGCCAGCGTCCAGGCGGCGGCCAGGCGAAGCCGGCGGGTGGCCGGCGCCGCCAGCAGCCGCGAGAGGGCGAAGGCGGCGGCGAGGAGCGCCACGTGGAGGCCGGTCTCGGGGTGACCCACCAGCAGCACGCAGGCGGTGGCGAGGGCGAGGAGCGCCGAATCGCGCCGCCCGCCGCTCTGCTCGACCCGCAGGATGGCGTAGAGGAGGAGGGGGAGGAAGGCGGCGGAGCCCGAGAGCGGCCAGCCGAGCCAGAGCTGGAGGAAGCCGCCGAGGCCGAAGGCGAAGCTCCCGGCGAGCGCCGGCAGCTCCGAGATCCCCTGCCGCGCAGCAGGAGAAAGGAGAAGACCAGGGCGAGGATCACCTTGAGCGCCGCGATGACGCCGAAGCCGGAGACCACCGGGAAGGGAAAGGCGAGCCAGGCGAGCGGCTGGAAGGCCTGCGACTGGGGATTGGCGAGCAGCGGCTCGCCGCCGCCGGCGAGCGGGTTCCACAGCGGCCAGCGGCCGGCGCAGTAGGCCTCCCGCACCCGCGTGAGCCAGGGGGCGATCTGCAGCACGAGGTCGCTCTGCAGCAGGTTCCCCGGCGGCTCCCCTTCGACCAGGTGGGTGAACGGGGGGACCTCGGTGAGGTAGCCGAGCGACAGCATCGTGCGCCCGCCGAAGAGGATGGCGCCGAAGAGGATGGCGAGCGCTACGCTCCACGCGAGCCAGCAGCGCAGCGGGACCGGGTCGTACCAGCGGCGCAGGGCAAGGCCGAGGAGGAGAGTGAGGAGGGCCACCCAGAGCCCGGGGAGGAGCATCGGGGGGCGAGGATAGTCGAGGCGCAATCTTCTGTCGAGTAGAATCAGGGGGAGCTTTCGATCCAGAGCCTCCCGGGAAGGAGTCCGATGCGCCGCTCCGCCGCCATCCGTTCCGCCGTCCTCGAGCGACCGCGCTCCCCCTCGTCCTCTCCTGCGTCTCGACGAACCTGCCGCCGATCTCGAGCCAGGGGGGCGACTTCGCGCCGCTGCGCGACGAGGCTGCGCTGTGGCAGGAGTCGCGGGCCGAGGAGGCGAAGCTGCTCACCCACGTCCGGCTGGTGGGGGACTCCCGCCTCGAGGCCTACCTCGACCGCGTGGCCGCTAGGCTGAATCCCGGCCCGGCGTCCGATCCCGAGGCGGAGGGCCGATCCAGTACCGGGTGCGGGTGATCGCCGATCCGTCGCTCAACGCCTTCGCCTACCCGCACGGCTCGATCTACCTCCACAGCGGCCTGCTGGCGCGCCTCGACGGCGAGGACGAGCTGGCGACCGTGCTCGGCCACGAGATGACCCACGTCGACGGCCGCCACATGCTGCGCCGGCAGCGCAGCGCCCACAACCGGGAGGTCGGCTTCACGGTCGCCGCCGTCGCCGCGGCGGTGGCGATCGCGGTGGCGGCGGACGGCGCCTGGACCGGCGACGACTGGGGGCGCTCCGAGGCGGCCGCGGAGCTCGGCAACGTCTTCCTCGACTTCGGCCTGCAGCTCGCCTGGGTGGCCTCCATCGACGGCTACGGCCGGGCGCTCGAGGCGGAGGCGGACGAGGGGGGCTTCGCCCGCATGGCTGCGGCGGGCTACGACCTCCGGGAGGCGCCGAAGGTCTACCAGGCGCTGCTCGACGAGGGGAACGACGACGACGACGATATATACGGGAAGCCCGCCGGGCCGAGGCGTTCTTCTTCTCCAGCCACCCGCGCCTGCGCGAGCGGCAGGCGGCGGCTGGAGGGTACCTCGCGCGGCATCCCGGTGGGGCCGGTGGGGCCGGGGCGGCCGGGCCGAGCTGGACGGGGGCGGCGGACGCGACTTCGCCCGCCATCTCCAGCCGGTGGTGCGCGAGGACGCCCGGCTCAACCTCGAGCAGGGGAGGCTGAAGCTCGCCGGCGCCGAGCTGGCGAAGGCGCGGGCGTGGCGGCCGGACGACCCCGAGACGCAGTTTCTGAGAGGGCGGCTGCGCCTCGCCGAGAGCGCCGCCGCGCCGGGGCCGGAGGAGCGGGAGCGCCTCGAGCGGGCGGCCGAGGACGCCTTCCGCAAGGCGATCGAGCTCGACGCCAGCCTCCCCGGGCCCCACCGCGAGATGGGGCTGCTGCTCTACGGCCAGCACGACCACCGCGGCGCCTGCGCCCAGCTGCGCCGCTACCGCCGCCTCGCACCGGATGCTCGGCAGCGACGCCGCCGAGGCCGTCGACGATGCCCTGGAGGCGATGGAGCAGCTGGGGAGCTGCGGCTAGATCGCGGCGTCGAAGGCCTTGGGAGGATCCGCCTGGAGTAGAGTCTCTCCTCCAACTCTTTGGAGGTCCGATGCGCCAGCTCCTTCTGCCTCTCGCCCTGACGGCGATCCTCGCGCCGGCGGCGGCTCCCGTCCGCGCTGCCGATCCGCACCCGTTCACCGTCCACGACCTGCTCGCCATGCAGCGGATCTCGGACCCGCAGCCCTCGCCGCAGGGGGACCGGGTGGCCTTCGTGGTCCGCGTCACCGACCTCGACGCCAACCGCGGGCGGACCGACCTCTGGATGGTCAACACCGACGGCGGCGGCCTGACCCGGCTGACCAGCGATCCGGCCGCGGACGACAGCCCGCGCTGGGCGCCGGACGGCCAGAGCCTCTACTTCCTCTCCAGCCGCTCGGGGTCGAGCCAGGTCTGGCGGCTGCCGGTCGGCGGGGCAGGCGCGGCGGCGGGCGATCCGGTGCAGGTCACCCACCTGCCGCTCGACGCCGCCAACCTCACCGTCTCCCCCGACGGTGCGCGCCTCGCCTTCAGCCTCGAGGTCTACCCCGACTGCCCGACTCTCGCCTGCACCCAGGAGCGCCTCGACAAGAAGGGGAAGGAGAAGTCCTCCGGCCAGCTCTACGCGGGGGGAGTCGGCTTCTTCCGCCACTGGGATTCCTGGTCGACGGGGCTCCGCAACCATCTCTTCACCCTGCCGGTCTCGGGCGAGGGGGAGCCGGTCGACCTCTCCCGCGGGATGAACGCGGACACCCCGTCGCGCCCCTTCGGCGGCAGCGAGGAGTTCACCTTCTCCCCCGACGGCCGCACGGTGGTGTTCACCGCCCGCGACGCCGGCCGCGAGGAGCCCTGGTCGACCAACCTCGACCTCTACAGCGTGCCGGCGGACGGCTCGCGGGCCCCCGAGAACCTGACCAAGGCCAACCTCGCCGAGGACACCCAGCCGGTGTTCTCGCCGGACGGCAAGACCCTGGCCTATCTCGCCATGGCGCGGCCGGGCTTCGAGTCCGACCGCCTGCGCATCCGCCTGCGCGACGTCGCGACCGGCCGCGAGCGGGTGCTCGCCGACTCCTGGGACCGCTCGTCCGGCGGGGTGGTCTTCTCGGCCGACGGCCGCACGATCTACACCACGGCGGAGGACATCGGGCAGACCCCGCTGTTCGCGATCGACGTCGCCAGCGGCAAGGTGACCAAGCGGGTGCCCCTCGGGCACGTTCATGACCCGAAGCTCGCCGGCGACCGCATCGTCTACGGGCTCGACACCCTGCGTTCGCCCGAGGAGCTCTACACCGTGCGGGCGGACGGCTCGGGGGCGGCCCAGATCACCCACATCAACCAGGAGGCGGTCGCCGCCACCGAGATGGGGGACTCCGAGCAGTTCTCGTTCAAGGGGGCGAACGGCGACACGGTCTGGGGGTGGATCACCAAGCCGGTGGGGCTCCAGCCCGGGCAGAAGGCGCCGCTCGCCTTCCTCATCCACGGCGGCCCGCAGGGGTCGTTCAACAACGAGTTCCACTACCGCTGGAACCCGCAGGTCTACGCCGGCGCCGGCTACGCCGTGGTCACCGTCGACTTCCACGGCTCGACCGGCTACGGCCAGGCGTTCACCGACGCCATCCGCCTCGACTGGGGCGGCAAGCCGCTGGTCGACCTCCAGAAGGGGCTCGCCGCCGCCCTCGCCAAGGCCCCCTGGATCGACGGCGACCGCGCCTGCGCGCTCGGCGCCTCCTACGGCGGCTACATGATCGACTGGATCCAGGGCAACTGGCCCGACCGCTTCAAGTGCCTCGTCGGCCACGACGGCAACTTCGACCAGCGCATGATGTACTACGACACCGAGGAGCTCTGGTTCCCGGAGTGGGAGTTCGGCGGCCCCTACTGGGAGAACCCGGACCTGTACGAGACGAACAACCCGGCGCGCTTCGTCGAAGCTGGAAGACGCCGATGCTGGTGATCCACGGCGGCTCGACTACCGGATCCCCGTCACCCAGGGGATGCCGCCTTCACCGCCCTCCAGCGCAAGGGGATCGCCAGCGAGTTCCTCTACTTCCCCGACGAGAACCACTGGGTGCTCAAGCCCGCCAACAGCATCCGCTGGCACGACACCGTGCTGGCCTGGCTCGACCGCTGGCTGAAGCCGGCGGTGGATGCGCAGCCGTTGCATTAGTAGCCGATTGGCTATGGATTGGGCGGCGGCGGGAGTGATCCCTCGACAACGATAGGGCTACCGGCATCCTTTGTTTTGTTATTATTAAGATTTTATTACATCTCGGTGAAACGGGCAATCGAAGAAAAAGAGATTTTTTTGTCCCGCAAACGGGGCCAGCGGAAACCAAGCTTATAGGGGCGAAATGAACAGGCCGGCGCGGTCACCCTCCATAGGGGTGGATCCGCGGTCGGCCCGTCGCCCGGAGCGAAGAGACCGAGTCAAGAGAAGAGAGGACGAGAATGCCTCCCCCGACCACAATGCCCATGCCCGGCGCCCTCCGGCTGCGAGCTCTCCACCCACTGATCGAGGGGGACGGCTCCTGCAGCCTGGTCTATCACCTCGAGCGGGCGGCCGTGGTGGAGGTGCCGGAGGAGCTGCAGTTCTACGTCGCCCCGGCGCTCGAGACGGGGGACCTCGACGAGTCCCTGGTCGGCTGGCTGGCCAGCGAGGATCTGCTGACCAGCGAGGGGACCGCGGGGTGGTGGAGCGAGGCGTCCGCCCTGGCCGGGCCGCCGGAGGCGGTGTGGAGCCTCCGGGTGGTCTCCCGGGTCGACGACGAGCTCCATGTCCGCATCGACCAGGCGCGCGAGGACGCCGCGCTCGAGGTGGTGGGCTTCGTGTTCCGGCGCGGCTTCGGCGCCAGCCGGGTGAAGCTCCACCTCAACTGGGGGGGGACGTTCCCTGGCGTCACGCTGCTCGAGCGGATCGTCGTCGAGTCGTCCCGGCTCGCCAAGCGGCTCGGCCAGGAGATCACCTTCGAGCTGACCCTCGCCGCCGCCGAGGTCACCCCGCGGTCGCGGCCTTCCTCGCCGGCTACGCCTTCCAGGTGCGCCTGCTCTGCGGCAGCTACCCGCCTTTCCGCCGCGGCTTCTGGGCCGCTCGGAGCCCGGCGGGGCGCGGCGGCCGCCGGGCCGCCCTGCCGAGGCTGGGACTGCGAGCCGTCCGTCCGCCTGCTGCTCGCGGCGCTGGGTGAGCGGTTGACCGTGCACTTCGTGCTCGACCGCGGACGGCTGCTCGACCTCTGGGAGTGGGCCAAGCAGACCGGCATCCGCCATCTCGACGTGGCCGTGCTCGACGACCTGGCGTTCGGCGAAGGGGTGGTGCGCCCCGGCCGCCGGCGCGAGATCCGCCACGACCTGCTCGCCGTCTGCGACGAGATGGCCGACGACCTCGACGCCCAGCGCCTGCCGATCGACTTCAAGCCGCTGACCCGCATCGTCGACCGCCTGATGCGCAGCGAGCCGCTCGATCACGCCTACGGCGAGCGCGGCGGCTTCGCCGGGCTGGTGCCGTCGGCCGATGCCTATCCGCGCGCCTTCTTCGACAGCCTCGACCTGCGCGTGCTCTCCGACCTCGTCGATCCCTGCGACGAGGAGGCGGTGATGGCGGGGGCGGAGGTCCAGGTGGACGAGCCGGTCTGCCAGGGGTGCTGGGCGCGGCACGCTTGCAGCCACAGCGCCTACCTGGGAGCCTCCCAGGAAGGCGGCGACGACGGCCGCACGCCGTCCGAGGAGCACTGCGCGCTCTGGCGCTCCGAGGTCGAGGTGGCGCTGCGCTTCTACCATCGCCTCGCCCACATGGACCCCCTCCAGGTCCGCCAGTTCTTCGACGAATCCTTGCGCGATCCGGGGCCGCTCGGCCGCCGCGAGGACCTTGGACATCTGAGGATGCCGTTCTGAGCCCGCTCCGGATCCTCAGGCCAGTTCTCCCCTCGGGTAGAGGGCGCTCCTTCGGGGGCTCCTCTACCCACCCTTTTTCCTCCTGTTCCCGATTTTCGCGCCGGGGCGCGCGCGCGGCCGAAACGCTGACATGATCCGCGCCATGCCGTCGAACGCCTGGGTCCGCCTGCGCTACAGCCTCTGGGCTCCTCACTACGACAAGGTGACCCGCTCCCCGCGGAGCGCCGGCGCTCGCTCGCCCTGCTCGACCTCCGGCCCGGGGAACGGCTGCTGATCGTCGGCTGCGGCACGGGCGCCGACCTCCCCTTCGTCCCCGCCGGCGTCGGGGTGCTGGCGACCGATCTCACCCCGGCGATGCTCCAGCAGGCGCGGGCCCAGCGCGGCCGGGGATCGAGTACCGGGTGATGGACGGCATGGCGCTCGACCTTCCCGACGGCGCGGCCCGACGGCGGCTTCGACGCCGCCATCCTGCACATGGTGCTCGAGGTGATCCCCGATCCGGCCCGCTGCCTCGCCGAGGTCGCCCGGGTGCTCCGCCCCGGCGGCCGGCTCGCGGTGTTCGACAAGTTCCTGCCGGACGGCGCGCGGCCGGGGGCGCTGCGCCGCGCCGGGCTCGCCCTGCTCGACTTCGTCTTCACCAGCACCAACCGGCGGATGGGGGAGATCCTCGCCGCCTCCGGCGCCCCGTTCGTGGTCGAGACGGACGAGCGCTCGGTCGCCTCCTATCGCCACCTGATCCTGCGCCGAGTGTAGGAGACGCCGTCTAGAGCCGCGGCAGGAGCAGCAGGGCGGCGGCGAGGGCGAGCGAGATCAGCGTCAGCGGCAGCCCGACGCCGATCTGCTCGCGCAGGCCGAAGCGGATGCCGAGCTTCGCCGCCTGCTCGGCCACGATCAGGTTGGCGATGCTCCCCACCAGCACGGCGTTGCCGGCGAAGGTGCTGGCGAGCGCCATGGCGTAGCCGGTCGCCGGCTGGCGGGCCACGAACGGCAGCAGCAGCATCACCGCCGGCACGTTCCCCACGGCGAGCGACAGCACGGAGACGGCGGCCATCAGCACCGCCGGGTGCGAGAGGTCGGCCCCCGCCGCGGCGAAGGCGTGGCGGGCCGCCTCCGTCCAGCCGGAGGCCTCGAAGCCGCGCCCGACGATGAACAGGCCGACGAAGAGGGCGAGGAGCGACCAGTCGACCTCCGCCAGCATCGCCCGCGTCTCCATCCGCCGGCTGGTCAGCACCAGCGCCGCGATGGCGAGCGCCGTCAACGGCGCCGGCACCGGGGTGAGGAAGAGGGCGATCGTCACCACCGTCAGCAAAATCGCCTTCGTCGCCTGCCACCGGTGCAGGGGGATCGCCTCCTCCGTCGTTCCCTCCCCCGCCTCCGGAACCTCGCTGCTGTCCCTGTCGTCCCTCGCGTCCCTGGTTGCCACCCCACCCCGGAGCCGGGGAGCCACCAGGAAGTACAGCACCCCCAGAGAGAGCACCACCGGCAGCGCGCACACCAGCAAAAAAGGCAGGAACCGCAGGTGGAGCGACTGCGCGATCAGGATGTTCTGCGGGTTGCCGATCGGGGTCAGCGCGCTCCCCAGGTTGGCGGCGCAGGCGAGGGCCACCAGGTAAGGGAGGGGAGCGCGCCGCGAGGCGAGGAGCGAGCCGGCGAGGAGGGGGGTGAGGGCGAAGCAGACGACGTCGTTGGTGAGCAGCGCCGAGAGGAGGGCGGTGACCAGGATCGTCCCCAGGAGGAGCCGCCGCGCGTCGGTCATCCGGGCCAGCCGGCCGCCGATCGCGCCGTAGAGCCCGGAGCGCCGGTACTGGGCCGAGAGGAGCATCATGCCGAAGAGGACGGCGAGGGTCGGCGCGTCGACCGCCTCCTTCGCCTGCGCGACGGTGACCGAGCCGGTGGCCAGGAAGGCGACGGCCCCCAGCAGGGCGAACCCCGTGCGGTCGATCGCGAGGCCGGGGATCCGCCCGAGGGCGAGGCCGGCATAGGTGAGGGCGAAGAGGATCAGGGGAAGCAGCGGAGGGTGGCCCACGCCGCGATCTTCTCACGGGCGGCGGCCCCCCTCCGCGCGAAACGGCCGCCTTCTACTGCGTCATCGCCCCGGCCGGGACGCCCGTCGGCGTCGCGTTCTTGAGGTACTTGTCGAGGAAGACCAGGGTGGCCTGGTAGGCCTTCTCCTGGGTGTCCTTGCGGACGAAGCCGTGCCCCTCGTTGGGGAAGAGGAGGAACTCGACCGGCACCCCCTTCTTCCTGACCGCGTCGACGATCTCCTGCGACTCGGCCTTCAGCACGCGGGGGTCGTTCTCCCCCTGGAGCACGATCAGCGGGCGCTCGATCTGGTCGGCGTGAAAGAGGGGGGAGATCTTCTTCAGGTATTCGGCGTCGACCTTGGGGTCGCCCAGCTCCTTGTAGAGGGCGTCGCGGGTGGGGCCCCACCAGGCCGGGATGCTCTCGAGGGTGCGCAGCCAGTTGGAGACGCCGAAGAGGTCGACGCCGGCCGCGAACTCCTTGGGCCGGAAGGCGAGCGCCGCGAGCACCATGTAGCCGCCGTAGCTGCCGCCCAGGATGCCGATCCGCCCGGGATCGACCCAGCCGGTGGCGGCGAACATCTTCTTGGTCGCCACGCAGTCGTCGAGGTCCCCCTCGCCATGCTTGCGGTCGTCCATCGCGTAGAACGCCTTGCCATAGCCGCTGCTGCCGCGGTTGTTGATGGCGTAGATGGCGTAGCCGTGGTTGACCAGGAACTGGATCAGGCCGCTGTAGCCCACCCGCGACTGGCCGCCGGGGCCGCCGTGCACCCACACCAGGCCGGGGACCTTGGCGGCGCCCGAGGCGGTGAGCGGCTTGTAGAGGAGGCCGGGGATCTCGGTGCCGTCGAACGACTTGAAGCGGGCCACCTGCGCGGGGACGAGGTCGTGGGGGTCGATCGCGGCGTTGAGGGCGTGGGTGATCTGCGTCAGCTTGCCGCTCTTCAGGTCGCTGACGTAGAGCTCGCGCGGGCCGGCGGCCTCGGCGTAGAAGGCCATCCGCGAGCCGTCGGGGGAGAAGTTGACGCCGTTGATGTCGGCCTCGATCGCCGGGAGCTTGACCGGCTTCATCCCCGCCGCCTGGAAGATCCGCAGCTCGGTCTTGGCGTCGTTGTTGATGCTGATCGTGAACCAGCGCCCGTCGCGCGAGAAGCCGGCGCCCTGGACGTCCCACTGCGGGCGCGCCACCTCGGTCCGCTTTCCCGTCGCCAGGTCGTAGCGCACCAGATAGGCGAACTGCGACCCTTCGTCGGTCGTGAAGTAGAGGCTCGAGCTGTCCGGGCTGAAGTCCTGCGGCGAGTTGAGGACCTCGGCTCCGGCGGCCTCGTGCGCCGCGAGCAGGGTGAGCTTGCCGGTGGTGCGGTCGTAGAGGCTGATGTCGGCGGCGGCGTTCGACACCGCCTTGACCAGCGCCACGTAGCGGCGGTCCGGCGAGACGCCGGCGGGGAGGAACCCCCCCTCGTTCTTGTAGAGGAGCGTGCGCTTGTAGCCGTCGAGCGACATCTCGTAGAAGTCGAAGGCCGCGGCGTCGCGCTCGTTGGTGCCGAAGAAGAACCCCTTCTCGTCCTTGGTCCAGCCGAAGAACTCGGCCTTCAGCTTCTCCCCAGGAGTGAGGTCCTGCGCCTTGCCGTCGGGGGTCCGCACGTAGAGGTGGTTCTGCTCGTTCCCCCCCTGGTCGCTGGTGTAGAGGAAGCGCTCGTCGTGCGGGAAGTAGCCGATCGGCTGGATGGCGCTGACCTTGGAGTCGGTGAGCTGGACCGGCTTCCCCCCGTCGACCGGGAAGGCGAAGGCGTTGAACACCCCGGTCTGGTTGCTGCCGACCAGGAGCTTGCGGCCGTCGGGCGAGAACGAGGCGCCGCCATAGGCGGTGTTGGCGAGGAACTGGTCGATCGTGTACTGCTTCACCGCCCGCGGGGGAGGCGCCGGCGACAGCATCGCGGCCGAGGCGGCCGAGGCGGCCGGCGCGAGGAGCGCGGCGAGCCCGAGCAGGGTGACGAAATTGCGGAACGGAGTCTTCATCGGATCTCCTTCAGGAGAGGTTTCGAGCGATCTTCTCACGATCTCAGGATCGGGGCATGGGGAGCGCCAAGTCGGACCGGGTGCCCGCCGGAGGGAAGAGGATGAGGAGGCATTCTCCGTTCCTCGCGGCGGGACCCGGCCCGGGTACGTCATGCGGGCGTGAAGGTTGCGCTCGCACACCTCCCGAACGCGCCAGGGGGCGGCTTGTTAACGAGGGAATCAACGGTAGCCGGTCAGCTCCACGTACCCCTCCCCCTGGAGCATCTGGCCGTGCCGCGTGCCGGTGATCTCCACGGCCCCTTCCCAGTAGCGGATCGCGGCGTCGAGCTCCTGGTCGGCGAGGCGGGGGCGGACCTCGAGGTCGAGCCCCTCGCCGGGGACGCGGACGTGCCAGCGCGCGGGGTAGCGGGCGCCGCCCCGCGGGCTCCGCCAGGTGCCGGCGCCGGCGATCTGGAATTCGGCGAGGGCGAGCGGCCGGCTCTCGCCGCCGGCGCCGATCGCCGTGCCGCTGCTCGCCGGGTCGGCCGAGCCGTCGGCGTGGCGCAGGCGGTAAAGCATGAGCTCCGAGCCGTCGGAGAGCTGGAGCGCGAACCAGTCCCAGCCCACCTCGTCCGCGCTGAGCGACGAGGTGCTCCACTCGCGGTCCATCCAGGCGGTGCCGGAGACCGCGAAGCGCTGGCCGCCCAGGCGGACGGTGCCGGCCGCGGGCATGCGGGTCAGCGAGTAGTAGTAGGAAGCGTTCCCCGCGCCGGCCCCCTTGCGGCTCAGGCCGTGATCCCCCTCGAGCACCGGCGGCTTCCCCGGCTGGAGGGTCAGATCGATCGCGGTATCACCTTCCGCGGCCGTGAGCTGCATCGGCGACGCCTCGCCGCCCGATCCCGCGGCGCTCCAGTCCTTCACCCAGACCCGGAAGGGGGGCTGCGTGGCCCCCGCGAGGCCGAGCGCCCCGCGGCTCCAGCGCTCGAAGGAGTGGAACGTCCCTCCCCGCACGTCGCTGACGGTGAAGTGGGCGAGCCACGCCTGCCGGGTCGCCCAGGCCGAGGCCCGCGCCGGCCCGCCCGCGGGAGGAGCGAGGGCCGAGCGGAAGAAGGTGAGCTGGAAACCGAAGGGGCGCCCCGCGGACGTCGCCAGGTTCCCCGTGTAGTACCACCACTCGGTGCGGAACTCCGGATGCGCCCCCTGGTCGGCCGGGAAGTGAAACTCCCGCGGCCCGAGGGCGCGAGCATAGCCGCGGTCGTCGGCGGCGTGGAGCGCCGAGGCGACCGAGAGGGAGGCGCGCGGCGGCGCGGCCGGGCGCTCGCGGCAGGCGAGGAGCAGGAGAGTGACGAGGAGGATCACCAGAAAGGGCGACCGCAGGTCGCCCCTACACCCTTCGTCGCCCTTTCCCGCGTTCCTGATCCTCCGCACCCTCATTCCTCCCGCAACGCCAGCGCCGGCGAGGTGCGCGCCATTTTGTAGGCGGGGTAGAGGCCGGCGAGGAGGGCGGCGGCCAGGGCGAGGAGGAAGGCCTGGAGGAGGACCTGCGGGGCGAGCTCCATGCGGATCGTCCAGCCGAAGGAGCGGCGGTTGACGACGTAGATCATCACCGCCGCGAGCGAGAGGCCGACCGGCAGGGAGAGGAGGCCCGCGGCGAGCCCCATCAGGCCGGTCTGCGCGGTCACCAGCTGCCAGACCTGCCCCGGGGTCATGCCGTTCGCCCGCAGCACGCCGAGCTCGCGGCCGCGCTCGAGCTGCAGGGCCATCAGCGAGGCGAGGACGCCGATGAAGGCGACCAGGGCGGCCAGCAGGCGGAGGACGGAGGTGATCAGGAAGGTGCGGTCGAAGATCTCGAGCGAGATCTTCTTGAGCGCCCGGTTGGACTGCACCGAGAGCCCCCGCTCGCCGCCCAGCGTGGCGCGCAACTGGGCGGCGACGCGGTCGGGATCGGCCCCCGGCGCGAGGTCGAGGGCGAACCCGGAGAGCGCGCGGTCGGACCAGTGCCGCAGGTAGGTCGCGCGGCTCATCAAGAGCACCCCCTGGTCGGAGGCGTAGTCGTAGTAGACCCCCATCACCCGGAAGGCGCGCTCCCCCTGCTCGGTCGGCAGGCGCACCGTGGCGCCGGTGCCGATTCCCGTGCGCGAGGCGTACGGCTCGGAGACGAGGACGGCGTCGCCCGTCTGGAACGCCGGCCAGGCCGTGGCGCGGCTCCCCTCCTTGAGCTCGAAGGTGGTGGCGAGCGTCGCCGCCGTCGCCCCCATCACCACCAGCCGGACGGGCCCCTTGGGGGAGGGGAGCTCGACGCGGCGGATGGTGTGACCGCCCGCAACCCCCGGCAGCGCCATCGCCTGCCGCGCCACCTCGGGGTCGAGGTCGACCCCGGCGAAGCCGCCGGCGCGGCTGGGGACCGCGACGAAGACGTCCGACTGCAGGGTCATCGCCAGCCAGCGCACCACCGTCTGCCGGAAGCTGTCGATCATCACGCCGATCCCCACCGTCACCGAGACGGCGATCACCAGCGCCGCGATGGCGACGGCGGTGCGCGAGAGCGAGGCGACGACACCGCCCGCCGCCATCCGGCCGAGCACCCCGAGCATCGCGCCGAGCGGGCGGCGCAGCAGCCCCATCAGCAGGACGGTGGCGACCGGCGCCAGCAGCGCGAAGCCGAGGATCACGGCGAACAGCCCGGCGAAGCTCAAGGGCAGGCCGCCCGGCAGCGCCAGGAGCAGGCCGCCGAGGGCGAGGAGGGCGAAGCCCAGAGCGGTCGCCCGCGGCAGCGAGCGGCGCAGCCTCCCCTCGAGCGTCGAGCGGAGGAGCGCGGCGCGCGGCGGCGCCTGGGTCGCCTCGAGGGCGGGGACGAGAGCGGCGAGCAGGGTGGCGCCGATCCCGAGCAGGGCGCCGAGCAGCAGGATCGCGGGGGAGACCGCCAGCTCGCGCACCGAGACCACGAAGTAGAGGTCGTTGATCGTCTGCGTCACCAGCCGCACCAGGCCGCGGCCGAGCAGCACGCCGGCGCCGAGCCCCAGGGCGGTGCCGAGCACGGCCACCACGGCCGCCTCGCCGAGCACCAGGGCGAAGATCTCGCGGCGGGAGACGCCGAGCGCGCGCAGGGTGCCGATCCAGGTCCGCCGCTGCACCACCGAGAAGGTCATCGTGTTGTAGATCAGGAAGACGCCGCAGACGAGCGCCAGCAGCGAGAGGGCGGTGAGGTTGAGGCGGAACGAGCGCGTCATCTCCTCGGTCGAGCGGGTGCGCCCGGCGGCGGGGAGGATCTGCGCTCCCGGCGCTCCCGCGGCCAGTACGGCGGCGGCCCGCGCCAGCTCGCGTTTCCCTGCCTCGCCGGGGGAGAGGAGGAGGTCGATGCGGTCGAGCCGCCCGATCCGCCCGAGCGTCTCCTGGGCGGAGGCGATGTCGGTCAGCAGGAGATCGGAGATGGCGCGGCGGGCGTCGGCGTCCTTCGGCGCCAGGGTGCCGGCGAGCTCCAGCCGCCGCGGGACCCCCGCCGCCCGCACTGTGAACGCGTCCCCCGGACGGAGCCCGAGCTCGGCGGCCGTTTCCGCCGCCATCACCACCGTCCCCGGGCGGGTGAGCAGCGCGCCGAGGCCGCCTTCCACCGCGGATGAGCCGTCGCGCGGAGCGCCGCCCGCCGGCCCGAGATAGGAACGGAAGGGCCCTTCCGAGAACGGATCGACCCCCAGCAGGTGAAAGGCCCGCGACGGCCGCCGTCGGCGGTCGTCGGATTCGCTGGGCCCGCCAGGGAGTTTCAGGGGGACGACCACCCAGTCCTCGACCACCGGCGCCGCGCGCTCGAGGCCGGCCGCGAGCGTCAGCCGGCGGAAGGCGTCGTCGGGCAGCCCCCGGGGGCCGCCCACCACCTGGTGGGTGGCGCGGCCGGTGATCGCCTCGGTCGAGAAGGTGAAGGCGCGGCTGGCGCTGGCGTTGGCGAGGCCGATCGAGACGACGACGGCGACGCCGAGGGCGACTCCCACCACTGCGAGGCCGAACTGCCAGGGGCGGCGGAAGAGATAGCGCAGGCTCGAGCGGACGAGGAGGCTCAAGCGCTCCTCTCGACCAGCCGGCAGTCCTCGACGCGGAAGACGCGGTCGGCGATCCCCACCACCTCGGGGCTGTGGGTGACCATCACCATCGTCTTGCCGGCCCGCCGCGTCAGGCGGTCGAGGAGGTCGAGCACCTGGAGACCGGTCTCGAGGTCGAGGTTGCCGGTCGGCTCGTCGGCGAGCACGAGGAGCGGGTCGTGGGCGAGCGCGCGGGCCACGGCGACCCGCTGCTGCTCGCCGCCCGAGAGGCGGTCCGGGAAGCTCGCCGCGCGGTCGGCGAGCCCGACCTCCTCCAGCAAAGCGAGAGCCGCCCGGTGCTGCTCCGGGCCGACGCGACCCTTCAGCTCGACGGGGAGGAGGATGTTCTCCTCGACGGTGAGGGTGGGGATGAGGTTGAAGAACTGGAAGACGAAGCCGATCTTGTCGCGGCGGAAGAGGGTCCGCTCGCGTTCGGAGAGCGCCGAGATCGTGACGCCGTCGATCACCACCTCCCCCGCGTTCGGCGGGTCGATCCCCGAGAGCAGGTTGAGCAGCGTCGACTTCCCCGTGCCGCTCCGCCCCACCAGCACCGCCAGCTCGCCGCGCTCGATGGTGAGGTTGGCGTCGCACAGCACCATCCGCTGCCGGCTCCCCTCCTGATAGGACTTGCTGAGGTTGCGCAGCTCGATCAGGGGGACAGGCATGGCACGGGGATGGTATAAGGCGCGGTCTGCACACATCCCCGCGGCCTGCCGCGCCAGCCGGGCCACGGCGGCGATCAGCCCGGGGACTTCGACCGGTTTTGCGAGGTGGAGCTGGAAGCCGGCGGCGAGGGCCCGCCTCTCGTCCTCGGGGCGGGCGAGGGCGCTGACCGCGGCGGCGGGGATCGTTCCTCCCTGGTCCGCCGGCAGGGCGCGCAGCTTCCGCATCAGCTCGTAGCCGTCTTCGTCGGGCATGCCGAGATCGCTCACCAGCACGTGCGGCCGGAAACCGGCCACCGCAGTCAGCGCCTCGGCCGCCGAGCTCGCGGTGGCGACCTCCGCGCCGCGATCCGCCAGCAGCCGGTCGAGGAGGTCACGGGCGTCGGCCTGGTCGTCGACGACGAGCACCCGCACCCCGCGCAGGCAGTCGCCGTCGGGCCCGGCGGCCGGGCCGGCCGCGGGAAAGAGCGTGGAGAAGAGCGGGCCGGGCGGCTCGCCCGCTCCCAGCGGCAGCGTCACCGTGAAGGTGGCGCCCAGGCCGAGGCCGGGGCTCTCCGCCTTCGGTGACGCCGTGGATCGACGAGCTGATGACGATCGACACCGAGTCCAAACCCGCCCGAGCGCCGGGAGATCGAGGCGTCCGCCTGGCGGAAACGGTCGAAGAGATGGGGGAGGAACGCCGGCGCGAACCCCTGGCCGCTGTCGCTCACCCGGATCTCGACGCCGCCGTCTGGCGCCGCGGGCGCTGACGGCGCCAGGTCGATCCGCACCGTGCCGCCGGCGGGGGTGAACTTGATGGCGTTCGAGAGCAGGTTCCAGATCACCTGCCGGAGCGGTCCGATCGCTGGTAGACCCGGTCGAGCGGTCGACGCCTCGACGAGATGGAGCCCTCGGCGTCCGCCGCGAGCCGCACCGACTCTACGGCCCCCTCGATCACCGCGGCGAGGTCACCGGCGCCACCTCAGGCGCATCTTGCCGGGCGATGCGCTCATGTCGAGGAGATCGTGATCATCTACGACTGGCGCGGGCGTTGGGCCGATAACCTCTAGGCCGCGCTCGACGGTGCGCGGGTCGTCCGCCTTGTTCTTCAGGATCTGCGTCCAGCCGAGGATGGCGTGCAGCGGCGTGCGCAGCTCGTGGGAGAGGGTGGCCACGAACTCGTCCTTCAGGCGGTTCGCCCGTTCCGCCTCGGCGCGCGCGGAGCGCTCGCTGTCGAGGAGCTGCTGGCGCTCGCGGGCGGCCAGCACGCGGTCGGTGATGTCGGTGTTGACCGCCACCGCTCCCACCACCCGGCCGTCGAGGAGGATGGGGGAGGAGGCGCCGCGGATGTAGACGTCCTCGCCGGTCTCGGCGTTGCGGGCGATGACCTCGTCCACCGCCGGCTCGCCGCGCATCGCCTGCGCGAAGGAGAGCTCCTCCGGCGGCACCGGCCGCCCGTCGGGATAGCGGACGTGGAACTTGGCGCCCAGCTCGCCGATGCGCTGCTGGAGGTCCCCCAGGCAGGAGGCCCCGAGCTGCCGCAGGGCGTAGGTGTTGCACATCAGGATGCCTTCGGCGGTGCCGAAGAAGGCCGCGTCAGGCAGGCTTTCGAGCACCACGTCGAGGACCAGCGCCCGCCGGTCGGCGAGGCCCGGACCGCGGTCCTCCGCCGGGATCGACAACAGCGCCTCGACGGCGCGGAAATTCTCGGTCATCTCGATCTCCCCGCGTCCAGCCTCAGGGTGATTCTCGATCGCCCGGTCTGTGGTTTGGAGTTGCTGCGAGCCGTCCGCCCGGGAGCTTCGCTCCCGGGTCGTCCCGATGCAACACCAGGCCCCGGCAGGACATTCCTGGACGACACGATCCCATTACGGGCGGGCAGGTTGAGAATCTGCGCACGACTTGCGGGCAATTTAGCTAAAGGTGTCCCGGAACGGCGGGAGATGTGGCACTCTAGAAGTACTCTGGAAGCAGCCGCTGTCTCCGGCTCGTCGTCTATCGACGTATTTGTATTTTTATGTCGCCTCTCCGGCGACGCTGATCTGAGGGGGGAAATCCAATGAGCCGTGCACTGCCTGAGCCTTGGCGTGTCAAAGTCGTCGAAAAAATCCAGCTGCTGCCCCGCGAGGAGCGCGAGCGCCTCCTGATCGAGGGCGGCTTCAGCCTGTTCAAGATCCCGTCCGAAGCGGTCTTCATCGACCTGTTCACCGACTCCGGCACCTCCGCGATGTCCGACTGGCAGTGGGCCGGCATGATGCAGGGGGACGAGGCCTACGCCGGCGCCCGCAACTTCTTCCATCTCCAGGAATCGATCGCCGACGTCTTCGGCTTCGCGCACTTCCTCCCCGTCCACCAGGGGCGGGTCGCCGAGAACCTCCTCTTCTCGACCCTGCTCACCCGTCCGGGGATGGTGATCCCCAACAACTCCCACTTCGACACCACGCGGGCCAACATCGAGGTCAACCACGGCATCGCCCTCGACCTGGTGATCCCCGAGGGGCGCGACTCGCAGCTCAACCACCCGTTCAAGGGGAACATGGACCTCATCCGCCTGCGCAAGCTGTTCGTGGAGGAGGAGGGGAACGTCCCGGTCTGCATGCTCACCCTGACCAACAACTCGGGGGGCGGCCAGCCGGTGTCGCTCGCCAACGTGCGGGCGACCTCCGAGCTCTGCCGCGAGTTCGGCATCCCGTTCTACATCGACGCCTGCCGCTTCGCCGAGAACGCCTGGTTCATCAAGCAGCGGGAGAAGGGGCAGAAGGACCGCTCGGTCGCCGAGATCGTGCGCGAGGTGTTCAGCTACGCCGACGGCTGCACGATGAGCGCCAAGAAGGACGGCCTCGCCAACATCGGCGGCTTCCTGGCCAGCCGCGACGAGGAGCTGCTCGAGAGGCTGAAGCAGCGGCTGATCGTCATCGAGGGGTTCCCCACCTACGGCGGCCTCGCCGGGCGGGACCTCGAGGCGGTGGCGCGCGGCTTGCGCGAGGTGCTCGACGAGAGCTACCTGCGCTTCCGCGTCGGCCAGGTCGAGAACTTCGGCGCCCTGCTGACCTCGGCCGGCATCCCGATCATGCAGCCGACCGGCGGCCACGCCGTCTACATCGACGCCAAGAAGCTGCTGCCGCACATCCCGCCGCTCGAGTTCCCGGCCCAGGCGCTGTCGGTCGCCCTCTACCGTGAAGGCGGCATCCGCGGCGTCGAGATCGGCAGCGTGATGTTCGGCAGCGAGGACGCCAACGGCAAACCGATCGCGGCGCCGATGGAGCTGATCCGCCTCGCCGTGCCGCGGCGGGTGTTCACCAACTCGCACCTCGAATACGTCGCCGGGGTGCTCGAGGACATCCGGGACCGGCGGCATCTGCTGCGCGGCCTGCGCATGACCTTCGCGCCGAAGGTGCTGCGCCACTTCTCGGCCCGCTTCGAGGAGCTCGAGGCGCCGGTCGAGGAGCGGATGGGCGTCGCCGTCTGACCGGCTGGCGCCGGAGTTATTCGAACACGAGATGGCGCCGGCCGTCAGCCGTCACGGCGGTCACCGGCTCGACGCCGAACGCCGCGCGCACGTTCTCCGGCGTCATCACCGCCTCCGGCGTGCCGGCCGCCAGCACGGCGCCGCCATGCAGGAGCACGAGCTGGTCGGCGAAGCGTGCCGCCAGCGCCAGGTCGTGGACGACGCCGACGATCACCAGGTCCGGCGCGGCGCCGAAGTCGCGCAGCTTGCGCATCAGGTCGATCTGGTGGCCGACGTCGAGGAAGGTCAGCGGCTCGTCGAGGAAGAGGTAGCGGCCGGAGCTTTCCTTTGGCTGCCAGACCTGCGCCAGCACGCGGGCGAAGTTGACCCGCTGCTTCTCGCCGCCGGAGAGGGTCGGATAGCTTCGCGACGCGAGGTCGCCGACGTCGCAGTAGCGCATCACCTCCGCCACCACCGCCCGGTCGCGCGCCGTGGGCTGGCCGGTGAAGTGGGGGTAGCGCCCCATCGTCACCACCTCCTGCACCGAGAGCGGAAAGGCGATCTCGACCGCCTGCGACAGCACCGCCCGCCGCTCGGCGAGCGCCTGCTCGGAGGCCCGCGCCACGTCCTGGCCGCCGTAGCGCACCACGCCCGGCTGGGCTTTCAGCAGCCGCGCCAGGACCTTGACCAGGGTCGACTTGCCGGCGCCGTTGGGGCCGAGGATCAGGTGCAGCCGGCCGGGCGCGAACTCGACCGAGACGCCGTGCAGGATCGGGTGGCCGCCCGCGGCGTAGACGAGACCTTCCCCCTGGATTCCTGCCCCCTCAGAAGACATGCCGGGCGCGCCGCAGCAGCGAGAGGAAGACCGGGACGCCGATCACCGAGGTGACGATGCCGATCGGCAGCTCGGCCGGCCGCAGGGTCACCCGCGCGACGAGGTCGGCGAGGCTGAGCAGGGTGCCGCCGAGCAGCGCGCTGCCGAGGATCAGGTAGCGGTTGTCGGCTCCCCCCAGCAGGCGGAGGATGTGGGGGACGATCAGCCCCACGAAGCCGATCACCCCGGTGAACGCGGTGGCGATCGCCACCATCGCCACGTTGATGCCGAGCACGATCCACTTCAGCCGCCGGACGTCGACGCCGAGGTAGGTCGCTTCCTCCTCGCCGAGCATCAGCGCGTTGAGCGGCTTGGCGAAGCGCAGCGCGAGGAGGGTGCCGCCGACGGTCGCGATCCCCACGATCTCGACCGTCCGCCAGTCCGCCCCCGACAGCGTGCCGAGGTTCCAGAAGGCGA
Organism: uncultured Acidobacteriota bacterium; assembly: GCA_963756595.1. Lineage (GTDB taxonomy): Bacteria > Acidobacteriota > Thermoanaerobaculia > Multivoradales > UBA5704 > DATARR01. The sequence goes on from CAVWOZ010000050.1 coordinate 126,455, forward strand.
TCGAGCGCGCCTGCGGGTCGCGGGCGATGTAGGTGAGGAAGCCGATGCCGCTCAGGAAGAGGGCGTTGACGGCGAGGCCGGTGAGCAGGAGCGCCGTGACTCCCGCGGGGCCCGAGCGCGGCGCGCCGCCCCCTGCCGGTCCGCTCTGGGCGAGCGCGAAGACCAGCCCGGTCGAGGTGACGCCGCCGAGGCAGGCGAAGGCCGGCAGCAGCCAGGGGCTGGAGCCGAGGTGGAGCGCCGAGCCGAGGACGAAGCAGAGCGCGGCGCCGAACGCCGCGCCGCTCGAGGTGCCGACCAGCCCCGGTTCGACGATCGGATTCCGGAACAGCGCCTGCATCAGCGTGCCGCCGACGCCGAGGGCGGCGCCGACCAGCAGGCAGAGGAGGGCGCGCGGCACCCGCAGCTCCGAGAAGATCCGCTCGTCGAGGGTGGCGCCGCTCCGCCCGGAGAGGAGCGCCGCGGTCGAGGAGGCCATCTCCCGCCACGAGAAGTCGAGGGCGCCGTAGCGGATCGAGACCAGCGTCGTGAGCGACCATGGCGGCGGCGAGCGCCGCCAGCACGATCCGCGTCCGGCTGGTTTTCTCCGCCGCTCACTTTCCGGGGTTGGCGCGGGGTGGATCCGCGCCGCCAGCTTCGCGATGCTGGCGCCGGTGTCCGGGTTGAAGTACATCAGCTCGTGCTCTTCCACCCGGTAGATCCGATTGTCGCGGGCGGCGTTGCTGGTGGCGATCCCCGGCAGCGCCTTGATCTGGTCGAGCGAGCCCCCCAGCCGGTCGAAGCCGAACTCGGTCATCAGGATGACGTCGGGGTTCGCCTTGGCGATCACCTCGGGGGAGGCGAGCCTCTCCATCCCCTGCTTGTCGATCGCCATCCGTCCGCCGGCCCAGTCCACCATCTGCGCCGCGGCGCCGCCGTCCCCCTTGCCGCCGTTGCCGACCACCAGGTAGATGTTCGAGGCGCGGCCGAAGTGGATCACCGCCACCCGCGGCTTGTCGGCGTAGCGCCGGACCTCGGCGAGCGACGCCGCCAGCTCGCGGTCGAGCTTCGCGCACAGCTCCTCGGCCTTCGCCTCCTTGTGGAAGTAGGCGCCGATCTCGCGGATCAGCGCCTTCTCGCCGTCGATCGAATCCGCCTTCGCCGCGAACGAGCGGGTGGGGATCTTGAGCTGCGCGAGCTGCTGCAACACCTGCGGCGGCCCGATGTTGCCGTCGTGGAGGATCAGCGTCGGCTTGAGCGACAGGATCCCCTCGGCGCTCAGCGCGCGGTGGTAGCCGACCGTCTGCACCTTCTTGACCGCCGGCGGGTAGGTGCTCGAGAAGTCGACCCCGACGACGTCCTCCTGGGCGCCGAGGTCCCAGAGGATCTCGTTGTAGGTCTGGCTGATGACGATGATCCGCTCGGCGTGCGCGCCGGTGCCCTTGGCGTTGTCGAAGCGTCCGCACGCGGCGGCCAGCAGGAGCGCCAAGAGGACGACGAGGAAAGCGAGCCGTTTCATGGCCCGGGACTATACCGTGGCGGCCGGGCTTCCCGGGAGGGGGCTGAAATGGATTTACGCTACGGACACCCTAGAAGGAACCCGCTCTCTACGCCAGGCTATACGGTTCTGGCGAGATAGACTATCTTGGTACAATCTTACGCTTCCTCAGGAGGTAGTCGATGTCGATCGCCCCAGGCAAGTGCAGGGCCCGTCTGTGTGCAAGCCTCTTCTTTGTGCTGGTTTCCCCTTCGACGGCCGCGACCACTGCCAACGTATGGCAGCGCTGGGACCAGCAACTCCAGGTTGGATTCGACTACCTCAACGGCGGCGGGAATCCCTACAGGGATTTCACGCTGGTCGTTCAGTTCACAGGGCCCAACGCCCGCACCTTCCGGAGCCGGGCTTTTTGGGATGGAGGGAATTCCTTCCGCGTACGCGCCGCGTTTCCGGCTACTGGCTCCTGGAGTTGGAGGGTGCTTTCCTGCTCAGGGCTGAATGGCAGGACCCCGCAGGGGCAGGTTCAGGCATGCGGCTCCGACGCCGTCCTCACCCAACAGACGGGGAACGTTACGGTCGCCGCCAACAACTCTCCCGGCAATCTGCTTTACAGCTACGGGTTTCTGACGGCCTCCGGCCGCTACCTGAGCTACACCGACAATCCGACACGGCGTTTCTACTGGCAGGGCGACACCGCTTGGGCATCGCTCGCATTGGAAGGGCAGAAGCGCCTGGCTCAGAGCAATCGCATCCCAGGCCAGGTCACTTCGACTTGGAAGAACTACGTCGATGACCGCAGCAGTCGAGGCTTTACCGTGCTTCAGGTCGGCGCCGCGATCGCTTGGCTGCCGCCGCCCTGTGGTGCTCGGAAGCCCAGCTGTCCGGCTCCCAAGAGTGTCGAATTGGGAGACACGTCTGTGGTGTATCCTGGGCCTGAGACGTTCGCCTTCGAGCAGCTCCTGCCTGCGGCCAATACGACGTGCCTCGGAGCAGTGCCGAACAACGGCTCCCGCTGGCGAGCCGACTATTGGCAGGAGGTGGACTCGATGGTGGAGTACGCCAACGAACAAAGGGCTGGTGGTCTTGATGGCAGGCGTTGCCGATCCCGCCGACCGGGGCGGATGCCATGTCCTCCAGAGTTACCCTCAGACGACGGACTCGCTGACCTTCGCAAAGAACCTGGCCGCGCGCCTCGCAGGCAACCACGTTATCTTCTCGATCAACTTTGACGACTGGCCCGGCACCGTGCTCGATGCGAGTATTCCGGGTCCGGGAACGGTGGATTCCACGACGCTGGCAGTCGGACCGGCGCTGAAGAGCGTCGTTCCGCATCACTTGGTGGTCAATCATCTCGCGGGCAGCGCACAGGTGGGTACCTACACCCCTTATCAACTGCCGTGGTTGGACTTTCAGCTCTTTCAGAGCGGGCATGCGTCAAACGTCCCAACAGCTTGTCCTGGAAAGTCGGGCACGACATGGCAGGCGCAGCAGCAATGCGCGGTGAGTCGGGCGATCGATATCACCAAAGGACTGAGGGCGGCTTCCCCCTTGAAGCCAGTTGTAAACGGAGAAGGAGGCTATGACACGCCCGATGTAAACGCGTCTCCTCCGGACAATCGTTATGGGATGAGGCATACCGCCTACGCCTCTCTCCTTAACGGCGCTGCTGGATTTACCGCCGGAGTAGATGGAAAACCTCCACTTCTATCCATCACGCGTTGGGATCGGAATCAAGGACATGCAGACAATGCGCTCGCTATTCGAGCGAATCTTTCCCGGAGGTACGACAAGTTGGGGTGAATTAGCTTCGGCTGCAGCTCTGGTGGACGTACCCTCCTCTTCAGTAGATACCGTCACCGTTCCAGGCGAGCGCAGAATTATCACGGGCGCCAAAGATGATGCTGTTTTTAGCTACCTCCCGAACAACCCTACGGTCTCGGTCATGGGGAGCCTGCGCTTCAACTGCGGCAGTTGGATCGCTGAATGGGATGACCCTAGACCGAAGTTCTTTTCGGTTGCGAGGCGTAAGTATCAGATAAATAGAGATTTACCCTCTGAAGAGGGCTCCGCTTGCTGTCTACAGGACGGAGTACGGGAGCTACAGCGGTACGGCGAGGAGGGAAAGAGCCTTCTGCTGGAGTTGGGTAGGGCGCGCGAGGGTATCAAAGGGAGGGGAGGAGAGGATCTTCGGCTGTACGCGGTTCCTGGTGAGCGTCGCCAGGTCCTTCAGCAGCGTGGCGAAGCTGTGCGTGGGCAGGCCATCAGCGGTTCGAAGAGAGTGGACTTTGCGCTGTGCACTGGGGGATCGTTGGGCGGGGGCGACGATGGAGGGACGCAGGGCTTCGCCCGCTTCGGGATCATCGTCCTCGAAGAGCATGGGCGCCAGCTTCTGGCGCATGTGCCACTCGACGTAATAGGCCAGCATGCACAAGAACACATGGGCCCTTACACGCTCGGGCAGTTGGTGATAGATGGGGCGGATGTGCAGATCCACCGTCTTGCAACTGCGGAAAGCTCGCTCGACCACGGAGAGCCTCTTGTAGGAACGCACGGCATCCTCGGCCGAAAGCTCTGAGGCAGGTACGTTGGTCCGAATGACGTAAATGCCATCCAGAGCCGCTTCGGCAGCAATCCGATCCAGATCGCGTCGAAACGAAAACGAAGTCTCTGTGACCTCGATGATAAAGTGCTTTCCCATCTTGAACCGATCAATGACCTTCCCCGCTCGTAAGGCAATCTGATCTTTTCCCCGAAGTCGATTTTTCTGCCGTTGCGTGGCCTCAACGATCGGCTGCAATTCTCGCTCGGTCGCTTGGAGGAGCTCTTCTCGTTTGCGAGCTCTTTCCTGCTGAAGTAAAGGGTTCAGGCAAGCGATCAGCCGCTCGCCAGGAAATTCCGGACTGTGGACTTCGCCAAAGTCCCGTTGATCAAAGAGAGAGAACTGAAATCCGGCTCCTGCCACCAGCTTCTGGATCTCCGTCGTGCGCAGTGCGGAAATCCAGCCGAGTCCCTCGACTCCGTGAAAGTCTTCGCGGAGACGAGCCGAGGTGAGCATCCCACGGTCCCCCACAAAGATGATCCGGCTCAGACCAAACTTCTGCCGGACCTTTTCCACCTGAGGAGTCAGGGTCTTCGGATCGGCCGTGTTGCCCGTGAAGACTTCGACCGCGACCGGACATCCTGCGGAGTTGCACAGAAGACCGAACACAATCTGCAAGGTCCCCTTCTTGCCATCCCGGGAGTAGCCGAGTTGGGCCAAGGGACAACAGTGCCCTTCAAAGTACGTAGAAGACACGTCGTACAGCACGAGACTCCCATTTTGGAGATGGCGGCTGGCCAAGCGCTTCTCAATGGCTCCTTGGTGCACGTACAACCAATCCAAGGCGGCGTACAACTGGCTCTCGTTGACCTTGGACAGATCGAGATCTTCAACCAAAGCACTCAGCGGGGCTTCCTCTCCGAGGCCACGGGCCGTCGCAAGCTTGGACGCCGGCTCCAAGAGCCGTGCCACGATCATCGCCATTACCAGGTCACGCTCGGCACAGCCTTGGGGGTCAAGGTCGCGGTCGAGGCCGATCTGGCGCAGAGTGCCGAGGACGGCAGCGATGTGCCCGAAGGGCTGACTGCGGACCACCTCGAAGCTTTGAGAGAAGTCTTCGATGACAGTACCGCCACGAAAGAGAGCTCGCAACCCCTCGACAGCCTGAGGGGGTAGCTTGGAGAGGTTGGCCAAGGTTCTCTTGCGCACCTTGCCGTCTTGGCGATAGGACTCCCGCAGGAGGATGCAGGGCTTGGAGTCGCGGTTGGGCACAACCTCGATGTACATGGGTACCCATCTTAGGGAACTTCCGGCTCGGTGTCAACGGTCCTGTTCTCCGTTCCCGATACTTTCGGTATCGTTACATGGGTACATCACTTTAAGCTGGAATTGCTCTAAACCTCGGCACCGCAATGGTTTGCCTTGAATTTTGACGACTTTGAAAAGGAACTTCGGCCTAGAGGAGCACGCCCTGTAGCAAAGCTTTGTCCTGGTAGCACGCGGACGCAGTTCACAATACCATTGGGTTGTCCCAATCGAGGTCAGGGAGACCAGTTCGGCGTTTGTGACTGGGTTATGTTCATGAGGCGCCCAAAGAGTGCCGGCGGTGGTGCGATCGCGGTTGGTCCAGGGGATACCTACCTCCAGGTAGCAGTCCAGAGCTCTGCCGATCAGGATCCGGCATATGACCCATCGGGCGATCAGTTGATGGCCCAGATCTTGGCCGGCGATGGAACTCCCATATCGCCAAAATCGCCCGTCGGTTTGGATTGCCGTGGGCTCGAATAGTCAGGGCCGGGTAGAGCTGGTCGAGCTAACCCAACTTCCACGGCCTCCCCAGCTGCGCTGGCGAAACCTCGCGGTTGGGGTGGCGTAAGTGCTTGATTCTACGAGGAACGCCGTACCCGATTTCCGGAATTAGTGACGAAACCACGGGTCCGGAGTTTCTGCTATACATGCCGAGTGTTCATCCGCAAGACAGTCAAGCGGTATAAAGAGCAGACCTACACGCACTACCTGCTTGTGGAGACCGTGAGCACCCGAAAGGGCCGCGCCAGAAGACGATTTGCTCTCTGGGCGACCTGTCGCCGGGTCCTCGTCAGAAATGGGCGGCCTTGGCCGGCCGCGTCGAGGCCGCTCTCCGAGGCCAGGTTTCTCTGGAAGGCCCGGATCCATTGATCGAAGGGATCGTCGGTCGGATCCGCTCGGCCCAGACGGAGTCACCTCAGGCTGACGGAGACATCGTCGCTGTTCATACCGATCAAGTCAGCTTGGAAGAGCGCGCGAGGCGGGGCCCGTGCATGTCGGCCATCAGATGTGGAGGCGCTTGGGCCTGGAGGAGATTCTGCGCAAGGCGGGTCTGTCGGCGCGGGCGCAACTGCTCAGTGAGGTGATGGTGCTCAATCGCCTGGTCGCCCCTTGCTCGGAGCACGCGATGCCGGGATCGGTGCAGAGCACGGCGCTCAGCGATGTGCTCTGCGTCGATTTGAGCGAGCTCAGCGATGAGGCGTTGTACCGCAACCTGGACCGCCTCCATCCGAACTGGGAACGCATCGAAGAGGCCTTGGCGCAACGGGAAAAGAGCCTCTTCAATCTCGATGACACCTACTATCTTTACGACCTGACCTCGACCTACTTCGAGGGCCAGTGCGAAGCCAACCCCAAAGCCCAACGCGGCTACTCCCGCGACCAGCGCCCTGACTGCAAGCAGGTAGTGGTCGGTCTGGTTCTCGATCGGGATGGTTTTCCCAAGGCTCATGAAGTTTTCGAAGGCAATCGTCAGGATCGCGCTTCGCTTGAGGACATGCTGGGCATCCTCGAAAAGCGCAGCGGCCGAAAGGGCGGCCGCACAGTGATCGTGGATCGCGGCATCGCCTACGAGGACAACCTGGCCCAGATCAAGGCGCACGGTCACCACTACCTGGTGGCCGGCCGCCAGAGCGAACGGGAAGCTTGGTTCGACGAGATCGAAGACGAGCATGGCTGGCAAAGCTGATCCGCCAGCCCTCGCCGCGCAATCCATTCCAGAAGAAATCTCGCGTCTGGATCAAGAGAGCCGAGACCGACGATCACCTCTTCGTACTGTGCCGTAGTGAGGGCCGACAGGCCAAGGATCAGGCCATCCGGCTCAAGCAGGAAAAGCGCCTCAAGGCTGACCTGGAACGCCTGAAGGCGCGGATCGAAGCCGGACGGCTCCAACAGCCGGAGAAGTCACGAAGCGCTCGGCGGCTCAAAGAACGCTACCCGCGAGTCGCCCGCTACTGGAACCTCCACTATGACGCCAGTCAGCAAAAGCTCCACTGGGACGAAGACAGCGAAAAAAGACACCGAGCCCTGCTCTTCGACGGCTCCTACCTACTCAAGACCGACCGTAAAGACCTCACGGCCGAAGAAGCTTGGCGCCTTTATATCCTGCTGACCCGTGTCGAAGATGCGTTTCGCGACATGAAAAGCCCGCTCAGTGAGCGGCCGATCTTCCACCAGCTCCAGAGGCGCGTCGAGACTCACATCTTTCTGTGCGTTCTGGCCTATCACCTGCTGATCGCCATCGAGAAGACCTTCCTCGATCACGAGATCCACACCTCTTGGGCGACCCTGCGTCAGCAGTTGAGCACCCACCAGGTCGTCACGGCGGTCCTGCCGACCACAGACGGCCACCTGCTGAAGATCCGTAAGGCCACCACCCCGGAGTCCCAGCACCGCCAGATCTACCGAGTCCTGGGGATTCCAGAGGAGGTCATGGCCCCGATCAAAACCTGGCTACCCATCCAGGGCGGGGGCGACCCAGGACAGTGACGAAAACTAGGGCCCAACCCAATGTTTCCCTGGGGATACTCGGGCAGGCCGTGGAAGTTGGGCTAACTGTCGCGGCCGCTGGAGGGTTTAGTGCGCGCTGGGAATCCTATTCTTCCGACGACCAGCTCCTGGGGCGCTACGTTCGGAGTTTTGATGCGGCCGGCACTCCTCTAGGGGACGCAGCCATGGAGGCGCCGTAATGATTGAGCGTATTCGCCATTCCATCGCGAGGTCTTGTTGGGCAGGTATTCTTTCGCTCTTGCGGGAGGGTGTTCCATTATTGCCGGTAGAGGCAGCAGCTTACGCGCAGGCATCTTTAAGTCCCGAGTTCCACGTCAATAGCTTTGGGAAAAATCCACCGGCATATCAGAGCGTTGGCGTCGGAAAGGGGGGCGAGATTCTGGTCGTTTTCAGAGGTCCGGTTCGCTCCGGGGCGCAAGGCAGGCCTTTGGAGTCAGTGGTTCTCGCCCGCTGGTCAGCCCGTCAGAGTAAGAACCGGCTTCTTCAGGTCACGGAATCCCAAGCCTATGGTCCCCTGGCCGCTCCTGGGGCTCACGGAGGGGTTCTGGTCCTGTGGACGGAAACTCACAACACCTCCGTCGTCTACTTCAATGCGCTGGTCGGTGGCGAGCTTCTGCCGGACGGCTCCTGGGCTCTGCCGCCTCGCCGCATAACGTTTCTCGATCAGGTTTTCGTCCGTTTTGCCTCGCCCTTGCCGCGAGGAGGTTATGCCATCACCATCCTGGGATCGCGGCCCAACCGTACCAAGATCGAACGTTCTCGTTCTTACGGACAAAGATCTGAAGTTGGTGCGTGGCCCGAGCCCCGTCTCTCCCACCCCCCATGCGATCCAGGAAGTTGGTGGGCTGGCGATGAGTCCGACGGGCCAGTTCCTGGTGACGTGGACGGAGGCGGAGACGACGATCCTGGCGCAGCTCTTCTCGCCGGCCGGCCGGCCACTGGCCAAACCCTTCAAGGTCCCCGCGGAAGGTGTCCTGCCCCAGTATGCCGGCGCGGCGGCTCCGCTCGGTGCTCAAGGGTTCGTCATCGTCTGGTCGGAGAACCTCACCAGCCAGGGCATTCCGGACCTTCGAATGCGTCTGCTCAATCCGGATGGCACCGCGCGGAGCGCCGATCTGCGGCTGGATCCCGAGATCCGGTTCCGTGGCCTTCAGGAGGTGGCCTCGGACTCGGCAGGCAACTTCCTCGTCGTCTGGCAGGAAGGCGGCGCGCCCCCCAACGGAGGATGGGACATCTTCGGCCGCCTCTATCACCCGGACGGCACTCCCTTCGGACCCAAGATGCGGCTCAACCAGTACGTCATCAACGACCAGACCAGCGCCCAGGTCGCCGCTGGTCCGAACGGAACCTTCGTGGTGGTCTGGCAGAGCACCGGTCAGGACAACGGCAACGACGGGATCTACGGCCGGATCTTCACGGTGCCTGCGGCGCCGAGCACGGCCGATCCGGAGTAGCCGGGGCGTTGTTTTCACTCGATATAGCCCAGCGACCGCAGCTGCGCCTCGGTGCCTGATCGAGTGGAACGGCGGCGGGGACGGCGGCGGCGGCGCCGGTCGTGGCCATCCGCTCCAGAGCTCCTTTTTCAGGTGATCGGCGACGTCGGCTTGTCGGCGATCAGGTTTTTCGTCTCCTTCGGATCGGCTTTCAGATCGTAGAGCTCGAGCTCGCTCCCCTTCATGAAGCGCCGGTCTCCGGCGTCGGGGACGTAGACGAGCTTGTAGTGCTCGCTGGTGATCGAGCGCTGATAATTCTGCGCGTAGCCGGACTCGGTGAAGGCGTAGGCCCAGCGCGAGCCTCCCGGGTGCTCGCCGGCGAGGAGGCGGCGCAGGCTCTTGCCTTCGGCGTTGGGATCGGGCGGCAGGCCGGTCAAGTCGAGCAGGGTGGGGACGAGGTCGATCAGCTGGACGGGGGAGGTCACCACCTGGCCCGGCTTGCCGAGCCCCGGCGCGCGCACGATCATCGGCACGTGGACGCAGTCGTCGTACGGGAAGCGTCCGTGATCGAAGAAATAGTTGTGATCCCCCAGGCTCTCGCCGTGATCGGAGGTCAGCACCACCACGGTGTTCTTGGCGAGCCCGCGGTCCTCGAGGGCCTTCAGCAGGATTCCCACCTGCTCGTCGACGTAGCGATCTCGGCGTCGTACTGGGCGACGTAGTAGGCGACGCGGTCCTCGCTGCCGAGGTTGACGTTGGCGGCGATCCCTCCACGTTGCGCCGGCTCTCGGCATAGAGCGGCACCCGCCAGGAGGGGTCGAAGAGAGAATCCTTCACGAACATGCCGTCGAACGGCTTGGGGGGCTGGTAGCGCGCGTGGGGATCGAAGAAGTGGAGCCAGACGAAGAACGGCCGGCTCTGCGAGGCGTCGCCGAGCAGCTCGAGGCCGTTCCGGGTCATCGCCCGGGTCTGCTGCTGGTCCTCCTCCCGCCAGAGCTCGCGGTAGGTGTCGAACCCCTGGTCGAAGTTGAAGACGCGGGCGAGGTTGACGTTGCTGACCGCGGCCCGCGTGCCGTAGCCCCCAGCCTGGAACAGCTCGGCGAGCATCAGGGGGCGGTCGGGCATGCGCTGCGCCGTGGTCCGCATCAGGCCGTTGGTGTGGGCGTAGGTGCCGGACATCAGCGCCGCGAAGCTCGGGCTGGTCAGCGGCCACTGCGAGACGGCGCGGTCGAAGCGGACGCTCTCGCGGGCCAGCCGGTCGATGTTGGGCGAGGTCGGCCGCGGATAGCCGTAGGCGCCCAGGTGGTCCGCCCGTAGGGCGTCGATGGTGATCAGCAGGACGTTGAGCCGGGGCTGCGGGCGCGCCGCGAGCGCCTGCGAGGCCGCGATGGCGCGGAGCCGCCGAGGCGAGATGGACGGCGAGCAGGAGGAGGAGCGCGGAGGCGACCGGCTCGGCGCCGCTGAGCCAGCGCAGGGCGCTGCGGGTTCCCCGCCGCAGGGTCTCGCCGTAGCGCACCGCGCCCCAGATCGCCAGGGCGCCGGCGAGCGCCACGCCGCCGAACAGGGGGATCCCCCGCGGCGAGAGCACGTGCGGCGTCCAGGGGGAGATCCGCAGGCGCCAGAGGACGATCCCGGTGGCGGCGGCGAGGGCGAGCGCGGCCGTCCACCGCCACGCCGGGCGCGCCTCGCGCCCGCGGCGCCGCAGGGCGGCGGCCAGCAGGCGCTCGGTCAGCGCGAGGAGCAGGAAGAGGAGCCCGCCGGCGAGGGCGAAGCGGTCGAGCGAGGCGCGGAGGGCGGCCAGGGCGAGCTGCGGATAGCCGTCGACGAGATAGTGGTTGGCGATCACCCACCCCACCCCCAGCGCGCCTCCCAGCAGGGCTCCGGCCGCGATGCCGGCGAAGAGGCTGCGCACGATCGGCGGCGGGGAGCCTAGGGTCCAGAGGCGCCGGCGGTTTGCGGGAGGAGCGGCGGAAGGGGGCGACGAGCGGGGAGGTCTTGAGGGCTGGCGCGTGCGGCATTGGCTCTCCTCCGGCACCGGGCGGTCGGGGCAAGGGGTTGCCCGTCGCTCGTAACCGTAGAAGAGGGGCGCTGTACGAATCCTCAGTTGGAGGTAAGTTAATTGTTAGGGATGTAAGAGCCGGAGGGGCCGGGGGCTCGGATAGACTCCACCGCATGTTGCGCGTCGCCGTTCTCGGAGGAGGCCCGGCCGGAGGCTCCGCGGCCCTCACCCTGGCGCGGGGCGGCGCGGCGGTGGACCTCTACCTGCCGGCCCGTCCCGGCGAGAAGCCGTGCGGCGGCGGGGTGCCCGAGCACGTGCTCCCCCAACTCGCCGGTTTCGACCCCGCGGGACTGCCGGCCGTCGTCAGCCCGCGGGCCGTGCTCGAAAACGCCCGGGGGGGCCGGCTCGAGATCGATCTCGGCGGCCTCCGCATCTTCCGCCGGCGCGACCTCGACGGCGCGCTCGTCGAGGCCGCCGTCGCCGCCGGCGCCGTTTCCCGCCGCGAGAAGGCGCGCCGGCTCGAATGGGCACCCGAGGGGGTCCGGATATCGACGGCTAGCGGGGACGCGCGGGTCTACGACTGGATCGTGGGGGCGGACGGCGCCCGCGGCCCCTCCCGGCGCGCGCTCGGCCTCACCCCTCAGGGGGACAGCCTCGGGCTGGGGGGATCGCTCGCCGGCGTCGAATTCGACCGCCTGGTCCTCGCCTTTCCGGAGCTCGCCGACTCCTATCTCTGGATCTTCCCGCGGCCGGGCGGGGTCTCGGTCGGCATCGGCTACACCCAGGGGCGGCTCGACGAGGGGACGGCCCGCGCCGCCCTCGACGCCTTTCTCGACCGCCACCTGCCGTCCGGCTGGCGGGAGCGCCCTGGGCCGCGCTATCGCTATCCGATCCCGGTCTTCGGTGCGTGGACCCTGGAAGGGGTGCGGCGGGGAGTTCCGCGCCGCGTTCTCCTGGCCGGCGACGCCGCGGCCCTCGCCGATCCGCTGACCCGCGAGGGGATCCGCTACGGCATGCTCTCCGGGCTATGGGCCGCCGAGAGCCTGCTCGCCGGCTCGCCGGAGTCCTACCCGGAGCGGTTGCGGAGGGAATGGGAGGGGGAGATGGCGCGGGCAGAGCACGCCCGCGCGCTCTTCTTCGAGGGAGCCGTCGCCCGGTGGATGGTGCCGGTGGCGCGGCTCCACCCCGGCATCCGCCGGGTGCTGAGCGACCTGCTGGCCTGCCGGCAGCCCTATACGGGGCTCACCCGGCGGCTATTGACCGCGGCGTTGGCGGCTACTTCCCGTACTCGTATCCCTTCCGCGCCCTGACCCGGAACTCGGGGTTGGTGGCGGTCACCGTGACGTTCTGGAAGCCCACCTTGCCCGCCGGCTGGCTGTTCGTGTAGCTCAGCAGGTAGTAGCCGTTGTTCTCCTTCGCGATCTGCTCGAGCGGCGTCGCGAAGTTGGTGACGTTGAAGAAGTACTTGCCGCCGGTGTCATCCGCCATCTTGTTCAGCGAGTCGCTCAGCCGGTGCTGCACGGCCGGCGGGGTGATGTCGAGCGAGTAGACCGCCACGTTGTTGGCGTTGAGCGCCTCGACGGTGGGGATGAAGTAGCGCTTGTCGGGGACGAACTGCCCGAAGGGGGTGGTGTTGTAGCCCGGCAGACCGTAGGTGAAGAGGATCAGGTTCTTGCGCCCGCGGACGTTGCCGGCCGAGCGGGCGAGGGCCTGGAGGGCGTCGTAGATCTTGGCGGTCTTGTTGGCCAGCTCGTCCCCCTTGGGGAGGCCGGCGAGGAGCGACGGGCCGCCGGTGGGGTTGATGCGGGAGGGGTAGTTCCCCTCGCGGTCGCCGCCCCGCATGGCGTCGCCGATGGCGTCGATCAGCGCCTGGTGGTTGTGGGTGAAGTCCTGCTGCACCTTGAGGCGGGTGTCGTAGCTCACCACCGCCACCCAGTCGTTCGGCAGCATCTCGCCGTCCACCCAGCCGCGGGCGCGCTTGGCGGCCTCGAGCTGCTGGGAGAGGAGCTGCGGAGCGTCCTGGGCGTTCACCTTCTGGTCCTCGAAGAAGAGGATGAAGTAGCGGTCCTCCGTCCCCTGCTCGGTGCTCACCCCCTTCTTGGCGAGGGCGGGCGAGGACTCCATCAGGCGGCGGTTGCTGTAGAACGTGACGCCGGTCAGCTCGACGGGCTTGCCGTTCTCCTTCACCACGAAGTCGTTCTTGTCGAGCCCCACGATCACGTTCCCCTTGGCGTCGGTGACCAGGACGTCGAGCAGCACCTCGTTGACGCTCACCTTCCCCTGGAACTCCCCCTGAGGCTTGTCCGGAGGATTTTGAGCCCTGGCGCTCCCCTGAAGACCGCCGAGCGCGATGAGGGCGAGGGCCGTCATGCGTAGGATTCGCAACATGTCTTTCTCCTTATGGCCAGACTGCAGAACCGATTGTCCAACCCGAAGTACACAGCAAGCGCCGCGCCAGGAAAATTCCTCCCGGCGGATCGCGCGGAGCCCATTCATTTCAAAGAGAATACCGGCCTGGATGCACGGGGATCGAAGCCGGAGGAGCGTCACTGGCCGAGGACAGGGAGCGTCTCTGGGTTCGATCAGACCCTGCCTCGGGATCGCGCGCAGGGCCGCCCGCGCCGCGTGGTAGCCGCACATCCCGTGCACGCCGCCGGTGGGCGGGGTGCTCGCCGAGCAGATGAAGACGCGGGGGTCCGGCGTCGAATAGGGGACGCGGCGGGCCACCGGGCGGGTGAAGAGCTGCGAGAGGGTCGCCGCGCCGCCGTTGATGTCCCCCCCCACCAGGTTGGGATTGTACGCCTCGAGGTCGGCCGTGTTCATCGCGTGGCGGGCCAGGACGACGTCGCGGAAGCCGGGGGCGAAGCGCTCGATCTGGCTCTCCAGCAGCTCCGCGAGGTCCGCCGTCGAGCCGTTGGGGACGTGGCAGTACGCCCAGCCGGTGTGTTTCCCCGCCGGCGCCCGCGAGGGATCGAAGAGGGTCGCCTGGCCGACCAGCATGAAGGGGCTCACCGGGTCGCGCCCCGCCCAGGCGGCGGCCTCCGAGGCGGCGATCTCGGGGAGGGTGCCGCCGAGGTGGACCGTGCCGGCCCGCCGGCAGGCCTCGGCGCGCCAGGGGATCGGCTCGGCGAGCGCCCAGTCCATCTTGAACACCCCCGGCCCGTAGCGGAAGCGGGCGAGGCGCCGGCGATAGCCCGCCGGCCAGCGGAAGCCGTCGATGCGCAGCAGCTGGGCGGGGGTGAGGTCGAAGAGGTAGACATGGGCCTCAGGGAGCTCGGCGAGCGAGGCGACCGGCCGGCCGGTGTGGATCGTCCCTCCCGCCGCGGCGAGCTCGGCCGCCAGGGCGTCGGCGATCTTCTGGGCCCCTCCCACCGGCTGCGGCCAGCCGACGGCGTGGCCGGTGACGCCGAGCATCAGGCCGACGGCGGCGGTGGGGAGCCGCTCGAGCGGCAGGAACGAGTGGGCGCCGAGGCCGGCGAAGAGGGCGCGGGCGCGCTGGCCGCGGAAGCGGCTCGCCGCGAGGCCGGCGGCGGAGCGCAGCCCGGCGAGACCGAAGCGGGCCATGCGCAAGGGGTGGCGGGGCAGCCGGAGCGGCCCCAGGAGGTCCGGCGCCAGCTCCGGCCACGCCTCGGAGAAGGGGCGGAACAGCCGTTCCCAGGCGCGGGCGTCGTGGGGGGCCGCGAAGCTCTCGCCGGTCTCCGGGAACCCGCGGGCCAGCACCGCCGCCGAGCCGTCGTCGAACGGGTGGGCGAGGGGGAGCGGCGGCTGGACGAAGCGCAGGCCGTGGCGCTCGAGGTGGAGGCTGGGGATGAACGGCGCGCCCACCGTCAGCGGGTGGATCGCCGAGCAGACGTCGTGGACGAAGCCGGGGAGGGTGAGCGCGGCCGAGCGGGCGCCGCCCCCCACCGTCGGGGCCCCCTCGAACAGCTCGACCGAGCGGCCGGCCCGCGCGAGCACGATCGCCGCCGCGAGGCCGTTGGGCCCGGCGCCGACGACGACCGCGTCACAGTCCATGGGCGGGACCCTCGAAGCTCAGCTGTCGCAGGGGAGGAGGCGCAGGCCGTTGCGCTGGCGGCTCAGCGAGCCGCTGGTCAGGGCCACCGTCTCGACGCAGACCACCAGCGGCGGGGTCTCCCGCGACAGGCACCGCAGGTCGACGTGCACCCTGCCGCCGGCGGTGCCGCCCAGCGTGTACTCGCCTCGCCCGTTGGTCCATTGGGTCGCGTCGTCCTCGACGGTGATCTTGTCATCCTTCTTGATGCCGCTCTTGAGCCCCGCCGCGAAGCCGCGGAAGCCGGCCTCGGTCTTGCCGATCCCCTTGGCCGCGAGGAGGATAACGCGTTCGTGGGTCTCCGGGCTCTCGAAGGCCCATTGCCCGAGCTTGTCGTTGGTGGCGCCTTCGGAGGCGCCGGACGCCGCGGCCCGCAGCGTCGCCTCGAGCGCCTCGGCGGGGGTGAAGCCGGTGGGCTGGGGGATCGAGAATTCGAGGGTGACGTGGCAGAGGCGGGCCTCGTGGTCGGCGACGATGGTCTGCGGGCGCACCTTCTCGGTCGGGGTCAGCGGCTCGAGCGCCATGTCCTGATCCCCTCCCGCCTTGCCGCCGGGATGGCGGGCGAGCCGGACGAAGCTGAAGACCTCGACGCCGATCAGGGCGACGACCACCGCGGCCAGCAGCATCCCCAGCGCCCCCTTGCCGGTCTGGAAGGCCCAGGAGGCGGCGAGCGTCGCGAGCACCACCCAGACCACCACCTTCCCCAGCTCCTCCCCCGCGGCCTCGGGGTTCCGGAACGCGCCGAGGAAGGCGAACACGATCCCCACGGCCGTCAGCGCGCCGCAGGCGACCAGCACGTGCAGCCCCGCTTTCCCCCAGGACATCTCTCCGTCCATGCCTCTTCTCCCTTGATTCCGGTTGCTGGGAGTGTACTTCGGAGGCGATCCATTTCACCGTGGAGCTGGAGGGGGGGGGATTGGGGGTGGGGGGGGGGTGAAGGGGGGGTGTGGTGGGAGGCAGGTGGGGCTGGGGGTGCGGTGGAGGGATGGTGACGCGGGAGGGTGATGCCCGAGAGCCGCGGGGCGGCGGCGAGCTTGGCGTCGACTCGGCGAAGCCGGAACGGATGTCGGGGCGCAGCATCTCGGGCAGCGCCGGCCGCTCTCCCGGCGCCAGCCAGTAGACGGCCTCGACCGTCACCTTGCCGTGGACCGTCTCGATGACGTGCATCTTGCCCGGCGCCTGGCGGCCGAAGGGGGCCGAGATCGCGATGGTGACGTCGTAGGCGAGACGGATCACGCGCCGCCGGGTGGCGACCCCGTCGAGCGTCTCGGGCGTCTCGGAGCTCTGGATGCCGAGGTTGCTCACCGAGGCGTCGCCGATCGGCAGCACGCGGAGGAGGGAGGAGGTCACGGCGAGAGGGTGCGGGGCGAAGAAGGTGTGGTTCGGCAGGTTGAGGGCGAGCTCGTGGGCGCCGCCGTCGTTCGAGACCAGCGCCTGGTAGAGCGGCGGGTCCTCGCCGCCCGGCGCGAGCTCGAGGCGGTAGCTCCGGCCGTTGAGGAACAGCCGCCCGCGGAAGTCACGGCTCTCCGCCGCGGCCCCGCCCTGCGGGGCGCCGACGCCGTCATCCCCCTGACGGGTGATGACGACGTTGTAGACGTCCCCGGCGAGCGCCGGAGCGCTCGCGAGAAGGCAGGCCAGGAGCACAGCGACGGTTTCCAGCGCATCTCGATCTCTCCTCGGAGTGAGGCTCTATCTTAGACCGAAGCGCTCCGGTTGCCGCTGGCCCGCCCGGCGGCCCCGCGATAGACTGGCAACGTTTGCATACGGAGGTGTCAATTGAAGAAGCCGCTGCTTCTCGTCTCTCTCCTCCTGCTCGCCGTCCCGGCCTTCGCGGCCGATGAGCCCTCGCGGCTCCAGGACCTCTTCAAGCGCGAGTGGGAGCACCGCCTGAAGGCCGATCCGTTCCTCGCCACCTCCGTGGGGCGGCACGAGTACGACGACCGGCTCCCCGGAACGTCGCTCGCCGACCTCAAGCGGGAGGCGGAGGCGGACCGCGCCTTCCTGACCGAGCTGGGGGCGATCGACCGCGGCAAGCTCGCCGCCGCGGATCAGGTCAACTACGACATCTTCAAGCGGCAGCTCGTCGACCGGGTGGCCGATTTCGACCTCGGCGGCTACCAGATGCCGTTCAACGCCGACTCCGGCTTCCATTCCGGCTTCTCCCGCCTCCCCGACGACATGCCGCTCGCGACGACCCGGGACTACGAGAACTACATCAGCCGCCTGCGCGCCTGGCCGCTCTACGTGCAGCAGGAGATCGAGCTGATGCGGCTGGGGATCCAGAGCGGCATGACCGTGCCGCGCGCGACGCTCGCCGGCGTCGACAAGACGATCAGCGCCCACGTCGTCGACGACCCGGCGAAGAGCGTCTTCTGGAAGCCGTTCGAGAAGTTCCCCACCGGCGTGCCGGCCGGCGACCAGGAGCGCCTGCGCCGCGAGGGGAGGGCGGCCGTCATGGAGGGGGGCGTCGCCGGCTACCGGGCGTTCCTCGATTTCTACCAGCAGGAGTATCTGCCGCACGCGCGCGCCACCCTGGCGGCGTCGGCGCTGCCCAACGGCGCCGCCTACTACCAGCAGCAGATCCGGCAGTACACCTCGCTCGACCTGACCCCCGAGGAGATCCACCAGATCGGCCTCTCCGAGGTCGCGCGTATCTCGCAGGAGATGGACGGCGTGATGCGGCAGGCGGGCTTCAAGGGGGACCGCGCGGCCTTCCTCAAGTTCCTGCGCACCGATCCGCAGTTCTACGCCAGGACGCCGCAGGAGCTGCTCGAGCGGGCGTCGTTCATCGCCAAGAAGATCGACGGCAAGCTCCCCTCGGAGTTCCGGACGCTGCCGCGCCTGCCGTACACCGTCCAGCCGGTGCCGCCGGACATCGCGCCCAAGTACACCTCGGGGCGCTACGTCGAGGCGCCGCAGGGGAGCGTCCAGCCCGGGATCTTCTGGGTCAACACCTACCAGCTCGAGAGCCGCCCGTTCTACAACCTGACCGCCCTCGCCCTCCACGAGTCGGTGCCCGGGCATCACCTGCAGATCGCCAGGAGCCACGAGCTCGAGCACCTGCCGGACTTCCGGCGCTTCTCCTACATCTCGGCGTTCGGCGAGGGGTGGGGGCTCTACTCGGAGTGGCTGGGGGTCGAGATGGGGATGTACGACGACCCCTACAGCAACTTCGGCCGGCTGGGCTACGAGATGTGGCGCGCCTGCCGGCTGGTGATCGACACCGGCATCCACGCCAAGGGGTGGACGCGCCAGCAGGCGATCGACTACATGGCGGCCCGCGCCGCGCTCCCCCTCCACGAGGTGGAGACCGAGGTCGACCGCTACATCTCCTGGCCCGGCCAGGCGCTCTCCTACAAGCTCGGCGAGCTGAAGATCAAGGAGCTGCGGAGGAAGGCCGAGAAGGAGCTGGGCCCGGCCTTCGACGTCCGCGCCTTCCACGACGAGGTGATCGGCAGCGGCTCGCTCCCCCTCGCCGTCCTCGAGGAGAACATCGACCGCTGGATCGGCGAGCAGAAGCGGGGAGAGCTGGCGGTGGCGCGGTAGGAGGCGGCAATTCGTAGGGTGCGCTGCGCGCACCCTACGGGCGCGGTGCTTTCAGCCGAGGATCTGGCGCAGGCAATCGAAGGAGGAGGGGAGCTTCTCCTGCCAGAGCCAGGAGACCTCGATCCAGAACTCCGGGATCACCTGCGAGGCGAGCCGGCCCGCCGTCAGCGTCTGGCCGGCATAGCCGTTGGCGGTGCGGTTGCGGGCGAGGAGCGTGCGGGTGAACGGGTTGATCCACCAGATCTCCTCGACGCCGGCCTCCTCGTAGCGGGGGAGCTTCTCGCGCAGGTCGAACCCCGGGTCCCCCTCCGAGGCGATCTCGATGACGAAGTCGGCGGGCCCCTCGAGCCGCTGCGGCATCAGGCGGTGGCCGTGCTCGTCGCGGACCACCATCAGATCGGGCTCCGGCGACCAGCGCGGGTCGAGCCGCATCGGATACCGGGAGCCGCGCACCACGGCGCCGCCCCGGGCGTCGAGGAACGTGCGCAGCAGGGTCATCAGGAACGAGAAGAGGTCTTCGTGGCGGTCGGAAGCCGGTGACAAGACGAGTCTCCCTCCGAGGTACTCCCAATCTCCGTCCTCTCCCACCGTCCGGTAGAACTCCTCTTCGGAGATCCCCGGCTTGATGAGCAGGAAGGGAGGCTCGAGCTCAACCTGCATAGTGACTGGACTCTAGCATGCCTACCGGAACCACCCCACGACCGTCGTCCCGATGAACGCCAGGGAGAGCAGGCTGACCGCGATGGCGATCCCCCAGGCGACGGCGTTGTAGACCGGGCCGTTGACGTGCTCGCCCATCAGCTCGCGGTCGTTGATCAGGCGCAGGATGGCGAACAGCTCGACGGGGAGGAGGAGGCCGTTGAGGACGTAGACGCCGACCAGCACCTGGATCAGCGGCAGGCCGGGGATCAGCGCCACCACGGCGCCGAGGGCGGTCAAGCCGGTGAGGATCCCCATGAAGATCGGCGCCTCGGACCACGAGCGGGAGACGCCGCGCTCGAAGCCCAGCGCCTCGCTCAGCATGTAGGTGGTGGCGAGCGGCAGCACCCCGGCGGCGAGCAGCGAGGCGCCGAGCAGGCCGACGGCGAACAGCGCCTTCGCGTAGTGGCCGGCGATCGGCTCGAGCGCCCGCGCGGCGTCGGCGGCGTCGTGGATCGGCACGTTGACGCCGTGCGCGTGGAGGGTCGCCGCGGTGGCGATCAGGATGAACACCGCCACCACCCCCGAGAAGACGGTGCCGACGATGACGTCGAACAGGGTGTAGCGGTAGTTCTCCGGGGTTCCCCCCTTCTCGACCACCGACGACTGGGCATAGAGCTGCATGTAGGGGGAGATCGTGGTGCCGATCAGCGCGATCAGCAGGTTCAGGTAGTCGGCGTCGAACTGGAGGTGGGGCTGCACGGTTTCGGTGAACGCGGCGCTCCAGTCGGGCTTGGCCAGGAAGGCGGCGCCGATGTAGGCGAGGAAGGCGAGGGTGAGGACGAGGAAGATCCGCTCCACCCAGCCGTAGGAGCCGCGGGTGACCAGCAGCCAGACGAAGATGGCGGCGATCGGCACCGCGATGTAGCGGCTGACTCCGAACAGCTCGGCCGCCGCGGCGACGCCGATGAACTCCGAGACGATGATCCCCGTGTTGGCGACCAGCAGGGTGAGCAGGATCATCGCCGTCTGGCGGAGCGAGAAGCTCTCCCGCACCAGGTCCGAGAACCCCTTGCCGGTGACGGCGCCGAGCCGCGCGCTCATCTCCTGCACCACGCCGACGAAGATCGACACCAGCACCAGGGCCCACAGCAGCCCGTAGCCGTACGAGGCCCCCGCCGAGGCGTAGGTCGCGATGCCGCCGGCGTCGTTGCCGGCGCTCGCCGCCAGCAGGCCGGGGCCGAGGGCCGCGAAGTAGGGCCAGAGCCGCTTGCGCACGCCGAGAGCCAAGATCAGAAGGCTCCGCCGCGGCGCTGCCAGATCTCGGGGAGGAGGACGGCGAGGGCGTCGTCGACGGTGACGATGCCGAGCAGGCGGCGGCTCTCGTCGAGCACCGGCACGGCGAGCAGGTTGTACTCGGCGAGGATGCGAGCGGCGCTCTCGGCGCGGTCGTCGGGGAAGACGGTCGGTACGTCCTCGTCGAGGACGTCGACGAGCGGGGTGGCGGGGTCGGAGAGGATCAGCGTGCGCAGGCGCACCAGGCCGCGCAGCACGTCGAGGTCGTCCGCGGCGACCACGTAGACGGCGAGCAGAGGGTCGGGGACCTCCTCGAGGCCGCGGATGGTCGCCAGGGCGTCGCCGACGGTGGCGGTGTCGGGGACGCGGACGAGGTCGCGGCTCATGATGCGGCCGACGCTGTCCTCGTCGTACTCGAGGTGGATCTGGACGTCGGCGGCCTCCTCGGGCTCCATGCGGGCGAGGAGCTGCTCGGCGACCTCCTCGTCGAGGTCCTCGAGGGCGTCGGCGGCGGCGGCCGGGGTCATCTCCTCGAGGATGTCGGCGGCGCGCTCTTGGTCCATCCCCTCGAGCAGGTCGGCGAGGCGCTCGTCGCTGACCTCCTCGAGCGTCTCGGCGGCGGTCTCCTCGTCGAGCGCGTTGACGATCTCGGCGCTCTCGCGGTAGGAGAGGGCGTCGACGATGCGCGCGAGGTCGACCGGGTTGAGCTCCGCCAGGCGGTCGTAGGAGACCTTGAGCTGCACCGGCGCGGCGCTCGCCAGGTACTGCACGTCCGACCAGTCGATCACCTGGCGGCCGACGATCTTGCCGGCGAGGGCGCGGGGGCCGAGGCGGCGGAGGAGGGCGCGGGCGCTGATGTCGACCCCCACCACGCGGTAATTCTCCTCGATGCGGGTGAGCTGGACGTCGTTGACGCGGACGATGCGGCGGCCGGTGATGTCGATCAACTGGTGGTCGAGGACGTCGGTGCGCAGCAGCACCTCGCCGCCGCGGCGGGAGAACGGCTGCAGGTCGACCGTCGAGGTGGCGAGGCGGGCGACGCCGTTCAGCCCCTGGAGGCTCACCGCCGAGACGAAGAAGCGGCGGCGGCCGTCGCGCACCACCAGCCCCGAGATCGGCGGATAGCGGTCCTCTCCCATGCGGACGATGAGGTCCTCGATACGGCCGATCATCTCGCCCGTCTTGCCCTCCACGGGCTGATCTACGATCGATGTGAGGAACAGCATCGCCCTTCTCCCGGCTGGCTGGCTTTTCTCCCGACGGCGCCCATCATACCCTCCGGCGGTGTCCGGGAGCGCTTGAATTTCGCGGCTTTGGGCCATCGCGGTGGGGGCTGCACACGGACTGCCACACCAACCCACGCGGACGACCAGGGACAGGGAGCTGAGGGCGGGGCCGTTTCCTCGCCAGCCCTGTCCGTGAAGGTCCGTGTCGGAGTCGGACGTTTCGTCCGGTGGTCGACCCCCTCCCCCCCCCCCGCCCTTGTCTTTCCTCCCCGCCCCGGATACCTTGCGGGCGTCATGATCTCGCCCACCCCCGCGCACCCCGAGCCGCCCGCTGCCGAGGCTCTGCTGGCGATCCTCCAGGGGCTCGCGCAGGAGCTCCAGCCGCAGCGCCGCTCGCGGCTGCCGGGGCTCGACGACTCGCTCGAGCGCGACCTCGGGCTCGACAGCCTGGGGCGGGTCGAGCTCCTCGCCCGCCTGGAGAAGGCGTTCGGCGTCCGCCTGCCGGAGGAGCTGATCGGCTCGGCCGAGACGCCGCGCGACCTCCTCCAGGCGCTCGCCGTGGCGCATCCCGCGGGGGCGGCTGTTGGGGCTGCCGGTGCGGCGCGCGTGGCGTCGCTGACGCCACTTTCGGCGATGGCGGCGGGCGAGGCGGCGCCGGACCGCACGCGCACCCTGCTCGAGGTCCTCGAGTGGCACGCCGAGCGCCACCCCGACCGCCGGCACGTCCTCTTCGAGGCGAGCGACAGCGAGACCAGGAGATGACCTACGCGGACCTGGCGCGGCGGGTGCGCGCGGTGGCCGCCGGCCTCGCGCGGCTGGGGGTGGGGCCGGGGACGGCGGTGGGGATCATGCTGCCGACCGGGCTCGACTACTTCGCCTCGTTCTTCGGCGCGCAGGCGGCGGGGGGGATCCCCGTGCCGCTCTATCCGCCGGCCCGCAAGAGCCAGATCGAGGACCACCTGCGCCGCCAGGCCGGCATCCTGCGCACCGCCGGCGCCGTGGTGCTGGTCACCTTCTCCGAGGTCCTCACCCTCGCCCGCCTGGTCGGCGCCCAGCTGCCGGGGCTCAAGGTGACGACGGTGGCCGACCTGTCGGCCGCGGGGGCCGCCGGGGCGACGATCTTCCTGCCGCCGCCGGTGCGCGCCGAGGACATCGCCTTCCTCCAGTTCACCTCGGGGAGCACCGGCAATCCCAAGGGGGTGGTGCTCACCCACGCCAATCTGCTCGCCAACCTGCGGGCGATCGGCAAGGGGGCGGACATCCACCCCGAGGACGTGGTGGTGAGCTGGCTGCCGCTCTACCACGACATGGGGCTGATCGGCTGCTGGATGGGCTCGCTCTACTTCGGCATGCCGCTGGTGCTGATGTCGCCGCTCGCCTTCCTCGCCCGGCCGTCGCGCTGGCTGACGGCGATCCACCGCCACGGCGGCACGCTGTCGGCGGCTCCCAACTTCGCCTACGAGCTGTGCGTCAACAAGGTCCCCGACGAGGAGATCGCCGGGCTCGACCTCTCCTCCTGGCGGATGGCGCTGAACGGCGCCGAGCCGGTGAGCCCGGAGGCGATCCGCCGCTTCACCGAGCGCTTCTCGCCGTACGGCTTCCGCCCGGGGTCGCTCTCTCCCGTCTACGGCCTCGCCGAGAGCTCGCTCGCCGTCGCCTTCCCGCCGCTCGGCCGGCCGCCGCTCGTCGACGCCGTCGAGCGCGAGGCGTTCCAGCGCGGCGGCAAGGCGGTGCCGGCCGCGCCGGAGGCAGCCGCCGACCCCGCCGCCGTCCTCCGCTTCGTCTCCTGCGGCATGCCGCTCGCCGGGCACGAGATCCGCGTCGTCGACGACTCCGGCCGCGAGGTCGGCGAGCGCCAGGAGGGGCGGCTCGAGTTCAAGGGGCCGTCCGCCACCGGCGGCTACTTCCGGAACCCGGAGGCGACGGCGAAGCTGGTCCACGGCGACTGGCGCGACTCGGGCGACCGCGCCTACATGGCGGCGGGGGAGGTCTACATCACCGGCCGGGTGAAGGACATCATCATCCGCGGCGGCAGGAACCTCTACCCGCAGGAGCTCGAAGGGGCGGTCGGCGAGGTCTCCGGCGTGCGCAAGGGGTGCGTCGCCGTCTTCGGCAGCCCCGATCCGGCGACCGGCACCGAGCGGCTGGTGGTGATGGCCGAGACCCGCGAGAAGGGAGAGGCGGAGCGCGAGACGATCCGCCAGGCGATCCAGGCACGCCACCGTCGACCTGCTGGGGACGCCGGCCGACGTGGTGGCGCTGGTGCCGCCCAACGCCGTCCCCAAGACCTCGAGCGGCAAGATCCGCCGCTCGTCGGCGCGCGAGGTCTACGAATCGGGGCGGATGGGGCGGGGGGCGGCGGCGCTCGGGCTGCAGATCGCCAACCTGGCGCTCTCGGGGCTCCGCACGCAGCTCGCCCGGCGCGTCCGCTCGCTCGGCGCCCTCCTCTACACCGCCTGGGCCTACGGCTCCTTCATCTTCTTCGCCGTGCCGTTCTGGATCGCCATCGTGGCGGCGCCGGGGCTTGAAGCTGCGGCGCACCCTGGCGCGCGGCGTCGCCCGCTTCCTCTTCGCCTGGGTCGGCACCTCGCTCCGTCTCGAAGGGAAGGAGAACCTGGCGGCGGGCGGGCCGCGGATCGTGGCGGCGAACCATTCGAGCTACCTCGACGGCATCGTGCTCACCGCCCTGCTGCCGCCGGAATTCGCCTTCGTGGTCAAGCGCGAGCTCGAAGGGAACTTCGTCTCCCGCCTCTTCCTGCGCCGGCTGGGGACGGTCTTCGTCGAGCGCTTCGACGCCGCGCAGAGCGCCGGCGAGACCCGCAAGGCGCTCGACGCCCTCGCCGCCGGCCAGTCGCTCGCCATCTTCCCCGAGGGGACCTTCCGCCGCTACCCCGGGCTCCTGCCGTTCCGCATGGGGACCTTCGCGGTGGCCGTGGACGCGGGGGTGCCGGTCGTCCCCGTCGCCATCCAGGGGACCCGCGACCTGCTGCGCGGCGGCGAGTTCCTCCTCCGCCGCGGCCGCGTGACGGTGACCGTGGCCTCCGCCGTCCGCCCCGAGGGGAGCGGCTGGCACGCCGGGGTGACCAGCTCCGCGACCAGGTGCGGGCGGCGATCCTCGCGCGCTCGGGGGAGCCGGAGCTCGCGGGGTAGGGGAGAGGCTCCGATTCAGAGGCCTTTCCTGGGAGCGCCGGCGTCCCGCCGGCTACTAACTAAAAAACAAAGAAGAAACCGGTTAGTAGCCGGCGAGACGCCGGCGCTCTCAGGAGGGATCCTTCGCGGGAGGTTCGCCTCCACCTGCGCCCCGACCGCGTATCATCCTCGCTCCGCCATGAACCTCACCGACCTCTTCGCCCTCTCCCGCCACCGCTTTCCCGACAAGCCGGCGCTCCGCTTTCGCGATTGCGGTCCGGACGGCGACTCTACCCTCACCTACGCCGAGCTCTTCGCCGAGTCCGAGGCGCTGGCGGCGGGGCTCGCGGCGCGCGGGGTGGTGCCGGGGGACCGGGTGGCGTTCTTCCTCGGCAACCGCCCCGAATTCGTCACCGCGTTCCTCGCCGTGCTGCGGCTCGGCGCGGCGATGGTGCCGATCAACCTCGCCTACCGGCGGCGGGAGATCGCCCACCTGCTGGCGGACTCGGCGCCGCGGCTGCTGCTGAGCGAGCGGGCGCAGGGGGAGGTGCTGGAGGAGCTGGCGCCCGAGGAGCGGGTCGAGGTGCTGTGGATCGAGGAGCGGGAGGACTGGCGGGGCGATCCACAGGGGTTTGCGCTTCCCCCTGGTCGACGGCGGCGATCTCGCCATGCTCCTCTACACCTCCGGCACCACGGGGAAGAGCAAGGGGGCCGAGATCTCGCACGACAACGTGCTGGCGACCGTCACCGCCCTCCTCGCGGCCTGGGCCTGGGAGCCGGCGGACTCCCTGCTCCTCACGCTGCCGCTCTTCCACACCCACGGCCTGGTGGTGGGGCTCTGCTCGGCGCTCGCCGCCGGAGCGACCGATCCTCCTCCGCCCCCGCTTCGAGGCCGCCGAGGTGGCTAGGGGAGCTGGCGGCCGGAGAGGCGACCCTGTTCTTCGGCGTCCCCACGATGTACGGCCGGCTGGTCGCCGAGCTGGCGGCCCGCAAGGCGGCCGGCGAGCCGCTCGACCTCTCCTCCCTCCGCCTCTTCTGCTCGGGGAGCGCGCCGCTGTCGCCGGAGACCTTCGCGGCGTTCCGCGGCCTGACCGGCCACGACATCCTCGAGCGCTACGGGATGACCGAGACGGGGATGAACCTCTCGAACCCCTATGTCGGCACGCGGCGGCCGGGGACGGTGGGCGCGCCGCTGCCGGGGGTGTCGATCCGCATCGTGGACCGCGAAGGGAGGGGGTCGACGTGGCGCCGGGCGGCGAGGGGGAGCTGCTGGTGCGCGGCGGCAACGTCTTCTCCGGCTACTGGCGCGCGCCGGAGAAGACGGCGGAGAGCTTCGTCCATGATCCGCCGGGGGCGCGGGGGGAGCGCTGGTTCCGCACCGGCGACCTCGCCCGCCGCGACCCGGCGACCGGCGCCGTCACCCTCCTCGGGCGGCGCCACGAGCTGATCATCACCGGCGGCTTCAACGTCTACCCGCGCGAGGTCGAGGAGGTGCTGGCCGCTTTTCCGGGGGTCCGCGAGGCGGCGGTGGCCGGCCGTCCCCATGCCGACTGGGGGGAGGTGCCGGTCGCCTTCCTGGTCGCCGACCCGGGGCTCGACGAGGCGGCGCTGGTCGCCTTCTGCAAGCGCCAGATGGCCGGTTTCAAGGTGCCGCGCGAGATCCGGCGGGTCGCGGCGCTGCCGCGCAACGCCCTCGGCAAGGTGGAGAAACGCCGGCTGCCGGAGTGAACGATGCCGAGCACAGCCTTCCGATCCCTGCTATAACTGCGAGGACGATGAAGACCTATCTGGGAATCGACCTGGCCGGCGAGGGGACCAAGACCGCGATCGCCGAGATCCTGGTCTCCGACGAAGGGCTGTTCTACCAGTTCCCCCAGCTCCCCGACTTCCAGGGGGAAGACGGCCGGGAGGCGCTCGAAGCGCGCTTCCGGGCGGCGGAGAAGACCGCCGTCGATCAGCCCTTCTCCTACCCCGCGGCCTGCATGCACTGGTTCCTGGGAGCGAGCGAGCCCGAGTCGCCGAGCGAGGCCTATCTCTGGCGGCGCACCGACCTCGCGATGGCCGAGCGGGTCACCAACCTCGGGCTGTCGCGCACCACCGTGCAACAGGTGGCCTTGAGCCCGAACCTCTGGCGGGCCGTCGCCCTGGCGAGCTTCCTGGGGGTGGCGCGCGAGGTGGTCTGCCGCGGCAAGGGGCGCCTGTTCGAGACCCATCCGCGGGTCGCCTGGGCGGTCGTCATCGCCAGCCTCTCGGACCGCGAGACGGCGGAGGACCTGGTCACCCATCACCACCGCGGCGGCGGCGGTCCGGCGGAGGAGCGGGGGCGGCGCAGCCCGCGCCGGCAGCGCCGCGAGAAGATGCTCCGGCTGCTGACCGACGGCACCGGCCTGCGCCCCCGCAGCGAAGGGCAGAAGGACCTCGCGATCCAGAACGACGACCACCTGGACGCCCTGATCTGCGCCTTCGTCGCCTACCTCTCCGACCACTCCGCCGCCGAGCGCTGCCTCCCCGCCAAGGTCCCCGAGGAGGTCGTCCTCCTCGAAGGCGCCGCCATCCTCCCCAGCCAGGACTGGCAGGCCCGCCTGCTGGTCAAGAAGGGGCACCACTGAGGCGCGCCGCATAAAAAGCCTCCCCGGTTGCTCAGGCGTCGGGTTGCTGCGGGTCGATCCAGGTGCGATCCAGATAGGCGGGATAGAGCGGGTCGAAATCCTTGTCCGTGGTCAGCAGATGGGCTCCCGACGCGGCGGCCGTGGCAGCGATCCACATGTCGTTCTGCTGCACGGGCCGGCCGGCTCGGCGAAGAAAGACGTCGATCTGTGCGTAGTGCTCCAGGGTCTCGTCAGAGATCTCCAGGACGACGAGGTCGCGCAGCAGGTTTTCCAATGCAGACGTCTTTGACAGGCCCCAGTTCCATCGCCTGACGAAGGCCAGGATCTCCCCTAAGGAGATGATCGAGATCAAGGGCCTTTCCGCACGGCTCTGTAACCTGAACCGGGACTCGATCGTTCGACCCAGACGGTTTTCCCGGACCAGGTGAAGCAGGATATTGGTATCGAGCAGCAGAAGCCTTGGAAGGGTCAAGAGATCTCTTCAACGAGAGCGATGAACTCCTCCTCGCTCAAGTCGTCTCCGGGCCATCTGCCGATGATGGCGTTGATCCCCGAATCCGGACCCTGGGGCTGGTGGAGGGCTGCGATGTCGAGCTTGCCCACGAGAGGACGGCGCTCGACGGGCGGCTGACCGGCGTTGGCTTCACGGGGCAGGGTCGGTTTGCGGGATGCCATCGGCCGGGTCTCCTCTCGGATCGAGGATACCAAAGAAGCCCGGAGTATCGCCATCCCGAGTCGCCGTCGCGGCAAGCCGCTCCCTGGAGGGGGCTGGGAGGCGCCCCACCGCGGGATCCCGCGCCCGGTGTAGACTCTGCCCTCAACGCCTCAGGGAGGAAAGATCGCCTTGGACTCCCCGGAAAACCCCGAGATCCTGCGGGAACCGCTCTCCGCCGTCGACCACGCCTGGTTGCGGATGGACGAGCCGTCCAACCTGATGATCATCAACGGCGTGCTGGTGATGGACGAGCCGGTCCCCTTCGCCCGCCTCCGGGAGCGGCTCGGCCACCGGTTGCTGGCGATCCCGCGCTTCCGCCAGCACATCACCCACTTCCAGGGCGACCCCTACTGGGAGGAGGATCCGGAGTTCGACCTCGACCAGCACGTTCACCACGGCAAGCTGCCGAAGCCGGGGGACGAGGACGCTCTGCGGGGCGTGGTCAGCGAGCTTGATGAGCCAGCCGTTCGACCCCCGGCGGCCGCTGTGGAGCTTCCACCTGCTCGAAGGGTACAAGGGGAACGGGTGCGTCCTGGTCGGACGCCTCCACCACTGCATCGGCGACGGCATGGCCCTCCTCCTGGTGCTGCTGTCGCTGACCGACGTGCCAGCGGAGATCCCGCCCCACCCCGACGCCCATCACCTCGATAGCCCGATCACCGACCTCTTCCGCGACACCCCACGCTGGCACGCCGCCCGCGCGCTCGCCGAGAGGCTGATGCCCGACGGCATCCGCCTGATGGAGCAGACGGCCGAGGGGTTCCGCAGCATGAACTCGGTGGTCACCGGGGTGGCGTCGATCGGCGCCTTCACCCGCCTGGTGCTCCGCCTCCCCGACCCGTCGACGGTGTTCAAGGGGCCGCTCGGCATCCCCAAGCGGGTCGCCTGGTCCGAGCCGGTGACGGTGGCCGACGTCAAGGAGATCGGCGCCGCGCTCCACGGGACGGTCAACGACGTCCTGCTCTCGGCGATGACCGGCGGGCTGCGGCGCTACCTCGAGCGCAAGGGGAAGCCGGCCGACGGCCTCAACTTCCGCGCGGCGATGCCGGTCAACCTGCGCGCGCTCGACGACATGGCGAGCCTCGGCAACCAGTTCGGGCTGATCTTCCTGTCGCTGCCGGTGGGGATCGCCGATCCGGTCGAGCGCCTCGCCGAGCTCCACCGGCGTGCGGGGGCGCTCAAGCGCTCGGCCGAGCCGGTGGTGGTCTACGCCATCCTGAAGCTGCTGGGGATGGTGCCGGCCGCCGTGCAGCGGATGGTGGTCGGCCTCTTCGCCGCCAAGACGACGGCGGTGATGACCAACGTCCCCGGGCCGCGCGAGGAGCTCTCGCTCGCCGGCAAGCCCATCCGCGAGATCTTCTTCTGGGTGCCGCAGTCGGGACGGGTGGGGCTCGGCATCAGCATCTTCAGCTATGCCGGCCACGTCCGGCTGGGGCTCGCCTCGGATACCGGCCTGGTCCCCGACCCCGAGCTGATCATCCAGGGGTTCCACGAGGAGCTCGCCGAGCTGCGGGCGCGGGCCGGCTGGAGGGCATAAACCTCGTCGCAGGCCTTGTTGTAAGCTGCTGTCCCACTTGCAGGGACTCTGGGGCACTTAACCTACGCGGCGGAAGGCTGGAATCCGTGCGCCAATGCAGTATCAGCAGGAATAATCAGCAGGAACTAGAGAGGGGATGCAATGGAGAGCTTCTGGCGGGACGTACGGCTCGGGCTGCGGCAGTTGTGGTCGGAGAAGGGGTTTTCCATCGCCGCGATCCTCACCCTGACGCTGGGCATCGGCGCGACGGCGACCATCTTCACGGTCGTCAATGCCGTGCTCCTCCAGGAGCTCCCCTATCCGGAACCCTCCCGGCTGGTGATGATCCAGGGCACCTCCCAGGCGCAGGCCAAGGGGAAGGGGAGCACCTGGCCGCTGTCGCAGATGGACTTCGCCGACTGGCGCAAGCGCAGCACCTCCTTCGACAACATGTCGGTCTGGGGGAAGTTCGCCTTCAACCTCCAGCAGGGGGATCAGGGGCTGCAGTCGCGCCGGCTGTGGGGTGAGCTGGTCAACGACAGCTACTTTCCGATGCTCGGGTTGAAGCCCGCCGCCGGCCGCTTCTTCACCGCCGAGGAGGACGCCAAGCCGATGGAGCAGTACGTGGCGGTGATCGGCTACAACCTCTGGCGCACCGAGTTCGGCGGCGATCCCAAAATCGTCGGGCGGAAGATCCAGCTCAACGGCAAGCTGTTCGAGATCGTCGGCGTGGCGCCGAAGGGGTTCAGCGGGCTGTCGGACGAGGCCGACCTCTGGGTGCCGTCGATGCTGCCCCCGGTGCCGCTGTACCTGACCCAGCGCGGCCTGCGCTGGGCCAACGGCGCGGCGCGCCTGAAGCCCGGCGTCACCGTCGAGCAGGCGCAGCACGAGCTCGACAGCGTCACCGCCGGGCTGGTCAAGGAGTTCCCGGCCACCAACCAGGGGATCGGCGCGGTGGTGACCCCGTTCAAGGACTACTGGCTGGGCGGGCTGCGCACCGGCCTGGTCTTCCTCACCCTCGGCGCCGGCATCCTGCTCCTCATCGCCTGCATCAACATCGCGAGCCTGCTGCTGACCCGCGCGGTGGCGCAGCGGCGCGCCTGGGCGATCCGGCTCGCCCTCGGCGCCAGCCGGGGGCGCCTGGTGCGCCAGCTGCTGACCGAGAGCATCCTGCTGTCGCTGATCGGCGCCATCGCCGGGCTGGTCGTCGCCCACTGGGCCGTGCGCCTGCTGATCGCGCTCTCCGGCGCCCGCTTCCCGAGCTTCGTCCAGATCCAGATGCAGCCGCAGGTGATCCTGGTCACCGTCGGCCTCGCGGTGCTCTGCGGCCTCGCCTTCGGCCTCGCCCCGGTCGGCAGCAGCTTCTTCGCCGACATCACCCAGAGCCTCGGCCGCTCGGAGAAGATGGAGGCGTCGAGCCGCGGCTGGCGCTGGTTCCAGAGCGCCGTCGTCGTCCTGCAGGTGGCCCTCGCCCTCACCCTCTCGGTCGACGCCGTGCTGATGGCGAAGAGCTTCCGCCACCTGATCGACCGCGACCTCGGCTTCCGCTCGGCCAACCTGCTCACCTTCCGCGTCGACATCCGCGAGCCGCGCTACTTCAACGACGACGTGGCGGCCAAGATGCTGCGCGAGACCTACCTGCCGCGGATCGCCGCGGTCCCCGGCGTGGCGCAGATGGCGATGTCCGACCCGTCGATCCCCACCGACGACTGGGTGGGGACCTTCGTCGCCGTCGAGGGGCACGACAGCGACCTGTCGGACGGCACCTATCCCGCCGTGGTCCACGCGGTGAGCCCGGGCTACTTCGAGATCCTCGGCGTCCCGATCCAGAAGGGGCGCAGCTTCAACATGCAGGACGTGCAGACCAACGCGGTGATCGTCAGCAAGGCGTTCGCCGACCAGCAGTGGCCGGGGCAGGACCCGATCAACAAACGGGTCAAGCTGGGGGCGCGGGTGCGCCCCTTCCCCTGGCTCAACGTGGTCGGCGTCTCGGCGCCGATCCAGCAGGAGGGGTTGCTCGAGGAGAAGGCGGCGCCGACGCCGGAGATCTACGTGTCGCTCCTGCAGTTCGTGCGGCGTCCGTTGACCGCCAACTTCCTGGTGCGCCCGAAGCCCGGCGTCTCGGAGGGTGAGCTGCGGCGGAGCCTGCACAAAGAGATCATGACGATGAACCCCAACCTGCCGGACTACGACATGGCGACGATGGACGAGCGGCTCGACAAGCAGACGGGGAAGGCGCGCTTCCAGGTCATCCTGATCAGCACCTTCGCCGCGCTGGCGCTGATCCTGGCCTCCGTCGGCATCTACGGCGTCACCGCCTACCGGGTGTCGCAGCGCACGCGCGAGATCGCCATCCGCATGTCGTTCGGCGCCGACCGCGGCAACATCCTGCGCATGGTCGTGGGGCGCGGCGCGGTGCAGGCCGCGATCGGCCTGGT
>CAVWOZ010000051.1:0-25849 GCA_963756595.1 uncultured Acidobacteriota bacterium
GCCTCCCGGCTCCCCTCGAACCATGCCGCCCCCCGCGGGGACTCAACTCCCGGGAGCTGTCTCTCCGGCCTCCGGACCTGCGGTAGACTGGCGCCCCTTTTTTTGGAAGGAGGATCGATGCGCTCTTCGTTTCTGGTCTTGATCTCGGGTGGCCTGCTCGTCGCCGGGCTCGCCGCCGCCGCTCCGCAGGAGCCTCACGCCGCCCCGCCGCCGGCCCCGATGCTGGCCCACGAAGCCGAGAAGGCTGCCGCGCCGGCCGCGGACCCCCACCGCGACAGCCCGCTGCGCAAGATGATCGCCGGGCACGAGAGCGAGCCGGCCGAGACGCTGTTCAAGAACGTCAAGGTGCTGAAGGGGCTCACCGTCAAGCAGTTCGTGGACACCATGGAGGGGTTCAGCCACGCCCTCGGCACCAACTGCAAGAAGTGCCACGACACCGAGAACTTCGCCAGCGACGACAAGGAAGAGAAGACCGCCGCGCGCGGCATGGTGCTGATGACCCGGGACATCAACGAGAAGTACCTGAAGACGATGCCCGGCCTCGACAAGGGAGCCCACGCCGGCTGCTTCACCTGCCACCACGGCCAGGTGAACCCCAACGCGCGGCCGAAGGAGGCGCCCAAGGAGGGAGCTCCCAAGGATGGGGCGAAGGAGGCTCCGAAGGAGGGGGGCGCTGCGGCGGAGGAGCACCACGGGCGGTAGGCCTCCGCGGTGCGGGAAGGTGAAATCAGGGACCTAAGGGACGACAGGGACCTCAGGGACGAGGGACAACAGGGACACGGTCGCCAAAGGGCTGTTCCTGGTGTCTCTGATGTCCCTTGAGTCCCTGGCAACCGCCGCTCGCCGGACGAGAAACCGCCGAGCCCCTACTCCCTGCCCTTCGCAAGCGGCGTCACCGAGATCGAGCCGTTGTTCTCGAGGATGGCGGTGTGGACCTCCTCGACGCAGGTGCAGCCGGTCCGCCGCAACGCGGCGTTGAGCTCGTGGCGGGTGAGCTGGGCGCTGGCGAGGACGTCCTCGAACAGCTTGCCGTTGTGGATCAGGATCTGCGGCCGCCCCTCGATCAGCGCCGCCACCCGCTTGCTGCGGAAGGTGACCAGGCTCACCACCAGGTTGAGCGCGATCAGCGTCGAGGCGGCGATCAGGCCGCCGACCAGCGAGTTGTCGCTCCCCACCATCGAGTTCTGGACGGCGTTCGAGAGGACGAGCAGCAACACCAGGTCGAACGGCGCCAGCTGCCCGATCTGGCGCTTGCCGGTGATGCGCAGGATGGCCATCAGGAAGACGTAGACGACGCCGCAACGCAGGATGATCTCCCACCAGGGGATGCCCGGATGCCACATGGTCAGCCCTCGGCCTCCTTCTTCGGCTTGGCTCGCGGGGTGACCGAGATCGAGCCGTTGTTCTCGAGGATGGCGGTGTGCACCTCCTCGATCGAGGCGCACCCCGCCTGGCGCAGCGCCGCGTTGATCTCGTGCCGGGTGAGCAGGGTGCGGTGCAGGGCGTCCTCATAGAGACGGCCGTTGTGGATCAGGATCTCCGGCCGCCCCTCGATCAGCGCCTCCAGCTTCTTGCTGCGGAAGGTGGCCACCCCCACCACCAGGTTGACGGCGATCAGTGTCGCCGCCGAGATCAGCCCGCCGATCAGCGAGTTGTCGCCGCCGTTCATCGAGTTCTGGACGGCGTTCGAGAGGACGAGCAGCAGCACGAGGTCGAACGGCGCCAGCTGCCCGACCTGGCGCTTGCCGGTGATCCGCAGGATGACGACCAGGAAGACGTACACCAGGACGGAGCGGGCGATCAGCTCCCACCAGGCGACCGAAAGGTTCCACATGTTCGCGAGGGCCTCCTTGAGGGGGTGGTTTCCGGCGTCCGCGGCGCGCTCTTTGGCGTAATAATTAAAGTAACAATTGAAAGATAAGATGCCGTCGGGCCACCGGAAAGCCGGACATTCTCTCGGCGGGGCGGGCGCGGCACGACCTTCATCCAAAGCCCCCTCGCCGACGGGTGTCACCCCGAGGGCTGTCCCTCCCCGCGGGCTTGGGAGCACTCTTTGTTTGCTGCGGTTTTTCTAATGTCGTATTCTGATTTTGGGGAGCACACCGATGTCCAAGAACTTCGTCTTTTATCTCGCTGTCCTTGCCCTTTTCGGCACGGGGATCTACACGATCCTGAGCTTCGGCTCGCGGCTGGAGACCGCGCCGGCCGTGGCGGCGGCGACCGCCGCCCCTGCCGCCCCGCACGTAGCCGCCGCCGCGGTGAAGGGTACAGTCCCGGCCAACGGGATGCTCCGGGGTCTGTTGCAGAACGCGAAGAGCCCGTTGAGCACCCTGCTGCTCCAGGTCGTCCTCATCGTGGCGGCGGCCCGCGGCCTCGGCTCGCTGTTCCGGAAGATCAAGCAGCCTCCCGTCATCGGCGAGATGATCGCCGGCATCCTCCTCGGCCCCTCCCTGCTGGGGATGCTGGCGCCGCAGGCGCAGGGCTACCTGTTCCCGGCCGCGTCGATGGGCTCGCTCCAGCTGCTCAGCCAGGTCGGGGTCATCCTCTTCATGTTCGTGGTCGGCATCGAGCTCGACGTCGACCTGCTCCGCCACAAGGCGGACGCCGCGGTGCTGGTCAGCCACGCGAGCATCATCGTGCCGTTCTTCCTCGGCACCGGCTCGGCGCTGCTGATCTACCGCACGCTGGCGCCGGCCGGCATCCCGTTCAGCGCTTTCGCCCTGTTCATCGGGGTGGCGATGAGCATCACCGCCTTCCCGGTGCTGGCGCGCATCCTCGAGGACCGGCAGATGACCCGCTCGTACCTCGGCAGCACCTCGCTCGCCTGCGCCGCGGTGGACGACGTCACCGCCTGGTGCCTGCTCGCGGTGGTGGTGGCGATCGCCAAGTCGTCCGGCATCGCCGGCTCCGCGCTGACCATCCTCCTCACCCTGGCGTTCATCTCCTTCATGCTCTTCGTGGTCAAGCCCTGGCTGGGCCGGATCGTCCGCCGCTTCGCCCAGGAGCAGACCAGCAGCGCCTGGTTCCTGGCCACGATCTTCACCTTCGTCTTCGCCTCGGCGTTCGTCACCGAGCTGATCGGCATCCACGCTCTCTTCGGCGCCTTCCTGGCCGGGGTCTGCATGCCGCCGGTTCCCGAGCTGCGCCACTTCCTGCGCGAACGCCTCGAGACCTTCAGCTCGGTCTTCCTCCTCCCCCTCTTCTTCGCCTTCACCGGGCTGCGCACGCAGATCGGCCTGCTCAACGACTGGGGCGGGTGGCTGATCTGTGGCGGGCTGATCCTGGTGGCGATCGTCGGCAAGCTCGGCGGCAGCATGTCCGCGGCGCGCTTCACCGGCATGAGCTGGGGGGACTCCTTCTCGCTCGGCGCCCTGATGAACACCCGCGGCCTGGTCGAGCTGATCGTGCTCAACCTGGGCTACGACCTGGGGATCCTGCCGCCGCGGATCTTCACCATGATGGTGCTGATGGCCCTCGTCACCACCTTCATGACCGGCCCGCTCCTCCAACTCCGCCACTGGGTGGGGCAAAGGGTGGAGTCGCCGATGAAGGGAGCGTTGCAGAGCAGGGTCTGACGAGGCGGGCCGCGCCATGGTCTAATGGCGCGGCCATGAAGCCGATCGAGACGCTGGCCCGCGAAACCACCCCCGAGGGGGACGAGCTGGTGCTCACCCGCCGGGACGGCGTCTATCACCTGATCGTCGACGGCGTAGAGCTGATGACCAGCCGCGTCCACGGTTCCGAGGAGGACCTGGCGCGGCTCGCCATCGCGGCGATCGCCAACCGCACCAAGGCGCCGCGGGTGCTGGTCGGCGGCCTCGGCTTCGGCTACACGCTGCGGGCGGCGCTCGGCAACCTCCCCAAGGAGGGGAAGGTGGTGGTCTGTGAGCTCTTCTCTTCTCTGCTGCAATGGAACCGGGACCTGCTGGGAGAGCTCGCCGGCCGGCCGCTCGCCGACCGCCGGGTGAAGGTGGTGCTCGCCGACGTGAGGGTCTACCTGGACGGCAGCGAGCGCTTCGACGCCATCCTCCTCGACGTCGACAACGGCCCCGAGGCGCTCACCCTGCGCTCGAACGACGGCCTCTACACCGACGAGGGGCTCGTCCGCCTGGCGCGCAGCCTGACCGACGGCGGGGTGGTCGCCTTCTGGTCCACCACCCCCTCCCCGGCCTTCGAGAAGCGGCTGCGCCGCGCCGGCTTCGAGGCCTGGACCGAGCGCGTCCCCGCCCGCGGCGGCGGCAAGGGGAAGAACCACGCCATCTTCATGGCCCGCCTCGCCCGCGACCCGCGGACCACTAACCGGGACCGCGGGCCGGAACGGCGGCCGTCGCCGAAGGGCAAGAGTCAGCGTCAGTAGTGAAAGCGGCAGGCGAGAATACGGATCTTCGTCTCCGCAACCTCATAGACGAGCCGGTGCTCGCGATCGATTCGGCGCGACCAGCAGCCGGCCAGATCGTGCTTCAGCGGCTCCGGCTCACCGGGGCCCCGGAAGGGATCGCGCTGGATCGCCTCGATCAGCTTGACGATCTTGAGGGCTTTCTTGCGGTCCTGCTCGATCCACCACCCCAGGTCTTCGAACGCGGCGGGATCAAATTCCAAGCTTCTGGCGGACTTCATCGAAGGGGATCCCCTCCCGTCTCTCCCGGGCTTCGAGAAGACGCCGTTTCATCGTCTCACTGCGCAGCAGGTAGGCGGTCTCGCGCTCCGAGGCGATCTCCCGCCAGAGATCGATCGGCACGATCACCCCGGTGGGGTTCCCTTCCTCGTCCGAGACGTACTGGATGTCCATGAGGGCCATATCGCTCTCCATACCCCATGATACCTCCTCCTTCCCGATCCTTCACCCCCGCCAGGTCCGGCCGTCATCCAAGACCGGACCTGGCTCGAGCTTTGACGAGTCGGATTAGACCTCCGCCAGCGCTGCCACCGCTGCCATCGACGTCATCGCCGCCATCGAAAGATTCACCGGCGTCGGGTTGGCGATGTTGTCGCTGACCGGGCAGCGCGCCTCGACCTCCGCGCGCAGCCGGGCAAGCTGTTCGGGGGTGGCGTCGGCGTCGACGCGGATCGTCACGTTGAAGGCCTGATAGCCGGCGCGCACGTCGCGGTTGGTGCCGGCGAACTTGCCGGGGTCGAGCGAGGCCTCGACCTCGACCTCGGTCGCCTTGACGGCGATCCCCAGCTCCTGGCCGATGTAGAACGTCATGTAGCTCAGGCAGCCGCCGTGGGCCGCGAGGATGAAGTCGAGCGGGCCCGGCGCGCCGTCGGTGCCGCCGAGCGACGGCGGCTCGTCCATGAAGATCTTGAAGTTGCGGGCCGCGGTCGTGCTGCGCGCCATGCTCTCGCCGGCGGTGATGGTCTTGGCGGTGAACATTTCCTGTCTCCTAGAAGGTTCGCTCGAAGAAGCCGGCGGACCTCGCCGGCTTGATCCTTCGAACGACGGAGAACCGCCGATCCCCTCAGCCCGGTTTCCTGGAAACTACGATCCGTTGCGCCGCCTGGCCTCCACCGCGCCGCCAGCCCCTTCGAAGCGCAGGACCGGAGCCTTTCCTCCACAGGAGAGGTGGACGACCGACCCAGTGCCGACGTCGTAGGTGACGAAGCGGGAAGGTCCCTCGGGGAGGAAGAAGACCGGCCGCAGCTTGCCGACGACCGCCAAGTGGTCTGCGTTCGGCCCGGCCCAGATCACGTCGAGGACGCGCGTCTCCGCCTTTTTCCCGGTGCCGAAGGCGAGGCGCGCGTGGGTCACCACCAGGCCGCCGAGGCTGCGCGTGCCGAGCACCGTGGCCCCCTTCCAGGGGCCGAGCGTGGCTTCCGTCTTCGCCAGGGCAGCCCGCCAGCGCCGCGCCCCCTCGTCGGAGTCGACGAGGATCTCGCCGACCGGCGCCAGGTTGCCGCGGAGCGCCGCCGCCAGCGCGGCGCCGACCTGGCGGTCGCGCTCCGCGAAGCGCCGCTGCCGGTCCTTGCCGAGCGGGCCGGCGAGGAGCGCCATCCCCTCGACCCCCTCCGGGTTGGCCGCCAGGCGCCCCGGCTCGGCCGCCACCTCCAACGCCTCCCCCGAGGGGAGGGCGTAGACGCCGGCGCAGCGCCGCAGCTCCTCGGCCGTCGCCGGAGTCACGGGGGCGAGCTTCGGCGGCTCGGCGGGGGGCTGGCCGAAGAGGCGGCGCTCGATCTCGTCGGCGATCGCGATCGCCGAGTAATCGGAGTTGTTCGACGAGATGGCGATCATCGCGCCGTCTTCCGGGTAGCGGCGGTAGTCGGCCTGGAACACCCCGTTGCCGCCGACGTGGGCGAGCTGCCGGTGCCCGGAGGGGCTCTTCGAGACCGACCAGCCGTAGGCGTAGCGCGGCCACGGCGCGCGCCCCTCCGGCACCTTGGGGGTCTCGTACTTCTCGCGCTCGGCGGCGGAGAGGACCCTGGTGCCGAGGAGCGCCACGTGCCAGCGGAAGAGGTCCCCCGTCGTGGTGAGGACGCCGCCGTTGCCGCGCAGGTTCCACCACGGGCCGTCGGGCGCCAGCGGCTGGTCGAGCGACGTCCCCCAGTCGCCGTTCCCCGTGTAGCCGTGGGAGAGGCGGGCGCGGTCGGCAGGGTCGGGGAGGAAGCCGCTGTGGAGCATGCCGGCCGGACGAAAGACCTCGCTCTTCAGGTACTCCCCGAAGGGCTTTCCCGACGCCACCTCGACCACCGCCGCCAGCAGGCTGTAGCCGGCGTTCGAGTAGGAGAAGCGGCCGCCCGGCGGATGCAGGAGCTTCGCCGCGAAGATCCGTTGCAGGAAAGCTTTGCGGGAGAGCGCCTCGTACTCGAGGCCGCTGCTCTCGGGGAGGCCCGAGGTGTGGGTCAGCAGCTGGTGGAGGGTGATCGCCGCCTTGTCGGCCGGCGCCTCCGGGAAGAAACGCCCGAGGCGGTCCTCGACCTTGAGCTTTCCCTGCATCTCGAGGCGGAGCACCGCCGCCGCCGTGAACGGCTTGCTGATCGAGGCGATGTCGAACAGCGTGTCGGCGGTGAACGGCACGTTGTGCGCGCGGTCCGCCAGGCCGTACCCCTGGTCGAGGACCACCTCACCGTGCTGCTCGACCAGCACCGAGCCCGAATAGCCGTAGCCCGCCAGCTCGCGGACGTAGCGGTCGAGGGTGGCGCCGAAGGGCCCCTTGACCTCGTTGGCCCGGGAGGCCGGCGGCAGGACCAGGAAGCCGAGGACGGCGAGCAGAAGGAAAGGTCGGCGGTCGTGCATAGAGGGCCGGATTGTACCCGAGCGGCGCGGGGGTCAAGGAGAGCGCCGCGCCACCAGGAGGATCTGGCGCGCCCAGCGATCGCGCGCGCCGGGAGGGGCTGCGCGCTCCTTCCGCAGCGCGCTCCCGGCGCGCGGCACGACGAGGCGGCCGGCCGCCAGGAAGTGGCCGTAGAAGATCTGCTCTTCCAGGGCGAACCCGGAGCGCTGGAGCGCACCCGCCAGCGCCTCCGGGTCGTACGCCGTGAAGCGCCCCGATCGCAGCCGGGCCGGCCATCCCCAGAGCTTGGCTATCGCCAGCAGGCGGCTCTGGCGGTTCATCGCCGTGAGGCAGAGGGTGCCGCCGGGGGCCAGCACGCGGGCCGCTTCGGCGAGGAAGCCCGCGAGCTCCGCGCTCCCCGCCAGGCAGCCGAGGAGGGAGACGGCGACCACCCCGGAGGCGGCGCCGTCCGCCAGCGGCAGGGCGCCCGCCGTGGCCACGGCGAACGGCAACGACCAGCGCCGCCGGGCGTAGAGGGCCATCGCCGGGTCGAGATCGCAGCCGGCAATCCGCGCGCCGCGCGCCGCGAGGGCCGCCGCGAGATGGCCGCTTCCCGCTCCCACGTCCACCCAGAGATCCCCCGGCCGCACCCGCGCCCCGCAGCGTTCGAGGCAGAGCTCGAGGCCGCGCCGGAAGGCGAAGTGCCGGGGCTCGC
This sequence comes from uncultured Acidobacteriota bacterium, assembly GCA_963756595.1. Lineage (GTDB taxonomy): Bacteria > Acidobacteriota > Thermoanaerobaculia > Multivoradales > UBA5704 > DATARR01. Next base: position 7,924 of record CAVWOZ010000051.1, read on the forward strand.
GGCGGTCGTGGACCTTCGCCCAATCGTCCGGATCAAATCGCACTGGAATCATCCCGTTCTTCGCGGACAATGCGCTGCATCTTCTGCCCAGGCCCCAGGCGCAGCGGGCGACGTTCGATCGTCAGGGCGCCGCTCTCGAACCAGAGCCGGGCGGCGAGGGCGCCGCCGCCGGGGAAGCCGGCCAGGCGCGCGCGCAGCCGGCCTTCCAGCGCTGCCGGATCGATCGCCGCACCGGGCGCCAGCACCAGGGTGAGGCGGGAGGCGCCGCCGGCGCCGGTGCCGAGGCAGAGCTGCATCTCGTCCGGGTTGCCGCCGAGGTCGCGCATCGCCTCCTCGGCCAGTCGGGCGACGTCGAGCTCGCCGAGCTTCACCCCTTCGAGGGCGATCTTCGCCGGGCTGTGCACGTCGCGCAGCTGCCAGGCGAGCCCGGCGCGGCCGAGCGCGCAGCCGCACTCCCGCGCGCGGAGCCGGCCGTGGTCCCCCAGCTCGACGTTGAGCAGCACCTTCGGCGCCGCGAGCGACAGGCTGGTGAAGGCGAACGGGGCCGCCTCGCCGCCTCCGGGCTCGGGGCCGACGACCGCCAGGCGGTCGGCGTAGAGGTGCATCTCGCCGCCGTCCTCGCCGTGCGGGCAGGCGCCGGCGATGAAGCCGGCCTCGGTGGCGGCGTAGCGCGCGTAGACGCGGAGGCCGGAGACGGCCAGGAAGTCGCGCCGCGCCGCGGTCAGCGGCTCGCCGCCGGCGAACACCACGCTGTGCGAGAGGTCGAGCCCGGCGGCGACGGCGGCCCCCGCCACCCGCAGCGCGGAGCTCGCGAAGCACTTGAGCGCCGCCGGCTGCGCCGCGCCGGCGAGCCAGCGCGCCACCTCCCCGGCGCGCTCCGCCGGCACCCACTCGGGCGCCGGACCCAGACGGGGGAGGAGGCGGCGGGCGAGACGCCAGCCGCGGTCGATCCCGCAGGCGAGGCCGTCCTGGAGCCGGGGCGCCGGGCTGGTCGAGAACCAGCGCTCGGGAGGGCGCCCGAGCTTGGCGTGGGCGAGGAGGTTGTGCAGGCCGGCGATCCCGGGCGGCCCCGGCATCCAGAAGGCGAGCGGGGCCTCGCGCAGGCCGTGGGCCTCGAGCAGCAGCAGCTCCCCGGCGGCCTCGGCGGCAAGGAACGGCCAGTCGTAGCGCACCGGGACGCTGCCGCCGGTCGAGCCGCTGGTCGCCCCGGCGACCCCCCCGAGGAGCCGCGGGTTGTCGAAGTCGCGCGGCGTGAGCGCCAATTCGAGCCCGGCACGCCGCAACGGAATCCGGCCGCGGAATTCGTCGGCGGTGACGAAGACCCCGGCGGCGCGGAGGCGCGTCAGCGCCCCCTCCACTCCCTCGGCGGAGACCAGCTTCCGCAGATCCCCCGGGGTGCAGCCCGTCCACTCCAGCAGCCGCCGCAGCGGGCTCGCCGCCACGCCGAAAACCAACTGCTCGACCGACGCCAGGAACGCGGCCTCGCGGCCCCGCATCCCCGCCGCCACCGCCGCGGTGGCGGCGGGGAGGTCGAGCGGCCGGCGCAGGAAGCGGGGGAGCGCCACCGACCGGCGGGCGAGGTCGAGGACGTCCCGCCCGCTCATCGTCAGAGGGCGAGGGCGTCGAGGAAGCGGAGGTCGCGGAAACCTTCCGACGGCGTCCCCTCCACGTAGCCGAGGTCGGCCATCAGGGTGAGGATCGCGGACATCGCCTCGTCGTTGCGGATCGCCTGCGGCTGCGGGCGGTTGGCGAGCAGGGCGCGGCGGATGATGGCGGCGCTGACGCCGATGTACATCTCCCCTGCCAGGGCGGCGTCGTCCGGCGCGTCGAGCACGTGGCGGGCGGCGGCCACGTAGGCCCGCACCACCCGCTGCACGAGGTCGGGGTCCTGCTCGATCCGCGCGCTGCTGGTGGTCAGCGAGCACCCCGGCGCGCCCGGCCAGACGTCCCCGGTGCGCAGCAGCACCCGCCCGAGGCCGAGGGTCTCGAGCATGGCGGCATAGGGCTCCACCATCGCCGCCGCGTCCGCTCCCTGGCCGACGAAGCTCAGGATGGCGCCGTCCCCCGACGGCTGGCGCACCAGGCGGACGTCCTTCCAGCCGAGCTTGCGCAGCAGCGCCATGGCGGTGAGGTCCTTGATCCCTCCCTCGTGGGGGACCGCCACGCTGCGCACGTCGTCCGGCGCGAGCCCGGTGCGCAGCACCAGCGCCGCCTCCTCGACCCCGGAGCCGGCGATCAGCACCAGGCGGTTGCCGTCGCGCGGCACGTCCGCCGCCACCCGCGTCCAGGGGATCACGGCGAAGTCGACGTCCCCCGAGTGCAGCCGGTCGGGGACCGTCCAGGCGGACGGCGCCACCTGCGGCTCGGCCGCGATCCCCTCGGCGGCGAAGAACCCCCGTTCCATCGCGACGTAGGCCGGCAATTGACAGACGCCGCGCAGCAGGGCCAGACGGATTCGCTCCATGCCTTCTCTCCTTCAGAAACCTTCAGAAACCTTTTCGAGATGCGGGCAGAGCCGGCAGCTCAGGCCGGTCCGCGGGCAGGCGCGCAGGTCGCAGCGCACCGCGACTCCTGCGAGGAGGAGCCGGATGCGGCCGAGCTTCTGCCGGTGGCTCCCTTTGATCAGGATGACGGTCCCCGGCGCCAGCTCGGGCGCCAGCTCCAGGGCGGCCTGGTGGACGTCGCGGCAGCTCTGGAGGCGCCCCGGCGCCAGCCCCGACTGCCGCGTCCCGCGGGCGAACTTCTCGAAGCCGTTGCCGAGATAGAGGATGCGCTCGGCGACCGCCGCCGCCCGCCGGGCGTAGTCGAGATAAGCCGCGGTCTGCGTCCCCTCCGGGAGCTCGTCGAGGTTGCCGAGCACGGCGATCCGCCGCCAGCCCGCGAGGCGGCCGAGCTCGGAGAGGGCGGATGCGATCGTTTCAGGGGTCGACCTCCAGGAGTCGCAGAGCAGCCAGGCGCCGGAGGGGAGCGGCACCGCCTCCAGCCGTTCCGGTATGGGGCGCAGGGCCGCCAGGCCGTCGCGGACTCTATCGCACCCGAGCCCGGAGTCGGCTGCGACGGCGGCAGCCAGGGCGGTGGCGCGCGCCAGCTCCTCGCCGATCCAGGGGGACGCCAGCTCCCAGACGGCGTCCGGGCCGGCCGGGCCGGCGAGCCGCACCTCCGTGCCGCGCGGGAAATCGACCCGCACCGACTCGATCCGCCAGTCGCAGTCCGCGGCGAAGCCCACCTTCAGGGTCCGCGCATGGACCTCTCCAGCGATCGCCCGGCAGCGCGGATCGTCGCCGTTGACCACCAGCAGGCCCTCGGGACGGAGGGAATGGGCGAGCTTCGCCTTTTCCGTGGCGACCCCTTCGATCCCTCCCAGTGCGCGGCCATGATCTTCGGTCACCGCCGTCAGCAGGACGACGTCGGGGCGCAGCATGCGGGCGTAGCGCGCCATCTGGCCGCGGCGCGAGATCCCCACCTCGACCACCAGCGGCCGGCTCTTGGGACGATGGCGTAGCAAGGTCAGAGCGAGGAAGCTCCCGAAATTGCGGGCGTCCGGATTCGCTTTCGCGCCGAGCACGGCCGCCACCGCCGTGGTGGTGCTGGTCTTGCCGAGCGAGCCGGTCACCGCCACCAGCCGCGTGCCGCGGAGGCCGGTCCGCCGCCAGAGCCAGGCGGCTGGAAAGAGGAGCGGCCAGGCGATGGCGCCGAGGAAGGTCCGCGGGCGGAAGCGGGCCATCCCCACGATGCGGTCGAGCCACCGGCGCGCGGGGGATTTGGGGCGCGGCTGATGGATCATGCCGGCGGCGAAAGGCGGTCGGGGTCCAGGAAGACCCGGTGCCAGATCTCGATCAGCACCAGGAAGTGCAGGCGGTTGCGGTCGAAGGGGGCGCCGCGCCCGCGCCGCAGGCGGGCGAGCAGGCGGTCGACGGCCGCCGGCTGGAAGAGGCCGCGGGCGCGCACCGCCGGCGCCGCGAGGAGCTCGGCCGCGCGGTCGAGGAGCCCCGCGGCCTCCCAGAGGCGCAGCGGGTTCGCCTGCCCCTGCTTGCGCCGGCCGAGGATCTCCGGCGGCAACAGGCCGCGCGCCGCCTCGCGCAGGATCATCTTCTCGTCGCGCCACCCCACCTTGGCGCCGAGCGGAATCCGTTCGCTCAAGCTCACCATGCCGGCGTCGAGGAAGGGGAGACGGACCTCGAGCGCGTGCGCCATCGACAGCAGGTCGACCCGCGGCAGGTGGGCGTTGGGGAGCTGGACGCGGCGCTCGTAGTCGAGCAGGCCGGCGAGCCGCCGCGCGCCGCGCTGGCGGAGCGCCGGCCCGAGCCAGGTTTCGAGCGGGTCTTCCTGCGCCCGCGCGGCGGCGAGGGCCGGAGCGTAGAAGTCGCCCGCCGCCCCCAGCTTGCGCGTGCCGTAGAGGGGGGCGGCCCAGCGAGACGGCAGCCAGCCGAGCGGCGGCAGGGCCGTCTTGAAGCGGAGGTAGCCGCCGAACAGCTCGTCGGCCCCCTCGCCGAGGAGGAGCACGCGGACGTCCTCGGCGGCGCGCGCGAAGAGGAGGCTGTTGGGCACCAGCGGGCCGCTGCGCGGCTCCTCGGCCTGCCAGATCACCTGCGGCAGGCGGGGCCACAGGTCGTCCGCGCCCACCGTGATCTCGCAGTGATCGGTGCGGAAGCGCTCGGCGACGATCCGCGCGAACGGCCGCTCGTCCTGATCGCCGGGCGCGCCGATGGCGTAGGTCTTCACCCCCGCGCCGAGGCGCTCCGCCATCAGCCCGACCAGGAAGCTCGAATCGAGCCCCCCCGAGAGCGAGGCGCCGAACGGCACCTCCGCCGCCAGGTGGCTCTCGACCGCCGCCCCGAGCATCCGCCGCAGCTCGCCCGCGGACACCTCGCCCGTGGACGCCGTGCCCACGCTCTCGAACGTCTCGAGCCGGAGGTCCCCCGAGCGCTCCACCATCAGCCGGCGCCCCGCGGCGAGGCGGAAGACGTTCTCGAACAGGGTGGTCACGCCGGGCACGAACCCCAGCCGCAGCAGGCCGTCGAGCGCCCGGCGGTCGAGCCGCCGCGGCATGCCGGAGGCGAGCAGCAGCGCCTTGGCCTCGGAGGCGAACCAGAAGCGGTCCTGGTACAGCGTGAAGAAGAGCGGCTTCATCCCCGCCGGATCGCGCGCCAGCAGCAGCCGCCCGGCCGCCTCGTCCCACAGCGCGAGGGCGAACATCCCCTGCAACCGGCCGAGCGCCGCCTCCCCCTCGTCCTCGTAGGCATGCACCACGACCTCGGCGTCCGAATCGGTCGCGAAGCGATGCCCCCGCCGTTCGAGCTCCCGCCGCAGCGCGAGATGGTTGTAGATCTCGCCGTTCAAGACCAGCTGCACCCGGCCGTCCTCGCTCGCCAGCGGCTGCGCCCCGTTCCCCCGTCCCACGATCGCCAGCCGGTCGCACCCCATCGACACCACCGGCCGGACGAGCAAGCCGGAGCCGTCCGGCCCGCGGTGGCGCAGGGCCGCGCGGAGCCGGGCGAGGCGCTCCGGGTCGGGGGGGCCGGTGAAGCCGAAGATGCCGCACATGGCCGGGAATCCTTTCACAGGCGAGGGCGGCGCCTCTCGTGGGGCAGGGCGATGGTGGCCTCCTGGAGGGCGTGGTCGACGGGAGGACGTTGCCTTCGAGGAGACGCCCCGCCGTCCCCATGGCCTGCACAGGTTCTCGTTTATCGATGGGAGCGTCTCTACGGGATGGTTGTCAAGGTCCGAGCGATAACGTGTCTCTGGAAACCCTTTCTCCATGCGGAAGCGGTGGGTTGACGGCGACGTGTCCGTAGAGACGCTCCCATCGATGAACGAGAACCTGTGCAGGCCATGGGGACGGCGGGGCGTCTCTTCGCAGGGCAGGCGCTGTCAGGGACCAAGGCGATCGTGAAGACCACCGTCCGTTTCCGAACACCCCCGTCCATCCCCGGACGCTCCCAGCGCCTCAATACCCGCAGCAATCCTCTTGAAATCAACGACTTACCCCCTGGCACACCGCTCGCACTCCACGCCCTCCGACCGGAGGAGACGAGCGACCATGGACCGTGAGCTGGAGAGCAGCTATCGATATCGCCGCCTGGGGCGCCGGGCGGTCGTGGGAGTGGGGGCCCTGGGGCTCGCGATCGCGGTTTTGATCCTGTTGCCGGGGTGGTTGCGGCCGGCGGTGGCTCGCGCGGAGGTGCGGACGGGGCGGGTGGACCGCGGGCCGGTCGAGGGGGTGGTGGAGGCTTCGGGGACCGTGGCGCCGGCGTTCGAGGGGGTGATCTCGAGCCCCCTCGAGGCGCGGGTGGAGAAGGTGCTCAAGCGGCCGGGGGACCTGGTGCGGGCGGGGGACGAGATCCTGCGGCTCGACACCTCGTCGGCCCGGCTCGAGCTCGGGAAGATCGAGGACCAGCTCGCTCGCAAGGCCAACGAGCAGCAGCAGCTCCGGCTGACCCTCGACAAGAGCCTCGGCGAGCTGCGCGGCAAGATCGAGGCGCAGAAGCTCGACGTCGAGGCGCTCGGCTACCGCGCCGAGCAGAACCGCAAGCTGCGCGCCGAGGGGCTGGTCTCGGAGGCTACCTTCAAGGCGGCCGAGGTCGAGGCGAAGAAGGCCGGGATCGAGCTGGCGCAGCTCCAGGCCTCGATCGGCAACGCCGAGCGCTCGACCGCCGCCCAGCTCCAGGGGGTCGAGCTCGACCTCGCCACGCTGCGCAAGGAGCGCGCCGACGCCGCGCAGCTCCTCGACCGCGCCACCACCCGCTCGGACCGCGCCGGGGTGCTCACCTGGGTCGTCCTCCAGGAGGGGACGACGGTCCGCCGCGGCGACGTGATCGCGCGCATCGCGGACCTCGATTCGTTCCGCGTCGACGCAACCGTCTCGGACGTCCATTCCGCCAGCCTCCACGTCGGGCAGCCCGTGCGGGTGAAGCTCGACGACCAGACGCTCGACGGCCGGCTGACGGCGATCGATCCGACGATCGAGAGCGGCGCCGTCAGGTTCAAGGTCGACCTCGAAAATCCGCGCCATCCCAAGCTGCGCAACGCCCTGCGCGTCGACGTGCTGGTGGTCACCGCGGCGCGGAGCGACGCGGTGCGGGTCCCCAAGGGGCCGTTCGCTCAAGGGAGCGTGACCGAGGCCGTCTTCGTCGTCCAGGGAGACCATGCCGTGCGCCGCCAGGTGCGCCTGGGGCTCGCGGGGTACGACCGCTTCGAGGTCCTTTCGGGTCTCGACCCGGGCGAGGAGGTCATCCTCTCCGACATGAAGGATTACGCGCATCTGGACCGGGTGAATCTGAAATGAGAAATCCAGCCGAGGAGGCTTATTCATGATCGATCTCAAAGGGGTCAGCAAGCTGTACCGCACCGAGCGCGTGGAAACGACCGCTCTCGACAATATCAATCTGAGGATCGCCAAGGGGGAGTTCATCTCGATCATGGGGCCGTCCGGCTGCGGCAAGAGCACGCTGCTCAACCTGATCGGTCTGCTCGACGAGCCGAGCTCGGGGACGGTGGCGCTCGACGGCAAGGCGATCGACCGCTACGGCGACCGCGCGCTCGCCCGCGTGCGCAACGAGCGGCTGGGCTTCATCTTCCAGCAGTTCCATCTGGTGAGCGACCTCTCGGTGGTCGACAACGTGGAGATCCCGCTGCTCTATCGCCGGATGTCGAACTCCGAGCGCCGGAAGGCGGCGCTCGCGGCGCTCGACCGCGTGGGGCTCTCCTCGCGCACGCATCACTTTCCCACCCAGCTCTCGGGCGGCCAGCAGCAGCGGGTGGCGATCGCGCGCGCCATCGTCGGCAAGCCCGGCATCCTGCTCGCCGACGAGCCCACCGGCAATCTCGACAGCCAGATGGGCGACGAGATCATGGACATCCTGAGCGGCCTGAACACCAACGAAGGGACCACCATCGTGATGGTCACCCACGATCCCCGGATGGCCGAGAAGACCCACCGCGTCGTCCGCATGTTCGACGGCCGGCAGGTCCAGTAAGGGGAGATGGCGATGCTCAAAAACTATCTGAAGGTCGCGCTCAAGGTCCTGGGGCGGCGGAAGTTCTTCACCTTCATCAGCCTGTTCGGGATCAGCGTCACGCTGCTCGTCCTGCTGGTGGCGACGGCGCTCCTCGACTACGTGTTCGCGGCGCGGGCGCCGGAGATCCACGCCGACCGCATGCTCGGCGTCTACCGGCTGACGATGCAGGGGCCGGAGGATCAGGAGTCCTCGGAGCCCGGCTACGCGTTCCTCGAGCGCTACGTGCGGCCGATGACCAAGCTGCCGAGCGTCGAGCGGATCGCCTTCGTCACCCAGGCGCAGACGGCGGTGTCGTACTGGAACGGCCGCAAGATCGAGTCGTCGCTGCGGCGGGCGGACAGCGATTTCTGGAAGATCCTCGGCTTCGACTTCGTGGAAGGGGGGCCGTTCACGGCGGACGACGACGCCGGCGGGCGCCACGTCGCGGTGATCAGCGAATCGACCCGTGAGCGCTTCTTCGGCTCCGCGCCGGCCCTCGGCAGGACGCTCGAGGCGGACGGCCAGAATTTTCGCGTGGTGGGGGTGGTGCGCGACGTGCCGATCCTCCGCTACAGCTCGACGGCCGATCTCTGGGTACCGATCAGCTCCGCCAAGACGACCGCCTACCAGCAGGACTGGATGGGCGACTTCACCGCCCTGATCCTCGCCCGCCGCCCGGCCGACGTGCCGCAGGTCAAGGCCGAGCTCCAGGCCGCCCTGCGCGAGGCGGAGAAGCACCTTCCCGATCCGAAGAATTACAAGGTCCTGATCGCCGGCGCCGACGACCTGTTCGAAGGGGCGGCCCGCATGTTCCTGCCGGGCGCGCCGGTGGCGAACCCGGGCGGGCGGCTGCGGGCGGCGCTGCTCGCGCTGATGCTCGGCTTCATGCTCCTCCCCACCATCAACCTGGTGAACATCAACCTCAGCCGCATCCTCGACCGCGCCTCAGAGATCGGCGTCCGCCGGGCCTTCGGCGCCTCCTCGCGCACCCTCTCCGGCCAGTTCCTGGTCGAGAACCTGGTGCTGACGCTGATCGGCGCCGCGATCGGCCTCGCGCTGGCGGCCGGCGTGCTGCGGGCGTTCAACGTCAGCGGTCTGATCGCCCACACGCAGCTCGGGCTCAATCTGCGGATTTTCGTCGAGGGTCTCGCGATCGCCGTCTTTTTCGGTCTCTTCTCGGGGGTCTATCCGGCCTGGCGGATGTCGAAGCTCCACCCCGTCCAGGCGCTGCGCGGGAGGTCCGCATGATCCGTCATCTGTTGAAGCTGGTCTGGAACCGCAAGCGTTCGAACGCGCTGATGATCCTCGAGACCTGCGTCTCCTTCCTGGTGGTCTTCGGGGTGGCGACGCTCGCCCTCTTCTTCCTCGGCAACTACCGGGTGCCGCTCGGCTACGACTGGAAGCCGGTCTGGAACGTCGGCATCGGCTTCGGACGCAGCGAGGCGAGCCTCCCCGGCGCGACCACGGAGCAGCAGGCCACCTTCGCGCGGCTGCTCCAGGAGGTGCGGGCGCTCCCAGCCGTGACGGCGGCGGCGGGGACGTTCGTCGTCCCCTTCGAGCAGGGCGGATGGGGGACTTCCGTGAAGACCCGGGGGCGGGAGGTGCGGACGGAGGCCGACTGGGCGACGGTCGGCTTCGACAAGGCGATGGGGCTCGAGATGGTGGCCGGCCGCTGGTTCGAGGAGGCGGACGCCGCGCAGGCCTGGCGGCCGGTGGTGATCGACCGCGACCTGGCGCGCGCCGCCTTCGGCACCGGGAACCCGGTCGGCCAGACGTTCGGCGAGACCCGCCCGGAGGAGCGCCCTTCCCGCGTCGTCGGCGTGGTGAAGGAGTTCCGCAAGACGGGGGAGCTGATGCCCAACGGCAACTTCCTCTTCCGCTTCTCCTCGGTCGACCATCCGGAGGGCAATCTCCTCCGCAGCCTGGTGGTCCGCGTCCGCCCCGGCACGCCGCCGGCGTTCGAGGAGGAGCTGGTGCGCCGGATGCGGGCGGTGGCCCCCGACTGGTCGTTCGAGGTGCGCCCGCTGTCGCAGTTGCGGACCTCGGCATTCCGCTTCTTCCTGACCCCGCTGATCGTCGCCGGCACCCTCGCCTTCTTCCTCCTTCTTATGGTCGGCCTCGGGCTGATCGGGGTGCTGTGGCAGAATCTCCTCCAGCGCACCCGCGAGATCGGTCTGCGGCGGGCCGCCGGCGCCTCGCGCTCGGCGGTGCACGGCCAGGTCCTGATGGAACAGCTCGTGGTCACCAGCTTCGGCGTGCTGATCGGCGTTCTGCTGGTGATCCAGATCCCCGTTCTCGACCTAATCGGCGTGCTCTCACCGTCGGTCTTCGCGGCCGGGCTCGCCTGCGCGGTCGCCACGATGTATCTGATCTCCGTCGTCTGCGCCCTCTATCCGAGCACGCTGGCGTCGCGGGTGCAGCCGGCCGAGGCGTTGCGTTACGAATGAGCAGAATGAGAGATCGATCCCCCCAATGATCCTGATCGTCGACGACGACCCGTCGGTCACCGCCTCCCTGAGCCTCCTGCTCAAACGGCACGGCCATCCCACGCGGGCGGCCCGCTCGCGGGAGGAGGCGATGGCGGTGCTGCGCGAGCAGGACGTCGACCTGGTGCTCCAGGACATGAACTTCTCCCGCGTCACCACCGGGGAGGAGGGGTTGGAGCTGCTCGCCGAGACGCGGCGCCTGCGCCCGCGGCTGCCGGTGATCCTGATCACGGCGTGGGGATCGATCGCGCTGGCGGTCGAAGGGATGAAGGCGGGGGCCGCGGACTTCGTCACCAAGCCGTGGTCGAACGCGCAGCTCCTGCAGACGGTCGAGACCGCGCTGTCGCTCGCGCGGCAGGGGGACGCCGGCGACGGTGTCGAGGGCAAAGGAGCGCCGGCGAGCCGCGAGGAGCTCGACCGGCGGTTCGACTTCCGCGGCATGATCGGCGCCGAGCCGCGCTTCCTGAAGCTCCTCGAGCTGATCGGCCGGGTGGCGCCGACCGACGCCTCGGTGCTGATCACGGGGGAGAGCGGCACCGGCAAGGAGCTGGTGGCCGAGGCGATCCACCGCAACAGCCGGCGGCGCGACGGGCCATTCGTCAAGGTGAACCTGGGCGGCATCTCGTCGACGCTGTTCGAAAGCGAGATGTTCGGCCACGTCAAGGGGGCCTTCACCGACGCGCGGGCGGACCGCAAGGGGCGTTTCGAGACGGCCGACCGCGGCTCGATCTTCCTCGACGAGATCGGCGAGGTCGACCCCTCCTCGCAGGTGAAGCTGCTGCGCGTCCTCCAGGACCGCTCCTACGAGGTGCTGGGGTCGAGCACGCCGCGGACGGTCGACGTGCGGGTGGTCTCGGCCACCAACCGCGACCTCGGGGAGATGGTGGCCCAGGGGCAGTTCCGCGAGGACCTCCTCTACCGCTTGAACCTGATCGCCCTGCGGCTGCCGGCGCTGCGCGAGCGGCGCGGCGACATCCCGCTCCTCGCCCGCCACTTCCTCGACCTCTCGGCCCGCACCTACCGCCGCGCGCCGATCGCCCTCACCGACCGCGCCCTCGGCTGGCTCCGGGACCAGCCGTGGCCGGGGAACATCCGCCAGCTCAAGCAGACCCTCGAGCGCGCCGTCCTGGTGGTCGACGGCGACCGCCTCGACGCCGCCGACCTGGTGGCCCTTTCAGGACTGGACGAGCGGGACGGGGCGCGCTCAGGCGGCACCCCGCTCCCCAGCCCCGGCACCATGACCCTCGACGAGATGGAGAAGGCGATGATCGTCAAATGCCTGCGCCACTACGAAGGGAACGTGACGCGGGTGGCCGAGGCGCTCGGGCTCTCGCGGGCGGCGCTCTACCGGCGCTTCGAGAAGTACGGGCTCGAATCGCATTGATCGTTTCGTGGTATCTCCCGCCATGATTTTTCCCCCATGACGCTGCGGGCCAAGATCATCGTCTATCTGGTGCTGATCCACGCGGTGCTCGCGGGCATCTCGTTCGTCGTGCTGCGCGAAAACCGCCTCTGGCTGCTCGCGGTCGAAGGGCTGTTCGCGCTTTCGATCGGATTCGGCGTGCTGCTGGTGCGCACTTTCTTCGTGCCGCTCGACCTCATTCGCACCGGCGCCGAGCTGATCGGCGAGCGGGACTTCACCTCGCAGTTCCGCGAGGTCGGCCAGCCGGAGATGGACGCCCTGATCCGGATCTACAACCGGATGATCGACCGCCTCCGCGAGGAGCGCCTGAAGCTCCAGGAACAGCACTATTTTCTCGAGAAGATCCTCGCCGCCTCGCCGGCGGGGATCGCGACGCTCGATTTCGACGGCCGGATCTCCGCGCTCAATCCGGCGGCCGAGGCGCTGCTCCAGGTCTCCGGCGCGGCGATCGCCGGCCGGGAGGTCGGCGCGCTCCCCGGGCCGCTCGGCGCCGCACTGGCCGCGATCCCCAAGGGGAGCTCGGAGGTCCTCGCGCTCGCCGGCGGGCGCCGGCTCAAGGCGACCCGCGCGGAGCTCTTCGACCGCGGCTTTCCGCGCGGCTTCCTGCTCCTCGAGGAGCTGACCGAGGAGCTCCGCGCCTCGGAGAAGGCGGCCTACGGCAAGCTGATCCGCATGATGTCCCATGAGATCAACAACTCGGTGGGGGCGGTCGGCTCGCTCCTCGACTCCTTCCGCGGCTACGCCCCCGAGCTCGGGACCGAGGACCGCGAGGACTACCTGCAGGGGATCGCCGTCGCCATCACGCGGCTCGAAAACCTGCAGGCGTTCATGAACGGCTTCGCCGACGTCGTCCGCCTGCCGCCGCCGGACCGCCGGCCGACCGACCTCGCGCGGCTGGTCGAGGAGATCCTGATCCTGCTCCGCCCCGAGCTCGACCGCCGGCGCATCCGCGTCGAGTGGGAGGTTGGTTGGGAGAAAATCGAGGATGCGCCGGCCGTCTCCCTCGACCGCAATCAGATCGAGCAGGTGCTGATGAACGTCCTCAAGAATGCCATGGAGTCGATCGGCGAGGACGGCACGCTCGCCCTCCGCCTCGACCGCGCCTCGCTCACCCTCCGCGACTCCGGCCCGGGGATTCCAGACGACGTCCGCGCCCTCCTCTTCACCCCCTTCTTCTCGACCAAGCGGAACGGCCGCGGCCTCGGGCTGACCCTGGTGCAGGAGATCCTCTCCGCCCACGGCTTCGCCTTCAGCCTCGGGCCCGCCGAGGGGGGCGGGGCCGAGTTCCGGATCGCCTTCTGAGAGCGGCGCTCAGGCCTTGCGCAGCTCGTCGGCCATCCGCGATAGGAACCGGACACGATGTCGGTGAGCATGTCGACCCCGTGCGGCTGCCAGCCGAGCTGCTGGACCGCCTTGCGGTTCGAGGGCTGATTCTCGAACAGTACGAACGCCGTCAGGAAGTCCCCCCAGATCGCCGCCGCCTCGTCACGGCCCACGGAGCGCACCGGGACCTGGAGCGCCGCGGATGGCGCTCACCCGGACGCCGCGCTCGCTCCAGGCCAGCGCATGACGCTCGGACCGGATGCGGTGCCTGAGCACGAAGCTCGTCGCCAGCGGCGAATCCTCGGTGGTCTCGCCTCCCGTCGGATCGGGCTCGACCACCGCCGTGCCGGAGGTGATCACCAACGCTTTGCCGGTGTCGCGCAACGGCTCGGCCAGCGCATCGACCGCCGCCGCGTCGACGCGCAGGACCTCCTCGTAATCCATGGTGAATCGTGGATGAATCCCAGGTGCAGCCCTGCTGGGGAGCGAGGTCTACCGCTGCGAGGGGGCGCATTACATCGCGGCTCCGATCGATCTGCCGGTCACCAGTCGCCTCTTGTCGGCGACGCCCGAGCAACCTTTTCTTTGCCTCAAGATCGATTTCGATGCGCAGACGCTGGGCGAGGTCGCGGCCCAGCTCGAGAAAGGTTTTCCACAGGAGGTCGAAAACCCGCTGCAGGCGGTGTTCATCGGACGGGCGAGCGACCCGATGCTGGAGGCGGCGGTCCGGCTGGGGCATCTCTTCCAGAACCCCGAGGACGCGCCCGTGCTCGGCGCCCTGGTCGTCAAGGAGATTCTCTATCACCTCCTGAAGGGACCTCACGGGCCGGCGATCCGGCAGTTCGTGCGCTCCGGCAGCCGGATGCACCGGATCTCTCAGGCGATCTACAGCCTGAAGTCCGAGCTCGCTCAGGAGATGGACGTCGCGGCTCTGGCGGCGGCGAACATGAGCCGTTCCGCGTTCTTCAAGCACTTCAAGGAAGTGACCGCGGTGAGCCCGATCCAGTACCAGAAGCGTCTCCGCCTGCTCGAGGCGCGGCGCCTGATGACCGAGGAAGGCGAGACCGCCGAGAGCGCGGCCTTCCGGGTGGGATACAACAGCGCATCCCAGTTCAGCCGCGAATATTCACGGATGTTCGGCGATCCGCCCTTGCGCGATGCCACGAGGATGAAGCGGACGGGGCATTCGATTCAGCAGATTTAGGGCGCCGGGGAGGCGGTGACCGCTGCGATCGCTCTGATCGCCACGGCCGCCGCGTCGGGTCGGCAGGCTGGAATCCGGGTGCAGGCCTGCCGGAAGCCGGTATCGGGGTCCGGCGGGCACGCGGGCGTGTTGCCCGAGAAGCACTGCGAGCAGGTCGCCGAGCAGTACCCGATGTCGGGAGGGGTGAGGGAGAGATCTATGGGCGCCGGGACGCCGCCGAGTCCGAGGATGCCATCGAGGAGGCTCGCGGCCTTCGGGAGGGGAATGGCTCCCTCCCCAAGGGTGCCTCCAGGGCCGGGGGTGAGCCCGGAGGGCGCAGGTACGGGCTTACGAGCGGGCGGCTTCCTTAGCGGTGATCCGGATCAGGAAGCGCAGAGCTTCGTTGACCGAGTCGGAGTCCGGAAAGACCTCGGCAACATCCGGGGCCAGGGAGATGGAGAGATTGCCGGGACTCTTGCGCCCTGGCCCCCGGGCGACCACGCGAAGGGCGTGAAAGTCGTACTCGGGCTGCAGATCGTCTTCGAGGTCGCTGTTAGAGGTCTTCTTCATAAGCTTTCCGCTCGCGGCGTGTCGCGGGTCGGGCGCTGATCAGGCGAACCCGCCCAGATCGCTCGGTATAAGAGACGACGAGGAGACGCCCTTCCTTGGATTCTCCCATGATGAGGTAGCGCCTCTCATGGATGGAATGGGACGGATCGGCGAATACCACGAAGAGATCGTCCTCGAAAACCTTCTGAGCTTCTTCAAAGGTAACGCCATGCCTTTCCTGGTTGCGGGCAGCCTTGTCCGGATCCCACTCGAATCGCACAGGACTCATTATAGAGCTGGAGGGTCCTCACGGAACAGAAGGCCGGGTTGCCGGCTGGGACTTCCTGCCCTGCGAAGAGACGCCCCGCCGTCCCCGAGGCCTGCGTCACGTTCTCGTTCATCGATGGGAGCGTCTCTACTTGAACGTCGTCGTGAACCGAACGTTGCCGCAAGATCGGCTACGCCCCGGTTTCGGCATCCGTCCCCTAGAGACGCCCCCAGACGGACTACGACACCCTCCGCAGGCCACGGGGACGGCGGGGCGTCTCTCGAAGGCAATGCGTCTTCCTGCTCCACGCCTTCACGAGGGCCGCGATCGATCTACACGGCGAAATTGCGGTCGACAATGCGATTCGGCAGGCGACTTTGGCGCGTTGCCGGCTGCCCTGGCGGAATGTCGCCTGCCATGGGACAAGTGAAGCTGCCGTAGAGAAGTGTCGGCTGCCGTAGAGGATTGCCGGCTGCCGTGGCTAAATGTCTGCTGACAATTTGATTCGGTAAGCTGCCGTGGCGCATTGTCACCTGCCGTAGAAGATTGTCACCTGCCGTAGAAGATTGTCGGCTGCCGTAGAAGATTGTCGGCTGCCATGGCGCGTTGCCGGTTGCCCTGGCGAAATGTGGCCTGCCGTGGAAGATTGTCTGCTGCCGTAGAGAATTGTCGCCTGCCGTAGAGAAATGTCAGCCGACAATTTTCCACGGTCGCCTGCCGTGGGAGATTGTCGGCTGCCGTGCGCCGCTGCCGCCTGCCGTGGCGCGATGCCGGCTTCCCTGGCGGAGGGCCGCGCCCTCACCCGGCCGGCGGCAGCGAGATCAGCAGCGTCCGGTCCCAGGCCGGCTCGACGGCGGAGACGGCGCCCAGCAGGGCGAGACCGACGCCGGTGGCGCCTTCGAGGAAGCCGGGGTCGGCCCGCCAATTGGGCTGGTCGCTGCCGGGCCCGACCTCGAAGGCACGATAGCCGGCGACCGGTTCCCCGGGGGTCCGCAGCGCGAGGGTCCTCTCGAACCAGGAGCGGGCGGCGGTGGCCAGCCGCTCGTCGCCGGTCGTCTGGTACATGCGATTGAACAGGTGGCCGAGGCC
Source organism: uncultured Acidobacteriota bacterium (assembly GCA_963756595.1). GTDB lineage: Bacteria > Acidobacteriota > Thermoanaerobaculia > Multivoradales > UBA5704 > DATARR01. Next base: position 24,242 of record CAVWOZ010000051.1, read on the forward strand.
GGCGGCGCCGTGGCAGAGGCCGGCGTCGTTGACGTGCGCGTTCGCGGCGTCGCGCGCCGCGGCGGCCAGGGCGACCTCGAGGGCCTGGCGCTCCCATTCGGGCTCGCCCACGGCGCGCGCCGCGGCGAGGAGAGCCGCGGCGACCCCCGCGTCGCCGTAGCACCAGGCGAGCCGCGAGGGGACCGGCGTCTCCCCGGGGTTGTAGCTGGTGGCGAAGCAGGAGCCGGCCCCCGGCTCGAGCCGCCGGGCGAGCAGCCAGGCGACGGCGCGGTCGAGGAGCGGCCGGGCCGTAGCGGCGGCGACCCCCGCGGCGGCGGCCCCGGCGAGCACGGCGACCACGGCGGGCATCCCGTGCGCCAAGCCCAGGTTGTGGTAGCCGTTGGGGTGGATCTCGCGCTGCCACTCGGGAAGGTGCTCGGGGGGGGTGAACCAGGCGACCCCCTCGTCGAAGGGCCTGGCGAGCTCGGCCAGGCGCTCCACCACCTGCTCGAGGAGGAGCGCGGCGGAGCCGTGCGGGAGGCGCTCGAGCGCGTAGACGCCGAGGCCGGCGAGCCCGCCGATCAGGTCGTAATCCCCCTTCCAAGGGGAGCGGCCGACGGCGCCGAGCAGGGCGTCGTCGATGTCCTGGAGCGGGTCCTCCCCTTCACCGTCCTCCTCGTCCTCCTCGAACAGACGCCCGCGCAGGTGCTCCATCGCCCAGGCGACCCCCGGAAAGCCGGCATAGAGAGAGGGGGGGAGCGGGACGCTGGCGAGGGTGTCCGCCGCAGCCTCGAGGAGGTCCGCGGCGCGGTCGGCCGCCGCCGGCTCCCCGGTGTGGAGGGCGAGGTAGGCGTAGAACAGCGACTGCCCGGCCTGGCCGCCGGCCAGCGAGGCGGACCACCCTTCCTCGGGGTCGTGCGCGGGGAGGGCGGCGGCGATCTCGCGCACGGACTGGGTGGCAGTCTCGGCCAGGGGACCGGTGAGCAGCGGTTTCCAGGAGGTCGGCATGAAACGTATTTTGCCTCAGTTTCACTTCTATAATGTCGCTTCCGGCCCTCGAGTCCGAAAGGTGGTCCAGCTGGTGGCAGGAGGTCCTATGCCCGTTCGATGGTTCCGCTCCGTAGCCTTGGTTCTCGCTCTCCTTCCGTGCGCCGCGGGACGGGCGGAGCCCGCTCCGCCCCCCTCGGCCGCCCTGCCCACGGCTCCGGCGCCTCCTCCCGGCGTCACTCCCCTCTCGGCCGCGGAGTCGAAGCACCTCGCGGAGCTGCTGCGTTCGGCGGAAGAGTACCGGGGGCTGAAGGCGAAGCGGCCGGTCACCGCCGGCTCCCTGACCCCGGCGGCGCTCAAGGAGAAGCTGACCGAGCCGTCGCCTGCGCCGGCGGGGGATTCCGCTCCCCTCGACATCGCGGCGCTCGAGGCCGCCCTCAAGGCGTTCGATCTGATCCCCGAGACGATGGATCTCGACAGCTACCTCGCGGATCTGCTGAGCAGCCAGGTGGCGGGGTACTACGACCCCAACCGGAAGTACCTGGCGGTGGTCACCCCGCCCGCCGGTGACGCAGGCAAGGAAGACAAGGAAAGGAAGAGCGCGCCGGGGGCCGCCGGCGCCCCCGGCAAGGGCAGTGCGCC
>CAVWOZ010000052.1:0-62032 GCA_963756595.1 uncultured Acidobacteriota bacterium
AGCCACGTTGGCCGTACCGAGGCCGTCGAGGTCGTAGGTCTCCGCCAGTCCGGAGGGGAGCGTGGCGGTGACCACGCGGACGCTGTAGGAGCCGCCCGCCAGGCCGCCGAAGAGGTAGTTGCCGTCGCCGGCCGTGACCGTCGAGGCGATCACGTTCGAGCCGCTGTCGAGCAGCTGGACGGTGACGCCGTTGATGCCGGCCTCGCCGGAATCCTGGACGCCGTTGCCGTTGCTGTCGAGCCAGACGCGGTCGCCGACCGAGCCGTTGAACCGGTAGCCGAAGTCGACGTCGGTGCGGCTGGCACCGGCGGCGAGGGTGAAGGTGGCCTGGTTGGCCGAAGCGACGCCGTCCAGGTCGTAGGTCTCGGCGACGCCGGCCGGCAGTGACGAGACGCGCACCGTGTAGGTGCCGGCCGCCAGGTTGTTGAACGTGTAGTTGCCGTCACCCGCCGTGGTGGTGGTCGCCACGACGTTGTTCGAGCCGTCGAGCAGTTGCACGGTGACGCCGTTGATTCCGGCCTCGCCGGAATCCTGGACGCCGTTGCCGTTGCCGTCGAACCAGACGCGGTCACCGACCGAGCCGGTGTAGCGGTAGCCGAAGTCGACGTCGGTGCGGTTGGCACCGGCGGCGAGGGTGAAGGTCGCCTGGTTGGCCGAGCCGATGCCGTCGAGGTCGTAGGTCTCCGCGACCCCGGCCGGCAGCGACGAGACGCGCACCGTGTAGGTGCCGCCCGCCAGGTTGTTGAACGTGTAGTTGCCGTCACCCGCCGTGGTGGTGGTCGCCACGACGTTGGCGCTGGCGTCGAGGAGCTGGACGGTGGCGCCGTTGATGCCGGCCTCACCCGCGTCCTGGATGCCGTTGCCGTTGGCGTCGAGCCAGACGCGGTCGCCGACCGAGCCTGTGGCACGGTACCCGAAGTCGACGTCGGTGCGGTTGGCACCGGCGGCGAGCGTCAGGGTGGCGGTATTGGCGGTGGCGACGCCGTCGAGGTCGTAGGTCGGCGCGACCCCCGCGGGGAGCGAGCCGGCGACGACGCGGACCGTGTAGGTGCCACCGTCGAGATTGCTGAAGGTGTAGTTGCCGTCACCGCTGGTGGTCGCGGTGGCGACGACGTTGTTGGCGCCGTCGAGGAGCTGGACGGTGACGCCGTTGATCCCCGTCTCGCCGGCGTCCTGGACGCCGTTGCCGTTGGTGTCGGTCCACAGGCGGTCGCCGATCGAGCCGGTGCCGCGGTAGCCGAAGTCGACGTCGGTGCGGTGGGCACCGGTCGCCAGGCTGAACGAGGCGCTGTTGGCCGAGGCGACGCCGTCGAGGTCGTAGGTCTCCGCGAGCCCCGGGGGGAGCGTCGCGGGGTCGACCTGGACGGTGTAGTTGCCGGCGATCAGGGTGTCGAAGGTGTAGTTGCCGTCACCGCTGGTCGTGGTGGTCGCGACCAGGACGCCGTACGCGTCGAGCAGCTTGACGGTGACGCCGTTGATGCCGGTCTCACCGGCGTCCTGGACGCCGTTGCCGTTGCCGTCGAGCCAGACCCGGTCACCGACCGAAGCCGTGGCCGGCGGGCAGTCGCCGAGATCGATGTCGATGTCACCCCGGTCGGTGGGCGTCAGGGTCCCGGAGGCCGGCTGGGAGATGACGTTGACGTTGAACCAGCCCGAGGCGCCGAAATGGGTGTTCTTGCCGTTGGCACCCACGCCGACCTGGAAGGCCTGCATGAAGCGCGTGATGTCGATGACGGCGCCGGCGTAGTTGCCCATGCCCGTCAGGGTGCCGGTCAAGGTCGTGTAGTAGTACCAGGTGGACGGATCGATCGGCCCACCGTTCTGGACGTAGGCGTTCGGCAGCAGCTCAAGCTTCGGGCTGCCGTCCGGAGGAGTCGCCGAGTAGCCGCCGAGCTGGATCTCGACTGTGAAGGCGTTGTTCGGGTTCGAGATGCTGCGCAGCAGGCCGGTGAGCTCGGCCGTGCCGTCGGCGTTGGCCACGAAGCTGCCCGGGGTCGGCGTGAAGATGAAGTCGGTGCCGATGCCCGGCATGTAGAAGGCATGGCCGGAGGGGTATTGGTTGTAGGCCGGGTCGCCAGCGGCGCCGGTCGCGCAATCCGTGAAGGACGGCGGCGGCGTGCGGTAGCCGAAGTCGACGTCGGTGCGGTTGGCGCCGGCGGCGAGGTCGACGGTGGCCTGGTTGGCCGAAGCGACGCCGTCGAGGTCGTAGGTCTCGACGACTCCGGCGGGGAGGGTCGAGGCGACGACCCGGACGGTGTAGGAGCCGCCGGCCAGGCCGTTGAAGGTGTAGTTGCCGTCGCCCGCCGTGGTGGCCGTGGCGATGACGTTCGAGCCGGCGTCGAGCAGCTGCACGGTGACGCCGTTGATCCCGGCCTCGCCGGCGTCCTGGACGCCGTCGCCGTTGCCGTCGAACCACACCCGGTCACCGATCGAGCCGTTGAGGCGGTAGCCGAAGTCGACGTCGGTGCGGTTGGCACCGGCGGCGAGGGTGAAGGTCGCCTGGTTCGCCGAGGCGACACCGTCGAGGTCATAGGTCTCGGTGACCCCGGCCGGCAGCGACGAGACGCGCACCGTGTAGGTGCCGCCCGCCAGGTTGGTGAACGTGTAGTTGCCGTCACCCGCCGTGGTGGTCGTGCCGACGACGTTGTTCGAAGCGTCGAGCAGTTGCACCGTCACGCCGTTGATTCCGGCCTCGCCGGCATCCTGGACGCCGTTGCCGTTGCTGTCGAGCCAGACCCGGTCGCCGACCGAGCCCGTGTAGCGATAGCCGAAGTCGACGTCGGTGCGGTTCGCACCGGCGGCGAGGGTGAAGGTCGCCTGGTTGGCCGAGGCCACGCCGTCGAGGTCGTAGGTCTCGCGACCCCCGCCGGCAGCGACGAGACGCGCACCGTGTAGGTGCCCGGCGCCAGGTTGTTGAACGTGTAGTTGCCGTCGCCCGCCGTGCGGTAGCCGAAGTCGACGTCGGTGCGGTTGGCACCGGCGGCGAGGGTGAAGGTCGCCTGGTTGGCCGAGGCCACGCCGTCGAGGTCGTAGGTCTCGGTGACCCCGGCCGGCAGCGACGAGACGCGCACCGTGTAGGTGCCGCCCGCCAGGTTGTTGAACGTGTAGTTGCCGTCGCCCGCCGTGGTGGTCGTGCCGACGACGTTGTTCGAGCTGTCGAGCAGCTGCACCGTCACGCCGTTGATCCCGGCCTCGCCGGCATCCTGGACGCCGTTGCCGTTGCTGTCGAGCCAGACGCGGTCGCCGACCGAGCCCGTGTAGCGGTAGCCGAAGTCGACGTCGGTGCGGTTGCGCACCGGCGGCGAGGGTGAAGGTCGCCTGGTTGGCCGTGGCCACGCCGTCGAGGTCGTAGGTCTCGGTGACCCCCGCCGGCAGCGACGAGACGCGCACCGTGTAGGTGCCCGGCGCCAGGTTGTTGAACGTGTAGTTGCCGTCACCCGCCGTAACCGTGGTGCCAACGACGTTGTTCGAGCCGTCGAGCAGTTGCACCGTGACGCCGTTTATCCCGGCCTCGCCGGCATCCTGGATGCCGTTGCCGTTGCTGTCGAGCCAGACCCGGTCGCCGACCGAGCCCGTGTAGCGGTAGCCGAAGTCGACGTCGGTGCGGTTGGCGCCGGCGGCGAGGGTGAAGGTCGCCTGGTTGGCCGAGGCCACGCCGTCGAGGTCGTAGGTCTCGGTAACCCCGGCCGGCAGCGACGAGACGCGCACCGTGTAGGTGCCGCCCGCCAGGTTGTTGAACGTGTAGTTGCCGTCCCCCGCCGTGGTGGTCGTACCCACGACGTTGTTCGAGCCGTCGAGCAGGTCGACCGTGACGCCGTTGATTCCGGCCTCGCCGGCATCCTGGACGCCGTTGCCGTTGCTGTCGAGCCAGACCCGGTCGCCGACCGAGCCCGTGTACTTGTAGCCGAAGTCGACGTCGGTGCGGTTGGCGCCGGCGGCGAGGGTGAGGGTCGCCTGGTTGGCCGAGGCGATGCCGTCGAGGTCGTAGGTCTCGGTGACCCCGGCCGGCAGCGACGAGACGCGCACCGTGTAGGTGCCCGGCGCCAGGTTGTTGAACGTGTAGTTGCCGTCACCCGCCGTGGTGGTCGTGCCGACCACGTTGTTCGAGCCGTCGAGCAGCTCGACCGTCACGCCGTTGATCCCGGCCTCGCCGGCATCCTGGACGCCGTTGCCGTTGCTGTCGAGCCAGACCCGGTCACCGACCGAGCCAGAGCCGCGGTAGCCGAAATCGACGTCGGTCCGCGTCTGGCCGCTGGCCAGGGGGACCGTGGCGACGTTGGGGGTGCCGACGCCGTCGAAGTCGTAGGTCGGGCTGGTCACCCCGGCCGGCAGCGTCGCGGGGACGATCCGGACGGTGTAGGTGTCGGCCGCGAGGCTGTTGAAGGTGTAGTTGCCGTCGCCGCTCGTGGTGGCCGTACCCACCAAGCTGTTGGTCGAGTCGAACAGCTGCACCGTGACGCCGTTGATGCCGGCCTCGCCCGCATCCTGGATGCCGTTGCCGTTGGCATCGTTCCAGACGCGGTCGCCGATCGACGCCGTCGCCGTCACCGGAGCGTGATAACCGAAATCGATGTCGGTCTCCACGGTGCCGGCGGGAGCGGGGACGGTGGCCGCGTCGGGAGTGTCGATGCCGTCGAGGTCGTAGGTCTCGACCGAGCCCGCGGGGAGCGTCGTGGTGTCGACCTGGATGGTGTACGTCCCCTCGGCCAGGTGGTCGAAGGAGTAGATGCCATCCGCGCCGGTCACCGTGCTCGCCAGCGGGTTCCCCGAGTCGTCGTACAGGTTGACCGTGACGCCGACGAAGCCGGGCTCACCGGGGTCCTGGACGCCGTCGCTGTTGAGGTCGTTCCAGACCCGGTCGCCCAGCGAGACGTTCCCCTGGTAGCCGAAGTCGTAGTCGGTGCGGATCTCGCCGCCGACGATGGTGAGCGCGGCCTGGTTGGGCGTCGCGACCCCGTCCTCGTCGAAGGTCGGCGTCAGGCCGCCCGGCAGGTACGTGTCATCCACCCGCACGGTGTAGTTGCCGGCGGGGATGTTGGTGATCATGTAGTTGCCGTCACCGTTGGTCGTGTCCTGCGCGAGGACGTTGCCGTTGGTGTCGAGCAGCTGCACGACGACGCCGTTGATCCCCGGCTCGCCCGGGTCCTGAACGCCGTTGCCGTTGTAGTCGTTCCAGACGCGGTTGCCGACCGCACCGGGCTTCTTGAAGCCGAAGTCGCAGGTCAGCACGTTGTCGTTGGTGATCGTCGCCGGGCACTCCTCGGGAGTCGTCGGCGTGTAGCCCGAAAGGGTGCCGCCGCTCTCACCGTTGAAGTTGCTGGGCGCGATCTTGACCGTGTACGGGAACGCCTCGACCTCGAAGCTGTAGTGGCCGTCGGCGTCCGTGTGGGTCGTCGCGATGAGGACGTTGTTGCCGTCGAAGAGCTGCATCTCGACGCCGCCGATGCCCGGCTCGCCCGGGTCCTGGACGCCGTTGTTGTTCTCGTCGACGAAGACCGTGTCGCCGAGGAGGTAGGGATGCAGAGGAGTGCAGGGGGTGCCGGCCTGGTTCACGCAGAGCGTGCGCCCCGGCAGCAGCAGGGCGTTGACGTTCTGCATGTCGACGCCCTGGATCCGCAGCAGGAATGTGCCCGGGGGGATCAGGTCATTGGTGTGGTAGTCCATCTGACTGCGATCGAAAGGATCGGTCGAGATCTTGAACTGCTCCCACTCCTGGTTCCCCGAGGGGTTGTCGTTGGCGAAACTCCGTCCGTCCGGGAAGATCAGGTCGTAGCGGATCGATGGCGGCTTCAGGAGATAGATCCCCAGACCTGCGGGATTGCGGTCGTCCGGCGGATTTCCCGTGCTGCCGGATAGGCCGGTCGCGACTCCCTCGGGAACTGTGTCCGTCGTCGCCCACACGGGACGGAAGGGTGCGTTCGGCGTATCCGGATCGTCGGTGTCGCTTTCCGTGCCGTCGAACTTGCCGTGGTCGAAGTCACCGTCCCAGACCGTGATGTCGCGTTGGCTGACCGGCTGCTCGAAATAGAAATTGAAATATCCGTCGTAGTTCGTCGGTGTTAGGGAGGGGTAGGCAGGGTAGACGATCATGGCGTCCGGTACCGCTGCGATATTGGCGATGTAGGAGAACGGTTCGGGAGAAGGGAAGAGGGAGGAGCCCCCGACGCTGGCGCCGCCCGTGCGCACCTTGAACGCATTGGCGATCGTGACGGCCGGAGTCGTGAGTTGAATGCGCAGCAGATAAAAGAAGTTGCCGCTCGGCGCCTTCGCCGTGGGGGTGGTGTTGACCGTGTAATCGACCCAGGCATTGTCCGGCATCGCGGTCGACAGCTGCACCGGCAGGCCGGAGAGCGGAGCGACCGTCGCCGCCGCGTGGTCCCGGTTCGGATCTTCATACAGCGTGTAGGTGTAAACTCCCGCGTTGCCGGTGTCCCAGTGCGCGACCCCGGTGCCGTCGAGCCCCTTGGCGTCACCGTCGAAGAAGCCGACCGTAAAGGTCGTCGTCCCTTTGGGAACCGCGATCTCGAGATCGAGGGTCGGCTGGCTCAGGGTGACCAGGGCGGCGCCGTTGGCGATCACCAGGAACCGCGCGTCCGTGACGTCGCAGGTCGGCAGGCAGTTGTAGGTGACCTGAGCCTGCACGGCTACCGCCGCCAGGAACAGGAAGGCGATCAGCGCACCAAACTTCCATCGCAAAGACAGCATAAAAGAGCCTCCTCTCATCTCTCCAGCCCTAACTCACGGGGAGGTAGGGGATCTCAAACCATGAATCGTAAAAGCAAAGGCAGTTTCACAGCCCGGCGTCAGGAACTCGTCAGCCGCCGGACCGGGGATTCTTCTGGGGTGACTCTTGGGGTGACTCGTCAGCCCTTCCCGCTTCCACCGCGTCGCGCACCGGCCGGCTCACCAGCTCGCCCAGCTCGCGGGGATCGGCCAGGTAGCGTTCCTCACCCGTCTTCAGGTCGCGCACCATGCAGCGGAGAACCGGTTCGTCAGGAGGTTGCTCGCGGGGCTCCTCCCAGCAGCGGACCAGCCAGGACATCGTCAGACTTCCTGTTTTCGCTCTTCCTTCGCTCACGGGGCGTCCACCTCTCGGGCTCGTGAAGGTTCTGGGGATGACTACAGTCCGGGCCAGTCTGCAGGGCGAGCGTCAGGAGAGCGTCAGGAGCCCGGCGGTCGATGGGATACAATGGGCGCGGCCCTAGCTTCAGGCACTGCGTGTCAATCCGGTATTCGGAGTCCGGTCGAGGACGTTGCGCGAGGGAGTTTCATCGTGAGCCAGATCCGAGTGCGCCTCCTGGGAGGGTTCGAAGTCTGGGCGGGAGACCGTCAGGTCGGCGGGTTCGAGTCGCAGAAGGTGAGGGCCCTGCTGACCTACCTGGTCTGTCACCGGCGGCGGTCGTTCAGCCGCGACCATCTCGCCGGCCTGCTGTGGCCCGAACGGGAGGGTGACGGCGCCCGCCATGCCCTGCGTCAGGCGATGTACAACCTGCGCGTCAAGCTTCCCGCCGGCGAGCCGCTGCTGCGCAGCAGCCATCTCGAGATCGGCCTCCACCCGGAGGCGGACTGCTGGGTCGACGTCGAGGCCTTCGAGGACGCCCTGCGCCTGGGCAGCGAGCGGGCGGTCGATCCGCAGCACCTGTCGGCGGCCGTCCAGCTCTACCGGGGGGAGTTCCTGGCCGGCTTCTTCGTCCGCGACAGCCCGGGCTTCGAGGACTGGCTGCTCGCCGAGCAGGTCCGCCTGCGCGACTCGGCGGTCGAGGTGCTGCACCGCCTGATCGACAACTACCGGCGGCGCGGCGAGTACCGGTTCGGGGTCCACTACGCCCGCCGCCTGGTGGCCCTCGAGCCGCTCTCGGAGGAGGCGCACCGGGAGCTGATGCGCCTCTGCTCGCTCGCCGGCCAACGCAACCGCGCGCTCGCCCAGTACGAGGAGCTGATCAACGTCCTGCGCGACGAGCTGGGAGTCGAGCCGCTCGCCGAGACGCGGGCGCTCTACGAGTCGATCCTCTCCGAGGCGGTGCACGAAGAGAGCGTGGAGGGGCAGGAGGAGCCGATCGGGCCGCTCATCCCCCTGGCCGGCCGCGGTGGCGCCTTCAACGCCCTGCGCGAGGGGTGGACGCGCGCCCTCGCCGGCACGGTCCACCTCACCCTGGTCACCGGCGAACGGGGGATCGGCAAGACCCGGCTGATCAAGTCGTTCCTCGACGCCACGACCTCGAAGCGGAGCTACCGGGTGCTCAAGGGGCAGTGCTACGAGCTGGCCCCGATGCTCCCCTACCGGCCGTTCGTCGAGGTGCTGCGGGGGGCCCTGCTCGAGGAGGAAGAGGTCGCCGGACAGCTCCTCTCGACCGTGCCGCCGGAGGTGCTGGAGGACCTGCTGCGGCTGGTGCCGGAGCTCGCCGAGCTGCGGCCGGACCTCGCGGCGCCGGCGCCGCTTGCCGGGCCCGAGGACCGCCGGCGGCTGTTCGCCTCCGCCGGGCGCTTCCTCGAAGGGCTGTGCCACGGCGGCAGCCCGCTGATCCTGTTCCTCGACGACCTCCACCTGGCGGACCCCGACACGCTCGACCTGCTGGGGTTCCTCCTCGCCAGGCTCGAGGGGCCGATCTGGTTCCTGGCCGCCGGCCGCACCGAGGAGCTCGACTGGGAGCATCCGCTCAACCAGATCGTCCGCCGCGGCGAGAAGGAGGGGCGGGCGGCGCGCCTGGAGCCGGACCGGCTGGAGACCACGGCGCTCCTCGAGATCGCCGAATCGCTGCTCGGCGAGCCGCGGGCCGCCGAGCTCGCCGCCTTCCTCGAGGAGAAGAGCTCCGGCCTGCCGCTTGCCGTCTCGGAGCTGGTCAACTACCTCTGGGACGAGGGGCGCCTGACCCCTCGCGGGATGGGGGTCTGGGACCTGGTGGGCTCGCTCGGCGAGCTCGCGGTGCCGGCGGACCTCGACGAGCTGATCCGGCTGCGCATCCGCCGTCTCCCCAACTCGACCCGGCGCCTCGCGACCCTGGCGGCGATGATCGGCCAGAGCTTCGACGTCCATCTCCTGCAGGAGGCCGCCGACGAGCACGCCCTGGTGGTGGAGATCGGCCTCGAGATCCTCCTCAAGCGCTGGCTGATCCGGCAGTTCGCCTACTTCTGGACCGCCAGCCGGAACGAGGCGGAGCTGCTGTCGTCGTGGGCCCGGGGCGCTCGCCGGGGGAGCTTCGAGTTCTCCCATACCCAGATCCGGAGCGCGATCTACCGCGACCTGAACCCGCTGCGCCGGCAGGCCATGCACGCCCAGGTGGCGGAGGCGCTCGAGAAGCTGCGGGGCCGGCAGGACTGCGAGGTCCTGGCCTATCACTGGAACGCCGCGGGGCAGTGGGAGAAATCGCTCCCTTTTCTCGCCGACGCGCTCGAGCGCGCCAAGGCGGTGGGAGGGGTGGACGCCGCCCGCCGCTACTGCGACCAGGCGATCGAGGGGTTGAGCCGGCTCGCCGCCGGCGCCCGCAGCGAGGCGCAGGCCGAGCGGTGGCGCGGGGAGCGGGAGGTGATGCGCGAAAAGACGCGGTCGATCTGGGAGAGCGGCGTCAGCGGCTAGCAGCTAGCGTTTGATCCGCCGCACGCCGGCGACCCGCCCCTCGGCCGCCAGGTTGTGCCCCAGCACCTCGGCCTTGACCTCCTCCCGCTGCAGGCGGGCCAGGCGGCGGGCCTCCATCGCCATCCCCATCTGGCGCATGCCGAGGATGACCGCGAACTCGAGGAGCACCAGCACCACGCCGAGGGTGGTCTCGCCGGTCTCCGCGACCACCAGCGCCAGGGCGCAGAAGGAGAGGACGACGGCGTAGATCAGGGCCACGATCCGCGAGCGGGCGCCGCCGAAGTGGGCGAGGAGGTGGTGGAGGTGCTTGCGGTCGGCGTGGAACATGCGCAGGAAGCGCCCCACCAGGGCCCCCTTGGGGCGGTCGAGGAAGCGCACCCCCATCACCAGCAGGGTGTCCATCACCGGCACGCCGAGCGCCAGGATGGGGACCAGAATCGCCACCGCCGCCGGCGCCTTGAGGGAGGAGTGGACGGAGGTGGCGGCGAGCAGGAAGCCGAGCGTCAGGGAGCCCGAGTCCCCCATGAAGACGCGCGCCGGCTCCCAGTTGTGGCGCAGGAACCCGACGCACGAGCCGGCGATGGCGGCCATCAGGATGACGGTGCCGGGGTTCCCCTGGAGCACCGCATAGCCGAGGAAGCTGACCGCGATGATGGTGACGACGCCGCTCGCCAGCCCGTCGAGCCCGTCGAGCAGGTTGATCGCGTTGGTGACCCCCACGATCCAGAGCAGCGAGACGAACCCCCCGAACAGGCCGAGGTGGATCTCGCCGACGATCGGCAGCCGCAGCACCTCGAACGCCCAGCCGGCGTGCACCAGCGGCCACGCCGCCACCAGTTGGAGGACGAGCTTCTTCCCCGCCGACACCCCCACCAAGTCGTCGACGGCGCCGACCAGGAAGACCAGCAGCGTGCCGAACCCCAGGGCCAGGAGCTCGTTGCGGCCGATCGCCGTCCCCAGCCTCCCCCACAGCGAGACCGCCGCGACGCCGCCGCCGAGCGCGAGGCCGATGGCGATGGCGGCGCCGCCCAGCCGCGGCACGGCGCCCGTCTGGTGCTTGCGGTCTCCGGGGTGATCGAGGGCGCGCAGCATGATCGCCAGGCGGGCGACCGGCGGCACCATCAGATTGGTGGCGAGGGCGGCGACGAAGGCGGCGCCGAGGGCGTACGAAAGGATTCCATCCATGCAGCGACTTCCCGAGCGATCGACGCTTTAAAGAGCTTTGAAGTTAATGTTTGATCGCTTTTATATATCTATTTTACAGCAGAACCGGACTTTTCCATAGCCGGCCGGCAGATCAAACGGGAGACGGCGCGCCGCACGGCGAAGCGGGCCGGCGGGAGGGGCTTGCCGCGCAGATCGAAGATGCCGTAGCCGAGCCCGGCGAAGAGGGTGGCGATCTCGGCCAGCGAGCCGCCGAGTTCGGCGATCCGCTGCGGATGGATCTCGAGGAAGAGCACCGGCCGGCACGCGGCGAGGAGCCGGCGGGCCCCGCGCAGCACCGCGAGCTCGTACCCCTCGACGTCGATCTTCACCAGGTCGGGGTGGAAGCCGAGCTCGTCGCAGAGCAGGTCGAGGGTGCGCAGGGGGACCTCGACGGCCGCGGGATCCCCCGCGGCGCCGGGGGAGGCCTCGAGGTGGTGCCAGGAATAGCGCATGGCGAGGACGCCGGGGGCGGCGCCCACGGCCGCCTGGACCGGCGTGATGCGCGCGCCGCCGTTCAGGCGGAGGTTTCTCGCGAGGACCTCCCAGGCGAGGGGCGACGGCTCCACGGCCACCGCCTCGGCCTCCGCCCGCCCCGCGGTGAAGGCGAGGGAGAAGAGCCCGTGGCAGGCGCCGACGTCGAGGAAGCGCCGGCGGTCGCGGGAGCCGGCGAGGAAGGCGTCGAGCTCCTCGGCCATCTCGAGCGAGCGGTGGGAGAACCACTCGAACGACTCGCGGGCTTCGCGGTCGACGGCCAGCCGCAGCCCCGGGCGGAGGGTCATCTCGCCGGCGGCGGCCCCCCGGTTGAGGCGGCGGAATCGGCGGCGGCGGCGCAGGAGGCGGGGGTCGAGCGCCTGGGCGCGGTGCCAGAGGGCGCGCAGGGCGTCGACCGCACGCGCGGGAAGGAAAGCGGCCGCGAGCCGTCCGGCGCTCATCCCGCGATCTCCTCCAGCGCCCGGGCGACGCCGGCCGGATCGCCCACGTCCACCCGCCGGTAGCTCCCCGTCGGCAGGCTGCGGGCGCCGAGGAGATGGACGTCCGAGCCGGCGCTCCCCACGAACAGCACGCGCTTCCCCGACCGGATGCAGCCGTAGACCTTGGAGGGGAGGACGTAGCCCACGAAGGGGTCGCGCAGGGTGATCAGATGGGCGTCCGGGGTGACCAGCAGGCGCGGCAGCAGCGCGAGCGGCACCGGGAGGCTGCGGTGGACGGGGAGCCCCTCGCGGCGCAGGACCTCCTCGACCCGGTCCGCCTTGGCCCCGGTGGCGTTGAGCCAGAGCCCCACCCGCCCGGACCCCTCGCGATGGTGGCGGCGGTACCCCTCGACGAACGTCTCGTGGTCGTGGGCGACGCCGAAGTTGCCGGAGTAGAGGAGGATCCTGCGGCCGGCGAGCGCCTCCGGCCGCGCGAGCGGCTCGGTGCCGGGCGAGATCGCGACCGGCGAGTCGTCGCGCCGCAGCTCGATCCGCTCCGGCGGGATGCCGATCTCGAGCAGGCGGCGCCGCTGGTCCTCGCCGAGCACCTCGAAGCCGTCGACCCGCCGGCGCAGCGCGACCGTCCAGCGATGGAAGAGGCGCAGCGGCGCCGGCACCCGCTCCATCCCGGCCATCAGGCACTCGGGGTGGAAGTCGGTGATGCGGTAGGTGAGGCGCTTGCCCGCGCGCTTGCCCAGGCCAAAGCCGAGCAGCCGCCGGAGCGGCACCAGGAGGTGGATGAGGAACGGCGGGCTGCCGGTGAACAGGATCTCGTCGGCCGCGCGCAGCTCGCGCCGCAGCCGCCAGACCAGCCGGAGGTCGGTCCGCGCCGTCCACAACGCCCGGCTGCGGAAGTCCGCCCGGTCGTAGAGGGAGGTCCGCAGGCGGACGATCCGCAGGCGCCCGTCTCCCGCTCCTGCCCCCGCCGGCTCCTCGACGAGCGAATCGGCGGTCGAGGAGAGGCCGGCCAGCACCACGTCCTCGCCGCCGGCGGCGCGCCCGCGCGCCGCGAGCAGGGCGTACTGCCCGACGGCGCCGAAGTCCGGCGGCAGCCAGTCGCAGAGGTAGACCAGCTTGCGGCGGGCAGGCTGACTGGGGGGATTACTGGGTGGATTACTGGGCGGAGTGATGTCCAAACCGTGCTCTACTTTGTGCGGGAGGCGGAGCCCAAGTCTAAACGGAAGAGGAGAATGCACAAAACGGTCGAGGTCGCGACGCTGCTCGGGCACGCCCACGTCGAGATGGCGCTGGCGTGCCTGGGGAGCCTGCTGCGCTACTCCGCCGAGCCGCTCCGGCTGCGCATCCACGAGGACGGCTCCCTGCTCCCGGTGGACCGCGAGCGGCTGGCGGCAGGGCTTAACGGGCCCGCCTTCGTCTCCCGGGCCGAGGCGGACGACCGGGTCGCCGCGACGCTCGCGGGGCGTCCCGCCCTCGCCGCCTTCCGCCGCGGCAACCCCCTGGCGCTCAAGCTGATCGACATTCCCCTCGTCTCGGGAGACTCCGGAGACGCCGACCTCGCCTACTGCGACTCGGACATCCTCTTCCTGCGCCCGTTCTCCGCCCTCTTCGCGGACCCCGGGCCGGAGACCGGCGCCGTCTTCATGAGCGACCGCCAGAACGCCTACTCGCTCCGCTCCTGGCACCTGCTGGCCGCGCCGCGGCTGGCGCTGCCGTGCCGGGTCAACTCGGGAGTGCTCCGCGTCCGCGCCCGCCTCTTCGACCCCGACCTCCTCGAGGGGTACCTGGCGCGCCCCGAGTACGGCTTCGCGCCGGTGTGGCGCGAGCAGACCGCCTGGGCCCTGCTCGCGGGCCGCGCCGGCTGCCGCCTCTGGGACCCGCGCCTCCTCCGTTTCCCGGATCCCGTCGCGAGACCGGACGAGGAGGCGGTGGCCCTCCACTTCGTCAGCCCCCTGCGCGCGCTCCTCCCCCGTCATCTAGAAGAGTCGCGCGACCGGACGGGCGAGGCGCCGGTCCGCGTCGGCACGATCCCCGCGCGCCGCTGCCGCCCCTGGGACCTCGCCTGGACCGAGGCGCGCCGCCGCCTTGCCCGCAGAGAAGCCCGCAGATGAACAAAAGGCCGGCCCGCTCGCGCGGACCGGCCTCGGAACTGCTCGTACCCGATGGGTACCCATCTATACCAACCGGCGGCGCGGTGCCGCCGGGAATCCGGCTCTAGTACATGCCGCCGCCCATGCCGCCCATGCCACCGCCGCCCGGCATGCCGCCACCCTTCTCGTCCTTCTCCTTGATCTCGGAGACCATCGCCTCGGTGGTGAGCATCAGGCCGGCGATCGACGACGCGTTGAGCAGCGCCGTCTTGGTGACCTTGGCCGGGTCGATGACGCCGGCCGCGACCAGGTCCTCGAACTTGCCGGTGGCCGCGTTGAAGCCGCTGTTGCCGCTCTCGGAGAGCAGCTGCTTGACGATCACCGAGCCCTCCTCGCCGGCGTTGGCGGCGATCTGGCGGGCCGGCTCCTCGAGCGCGCGGCGGACGATGTTGATGCCGACGCGGACGTCGCCTTCGGCCGTCAGACCCTCGACGGCCTTGATCGCGCGGATCAGGGCCAGGCCGCCGCCGGGGACGATCCCCTCCTCGACGGCCGCCTTGGTGGCGTGCATGGCGTCCTCGACGCGGGCCTTCTTCTCCTTCATCTCGGTCTCGGTGGCGGCGCCGACCTTGATCACCGCGACACCGCCGACCAGCTTGGCCAGACGCTCCTGGAGCTTCTCGCGGTCGTAGTCGGAGGTGGTCTCCTCGATCTGGTTGCGGATCTGCTTGACCCGTCCGGCGATCGCCTCGTGGCGCTTGGAGTCGTCCGAATCGGTGACGATGGTGGTCTCGTCCTTGGTCAGCACGACCTTCTTGGCGTCGCCGAGGTCCTCCCACTTGACGTTCTCGAGCTTGATGCCGAGGTCGTCGGTGATCACCTTGCCGCCGGTGAGGACGGCGATGTCGTCGAGCATGGCCTTCCTGCGGTCACCGAAGCCAGGCGCCTTGACGGCGGCGATGTGCAGCGTGCCGCGCAGCTTGTTGACCACCAGGGTGGCCAGCGCCTCGCCCTCGACGTCCTCGGCGATGATCAGCAGCGGCCGCCCCTGCTTGGCGACCTGCTCGAGAATCGGGAGGAGGTCCTTCATCGAGCTGACCTTCTTCTCGTTGAGGAGGATCTTGACGTTCTCGAGCACCGTCTCCATGCGCTCGGCGTCGGTCACGAAGTAGGGGGAGAGGTAGCCGCGGTCGAACTGCATCCCCTCGACCACCTCGAGGGTGGTCTCGAGGCCGCGGGCCTCCTCGACGGTGATCACGCCGTCCTTGCCGACCTTCTCCATCGCCTCGGCGATGATGCCGCCGATCTCGAGGTCGTTGTTGGCGGAGATGGTGCCGATGTGGGCGATGTCCTTACCCTCGACCGGACGCGACATCTTGTCGATCGACTCGACGGCGGCCTTGACGGCCATCTCGATGCCGCGCTTGATCTCCATCGGGTTGGCGCCGGCGGTGACGTTCTTGGAGCCCTCGCGATAGATCGCCTGGGCGAGGACGGTGGCGGTGGTGGTGCCGTCGCCGGCCACGTCGGAGGTCTTCGAAGCGACCTCGCGCACCATCTGGGCGCCCATGTTCTCGAGCGGATCGGCGAGCTCGATCTCCTTGGCGACGGTGACGCCGTCCTTGGTGATCGAGGGGGAGCCGAACTTCTTCTCGATGACGACGTTGCGGCCCTTGGGGCCGAGGGTCACCTTGACCGCGTCGGCGAGCTTGTTGACGCCCCGGAGGATCGCGGCGCGCGCGTCCCCGGAGTAAGTGATCTGCTTAGCCATTGGTTCTATGCCTCCTGATGGGGTCTATATCTTGAAAGTCTCGAAAGTCGCTGGGAGTCGCCTGGAGCGCGGGGATCACTTGCTGCCGTTCGAACCGACGATGGCCAGGATCTCTTCCTCGCGGAGGATCACGTAGTCATTGCCGTCGAGCTTGATCTCGCTGCCGGAGTACTTGCCCATGAGGACGCGGTCGCCCTCCTTGACATCCATCGGCGCGCGCTTCCCCTCGTCGTTGAGCTTGCCCGGGCCGACCGCGACCACCTCGGCCTCCTGCGGCTTCTCTTTCGCGCTGTCCGGAATGATGATGCCCCCCCGGACCTGCTCTTCCTGCTCAATGCGCTTCACCAGGACACGATCGTGCAGAGGACGAATATTCACAGTGCTTACCTCCTTGGAGACTTTGAGTTGACGCGGAGATTGGGTTCATTGCGGCCGGCTGTTAGCACTCGCCCGCATTGACTGCTAACAGCATAGTGAGACAGAAAATGCCTGTCAAGGGCTTTGAAGTTCCCGCGAGCCCAGATGGGGTCACCAGAGCACCAGAGGCCGGACGTAGGGGCGGGGCTTGTCCCCGCCTGGGTGGGGGCCCTGCGGGGCGATGGCAACTGATCTCGTAGGGAGAGATTTGTTCCTCCCCCGTACTCGGGGGAGGTCAGGAGGGGGCCTCAACCCGCCAACCAAGGCGGCATTCCTGACTCCGAAACACCCCCTCCTGGCCTCCCCCGAGTACGGGGGAGGAAAAAGGCGCCCGGGATCCGTAGGTTCGCGTCCTCCGTCCCGCCCCCATCCGGGCGGGGACGAGCCCCGCCCCTATGTTTGAACATCTGGAAGCCGGTCAGGCGGCGCCGAGGGGGGCGAAGCGGTCCTCGATGCCGGCGGGCTCGCCGATCGCCCGCCCGTCTCGCTCGACCCAGGCGTGGGCGGTGAGGGCGCCGTCCCGGCGGAGGACGCCGATCTTCAGAACGGTCGGGAGGCCGTGCCGCCCGAGCAGCCAGCGCAGGGTGAGGGCGCGGGGGACGCAACGCATCGGGTAGAGGTGATGCCGGGCCGCCGCCGCCACCGACCAGACCAGCCGGCCGATCGTCTCCTCGTCCGGAGTCCCACCGGCCGGCGCGGGGGCGAGCCGGCGCTCCAGCCGGGCGAAGGAGACGGCGCGCAGCGCGAGATCGACGGCGAGCAGGAGCCCCCAGGCGCGGGCGAAGGCCCCGAGGTCCGCCAGGCTCCGGCGATTCCGCCGGTGAGGATCATGAGCCGCCATGCCCGATTATGTCTGGATTCGAATCGATCTGAGCGCCGGCGGCTCATAAAATCGGCTGTGCTAAAATCACCGGGCTTGAACGACGACCCTCCGAAACGACCCATCGCCCTCGCTCCTCCCGGCCCCCCGAGCCCGCGATCCCCTGGTCCGGTGGGTGAGTTGCGCCCGCGCGCTCTTCGCGCCCGTAAGGAGGGTCTCGGATGAGCTTCTTCCTGATGGCCGCCGCCCTTCCCGCGGCCGCGCCGGTCTCCCCGGTGCCGACGGGCTTCGGAGCCCATCCCGGCTGGGGGATGATCCTCGGGCTCGTCCTGGTGGTCCTGAACGGCTTCTTCGTGGCCGCCGAGTTCGCCCTGGTCCGCATCCGGCCGACCCAGCTCGAGCCGTACGTCGCCGACGGGGTCCGCCGTGCCCGCCTCGCGCGGCACATGACCCGCCACCTCGACGCCTACCTCTCCGCCACCCAGCTCGGCATCACCCTGGCGAGCCTGGCGCTCGGCTGGGTCGGCGAGCCGGCGTTCTCCTGGCTGGTTCGGCCGCTGATCGCCCCCCTCACCGACAATCCCGACCTCATCCACTCGGTGAGCCTGGGCGCCTCCTTCCTGGTCATCACCATCCTGCACATCGTGCTCGGCGAGCTGGCCCCGAAGTCGATCGCCATCCGCAAGACCGAGGGGACGGCGCTGCTGATCTCCTTCCCCCTCTTCTTCTTCTTCAAACTCACCTACCCGGCGATCTGGCTGCTCAACCACACCGCCAACCGGCTGCTCAAGCTGATCGGCATCCCGCCGGCCGCCGAGGGGGAGCTGGCGCACGACGAGGAGGAGCTGCGCCTCCTCCTCTCCTCGTCGAAGGACAGCCAGATCTCGCTGCACAAGCGCGAGTTGCTCGACAACATCTTCGAGCTGTCGCACCGCATGGCGCGGCAGATCATGCTCCCCCGCCAGGACGTGGTCTACCTGTCGACCGAGCGCCCGCTGGCGGAGAACCTGCGCACCGCCCGCCGCAGCGGCCACACCCGCTTCCCGCTCTGCGAGGGGGACCTCGACCACGTCATCGGCCTCCTCCACATCAAGGACATCTTCCACCGCGAGCGCCCGTTGACCGCGCTCACCGAGGTGGCGCGCGAGATCGCCTTCGTCCCCGAGACGCTCGAGCTCGACCGCCTGCTCAAGCGGATGCGCACCGAGCGCTTCCACCTGGCGGCGGTGATCGACGAATACGGCGGCGTCTCCGGCATCGTCACCCTCGAGGACGTCATCGAGGAGATCGTCGGCTCGATCCAGGACGAGTTCGACGTCGAGCGCCCCGAGCTGGTCGAGAAGGGGGAGGGGGTCTGGGTGGTCTCGGGGGGGATGCTGGTCGAGGACCTCGAGGAGGCGCTGGGGATCGAGATCTCCGAGCGCGACGACGACACCATCGGCGGCGTCGTCTTCTCCGAGCTGGGGCGGAACCCCGCCGTCGGCGACCAGGTGGAGCTGGGGCCGGCGACCGTCGAGGTCCTCGAGGTGCAGCTCAACCGGGTGGCGACGCTGCGGGTGGTGGTGCATCCGCGGGAGACGGTGCCGCAGGACGAGGACTAGCCCCGATCGCCTTGAAGTCGATCGGCCGGTTGGCCGGCGGATCGGCGGGGGCCGCCGCCAGTTTGGCGCGCAGGGCCGCCCAGCGTTCGGGAGGGAGGGTCCCCTGGCTCAGGTGGGCGGCCACCACCCGCCGCGGACCGGCGGCCTCGGCCCGCCAGCCGGGCAGCCCGGCGAGCGCGGCGCGGAATTCCCCGGCGTCGGCGTCGGTGTCCCAGACGCTGGCCCAGAAGATCACCCGGCCGGCGTCCTTCTTCCCGGCATCCTTCTCATAGACCGCGAAGCGGTCGCCCCCCCAGCCGTCCGCCGCCGCGGCGGCGCGGTCGACATTCCCGAGCCCCTCGCGCAGATAGATGCGGATCCCCAGCTCCCCCAGCTCCCCCTCGGCCGCCCGGGCGTACCCCGGCAGCTCCGCCGCGAGGTCGGGGAGGTGGAGGACGATCGGGTCGTCGCGCCGGCCGTACCACTTCTCGGGGTGCAGGATCTGCTCGGTCGAGCGCGGCGGATCGGTGGTGAAGGCGTAGTCGAGGAGCTTCTGCCCCCCCTGCCGCCGCACCTCCAGGCAGAAGGCCGCCCCCTGGAGGTAGCTGAACAGGAGGGTGTCGCGGAACCAGGCCGGCGCGGCGAGCATCTCGCGGGTGCCGGGAAGGTCGGGAGACGCCGCGATCGTCTTCCGGGGATCGCGCATCATGCCGCTCAGCACCCCGGCCATGCCGGGGGTCGTCTCGAGGTCGGTCCGCGATTCGTAGTCGAGCATGGTCAGGGTGGCGTCCCCCTCGACCAGCGCCTCGCCGGCGGTCCCCGCGTCGGAGAGGGGATCGGGGTTCTCGAAGCGGTCGAGGTCGAAGCTCTGGTCCTGGAGGGCGTGGGTCAGCTCGTGGACCAGGGTCATGTCGCGGTCGGCCTCGTCCGTACCCTTCTCCCCTTGGTTTCCTTTGGACGGCGGCAGATCGACCAGCGCCAGGTACTTGCGGTCCGGATCGTAGAAGCCGGCCACCTGGCTGCTCAGCAGCTCGGGGAGATAGCCGCGCAGGTCCATCCCCTCGGGGATCAGCCCGAAAGCCTTGAGGCTCGCCGTGAAGGCGCGCAGCCGCTCCGGCGGAAAGTCCTTCGCCATCGCCTCCACCACCTTCTCCTTGAGCGCCCGGGTCCCCAGGGAGCCGGCGGGGACCGGCCGCAGCGCCTTGAGGCCGCGGTAGGTCTCGGCCCCGCGCAGCAGCGCGGCGAGGTGCTTCGCGCTCGCGGCCGGCAGAGGGGTGACGCCGGGAGGGAGCTTCGGGGCCGGCCGCTCCGCCGGAAACAGGGGCGCCGCGAGCAGGGACGCCAGGAGGAGCGCGGGGAGGCGAATGGGAATCAGAGGCATCAGGGGGTCTTCGGCTTGGCGTAGTGGAAGGTGTTGATGATCTTCAAGGCGGTCTCCTGGTCCCGCCCCCAGGACTCGGCGGGGCCCATGGCGGTCAGGAAGACCAGATCCAAGCCGCGTGCCAGGGTGCGCAGCGTCCCCTTGACCTTCCTCCCCTGGACCACCGCCGTGAAGGCGACGTCGCGGATCTTGAGGCCGTCCTGATCGCTCTCCGTCGCCTCCAGCGTCTGGAAGCGGTCGAGGGCCCCCTTCATCCCCAGCTCGACCATGTGGCTCACCGAGATCGCCTTGAGGTCGGGGGTCAGCGCCTGGTAGCCGAGGCCGATGTGGACGCGGCCGTCCGGGCTCGCGATCATCAGCAGGATCTGCGGGCTCGCCGGGTCGCGCCCCAGGGTCCACCCCTGGAGCGCCGCGGGGACGCGGATCGTGATCCCCAGGGCGGCGTTGGTGTAGCTCCGCCCGTCGGCGCTCACCTGGCCGGGGGGCGCCGCCTGGCTGGGGACCTCGAGGGCGCCGGCCGCGCCCGCGGCCGGCGGCCGCCCAGCGATCAGCAGGAGGAGCGCGCAGCCGGACGCGAAGAACCGCAGACGGTGGCTCGTCATGCCGCCCCTACCTCGAGGCGGCGGCGCGCTTGGCGCCCACCCGGACGGAGTTGAGGACCCGCATCACCATCGCCTCCTCGCGGGGCCAGGAGTCGGAGGGGCCGAGGGCGGTGAGGAAGAAGAAGTCGGAGTCGCGCGCCAGCGTCCGCAGCTCGCCGCGCACCTGCTCCCCCTTGAGGATCGCCACGAAGCCGATCTCGCGCATCTTGACCACTCCCTGGTCGTGCTCCAGCTCCTCCATCCGGTGGAACTCGGTCATCGTGCTCTGCACCGCCCGCTCCACCATCCGGCTCATCAGGGCGGGGGCGGTGTCCGCCGGCCGGATCTGGTAGCCGACGCCGACGCGGACCGTCCCGTCGGGGCTCGCCGCCGTCACCAGCACCTGCGGATTGGCCGGGTCGCGCTCGAGCTTCCACCCCTGGAGCGCGTCGGTCAGGCGGATCGAGATCCCCAGCGCGGGATTCTGGTAGGAGCGCCCGTCCGGGCTCACCTCGCCGGCCGGCGCGCCGTCGGGGAGGAACTTGCGGATCTCCTCGAGCATCTCGATGCGGGCCAGCAGGTTGCCGAACGCCCGCCGGTCGGGCGCGGCCTTGGTGGCGCCGATCGCCGCCAGGTTGATGCTGCGGTTCGCCGGCCGCTCCGCCACCACATCCTTGAAGCGCGCCCGCAGCCGGAGGAACGCCTCCTCCGGCAGGGGGCCCCGGCTGTCCCTGATCGCCAGCACCTGGAGCGGGCCGAAGGTCGACGTCCGCCACCCCCCCGCCGACTCGATGGCGTTCTTGAACTGCCCCATCTCGAGCCCGTTGTCCCATTCGGAGACCCAGACCACCAGGCGCGAGCTCCCCTTCTGATAGACGGCGAAGCGGTCGCCCCCCCACCCCGCCGCCGCGTCGCCCGCCCAGTCGGCGTCGTGGAGCTTCTCGCGCAGGTAGATCCGCAGGCTGAGCTCGCCGAGCGTCCCCTCGGCGGTCTTGCGGTATCCCGGCAGGTCGGCGGCGAGGTCCGGGAGATGGACGACGACGGGGTCGTCCCGCCGGCCATACCATTTCTCCGGGTGGAGGATCTGCTCGGTCGAGCGCGGCGGATCGGTGGTGAAGGCGTAGTCGAGCAGGGTCTGCCCCCCTTCGCTCTTCACCGCCATGCAGAACGCCGCCCCCTGGAGGTAGCTGAACAGGAGGGTGTCGCGGATCCACGCCGGCGCCGCCATCATCGGCCGGGAGCCGGGGAGGTCCGGGGTCTCCTCGATCATCTTCTTCGGGTCCTTCATCAGGTCGGCCAGGATCTCCTCGAGGCCGGGGAGCGACTCGAGCCCCATGCGGAAGCTGTAGTCGAGCTCGGTCAGCGAGGCGTCCCCCTCGACCAGCGCCTTGTGGGCCATCCGGACGTCGGACATCAGGTCGTGATCCACCATCAGCCGGTGGAGGTCGAAGTTCTGGTCCTGGAGCGCGTGCGTCAGCTCGTGGACCGTGGTCGCGTTGGTCGCGATCTTCTTGTCCCCCTCCCCCTCGTCCGCCGGCGCACTGCCCTTGCCGGGGGCGCCGGCGGCCCCCGGCGCGCTCTTCCTTTCCTTGTCTTCCTTGCCTGCGTCACCGGCGGGCGGGGTGACCACCGCCAGGTACTTCCGGTTGGGGTCGTAGTACCCCGCCACCTGGCTGCTCAGCAGATCCGCGAGGTAGCTGTCGAGATCCATCGTCTCGGGGATCAGATCGAACGCCTTGAGGGCGGCCTCGAGCGCCGCGATGTCGAGGGGAGCGGAATCCCCCGCCGGCGCAGGCGACGGCTCGGTCAGCTTCTCCTTGAGCGCCGCCGGGGTCAGGGAGCCGGCGGTGACCGGCCGCTTCGCCTTCAGCCCCCGGTACTCTTCCGCCGAACGCAGCAGCTCCGCGAGGTGCTTCGACTCCGCGGCCGAGAGGGGAGTGACGCCGGGAGGAGGCGCCGGAGCCGTGGGCAGGGCGGCCGAGGGGGGCGGAGCGGGCTCCGCCCGTCCCGCGGCGCACGGAAGGAGAGCGAGAACCAAGGCTACGGAGCGGAACCATCGAACGGGCATAGGACCTCCTGCCACCAGCTGGACCACCTTTCGGACTCGAGGGCCGGAAGCGACATTATAGAAGTGAAACTGAGGCAAAATACGTTTCATGCCGACCTCCTGGAAACCGCTGCTCACCGGTCCCCTGGCCGAGACTGCCACCCAGTCCGTGCGCGAGATCGCCGCCGCCCTCCCCGCGCACGACCCCGAGGAAGGGTGGTCCGCCTCGCTGGCCGGCGGCCAGGCCGGGCAGTCGCTGTTCTACGCCTACCTCGCCCTCCACACCGGGGAGCCGGCGGCGGCCGACCGCGCCGCGGACCTCCTCGAGGCTGCGGCGGACACCCTCGCCAGCGTCCCGCTCCCCCCCTCTCTCTATGCCGGCTTTCCGGGGGTCGCCTGGGCGATGGAGCACCTGCGCGGGCGTCTGTTCGAGGAGGACGAGGAGGACGGTGAAGGGGAGGACCCGCTCCAGGACATCGACGACGCCCTGCTCGGCGCCGTCGGCCGCTCCCCTTGGAAGGGGGATTACGACCTGATCGGCGGGCTCGCCGGCCTCGGCGTCTACGCGCTCGAGCGCCTCCCGCACGGCTCCGCCGCGCTCCTCCTCGAGCAGGTGGTGGAGCGCCTGGCCGAGCTCGCCAGGCCCTTCGACGAGGGGGTCGCCTGGTTCACCCCCCCCGAGCACCTTCCCGAGTGGCAGCGCGAGATCCACCCC
This sequence comes from uncultured Acidobacteriota bacterium, assembly GCA_963756595.1. Taxonomy (GTDB): domain Bacteria; phylum Acidobacteriota; class Thermoanaerobaculia; order Multivoradales; family UBA5704; genus DATARR01. Next base: position 23,112 of record CAVWOZ010000052.1, read on the forward strand.
AACGGCTACCACAACCTGGGCTTGGCGCACGGGATGCCCGCCGTGGTCGCCGTGCTCGCCGGGGCCGCCGCCGCGGGGGTCGCCGCCGCTACGGCCCGGCCGCTCCTCGACCGCGCCGTCGCCTGGCTGCTCGCCCGGCGGCTCGAGCCGGGGGCCGGCTCCTGCTTCGCCACCAGCTACAACCCCGGGGAGACGCCGGTCCCCTCGCGGCTCGCCTGGTGCTACGGCGACGCGGGGGTCGCCGCGGCTCTCCTCGCCGCGGCGCGCGCCGTGGGCGAGCCCGAATGGGAGCGCCAGGCCCTCGAGGTCGCCCTGGCCGCCGCGGCGCGCGACGCCGCGAACGCGCACGTCAACGACGCCGGCCTCTGCCACGGCGCCGCCGGCCTCGGCCACCTGTTCAATCGCATGTACCAGACGACCGGCGACGAGCGGCTGGCCACCGCCGCCCGCTCCTGGTTCGAGAGGACCCTCGCGCTGCGGACCCCCGGGGAACCGGTCGCCGGCTATCGTGCCTTCGAGGTCGGGCCCGGCAGCGACCAGCCCAATTGGCGGGCCGACCCCGGCTTCCTCGAAGGCGCCACCGGCGTCGGTCTCGCCCTGCTGGGCGCCGTCTCCGCCGTCGAGCCGGCCTGGGACCGGACGCTGCTGATCTCGCTGCCGCCGGCCGGGTGAGGGCGCGGCCCTCCGCCAGGGAAGCCGGCATCGCGCCACGGCAGGCGGCAGCGGCGCACGGCAGCCGACAATCTCCCACGGCAGGCGACCGTGGAAAATTGTCGGCTGACATTTCTCTACGGCAGGCGACAATTCTCTACGGCAGCAGACAATCTTCCACGGCAGGCCACATTTCGCCAGGGCAACCGGCAACGCGCCATGGCAGCCGACAATCTTCTACGGCAGCCGACAATCTTCTACGGCAGGTGACAATCTTCTACGGCAGGTGACAATGCGCCACGGCAGCTTACCGAATCAAATTGTCAGCAGACATTTAGCCACGGCAGCCGGCAATCCTCTACGGCAGCCGACACTTCTCTACGGCAGCTTCACTTGTCCCATGGCAGGCGACATTCCGCCAGGGCAGCCGGCAACGCGCCAAAGTCGCCTGCCGAATCGCATTGTCGACCGCAATTTCGCCGTGTAGATCGATCGCGGCCCTCGTGAAGGCGTGGAGCAGGAAGACGCATTGCCTTCGAGAGACGCCCCGCCGTCCCCGTGGCCTGCGGAGGGTGTCGTAGTCCGTCTGGGGGCGTCTCTAGGGGACGGATGCCGAAACCGGGGCGTAGCCGATCTTGCGGCAACGTTCGGTTCACGACGACGTTCAAGTAGAGACGCTCCCATCGATGAACGAGAACGTGACGCAGGCCTCGGGGACGGCGGGGCGTCTCTTCGCAGGGCAGGAAGTCCCAGCCGGCAACCCGGCCTTCTGTTCCGTGAGGACCCTCCAGCTCTATAATGAGTCCTGTGCGATTCGAGTGGGATCCGGACAAGGCTGCCCGCAACCAGGAAAGGCATGGCGTTACCTTTGAAGAAGCTCAGAAGGTTTTCGAGGACGATCTCTTCGTGGTATTCGCCGATCCGTCCCATTCCATCCATGAGAGGCGCTACCTCATCATGGGAGAATCCAAGGAAGGGCGTCTCCTCGTCGTCTCTTATACCGAGCGATCTGGGCGGGTTCGCCTGATCAGCGCCCGACCCGCGACACGCCGCGAGCGGAAAGCTTATGAAGAAGACCTCTAACAGCGACCTCGAAGACGATCTGCAGCCCGAGTACGACTTTCACGCCCTTCGCGTGGTCGCCCGGGGGCCAGGGCGCAAGAGTCCCGGCAATCTCTCCATCTCCCTGGCCCCGGATGTTGCCGAGGTCTTTCCGGACTCCGACTCGGTCAACGAAGCTCTGCGCTTCCTGATCCGGATCACCGCTAAGGAAGCCGCCCGCTCGTAAGCCCGTACCTGCGCCCAGCTGGCGAGCCTCGGGATACTGCGGAAGAGAGCCCCAGCCGGACGCCGGGCTGCACTTGGATTCATCCACGATTCACCATGGATTACGAGGAGGTCCTGCGCGTCGACGCGGCGGCGGTCGATGCGCTGGCCGAGCCGTTGCGCGACACCGGCAAAGCGTTGGTGATCACCTCCGGCACGGCGGTGGTCGAGCCCGATCCGACGGGAGGCGAGACCACCGAGGATTCGCCGCTGGCGACGAGCTTCGTGCTGAGGCCACCGGCTGCGGTGAGAGCGTCACGCTGGCCAGATGGCCGAGGCGATCGGCGGCGCTCCAGGTTCCGGTGCGCTCCGTGGGCCGTGACGAGGCGGCGGCGATCTGGGGGGCGTTCCTGACGGCGTTCGTACTGTTCGAGAACCAGCCCTCGAACCGCAAGGCGGTCCAGCAGCTCGGCTGGCAGCCGCACGGGGTCGACATGCTCACCGACATCGTGTCCGGTTCCTATCGCGGATGGCCGACGAGCTGCGCAAGGGCTGAGCGCCGCTCTCAGAACGCGATCCGGAACTCGGCCCCGCCCCCCTCGGCGGGCCCGAGGCTGAAGGCGAAGCCGTGGGCGGAGAGGATCTCCTGCACCAGGGTCAGCCCGAGGCCGCGGCCGTTCCGCTTGGTCGAGAAGAAGGGGGTGAAGAGGAGGGCGCGGACGTCGTCCGGAATCCCCGGGCCGGAGTCGCGGAGGGTGAGCGAGGCGCGGTCGAGGCGGAGGGCGAGCGTGCCGTCCTCGCCGATCGACTCCATGGCGTTCTTGAGGACGTTCATCAGCACCTGCTCGATCTGATTGCGGTCGAGGGAGACGGCCGGCGCATCCATTTTCCAACCAGCCTCCCACTCGACGCGGATGCGCCGGCGGTCGAGCTCGGGGCGGAGCAGGATCAGGATCTCCTCGACCAGCCGCGCGAGGTCGGTCGGCCGGCGGTCCGGCGGCGGCAGGCGGACGACGTCGGCGAAGCCGTTCATGAACGCCTGCAGGTTTTCGAGCCGCGTGATGGCGACGGCGATCCCCTGCAGGTAGTCCTCGCGGTCCTCGGTCCCGAGCTCGGGGGCGTAGCCGCGGAAGGAGTCGAGGAGCGAGCCGACCGCCCCCACCGAGTTGTTGATCTCATGGGACATCATGCGGATCAGCTTGCCGTAGGCCGCCTTCTCCGAGGCGCGGAGCTCCTCGGTCAGCTCCTCGAGGAGCAGGAAGCCGCGCGGAAAGCCGCGGTCGAAGAGCTCCGCGCGGGTCGCCTTGAGCCGGCGCCCGCCGGCGAGCGCGAGGACCTCCGAGCTCCCCTTGGGGATCGCGGCCAGTGCGGCGCCGAGCGGCCCGGGGAGCGCGCCGACCTCCCGGCCGGCGATCGCCGCGCCGGAGACCTGGAGCAGCGCCTCGGCCGCCGGATTGAGCGCGGAGATCCGGCCGTCGAAATCGAGCGTCGCGATCCCCGCCGGCGAGGCGGCGAGGATCTTCTCGAGAAAATAGTGCTGTTCCTGGAGCTTCAGGCGCTCCTCGCGGAGGCGGTCGATCATCCGGTTGTAGATCCGGATCAGGGCGTCCATCTCCGGCTGGCCGACCTCGCGGAACTGCGAGGTGAAGTCCCGCTCGCCGATCAGCTCGGCGCCGGTGCGAATGAGGTCGAGCGGCACGAAGAAAGTGCGCACCAGCAGCACGCCGAATCCGATCGAAAGCGCGAACAGCCCTTCGACCGCGAGCAGCCAGAGGCGGTTTTCGCGCAGCACGACGAACGAGATGCCCGCGAGCACCGCGTGGATCAGCACCAGATAGACGATGATCTTGGCCCGCAGCGTCATGGCGGGAAACGCCGAAAAGCGATCAATGCGATTCGAGCCCGTACTTCTCGAAGCGCCGGTAGAGCGCCGCCCGCGAGAGCCCAGCGCCTCGGCCACCCGCGTCACGTTCCCTTCGTAGTGGCGCAGGCATTTGACGATCATCGCCTTCTCCATCTCGTCGAGGGTCATGGTGCCCGGGCTGGGGAGCGGGGTGCCGCCTGAGCGCGCCCCGTCCCGCTCGTCCAGTCCCGAAAGGGCCACCAGGTCGGCGGCGTCGAGGCGGTCGCCGTCGACCACCAGGACGGCGCGCTCGAGGGTCTGCTTGAGCTGGCGGATGTTCCCCGGCCACGGCTGGTCCTGGAGCCAGCCGAGGGCGCGGTCGGTGAGCGCGATCGGCGCGCGGCGGTAGGTGCGGGCCGAGAGGTCGAGGAAGTGGCGGGCGAGGAGCGGGATGTCGCCGCGCCGCTCGCGCAGCGCCGGCAGCCGGAGGGCGATCAGGTTCATGCGGTAGAGGAGGTCCTCGCGGAACTGCCCCTGCGCCACCATCTCCCCGAGGTCGCGGTTGGTGGCCGAGACCACCCGCACGTCGACCGTGCGCGGCGGTGCTCGACCCCAGCACCTCGTAGGAGCGGTCCTGCAGCACGCGCAGCAGCTTCACCTGCGAGGAGGGGTCGAGCTCGCCGATCTCGTCGAGGAAGATCGTGCCGCGGTCGGCCATCTCGAAGCGGCCCTTGCGGTCCGCCCGGGCGTCGGTGAAGGCGCCGCTGACGTGGCCGAACATCTCGCTCTCGAACAGCGTCGACGAGATGCCGCCCAGGTTCACCTTGACGAACGGCCCGTCGCGCCGCCGGCTGTTGCGGTGGATCGCCTCGGCGACCAGCTCCTTGCCGGTGCCGCTCTCGCCGGTGATCAGCACCGAGGCGTCGGTCGGCGCCACCCGGCCGATCAGCTCGAGGAGCTTCAGGAAGCGCGGCTCGGCGCCGACCATGCCGCGGAAGTCGAAGCGCGGGTCGAGCTCCTCGCGGCTCGCCGGCGCCGCTTTGCCGTCGCGCCGTCGCCGGCGTCCCCTGCCGAGCGAGCGACAGCGCGGTCTCGACCGTCTGCAGCAGCTGCGCGTTCGTCCACGGCTTGGTGACGAAGTCGGCGGCGCCCGCCTTCATCCCCTCGACCGCCAGCGCGATCGATCCCCACGCCGTGATCAGGATCACCGGCAGCCGCGGGCGCAGGCGCCGTGTCTCGGCGAGCAGCGCCAGCCCCTCCTCGCCCGGTGGTGCGCGGGAGAAGTTCATGTCCTGGAGCACCAGGTCGACGTCCTGCTCGCGCAGCACCGCCAGCGCCTCCTCCGGCGAGCTGGCCGCCCGCGTGGGGTGGCCGTGCCGCTTGAGCAGCAGGCCCAGCGAGGCGGTCACCGAGGGGTCGTCGTCGACGATCAGGATCATTGGGGGGATCGATCTCTCATTCTGCTCATTCGTAGCGCAACGCCTCGGCCGGCTGCACCCGCGACGCCAGCGTGCTCGGGTAGAGGGCGCAGACGACGGAGATCAGATACATCGTGGCGACCGCGCAGGCGAGCCCCGCCGCGAAGACCGAGCGGGAGAGCACGCCGATCAGGGCGAGGACGGGGATCTGGATCACCAGCAGGACGCCGATCAGCACGCCGAAGCTGGTGACCACCAGCTGCTCCATCAGAACCTGGCGGTGCACCGCCGAGCGCGAGGCGCCGGCGGCCCGCCGCAGACCGATCTCGCGGGTGCGCTGGAGGAGATTCTGCCACAGCACGCCGATCAGCCCGAGGCCGACCATCAGCAGCAGGAAGAAGGCGAGGGTGCCGGCGACGATCAGCGGGGTCAGGAAGAAGCGGAATGCCGAGGTCCGCAACTGCGCCAGCGGGCGCACCTCGAACGACCAGTCGGGGGCCACCGCCTGCATCCGGCGCACCAGCTTCTCCTCGAACGCCGGCGGCGTGCCCGGGCGGACCCGGACCACCAGGCTGCGGAGGAGATTGCCCTCCGGATGGTCGACCGAGGAGAAGCGGAAGAGGAAGTTGCCGTTGGGCGTCAGCTCCCCCGTCTGGCGGAAGTCCTTCACCACGCCGACGACGCGGGGCGGGCGCTCCTCCGGGCGGGTCTCGCCGAACGTCTGGCCGACCGGGTTCCCGGTGCCGAAGGCGGCGCGCGCCAGGTCGCGGTTGATCACCACCGGCTGCCAGGCCTGCGCGGCGTCCTCCTCCTCGAACCAGCGGCCGGCCAGCAGCTCGAGCCCGATCGGCTCGTCGAAGCCGACCGTCGCCCGTCGGCCTCCGTCCGCACCTCCCGCCCCCGGGTCTTCACGGAAGTCCCCCATCCGCCCTGCTCGAAGGGGACGACGAACGTCCCCGCCGCCGCCGCCACGGCTGGGAGCGCCCGCACCTCCTGGAGCAGCCGCGCGAAGGTGGCCTGCTGCTCCGTGGTGGCGCCGGGGTGGCTCGCCTCGCTGCGTCCGAAGCCGATGCGGACGTTCCAGACCGGTTCCAGTCGTAGCCGAGCGGCAGCCGGTAGTTGGCGAGGAAGTAGAGCGCGAGCGTCGCCACCCCGAAGAGGACCAGGAACGAGAAGAAGGTCTCGAGCATCATCAGGGAGTTCGCGCGCTTGCGGTTCCAGATCAGCCGCAACAGATGACGGATCATGCGGACCTCCCTTCAGCGCCTGGACCGGGTGGAGCCTCGACATCCGCCAGGCCGGATACACGCCCGAGAACAGGCCGAACAAGATGGCGATCGCGAGACCGTCGACGAAAACCCGCGGATTGAGCCCGAGCTGCGTGTGGGCGATCAGGCCGCTGACGTTGAACGCCCGCAGCACGCCGGCCGCCAGCGCCAGGCCGATCGCGGCGCCGACCAGCGTCAGCACCAGGTTCTCGATCAGGAACTGGCCGGACAGGGTGCGCGAGGAGGCGCCGAAGGCCTTGCGGACGCCGATCTCGGAGGCGCGGTCGAGGATGCGGCTGAGGTTGATGTTCACCAGATTGACCGTGGGGAGGAGCATGAAGCCGAGCATCAGCGCGAGCAGCGCCGCGCGCAGCCGCCCGCCCGGGTTCGCCGCCGGCGCGCCCGGCAGGAAGATGCGCGCCGCCCTTCGAACAGGTCGTCGGCGCCGGCGATCAGGGTCTTGTAGTGCTTCGGATCGGGAAGGTGCTTCTCCGCCTCGCGCAGGGCGGCCTGGAACTCGGCCTTGACCTGTGGCACGTCGGCCTGGCGGCGGGCGAGGATCAGGGCGTTGAAGTCGCCCATGCAGTCCTGCTTGTAGGCGTCGTCTTGGCGGTGGTGATCGGCACCCAGAGGTCGGCCGTCGAGCTGCAGCGGAGGATCGGACGTCGCGCACCACGCCCACCACGCGGAAGCGCTGGCCGTCGGCCTCGAGCGTCTTGCCGAGCGCCGGCGCGGGCCGAAGAAGCGCTCGCGGGTCGATCGTTGATCACGGCGACGGGCGCCCGCCGACGTCCGTCTGCCGGAACGGCCCGCCTTCCAGGAAGTCGAAGTCGAGGATCTTCCAGAACTCGCCGTCGGTGCGCTGCAGCGACGACGCGATCTTGCGGCCGTTCCAGTAGGAACTGCCGTCTGTGCCTTGGTGACGAACGAGAGCCGCTCGACGCCGGCAGCGGGCCGCGCGCGTAGCGATCGAGGAACGCGTAGCCGGGCTCCGCGGTCCTGATCCTCCGGCCCCTACATCGTCAGCCGGTAGACGCCGAGCATGCGGTCGGCGTGGGTCTCCGGCGCGCGCGGCGCGAACGAGTGGTCGAAGAGCGCCGTCACCACCATCAGCACCAGCAGCGTGAAGCTGATCCCGAACAGGCTGATGAAGGTGAAGAACTTGCGCCGCAGCAGCACCTTGAGGGCGATCTTCAGATAGTTCTTGAGCATCGCCTCGCGCGTTAGTGGACCTGCCGGCCGTCGAACAGCCGGACGATGCGGTGGGTCTGCTCGGCCTTCTGCTGGTCGTGGGTGACCATCACGATGGTGGTCCCTTCGTTGGTGTTGAGGCTGCTCAGGATCTCCATGATCTCGTCGCCCATCTGGCTGTCGAGGTTGCCGGTCGGCTCGTCGGCCAGCAGGATGCGCGGGCTTGCCGACGATCGCGCGCGCGATCGCGACGCGCTGCTGCTGGCCGCCGGAGAGCTGGGTGGGAAAGTGGTGCATGCGCGAGCGCCAGGCCGACCCGGTCGAGCGCCGCGAGCGCCAGCTGGCGGCGCTCGGGGTCGACATCCGGCGATAGAGCAGCGGGATCTCGACGTTGTCGACCACCGAGAGGTCGGAGATCAGGTGGAACTTCTGGAAGATGAACCCGATCCGCCGTTGCGCACGCGGGCCAGCTCGCGGTCGCGGTAGCGGTCGATCGCCGTGCCGTCGATCTGCACCGTCCCCGGCTCGGCGCGTCGAGCAGGCCCATCAGGTTGAGCAGCGTGCTCTTGCCGCAGCCGGACGGCCCCATGATCGAGACGAACTCGCCCTTGGCGATCTTCAGATTGATGTTGTCGAGCGCGGTGGTCTCCATCCGCTCGGTGCGGTACAGCTTGCTGACCCCTTTGAGATGGATCATGAAAAAGCCTCCTCGGCTGGATTTCTCATTTCAGATTCACCCGGTCCAGATGCGCGTAATCCTTCATGTCGGAGAGGATCACCTCCTCGCCCGGCGCGAGGCCGGAGAGGACCTCGAAGCGGTCGTATCCCGCGAGCCCCAGGCGCACCTGGCGGCGGACGGCGTGGTCTCCCGCGACGACGAAGACGTCCTCGGTCACGCCGCCCTGCGCGAACGGCCCCTTGGGGACCCGCACCGCGTCGGCGCGCGCCGCGGTCACCACCAGCACGTCGACGCGCAGGGCATTGCGCAGCTTGGGATGGCGGGGGTTTTCGAGATCGACCTTGAACTTGACGGCGCCGCTCTCGATCGTCGGATCGATCGCCGTCAGCCGGCCGTCGAGCGTCTGGTCGTCGAGCTTCACCCGCACGGTCTGCCCGACGTGGAGGCTCGCCGAATGGACGTCCGAGACGGTGGCGTCGACGCGGAACGAATCGAGGTCCGCGATGCGCGCGATCACGTCGCCGCGGCGCACCGTCGTCCCCTCCTGGAGGACGACCCAGGTGAGCACCCCGGCGCGGTCCGAGCGGGTGGTGGCGCGGTCGAGGAGCTGCGCGGCGTCCGCGCGCTCCTTGCGCAGCGTGGCGAGGTCGAGCTCGACCCCCTGAGCTGGGCGGCGGTCGAGCGCTCGGCGTTGCCGATCGAGGCCTGGAGCTGCGCCAGCTCGATCTGCGCCTTCTTCGCCTCGACCTCGGCCGCCTTGAACGTCTGCTCCGAGACCAGCCCATCGGTGCGCAGCTTGCGGTTCTGCTCGGCGCGGTAGCCGAGCGCCTCGACGTCGAGCTTCTGCGCCTCGATCTTGCCGCGCAGCTCGCCGAGGCTCTTCTCGAGGGTCAGCCGGAGCTGCTGCTGCTCGTTGGCTTTGCGGGCGAGCTGGTCCTCGATCTTCCCCAGCTCGAGCCGGGCGGACGAAGTGTCGAGCCGCAGGATCTCGTCCCCCGCCCGCACCAGGTCCCCCGGCCGCTTGAGCACCTTCTCCACCCGCGCCTCGACCGGGCTCGAGATCACCCCCTCGAACGCCGGCGCCACCGTCCCTGAAGCCTCCACCACCCCCTCGACCGGCCCGCGGTCCACCCGCCCCGTCCGCACCTCCGCGCGAGCCACCGCCGGCCGCAACCACCCCGGCAACAGGATCGAAACCACAAGGGCGAGCCCCAGGGCCCCCACTCCCACGACCGCCCGGCGCCCCAGGCGGCGATATCTATAGCTGCTCTCCAGCTCACGGTCCATGTTCGCTCGTCTCCTCCGGTCGGAGGGGGGGAGTGCGAGCGGTGTGCCAAGGGTAAGTTGTTGATTAGTGGTGATTGGGGAGGTATAGAGGGGCCTGGGAGCGTCCGGGGATGGACGGGGCGTTGGAATCGGACGGTCGTCCGGTCCACGGCAACGGGGCGTCCCGTAGAGACGCTCCCAGCGCATAACGAGAACGCGACGCAGGCCACGGGGACGGCGGGACGTCTCCTCGAAGGCAACGCCCTGCCATCGACCACACCCCCAAGAAGGCCACCCTCGGATTGCCGCTCTTCACAGATTCCCCGGAACGCCGGCACGATCCGAGGAAGGCCTTCGCGATCGCCTTTGCCAACCGGCAAGACCTGCCCTGCGAAGAGACGTCCCGCCGTCCCCGTGGCGTGCAAGGTTCTCGTTATGCGCTGGGAACGTCTCTACGGACACCTTTTTGCGGATCAAAGGGTTCCGCATGGGGATGGTTTCGGAGAAAATCCCCGTGTGCCTGACGATCTGTTATTCCGCAAACGGTACCGAATTCCTTCGGCCCGTTACCCGGGGTGGGATTACCGGTGGGGCTGGTGCTTACAGCGTGACTATCTGCACCCTTGGGCGCGTGCGCTGCCTGGGTAGCATCGAGGACGGTGCGGCGGTCCTTTCGACCGCAGGCGAGGCCGTCGCCGAGGATCGGCTGAAGATCCCAGGGAGCCATCCGCGAGCGACTCTGGACGCATGGGTCGTGATGCGGACCACATGCATGGCATCCTGATCTTCCAAGGCGATCCGGAGGACCGGGCGCGGAATTCGAAATACCTGCAATCCCAATCCTTGGGCGCCGTGGTTGGACGATTCAAAGCCGAGGCCGACAAAACGGATCGGGGACCTCTGAGGCAATTCGACTTCGCCTGGCAGCCGAGATTTCATGACGTCGTCCTGAGAACCCCGGCGGACCTCGAACGCGTCCGCGCCTATATTCGCGACAACCCCAAGAACTGGGTCCCCTGAGACTCCGGTAAAAAGACATCACAGGTCGGTGGCCTTCACGATTGCCTTGGCGCCTGAAAAGACCTGCCCTGCGAAGAGACGCCCCGCCGTCCCCATGGCCTGCCAAGGTCCTCGTTATGCGATGGGTACGTCTCTACGGGCACGTCGTCGTCCACCCGCCGATTCCGCATGGAAAAAGGGTTTCCAGAGACACGTTATCGCTCCGACCTCGGTAACCATCCCGTAGAGACGCTCCCATCGATAAACGAGAACCTATGCAGGCCACGGGGACGGCGGGGCGTCTCCTCGAAGGCAACGTCCTCTCATCGACCATGCCCTCCAGAAGGCCACCATCGCCCTGCGCAGCCATGAGGCCGCCCACGCCTGTAAAAAAAAAAAAAAAAAAAAAAAAAAAAAAAAAAAAAAAAAAAAAAAAAAAAAAAAAAAAAAAAAAAAAAAAAAAAAAAAAAAAAAAAAAAAAAAAAAAAAAAAAAAAAAAAAAAAAAAAAAAAACCCACGAGTGGCGCCGCCCGCCCGCGAAAAGGATTCCCGCACCATGTGCGGCATCTTCGGCTTCACCGGCCCCCCCGACCCGGAACGGCTCGCCCTGCTCCGAGAGGCCCTGCGCCATCGCGGGCCGGACGGCTCCGGCGTGATGGTGCGGCCTTCGGTATCGATGGGGTGCGACCGGCTGGCGATCGTGGGGCGCGGGGACGGCGCCCAGCCTCTGGCGAGCGAGGACGGCCGGGTGCAGCTCGTTTTGAACGGCGAGATCTACAACCATCTCGCGCTGCGGCGGGAGCTCGAACGGCGGGGGCACCGGTTCGCGACCGGATCGGACGCCGAGGTGGTGGTGCACGCCTACGAAGAGGAGGGGGAGGCGGCGCTCGGCCGGTTGCAGGGGATGTTCGCCCTCGCGCTGTGGGACGAGGCGGCCGGGCGGCTGCTGCTGGCGCGCGATCCGGCGGGGATGAAGCCGCTCTTCTTCATGGTCTACCAGGAGCGCTTCTGGTTCGCTTCCGAGGCCAAGGCGCTGCTGCTCGCTTCCGCCATGCCGCGGCGGCTCGACCTGCGGGGGCTCGACGGCCTGCTGCGGCTGGGGTTCCTCCCCGGCCCGCGGACGATGTTCGAAGGGATCTCCCGCCTCACCGCCGGGCACCGGCTCGCGGTAGAGCGCTCGGGGGATCTGCGGATCGCACCGTTCGACACCGTGCCCGCGGACACCACGGGCACGGCGTCCGCGGGCGAGTTGCGGCGGCGGCTCGGCGCGGCGGTCGAGAGCCATCTGGCGGCGGAGGTGCCGTTCGGCGCCTCGCTGTCGGGAGGTCTCGATTCGAGCTTCCTGGTCGGGCTGATGGCGGAGCGGCTCGGCGATGGAGTGAAGACGTTCTCGATCGGGGCTCCCGGCGATCAGGACGAGCGGCCATTCGCGCGGATCGTGGCCGAGCGCTTCCGCACCGATCATCGCGAGATCACGGTCACCGCGGACGACCTGTGGCCGCGTCTGCCGCGGGTGATCTGGCAGGCCGAGGAGCCGAGGAGCGGCCCGCTGGTGCCGAACAGCCTCCTCTTCGCGCGCGCCGCCGAGGACGTCCGCGTGCTCCTCCTCGGCGAGGGGGCCGACGAGCTGTTCGGCGGCTATCTCCGCTTCAAGACGGCCCTGCCGCCGCTCGGCCACCTGCCGGCGCGCTGGGGCGCCGCCCTCTACGGCACGCGCAAACTGGGGGCTACGGGGGACCTCTATGCTCCGGCCCTCGCGGCCGCGCGGGCCGAGGAGGACCCGCTCGCCACCTGGCTCGGGCCGGCGCTCGCCCAACGCGGCGCGCGGCGGCTCGCCGCGCTCCTCGACTTCGAGCGCCGCGTCCAGCTCCCCAACGCCCATCTGCCGCGGGTCGACCTGCTGTCGATGGCGCATGCGCTCGAGGTCCGCCTCCCCTTCCTCGACGCTGGTGTGGTGAGCTTGAGCGAGCGGGTGCCGCTCGCCGCCAAGGTGGGGTGGCGCAACGAGAAGATGCTCCTGCGCGAGGCGGCGCGCGGTCTGCTGCCGCCCGAGATCCTCGGCCGCCGCAAGCAGGGGCAGGCGAACCCGCTCCGCCTTGGGAGGCCGCGGGGCTGCTCGACCGCGCGGCCGAGCTCCTCGCGGCGCCGGCGGTGCGCGCCCGCGGCCTCTTCCAGCCGGCGGCCGTCAACCGCCTGCTCGCCCGCCTGCGGCGCGGACGGGGGGCCCCCTTCGACCGCAACCGCCTGCACTTCCTGGTGCTGACCGAGATCTGGCACCGGGTCTTCCTCGATCCCGAGCGATTGTGCCCACCGGCATGATCCATCAGCCCAAACCCAAATCGCCCGGGCGGCGCTGGCTGGACCGAATCCTGGGGATGGCCCGCTTCCGCCCCCGGACCTTCCTCGGCGCCATCGCCTGGCCTCTCCTCTTTCCGGCCGCCTGGCTCTGGCGGCGCACCGGGCTCCGCGGCACGCGGCTGGTCGCGGTGACCGGATCGCTCGGCAAGACCAGCACCACCACGGCGGTGGCGGCCGTGCTCGGCGCAGAAGCGAATCCGGACGCCCGCAACTTCGGGAGCTTCCTCGCCCTGGCCGTGCTGCGCCATTGCCCCCGGCGCCGGCCGCTGGTGGTCGAGGTGGGGATCTCGCGCCGCGGGCAGATGGAGCGCTACGCCCGGATGCTGCGCCCCGACGTCGTCCTGCTGACGGCGGTGACCGACGACCATGGCCGCGCCTTGGGCGGCGTCGAGGGGGTCGCCGCCGAGAAGGCCCGGCTGGCCCACGCCCTGCGCCCGGGCGGCCTGCTGGTGATCAACGGCGACGATCCACGCTGCCGGGGGATCGCGGCCACCGCCGCAGCGGCCCGCGCGCGGACCCTGAAGGTGGGCTTCGCCGCGGATTGCGACTGGCGGATCGAGTCGGTGCGGGTCGACTTCCCGCGCGGCACGGCGGTGCGCCTCGCCGGCCCGGACAGCCCGGAAGCCGTCTGGGAGCTGGCGTCCCCCTGGATCGGCGAGGAGCTGGCGCGCTGCGTCGCCCTGGCCGCGGCCCTCGGCGCCGATTCCGGGCTTGGGTACGATAGAGTCCGCGCCGGCCTGGCGGCGTTGCGCCCCATTCCGGAACGGCTGGAGCCCGTGCCGCTCCCTTCCGGCGCCTGGCTGCTCTGCGACTCCTGGAGGTCGACCCCTGAGACGATCGCATCCGCCCTGTCCGAGCTCGGCCGCCTCGCGGGGCGGCGGCGGATCGCCGTGCTCGGCAATCTCGACGAGCTGCCGGAAGGGACCCAGACCGCGGCCTACCTCGACTACGCCCGGCGGGCGGCGACGGTCGCCGAGCGGATCCTCTATCTCGGCAACGGCTTCGAGAAATTCGCCCGCGGAACGCGGCAGGCGGGGCTGCCTCCGGGACGCCTCCAGAGCTGCCGCGACGTCCACCAGGCCGCCGCGGAGCTGGCGCCCGAGCTGGCGCCGGGGACCGTCATCCTGATCAAAGGGAGCCACCGGCAGAAGCTCGGCCGGATCCGGTTCCTCCTCGCAGGGGTCGCGGTGCGCTGCGACCTGCGCGCCTGCCCGCGGACCGGACTGAGCTGCCGGCTCTGCCCGAATCTCGAAAAGGTTTCTGAAGCTTCCGAAGGAGAGAGCGCATGAATCGAATCCGTCTGTCCCTGCTGCGCGGCGTCTGCCAGTTGCCCGCTTACGTCGCGATGGAGCGGGGGTTCTTCGCGGCGGAAGGGATCGAAGCGGAGCCGCAGGTGGCGCCATCCGCCTGGACGGTGCCCGACCGCCTGCACTCGGGGGACGTCGACTTCGCCGTGATCCCCTGGACGCGGGTGGCGGCGGACGTGCCGCGCGACGGCAACCGCCTGGTGCTGATCGCAGGCTCGGGAGTCGAGGAGGCGGCGCTGGTCCTGCGCACCGGGCTCGCGCCGGAAGGCGTGCGCAGCGTGGCGGTCCCCCACGAAGGGGGGATCAAGGACCTCACCGCCATGGCGCTGCTGCGCAAGCTCGGCTGGAAGGACGTCCGCCTGGTGCGCCAGCCGTCGGGGGACGGCGCCATCCTGAGCTTCGTCGGCCAGGGGGCGGACGCGGCGGCGATGGTCGAGCCCTACGCCGCCATGCTCGAGACCCTCGGCCTCGGGCGGGTGCTGCTGCGCACCGGGGACGTCTGGCCGGGCGCTCCGGGGTGCTCGCTCACCTCCACCCAGGCGCGGATCGAGCAGGACCCGGACCTCGTGCAGCGGGTGGTGCGCGCCTACGTCGCCGCCGCCCGTTACGTCCTCGACTCGCCGGACGACGCCGCCGTGGCGGGGGAGATGTACATCGGCGTCAGCGCCGCCATCATCCGCCGCGCCCTGCTCGCCAACCGCCCGCTGCCGCAGGCGATCCGCAACGACGCAGCGATGTCCGCGATCCTCACTCTGATGGCCGACCTCGGCTATGTAGAGGGGACGCCGTCGCAGGGTTTCCGCGACCTCCGCTTCCTCGACGCCCTCGGCCTCTGACGATGAGTGGGCGGGACGCCCTCGACCTCGCCCGCCAGGCGGTGGCGCTCCCCCGCTTCCTGCGCCGGCCGCTCGATCTCCCCGCCGCCACCGCGGCGGTGGCCGCGGGGATGAGGGGGCGCGAAGCGGCTTTCCTGGCGGCCGTCGACCAGCTGGTTTTCGGCGTCCCGGCGAGCCCGCTGCGGCGGCTGCTGGAGTGGGCGGGCTGCACCCCGGGCGATCTGCGGCAGCTGGTCTCCGCGGAGGGGGTGGAGGGAGCGCTGACGAGCCTCCGCGCCGCCGGGGTCTTCGTGACCGCGGACGAGTTCCGTGGCCGCGTCCCGCTGCGGCGCTCGGGGCTCGAGCTGGCGCTCGCGCCGCGCGACTTCGACAACCCGCGGATCGCGGGCGGCGTGGCCGGAGCGACCAGCGGCTCGACCGGCGGCAGCGTCCCGGTGCGCTACGACTGGCCGTTCCTCACCGCCGAGGCCGCCGAGGAGCTGCTGCTGCTCGAGAGCCACGGCCTGCGCGAGGCCCCCCTCGCTTTCTGGATGCCGGGGCCGCCCGGGATCGCCGGCCTGCACAACCTCCTCGCCCACGCCAAGCTCGGGCGCCCCCCCGAGCGCTGGTTCTCGACCAGCCCGGCGCCCCGCCTCCGGGACGGTCTCGCCTGCGGGATCGACCGCGGCTGGCGCCTCGCCCGCCGCCTCCTCCCCCGCCTCGGCCCGGCGCCGGAGTGGGTGCCGGCGGAGCGCGCCGGGGAGGTGGCGCGCTGGCTCGCCGGCGCGCGGCAGCCGGCGGCGCTCAAGTGCTTCGCGAGCTCCGCGCTGCGGGTGGCGGGGGCCGCCGTCGCCGCCGGGCTCGACCTCTCGCGCAGCGTGGTGTTCGCCGGCGGCGAGCCGCTGACCGCGGCGCGGCGCGACTTCCTCGCGGCCTCCGGGCTCCGCGTCTACGCGCGCTACGCCGCCACCGAGGCCGGCTTCATCGCCGGCGCCTGCCCGCACGGCGAGGACGGCGGCGAGATGCACCTCTACGCCGACCGCCTCGCGGTAGTCGGCCCCGAGCCCGGACGCGATGCCGAGGCGGCCCCCTTCGCCTTCACCAGCCTGTCGCTCGCCGCGCCGAAGGTGCTGCTCAACGTCGAGCTGGGAGACCACGGGCGGCTCCGCACGCGGGACTGCGGCTGCGCGCTCGGCCGCGCCGGGCTCGCCTGGCAGCTGCGCGACGTGCACAGCCCGGCGAAGATCGCCCTCGAAGGGGTGAAGCTCGGCGAGCTCGACGTCGCCCGGCTGGCGGAGGATGCGATGCGCGACCTCGGCGGCAACCCGGACGAGATGCAGCTCTGGCTCGGCAGCGGCGCCGGCGGCGCCTCCCGGCTCACCCTGGTGCTGGCGCCCACGGCGGCGGTCGATCCGGCGGCGCTGGAAGGCCGGCTGCGCGAGCGCCTGGCCGGCTTCCCGGGCGGCGGCGCCTTGGCCGCCCGGCTCTGGTTCGAGGGGGGCGCCCTGACGATCGAGCGGCGTCCCCTGCGCCTGGGGCCCGGGCAGAAGATGCAGCGCATTGTCCGGGACGAGCGGGAAGAGTCGGATGCGCTTTGATCCGGACGACTGGGCCGCTGTGCACGACCGCCGCGAGCCCCGTCACTTCGCCTTCCGGCGCGGCCTCGAGCTCTGCCTCGAACGCTGCGGCCCGCGGGTGCGGCCCGGCGATCTCTGGGTGGACGCCGGCGCGGGGACCGGCCATCTCGCGGCGGCCCTCGCCGCGCGCGGCGCCCGGATCGCCGGCTGCGATCTCGATCCGGCGATGGCGCGCTACGCGCGGCGGCGCTGGTCGCTGCCGTTCGCCGTGGCGGCGGCGCGCGCCCTGCCGCTGGCAGACGGCGGGGCGTCCGGGGTGGTCGCCGTCTCGCTCCTCGGCTGCCTGGCGGGGAGCGCGGAGCTCACGGGCTTCCTCGGCGAGGCGGCGCGGGTGCTCGCCCCCGGCGGCACCCTCTGCCTCACGGCGATGAACCGGCAGAGCCGGCTGCTCGCGCTCGGCAAGCTGTGGGGGTGGCCGGCCCGATTCCGGTCGGGCCGCTTCACGGCGTACGAACCGGAGGCGCTGGCGGGCGCGCTCCGGCGCTCCGGGTTCGTGGTGGAAGAGCAGCTCTTCTACGGCCACTTCCTGGCCGCCGGCCGGCTCGTCGTGCCGCGTCCCGGGAGCGCGCAACGGAGGGAGCGCTCGGCCCCTCCCGGCGCGCGCGATCCCTGGGCGCGTCAGATCCTGCTGGTGGCGCGGCGGGCCGCCTGACGCCGGGGCGGTCAAGTACAATCCGGCCTTCTATGCACGACCGCCAATCGCTCCGCCCCCTCCTGCTGCTCGCCACCCTCGGCTTCCTGGTCCTGCCGCCGGCCTCCCGGGGGAACGAGGTCAAGGGGCCGTTCGGCGCGGCGCTCGACCGCTACGTCCGCGAGCTGGCGGGCTACGGCTATTCGGGCTCGGTGCTGGTGGAGCAGCATGGCGAGGTGATCCTCGACCAGGGGTATGGCCTGGCGGACCGCGCGCACAACGTGCCGTTCACCGCCGACACGCTGTTCGACATCGCCTCGATCAGCAAGCCGTTCACGGCGGCGGCGGTGCTGCGGCTCGAGATGCAGGGGAAGCTCAAGGTCGAGGACCGCCTCGGGCGCTTCTTTCCCGAGGCGCCGGCCGACAAGGCGGCGATCACCCTCCACCAGCTGCTGACCCACACCTCGGGGCTCCCCGAGAGCAGCGGCCTCGAGTACGAGGCGCTCTCCCGCAAGGCCTTCCTGCAAAGGATCTTCGCGGCGAAGCTCCTGCATCCGCCCGGCGGCCGCTTCTCCTACTCGAACGCCGGCTACAGCCTGCTGGCTGCGGTGGTCGAGGTGGCGTCGGGGAAGCCCTTCGGGGAGTACCTGAAGAGCGAGGTCTTTCGGCCGGCCGGCATGCTCCACAGCGGCTTCCTCCCCGACCCCGCGGACCGCGCCCGCCTCGCCCACGGCTACACGGGGAACGGCGACTGGGGGACGTCGCTCGACCAGCCGCTGGCGCCCGACGGCCCGTGGTGGAACCTGCGCGGCAACGGCGGCGTCCTCACCACCACAGGGGACCTCTTCCGTTGGCACGTGGCGCTCCTGGGCATCAAGGTCCTCTCCGCCGCCGAGCGCGAGAAGTACGAGACCCCCAAGGTGCCGGAGGGGCGCGCGCCGTGGCCGCGCTACGCCTACGGCTGGTCGGTCTCGAAGAGCCCCTCCGGCCGCCGGCAGCTCGCCCACGTCGGAGGCAACGGGGTGTTCCAGGCCGACTACCGCCGCTATCCGGACGACGGCGCGATGATCGCCATCTCGTCGAACAACTCCGACTACTCGGCGATCGCGATCGCCGACGAGATCGAGCGGCGCCTGTTCGGCCAGCCCCCCGCCGAGCCGCCGAAGCTCGCTCCCCCGACGGCGGCGACGGCCGAGGAGCTGCGGCGCTGCGCCGGCGTCTACGCCCTCCCCTCGGGGGAGGCGCTGGAGGTGGCGGCCGAGCCGGGGCGCCTGGTGGCCACCCCGGAGGGGCCCGAGGGGATGGCGCTCCTCGCCGGCCCGCTCGGCAAGGAACGCCAGCGGCGCTTCGCCGAGCGCGACCGCCAGGTCGGCGCCGCGCTGGCGGCGGCGCTCCACGGCAACCTGGCGCCGGTCGGCGAGATCCTCGTCGACTCCGACGAGGGGGCGCGGCGCTGGCGGGCCGCCCTGGCGAAGACGGAAGCCACGCTCGGCCCCTGGAAGGGGGCCACGGTGCTCGGCACGCGCAGCCTCGGCGGCCTGGTGGTGACCCACGCGCGCCTCGCCTTCGGAAGCGGGAAAAAGGCGGGGACGCGCATCCTCGACGTGATCTGGGCGGGGCCGAAAGCCGACCACTTGGCGGTCGTCGGCAAGCTGCGGCCGGTCTTCTTCCTCCCCGAGGGACCTTCCCGCTTCGTCACCTACGACGTCGGCACTGGGTCGGTCGTCCACCTCTCCTGTGGAGGAAAGGCTCCGGTGCTGCGCTTCGAAGGGGCTGGCGGCGCGGTCGAGGCCAAGCGGCGCAACGGATCGTAGTTTCCGGGAAACCGGGCTGAGGGACGTTCTCCTCTTCAAGGATAGCCCGGTCCCCGCTTCTTCACGAATGAACCCCCCCACCCCCCACCCCCCACCGCGATCTAGGAGTGCGGTCGGCGGCGGCCCCCGGCCCGCGGTCCCGGTTAGTGGTCCGCGGGTCGCGGGCGAGGCGGGCCATGAAGATGGCGTGGTTCTTCCCCTTGCCGCCGCCGCGGGCGGGGACGCGCTCGGTCCAGGCCTCGAAGCCGGCGCGGCGCAGCCGCTTCTCGAAGGCCGGGGAGGGGGTGGTGGACCAGAAGGCGACCACCCCGCCGTCGGTCAGGCTGCGCGCCAGGCGGACGAGCCCCTCGTCGGTGTAGAGGCCGTCGTTCGAGCGCAGGGTGAGCGCCTCGGGGCCGTTGTCGACGTCGAGGAGGATGGCGTCGAAGCGCTCGCTGCCGTCCAGGTAGACCCTCACGTCGGCGAGCACCACCTTCACCCGGCGGTCGGCGAGCGGCCGGCCGGCGAGCTCTCCCAGCAGGTCGCGGTTCCATTGCAGCAGGGAGGAGAAGAGCTCACAGACCACCACCTTCCCCTCCTTGGGAAGGTTGCCGAGCGCCGCCCGCAGCGTGTAGCCGAAGCCGAGGCCGCCGACCAGCACCCGCGGCGCCTTGGTGCGGTTGGCGATCGCCGCGATGGCGAGCCGCGCCAGGTCCTCCTCGGAACCGTGGACGCGGCTGGTCATCAGCTCTACGCCGTCGACGATCAGGTGATAGACGCCGTCCCGGCGGGTGAGCACCAGCTCGTCCCCCTCGGGGGTGGTTTCGCGGGCCAGCGTCTCGATCGGCTTCATGGCCGGCGCCGGAGCGGGAGATTACACCATGGCGCGGCCCGCCTCCGCCCTCAGACCTTGCTCTGCGCCATCCCCTCCACGGCGACTCCCCGGCTGCCCACCCAGTGGCGGAGTTGGAGCAGCGGGCCGGTCATGAAGGTGGTGACGAGGGCCATCAGCACCATCATGGTGAAGATCCGCGGCGGCAGGATCCCCAGGTCGTAGCCGAGGTTGAGCACGATCAGCTCGACCAGGCCGCGGGTGTTCATCAGGGCGCCGAGCGAGAAGGAGTCCCCCCAGCTCATGCCGGTGAAGCGCGCCGCGGACATGCTGCCGCCGAGCTTGCCGACGATCGCCACGAGGATCAGCCCGCCACAGATCAGCCACCCGCCCCAGTCGTTGAGCAGGCCGATCTGCGTGCGCAGCCCGGTGAAGGCGAAGAAGAGGGGGAGGAGGAGGACCGAGCTGAAGGTCTCGAGGCGTTCGCGCAGGAAGTGGCGCAGCTCGGGGACCGGCGGCATGCAGACCCCGGCCAGGAAGGCGCCGAAGAGAGCGTGGATGCCGATCAGCTCGGTGACGAACGCCGAGGCGAAGACGAAGGTGAAGATCGTGGCCAGGAACCAGGCGCTGCTGGTCTGCTCCTGGGGGAAGCGGCGGACGATCCGGCCCAGCCAGGGCTTGACCACGAAGAGCATGAAGGAGATGAACGCCAGGGTGAGGAGGATGGTCAGCGCGGAGCCGGCGATGCCGGACGACTTCGCCATCGCCACCACCACCGCGAGCAGGCACCAGGCGGTGACGTCGTCCACCGCGGCGCAGGCGAGCGAGGTGCTGCCGAGGTACGAGCGGGTCATCTGCCGGTCCTCGAGGATGCGCGCCAGCACCGGGAAGGCGGTGATGCTCATCGCCACCCCGATGAACAGGGCGAAAGCGCTGAACGGGATGCCGGCCGGCGCCAGCGTGCGGTAGATCAGCAGCGCCGAGCCGGTGCCGAGGAAGAACGGCACGATGATGCTCGCGTGGCCGACCAGCACCGCGGTGCCCGCCTTGTGGCGGAGCAGGTCGACGTCGAGCTCGATGCCGACCACGAACATGAAGAGGATGACCCCGACCTGGCTGAGCAGCTGGAGCGAGCCCATCGACGCGGCCGGGAACAGGTAGCCCTGCGCCTGCGGCGCCAGCATCCCCAGCAGGGAGGGGCCGAGGAGGATGCCGGCGATCATCTCGCCGATGACGGGAGGCTGCTTGATCTTCCGGAACAGCGAGCCGAGGCCGCGGGCCGCCGCCACGATGAGGACGACCTGGAGCAGCAGGGTGCTCAACGGGCTCTTCGCGTTCTGCAACAGACCCCGGAGCATCCCGTTGGCCGGGACTGTACCGGAGGGCTTGACCGCGGCGGCGGCGTGCGGGGCGGCGGGACGCGGGCGGGTCGCCGCCGCCAGGCCGGCGCGGTCTCCAGCCGCGAGCCGAAGCTCAGGATCGTGTAGATCCCCGTGCCGAAAAGCGCAAGGACAGCGAGATAAAAGACGAAGTTCTTGGACATCGGTGTGCTCCCCAAAATCAGAATACGACATTGGAAAAACCGCAGCAAACAAAGAGTGCTCCCAAGCCCGCGGGGAGGGACAGCCCTCGCGGGTGACACCCGTCGGCGAGGGGGCTTTGGATGAAGGTCGTGCCGCGCCCGCCCCGCCGAGAGAATGTCCGGCTTTCCGGTGGCCCGACGGCATCTTATCTTTCAATTGTTACTTTAATTATTACGCCAAAGAGCGCGCCGCGGACGCCGGAAACCACCCCCTCAAGGAGGCCCTCGCGAACATGTGGAACCTTTCGGTCGCCTGGTGGGAGCTGATCGCCCGCTCCGTCCTGGTGTACGTCTTCCTGGTCGTCATCCTGCGGATCACCGGCAAGCGCCAGGTCGGGCAGCTGGCGCCGTTCGACCTCGTGCTGCTGCTCGTCCTCTCGAACGCCGTCCAGAACTCGATGAACGGCGGCGACAACTCGCTGATCGGCGGGCTGATCTCGGCGGCGACACTGATCGCCGTCAACCTGGTGGTGGGGGTGGCCACCTTCCGCAGCAAGAAGCTGGAGGCGCTGATCGAGGGGCGGCCGGAGATCCTGATCCACAACGGCCGTCTCTATGAGGACGCCCTGCACCGCACCCTGCTCACCCGGCACGAGATCAACGCGGCGCTGCGCCAGGCGGGGTGCGCCTCGATCGAGGAGGTGCACACCGCCATCCTCGAGAACAACGGCTCGATCTCGGTCACCCCGCGAGCCAAGCCGAAGAAGGAGGCCGAGGGCTGACCATGTGGCATCCGGGCATCCCCTGGTGGGAGATCATCCTGCGTTGCGGCGTCGTCTACGTCTTCCTGATGGCCATCCTGCGCATCACCGGCAAGCGCCAGATCGGGCAGCTGGCGCCGTTCGACCTGGTGTTGCTGCTCGTCCTCTCGAACGCCGTCCAGAACTCGATGGTGGGGAGCGACAACTCGCTGGTCGGCGGCCTGATCGCCGCCTCGACGCTGATCGCGCTCAACCTGGTGGTGAGCCTGGTCACCTTCCGCAGCAAGCGGGTGGCGGCGCTGATCGAGGGGCGGCCGCAGATCCTGATCCACAACGGCAAGCTGTTCGAGGACGTCCTCGCCAGCGCCCAGCTCACCCGCCACGAGCTCAACGCCGCGTTGCGGCGGACCGGCTGCACCTGCGTCGAGGAGGTCCACACCGCCATCCTCGAGAACAACGGCTCGATCTCGGTGACGCCGCTTGCGAAGGGCAGGGAGTAGGGGCTCGGCGGTTTCTCGTCCGGCGAGCGGCGGTTGCCAGGGACTCAAGGGACATCAGAGACACCAGGAACAGCCCTTTGGCGACCGTGTCCCTGTTGTCCCTCGTCCCTGAGGTCCCTGTCGTCCCTTAGGTCCCTGATTTCACCTTCCCGCACCGCGGAGGCCTACCGCCCGTGGTGCTCCTCCGCCGCAGCGCCCCCCTCCTTCGGAGCCTCCTTCGCCCCATCCTTGGGAGCTCCCTCCTTGGGCGCCTCCTTCGGCCGCGCGTTGGGGTTCACCTGGCCGTGGTGGCAGGTGAAGCAGCCGGCGTGGGCTCCCTTGTCGAGGCCGGGCATCGTCTTCAGGTACTTCTCGTTGATGTCCCGGGTCATCAGCACCATGCCGCGCGCGGCGGTCTTCTCTTCCTTGTCGTCGCTGGCGAAGTTCTCGGTGTCGTGGCACTTCTTGCAGTTGGTGCCGAGGGCGTGGCTGAACCCCTCCATGGTGTCCACGAACTGCTTGACGGTGAGCCCCTTCAGCACCTTGACGTTCTTGAACAGCGTCTCGGCCGGCTCGCTCTCGTGCCCGGCGATCATCTTGCGCAGCGGGCTGTCGCGGTGGGGGTCCGCGGCCGGCGCGGCAGCCTTCTCGGCTTCGTGGGCCAGCATCGGGGCCGGCGGCGGGGCGGCGTGAGGCTCCTGCGGAGCGGCGGCGGCGAGCCCGGCGACGAGCAGGCCACCCGAGATCAAGACCAGAAACGAAGAGCGCATCGATCCTCCTTCCAAAAAAAGGGGCGCCAGTCTACCGCAGGTCCGGAGGCCGGAGAGACAGCTCCCGGGAGTTGAGTCCCCGCGGGGGGCGGCATGGTTCGAGGGGAGCCGGGAGGCTCAAGCCTCGGGGAGCGCGGAGAGGGCGAGGAGGAGCTGGCGCGCCGACTCGTAGCGGTCGCCCGGCTCCTTGGCCAGCAGCTTGAGCACCAGCGCCTCCCAGGCGGGGGGGAGGTCCGGACGGAACTTCCGGATGTCGGGGACCTCGTCGCGCAGGTGCTGGAGGGCGAGGACCGCCATGTTCTCGTCCTGGAACGGCTCGCGGCCGGCGATCAGGGCGTAGGCCAGGATGCCGAGCGAGTAGAGGTCGGAGCGGCCGTCGAGGGTGAGCCCCTGGAGCTGCTCGGGGGACATGTACATCGGCGAGCCGAAGGCGAGGCCGGTGCGGGTCAGCCGGTTGTCGAAGCCCGTCATCCGGGCGATGCCGAAGTCGAGGATCTTGAGGTGCTTCTCCATCACCATGACGTTGCTCGGCTTGAGATCGCGATGGACGATCCCCAGCGAGTGCGCCTCCTGCAGGCCGGCGGCGATCTCCGAGAGGAAGAACTTGATCCGCGCGAGCGGGATGACGTCGACCTGGGAGATCAGCTCCTCCAGGATCTGCCCCTCCAGCATCTCCATGGTGATGAAGATGCCGCCGTCGAAACGCCCGAGGTCGAAGACCCGCACCACGTTGCGATGGGTGACCCGGCGGCAGATCTGGAGCTCCCGCAGCAGCCTCTCCTCGCTCTCCCGGGACTCGCCGTCGGCCGGCGTGAGCAGGGTCTTGATCGCCACCAGCTCGTCGAGGTCGAGGTCGCGGGCCTTGTAGACCCTCCCCATCCCGCCGTGACCCAGCTCGCCCAGGATCTCATAGCGATTGGCGAGCCGGTGTCCGATCGCCGGCGCTCCCCCTGCGCTCATCCCCGCCGTCAGGCTCCCGCCCGGGGGACCGGTGATCGACATCGTGGGGGAGCTCGGCGGCGCTCCTCCCGGCGTCGCGGTCTGGAAGGAGGTGGCGGTGACGGCCGGCGGCGTGGCGAGCCGGGAGAGGCGGGCGCCGGTGTCGCGGTGGGCGCTGTCGAGCGCCAGGATCTCCTCGTAGCTCTGGCGCGCCGCCCGCCCATGCCCGAGCGCCTCGTGCGAGCGCGCCTCCCAGTAGAGGCGGTCGAGGAGGCTGCGGTCGTCCGCCCGCCGGCGCGGTGCCGGGGGGAGGGCCGGGCCGCGGCGCAGCAGGTCGAGGGCCTGCTCCGGCCGCCCCCGCTCGATCAGCCCCGGCGCCACCAGCAGCGCCCCCACCTGCGCGTCCGCCGCGCCGGCCGGCAGCCGCCGCAGGGTGGCGGCGGCCTGATCCCAGTCGTCCGCCTTGAGGAAGAGGGCGACGGCGGCCAGGAAGTCCCCCGTCTGCACGTAGACCCCCGCGGCGGCGGCGGGGGCCCCCGCCTGGACGTAGAGCTCGGCGGCCTGCTGCGGCAGGCCGGCCGCGAGCGAGCAGCGGGCCGCGTCCTGGAGCTTGCCGGCCTGGCGGTAGGCCTCCACCGCTCGCGCCGGCTCCTTGGCCATCTCCCAGCTGTAGGCGGCCCGCCACCAGTCCCGCCCCATCTCGTAGGCCTCCGCGGCCTCGCGCACCAGCCCGAGGTCGGCGAACAGCTGCCCCGCCTGCACGGCGCGGCCGGCCCGCAGATGGATGTTCGCCACCCGCCGCCCCTGATCGGGCGAGCGCTTCGCCAGGGCGAGCGCGCGGTCGTTGTCGCCGGCGCCCAGGTAGGCCTCGATCGCCTCGGTGTAGTTCCCCGTCCGCTCGAGCAGCTCGGCCCGCCGCACGCTCGCCGGCAGCTGCTTGAGCAGGGCGATGGCGGTCGAGCTCCGGCCGAGCTGCAGCAGGATCTCGGCCCGCTTGAGGTTCACCTCCTGCAACCGGGCGGTGGGCTGGGAGTGGCCGCGGGAGAGGCTCTTCGCCTCGGCCTCCAGCATGCGCAGGGAGTCGCGCAGCAGACCCGCCCGCTCGTAGCAGAGGCCGGCCTCCGCCCACATCTTGCTGGTCTCGTAGAAGGCGGCGGCCCGGCCGTCGTCGCGCAGCTTGAGCGCCGCCGCCGCCGCCTTGCGGAAGTCCCCCGCCAGCTCGAAGAGGGGGATGGCGGCCTCGAAGCTGCCGGCGGTGGCCAGCAGATCGCCCGCCTGCCGCGCGTTCAGATCCCCCTGCCCGGGGAGGATCCGCCCCTGGGCGGCGAGCAGCGAGTAGCGGATCAGCCCCGCCTCGTCCTGGAGCTCGACGGCCAGCTCGGCCGCCCGCTGGTGGTCCCCCGCCTTGCTGTACGCCTCCGCCGCCTTGGCCTTGTTCCCCTCGCGGAGGTAGGTCTCGGCCAGGGCCTGGTGATCGCGGGCGATGCGGGAGAAGAGCTTGAAGGCCATGGGCGAGCCGGGGATGAAGGGCAACCTAACAAAGAAGGATTACGACCGACATAACGATACCAGAGGGGTGTACGGTTCCGCGCGCCTCGAGTTCCGGACGAAACGAGTCTCCGGAAATGATATCGCGAGCCGGCATCCCCGTATTCCCTCCGCTGTTTCCGCAGGGCCTCCCCTCCGACCTTGCACGCCCCTTGCAGTGATCTTCGCCAGAAACACTCGTCCTCCGTCCAACCTGGACGGGCGGGCTTTAAATCGAGGAGAAGATCATGAAGAAGAGCGCGCTGCTTTGCACGCTGGCCCTGGCTGCCGGTCTCGCCACCGGAGCTCCCGCCAAGGCGCAGCCGGCGACCGCCACCTGCGAGATGCGGTTCACCCTCTCCGGCTGGTCGCTGGGCTACAAGACGGCCGCCGGCAAGGGGACGATCACCTGCGACAACGGCCAGACGGCCCGGGTGACCCTCGACGCCAAGGGGGGCGGGCTGACCGCCGGGAAGTACAAGATCCGCGACGGGTACGGCAAGTTCTCCAAGGTGGCCAACATCTCGGAGCTGTTCGGCGACTACGCCGAGGGTACGGCCGACGCCGGCCTGGTGAAGGCCTCGACCGCCAAGGCGATGACCAAGGGAGAGGTCTCCCTCGCCCTCGCCGGCCACGGCTCCGGCGTCGACCTCGGGGTGAGCTTCGGCCGCTTCACCATCACACCGGTCCCGTAAGAACCGCTCGACGTAGAAGTAGAATAGGCCGCATGGCCGACCTCCGAGTCACCGACGAGATCTTCGCCCGGTACCCGGAGGTCGTGCTGGGCGTCGTCACCGCGCACGGCATCGACAACTCGGGCGCCGCGGATGGCGCGCATGCCGAGGATGCCGAGGAACGCCTCGCCGCGCTCCGCCACGAGGAGACCCGGGTCCGCGCGGCGCTCGCTGGCGCGCAGGTCGCCGAGCATCCCCACATCGCACCCTGGCGCGAGGCCTACCGGCGGTTCGGCGCCAAGCCCAAGGACTACCCCTCCTCGATCGAGAACCTGGTGCGGCGCGTCCTCAAGGGGGCGCCGGTGCCCGCCATCAATCCCCTGGTCGACCTCTACAACACGATCTCGCTGCGCCACCTGGTGCCGGTGGGCGGCGAGGACCTCGACCGCGTCGAGGGGGACATCCGGCTGACCTTCGCCACCGGGGACGAGCCGCCGGTCCGCCTGCTCGGCGAGCCCGAGCCCCGCCCCCCCAAGCCGGGCGAGGTGATCTACGCGGACGACCTCGGCATCCTCTGCCGGCGCTGGAACTGGAAGGAGGCCGAGCGGACGAAGCTGACGGCGGCGACCCGCCACGCCTTCCTGGTGATCGAGGGGCTGCCGCCGGTCGGCCGGGAGACCGTCGAGCGCGCCGCCCGCGAGCTGGCGGAGAGGGTGCGCGTTCACTGTGGCGGTGGGAGCGAAGGTGGCGGCGAGGTCGCCGTGTACGTCCTCGACCGCGATCATCCCTCGGCTCCCCTCGGCCCGCCCGGCTCATGACGCCGTTCACCCTGGCGCGGATCCGCGCCTCGCTCGCCCGTCACCGGCCGACCGAGGTCGAACGCGCGCCAGGCGACGCCGAGGCCTCGGTGGCACTGGTGCTCGCCGGCCCCGAGGACGACCTCGCCCTCTGCGCCATCCAGCGGGCCGAGCATCCGAGCGATCCCTGGTCGGGCCACATGGCGCTCCCCGGCGGGCGCGCCGACGCCGCCGACGCGGGGCCGCTCGCCGCGGCGGAACGCGAGACGCGGGAGGAGGTGGGGCTCGTCCTCGACGCCCCCCACCGGCTCGGCGCCCTCTCCCAGGTGCCGGTGCGGCTCGGCGGCGGCGGCCGACAGATGGTCCTCTCCCCGTTCGTCTTTTATCTCGGTGCCGGGCTGCCGCCGTTCGTCCTCAGCGACGAGGTGGCCGCGGCGTTCTGGATCCCCCTCTCCTACCTCTGGGATCCGCAGAACGCCGGCCGCTTCACCTGGAAGCGCGAGGGGGCGAACCTCCTCTACCCGGCGATCCGCTTCGGCGACACCGCCATCTGGGGGCTCACCTTCCGGGTGCTCACCCTCTTCTCGGACGTCCTCGACGCGCCCCTCCCCCACCTGGAGGAGATCCCGGGCTCGAGCTCATGACCCCGGTCGAGCCGCTCGACAGGGTCGACGTCGTCGTGGTGGGAGGCGGGATCTCCGGGCTCGCCGCGGCCTTCCGCCTGCGCCG
The DNA here is from genome assembly GCA_963756595.1 of uncultured Acidobacteriota bacterium. Classification (GTDB taxonomy): domain Bacteria; phylum Acidobacteriota; class Thermoanaerobaculia; order Multivoradales; family UBA5704; genus DATARR01. Next base: position 51,264 of record CAVWOZ010000052.1, read on the forward strand.
GGGCGGGCTGCGGGTGGCCCTGCTCGAAGCGGCGGCGCGGGCCGGCGGGGTGATCGAGACCTTCTCCCGGGACGGCTGGCGCTTCGAGATGGGGCCGAACACCGTCCTCGAGAACGATGAGAGTGTCAGCCGGCTGATCCGCGACGCCGGGCTCGACGGCGAGAAGCTCGTCGCCGCGCCGCGGGCGAAGCGGCGCTATTTGTACAAAGGGGGAGCGCTCGTCCCCCTCCCCGGCGGTCCTCCGGGGCTCCTGCGGACCCCGCTCTTCTCGCTCGGCGCCAAGCTGCGGCTGCTCCGCGAGCCCTGGATCGGGAAACCTCCGGACGGGACCGAGGAGACGATCGCCCAATTCGTCCGCCGCCGTCTCGGCCGCGAATTCCTCGACTATGCCGTGGCCCCTTTCGTCTCCGGGGTCTACGCCGGCGACCCGGAGCGGCTGTCGGCGCGCTGGGCGGTGCCGAAGATCCATGCCCTGGAGCGCGACCACGGCAGCCTGATCCGCGGCGCCCTGGCCAAGGGGAAGGGTCCCGCCCCCGCCGGCGGCATGATCTCCTTCCGGGAGGGATTGGAAGAGCTCCCCCGGCGCCTCGCCCGCGAGGTCGGCGACGTCCGCACCGGGGTGAGCGCGGAAGGGATCACGCCGCGCGCCGGCGGCTTCACCCTGGAGACCACGGCCGGCCCCCTGGCGGCGCGCCGGGTGGTGCTCGCCGTCCCCGCGGACGCCGCCGCGCGCCTGCTCGAGGCCGCGACGGCGGGGGCAAGCCGGGAGCTCGCCGGGATCCCCTACGCCGCCGTCGCCATGGTCTCGCTCGGCTGGCGCCGCGAGGAGGTCGGCCACCCCCTCGACGGCTTCGGCTTCCTGGTGCCGCGCCGGGAAGGGCTCCGTCTCCTCGGCTGCCTCTTCCCCTCCGAGCTCTTCCCCGGCCGCGCCCCCGAAGGGCACGTCGCGCTCGCCGCCTTCGCGGGGGGGCGCACCGACCCCGAGCTCGCCGGCTGGGACGAGGAGCGGATCGCCGCCACCCTGACGGATGAGCTGCGCACACCCTTGGGCCTGCGCGGCGACCCCGCCTTCCAGCTCGTCCGCCGCTGGCCGCGCGCCATCCCCCAGTACGAGGTCGGCCACGGCCGCTTCGTCGAGCTTGCCAGGGAGATCGAGACCGCCCTCCCCGGCCTCCGCCTCGCCGGCAACTACCTCGGCGGCATCTCCGTCCCCGACTGCGTCCGCAACGCGACGGCCTTGGCGGAAGAAATACTGGAGGAGATGCTGCGAGGCGATCTGGCATAATTCCCCGCCATGAATCCGAACCGCATGTCGCGCCGCACCCTCGAACTGGTGGCGGAGAACCGCATCCGGGAGGCGATCGAGGAGGGGCGGTTCGACAACCTCCCGGGCCTGGGTCAACCGATCGCCGACATCGACGAGCCGTACGACCCCGACTGGTGGATCAAGAAGTGGATCCGCCGCGAAGGGATGAGCCGCACCCTGGCCGAGAGGTTCGGCAAGGGTTTCTGGGCCAGGAGCTGAGATGGAGCCACGCCGGGAGGACGTCGAATCGATCGCGGGGATCGTCAAGGCCATCTACGAGACGATCTCCGGACCCGCGGGGACGCGCGACTGGGACCGCGAGCGCACCCTCCTCCACCCCGGCGCGCGGCTGATGCCGACCCGCCCGGGGCCGGCGGGCGAGGGGACGATCGAGGTCTTCGACTGCGCGGGATACATCGCCTCCCGCACCCCGTTCTTCGCCGCCAACGCCTTCTGGGAGATCGAGGTCGCCCGCCGCGTCGAGCGCTTCGGCAACATCGCCCAGGTGTGGAGCACCTACGAGGCGCGCCGTGCGCCGGACGAGCCCCCCTTCCTGCACGGCGTCAACAGCATCCAGCTGTTCCACGACGGCGACCGCTGGTGGGTGATGTCGGTCCTCTGGGACAACGAGCGCGAGGGCAACCCGATGCCCGCGGAGTATCTGCGGAGCCCGGGCGCGTGACCGCCACCCTCACCCTCTATGACACCCTGATCGTCGGCGGCGGTCCGGCGGGGCTCGCCGCCGCCCTCCATCTCGGCTGGCACCGCCGGCGCGCGCTGGTGATCGACCGCGTCAGCGGCCCCCTCTTCTTCACCCTCGAGCAGCTCTGGAATGTCCCCGGGATGCCGGGCGCGACGGGGGTCGAGATCCAGAAGCGCCTCAAGGCGCAGGCCGTGGAGATGGGGGCGGAGATCCAGCGCGGCAACGTCGTCAAAGCGGAGGGGAAAGAGGGGGACTTCCTCCTCACCGGCGCCAAGGGGGAGACGTGGCGGGGGCGGACTCTGCTCCTCGCCACCGGCGTCGCCCGCTACCACCCCACGGTCGACGGCGACTTCACCCCCTGCTTCGCCCACGCCGGCAAGGGGAACCTCTACTACTGCGCGGACTGCGAAGGGCCGGAGCTCTTCGGGCGGGACACGATCGTGATCGGCACCGGCCCGGCGGACCGCGCCGCGGCCACGGCGGTCGGCCTCTCCCGCTACACGGAGAAGCTGCGCCTGCTGCTCACCGGCGACTCCGCCCCCTCGGAGAGCTGGGCGGCGCGCCTCGGCGAGCGCCACATCCCGGTGCTGCGGGGGGAGATCCACCAGCTGATCGAGCAGGAGAAGCGCCACCTCGCCGGCCTCGAGCTCCAGGACGGCACCCGCCTCGAGGCCGAGGCGTTCTTCGTCTCCAGCCCGGCCCACGGGCGGACCGACCTCGCCCTCCAGCTCGGCGTCGAGATGGCCGCCGACGGCGAGCATGCGAGCCCCCGCTCCCAGCGCGGCGACACCAGCGTGCCCGGCGTCTGGATCGCCGGCGACCTGCGCCCGATCTCCCAGCAGGTCGCCGTCGCCCTGGGCACCGGCAACCTCGCCGCCCTGATGATCGACCAGCACCTGCGGAAATTGGATGTGGCCGGGGCGGTGCCCCCCTTCAAGGTATGATCCTTGCTGAGACTCAGAGCATGAAAGCCAAGCTGAATTTCCGTTGGAGCCTCCTGCCGGTCCTGGCCCTCGGCCTGGGCTGCGCGAGCACCGCCGCCCGTCACCCCAGCCCCAAAGCCACCGTGGTGGGGGTGCTCGAGCAGCGCGAGACGGCGGGCAAGGGGGCCAAGGTGGCGTGGAACGCCCAGAGCCTGGTCGAGGCCGACTTCGACCAGGACGGGGTGCCGGACTACGCGGTCCGCGGCACCGCCAAGGACCGGGTGATCGTCGGCATCGTGCGCGGCCCGCTGGTCGCGGGGAGCGCGGCCTGGACGCTCGAGTTCCCGGTGAAGGGCGGCGGCGAGGACGCCCTCTGCTCGCCGGACGCCAGGATCGCCCTGGAGCCGCTCAACGACGAGTCGAAGACCCTCGCCGAGCACCGCACGGCCAAGGGGACGGGGATCAACCTGCACGACGACAAGTGCGACGCGTTCCACATCTTCTGGAACCCGGAGAAGAAGAAGTTCGAGTGGTGGCGGCTCTGAGCCGGGCCCGCCGCTCCCCCCTTTGAGCCCGCCATGGACATCATCTGCCTGGACGAGGCCGGCTGCCTCTACCTCTCGCCGCGCATCGAGGAGTGGCGCTTCATCGAGGAGCACGGGATCACCGTCGTCATCGACCTCGAGGGGGAGGTCGACCGCGACATCCCCACGATGCCGAACCACATCCTCTACCTCTACTTCCCGATCTACGACGAGGACCTCCCCGACCTCGCCAAGGTCCACGCCGTGGCGCGCATGGCCGCCACGCTGGTCCAGGCCGGGCACCGCGTGCTCTCCCACTGCGGCATGGGGTTCAACCGCTCGGCGCTCCTCGCCGGGCTGATCCTCGTCTACCTCGGCAAGGACGGCCGCGAGAGCGTGGAGCTGCTGCGCGCCCGGCGCCCGGGGGCGCTGTTCAACGAGACCTTCGCCGAGTACCTGCTGCGCCAGCCGGCGGGCGGCGCCAACGAGCCGTGAGCGGCGCCAACCCCAACCTCTGGCTCGCCTTCCGAAACGACGAATTGCTGGTGGTGGCTGCCGAGGGTGAGGGGGAGACGGACGCCGTCCGGCTCCCCTCCGGCGACGAATGGGAGCCCCTGGGATTCGCCGCCGATCCGCCGATCCTCGCCGGGATGCTCCATGGAACAGGCGGCGGCGCCGAGGCCTGGGCCGCCGGGTTGCCGGCGGATACCGAGCCTCCGGCGGGGATGGCCTTCCGCAGCCTGCGGCGCCTGTGGGGGAAGCTCGACGAGGCGGCCTGGAGCCTCGCCGGGCGGGCGGTGCAGCTCGTCGAGTGGGACCGCACCCACCGCTACTGCGGGCGCTGCGGCGCGGCGACGGCGCGTCACGCGGGCGAGCACTCCCGGGTCTGCCCGCGCTGCGCCCTGTCGAGCTTCCCGCGCATCTCCCCCGCCGTCATCGTGCGCATCGAGCGCGGCGACGAGATCCTGCTCGCCCGCTCCCCGCGCTTCGCCCCCGGCGTCTACAGCACGATCGCGGGGTTCGTGGAGCCCGGCGAGTCGCTCGAGCAGACGGTGGTCCGCGAGGTGCGCGAGGAGGTGGGGGTCGAGGTGGCCAACGTCCGCTACTTCGGCAGCCAGCCGTGGCCGTTCCCGCACTCGCTGATGGTCGGCTTCGTGGCCGACTGGCAGTCCGGGGAGATCCGCCTCCAGGAGGAGGAGATCGAGGCCGCGGGGTGGTTCCGGGCCGACACCCTTCCGCCCCTCCCCAACCCCCTCTCGATCGCCCGCGCCCTGATCGACGACTTCACTTCCCGCCGGAAGCCTTAGCGGCGGCCCCCTTCAGGTTGGCGTCGAGGAAATCCGCCATCGCGGCGTAGACCTTCTCGCGGTCGGCGCGCAGGACCAGGCCGTGCGCCGCCTCCGGCAGCGTGACGAGCTCGACCGTCCGCTGGTTCCCCTTCATCCGCCCCGCGATCTCCGCGGCGTCCGACGGGATGGCGAGCGGGTCGCGCTCCCCCTGGACGATGAGCAGCGGGCGCACGATGTCGCCGGCCTTCGCGCGGGGGTTCATGTGCTGGGCGGCCAGCAGGTCGGTGACGTGCCCCAGCTCCTCGGTGAGGGAGGTGCGCTCGCTCTGCCCGTAGGGCATCGAGTTGATCAGCCGCTGCCAGTCGGAGACGCCGAACAGGTCGATTCCGGCGGCGAACGCCTGCGGCTCGAAGGCGAGGGCGTCCAGGGTCAGGAAGCCGCCGAACCCCATCCCGCCGACGGCGATCCGCGCCGGGTCCACCCAGCCGGTCGCGGCGAGCTGCGCCTTGGCGTCGACGCAGTCCTGGAGGTCCCCCTCGCCGTGCCGGCGGTCGTCGAGCTGGAGAAAGGGCTTGCCGTAGCCGAAGCTGCCGCGGGGATTGACCGCGTAGACCGCGTAGCCGCGGCCGACCAGCGACTGGATCAGCGGATCGAAGGCGAGCGTCGCCTGGCCGCTCGGGCCGTCGTGCACCCACACCACCGCCGGCACCGGATGCTCCGGCGAAGCTGCGCGCGGCTTGTAGAGGATGCCGGGGATCTCCTGCTGATCGAAGGAGGCCTTGAAGCGCCTCACCTCGCCGGCCACCCAGCCGTCGCCGGCACCGGCACCACCGGTGGACAACCGCCGCGGCGCTCCCGGCCTCGCCAGGTCGTAGAGCCAGACCGCGGGCGGCGAGTCGCTGGCGCTGGCCACGAAGGCGAGGCTCCTGCCGTCGCGGGAGAAGGCGACCGCGGTGACCTCGCCGGTGGCGGGGAGCCCGGGGAGGGGGACCGGCTTCCAGGTCGCCGTGTCGTAGAGCTGGAGCGACGAACGGCTGTCGCCCCCGGCGATCAGCGCCGCCCGCTTGCCGTCGGATGAGTAGACCGCGTCCAGCAGGTCCCAGTCCTCCCGCACCAGCTCTTTGGACACCAGCTCCTTCACCGGGCCGGTCGCCGTCTCGACGCGCTCCAGGGCACGGAACGGGCGCTCGCCGTCGTGGAGCAGCAGGAGGATCCTGGCGTCCGGGCTGAAGCGCAGCGGGATGTTGACCTCGAACCCCTCGTTGGCCTTCAGCGACCGGCTCTGCCCGGTGGTCAGGTCGCGCAGCCGGAGGTTGCGGGTGAGGTCGCTGAACTTCTCCACATAGGCGACGTAGCGCGCGTCCGCGGAGACCGCGGCCAGGCGCGAGACGTGGGAGCTGTTGCGGTCGAGCCGGGTCTTCTCGTAGCCCGGGGCGACGGCCACCCGGAAGAGGTCCCAGGACGGCCCGGAGCTGTTCAGCGCCTCGACGAAGAACGACTTGCCGTCCCCCGCCCAGCCGAAAAAGCGCGTCGCTCGGCCGGGGACGAGCTCGACCGCCTTGCCGTCCCGCTCGCGGACGAAGAGATGCTCCTCGTCGCCGGCCGGGCCGCCGCGGTAGAGGAACCGCTCGTCGGCCGGGAAGTAGCTCACCGCCCACACCGGCTCCTTCGCGGACCGGGTGAGCTGCACCGGCTCCCCCTTTCCGGTCGGCAGGGCCCACGCGTTGGGGACACCGTCGGTGTCCATCGAGACCAGCACCTTGCCGCCGTCGGGCGAGAACGACAGGCCGGAGATAATCGGCGGCAGCGGCGCGCCCTGAACGGGGTACGGAACGGCGAGGAAGAAGGCGACGAGCAGCCCGGCGCCCGCAAGGGAGAGCCGGCCGGAGAGGTTTTGCACGAGGAGGGTTCCTTTCTGGTCCATGGTCACGAAGGCACTGCGGAGGGGGATGGTATCTCAAGCCCGCCCGGTATAGAGGACGTGGGCGTGGGGGTAGCCGGCGCCGATCTCCTCCGCGGCGAACCCCGCGAAGCCGGCGCGCGCGAAGCGGGCGCCGATCTCCTCCCGCGTCTCGTAGCTGAACGCCTCGCCCAGGGTCAGGCCGAGGAGGTCCGCGCCGCGCTCCTGGGCGCGGTTCCAGAGCGCCTTCGCCCGGTGCCCGGGATCGATCTCCTTGAGCAGGAAGACCCCGCCCGGGGCGAGCCGCGCCCGGGCCCAGGCGAGCAGCGGGTCCCACTCCTCGCGCGGCAGGCGATAGAGGACGTCGAAGATCGTCACCGCCGCGAAGCGGCCGCCGACCGCCGCCGCGTAGCCGTTGACCACCCGGAGAGCCGGACGCCGGCCGGCACCCCGGACGCCCCGGGCCCAGAACACCTTGCGGCTGTCCGGCTCGACGGCGAGGGCCGAGCGGGCTCCCGCGGCCAGGGCCAGATGTGCGAAGATCCCGTGTCCCGCCCCGAGGTCCAGCAGGCTCGCCGCCGGCGGCAGGTGCGCGAGCACCCGCAGAAACGGGCACGAGAGGAAACGCCCCAGCACGTGCGCCCGCGTCGCGGCCGGCGCGCCGCGGTAGGTCTGCCGGAGCAGCGCCAGCGCCTGGATCTTGCCGAGGGACGACACGCCCGACTCCATACCCTTCACGCCGTGACCGTGTCAATCGATCCACCCCTCGTGCCCGCGCGCCCCTGGGCTCCCCCCGCGGCCTTCGCCGGCTTCGCGGCGGTCACCGCGGCGCGCCTCCTCACCCTGCCGCGCCGCCTCTGGGAGATGGACGAGGTCCTCTTCTCGCGCGCCGTCCGCCGCTTCGGCCCCCTGGAGCATCGCCCGCACCCGCCGGGCTACCCCCTCTTCGTGGGGCTCGGCAAGGTGATCAACCTCGCCCTCCACAACGCCCTCGCCAGCCTGATCCTGCTCAGCCTGCTCGCCTCGCTGATCGGCTACTGGGCGCTCTTCGCCGCCTTCCGCCGCATCGCCCTCGCCGGCGGCCTGCTGGAGCGCGGCGACGCCGAGCGGGTGGCGATCGCCGGCGCCCTCCTCTTCCACCTCTCGCCGGTGATGTGGGTGCAGGGGCCGCTGCCGATGTCGGACCCCACCGCCCTCCTCTTCGTCTCGCTGGCCCTCGCCGCCGCCGTGGCGTTGAGGCCGGCAGACAACGGGGGGAGCGAGCGCGCCGCCCTCGCCCTCGGCGCCGCCACCTCGGCCGCCGTCGGCTGCCGGCCGCAGCTCGCCCTCGCGGTGCTGCCGATGCTCGCCGTGGCCCTCTGGCCGGTGCGCGACTGGCGCCGGCACGCTGCGGCCCTCGGCGCCTTCACCCTCGTCTCGCTCGTCTGGTTCCTGCCGCTGCTGGCGGCGACCGGCGGCGCCCGCGGCTTCCTCGCCTACCAGGGGAAGCAGGCCACCTACGTGGCGGCGCACGACGCCACCGCCTCGCGGACCGGCGCCTGGCTCGGGGGCGTCGCCGCCCCCTTCATCTCCCACCCCTGGGGGCCGAAGGCGCTCGCCCTCCCCGTGCTGACGCTCGCCGCCCTGGGCGCCGCCATCCTGGTCCGCCGCCGCGCGGCCGCCGCCCTCCCGCTGGCCACGGTGAGCCTCGCCCAGCTCGCCGTCTGCCTCGCCGTGATGGACCCGGCGGACGGCGTGCGCTACGCCCTCCCCGTGGTGCTCGGCGTGGCCTTCGCCGCCGCCGTGGGAGCGCAGGCCCTGGCGCGGCGCGCCCGCCACCCCGCCGGGGCCTGGCTCGCCCCGATCCTGGTGTCCACCGCGGCGCTCGCCTACGCCTGGCCGGTGCTGGCGGCGCGCGTCACCTCCGTCTCGCCGCCGACGGCGGCGGCCCTCTGGGCGCAGAGCCACCTCCCTCCCAAGTCGATCGTCCTGGTCGGACCCGACATGGCCCCCCACGCCACCTACCTGCTCCGCGGCTTCGACCTCGTGCCGGTCGAGGAAGGGTTCCACCACGCCGCCCTCCGCCCCGCCGCCGAGGCCTGGCTGCTCGCCGAAGGGGAGAGCCGCACGCCGGGCGCCGTGACCTTCCGCTGGCCGGACAGCGACGCCTACCGCAAGCTCACCCGCAACCACTACCGCGTCGTCTCGCTCGCCCCCGTCCCCGCCGGGCACCGCTTCCAGGTCCTGCGCGGCGTCTATGACTGGGAGCCGAGCCTGCTCGACCCGCAATGGCGCTGGCTCGCCCCCGACGCCGCCCTTCGCGTCTTCCCCCGCGGCGCCCACGCCTTCGCCCTGACCCTGGCGCTCGACCGCGCGGCGACCCTCCCCGCCAACACCGTCACGGCCGCCGCGAACGGCGTCGCCGCGCCGCCGCTCACCCTCCAGCGCGGCGGCCGGGGACGGATCGAGCTGCCGGTGCCGGCGTCCGCGGCGGGCGGGCCGGTCGTGATCACGATCCATTCCTCGGATTCCTTCGTCCCCGGCGGGGCCGACCTCCGCACCTTGAGCGTGCAGCTCCTTGCCGTCGAGCGCCTCCCCCGCTAAGCTCAAGGCACATTTTCGAAGGACACCGAAGGACACCATGCCCTACCGACCGTCCGTGTCGCTCGTCGTTCCCATGTTCAACGAAGAGGAGAGCATCGGGCACGCGCTCGCCTGCGCGGCCGAGGCGCTCGAGCGCTTCTCGGACGACTGGGAGATCGTGGTGGTCGACGACGCCTCGACCGACCGCTCGGCCGAGCTGGTCGCCCGCGAGTCGGAGGCCGACCCCCGCATCCGACTCCTCCGCCACCCCCTGAACCGCAAGCTCGGCGCCACCCTCAAGACCGGCTTCGCCGCCGTCCGCAAGGAGCTCGTCCTCTACATGGACGCCGACCTCCCCTTCGACCCGGAGGCGCTCGGCCCCGCCATCCGCGCGCTCCACGTCACCCGCGCCGACCTGATCGCCGGCTACCGCCTCGACCGCACGGGGGAGGGGCTGCGCCGCACGATCTACTCCTACCTCTACAACACCCTGATCGGCGTCCTCTTCGGCTGGCCCCACCGCGACATCAACTTCTCCTTCAAGCTGATCCGCCGCGAGGTGCTGGCGGCGATCGAGCTGAAGAGCGAAGGGTCGCTGATCGACGCCGAGCTGATCGTCAAGGCGAAGAACCTCGGCTTCGTGATCCAGCAGCTCGGCCTCGACTACTTCCCCCGCACCCGCGGCAACTCGACCCTCTCCTCCCCCGCCGTCATCCTCAAGATCTTCCGCGAGCTCATCCACCTCTACCCCGAGATGCGCCATCCGAGGCGCCGGGACCAGGGCAGTCAGCCGGCGTCCGAGCCCGTCGAGGCCCCCCTCGCGGGACCTTGAGATCCCTCGTCGTCACCGCCGACGACGTCGGCCTCCACATCGGGCTCACCCGCGGCGCCCTCAAGGCCCACGACGAAGGGATCGTCACCGCCTGTAGCGTGGTGGCGAACGGGAAAGCCCTCGAAGAAGCCGTTGACCTCCTCCGCGACCGTCCCCACCTCGACGTCGGAGTCCACCTCACCCTGGTGGGAGAGCGGCCGCTGTCGCCTCCTGAGAAGATCTCTTCCCTCCTCGGCCGCGACGGCGCCTTTCTCAAGGGATTCCGCCCCTTCGCCCTGCGCTATCTCCGCGGCGGCATCCGACCCGACGAGATCGAGCAGGAGCTGCGGCGCCAGATCGAGAAGCTCCTGGCCGCGGATCTGAAGCTCGTCCACGCCAACAGCCACCAGCATCTCCACGTCCTGCCGAGGATCTTCGAGATCGTCCTGCGACTGGCCGAGGAGTACGGGATTCCCTTCGTCCGCCTACCGGAAGACGCCGCGGGAGAGTTCTCCCTGCGAGGGCTGGAGATCGGAGTCCTGCGCCGGATCGCCGGCAAGGCGCGAAAACGCCTGAGAGGGAGCGGGAGTCAGACGACGGGCCAGGCCGTGGGAATCCTGGACGCTGGAAGGCTCACATTCGAGAGGCTCACCCGAGTCCTGGAGGGCGTCGAGGGGTTCACCGAACTGGTCTGCCACCCCGGAATCGGGGACGAGGCGCTCGAGGGCGAGTATGGCTGGGGCTACGGCTG
>CAVWOZ010000053.1:0-44334 GCA_963756595.1 uncultured Acidobacteriota bacterium
GTGAGGGGTGAAGTACACCCTCTAACCAAATCCGGCCCAACGGGCCGGGAGAGCCCAGCCCAGGGCTGAAGCCGAAGGCTGATGCCCTGGGTCAGCAGGCCAAATCTCCAGGCGGCCTGAAGGGCCGCGAGAACCAGGGGTCAGGTAGAGCCGAACAGCGGGCGGAGCCTCTCGCGGCCTTCCCAGTAACAGGGTTACTGGCAGCCAAAACCGCGGCTCCGCGTTCCGCGCTTACAGGCCGCTTTGGTTTGTGCTTCCCATCCTCCCAGGGCCTCGGCCTGCGGCCTCAGCCCTGGGCTATGCTCTCCCGGCCCGTTGGGCCGGCTTGTCAAGCGCTCCAACGTGTCCAGATTTAAGAAGGCACGGTCGCCACCCAATTCGAGACCCTCGCCGCGGCAGCCTCCGGCTGCGACCTCCTCGTGGGAGCCACCGCCCTCCAGATCGCTGCTCCTTCGATCGCCGAGCGGATGGGCATCTCCTACGTCTTCGCCGCCTACTGTCCGGCCGTCCTCCCCTCGCCGCACCACGCGCCCCCGGTCCTGACAATGCTGGGAGACACGCCGGCGCCCGCGGTCCCCGACTACAGCGACCTCTGGGCCCAGGATTCACTACGCTGGAACGACACGTGGGCTCCGCTGATAAACGCGCAGAGGGCCTCCCTCGGCCTGTCGCCAATCCATGACGTGCGCCGCTATGTCCTGACCGACCGCCCCTGGTTGGCGGCTGACCCGACGCTGGCCCCGTGGCCCGATCCAGCCGACGACGCCGTGTTCCAGACCGGCGCCTAGATCCTTCCGGATGATCGCCCGCTCTCTCCCGAGCTCGAGGCGTTCCTCGAGGCCGGCGAGCCACCCGTCTACTTCGGATTCGGCAGCCTCCGCGCCACGGAAAACCTCAGCCGCGTCATGATCGAATCCGCCCGAGCCCTCGGCCGCCGCGCGATCCTCTCCCGCGGCTGGGCCGAGCCTGTTGCTCGCCTCAGCAAGGGCGAAAGATGGCCTTCCTCAACAAGTTGACGACAATACGCAAGCGGCATAGACTAGTGATGGTCTCTACATCACCAGGTTGGCGGAGGCGTTCACCGTCAGGGCGCCGGTGGCGCCGAGCCGATAGATATCTCAGCCGTGAACGGAGGATAGCACTGAATGGGGATCGGCCTTCAGTTAAGTCCAGACGCATGCTACCCCCAAGCTGGCGCTCTCTCCTGACTGAAAAGATACAACCAATACTCCTCATTGTGACTTCTCCCAAACAGCCATCAATGGCCAAGCGCGATTGGTATCCGTACTACGCGGGTTATACGGAGAGCTTCGTGCAGACGGTCCTAGCTACTGATCTTAGAGGGGTGAGGTCCGTTCTCGATCCATGGAGTGGGTCGGGCACAACGACCGCCGCTTGTGCGAAAAGTGGACTTCGCTCCGTAGGTATTGATGTGAATCCCGCGCTCACAGTAATCGCTCGTGCCCGCCTTACTCCGCGCTCAACCGGCGAGAGTTTGCTTCCGCTAGGGAGGCAAATCTTAGAGGCTGCCCGTGATCGAGAGATCCAGATAGGCTCAACTGACCTATTGACGAGGTGGATGCGACCGACTGCTGCTGCACGCGTACGAGCGATACAAGAGTCGATTCACTTGCTTCTCACCGACCACGATTGTTGGCGTTTAGATCACGGAGTCATTGATAGGGCGGCCAATCTTCCTCTCCTCGCGTGTTTTTTCTATAGCGCATTGTTCGCCGCCGTTCGTGATCTTCTTCTCCGCTTTCGCACAACTAACCCGACATGGCTCACTGAGCCCATGACCCATAGACAACGGATCGCAACGAATTGGGATGGCTTGACATCCGCATTCCTTGATCGGGTGATTTACCTCAGAGATCGCTTGTCACTCCGCGACGACGAACCTTCCCTTGAAGGAAGTGGATACCTGACCGCGTCTGCCACTGACCAGCCCTTCCCTAGCGGGACATTCGAGGCTGCGTTAACCTCTCCCCCCTACGCCACCCGCATTGACTATGTTAAGGGAACTCTCCCGGAGCTTATTGTCTTAGGTGCAAGCGACGCCTTCTTGGTTGAGCTAAGACGAACAACGACAGGTAGCCCCGTGGTGACTGAGAACAAGCAATCTGCTCTTGATTCGACTTCCTCAAGGTTCGGTAGCCTATTGCTCAAACGCATCGCGGCTCACCCCAGCAAGGGGTCTGCCGGCTACTATGTTCCCTGGATGCGCAACTACCTTCTTGCCTTACAGCGGGGCCTGGAGGAAACAAGCAGAAGCGTTGTGAACACAGGCTACATCGGGATAGTAGTCCAAGATAGCTTTTACAAGGAAGAGCGTATCGACCTCCAACGGATTGTCGTTGAAATGATGGGGGCAGCAGGCCGCCGCCTTGTCAAGCAGAGTGACTACCCTGCCAAGGCGCTTCGATCACACATGAACCCCAAGGCCCGACGACATCTCTCCTTGCGTCGAAATTGCGAATCATTTCTCATATTTCAATAGGAACTATCGCCCGCATGGCTGGACAAGGGACAACAGAGAAGACGAAACGGGTCGTATACCTCTTCGGTGCCGGCGCGTCTCATGGGTGCGTGAAAGCAGTCGGCAGCGACCGAGGAATTCTAATGCAGGATCTATCAGACAGCCTTGCAAAGAGCGTTCGAAAGCTCGTGGAGGATGACTACCAAGAGCACAAAGACCTCTTGACTTTCGTCAACGAAGTCATAGACCCCAGCGCCGATTACGAGCACGTAATCACCTTCCTGGATCAGTCCGTTTCAGCGGTGCACAGGAAGCTTGCAGGAGATCTGAGGAAAATATTCGAGACTGTCCTTAGGGAAAAACTTGACCTTATTGCGGACGAACTGGGAGGCCCACCGGTCGGTCTGTACGAAGCTCTCTTGGATATGTATAAAGTGCCCAGGCTTTCAGAAGAATTGGCCGGCATAATCACAATCAATTACGATGATTATATTGAACGAGCAGCCGAGTCAGCAGTGGGAAGAGCGATTGACTTTGGAATTGGAATCCGACCGAAACTACCCGAAACAGATTCGCTGAGGATTCTTAAGCTCCACGGTTCGTTTGGGTGGAAAGATGCCTGGCCGATATCGCGCGAATTTTGCGACACGCCACTATGGATACCACCTGGAATCCAAAAAACCAAGGACCGCTATCCCTTTAACGTACTCTGGGGCCTTGCCCGCGAAATGTTGGATTGCGAAATATTGAGAATCGTTGGGTGCAAACTGGGAGCGAACGACTGGGATCTAATATCATTACTATTTAGTACAAGGAACGTCAACTCAAGCGGGCGCCGCTACGATGTGGAGGTTATCGACTCACCCAAGCACGCTATCCGTCTTCGGGAGGCGTACCCATATCTTGGCATTAAATCGATTTTGGAGATCGCGCCGATAGGGAAGCAACTGGTGTCAGAGTTCGGTGGTGGCGAACCGCGCGAGTTTGAGTCCCTCTCCCTCGCAGACCAGGGGAAGGTGCTCGATCGCGCCGGATCGAGCAATAACTGGTTCCGCTTATGGCTTAAGCAAATGGCTGAATCTATTTACACCGAGTTGGGTTCCGTGGAAACTGAGCTTGGAAGGTTCGAAGCCCTCTTGGAGGCCTACTGAGATGGAGAAGACTCATATTCTATGGTCCATAGATGACCTCGCGAATAATTTTATGACGATCAACTTCCCAGAGTATCAGCGGGAGCCTAACGTTTGGTCCAAAGCTGCAAAGCAACGCCTGATGGATTCGATTACTCGTGAGTTTGACATTGCATCCATATATCTTTACCGAGACGCTGATGGCGCAATCGATTGCATTGATGGGAGACAGCGAATTGGAGCCATCATGTCATTCATGAATAGGAATCCAGTTGACACAGACAATAGATTTGAATACAGAATAATGAACGAAATCTTCCGCGAGGACGAACATCCGTTCGCCAATTTGGAGAGTGAAACCTACGATAGAATCATGCAACGCAGCGAAGCAGACGAACCAGCGGCCAAGGAGTTTGTGCAGGTTTTAAAGAATTACAGGCTCAGCATAGTAATGCTCGCCGGAAGTAGACAGCCGGCAGAGTTCAACCTTCAGTTCACCAGACTTAATTTGGGAACCATAATCAACTCTGGTGAAAAACTCCATGCAATGGTCGGCGATTTGCGTAATGAGTGTTTCGATTTTCTAGGCCAACATCCTCTGCTTGCAGCTGTAGGAATTCCAACGCGGCGATATGCAAGAGAGCAGGTAGCAGCACAGATATTGGGCCAAGTGTTCTCCTTGGCCGAACAAGGCGAATATGCGCGGACACGACATTTTGATCTGCAGCGTCTCTTCAAGGATCATACCAGCCTTGATGCGGAGCATAGGGTGCTGATTCAACGAGTCCATCGGATCATGGATCTTATGAAGGATGCCCTGAAAAATGCAGAAATCCTGAAGAACAGAGCCCTTACAGTTTCTACAGTACTGCTCGCGTGGGAACTCGAAGTGAACGACGACGATAAGGCGAAACTGGTGGCTCTGTTTCTCGACGAATTCCTCTGCCGACTCAACTGGCAAGTAAAGAAAGGCTATGACTTCGATGCTGAGTACCGTTACTTGATTGACTTTCAGCGTAACGTAACGCAGGCTTCGGTCGAGAAGCCAGCGGTTAAGAAACGAGCAGAAGTCCTGCGGCGAGAGTTCGAGCACTGGCAGGACGACCGTAAGCTTTCCGGGGATGAGGACTACAAAGGGGACGCGTCCGCCGAGTGCAGAGAGTAGGTTCTGGAGAAAACGTCCAAGCGGTTGAGGAATAGTTGAATGGTGCCGCACAGCGGTGGTGGCGGACAGCAGCCTGGTGCGAAGGCTGACGCATTGCCCCGCTCGGAGTTTCTCGACGGCGGCCGGCTGGCGGGCGATGACCCGACGGACTAGGAGTTGCACGATGGACAAGGAAAAGAAAGCCCACCTCGAGGCCCGAGGATGGAAGGTCGGATCGACGGAGGAGTTTCTCGTGCTGACCCCGGAGGAAGCGACCTATGTCGATCTCCGGCTCAAGCTCAGCGATGCCGTGCGGGGGCTGAGGAAGAAGAAGCGCCTCACCCAGGCTCAGCTCGCCGAGCGGCTCCAGTCGAGCCAGAGCCGGGTGGCCAAAGTGGAGTCCGGGGACGAGTCGGTGTCTCTGGATCTGCTCATCCGGTCCTTCCTGGCCCTGGGGGCGACCGATCAGGATCTCGCCCGGGTGATCACGGGGAAGCTCGCGAAGGCGTCGTAACCGCCGGCCAAGTGCGTGAGGACCGGCGGCGATCCCCTGCGGCGGAGGGAGTCTCCGGCGGAGGGTTGGCGGACGCGAAGGGCAACCGCGAACGGGGCAGGGTTCCGGAGGCCATGGATAGGAAACGGACCGGCGGCGGGAGGGTGATCCCTCCGAAGGGGCCGATCGGGCGGCCTGCCCTCGACTATTCGAATGGAACCTCTTCCTCGTTGAGGGCGCAGCCGGCGACCCGAGGCGCGCTCCGCCGCGGTGCGTGATAGCATTTATAATTGACCGCTAACAAGGAGGTGCGAATGTCTGTGCGCTGGCGCCGTGCCGTCCTATGGGCTGGACTCGCCCCTCTCTTCTTCCTCGCCTGCATTCCCTTTGGGTATCTGGGTGGCTCCCACTCCAGCTCCCACTCCAATAGAAGGAACTCGGACGCGCAGTCCCTGGGGAAGCAAGTGCTGAAGACGGCGGCCTCCGGCCTCCTCCTGTGGATGGGGTCGGACCTGGTCTTCCGTAGGGACGGAGTCGATGGCAAGGCCGTGGTCCGCGGCGGCTGGCCTTTTGTGGTCGCCTACAAGCTCGAGCAGCCGGGCTACTTGCGCCTCACGATCACGCCCAAGCGGGGCGCGGCCACGAGCTACCGCTTTCCAGAGGCGGGCACCGCGCCTGCCGGCTCCCGGCAGGAAAGCGTGGTCGTTCTGAGCAAGGAACTGGGCCAGGCGATCCAGGAGGGAAGTCTGTCGTTGCGGGCCTTTGCAGGAGAAGCCGGAGACCAGCCGGTGCCGTTCAAGACCTACGGCCTCGGAGCCGGCGACCAGGCGGTCGGATCGATGACCATCGTCAACGTGCTCTTCTCGCCCTCGGAGATCAGCATCAGCCGGCGCCAGCTCGCCCACTGCCGCTTCACGGTGCGACGGAGCTTCACCCAGGTGCAGGTCCAGATCAACCGCCTGGACGACTCCACCGGCGCGCCCACGCCGATCTTCCGGACGGTCGTTCAACCAACCCCCAGCCAGAATCAAGAACCCCGAAACTCATGGGACGGGCGGGACGACAAGAAACATCGGGTCTCCGAGGGCCTGCACAACCTCCAGGTCACCGCCTGGTTCGGGCCGGACATTGGTGCTTGGAACGCTGGCTTATCTGAAACGCAGGTCCGTGTCCGTCCCTGAGATCCCGGACGCGGGCTGGAAGCGAAGCCGGAGGCTCCGGGCTCGCGCCCTTTGGGTTGCCGCCGCTTTAATTCTCTCGGATGTCGTCGTCGGGTTCTTCGCTCCACGCCTGCTGGCGCGATGGAGCGATGACTTCGGATCGATCGAGCTCGTTCCGGACCGGGGGGAGGAGCTGGTCCTCCAGGGAGAGTCCGCACCCGGAAAGGCACTGCTCGGTCGTGAAGGTACGGCGGATTTCAACCTCGACGTGGAAGCCCCTTGGGCACGCATTGACCCGGGTTTTGCCGCCACGTTCCGTCAGGTCGCCTACCAGGAACCGGCCGCCACCTTCGGGGAGATCCGCTACTTCTCGCCTCCGGGCTCCGTTCAGGCCTCGGTGTCCTGCCGCATGAACTTCACGGCCAGAGCCGTCGACTCTGCAAAAACTGTCGAGCTGCGCCTCAAGGACAAGCGGGAAGGAGATCTTCAGACCCTCAGCCTGACCGCGCCCGGAGCGGACCTGCGCGTCGAGCTCGAGCCCGTGACGCCGCCGGACGATCCAACCTCGAACGGGATCGGTTGCCAGCGCAGGCTGAACGTCGGAGGCCGGGAGTTGGGCAATTTCCGCGCTTTGAAGATCGTGTTCGTCGTGAAGCACGACTCCTCTCTGAATCTGACGTTCTGGCACAAGGGTTGGGAGAGCCCCCTGGAGCTCCTCGACCTCTCGGAGCTCCCAGTCCGCTCGCTAAGGGTCAGCACGTACGCGGGCTCCTCCCGGCTCGAGCTCGTCTCAAAGGCCGGCAAGGCCGACTTGCAGGTAAAAAACCTCCTTTCGGCCGGAGGCAAGCTCCACCTCACCGTCTCCGGCTCCGTCCTGGTCACTGGGTCCGACGTCACCCTGAGCCAGCGGCCTCCTCTCGCGCTCGCCGGCCTGGCGGTGCTGGGGCTGCTGCACGCCTGGCCGGCGATGTGGCTGGTGCGAGCCTTCCGCCGCCCAGGAACCGGTGCGGTCCCGGGCCTCGACCTCTCCATGGTCTTCATCAGCTATAGCCACGCCGACGAAGCCTGGAAGGACCGGCTGGTCAAACACCTGGGAGTGCTCGAAGCGGAAGGCGTGCTGGAAACCTGGGACGACCGCCGCATCGGCCTGGGTGAGGACTGGTTCCCGGCGATCGAGGCTGCGATTGACAAGGCGCGTGTCGCCGTGCTGCTGGTCTCCGCGGACTTCCTGACCTCGAAGTTTATTCGCGGCACGGAGGTACCGCGATTCCTCGAGCGGAGGAGGGCCGGCTTGCGGGTGATCCCGGTGATCGTTCACCCCTGCGCCTGGCAGGCCGTGGATTGGCTCGCGCAAATCCAGTGCCGGCCGAAAGATGGGCGCCCCTTGTCCACGGGCCGCAAGCTCAAGGCCGAAGCGGACCTTGCCGCGCTGGCGCTCGAAATCCGCGATCTTCTCTCTTCGTAGGGCAGGACGATGGGATTTGCGGAGGATCTGCGGGAGCTCATTCTTCCCAAAAAGGCCGCCGGGAAACCCCGGCGGCCTTCGAGAAACGTCTGAGCCCTGCCTCCGCGGCTCAGTGGTTCTTGATCGTCGCCGTCGTGCCGTCCAGCTTCGTCAGCTTGACGGCGAAATTCTCCTTGTAGGTCCAGGCCTGGTCCTGGAGGAAGGTGAGCGCGACGGCTTCCCCGAGCAGGATCGAGGAATCGGTGTCGCTGCGCCAGTGGATGCCCGCATGGATGCCGTGGCCGAAGGAGATGTTGTGGGCGAGCTTGTGCAGCTCGCCGTTCACGGTGAGCTTTCCGCTGTCGGCGCCGGTGTAGGGCTCGAGCGTCGTGCCGTCCGCGGAGGGGACCATCGGGTCGGGGATCGTGGCGCCCCCGTCGTAGAAGAACTTCAGCACGGTGATGCAGGCGCCGGCGACGGTGCCGTGACCGGTCGGATAGGCCGGATGGGCGGGCGATCCCTCCGGGAAGGCCTGGGAGAGGAGGTAGCTGCCGTACTTCTGATGGCTCTGCTCCACCGCCGTCGAATTCAGCACCAGCGGATCGACCTTCGCATCGATCGTGTTCCCCTTGCCGGTCTTGATCAGCTCCACGATGCCGCCGCCGGACTCGGGGCGGTGGCGGAGATGGACGATCCACTTCTGATACCAGACCGCGTTGAGCGCCGCGCGCGCGACCGCACCCAGGGTGGCCACGCGGTCGGGTCCGCCGAAGGTCCCGAAGGCCTGCTGATTCTTGAAGTGAGTGTAAGGGCTGGTCGGATTCGCCGCGATGCCCAGAGTGTTCAGCACGAGATAGGCCACCAGATACGCCTGATAGAGCTCGTCCACATGGGTGAACGCCGCAAGACCTCGCCCGTTGTGCAGATAGAGGTGCTGGGGGCCCAGCGTGGCCGCCGGCGTGGCCGCACCGTTTTGAACGGCCGCCCAGGCGTTCAGATCCGTCAGGTAGTCGACGCCCGGCGCCAGCGTCTCCATTTTCTGATCGATCGGCTGGGCGCCGAGCTGGGTCGGCCGGATGCAGAGCTGCGAAATGTACGGGCCGACCGTCTCCCCGGCAAAATAGGTTTTGTGGGGGAGGGAGAGGCCGCCCCGGAAGAGCAGCTCGGGCGTGACGACGCCATGGGCGTCCTTGGGACCGGTGTAGGAGGCGCCGAGCTGGGTCATCTCCTGGGCGGCGGCGATGGCGGTCGGGTGGGTCGGGTATGCCGTGAACGCGACGTCGCGCAGCAGAGAGCCCCAGTAGTTCTCCACCAGCTCCGTCGCGTATTCGGGGCTCGCCAGTTTCGGAGCGGGAGGAACGGTCTCAGCGCCGAAGTGCTGGGAGTCGGCGCCGTTCAGGGTCAGAGCGAACGCGCCCAGCGGGCCGTTCAGCTTCCGGCCGGCGCCGAGGAGACCTGGAACCTCGAAGTCGGCGGTGCCCGGGATCGTCCCGTCCGGGCTGCCGAGCGCGGCTCGGAAAAGCTTGAAGGAATGGGGGTGGACGACGCCGAAGGTATCCTGCTTCAAGCACTTCGTGTAGGTCCCGGACCTGTCGGGATAGAGCTCCTCATCGCCGTTCGTCGTGTGTTTCACGCTTCCGGTCGGCGTCGCCTCGAGAGTCGCCGTGCCAAAGCGGACCTCGAAGGCATCCTTCCCGTGCGGGTCGGTCACTCCTGCCGGCAGGCAGGCGTTGCCTGCTTGCGGCAGTTTGCTCAGATCGGACATCGATTTCTCCTTCTTTGCGTGTCATCAAGCGGTAGAGATCATCATCGTCAGGCCTCCAGTTCCAGAAATCTGGAAATCCATCCATACGCTGTGCCGATGGCCAGCGCAAGCTTCCAAGCTACAGGCAGATTCACGATACGTCAATCTTCTTGAGGAAGAGCTTTATGTGCCGATGTCTCTAAAGAATCATGGAACGGGCTCAGCTGACAAATGTACATATATTAAATTCGCGCAACTGATATGTATCGGACGAGCCTTGCGCAGCCTACTGTGGACACTGCTATACTAATGAAACTCATTTCCCTTCTTCTGATTTTGAGGTTACCTCGTCCATGGCGGCCATTGCCCAAACCGATTATGGGTTGGGTTAGAGAGGAGATCGCAGATGGTTCAAATATGCAAAAGACGCTTTTTGTGGTTAGCCCTGTTGGGATGGGCGACGGCCTGGCTGCCAAGGCCAGCCTCCGTGCAGGCGAGCGAGTTGCGAATCAGCAATCACACAGTGCGTTTCAGCGAGCTCGACGGCAGCGCCGCCGATCTCGACGGCGTCGCGGACGGCGTGCTGACCTTGGACGGCCTGAAGCTCGAAGGCAACGCCGAGATTTTGATCGACGGCCCGTCCGCTGTTTTCTCGGTGTCCGGCGATGTCGAGTTGGGGGGACGAAGCGCGATCCTCCCGGCGAGCACGGCGACTGGTCCGAGGATCGAGATCCACGCCGCAAACCTCCGCCTGCTGAGCCGCGCCATCCTAAGCGCGGACGGCCGCAACGCGGGAGGCACCTTGAAACTCTGCTCCAGTGGCTCGATCGAGATCGAGGATCGCGCCCGAATCCTCGCCCAAGCCCTGGACAACAAAGGCGCGGGGGGCTCGGTGAGTCTGGAGGCCGGCGGCCTCTTGGCGCTTCGGAGCCCAGCTCTTGTCGTACGGGTGAATGGCGGCTCCGGCGGCACGGTGACACTGGTGAGTTGCGAGAAGAGTGGCTCCTCTCACGGACATCCGCGGGTGGGAACGGCCATCCTGCTCCACGGCCACATCGATGCGATCGGCGCCTCCGGGGCAGGCGGATCGGTGACGCTGCAAGCTCGCCAAGGGGGCGTCGACTTTCGTCCCATCCCCAAGAATGAAAGCGGCGAGGGTCCGGCGAAATCGCCCGTCAAATACGCCATCAATGCGCGAGGCGCTACCCACGACGGCACGGTCGTGATTCAGGGCGCGACCCAGGTTTACCCTCCAAACCCGCCGACGTGGCCGGCGGCAACCGTGACCGGGGGCAAGCCTTCCAACACTCCCTGCGACTGCTCGGGCGGCGGCGGTGTCAGCGCCACAGTGATCGCGATTGACGTCGACCGGACGACGGGCTTCACGGGCACTTCCTTCCAGTTGTCGGGACGAGTCGTGAGCTCCCCGGACGCCATCGAAAAGTGGGATTGGCAATTGAGCGACGGTCAGAAGCTCAGCGGTCAGACGGTTTCGGCCTCCTTCTCTGCTCCGGGAATCTACAGCGCACAACTGACGACTACCGATCAGGGGGGGCAGACCGCCGACGCAGAGATCGGGATTCAGGTCTTCGATCCTGCCACGCAGGCAGCCCCGGAGTTGGGTCTGCCCCCGCTCGTCGGCGATGTCGATGGAGACGGTCAGATCACTTTGCGGGACGCTCTGAAGATCGCCCAGCATGCCGGACGCCTGACCCAGTTGCCAACAACCAGCGTCCCGGCCGGCGACGTCGATCTCGACAGCCAGACGACGTCCGACGATGCGCGTCTGCTCGCGCAGGCCGTGGCCGCAGGTCAAACCCTGCCGAGCGTCCTGTTGCCCGATCATGGGATGCCCGGTGGAATCGTCAACCTGATCTCTCCCCAACTGCTCGACCCAGTGGCGAAGATCGAGGTCGAATTCGGGAACTCGGCCTGGGTGCAGCAGCCGCTTCGTCCGGCCCGCGGCTATGCGACGCTTGCCGTTCCTCTCGACGTCACCGACCGCGGCACGGTAAACGTAACTCCTGGCCCGGTCACGGTACGGATCCGGCGCGACGGCGCCGTGGTCGCGACGTTCATCTTCCAGGTCGAGGCACCCCCACCGTTGCCGGCCGACCCGAAGGCGGAGCTCACCGCCTTCCTGGACGACCAGGTCTCCATGCTGGAGCTCAACCGGGACGTGGTGAACCAACTGCTCCAGATCACCGATCTGACCGACGACGAGAAACAAGTGCTGATCGCCAGCTACAAACTGGCGGCGGACCAGCTCGGCCTCGAGGTTTCCAAGCTGCGGGCCCTCCTGGATCAGCCCGGCGGTGACGGCCTGGCGCGTTTGTTCTTCCGTTATGCCGATGCCGTGGGATACCCCGCGTATCGCCAAAATCTCACGCGCTTCCTGGCGATCGACGCCGTCGATATACGCGCGAAGCTCCGTGCACTGCAGGAAGAGGGGAGGACGAAAGCGTCCCCCGACGAACTCCTCAGCATTTTTTGCCAGATCAAGAAGATTGCCGAAACCATCGACACTGGCGGCCAGATCCTCGGTTGGACCTGCGACCTCTTACTCGCCTCCGCACTAGTGGCGGCGGTCGTGCCTGGGGTCGGTGAAATCGTAGATTTCGGGATCCTCCTTGCGTGGGCAAACACTTGTGGCACCGCGCAGATCTTTCTTGAGGTCCCACTGCTGATCGATTCTTTCTTCAAGGACGCCAGCGCAGACCTCGATTTCACCGCCACACCCGAAAAGCCTGATGCGGGAGAGACGGTGCAACTACGAGCAAAGCTGAAACTCTTCGGCCTTGAGAGCATTTGTAGTTTCACCCTTGACCAGTCTGCCGAAAAGCTCGTCGAGAAACTCGCTGAGGCCGCCGTCAAGCAATTCTTCCGCAAGAAACTAGCCCTCCGCGCCCTGAGTGAGATTTTGGGGAGGCTTTCGAAAAAGACTCTGGCCACAATAGAAAGTCGCTTGTCAGACACCCTGGGCCGCACAATCGATGCCGCCGGACTCAGCCGCCTTCTCGAAGATTTTTCCAAAAAGGTTTGCAGCCAGCTCAACAGCGGGTCGCCGATCGACGACGATCTCCATGGAAGGCTGACCGGCCCCGAGCCCAACGTCGGCACCCTCTCCTTCTCCAACGACGGCAGCGCTCAGTATCTGTGTCCCAGCTCAGGCAGTCCTTCGGCGCCAACTGTTACGTTCACTGCGACCCGCAACATCTGCAGCGAACAGATCAAAAAGCAGGTCATGGTGAGCTGCCAAAGCAAAGAGGTCACCATCACGATGGGGGACAACGGCAACCTGCTCGACGACATTTTTGAAGTCCTGGTCGACGGAGTGACGGTGCTCACGAGCAGCGAGCCGGTGACCTCGACCTCGACGACGATCGCTCTGCAGCCCGGAGATCACACGGTCGAAATGATCGGCCGGGCGGCTCCGGACGGAGTCGGAACCTATTTCATCGAATTTTCTGGCGCCACTCTGGTCAGCGGCGATCCTTTGTCGGGAATTGACCTGACCCCCGGCGTCGTCAAAACCTTCATCATCAACGTGCAGTGAGGAGCAGCGATCATGACTAGAATGCCACAGGCTTTCCTCGCCACTCTCGTGCTCCTGGCCCTACCGTCGATGGCCAGCGCCCAATTCCAAGGCGACGTCTTCTTCGCCCAGCCGTCCGTGTCGGCGCCGGAAGGCGGAACCGCGACACTCGAGGTTTTGATGTTTTCGGGAGCCGACGTCGTGGGCGCCACCGACGTCGACGTCGTCTATGATCCGACCCAGGCGGACATCGTCGTGGCCCAGCCCGGAACGACGGCAGAGCTCGCGGGCAGCTTCGCTTCCGTCGCCTCCAGCGGCCGGCTCTCTACCGTCAACCTCAACGGCTCCTCCCTGAGCCAGCCGTTCGGCACCGTGAGCCTGTCGAAGCTCCAGGTGCGGCCCAAGGTGCCAGCCGGGAGCACGGTGACCTTGAATCTCCAGGTGCGCTCAGTCTTGCGTCAGGATACGACTTCCTTTCCAAGCACTCAGGGATTCTCCGGCGAGATCCTCGTGACCTCCGCCGGAAGCCAGGCGGCTTCCCTAGAAAATCCGGGAGTCAACCGTAATCCCAACCCTGAGCTGGCTCGGCGGGCCCTGGCGTTCCGGCGACCGGGACTTGTCGTCGACCTGCTGGATTTCGAGGTCCACGGGAGCGCGACCACCGCCGTGCCTCACCGCTGGGTGATGGCCGATCCAGCCGCACCGCACGAAACGGCTCAGCCCCCACACTGACCCCTAATGTCCTGGGAGGCGAGGGTCACCTCGCCTCCCCGCTCTTCATCGAGGCTGGCAGGCGCAGGCGGGGGCGACCTGGGCGGGATTCCGAGTCTCCTGGATAGAGACCAGGCCTGCGGACAGGTCACGCCTCCGCAGAGCCAGGGACCCAGGAGCCGGCAAGACGAAACTTCGGCGGAGGGCAGGCCGACACCAGGGGCAGGGGCGCAACCGGGGCAGGATTTCGGGGCTCTTGGGAGATGCCAAACGTCCCAGCGATTCTTCCAACGTCTCAGCGATTCTTATTTTGGCCCAGCGATGCTTATTTTTCCGCTGCGATGCTTATTTTTCCGCTGCGATTCTTATTTTGTCCCAGCGATCCTTATCTTGGCTCTGCGATCCTTATTTTGTCTCAGCGATTCTTCCGACGAGCCAGCGATGCTTATTTTTCCGCTGCGATCCTTATTTTGTGCCAGCGATTCTTATTTTGTCTCTGCGATTCTTCCAACGGCTCAGCGATCCTTATTTTGGCTCTGCGATCCTTATTTTCCCTCTGCGATCCTTATTTTTGAACCGCGGCGGGGCGGCGGGGGACAGACCGGCGTGGCAGCATTCTCTGAAAGGAGCCTCGTCCCATGCTCAAGAAGCACCTCGTGAAGCTCGGATCGCTGGCCTTCGTGCTCTCCGCCCTGATCATAGCCCAGCCGCGGACCGCATCGGCAGGTCTCTGTTGCACCGTCTGCGGGGATATCTACGACAGTTGCACCGCGAACTGCGCGTTCACCAATCCGACCTGCTTCCAGAACTGCCTCCACTCCGAGCAGGCCTGCGACCGGGGCTGCAATCCCTCCTGCTGAGGGTCAAGCCTCGTCGTCCTCGTCCTCTTCTTCTACGTCGGAGGTGTCCTCGCCGTCCTCCGCGGGCAGCCCGAGGGTGACGCGGAGGTCGGCGGGGTGGATGTGGCGGCGGGCGGCGGCCTCGACGGTGGCGCGGTCGAGGGCTTCGAGCTCGGCCTTGCGGTGCTCGAAGTCGTCGACGGGGATGCCGTACTCCTCGGCCTCCATCAGGAGGTCCGCCCACTGGCGGGCGGTCTCGCGGCGGAAGGGCTCGCGGCCGAGGAGGTAGGAGCGCGCCTCCTCGAGCTCGGCGTCCTCGAGGCCGTCCTCGGCGAGCCTCGTGATCTCCTCGATCACCCCGCGCTCGGCCTTCTCCACCGTGGCCGGCGAGGTGCCGACGTAGGCGAGGAGGCGGCCGGGATCGAGGCCGGAGCCGGCCACCGTCTGGGCGTAGGCGGTGTAGGCGAGCCCCTCGCGCTCGCGGATGCGGGCGGGGATGCGCCCGGTGAGGCCGGCTCCCGAGCCTAGGACGACGGCGAGGAGCTCGAGCGCCGCGTAGTCCGGGTGGCGGCGGGGGACGCTGAGGTGCCCGACGTAGAGGTGGGCCTGGTCCTCGGCGTCGGTCTCGACGTGGACGCGGGGGCCGAGCCCCTTCGGCTCCGGGGGGCCGGGGAAGGGGTCGGCGCCGTTCTGCCGGCGGCCGAGCAGCTTCAGGAAACGCTCGTGCACGCGGTCCTCGTCGACCACGCCGGCGACCGCCGCCAGGATGCCGTGCGCCTGGGCGCGGCGGTGGAACTCCTTGCAGTCGTCGGGGGTGAGGGCGAGGAGGCTCTTCTCGCTGCCGTGGAGGGGACGGCAGCGCGGGTGGGGGGCGTAGAGCTGCCCCAGGAAACCCCAGGCGGTCTTCACCTCGGGCTGGTCGGTGAGGCTCTCGAGCTCGGCCGCCGCCTGCCGCGCCAGCCAGGCGCAGCGGTCCTCGGGGAAGGCGGAGTCGAAGAGGAGCTCGACGGCCCATTCGAGGGCGAGCTCCCAATCGGCGGCCAGGGCGTCGATCGAGAGGCTGATGTCCTCGAAGGTGCCGTTGCTCTGCAGGATCATCCCCTTGCTCTCGGCCTGCTCGGCGATGCGGCGCCAGTCGCGCCCTCCATTCCCGCCGCCACCACCGGTCCCCTCGGTCAACATGCGGCCGGTGATCAGCGCCTGCCCCGGCAGCGGCTCCTCGCGCCCTCCCGCCCGCAGCGAGAGGCGGATCGCCACCACCGGCGCCCCCTCGACCCGCCGCACTCGCACCACCGGTTGCGGAGCCGTCATCGTGCTTCCTCCCGCAGGAGGTCTTCGACCGCGGCGGCCAGGGCGTCCACCTCCTCGCGCGTGTTGTAGTAATGGGGTGAGATGCGCACGGCGGGGACGGGCGAGCCGTCCTCCCCCGCGGCGACGCTGGTGTTGATCCCGCGCTCGCGCAGGCGGTGCATCAGGCCGGCCGCGTCGTGCCCGGCGAAGGTCACGGTGGCGATCGCGCAGAGGCGCCGGCCGCGGTCGCGCACCTCGGCCCCGGGGAGCGCGGCGAGGCGCTCGCGGGCGTAGGCGGCGAGGGCGGCCGCCCGCGCGCCCGCCTCCTCCACCCCCACCTCGAGGGCATAGCGCGCCGCCTCCCCCATCCCGAGCACCAGCGCGTAGGGGAACTCCCAGTTCTCGAAGCGGCGCGCGCCGTCCTTGAGGGTCAAGCCGAGGCCGTCGCCGGGGGAACGGTCCGCCCCCCTCATGTCGACGTCGAGCGGGTAGTCGCCACGCGCCAGCGCGCGGTCGGAGACCCAGAGGAAGCCGAGGCCGCGGGGGCCGCGGAGGAACTTGCGCGCCGTGCCCCCCAGGTAGTCGCAGCGCAGGCGGGCGGTGTCGACCGGGAGCTGGCCGACCGCCTGGCAGGCGTCGATCAGGTAGGGGACGCCGAGCGCCTCGCAGACCTCCCCCACCCCCTCGACGTCCTGGACCAGGCCGGAGTTGGTGGGGATCCAGGAGACCGAGACCAGGCGGCAGCGGGGGTCGGCGGCCAGCCGGCGGACCGAGTCGGGATCGACGCCCCCTTCGGGGAGGTCGTCCGCGACCCTCACCTCGAGGCCGCGGCGGCGGGCGAGCGCCTCGTAGAGGATGAGGTTCGAGGGGTAGTCGCTGGCGGTGGTCACCAGCACGTCGCCGGGCGCGAAGTCGAAGGCGGCGAGGGCCTGCGCCACGGCGACGGTGGCGTTCTCGACCACGGCGACGTTGCGCGGCGCGCCGCCGAGGAGGCGGGCGAGGTCGGCGTAGGTCTCCTGCAGGCGCCCGGCGGCCTCGTCCGCCGCCTCGTAACCGCCGATCTCCTGCTCGCGGTGGAGATGGCCGAAGATGGCGTCGAGCACCGGCCGCGGGGAGAAGGAGGAGCCGGCGTTGTTGAGGTGGATGCGCGGCCGGGGCCCACCGCAGCCGGGGGTGTCCCGGCGCCAGGCCGCGAGCCGTTCGGCGGAGACCGGCGCGACGGGCGTCACGATTTGGGGAGCGACCAGCCGACGACCGAGCCGCGTTCCGGACGGAGGTAGGCCTCGGCGACCTCGTGGAGGCGGGCCGGACCGGTGGCCAGCAGACGCTCCATGTGGAGGTCGAGGTACTCGAGGTCGAACAGGGCGAGCGCGGTGCCGACCGACAGCGCCTGCTGGTGGACCTTCTCGTGGCCGAACACCCAGTCGGCGACGGCGATCTGGCGGCAGCGCTCGAGCTCCTCGGCGTCCGGCGGCTGGCTGCGCAGCTCGGCGAGGAGCTCGAAGATGCGCGCCTCGACCCGCGCCGGCTCGACGCCGGGGACCACCTCGGCGGCGACGGTCAGCGTGCTGGCGTCCATCCCCTCGGAGATGTCGGCCGCCACCCAGACGCAGAGCTGCTCCTCCTCGACCAGGGGATGCTGCAGGCGGCTGGTGCGCCCGCCGGCGATCACCGTCGCCGCCAGGCGGAGCGCCGGGTGATCGGGGTGGGCGGCGTGCGGCGCCGGCAGGGCGAGGTAGAGGCGGGCGACCTCCCCCTTGCGCCGCTCGAGGCGCTCCGCGGAGGTGGGGAGCACGGCCGGCGGATGGTAGCCGCGGCGCGGGGCGCCGCCGGCGGGGATGCCGCCGAGGGTGCGCTCGATGACGGCGAGCGCCGAGTCGTCGATGTCGCCGGCCACCACCAGGATGGCGTGGTCCGGACGGTAGAAGCGGCGGTGGAAGGCGCGCAGCTCCTCGACGCCGGTCGCCAGCAGCTCCTCCTTGGTGCCGAGCACCGGGTGGCCGTAGGCGTGGGGGCCGTAGAGGCGCCCCTGGACGGCCATCTCGAGGGCATCCCAGGGCTCGCTGTCGTACATGGCGATCTCTTCGAGGATCACCTGGCGCTCGCTCGCCACCTGCTCGGGGTCGAGGGTCAGGCCGCTCATCCGGTCGGCCTCGATGGCGAGCGCCTCGGTCCAGCGGTCGGCGGCGAAATTGAAGTAGTAGGCCGTCGAGTCGTGGCTGGTGAAGGCGTTGTTGACCCCGCCGAGCTTCTGGGTCAGGCGGTCGATCTCGCCGGGGCCGAAGCGCTTCGACCCCTTGAACATCATGTGCTCGAGGAAGTGGGCGACGCCGCCGTGCCCGGCCGGCTCGTCGCGGGTGCCGGCGCGGTAGAAGATCGCCGAGGTGACGATGGGCGCCTGGGCATTGGCGAGCAGGCAGACGGTCAGCCCGTTGTCCAGCCGTTCGAGCTGGAGCTTGCCGGGGAGCGATTTCAGCTGCGACGGTGCCGCCAGGGCGCTGACGTGGGAACGCATCTCTCGAACGGTACCATGCGGTCTATTCACCGGGCCCTCCTGCCGTCATCGCGACGTCGATCCGCTCGCGGTCCTTCTCCGCCGTGGCCACCACCTCGACCTGAATGTCCTGGCGGTGGAAGCCGGGCGAGACGATCGAGATCCGGTGCTTGCCGGGCGGAAGCTCCAGCCATTCCTTGACCCGCAGGAAGCCGCCGCCGCCGAAGCGGCGGGCGGGCCCGGCCAACCGGCCGTCGACCAGCACCTGGGCCGTCGGCGAAGGAGGTTGCAAGCGGAAGGCCACCGCCTCGCGCACCCGGTACGTCCGCAGATCGGAGGCGTCCACCTCCTCGGCGACCATCGACTGGAGACGGGCGGGGATCGGCGTCTTCCCCCCCACCGCCCCCGCCTCGACGGCGACGCGGTACTCCTTGAACCCGGGCTTGCGGATCTTGATCAGGTGGCTGCCGGGATCGGCGAAGGTGTAGCTGCGCGCCCCGTGCTGGCCGTTCCAGTCCTGCGCCTCGCCGATCACCCGGCCGTCGACCAGCACGTGGGCATCCTCGGGCTGGACGTTGAAGGTGACCTCCATGCCGGTGCGCATCGAGCGGTCGACGCGTTCCGCCGCCGGTTCCGGCTCGGCCTCGCGCTCGGGAGCTGCGGGGACGGGAGCCGGCGCCGGCGCCGGGACGGGCGATGGGATGGGGACACGAACGGGAGCCCGTTCCGGGATCTGGCTCCGCGGCACGGGGCGCTCCTGCCCGGCCGGCGGCACGTTGGCGGGCGGCGAGCTGCGCGGCGGCGACACCGGCGGCGCCGCCGGAACCGGGCGCGGCACGGCGGGAGGCGCACTGGAGACCGCGGGAGTCACCGGCCCGGGAGCCGCGGCCGGCGGCACCGCCGAAGGAGCCGGAGCCGCGCTCGACAACGAGGGGGCCACGCCCAGCGGCGCCGGCGGAGTCTCCACGCTCGTCTGCGTCGCTGCCGTCCCTGCCGTCCCCGTCGTCCCTTGCGTCCCTGTCCCTGGTTGAGCCCCCAGCGCAGCCACCTCCGCCCCCGCCTTGCGCGACTGCCAGATCATCCACCCTCCGACCCCCAGCGCCCCCACCATCACCAGCAGGACCACGCCGATCAGCAGCCCGATGGGGAGCGGCTTGCGGGCCGCGGCGGCAACTGGAGAGGAGACCAGCGAGGGGAGCGGCGCGGCCGGCGGCGGCATTGGGGGAGCAACCGGCGGCACGATCGCGGCCGAGGCCGGCGGCGGAGCCCCCGGAGCGACCACCGGCTGGGACGCGGTCGGCAGGCTGGCGGCGACCGTCGAGGCGCGCAGGCTCGGCGTCGTCCCCGGCGAGGCGGGGACGGTGCCGAGGGGGGAGGGGGCGGTGGCGGGCACGGCGCCCGTCGCGCCCATCGCGCCTGTCGCCTTCCGGGGAAGAATCCGGGTGGCGTCCAGCTCCTCCTGGGCGCCTGCGGGAGCGGAGAGGGTCTCGTCGGACAGCTCGGCCTCGATGGCGGCGAGCTCGCGGGCCGCCTCGCCGCCGGTCGCCAGGCGGTCGCCGGCCGCCTTGGCGAGCATCCGCCGCAGCAGCTCCTCGAGGCGCGGCGGCACGGCGCGCAGCTCGGAGACCGGCGGCGGGTCCTTGTGGAGGATCTGGTAGACCAGGGTGGTGATCGTCTCCCCCTCGAACGGCCGCTTGCCGGAGAGGATCTCGTAGAGCACCACGCCGAGCGAGAAGATGTCGCTCCGGCCGTCGAGCTCCTCGCCGCGGATCTGCTCGGGGGAGAGGTATTGCGGGCTCCCCATCACCGACCCCGCCATGGTCAGCTCGGTGCTCTGCCCGGCCATCTTGGCGATGCCGAAGTCGGCCACCTTCACCCGCCCGAAGTGGTCGAGGAGGATGTTGCTCGGCTTGATGTCGCGGTGGACGATCCCCTGGCCATGGGCGTAGTCGAGGGCGTCGGCGACTTGGCGGACGACGCGCAGCACCTGGCGCAGGCTCAGGCGCTCCTGCCCGGCCTCGAGGCGCTGGGCGAGGTCGGTCCCCTCGACGAACTCGAAGGCGAGGTAGAGCATCCCCTCCGCCTCGCCGGCGTCGAACAGGGTCACCACGTTGGGGTGGAGGAGGCGTCCGGCGGCCCGCGCCTCGCGCAGCAGGCGCTTCTTGCGGTCCTCGATCTCCTGCGGCCGGCCGACCAGGCGGACGGTCTTGATCGCCAGGCGGCGATCGATCTGGGGGTCGTCGGCGAGGTAGACCTCGCCCATGGCGCCGGCCCCCAGGAATTTGACGATGCGATAGCGGCCGACGAGGTGGCCGCCGTCGAGGGCGTTCACCGCTCGACGGGTTCCTCGCCCGGCAGGGGCAGGGACGGCGCCGGTCCCGGCGGGCCGGGATCGAGGCTCGGGTCGGGGGCCAGGCCGATCCCCGGCGTGGCGTCCACGTAGGGCGCATCGCCCGCGACGCCCGCATCATCGACCGGCTCGCCGGACATCGCCCCTTCGTCGCCGGTCGCCACGTCCTCGCGCGAGTTGAGCGCCGCGCGGGCGTCGTCGGCCTGCTCGGGGGGGACGCGGATGTTGACGCTCGCCAGCTCGCCGATCTCGGTCGGCAGCTCGCTCGAATGCAGCGACTCGGCCTGCGCCTCGATGCCGCTGCTCTGGAGGAAGCCGATGACGATGCTCGCCTCGCTCTCGCTCCCCACGATCTTGACGATTTCCCACTCAGCCATCTCAGCCATCAGGTCCCTCCCCGTTGAAATTCGATCATAGCGCAGCCACCGGGCCGGACGGCCGGTCTTCGCGCCGGTCGCCGCGCCCGTCTTCGGCAGCCGGCGGACGCGCCGGCACCGGCTCGGCCGCCTCGGCGGGCGTTTCCCCGCCGCGCGCCGGCACCCGCCCGGGCGCCTCCAGCCCCTCGAGCGTGTAGGGGACGAGCTCCTGGCGCGGATACCAGTGCCGGCTGTGCTCGGCGAAGCGCTCCAGAGTGTTGTGCCAGCGGTAGTGGGAGACCACCATCGAGCGGCCGTCCGCCTCGATCCAGTTGCAGGTGTTGCGCTCCCGCTCGCTGCCGCGGCCGCGGTTGGAGGTCGTCGTCCCCGAATGGAGGATGACGACCGGCGGCCGTCCCTTGGGGTAGAACTCCTCGGAGTTGCCGATGTAGGCCTGGTGGAGGTGCCCCGAGAGGATCAGGTCGACGCCGGCGCTCGAGAACAGGTCGATCGCCTCGTAGGCGTTGGCGAGCACCCGCTGGGTGCCGAAGTTCGGCGGCGGGATCATGTGGTGGTGGGCGACGACCACCTTGAGCACGCTCTCCGGCGTGGCGCGCAGCACCTTCTCCACCTCGAGCAGCCGCCGCGTGGTGATGCGGCCGTCCTTGAACGTCCAGCCGAAGGCGGTGTTGATGCCGACCACCAGCAACTCGTCGTCGCGGTACGTCGGCTCGAGCTCCGCCGCGAAATACTTCTTGTAGCAGCCGAAGGGATTGAAGATCCGCTCGCCGATCCGGTAGAGGGGGACGTCGTGGTTCCCCGGCACGGTGAGGGTGGGGAGGCCGAGCGCCTCGATGCGGTCGACGAAGGCGCGGGCCTGCCGGAACTGCTCCGGCTTGGCGCGCTGGGTCAGGTCGCCCGAGACGACGACGAGGTCCGGCCGCTTGACGCCGAGGAATTCGAGGACCCCCTCCGCCACCCGCGGCAGGTGAGGGGGTCCGAAGTGGACGTCCGAGATGTGGAGGATCGCGCGCAGTCTACTCGCGCTCCTGGTAGAGCATCTGGGTGACGTTGCGCGACAGCTCCGAGGAGACGAAGGCCGACAGCGCGGCCACGATCTCCCGCCCGTGCCGCCGGCCGATGAAGAACCCGCCCGCCGCGGCCACCAGCATCGCCGGGATCGGATACCGCACCACCAGCCGCTCCCATTCCAGTCCTTCCGGCACCAGGTCGTCGATCAGCCCTTCGGCGAACGACTCCCGCTCGAGGATCTCCATCGTCGCGTCTCCTCCTGTCGAAACGGTATGCGAAAGCGGGGGCGCTCAAGCGGCGCCCCCCCGGTTGTCTCTACTCTTCCTCGGAGCGGCGGCCGCGGACGACCAGGCCGAGCAGGAAGCCGACGCCGGCGGCGATCAGCACCGCCTTGGCCGGGTTGTCGCGCACGTAGAGGCTGACCTCGCGCGACACGTTGCCGGCCTCCGAGCGCACCCGGGCGTAGTGCTTCTGCGCCTTCTCGGTGACGTCGCCATAGGTCTCGCGCGCCTTCTCGGCGCCGCGCCGGATCTCCTTCTGAGCCCGCTCGGCCCCGCGGCGGACGTCGTGGGAGACCTTCTTGTAGCGGTCCTGCACCTGATCGGTCACCTTCGCGTAGGTGTCCTGCGCCGTCTTGAAGGTGTCCTGGGCCTGGTCGCCCAGCTTCTGGAAGCGCTTGCGCGCCGCATCCACACCGTCCACCACCGCGTCACGTGCCGTTTCGGCGCCGTCCTGAATCTCCGACTTGATGTCTGCCATGGCCTGGCCTCCGTATCTGAAAGGAACCTCGATCTTACTCCTGGATCTGCCGGGCATCCGGCAGGGGCATAGGTGAAGAAGGTGTAGCAGAAATCGTGCCGCCTTCCTCCCGGAGCCCGGTGCTAGACTCACCCTGCCGTGGTAGACCTCGACCAGACGATCGCCGCCCACCCGCGGCGGCGCGACGACGGCGGCCCCTCGTTCCTCGGCAAGCTCGCCCGCTACTTCCACCTCGCCTTCCGGGTGACCTACGAGGACGGCCTGCTGCTCACCGCCTCGGCGCTCGCCTTCGTCACCGTCCTCTCGCTGATCCCGCTGCTCACCGCCCTCTCCTTCGTGGGCGCCCGGGTGTTCAGCCAGTACCCGCAGCGCAGCCTCGAGATCTTCGTGCAGATCCTCCCCTACTCGGACAAGAGCGTGGTCGACGCCATCTCCGAGTTCGTCGACCAGGCGGCGACCATCCACGGCGCCGGGGTGATCGCCTTCTTCGTCACCACCCTCTATTTGTTCGCGACGGTCGAGGAGACCTTCAACAAGATCTGGAACGTGTCGCGCCGGCGGCCGGTGCGGGCGCGGCTGGTCTCCTTCCTGCTGCTGATCTTCTGGGGGCCGCTGCTGGTCGGCGCCACCTTCTCGAGCCTGATCGTGCTGCGCCAGACGCCGGCGCTGCGCCGGCTGGTGCAGGAGAGCTTCCTGCTCAACGTGCTCCCCTTCGCCGCCACCGTCCTCGGCCTCACCATCCTCTACTGGCGGGTGCCGTACACCAGCGTCAAGCTGCGCAGCGCCCTCGCCGGCGGGCTGCTCGCCGGCATCCTGCTCGAGATCCTGCGCGAAAGCTTCGGCACCTACGTCGAGGTGTTCAGGAACGTCAGCATCGTCTACGGCAGCTACGCCTTCGCGCTCCTCTTCATGATCTCGATCGACCTCACCTGGACGATCATCCTGTTCGGCGCCGTGGCGACCTACACGGCCCAGCACTTCTCGCTCCTCGCCAAGGGGCTGCGCCGCCACCCGCCGGTCGAGGCGGCCTGGGTGGGGCTCGCCAGCCTGGCGCTGATCGCCCAGCGATTCGACCGCGGCGAGCCGCCGCTCTCCCGCGAGGCGCTCGCCGACCGCCTCTGCCTGCCCACCACCGAGCTCGAGCGCATCCTGCGCCCGGTGGCGGCGCAGGGTCTCCTGCAGTTGGTGGGGGATCACGGCTACGCCCTCGCCCGCGACCCGCAGCGCATCGGCGTCGAGGAGGTGCTCGCCGCCTACGACCACCGCGCCCGGCGCGGCGCCGAGCTGGTGGGAGGGGAGATCGCCCCCCGCCTCCAGGAGCTGATCGGCGACCTCGCCACCCTCCGCGCGAGGACCCTCGGCCCCCTCTCGATCGCCGGCCTGCTGGCCCCCGAAGGCCCCCAGGAAACGCCGGCCTTGCCCCCACCGGCACCCCCGCGTACAATACCGCCCTCCAGCACCGTGGGGCAGTAGCTCAGCTGGGAGAGCACCACGTTCGCAACGTGGGGGTCGAGGGTTCGAGTCCCTTCTGCTCCACCATTTTCCTTCCTTCTTCTACCCGATCGGTTCTTCGCTTGGGGTGGCAGATTTTCAGATCTCGGCGACGAGCTCTTGGCTGACCAGCACACGGATGCCGTGGCGCAGCAGAGGAGTGAAGTGGCGGCGGTTTTCGGTCGCTACGAGCCGGGCGCCGGATCTCCGTGCGACCTCCGCGATGTGGGCATCGTAGATCCTGCCTCCTGCCGTTCCCTCCCCCACCGTAGAGACCAGGAACTCCTCGCGAAGCCCGGCCACCGATCCCGCTCCTCCTCGATCAACCGGGCGACGTCGACCTCCAGACGATCTCCTTCCGCGGCCTGAGGTCGAGCGACCAGGCGCTTGCCGCGCCGGACCAGCTCGGGGCCGGCCACCGCTCGCACGAGGCGGAGGGCAAAGCCTTCGACCACCAAGTCCAGCTCTGTGCCGGCCGTCAGACCGAGGCGCTTGCGCAGCTCGGCGGGGATGACCACTCGCCCTGCCTTGTCAATGGTGGTTGTCATGGGTGTAGCGTACCATTTCGCCGCCATTGCCTGCCGAGGCGAAGTGCCCCTTCGCTCTGTAGATGTGCCCGCCGGGGGCTTGGCCTATCTTCACGCCGACTTTGCAACCTGCCGTGGGCTCGGGCGCGGGATGGTATTCTCCTGCCCATGGATAGAGTCGCGGTCCACGAGATCGACAAGGTCGTCCTCAGACCCGGTCAGTCCGTCCGCTTCGAGGATCGGGACCAATTGTTGGAGGTCCTCGACCGACTCGACCAGCCGGTTCCCGCGCGACATGAAGGAAGGACTAAGGATCATCGCGAGCACTACTGCATGCTGCGTTACCTGCGCTTCGTCGCCGGCGAGGATCTCCTTCCCCTCCCGGTAGCGCTGAAAAAGGCCCTAGAGGGGCAAGATCCTCCCGATTTCATCCTTGAGTGGACCGATGAGAAGCGAGAGACGTTCGAGCTGACTGATGGCTCCACGCGGGAATACCAGAAAAGGCTCACCGAAACGAGCCGGGATCAGGAGCGCCTGGTCCTACCCGTCGACATCAACACGCCCGAGAAGGAAGCAGCTCAGCGCTGGGCGGAGATCCTCTTCTCGGCCTTCCTCAAGAAGGCTGAGGCGCTCCGGCGCGGTAGGTTCGGCCTCGACCACCTGCTGATCTATGACCTGACGGGACTCGGCCTGCTGGTTCCGCTGGAGCGAGGGGGATCAATCCTGAGACGCCAGATCCAGGAGTGGCGTGCCAGAGAGGTGCCGGTGCATCGCTTCGGGCACGTCTCGATCCTTCGCGACTCGGCTCTCCTCCTTGACTTGGAAGGCCAAGGGAAGATCCTGCGTCGCGAGTCGCCGTATTTCCAGATTCCAGTCATCAGTGCTCACGGCGAAGAAGATCTGAAATGGCGGCTCCGCGAGATCGACCGCTACTGTCGTCGGAATTCCATCCGCCATCTGAAGCTCTTCGGCACCATCCTGGGGGACAGGGGGGACAGAAT
The DNA here is from genome assembly GCA_963756595.1 of uncultured Acidobacteriota bacterium. GTDB lineage: Bacteria > Acidobacteriota > Thermoanaerobaculia > Multivoradales > UBA5704 > DATARR01. Next base: position 25,980 of record CAVWOZ010000053.1, read on the forward strand.
CGAAGATTTTCGGCGAGGGGACAGCGACCTGGACCTGCTCGTGGAGTTCGAGCCCGGGACGCGCGTCACCCTGCTGGACATGGCCCGCATGGAAAGGGAGCTCGGCCAGCTGATCGGATTCAAAGTAGACCTCCGGACAGCGGGCGATCTAAGCCGGTACTTCAGGCAGGAGGTCCTCCAGGAGGCGGTGGAGTTGCGTGCTGCCCGAGGATGACAGGATCCGCCTGCAGCACATGCTCGACGCAGCCAGGAAGGCGGCGCGCCTGGCTGCAGGACGGGATCGCGAAGAGCTCGATGCCGAGGACAATCCCCTCCCGGACGCACTGGTGCATTTGATCTCCGTCGTCGGCGAGGCCGCCAGCAGGGTGAGCCCCGGCACCCGCTCAAAGGTCGAGGGAATTCCATGGCCCGACGTCGTCGGTATGCGGCACCGGCTGATCCATGCCTACTTCGACATCAACCTGGACATCCTCTGGGCGACGGTGCAGGACAGCCTGCCCTCCCTCATCTACCGGTTGGAGTCTGCCCTGGCGGCAGATGAGGGAGTGTGAGCGACATCAGCGGGGAATCTCACGAAGCGACCGGCTTGGTCAGGTGGGGTTGATCACGCCTGCCGGCGAGCGGCAGCGATTTCGGCCTGCGCGTCGTCGACAGACCGGGCTCCCCGGCGGAGGGGGATCTCCAGTCGAGAGCATCGAGGAGGACGACGCGCTCCTCCCCCTCCCGCGCAACGACGGCGAGACTCCCCCTCCGGATAACCGAAAATGTTAGAATCCTTCTTCCCCGACAGGGGTGCTCAACAAGGAGGTAACATTTGAAGAAGCAGCAGACCGCATCGAAGAAGCTCACCCTCTCCAAAGAAACCCTCGCTCAAATGGTCCATGTGACCGGCGGCTCTCAGGTCAACGATACGGTTTACCACGTTCCGAAACAGCGTCCTACCGATTACGGCTGCGGGATTGCTTGACCCCCTGACGTTGCAGCTCAGCCCGCCTTGAAGGCACCGGACCGGCCAGGAGACGGGCCGGTCCGGTGAGATGACTACCTCGCGGCTGCCATCCACGAGGCACCCGCCGCCCCTACCACGATGGTGGTAGCCAAAAACCCTCCGATCTGTGGATGTGCCCGCTCAGGGATGCGGCTAGTCTTCGTGCCGTGGAAAGTCAACCTCGAAGATAGATTCCCGAGACCCTGACCGCGGCGCGCCGGCGCCGCAGCGGAGAAACGCCATGAGCACCGAGAACCCCAAGCCCCTGACCATCACCGAGCACGAGATGCAGCAGGTCGAGCATGCGAACGCGACGGGCAGGCCGCCGGTCGTCTTCGTCCACGGCCTCTGGCTGCTGCCGAGCAGCTGGGAGCGCTGGGCCGCCCTGTTCGAGGCGGCCGGCTACACGGCGCTCACCCCCGGCTGGCCGGACGATCCGGAGACCGTGGAGGAGGCGAACGCCCACCCGGAGGTCTTCGCGCGTAAGACGATCGGCCAGGTGGCGGACCACTTCGACGCCATCGCCCGCAAGCTGAAGCGCAAGCCGGCCATCGTCGGCCACTCGTTCGGCGGCCTCCTCGCGCAGATCCTCGCCGGCCGGGGGCTCTCGGCGGCAACGGTCGCCGTCGCTCCGGCCCCCTTCCGCGGCGTGCTGCCGCTGCCGATCTCGGCTCTCAAGTCGGCCTGGCCGGTGCTCGGCAACCCGGCGAACCGTAACCGCGCCGTGCCGCTCACCTTGGAGCAGTTCCGCTACGGCTTCGCCAACGCCGTCGGCGAGGCGGAGGCCCAGGAGCTGTACGGGAAGTTCGCCGTGCCGGCGGCGGGGACCCCCCTCTTCCAGGCGGCGACCGCCAACCTCAATCCGTGGACCGAGGCGAAGGTCGACACCGAGAACCCGGACCGCGGGCCGCTGCTGATCCTGAACGGCGGCAAGGACCACACCGTGCCGCCCGCGATCGCCCACGCCTCGTTCAAGCAGCAGCAGCACAACCCCGGGGTGACCGAGCTCCTGGAGATCCCCGGCCACGGGCACGCGCTGACCATCGACAACGGCTGGCGCGAGGTCGCCGACCCCGCGCTCGCCTTCGTGCAGCGCTTCGTCAGGCCCTGAGCTCCGGGCGGGGTCAGTGCGACAGGCCGGAGAGCCACTTGCCGGCGATCGCGCTCAGGATCACCAGCCCCACGATCAGGAAGAGGAGCACGCCGAGCAGCAGCACGCGTCCCCAGCGGTCCCGCCCTCCGGCGAGGAGGGCGAGGCCGCCGAAGATCTCCACCAGGTAGAGGATCGGCAGCAGCACCGCCCCCGCGCAGGAGACCCGTCCGGTGCCGAGCTGCCGGAACAGGGTGAACCAGAGCCAGGCCAGGGCGAGGTCGGCCAGGGCCACGGCGATCGCCAGGGGCCACGCCGGCGGCTCGGGCGGGCGGGCCCGCCCCTCGAAGATGGCGACCGCCCGCTCGACGTCCGCCGGCGCATGGCCGGCCTTCGCCATCTCCGCGCGCAGCTCGGCGAGCGGAAACGACGGCGCATTGGTGCGCAGGTAGGCCAGGAGGGCCTTCAGGTCCTTGTCGTCCATCCGCAGGCCGGACTGTACAACCTGGAGGCTTTACTGCGGGAGTACTTCGAAGTGCACAGCGCTCGACTCCAAATCGACGTTCATCGGTCACCGCGTATTTCGTCGAGAAGCCTGGCGGCGGTTCCCGGTGGAGTCATCGAGGGCAGACGCGGATAGGCATGCGGACCGTTCGGCTCGAGGGGCAGCCGCACGCGCCCCTTCCGAACCATCTCCGCCAAGGCCGGATACTTTCGCTCCAGCTCATGAATTCCCACCTCTCTCATCGGACCAACGTAGCCACCCGTGGCCGCGCTGTCAAGCGTCCCATTCCGGATCCTGTCGACAGACGGAAATCGATCCCCTCCTGGATCGGTGATCTGCTCGCTCACTGTAAACGTTTGCAGAGCCAGGAAGTACAATGGTTATCGCTGAACGTCGATATGTCGCGAGACGAGGAGTGCTTCCCCGTCCCCGCGCGACCTTCCGCTCAGCGCTTCCCGTCCCTCGAATCAGGAGAAAACCTATGCGCTCCGTCTTTCGCCGTACGCTTTCCCGTCCTGTCCTGTTCCTCTCGCTCGTCCTCGCGCTGTGGGGCGTCCGCCCCGCCGCGGCCACCACGCCGCTCGGCGCCACGATCGTCGGCAGCAGCGTGCAGTTCGCCATCTACTCGGCGAACGCCACCCGCATCGAGGTGTGGATTTTCGCCACCGCCACCGCCTCGACGCCGAGCGCCACCTACCAGCTCACCCAGACCGACGTGCCGAACCACATCTGGACCGTCACCGTCGCCGGGCTCGGCGCCGGCACCCTCTACGGCTATCGCGCCTGGGGTCCCAACTGGACCTACAACGCGGGGTGGACGCCGGGGAGCGGGCTCGGCCTGGTCTCCTACGCCGACACGAACGGCAACCGCTTCAATCCCAACAAGCTGCTGACCGACCCCTACGCCAAGGCGGTGACCGGCGAGCCCGTGCGGGTGAGCGGCCACTACTCGACGGCGATCCTCGGCGGCACGGCGACCTACGCCAACGTCGACAGCGCCGGCGCGATGCCGAAGTCGATCGTGGTCAGCGACACCTACAACTGGACCGGCGACGTCAAGCCGAACGTGGCGATGAAGGACTCGATCTCCTACGAGGTGCACCTGCGCGGCTTCACCAAGAACGACTCGACGGTGACCCTGGCGCAGCGCGGCACCTACGACGGCTTCGCCTCGAAGGCCGCCTACTTCAAGACCCTCGGGGTCACCGCCGTCGAGCTGATGCCGATCCACGAGTACCCGCAGTACGACGACCCGGTGGGGGGCGCCACCGCCGACCGCGTGAACTACTGGGGGTACATGACCACCCAGTTCTTCGCCCCCAACCGCGAGTACCTGTGCACCGACACGACCTCCTGCTCGTACGTCGCCGGCGAGCAGGTCACCAAGTTCAAGGACATGGTCAAGGCGCTCCACGCCCAGGGGATCGAGGTCTGGCTCGACGTCGTGTTCAATCACACCTGGGAGGGGGGAGCCTGCGCGGGGAACGCCCTGCGTTACATGAACCTGCGCGGCCTCGACAACGCGAGCTACTACACGCTCGCCGACGACAAGACCTGCTACTGGGATTCGACCGGCACCGGCAACAACCTGAACGCCAGCCGCACGCCGGTGCGCAACCTGATCCTCGACAGCCTAACCTACTGGGCGAACACCATGCACGTCGACGGCTTCCGCTTCGACCTCGCCTACGAGCTCGGGCGCGAGGGGACGGACGGGCGGGATTTCAATCCCAGCGCCACCACCCTGGTGCAGATCGCCTCGACCGCCTCGGCCAACGGCTTCAAGGTGGTCGCCGAGCCCTGGGACACCTCCGGCTTCGGCGTCGGCCAGTTCCCCTCCGGCTGGTCCGAGTGGAACGGCTCCTACCGCGACAACCAGCGACAGTACATGAAGGGGGACAACAGCCAGGTGGGGAGCCTCGGCGCCTCGATCACCGGCACCTGGTCGGGGTTCGCGACGCCCCCCGAGACGGTCAATCTAGTGACCACCCACGACGGCTTCACGCTGAACGACCTGGTCTCCTACAACACCAAGCAGAACGGCACCGGCCCCTGCAACCCCACGGGCGCCGACGCCTCGAGCGGCAACGACACCAACTACAGCTGGGACAGCGGCGGCGACGACGTTCTGCGCCGGCGGCAGATCCGCAACTTCGCCACCCAGATGCTGGTCGACTTCGGCTCGCCGATGATCCTCGCCGGCGACGAGTTCCGGCGCACGCAGAGCGGCAACAACAACGGCTACATGGCCGACAACTCCTGCGGCTGGATCGACTGGAGCCTGCAGGCGACCAATCAGAAGACCTACGACTTCTTCCGCAAGATGATCGCCTTCCGCAAGGCGCACCCCGGCCTGCGGCGGTCGGTCGACGTGGCGGGGGCCGATCACGATGGCGACGGCTACAAGGACCTCACCTGGCACGGCACCACGCCGGACACCCCGGACTGGAGCTCGACCTCCCACTCGCTCGCCTGGCTGATCGACGGCTCGAGCGCCGAGACCGGCGGGCCGGCGGACGCCCCCGACCTCTACATCGCCTCGAACGCCTACTTCGGGAACCTCACCTTCACCATCCCCACCGCCCCCAACAGCAAGTGCTGGTGGCTCCTCGCCGACACCGGCGACTGGGCCGAGGGGACGGGGAACATCTACTACGACCCCACGGTCTCGGTCTGGAACTCGCAGCCGCTCCCCAAGATGGCCGGCACGACCTACGGCGTCCAGGCCCGCTCGACGCTGATCCTCGCCGCCCGCCCCTGCACCTCCTCGGAAGCGATCCGGGTCGACTTCACCGTCAACGGCTTCTCCACCGTGGTCGGGCAGGACCTCTACGTGGTCGGCAGCGTCCCCGAGCTCGGCAGCTGGGACACCACCAAGGCCGTCAAGCTAAACTACGTGAGCAGCAGCCAGTGGAGCGGCCCGGTCTTCTTCTTCGCCAGCAAGGGGGCCGCCATCCAGTACAAGTACATCTGGAAGCAGGGCGGCACCACCACCTACGAAGGCGGCAGCAACCGCAACTACACCGTGCCGACCACGGGCGCCGGGACCCGCAACGACACCTGGCAGCCGTAGGGTGAGATGAGGTAGGGATGGCCCAAACCCGGCGGCGCGAGGCCGCCGGGTTTTTGGTTGGGTTAGAATCTCCAGCGAGGCATAGCATGAAGATCACCATCACTCTCCCCGACGAGATCGCCGAACGGGTGCGGCAACTTCCCGATCGTGACGCCTTCGTCACCCGTGCCGTCGAGGCCGCGCTCGCGGGCTCGCCTGCCGCACCGGTGGAGGCTGCGCCGTCGCGCTGGGCTCAGCTGGTGGAGAGGGTCGAAAGCCAGGCGTTCTCTCTCGGCAGCGCCGCCAAGGAGCTCGATGCGGACCGGCGGGAGTTCCGTCAGAATTTTCGTTTCCCGCACGACGGGAATCGATGATCTACCTGCTCGACTCGGACAGTCTCTCCGACTTCTACGAGCCGGAGTCAGTAGGCCACGCGAGAATCGCCCAGCGGATCGCTTCCCTCAGCAACGCGGACCTCGTCGTCATCTCCATCCTCTCGATCTACGAGCTGGAGTACGGATGGGCCAACGCCCGCGAGGAGCTCAAACCCACGATCCGGCGCAGGATCTCCGCCGCCCAGAGCCACTTTTCTCTGTTGCCGCTGACGCCCGAGGCCGCCCGCCTGTTTGGAACCCTGAAGGCCCGGCTGCGGACGCTCCGTCAACTGAGCAAGAAAGGCAGCAAGACCCACAATGTGGACCTCATGATGGCCGCCACGGCCATCACGGAAGGGTGCACTCTGGTCAGCGCCGACCGGATCTATTCCGACCTCGAGGGGATCGATCCCACGTTGAGGATCGAGAACTGGCTCGAAGCCTGAGCACTACGAATCCCGGTGCACCGTGTCCGGCGAGAAGGCCGGCAGGCAGACGGCGACGTACTCGGCGCCTCCGGGCTCGGGGCTGCTGTAGCGCACCCATTCGCCCGGCGCGCTGACCACGGCCTGACCCGCGCGCACGTCGAGCGAGCCTCCCTCGTGCTCGACGCGCAGCATCCCCTTGAGGACGACGGTGATCTCCTCGAACTGCGGGCGCTGCCCGGGCTCTTCCCATCCCTGGGGCGAGACCATGCGCGCCACGCTGACTCCTGCGTGCCCGGAATTGACCCGGCCTGCGTACTCCTCGATCCGCTTCGGTTTGTTGCCGGCCGCCTCGATGACGGCGGGGGCTGCGATCAGCTTCGGCATCTCCGCTCCTGTTCTGAAAATCCGGTATGGCAAACGTAGGGGCGGGGACAAGTCCCCGCCCAGTGGGGGCCGGCCGGAGTCGCGAGCCTACCGAGCCGGGAGCCTTTCTCCTCCCCCGTACTCGGGGGAGGCCGGGAGGGGGTTCGCAACCTCCCAACCAAGGAAACGTTCCGGCCTGCGAGCACCCCCTCCTGACCTCCCCCGAGTACGGGGGAGGAAAAAAGCACCCTGCGAGATCGGTTGCCGCGTCCGGCCGGCCCCCACCCGGGCGGGGACGAGCCCCGCCCCTGCGAAATCGCTCGTCTCCGTACAGCTCTCACTTCACCAGCAGACTCTTGCCATCCAGATTGGTCGTCGGCTTGACGCTGTAGAGGTCGAGGATGGTGGGCATCACGTCCCCCATGTAGGCGCCGTCGGCGACGCGCAGCTTGAAGCTGCTGAACAGGATCCCCTTCACCAGCTCGGGATAGACCGAGCAGTGGTCGCCGCTCCAGATCTCGGTGTTGGGCTCGACGATCGCCTTGGCGATGCCGCCCAGGCTGTCCTGCCAGCCGACGCGGTACCCCTCGTTGTTCGACGGGATGAGGTCGGGGATCAGCACCGGGTCGTAGACGCCGGCGTAAGCCTCGTCGCGGGTGAAGACGTGGGCCACCGGGTGCTCGCCGGTCTCGGGGTCGATGTAGGCCTCGAGCCCGGCCTTGATCTGCGCCGCGACCGTCTTGTAGTCCTCGCCCGGCTTGACGATCCCCTTCCCTTCGCGACCCGCCTCGTTGATGTAGATCTGCCCGAGACCGAGGGCGTAGGCCTTGGTCTTCGACCAGTCGACGTTGACGAAGAACTGCCCCTGCTCGAAGAGGTCCTCGAGGTTCTTGCGCTTGGCGTCCTGGCCGGTCAGCGTCATGAAGCCGTTCTGCACCAGCCAGGTGTTGTAGTTCATGCCGCGGCGGAAGGAGGCGAAGCCGTGGTCCGAGAGGACCATCAGGGCGGCGTCCGGCCGTTTCGCCATCGCCTCGCCGACGATCTTGTCCATGTCGATGTACGCCTGCTCGACCGAGGGCCCCCACTTCGCCGCCCCTTCCGCCGTGTAGAGCGGATGCTTGGGGTCGAGGAAGCGGAACATCATGTGCTGCACGCGGTCGGTGAACTCGAAGTAGTGGACGAGCACGTCCCAGTCGTTCTCGGCGAGCGCGCCGGTGAAGATCTGCTTCTCCTTGTCGACCGTCTGATGGACGTCGTCGAGGAAGGTCTGCTCGTCGGCGGTGCCGCTGGTCAGCGACCAGGTGTCGATCATCCAGCCGCGGGTCTTGAACAGGCCGTGCTGGCGGGTGAGGTCGTGGACGAAGCTCGCCGGCGTGGTGACGTCGAAGCCCGGCGGCAGGCGCTCGGGGTCGAAGTCGATCGGCGACAGGTAGAGCTTGATCTCCGGGTCGAGCGCCATCAGCTTGAAGCGGCCGATGCCGTGCACCTTGATCAGCGGATTGAACGGGAAGGTGAAGTGCGCCCAGTTGCTCCACTCGCCGACCTTCAGGGTGATGTCGTTCCCCGAGGTCTGGATGCGCAGGCTCTTGCGGTCGGCGGGGACGGTGAGGGTCATCGGGATCTTGACGTGCTCGGTGTCCGCGTTCTCGGCGGCGGTCCCCTTCTTGGGGAACAGCTCGTTCGGGACCTCCTTGATCTCGGTCTCGATCGTCCCCTTGTTGTCGACCAGCTCCACCACCTCGACGCGGAAGTCGCCGCCCCCCTTGGGGGTGAAGAAGAGCTCGGAGGTGAAATAGAACGGCTTGCCGATCCGTGCCGACAGATCCGGCACGCCGAGGCCGGAGAGGAGCTCGCCGTGCTCGAACTCCTTGGGCGGGAAGGTGACCGGAATGCGCATCACCCGCACCCGCTTGCCGGCGTGGCCGAGGAGCTTCCAGAAGGTGTCCCCCTTCTGGTTGTTGATCGCGATCGGCCGCGACTCCGGCAGCAGCCTCCCCGCCGCCACCCCGGCGCCGATCCCCGCCGCGATCGCGAGCACCCCGGCGACCGCCGCCGCCACCGGCCAGCGCAGGCGGAAGAGCTTGAGCAGCAGCACCAGCACGAGGGCCACGACGACGGCCGCGATCAGGCCCAGGATCATGCCGTTGTTCTTGCCGAACAGGAAGGTCTCCTTCCCCTTCTCGGCCGCGGCGAAGTCGGGGCGGTAGGTCTTCGGGTCGCGCTTCAGGAAGTCGAAGACGCCGTGCCGCCCCGGGTTCAGGCCGGTCGAGAAGGTCGACCACGAGACCGGCGTCTGCGAGGGGATGGTCGGGCGCAGCGGCGAGAATCCCCCTAGGGCGCGCAGCTTCGCGAGGTTCGGCAGCTTCCCCTCGTCCATGTACTTCTGGGTCAGCTTGGCGTCCGCGCCGTCGAAGCCGAGGATGATCAGCTTCCTGGGGGCCTGGGCGAGGAGCGGCGACGCGATCGCCCCGCAGGCCACGAAGGAGAGGACGGCGAGGACGGCGAGGAGAAGAGGACGGATCTTCAGGCTCATCTTCAGGCTCATAGGGTCACGGATTTCCCGATTCGAGGTTGAGCGGCGATCAGCGAAAGGCGGGATTCTAGCAAACCGCCGGTTCCGGGCCGCGCAACCCGCGGCTTCGTGACAACGTATCAGGCAGACCATGACTCCGAGCCGCCCACCGCTCCGCCTGCTCGCCCTGCTCGCCCTCGGCGCCCTCGCCCTGGCGGCGGCGGTCGGGATGGCGCGGGCGTGGCTGCCGGAGTGGCGGAGCGGTTCGCTGCCGGAGAAGCGTTTCTTCGTCGAGCGCTACCGCGAGCTGGCGCGGCAGGCGGGAGCCCGGCTCGAGCCCGGCGAGCCGCGGGCCGAGTTGACGGTCCACGACAAGGCGGCGAACCCGCACGGGAGGCGCCTCGATGCGCTCTCCGCCGGCGCCGCCGAGGCGGTCACCGCTCTCGGCGGCGGCCTGGTGGTCGAGGTGCGGCAGCCGGCCGCGCTGGCCTCGGGGAAGCGGCAGGAGCTGATCGTCGAGCTCCTCCCCGGCGGCGAGCCGGTGAGCCTCCGCTGGGGACGCAAGCTGAAGAACGACAAGATCGAGATTGGAGGCGGCAAATCCCCCCTCTCGCCCCCCGAGCAGGAGGCGCTGGCGCGGCTGCTGGTCCGCCCCGGGGAACGCCTCGGGACCGGCGCCCCCCCGCGCTCGGGGAAGGCGGGGATCACCGCCTATCCGCTTCTCGGCAGCGCGCCGCCGCAGCGGGTCGTCGCCTCCACCTTGACCAGCGAAGGGACCATCCTCTTCACCCGGGAGCTCGCCGAGGAGGAAAAAAGGGAGGAGAGCACCTCGGTGGCCGAGATCGTCCTGGGGACGCTCACGGTCGCCCTCGGGGTCTGCACCGCCTTGTACTTCTTCCTGCGGCTGCTCTTCCAGCGGCGGATCGATTTCATCAACGCCGCCGCGATCTCGGCGTTCCTGCTCGCCGTCTCGGCCCCCGTCATCCTGGCGGCCGATCCCACCTGGGTGGGAGCCGTCGTCGTCAGCGGCTCCATCTTCACGGTCCTCTGGATCTTCGTTCTCTGGTCGACCGCCGATTCGTTCCTGCGCGCGGTACAGCCCGACGCGGCCCTGGGGCTCGACGCCCTGCGCACCGGCCGCCTCGGACCGCGCGGCGGCCAGGCCCTGCTCGCCGGCCTCGCTTTCGGGGCGCTCGCCGCCGGCGTCCGGCTCGCCGCCTTCGCCCTCGCCGCGCGCCTTCCCGGCGTCTGGGCGGACGACCCAAGCCTCTCCCTCCCCTTCTTCAGGGACTCCAGCCCGTTCGCCACCGGCGTCATGTTCGCGGCGGGAGCCGGCATCGCCGTGGCGCTCACCCAGCGCCTGCCGGCCCGCTGGGCCCGCTGGGCCCCGTGGGTCGCGACGCTCGCCGCCGGCCTCGCCCTGCCGTTCGTCGCGCTGCACCCGGCCGGCTGGACGGTGGCCGCCGACCTCCCGGCCGCCGCGCTGCTGGTGCTCGCCACCCGCCGCGCCGGCCTCGCCGCCCTGCTCACCGCGGGGATCTGCGTCTGGGTGCTGCCGGCGGCGGTCTTCTCTGCCCTCCACCTCGCGTGGCTCCCGCTCATCTTCGCGCTGACCGCCGGTTTCCCCGTGCTCCTCCTGGTCCTCGGCTTCGTGGGGCTGCGGCGCCCCGAATGGGTGGAGCGCGAGCGCCTTCGCCAGCCCGCCTTCATCCGCCGGCTCGAGGAGGAGCGGCGGCTGAGCTACGAGATGGACCTGCTGGCGCGGATGCAGCGCGAGCTGCTGCCAGCGACGCCGGCGATCCCCGGCTGGGAGATCCAGGTCGCCTCGCTCCTCGCGACGGAAGCCGGCGGCGACCTCTACGACTTCCTGACCGACGAGGCGGGGGATCTCTGGATCGCCGCCGGCGACGTGGCCGGCCACGGCTTCTCCTGCGCCATCGTGCAGGCGATGACGAGCGCCGCGCTGACCGGCACGATCGGTGCCGGCCAGCCCCCCTCCGCGGCGCTACGCGGGGTCGACCGGGTGATCCGCCGCGGCGGCGCGCGCCGCAACTTCACCTCGCTCGCCGTGGTCCGCCTCGACCCCCGGACCGGCGAGGCGCTGCTCGCCAACGCCGGCCACCCCTTCCCCTTCCTCCTCACCCCCGGCGGCGAGGTGAAGGAGATCGACCTCCCCGGCCTCCCCCTGGGGTCCGGACCGCCGCGCACCTACGCGGACCTGGCGTTCACGATCCCCCCCGGCGGCGCCCTCGTCTTCTGCTCCGACGGCCTCTTCGAGGCCACCGACCCGCGGGACAACGCCTACGGCTACGAGCGCCCGCGCGACCTCCTGCGCTCGCTCAGCGGGGGCTCCGCGGCCGAGATCCTCGCCGCCCTGTTCGCCGACTGGAAGGCCTACCGCCGCGAGGAGGGCCCTCCGGAGGACGACACCACCGTGCTGGTGGTGAAGCGGCAGGGGTAAGCCTCCCTCACCAGGTCTTCGGCGCCAGGATCGCCCCCAGCAGGTCCGGGTGCAGGGCGTCGCGCTCGAGATGCGGGTGGCGCTCGCCGTCGTGGTAGGCCACGCGGAAGGTCCTGACGACGTCCCCGTGCTGGGCGGTGATCTCGATCGGCGCCGTGGTCCCCTTGGCGCCCTTGGCGGCGCGGATCTCCTCGGGGAGGACGTCGGGGGTCCACGCCCGGCCGCCGACGGCGACCAGCTTCATCCCCGGCCCGAGCCCCGCCTCCCAGGCCGGCGAGCCGAGGACGACGTCGTCCACCGTGCCGTCGGTGCGCACCCAGAGCCCCACGGAGAAGCTCTCGTCGACCTGCTTGTTGGTTTCGGCGCGCGCCTTCTGGTAGGTGTTCGGCTGTTCGTTGTAGACCAGCCGCCACCCCGCCGCCGCGAGACCCCCGAGCGGCGCCTGGGGGGCCACGGCGTAGATCCGCTGGGCGAAAAAACCTTTCCAATCGTAGGGCATCACCCTGGCGAGGGCGGCGTAGACGTCGTCCACCGTGTAGGGGACCACCGCCGGCGGGGTCGACGCCTCGCCGCCGAAGAAGGAGCGGCAGAAGTCGTCGAGCGACCGCGCGCCGCCGCTCTTCTCGCGGATCACGGCGTCGGCCTCGAGCCAGATCAGCGACGACTCGTCGTAGTAGTCGAGGGTGCGGCGGTAGGAGTTCCAGGCGTTGGGGAGGCCGGAGAGCATCCAGACCGAGCGCGCCGTGTCGACCAGCGGCCGCCACTTGCGGCCGGGGCGGTTGTGCTCCGCGGTGGCGGCGATCCAGGCCTCGAAGTCGCGGCTCTGCTCGACCGTGCGCAGGCCGCTCCGCGTGGTCAGCAGGAAGTCGCCGAGGTAGCGGGTCAGCCCCTCGTAGACCCAGAGCAACTCGGTGTCGAGCGCCTGCTGCGAGTCGCGGACGGCGAGCCCGGACGGGCGCCGATATTTGCCGTTCCAGGAGTGGACGTACTCGTGCGGCAGCAGGGTCGCCCAGCGCAGCAGGAGCGCATCGTCGGTGAGCAGCCCGGAGTCCCCCCGGTCATCGCTCGACTGGTGGTGCTCGAGGCCGTTGTGGTCCACCGCGTCGCTCATCGCGACCAGCCAGCGGTAGGACCCGTAGTGATGGGCGCCGAACAGCGCCAGCGCCTCCGCCGGCACCCGCTTCAGGGCGGCGATGCGCCCCTCGGGGATCGCCATCGCCGAACGGCGGTCGGCGGCGATGCTGACGTGGACCGGCGACTCGCCGCCGGCGAGCTCGACGGTGCGGAAGATCTCCCCGGCGAGCACCGGCGAGTCGATCAGCGTATAGAGCGAGACGGACGCGAAGGCGACGGCGCCGTCCTTGGGGGTGCCCGGAGAGCCCGGCGGCAGCGGCGACAGCGGCGGCAGCGCCGTGTCCCACTGCCAGCCGGCCGGCAGGCGCAGGGAGGCGCGCACCGGCACCTCGGTGTCCCGGCGCCCGAGGGGGTAGACCAGCAGGTCGTGCCAGTCGACGATCACGAGGTGCGGCGTGGCGTTCACCGTCTCGCCGTAGCCGCCGAGGCCGAACCCCTCGGTGGGGGACAAGTAGTCGAGGGTGACCTCGACCGCGGCCGCGCCCGCCGGCACCTCGACGTGGACCAGGAACATGTCGGCCGGATCGCGGTGCCAGGGAAGCTCTTTCCCCGCCGCCGAAACGGTGAACCCCGCCACCTGCATCACCGGCCCGGTCGGCGCGTGCTCCCCCTGGATCCACTTCGGATAGGCGAGGGTGAGGGGACCGGGGGCTGCGGGGATCACCATCCGCGAGTGGAAGATCCCGCGCGGCGCGTCCGTGGCGTCGACCGCCAGCTCGATCGGCCGCGGTGTCGCAGTGGGCGCAGCGCTCGCGGCAGCCGCGGCGAAAGGGCGCAACCCGAGGAGGCCGGCGAAGGCGAGGACGATCGGAAGGGTATGCAACGGGACCCGGCGGCTTGGCATCGGCTCGTCTCCTTGTGGAACGCCGGCCGATGCTACCAGCCTTCGGGCCTGCGGGACGCCGCGCCGGTCACCCCTTCGCTTTGCCCTTCGCCTTCGCCTTCTTGCCCTTCCCCTCGTCGTCGTCGCCGCCCTCCGGCTGCGGCGCCTCGAGATGGAAACGGTGGAGGAAGCGGTGGAAGACGGGGGCGAAGACGACGCCGGCGATCACCAGCACGGCGAGCCCCGAATAGAGGGAGTAGAGCCCCGCGAAGAGCTTGCCGGCGTCCGTCTTCGGCTGCTCGAGCGGCCCCATCCCGCCGAGCAGCATGGCGGCGTTCAGGAACGCGTCGAGCCAGCCGAGCTTCTCGAGGAAGTGATAGCCCAGCATCCCCGCCAGCAGCGACACGGAGACCATGGCGAGGCCGAAGAGGGCGCTCGCGGCGACCCGGGTGAGGAACTCGCGGCGCGGCAACAGGGGCTGGTACTTGTGTTCGAACTCGAACATGGCGGCGAGGGTATCACCTCGGATTCCGCGCGTTGACGCCCCCCCGGGGTTGGCGTAGCCTGAGCCGCAGGGGGAGACTTGCCGATCGCGACGAGAGATCCAGGCGTGCTGAACGTGGTGGGAGCCGGCCCCGCGGGACTCTCCGCCGCCCTCGCCGCGCGCCGGGCCGGGCGCGCGGTCGTCGTCTCCGAGCGCAAGTCGGACGTCGGCTCCCGCTTCCACGGCGACTTCCAGGGGCTCGAGAACTGGTCGCGCGACGGCGACGTGCTCGAGGAGCTCGGCGAGATCGGGATCGCCCCCACCTTCGAGGCGACGCCGTGCCGCGAGCAGGTGGTCTTCGGCCCCGACGGCCACGAGCACACCTTCCGCGACAGCCGCCCCTTCTACTACCTGGTGCGCCGCGGCTCGGAGCCCGGCACGCTCGATCACGCGCTCAAGGAGCAGGCGCTCGCCGCCGGCGTCGAGATCCGCTTCGGAGAGACGGTGCGGCAGGACCCCGCGGACAGCGGCGGCATCGTCGCCTGGGGACCGCGGCGCGCCGACATCCTGGGGGTCGGCTACCTGTTCACCACGGATCTCGCCGACGGCTGCTTCGCGGTGATCGACAACCGCCTGGCCCCCGGCGGCTACGGCTATCTGCTGGTCGCCGGCGGGCGGGCGACGCTCGCGGTCTGCATCTTCCGCGACTTCGAGCGCGCGTCCGAATCCCTGGAGCGCACGGTCGACTTCTTCCGCCGCCGCGTGGGGGTCACTCTGCGCGACCCCCGGCGCTTCGGCGGCGTCGGCAACGTCCGCCCGCCGGCGCCTCCCCGCCGGAGCTCGCCCGGCGGCACGGTCTGGACCGGCGAGGCCGGCGGCATCCAGGACGCCCTCTGGGGGTTCGGCATCCGCTACGCCATCCTCTCCGGCCGCCTCGCCGTGCAGGCGTCGGAGGCAGGAGCCGCCGACGCCGCGAAAGCCCACCGCCGGCGCTGGGAGCAGACGATCGGCCAGCCGCTGCGCACCAGCTTCGTCAACCGCTTCCTCTACGACCGCGCCGGAGCCCTGGGCTACCGCTGGATCCTCCGCACCCTCGACCGCAACCCCAGCCCCGCCCACACCCTGCGCCGCTTCTATGCCCCCCGCTGGTGGAAGCGGGCGCTGTTCCCGCTGGTGGCGCGGCGGTTCGCACGGCCGGAAGCGTCACAGCCGGAGTGAGACTGCGTCAGTTCTCTCTTCGATAGACCTCTTTGCGGTCCCCGACCTTCACGACCTGAACGATGAGCTCTTCGTCGTGGATCGAATAGATGATGCGATAGCGGCCCGTTCGCACTCTGTAACGGTCTTCCCGACCCGCAAGCTTCTCGCATCCGAAGGCTCGCGGGTTCTCGGCCAGAGATTGGATTCGCTCGATGATTCGCTGGCGATCCTTCTTCTGGCCGATCGCCTCGATCTCTTTGGCGGCCGTCTTGGTGATGACGATCCTATATCTTGCCACGTCGCTTG
Source organism: uncultured Acidobacteriota bacterium (assembly GCA_963756595.1). GTDB lineage: Bacteria > Acidobacteriota > Thermoanaerobaculia > Multivoradales > UBA5704 > DATARR01. Next base: position 41,700 of record CAVWOZ010000053.1, read on the forward strand.
AGGTCTTTCACGAAAGCCTCGAAATCCAAGACCGGATCTGTCGCTCGCTCTTCGAAAGCGTTGATGTCCTCGGCGTCTTCGACCAGCGCCGACCTCACGGCATCATTGACCAGATCTGAGACGGTTCGATCGCTGGCAGCCGCCTTGAGCCGCAAGGCCCGGTGGATCTCCGCTTCAAAGTAGACCGTCGCTCGTTTGGCATCGCTCATGGGAACTAGGATAGCGTCTTGACGTCTTGACGTCAAGGTGGTCAGTGCCCCGGCACCCCGTAATCCCACACCCCGCGCCCGAAGGTTCCGAAACGCATGAGATGAGCGGCGGGGACGGCTTCGACGCTGGTGTAGGGGACGACCGGCGCGGCGCCGCCCAGCAGGCTCTTCCAGGTGGAGTTGGCGGCATTGAGCACGTAGGGGCCGGCATCGGTCGCGGCGTAGAGGGTGTGCGCCGCGGTGCCGTCGAAGGCGAGGGACCAGACGAGCGTCGGCGGCAGCCCCTTGGTGAACGGGGACCAGGAGGCGCCGCCGTCGTGGGTCACCAGCACCGAGGAGGCGCTGTAGCCGCTCCCCCCCGCGAAGCAGGTGAGCGGATCGACGGGCGAGACCTGGAGGGTACTGAAGGCCTGATAGATGGACAAGGGCTCCACGGCGGCCGAGACGCTCCACGAGGCGCCGTGGTCGCGCGACCACCAGAGATGCCCTTCCGCCGTCGCCGCGTACCAGACGCGGTGGTCCGAAGGGGCGATGGCGAGCGCCACGACGAAGTCCCCCTCGTCTGACGAGAAGCTCTGCGGAAACTGGCTCTCCGCGAAATAGTCTCCCCTCTCATGGGTCATCCGCCAGATGTGATCGCCCCCCACGTAGACGGTCGACGGATCGTCCGGGTCGGCGGCCGTCGCCTGGAAGAAGGCGCCGGCGGACGTCGGCAGCGGGACGGAGACGACTGACGACGTTTCCCCCACCGGCGCGAAGTCGAAGAGAGCGCCGGGATAGACGGTGAAGACGTTCGTCAGGTCGTGGGTGGCGGAGGTCAGATTGCCGTAGTCGCCGCCGAACCGCTGCACGGTGTCGAGCGGCGCGCCGGGCCGGCCGCCGGCCGGCAACGACTCCTGGAACCCCTGGTCCTGCGTGCCGGCCACGAACAGATCGGGGTTCGTGGCGCTGCTCCAGGTGCCATAGACCTCCGAGTTCCTCAGGCCGTTCAGGGTCAGGTTCGACACGGTCAGGCCGCCGTCGGTCGACTGATAGGTGCCGCCGTCGCTGCCGAGGAACAGCGTCTCCCGGCCGCCATAGAGAAAGAAGTCGAGGCCGCGGACGTCGGCGTGGAGCTTGCTGGCCGGATGCTGGTAATACTCGGTCCAGTCGTTGATCGCCGCGAAGCTGCGGCCGCCGTCGGCCGAGCGCATGGCATTCACGAAGCCGTAGAGGATCAGGTCGGGCTTGGTGATCGAAACCGCGAACGAGTTGCGGTTGACGGGCGATGCGAACGTGGACCGCTTCTCCCAGGTCAGGCCGCCGTCGTCCGAGGCGTAGAGGTCGGAGGGGTAGTAGCCGCCCTGGCCGGCCGCGGCATAGAGCGTCGGAGCGCCGGCCTCCGAGCCGCGCAGATAGACCACGTTGAGCCGCGGGTCGATCGCCTCCCCGCGCGGCGAGAAGCTGGCGCCGTGATCGGTCGAGACCTGGAGCTGCCCGTCCACCATCAGATAGAGCGGGCCGGCGCCGATGCGGCTGGTCCAGATCCCCGGCTTCTCCTCATAAGCCCAGCTCTGCAGCACCTGAAAGGTGAAGCCGCCGTCCCGCGAGCGGGCGAGAAACCGCTGTGCCGCGGTGGCGTTCTCGGTCGCCCCCAGCAGATAGAGCGTGCGGCGGTCGCCGCCGTCCTGGATCATCTCGTCGACCTCGTACATGCCGGCGAGCCCCTTGGCGCGCGTCCAGGTAGCGCCGTGATTCCGGCTCACGTACACCGCCGAGTCGAGCTCCGCCTCCGCGGCGGCCACCCAGGTCTCCGGCGCCGGGGCCACCACCAGCCCCTTGAGATAGGCCCGGCCGAAGCTGTCGTTGAGCGGCGTCCAGGCCTGCGCTCCCGGAACGCCGCTGAAGACGCCGCCGGAGAGGGACCCGATCAGCAGCGTCTTGCCGTCCGGGCGCACGGCGGTCGTCGCCGTGGCCCCGGCCATGTTGAGCGGACCCCGCTCGTGCCAGACCGGCCGCGGCCCACCGGCCTTCGCCAGCAGCGCTCTCTGGGCCAGGGCCGCCTCGCGGTTCGCCGCCTCGATGGCGCGCCAGTCGACCCCCGGCGCCGCGCGGTGCCGGCTCTCGATCCACCGCAGCAGGCGCGCGTGCTCATCGCCCCCCTCCTCGCCTTTCTCCTCGCCGGAAATCGGCGCCAGCGCACTCCGCCCGAGGGCCAGGCGGCGGCCGTGGACCCGGACGGTGCGCCCCGGGCCGGCGGGGTGTGAGGAACGCCGCACGAAGCCGGCGGTCAGCGTCAACAGGATCACGGCCCCCAGGAAGGCGGCCCAACGGAATCTGGATCGAGCCTCGAAACCAAAGGATTGCGAATTCATGGCGGTTCTCCTCCCGCGCGCCGGGGGGAGATACGGAGAAGGGGGCTCAGGGTTGCGCGTCGATCTCGCGCC
>CAVWOZ010000054.1:0-152892 GCA_963756595.1 uncultured Acidobacteriota bacterium
CGAGAGCCTGAACGACGCGGTGCAGCAGCTGGTGCGCGAGCTGTTCGACTAGCCGGCTCGGTTATCATGGGCCGACATGGCTGAGAAAACCGACAAGCCCCACGACATCCTGGAGCTCGCGCCCGAGATCCAGCTTCCCGAGGAGGAGAAGGCGAGCTTCCTCGGCAAGCTGAAGCGCGGGCTGTTCATGACCCATACCGAGATCATCGACAAGGTCTCGGCCGCGATGACCAACAAGGTCACCCTCGACGAGGGACCTCGAGTACCTCGAGGAGACCCTGATCGGCGCCGATATGGGGGTCGAGACCTCGCTCGAGCTGGTCGAGCGGGTGCGCAAGAACGCCCTGAAGGAGCAGACCACGAGCGCCGCCAGGCTGCGCAAGCTGCTGTCGGACGAGGTGGCCGACCTGCTCGCCGAGATGCCCCGCCCGCGTCCGCTCGGCCGCGGCCCGACGCTCACCCTGATGATCGGCGTCAACGGCGTCGGCAAGACGACCTCGATCTCGAAGCTCGCCAAGCGGCACTTGATGCGCGGCGAGCGGGTGATGCTGGCGGCCGGCGACACCTTCCGCGCCGCCGCCATCGAGCAGCTCGCCCTCTGGGGGGAGCGGCTGGGGGTCGAGGTGATCCGCCAGGGGCAGGGGGCCGACCCCGGCGCCGTGATCTTCGACGCCATCCACGCCGCCAAGGCGCGCCGCATCGACCAGCTGATCGTCGACACCGCCGGCCGCCTGCACACCAAGGACTACCTGATGGCCGAGCTCGGCAAGATCCGCCGGGTGATCGACCGCGAGGCCCCCGACTGGCAGAAGCGGGTGATCCTGGTGCTCGACGCCACCACGGGCCAGAACGCCCTCGCCCAGGCGCGCACCTTCCAGCAGGTGGTGCCGATCGACGGCGTGCTGCTCGCCAAGATCGACGGCACGGCCAAGGGGGGGATGGTGGTGGCGATCGCCCGCGAGCTGAAGCTCCCCGTGCTCTATCTGGGGGTCGCGAGAAGCCCGAAGACCTGGTGGATTTCCGCCCCCGGGAGTTCGCCGCTGCCCTCGTCGGCTGATTTGGACGCGGATTCCCTCGCCCACCTGCGGCGGGCCCTCCGCCTCGCCGCCCGCGGCCGCTACCGCACCTCGCCCAATCCCAACGTCGGCGCCGTGCTCGTCCGCGACGGCGAGGTCGTGGGGAGCGGCTGGCACCGCCAGGTCGGCGGGCCGCATGCCGAGGTGGAGGCGCTGCGAGCCGCAGGGGACCGCGCGCGAGGTGCCACCCTCTTCGTCACCCTGGAGCCGTGCGCCCACCACGGCCGCACCCCGCCCTGCGCCGACGCGGTGATCGCGGCGGGGATCGCCCGCGTCGTCGCCTGCCATCGCGACCCCGATCCGCGGGTCTCGGGGCAGGGGTTCGCCAGGCTGCGGGCGGCAGGGATCGCGGTCGAGTCGGGCTTCCTGGTCGAGGAGGCGGTGAAGCTCAACCTGGCATTCCTGACCGCGGCCCTCCTGCGCCGTCCCGCTGTGACCCTGAAGTGGGCGATGAGCCTCGACGGCCGCATCGCCACCGCCACGGGGGAGAGCCAGTGGATCTCCTCGCCGCGGGGAAGGCGCTGGGCGCTCGAGCTGCGCGAGGAGCACGACGCCATCCTGGTCGGCAGCGGCACCCTGCTCGCCGACGACCCGCGCCTCGACCGCCGGCTGGGGCTCGCCGCCGGGCCGAACCTCCGGGTGGTCCTCGACCGCCGCCTGCGCACCCCGCCCACGGCCCGCCTGTTCACCGTCCCTGGCGCGGCGCTGATATACACTGAATCGGACGCTGGAGAGCGGCGGGGAGCCCTGGAAGCCGCGGGCGCCGAGGTGGTTCGCCTCCCCGTGGTCGAGCCCGCCGCCGTGCTCGCCGATCTCCACGCCCGGGGGGTGAAGAGCCTGCTGGTCGAAGGGGGAGGCGAGGTGCTGGCGAGCTTCGTGGCCGCCGGCGCCTACGACCGGGTAGCGGTCGACTGCGCCCCCGGCTGATCGGCGGCAAGGCGGCCCCCGGGCCGCTGGGTGGAGAAGGCTCCGCCGAGCTGGCCTCGGCCGCGCGCCTCGAAGGGCTCGCAGCCCGCGAGCGCGGCGGCGATCTGATTCTGACGGCCTATCGAGACGGATGTATAGCCGCTCTATCCCGAAGCGTGGAAAATTGACCTGGAGGAGGCAGCCGACATGAACGCCGTAACCCTGAAGGACGCCAAGCTCCACCTCGAGGAACTGGTCAGCAAGGTGATCGCGGACGCGGAGCCGACGATCGTCGTCATGGAGGGGGGCGAGCAGGTGGTGTTCCTGCCGCTCGACGAGTACAACTCGTGGAAGGAGACGATCTACCTGCTGGCGAACCCCGCCAATGCGGACCACCTGCGGAAGTCGATCGCTGAAGCCGAGGCGGGAGAGGCACGGGAGCGGGAGCTCCTGGACGCATGAAGCTGACCTTCACGCCTTCGGCGTGGGACGATTATCTCTGGTTCCAGGAGCAAGACCGAAAGCTGTTGAAGCGGATCAACGCCCTGATCAAAGATACGCTCCGTTCCCCCTTCGAAGGCATCGGCAAGCCGGAACCCCTCAAGGCCGATCTGGCGAAGTACTGGTCGCGACGAATTACCGACGAGCACCGCTTGATCTATTCCGTCTCGCCGACGGAGGTGACCATCATCGCCTGCCGGTATCATTACGCGCGATAGGGTGGCGACGATCATGTTCACCGGCATTATCCAAGAGCGTGGAAAACTGATCGCGGACCCGGCCCCTTCGGGGCAGGGTGGGGTGCGCCTCGAGGTCGCGATGACGCCGGCCCTCGCGGAGCGCCTGGCGATCGGCGACAGCGTCGCGATGTCGGGGGTCTGCCTGACGGTGACCGAGCGGACGGTCGGGGACGAGGGGCGGGTGACGGTCGAACTCTCCCCGGAGACCCTGGCGCGCACCAGCCTGGGCGGGTTCCGCGGCGGCGACGAGGTGAACCTGGAGCCGGCGCTGCGCATGGGGGACCCGCTCGGCGGGCACATGGTGCAGGGGCACGTCGACGGCACCGCCACGGTGGTCGGCCGCCGCGACCTCGCGGATCACCGGGTGCTCGCCTTCTGGGTGCCTCCCGAGCTGGCGCCGTTCCTGGTGGAGAAGGGGTCGGTGACGGTCGACGGCGTCAGCCTCACGGTCTCCGCGCTGTTCCCCGACCGCTTCGAGGTAGCGCTGATCCCCCATACTCTCGAGGTGACGACCCTCTCGCGCCGGATGCCGGGTGACCGCGTCAACCTCGAGGCGGACGTGCTCGGCAAGTACGTCCACCGCCTGCTCGCCGCCCGCGGCCTGGTCGATCCGTTGCCGGAATCTACCGGCTCGGCCTGGACACCGTCGTGATCGCTCCCCGCCCCGCCTCCCAGCTCGTGGAGCCGGGGCGCTTCTGGATCCGCTACGTCCCCAAGTCCTGGGAGCCGCCCGAGCGCCCGTGGGTGAACCTCGCCACCGCCACCCTCGGCGAGTGGGGGCGGCATCCACGCCATCCAAAAACCAAGTACGCCGAGATCTCCGCCCTCGCCGACGTCGCGGGGATGCCGCTCGACGACGTGCTCTATCTCCCCCCCGTGCCGCCGCGCCGCGCCGCCGCCCGCGACGAGCTGGCCCGCGCGCGGCTGGTGGCCGGCACCCCGGTGCTCGTCCATCTCCTGCCGGGGGAGGAGACGACGGTGCCCAACGTGACCGGCGCGGCGTTCGTCATCGACCTCCTGCAGCTCCTCCTCGAGCGCGACCTCGGCGGGCTGCGCCGCCTCCCGGCCGGCGCCACCGCCGTCTGGCCGCTGCTGCCGGGGCTGACCGACGACCCGGCGCTCTGGGAGCTCGGCTGCCGCGACCTCGCCGCCGCCGGCGTGCGCTGCGTCCAGGGGCTGGCGCTCACCCTCGACCCCGCCGACCGCCGCCAGCTCGCCGAGCGCTGGGGGGGCGAGGAGGGGACGTTCGACGCCCTCTTCCACCGCGAGCCGCGCTCCGAGCGGGAGCTCGCCCGCGCCGCCCACCGCCACGGCCTCGCCCCCTTCGTCGCCCGCCCGCTACCGCGGCCGCCCGTGCTCGGCGCCGCCAACCGCCGGATCGGCGGCTCCCTCGCCCTGGCGGCGGAGCTCTGGCTGCGCCTCGGCCGCCCCGTCGAGACCGGCCAGGCGCTCTACCGCGACGCCCGCTGGGCCGACCGCACCTCCTATGATCTGGAGGCGCTGGCGCGCGAGGGGAACCTCGGCGTGCTGCCGCTCGACCCGTTGAGCCGCGAGATCGTGGACGAGGTCGCCGAGGCGGACGACGTCGACCCGGATGCGACGCCCGGCCCGCTCCTCGCCCGCCTGCTCGCCGACTACCTGGCGCCGGAAGAGACCGCCGGCGCGGACGAACCCCGGAGGACTCTGGATGCCCAGCCGCACCCGTCATCTCGCTGAAAACCTGCTGCTCCTGCTCGTGCTCTTTTTCGCGGCCCTCCCCGCCGCCGCCTCCTGGGAGGTGAACGGCAGCGCCAGCAGCGCCGACTTCCGCGCCTTCAACCGGCGCTTCAGCTCGGACGCCTACTTCTACCCCCGCCACGGCGCCGCCCCCCTCGGCCTGACCGGCTTCGAGGCCTACGCCGACGCCACCTACGACGGCGATTTCGACAGCCAGTCGTTCAACGACACGGCGGTCACCGGGAGCTACACCGGCGGCTTCCTGTCGATCGCGCGGGTCGGGGTGAGGAAGGGGCTTCCCGGCGGCCTCGACCTCGGGGTCTCCTACGGCAAGGCGCTGGGGGGCGACGTCAATTTCATCTCCGCCGAGGCGCAGTACGCGATCTTCAGCGGCGGCCTGCTGTCTCCCGCCCTCTCGGTGCGGGTGACCGGCACGCGCACGGTGAGTGTCAAAGCGTACGGGCTCGACCAGTACGGCGCCGAGCTCCTCCTCTCGAAGGGGTTCACCGTGCTCACCCCCTACGTCGGCGCCGGGATCGTGACCAGCCGCGGGACGCTCGACTCTCCCCTCGGCGGCACCCTCAAGGACACCACCACCCACGCCGTGGTCTACGCCGGCGTCACCCTCAACCTGCTGGTGCCCAAGATCCACTTCGAGGTCGAGCGCGGCGAAGCCGTGCAGGCGGCGGTGCGGGTGGGGATCGGCTTCTAAGGAGCGGGATTCCGATGGCTGACGACTGGATCGATCTGCGTTCCGACACGGTGACCAAGCCCGACGCCGCGATGCGCCGCGCGATGGCCGCCGCCGAGGTGGGGGACGACGTCTTCGGCGAGGACCCCACCGTCAACCGCCTGGAGGAGGAGGCGGCGGCGGCGGCGGGGATGGAGGCGGCGCTCTTCGTCCCCTCGGGGACGATGGGGAACGTCATCGCCCTCCACCTCCACGGCCGCCCCGGCGGCGAGGTGATCTGCGACGCCAACTGCCACATCGTCAACTACGAGATCGGCGGCATGGCCGCCCTCTCGGGTCTCCTGCCGCGCACCCTCTCCGGCCCCCAGGGGATGCTCGACCCCGCGGCGGTCGAGGCGGCGATCGCTCCGGACGTCAGCTACCGCGCCCGCACCGTGCTGATCGAGGTCGAGAACACCCACATGATGGCGGGGGGGACCGTCTCCGACCGGCCGCGCCTGGCGGCCATCCTCGAGGTCGCCCGCCGCCACCGCCTGCCGGTCCATTTCGACGGCGCCCGCGTCTTCAACGCCGCCGCGGCGCTCGGAGTCTCCGTCGCCGCGCTCGCCGAGGGGTTCGATTCGCTGACCTTCTGCCTGTCGAAGGGGCTGGGGGCGCCGCTCGGCTCCGTCCTCTGCGGCTCGCGCGCCTTCATCGCCGAGGCCCGCCGGGTGCGCAAGATGCTCGGCGGCGGCATGCGGCAGGCCGGCATCGTGGCGGCGGCGGGGCTGATCGCCCTGCGCGACGGGCCGGCCCGCCTCCCCGCAGACCACGAGAACGCCGCCCGTCTCGCCCGGGCGCTCGCCGGCCTGCGCGGCATCGATCTCGACCCGGAGACGGTGCGCACCAACATCGTCATCTTCCGGCTGACCCCGGAGCTCTGCGGCGGCTCCGCGCCGGCCCTGGTCGCCAGGCTCCGGGAGGTGGGGATCCTCTGCGTCCCCTTCAGCCAGGAGAAGGTCCGCCTGGTCACCCACCGCGACGTCTCGCGGGCGCAGATCGACCAGGCGATCGAGCGGATCGGCGGGCTCGCCGTCTAGCGAGCGGCGGGGACCTTCGCCACTAGGTCGATCTCCACCTGCGCCCCCTTGGGGAGCTTCGAGATCTCGATCGTGGTGCGGGCGGGGCGGTGGTCACCCATCGCCTCGCCGTAGAGCGCGTTGATCTGCGGGAACTTTCCGAAGTCGATCAGGTAGATGGTGGTCCGCACCACGTCCGCGAAGGTGCAGCCGGCGGCGGCGAGCACCGCCTGGAGGTTCTTCAGCACCTGACGGGTCTCGGCTTCGAAGTCGCCGGCGATCAACTCGCCGGTCTTGGGGTCGAGAGCGACCTGGCCGGAGAGGTAGAGCCAGCCGTCGACCTCGACCGCCTGCGAGTAGGGGCCGAGGGCCGGGGGGGCGTCGTCCGTGTGGTGGAAGCGCATGTCGGTTCCTTTCTTCGCTCGGGTCTCAGGGTAGATCTTCGGAATCCAGCACGGAGATGTAGGGGAGGTTGCGGTAGCGCTCGTCGAAGTCGAGGCCGTAGCCGACCACGAAGAGCGGCTCGATCTCGAATCCCTTGTAGTCGATCGGCACCTCCACCTGGCGCGCCGCCGCCTTGTCGAGCAGGGCGCAGAGCTTGACGCTCCGGGCCCCCCGGAAGCGCAGCAGGCCGAGGATGGTGGTCAGCGTGTGGCCGGTGTCGACGATGTCCTCGATCAGCAGCACGTCCCTGCCGCGCACGGTCAGGTCGAGGTCCTTGCGGATGCGCACCTCGCCGGGGGCGGTGCCGGCGCCGTAGCTCGAGGTCTGGAAGAAGTCGATGGCGACCGGGATGGTGAGCTGCTTGAGCAGGTCGACCATGAAGAAGACCGACCCCTTGAGGACCCCCACGCAGAGCAGCCGGTCGCAATCCGCGTAGTCGCGGTTGATCTCCGCCGCCAGCTCCGTCACCCGCCGTTCCAGCTCCTGCTGCGAAATCACCACGCGCACGGTAAGTTTCTCCTTTGCCGTCTCTTGGCGTAAGATCGTCGCCATCAGCGTTCGCCAAGTCGTTACGACTCAACGGTTCGAGGGTTCCACAGGCCGCTTATGACCACGGTTCAAGAGCTGAGCGTTCTCCATCGCCGTTACGCCGACATCTCGCACCGCTTCCGGGCGGCCTGGACGTTCCACCAGTTCCTGCAGAGCCTGGCCAAAACGCTTCTCCAGCGCGTGGAGGACCAGCATTCCACGGAGTTTCAGAACCTCTACAGCGGGCTGAAGGAGATCTCTCAGAGCCTGAACGCCTCGGAGAGCGAGCGGATCCGTCACCGCCTGGAAGCGATCGACCGGCGGCTCACGGAGCTCATCGGTGCGCTCGACGAGGAGGATACCAAAGTAACGCCGGACTTGTTGCGCCAGTTCTTCCGTCGCGTGAAGAATTACGACGAGAAGATCCTCACCCAGCTCATCCGGTTCTACCTATACGCGCATGTCGCCGGCCCCTGGCCCTCGGACCGCCTCGACAAGATCGACTTCCTGCTCGCTCGCCTGAGCGAGGAGATGGACGACCGCACGGGGGAGCTGGTGCTGCGCAACCACCACCGGCTGAACGAGATCTTCCACGGCATCTGGAGCCAGCTCGGCGAGTCGCCGCCGGGCGACCAGATGATCGAGGAGCGGCGGGCGGCGATCGACGCCGTGCGCCACCAGATGAGCGCCGTCGAGAGCCTCGACGAGCTCAACGACCACGCCCTGATCCGCCGCTACCGCGAGCTCAAGCACGGCCTGGGGAACTCCTACTTCCACCCCGAGCTGCTGCTGCCGATCATGGAGACCAACCTGGTCTTCAAGGCGCGCATCCAGAAGCTCTACCGCCAGGAGGAGCAGCGCATCGTCGCCGAGTACCAGCGGGTCTTCGAGCTCGAGCGCGAGGTCGCCTTCGACAGCCAGCTCGACCGCGAGCTGGGGGAGTTCCGCGAGGAGATCGAGCGCTTCGAGAAACAGCTCCAGAAGGAGGAGTTCCGCCTCGGCGACATCGCCCAGATCCGCCAGCGGGTGCGCCACCTCCTGCCGCGCCTCACCGCCGGCCGCCCCGACACCGCCGAGCGGCCGAGCCTCTCGAAGGTCGGGCAGGACACCGGCGAGTACGTGCTCGAACAGGCCGCCGGCGCCGCCTCCACCTCCCTTACGACCTCCGAGGAGCTGCTCGGCAGCTACTACCGCCGGCTGGTCGACACCCTGCGCGAGGTGAACCCGCCCGACCTCCCCGCCGAGCGGGTGGTGCTCCGCCCCGAGGTCTTCGCCCTCCGCCTCGAGCCGCGCGAGGTCGAGTCCTACCGCCGGGTGTTCGGCAAGGCGGACTGCGACCGCGAGCTCGAGCAGTTCCTGCTCGAATCGGCCGCGCTACGCATCCGCATCAACGAGGAGGCGCAGGACATCGCGAGCCTCCTCGACGAGACCTCGGTGACCGGCGACGCCATCGTCTTCGCCCGCGCCCGCCTGACCTGCCGCAAGTCCGACGAGTACCTCTGGCACTTCAACCACGTGCTGAACGACCTGATGATGAACGGCAACACCGCCGAGTGCCGGCAGCTCCAGCTCCTGCGCATGCGCCTGATGCGTGACTTCTCGGGGCTCTGGCTGCTCGCCTTCAAGCCGCTTTACAAGCGGAATCCGGTCGGCACGATGGCTTGAAGAGGGGGCGCGAAGCTTTCGCGCGGCGCTGCGAAGGTTCGAAGCGGGCAAATATCCGCAATTGAGGCGCGTCGCGGTGTCCGCGCGGTGGCGCGCACGGTTGTTTCACCTCCCGCGAAGGTTTTTTCCCCTGCTGGCAGGGTCGCGTCGGAGCGATTGGCGTTTCCCCAACTGCTTCTCCGGCGAGCTTCAGACGGTTTTACGGCCTCCGCGCACGGTTTTTCTCTTCCCGCGCCCGTCTTGTCGCTTCGCGAGCCCTTCGCCGACCTCCCGGCGCAGCTCCACGGCCGGTTCGAAGTCCGGCGCTTCCCTCAAAGCTTCGTCGAGAGCCTCGCGAGCGGCCTCCAGATCGCCCAGATGGTAGAGGCAGAGGCCGATGTTGAAGACGGTGGCCGGGTTTGCCCCGTAGACCGACGCCGACTCGTGGAAAAAAGGGAGCGCGTCGCCGTGGCATTCGATCTCGCAGAGGAGTACTCCGAGATGAAAGGCGAGGTCGCGGGCTTCCTGGAGGGGAAAGTAGGCGTCCCAGACCTGGTGCACGGCCCGGTAGATCTCCAGGCGGAGGAGCCCCGGCGCCGCGGCGGCCCCTTTCATCAGCGCCGGCCAGAGGTCGAGCAGGACGTTGGCGTCCCAGCCGGAGAGGCGCAGCCAGGCGACGAGCTGCTCGAGGGGGAGGTCGGCGGCGGGCTTGCCGAAGCTGACCTTGAGGTCGAAGAAGTCGTCCGGCCCTTGCCGCTCGATCGCCTCGTCGAAGGCGAGGGCGGTCTCGACGGCGGGCGGGCCGCCCAGCACCCCCGCCACCACGTTGAGGCTCGAGTAGAGGTGGGTGGAGGCGAAGAATTCGCCGCCGCGCCCTTCGAACCAGCGTCCGAGGACGTGGTAGTTGACCATCATCGAGAAGCTGCCGTGGACGGTCAGCCCCGGCTCGTCGCGCCCGTCGAGCAGCTCCTGCTGGCAGTACCCCTTGTCCCCGGAGAGGAGGAGGAGCCGGCCCCCCGCGATCTCGGACAGATGGCGCAGGCAGCCGAGGGCGGCGAGCGGGAAGAGGAGGGCGGTGTCCTTCAAGGGGCGGGCGCAGTCGGTCAGCAGGGAGTCGAGCTCCGGGTCGCCGTAGTAGGTCCCTAATTCACCCTCCGGCAGCGGGCGCTCCTCCCAGCCGAGGTCGATCCGCTGCAGGATCGTCGGCTCGTCGAGGTCTCCCGCCTCGGGCGCCTCGGGGAGGGTGAGGGTCGCCAGCAGCTCGGAGAGCCGGCCGTTCCGGACGGCGAAGGCGTCCTGGGGGACGCCATCGAAGACGTAGTTGGCGATCACGACGAGGGGGTTGACGAGCGTTTCGGGGGAGAGGATCGTGCCCGAGCGTTCGAGGCGGATCGCCTCCCCCGCGGTGGCGTCGAAACCGGCGAAGTCGAGAATCCCCTCCGCGATCCATGGCTGGAGCAAGGGGTGGCCGCGCAGCGGCGCCAGGTTGCTCTCCGTGAAGTCGCTCAGCACGTAGCGCAGGGTCACGCCGCGCAGCGACGAGCGGCCGACGAGGTCGAGAAGGCGGGCGAGGAAGTGATGGCCGAAGCGCCCCGAGCCGCATCCCAGCTCCAGGAGGTAGACCGGGTGGCGGGAATCGAGCGCCCCCGCCGCCGTGACGTCGCGCAGCCAGCCGAGCACCACCCGGGCGTAGGCGCCGGCCACCCAGCTGTTGCTGGTGACGTAGTGGGGGACGATCCCGCGCGACCAGGCGGTGGCGCCGGCCGCGGCGAAGAAATTCTTCTGCAGCCGCCAGAGGAGCGACTCCGAAAGGCGGGTGGGCGCTTCGAGGGAGTAGGTAGGCGGCTTCGGGGGCGCCATGGTCAGAGCGGCGTCACCGTCTCCTTGAACACGATCCCGCGCGCCGCCAGCTCCGCCAGGATGAAGGCGTAGGCCTTGGCGTCGCGGCCGATGAACTCGGGGGGCGAGATCCCCTTCCTGTCGAACAGGCCGGCGGCGACCATGCGGACGGCGGCGGTGCAGGTGTAGCCGGTGGTGCGCGCCATCGAGGTGGTGGCGGTCGCGCGGTCGAAGCGGTCGAGGAGGTCCCAGGTGTAGCGGGCGCGGCGGCCATCCTTCTCCCCGGAGACGGCGATGCGCATCACCGTGAAGTCCTCCTCGCCGGGCTTCAGACGCCAGGAGGAGAAGAGGAGCTTCGCCGTCAGATCGAGCGGGCGCACCCGCTGGCCGGCGATCTCCACCTCGCCGGTGCCGAAGAAGCCGACCTCGCGGAGCATCCGCATCTTGTCGGCGTGCCCCGGGTAGCGCAGCGTCTTCTCGACCATCGAGGGGGCGTCGATGGTGCGCAGCAGCGTGCGCAGGCCGTCGGTGTTGAACGCCTCGAGGGTGCCGACGCCGGCGAAGTCGAGCGGCTCGACCTCGGAGAGGGCGGGGAGGGTCACCATCTGGCCGAAGCGCTTGAAGCGGGCCGGGCGGGTGTACTCCTCGAGCACGTCGATGGGGGAGAAGACCGCCTTGAACTCGAACGGCCAGCAGCGCTCCGCCGGCAGGCCGCCGACGCAGCAGACGAAGTCGTCCAGGCGGTCGAGCTCCTCGGCCATCCGCCCCAGCACCAGGTTGCTGCACCCCGGAGCCACGCCGCAGTCGACGATGGCGATCCGCCCCCGCTCGCGGGCGAGGTCGTCGAGCAGGAAGGGGTCCTCGTCGAAGAAGGAGATGTCGACGATGTCCTTGCCGGCTTCGAGGACGGCCTTCAGGGTGGCGAAGCCCAGGAAGCCGGGGACGGCCCCCACCACCAGGTCGTGCCCCTCGACGGCGCGCGCCACCGCCGCCGGATCGGCGAAGTCGGCCCGCGCGGTCGCGATCCCCGTCTCCCGCAAGGCGCCGAGCGCCTCGGCGGAGGCGTCGACCACGGTCACCGTGAAGCGCGGGTCGCGCGCCAGGTCCCGGGCCATGGCGCTCCCCACCCGTCCTCCCCCCAGAACGACGATCTTCATGCCGGTCTCCTCCTCCTCGGTTTCATCTCATCCAATCTTCCCCCGTCATCAAGGGCGGGGGAAGAGTAGTCGATCCGGAGCCGCGCCGACACCCCGCAGGCGCCGGCGCCCCTTCGCGGCGGCCCAGCGGAGCTCCTGAGCCAGGGAGCGGAGGAGAGATCGTCCTATGAAGAGGACGGGCGAGGTGCCGCCGAAGGCTCCCGCGATGGCGTAGAGGGTGCCGAGCGAGATCCGCCGGCGGTCGGTCAAGGCGTAGATCGGCTCCCAGTGCTCGGGGTTGAGCTTCCTCTTGAACGCCTCGAGCCCGGCGAAGTTGTAGAAGCGCCGGCCGTGGACGCGGACCCAGGCGAGCAGGAGGCGGACGCTCCAGGGGGGGACCGGCCGCTGCGGCACGGCGCGCGAGAGGGGAGAGAGGCCGAGGGTGACGTAGCGCGCCCCCTCGTCGGCGAGGGCGTTGATGGCGGTGTCGAGCAGCAGCTCGTTGGTGCCGTTCGGCGCCCCGCGGCCGCGGATGATCTGCTCGATCAGCCAGCCGTCGCGGCGAGGCACGGGGGAGGCGACGAGGAAGCCGATCACCTCGCCGCCGCGCTCGGCGACGAACAGGCGGCGGTCGAGGAGGGGGGAGAGGATGTCGCACTCGACCAGGAAGTGCATCGGCGGCAGGCCGCGCCGGTCGAGCCAGTCGGCGAGGCAGCGCCGCAGGGCGGCCCGCTCCTCGGCCGTCTCCTGCCGCGAGGGGCGGACGGTCACCCCCTTGTTGCGGGCGCGGGCGAGCTGCGCGCGCAGCGACGCCTTGCCGGCCACGATCGCCCGCCAGTGGCCGGGGTCCCAGACCGGCTGCGCGCCGAGCAGCAGCGCCGACGCCGGGCCGCGCTCGGCCAGCAGGTCGAGCAGGCGCTCCTCGGCGCCGAACCAGCAGAGCCGCTCCCCGGCGCGGCGGGCGTCCGCCGCGAATTCGGCCGCCACCGCTCCCAGGCGCTCCGCGGCGCAGACCGGCGCCCCGGCGACGACGCGCACCCGGCCGGCGCGGACGTAGCCGACCACCGCGTCGCCGGCGGCCGAGAACCAGTGGCGGAGGCCGGGGTTGAGGATCTGGTAAGCCATGGCGTTCCAGCCGTGCGCGAGGACCAGAGCGCGGGCCCGCTCGAGGTCCGGGGCCGGTGTGGCAGCGCTCTTGCAATCTACCGTGGGCGACGATGGCATCAAGGGCCGATTAGACCTTGAAAAAACGCAGCTTGTAAACGACATCGGACCGCGCAGGCAGCCGGTCCGGGAAATTTGAGGCCTATCATGAAACAGCGCGCATTGACTCTCGCGACCACCCTGGGCGTCGCGCTCACGGGCGGCACGCTCTACGCCCAGTATGCACCGCCCCCGCCGCCCGATCCCTACGGGCAGCCGCAGCCCGGCTACGGCCAGGGTCAGCCCTACGATCAGGGAAATCCGGGCAACTACCCGGGCAACGACCAGGGGTATGACAACCAGGGGGGCTACGACGACCAGCAGCAGCCCTATTACGACCCGCGTCCGGACGGCAACTACGACGACCCGGGCTACGCGAACCCTCAAGCCGCCTACGCGCCGGACCTCTACACCAACAGCGGGTCGGGCGGGTCGGTCGACGAGAGCGTCTTCTACGGCGAGCTCTCCCCCTACGGCCGCTGGATCCAGCGCGCCTCCTACGGCTGGGTCTGGGAGCCGACGCGGGTGGCGGTCGGCTGGCGCCCGTACACCCAGGGACACTGGGTGAACACCGACTACGGCTGGACCTGGATCTCCTCCGAGCCCTGGGGCTGGGCGACCTACCACTACGGCCGCTGGATGCTCGATCCGCAGTACGGCTGGCTGTGGGTCCCCGGCACCCAGTGGGGTCCGGCCTGGGTCTCCTTCCAGCAGGGTGGCGGCTACATCGGCTGGGCGCCGCTCCCCCCCTCGGTCGGTTTCAGCGCCAGCGTCGGCATCCGCATCGGCGGTTTCAGCCTGAGCGCCTCGATCGACCCGTACGCCTACTCGTTCGTGCCGGAGCGCAGCTTCCTCCGGGAGCGAGTCTACGACGAGATCCTGCCGCCGGCGCGCAACGTGACCTTCGTGCGCAACACGACGAACATCACCAACATCACGATGATCAACAACCGGATCGTCAACCAGAGCGTGCCGGTGCAGCGCATCGAGCAGGTGACCGGCCAGCGCGTGCGGCGCTACCAGCTCGCCGAGACCCGCAACCCGGCGCAGGGGCGGATCGCCCAGGTCCAGGGGGACCGCGTCTCGATCTTCCGTCCGGCCACGACCCTCGCCGCGCCGCGGGCGAGCGTCACGCCGCAGCAGGTGATCCAGCGGCGCCAGCAGCGGCTGCAGCAGTATCAGCCGGGCCAGACCGGTCAGGTGAATCAGCCGAATCAGCCGGGCCGTCCGCAGCGCGGCGGCCAGCGCTTCGACTCGACGCAGCCGACGCAGCCGGGGCAGCCTGGAGGCCCCGTCCAGCAGGCCCAGCCGGGGCAGCCGCAGCCCGGCCAGCCGCGGATCTCGGGGCGGACCTTCGCGCCGCGCCCCACCCAGTCCCCCGAGGAGGTCGACCGCCGCTACCAGGAGCAGCAGCGGCAGCTCCAGGCGCGCCAGGACGCCGAGCGCAACCGGCTGCAGCAGGACCAGCAGCGCAATGTTCCGCCGGCGCCGCCGGCGGCGCAGGGGCCGGGCAACCGCAACCCCCGCAATCCCAATACCCCGCCCAACGCCCCGAACACCTCGGCGCAGAACCAGGAAGAGCAGCGCGCCCTCCAGCAGCAGCACCAGCTCGAGCAGCAGCAGCTGGAAGCCCGCCGCCAGCGCGAGCGGCAGGCCGCCCAGGCCCAGCCGCAGCGGCAGCCGCCGCCGCAGCAGCAGAACCAGCAGCAGCAGAATCAGAACAATCAGAACCGCCAGAACCGCAACCGCGACGACAAGCAGCGCGAGCAGAAGCCCGAGCCGCCGCCGCCGTCGGTTTGAGCTGACCCTCCGTGATACCCACGAGCCGGCTGTCCGCGAGGACCGCCGGCTCGATTATTCCGGCTTGATAATCAGCCGCCGCCACCCCTCGACCCCCAGGCGGCGCAGGGTCGCGATGTTCTTCTCGTAGATCTGGGCGGCGTCGGGGAAGGCCGCCACGGCGCGCTCGACGCTCGCCTCGCGCAGCAGGTGGAGGATGGGGTAGGGGGAGCGGTTGGTATGGTTCGTGACGTCGTCCGGCGCCGTCCCCGCGAACTGGTAGCGGGGATGGAAGCTGGCGATCTGCAGGATCCCCGCGAGGCCGAGGTCGGCGACGGCGGCGTCGGCGACCGCCAGGAAGTCGTTGTAGTCGAGGAAGTCGCCGAGCACCGCGGGGTGGATCAGCAGGGTGGTGTCGACGGCGGCCGGATCGGCGGCGGCCAGCGTCCGCAGCTCGCCGAGCAGATCGGCGAGCAGCTCCTCGGGGGTCGCCGCGGGGGTGACCACCCAGCGGATCTGCCCGCGCGCGTGGACGGCGCGGGCGAACGGGCAGAGGTCGAGGCCGATCACCGCCCGTTCGAGCCAGCGCCGCGTGGCGGCGAGGACCGCTTCAGGATCGTGAAGCGGGCGGCTCAGGGGAAGAATCCGGCGTTGAACAGATCGGAGAGGTCGCTGGCGGTGGAGACCTTCGACAGGATCGGCAGCCCCAGGATCTCCTCGACCGACTTGATGATCGAGCTGTGGGTGTAGGAGACCCCCCCCGCGTAGTTGGCCTTCACCCCGGGGCCGATCGCCAGGAAGGGGATCTTGCTGGTCGAGCTCCCCTCGTCCCAGGTGAGGAAGATCACCGCCGAGTGGGTGTTCGCCCAGGTGATGATGCGCGGCAGCTCGGACTGCAGCCAGGCGTCGCCGGCCTGGATGGTGTTGCTGTTCGGGCAGCCGCTCGCGCCGTGCATGTCGTTGCAGAGGTTGGGGGTGATGAACACGTAGTCGGCGATGTTGTTGGCCGCGAGGTCGGCGGCGAACGAGCTGTAGGGCTTGCTGTGCGCCACGCAGTAGGCGTTGGTCTTCGACGGCGGGTTGCCCGAGACGTCCTTGAAGAACACGAAGGGGTCGTGCTTGGCGGCGTAGAAGCCGCTGCTCACGATCGGGCAGTTGCCGGTCGTCGTGTTCTGCCCCTCCTGGTAGGTCATCCAGGTGACGCTGCCGGTGGCGTTCTTGATCTGCGTCACCAGGTGGGCGGTGCCGGTCGTGCTGTTGCTGCTCGACGGGTCGCTGTCGGTCGAGAAGGTGTGGTCGGAGAAGACGTTGGTGCCGGCCTCCATCCAGACGTAGTGCGGCTCGCTGGGGACGGAGAGGGCGAGCTCGTCGTTGAAGTTGGTGGCGTGCGCGTAGCTCGGCAGCAGGGTGTTGTTGATGTACGGGGCGTTGGCGGTGTTGCCGATGATCTGCGAGGCGTCGTGGTTCTCCATCGGGATCACGATCACGTGCTGGATCACCGCCGCTCCGGCGGCGGCAGGGAGGAGGGCTGCTGCGGCCAACAGGGCGAGCCCTCGCGAGGCAGTCTTCGATCTTCTCATGCTGGGTTCTCCTCGGCCTCGGACAAGGCCCTCGCTGGCAGGACCGCGGGGATTGGCGGTGCGCCGCGGCACGGAGTCTAGGAAGGTCGGTCGGAGCCGTCAAGCGACAGTTGTTAGCTGGCCGGGTGACGATCCCGTGCCCTTCCCCAGCTCCAGGTCAGAGGCCGCGGAGCCGTAATCTGGGGCGTAACGTTGATCTGCGAAGATCACCACATCACAGATTTCCCCATCCAAGGCCGGCGCCAAGCCGGCTATTTTTTTGTCGGCTCGCTGCTCGCCGGCGGGGGAGGGCGGGAGCTTGGGAGCTGGCGCTCCGGAGAGGGGTGCAAGGGACCTCAGGGACAGCAAGGACGACAGGGACGCGAGATCCGAAACCCCCCCCTGCACCCATCCTTCGGATCTCTGCGCCCGCTGTCGTCTCTGCTGTCTCCGCAGCCCTGGTCTCAGCTCTCCTTCGCCCGCTGCTCCATCTCCGCGGCGAGCGCGCTGCGGCCGGTCGCCCGCAGCAGGCGGGCGTAGAAGCGCAGTGCCGCCGGCTGCGAGGGGTGGCCGTGCATGGGGCTCGCCGCGAAGATCGCCAGGGCGCGCCGGTAGAGCGGCTCGGCCTCCTTGTAGCGCCGCTGGTCGACGTAGAGGTTGGCCAGCTCGGCGAGTGAGACGCCGACGTCGGGATGACCCGTGCCGAGCGCCGTCTCCCGCGCCTGGATGGCGCGCAGCAGCAGCGCCTCCGCCTCGGCGTCCTTGCCCAGGCCGACCAGGGTCTCGGCGAGGTTGGTGAGGATCAGGGCGGTGCGCGGATGCTTGGGGCCGAGGGCCTTCTCGCTGATCGCCAGAGCGCGGCGGTGGTAGCGCTCGCCCTCCGCGAACCGCTTCTGGTTCTGGTAGAGGACGCCCAGCGCCTCGAGGTTGGAGCCGAGGTCCGGGTGGTCGAGGGGGAGCACCTGCTCGCGGATCGCGAGGCCGCGGCGGAGCATCGCCTCCGCTCCCTGGGTGTTCCCCCGGCTCGCGCGGATCATGCCGAGGTTGTTGAGCGACGTCGCGACGTCCGGATGGAGGGGGCCGAGGGTCGCCTGGCGGATCTCCAGGGCTTCCTGGAACAGCGGCTCCGCCTTGGCCGCGTCGTGCTGCACGGCGTAGAAGACGCCGAGGTTGCTGAGCAGCTTCGCCACCTCCGGGTTGCGGCGCCCGAGCTTCGCCTGGCGGAGCCGCAGCGCCTCCTGCAGGCGGGGCTCCGCCTCCGGCTTGTTCTCGGCCTGGTCGAGCAGGGCGACGTGCTCAAGGCTGGAGGAGACGTCGAGCGGGTCGGAGGAACCCTGGCGGCGGATGGCGAGCGCCTGCTCGAGCAGCGGGCGGGCCTCGCCGTAGAGGCCGAGCTTCAGGTAGACCTGCCCGATGGTGTCGAGCAGGCGGGCCTCGACCTGGGGCTGGCTGCGCAGGTTGGCGCGCACCTTCTGCGCCCCCTGGTCGAGCAGCTCGCGCGCGGTGACCGAGCTCCCCCGCGTCTCCCCCGGGTCCGAGACCTTGAACAGGTCGAGGAGGAAGCCCACCACCTCCTCCCCTTCGCGCCGCGAGAGCTCCGCCTGCTGGCGCGCCCTGACCGCCGCATCGCGCTCGCGGCGCAGGTCGAGGGTGTACTTGGCGATCCCGATGGCCAGGGCGGCCAGGGCGACGGCGGCGGCCAGGGCGCGCAGCCGCCGGCGCGGCTTCTCGCCGATCCAGCGCAGCCGGTGGAGCGCCTCCGCCGCCGATGGGCGGTCCTCGGGGGCCAGCGACTTGAGCCGTTCGATCAGCGCCGCCATGTGCGCGTCCATCGGGCCGACGAGCGGCAGGGTGCGCCCCTTCTGCACCGCCTGCAGCAGCTCGAGGCCGGAGAGGGTGGGGGAATAGGGGGACTTGCCGGTGAACAGCTCCTGGAGCAGCAGGCCGAAGGAGTACATGTCGCTCGCCACCGTCACCGTCTCGCCGCGCGCCTGCTCGGGGCTCATGCAGCCGGCGGTGCCGATCACCTTGCCCGGCGTGGTGCGGGCGAACAGGAACTCCTCGGCCTCGAGGACGAAGGTGGCGGTGCGCTCCGGGTCGGCGTAGGGGGAGGAAGCGTCGTCGTCGCCGTTTCCGCGGCCGCGGCGGGCGATGCCGAAATCGAGCACCTTCACCTGGTCGTCCCGGGTGAGCATGACGTTGCTCGGCTTGAGGTCGCGGTGGACCACCCCCTGGGCATGAGCGGCCACCAGCGCCTCGGCGATCCGCTCGGCGATCCCCAGCCGGGCCTCGGGCGCGATCCCCCGCGTGATCGCCTCGCGCAGCGTGGTGCCGTGGATCAGCTCGAGGACGAGGAAATCCGTCGCCTCGCCGGAGACGAAGTCGTGGATGGCGCAGATGTTGGGATGGTTGAGGCGGGAGAGGATGCGCGCCTCGCTGAGCAGGCGGGCCCGGCCGTTCAGGGTCAGCGAGTCGAAGCGCACCACCTTGAGCGCCACCTCGCGCTGCAGGCGTTCGTCGTAGCCGGCGTAGACGGCGCCCATCCCCCCTTCGCCCAGCAGGTTATGGATGCGGATCGAGCCCACCCGCTGGCCGACCAAGCTCCAGGGGGGCGCCTGCCCCGGAGCCCCGCCGGTCAGGGTGGGCTCGAGGACGTGTTTCGATCCGGTGACGGTGAGCGGCTGATGCATCGTGCCCCCCCTTTGGGTCGCCTCGGAAGATCAGGAGCGAGGAAGTGCGCGGCGAGGTCGACCCGAGCGAGAAAAGATCGCGAACAATGGATAGGGTCCCAGCATGGCAGCGCAACCTTACGTCGCTGATTACGGCGCGATCGCGGCGAGATTCCGGCGACGGCAGTTGCCACCTCCCCCGCGATCGGTCAGGATTCCAGCAACAGGAGGCGAACGGCGGATGAGATTGATCAGGATCGGGCTCGGCAACGTCAACCCCACGGTGGGGGCGGTGCGTTCGAACGTCGACCGCCTCCTCGTCCAGGCGCGCGGGATGGCGGCGGCGGGGGTGACGGTCGGCTGTTTCTCGGAGCAGGTGGTGGGCGGCTATCCCCCCGAGGACCTGGTGCAGTGGCGGGCCTTCCTCGCCGCCCAGCGCGGCGAGCTCGAGCGCTTCGCCGAGGCGACGGTCGACCTCGCGACGGTGTTCGTGGCCGGGGTGGCGGTGGGGGTCGGCGGGCAGATCTTCAACTGCGCCGCGGTGATCCACGGCGGCGAGATCCTCGGCCTGGTGCCGAAGGAGAAGCTCCCCACCTACAACGTGTTCTACGAGGCGCGCACCTTCTCGCGCTGCACCCCCGGCCTGGTGCTCGACGCCGCCGGCGTGCCGCTCGGCGACCACCTGTTCGGCTTCGACTTCGGCCTGATGGCGGTCGAGGTGTGCGAGGACGCCTGGTCGCCGGACGGCCCGATGCGCCGGCGCTGCTTCTCGGGGGCCGAGCTGGTGGTCAACGTCTCGGCCTCCCCCTTCCGCGTCGGGGTGGTGTCGACCCGCCGCGAGATGCTCGCCACCCGCTCCTCCGACAACCAGGCGACCTTCGCCTACGCCAACGGCGTCGGGGCGCAGGACGGCCTGATCTTCGACGGCGGCGGCTACGTCTTCCAGAACGGCCGGCCGATGCTCGACGCGCCGCGCTTCCGCGAGGGGTGGGCGGCGACCGTCGTCGACCTCGACCGCACCGTGCGCATGCGGCGTGAGGACTCGACCTGGCGCAGCGACTGCGAGTCGTTCCAGCTCCGGGAGACCCCGGTGCCGGTGGTGCGCAGCGGACGCGCGACCGGCGCCCTCGAGGCCGAAGGCCCCGGCACGCTCGCGTACCCGACCCCCGCCTGGCAGAACCTCTTCCTGCCGGCCGCGCCGCAGACGGCCGAGCCGTCGCGCACCCCGCGCGAGGAGGTGCTCGACGACCTGATCGACGCCCTGGCGCTCGGCGTGCGCGACTACTTCCGGAAGTCGGGCGCCTTCGAGCGCTTCGGGATCGCCCTCTCCGGCGGGCGCGACTCGATGCTGACCCTGCTCCTCGCCTGGCGGGCCGCCTGGCTGCTGCACGCGGAAGCCGCAGAAGCCGCGGGCGCCGCACCGCGCACCGACGACGAGCTCCGCCGGCTGGCGGGGGAGTCGATCCAGGCCTTCTACATGCCCACCCGCTACTCGGGGGAGGGGACGCGGGGCGCCGCGGCCCAGCTCTGCGCGGAGCTCGGCGTCCCACTGCTGGTGCTGCCGGTCGAAGAGGCGTTCGACCGCGAGGTCGAGGCGACCCGCCAGATGCTGGGGGGCGAGGAGCCGACCGAGATCACCCGCCAGAACGTGCAGGCGCGCCTGCGCTCGCTGCGCATGTGGAACTGGGCCAACAGCTCGGGGGCGCTGTTCCTGCAGACCGGCGACATGAGCGAGAAGGCGGTCGGCTACACCACCATCGGCGGCGACCTCGAAGGGGCGCTGTCGGTGATCGCCAACGTGCCGAAGACGGTGGTGGTGGCGCTGCTCGAGCGCTTCCTGGCGCGCTTCGGCTTCCAAGGGATCCGCCGCACCCTCGACACCGAGCCCGGCCCGGAGCTCGCCGCCGCCCAGACCGCCGAAGGGGAGCTGATGCCCTTCCCGGTGCTCGACGCCTGCCTCTACCTCTACGCCGGCGAGAAGCTCTCGCCGCCGGAGGTCGCCCGCGCCCTCATTCCCCTCTTCCCGGAGATCGCGGCCGAGCGCCTGGCGGAATGGTCGGCGCGCTTCGCCGTCCTGTTCAGCCGCTCGATCTACAAATGGGTGCAGTCGCCGCTCGCCCTCCACGTCGGCGCGCTCGACCTCGACCGCGAGCGCGCCCTCCAGCTCCCCGTCGTCCAGCGCAATCAGTGGTCCGGCTCGTGAGGCGGCCCGGCACCGCGGACCTCGCCGCCTGGCGGGCGGCGGCCTACGCCGCCATCCCGCTCGCCGGCCTGGCGCTGGCGCTCGCGCTGGTGCGGGTGGACTGGGCCGCCAACCGCCATCTCCACACCCTGCACGAGACGGTGTCGGTCGTCCTCGCCTTCGGGGTGGGGGCGATCGCCCTGGTGCGCTTCCACAGCCGCAGGAGCGACACCTTCCTGCTGCTCGGCGCCGCCTTCGTGGGCGCCGCCTGCCTCGACGCCTACCATGCGCTGGCGACCTCGGCCCTGGTGGCCGAGCGCTTCCCGGGCTCGCACCTCGCCGCGGCGGGGCCGTGGAGCTGGCTCGCCGGGCGGATCTTCCTCGCCTTCTTCCTCTGGGTGAGCGCGCCGGTGCGCGGCTCGTCGGTCGGTCCGGACTCGCGGCCGGACTCGCGCCCGGATGCGCGGCTCACTGCGCGCACCGTCTACCTGCTGGCCGGCGGCGTCACGCTCGTCTGCATGGCCTTCTTCACCTTCGCTCCGCTGCCCCCCTCCTACCGCCCCGATTTCGTCATCCGCCGGCCGGCCGAGCTGATCCCCGGGCTCCTCTTCCTGCTCGCCTTCGTCCGCCACCTGCGCTTCGGGAGCTGGCGCACCTGGCGGTTCGAGCACTGGCTGATGATGTCGCTGCTGCTCGGGGTGCTGGCCGAGGTCGCCTTCATGGCGTTCGCCAGCCGCCCCTTCGACGCCCTGACGGTGGCGGCGCACCTGGCCAAGGGGACGAGCTACATCTTCGTGATGGTGGGGCTGCTCGGCAGCATGTACACCCTGTTCCGCCAGGCCGACCGCAGCGCCGCCGAGCTCGCCCGCATCAACGCCGAGCTGCAGGGGGAGATGGACGAGCGGGCGCGGGCCGAGCACGAGCGCGACCGCTTCTTCGACATCTCGCTCGAGATGCTCTGCATCGCCGGCCAGGACGGCTATTTCCGCCAGCTCAATCCGGCCTGGCAGCGGGTGCTCGGCTGGACGCCGGAGGAGCTGATGGCCCGCCCCTACGCCGAGTTCGTCCACCCGGACGACCGCGCCGTCACCGCCACCGAGCAGCAGCGGCTGCGGCTCGGCGGCGGCTCGGTCGATTTCGAGAACCGCTACCTGGCCAGGGACGGCTCCCATCGCTGGCTCTCCTGGCGCGCCAGCGTCTCGCCCGACGGCTCGCTGGTCTACGCGGTGGCGCGCGACATCCAGGACCACAAGCGGGTCGAGCAGATGAAGAACGACTTCGTCTCGGTGGTCAGCCACGAGCTGCGCACCCCGCTGACCTCGATCCGCGGCTCGCTCGGCCTGATCGCCGGCGGGGTGGCGGGCGCGCTCCCCGAGAAGGCGCGCCTGCTGGTCGACATCGCCGCCAAGAACAGCGACCGGCTGGTGCGCCTGATCAACGACATCCTCGACGTCGAGAAGATCGAATCGGGGGCGATGGGCTTCCGCTTCGTGGCGGTCGAGCTGATGCCGCTGGTCGAGGCGGCGGTCGACGGCAACCGCGCCTACGCTCAAGCCTACGAGGTGGAGCTGCGCATCGTCCGCGCCGTCGAGGGGGTGCGGGTGTGGGCCGATCCCGACCGCCTCCTCCAGGTGATGGCGAACCTGCTGTCGAACGGCGCCAAGTTCTCGCCGCGCGGCGGGGTGGTCGAGGTCGCGGTCGAGGCGCGGCAGGGGGAGGTCCGCGTGGCGGTCACCGACCACGGCCGCGGCATCCCCGCCGACTTCCAGGCGCGCATCTTCGAGAAGTTCGCCCAGGCCGACTCCTCGTCGACCCGGCAGAAGGGGGGGACGGGGTTGGGGCTCAGCATCTCGCGCGCCATCGTCGAACGGCACCGCGGCCGGATCGACTTCACCAGCGAGCCGGGGGTCGAGACCTGCTTCTTCTTCGACCTGCCGGAGTGGGGAGGCGGGGCGCTCGAGCCCTCCCGCGAGGTGCCGGACGCGGCGGAGACGGCGGACGTTCCCCGCGGGCGGAGCCGCATCCTCCACGTCGAGGACGACCGCGACCTGCAACGGGTGGTGGCGGCGATCCTCGAGCGCGAGGCGGCGGTCGAGCCGGCGGCGGAGCTGGCCGCCGCCCGCGACTGGCTGACCCGCGAGCGCTTCGACTTGGTGATCCTCGACCTCGCCCTGCCGGACGGCTCGGGGCTCGAGCTCCTGCCGCAGCTCGGCAGCCTGAAGCCGCCGGTGCCGGTGCTGATCTTCTCGGCCCACGACGTCGACGCGGCGGTGGCGAGCCGGGTCTCCGCCGTCCTCGTCAAATCGCAGACCTCGAACCACCAGCTGATGGAACGCATCCGCCTGTCTCTCGACGCCTCCCCGGCGGGCGGTACGGCGCTCTAGCCCCGGGACCTAGTCCCGCGGCGCATCCCACGGAATCGTGTCGCGCAGCTGGGCGAGGAGGTCGTCGATCTCCGCGTGGTAAGCGTCGGTGGGCGGCGGGCCGCCGGCGAGGAGGGCCTTGAGGCGGCGCTCGAGACGGCCGGCGAGGTCGCTGACCTCGGGGAAGCCGAAGGTGGCGCCGGCTCCGGCGAGCGAGTGGGCGAGGCGGTGGAAGGTGCGCAGCGGCTCGCCCGCCCAGCCGGCGCCGCGCGCGGCGTCGCGCGCGGCCTCGACCTCGGCGATGCGGGCGGGGAGGCGCCCGGCGAAGTAGCTCTTCATCTCCAGCAACGGGTCCAGCAACGGGTCGCCGGCGCCGGGACCGCTCAACCTCCGTGCCTCGGGTCCCGACGCAAGGTGCAGCCTCAGGGTTGCAGGGAATGCCAGATGGTGCGCACGGTGTCGGACAGCGCCATCGGATCGAACGGCTTGGCGATGACGTCCGCCGCGCCCATCCGCCGGTACTGCGCCACCTCGTGCGCCTGCACGCGGGCGGTCATGAAGACGACCGGGACGACCCCCGCCGGCCGCTGCCGCAGGGCGGCGAGCGTCGCCGGCCCGTCCATCCCCGGCATCATCACGTCGAGCAGCACGAGGTCGGGGGCGAAGCCGTCGAGCCGGGAGAGCGCCTCGGCCCCCGAGCCGCAGGCGAGGACGGAGAAGCCGCCGAGCGATTCGAGCGCCATCGTGGCGACGATCTGGATGTCCGGATCGTCCTCCACGAAGAGGATCCGGCGCAGGCTGGCGGGTTCCATCGCTGATAGCTCCATGACGCGAGCGAGTGTACTCGCCGCACCTTACGGTACACGTTACGGCGGCGTACGCTACAATCGGCGACCAGCACCCCCAGCGCAGCGCCACGGAAACCGAATGCTCGCCGACCCTTCAGTTCCCAGAGCTCCCTCCAGCCGGCGGGTGCTGGCCGTCGAGGACGACCCGGACCTCCTGCGCCTGATCCGCCGCGAGCTGGAGGGGGCCGGCTTCGAGGTCTGGGCCTGCGCCTCGGCCGAGGAGGCGCTCGACACGGTCGCCCGCAAGGGGCTGCCGCACCTCGCCCTGGTCGACATCCTGCTCCCCGGGCTCGACGGCCAGAGCCTCGCCGCCCGGCTCCACGAGTGGAGCGACCTGCCGATCGTGATGCTGACCTCGGTCGACGAGGAGGAGACCGTGGTGGCGGCGATCCAGGGGTTCGCCGAGGACTACATCCGCAAGCCCTTCAAGCCGCGCGAGATGGTGGCGCGGGTCGAGCGGGTGTTCCGCCGCATCGGCGACTTCGCCTACACCTTGCAGCCGGTCCTGCCCATCGACGAGCGGCTGGCGATCGACTTCGCCCACCAGCGGGCGCTGGTCGACGGCCGCGAGGTGGCGCTGACCTCGACCGAGACCAAGCTCCTCTACGTGCTGCTGCGCAGCGCCGGCCGGGTGGTGGCGACCGATTTCCTGCTGCGCCGCCTCTGGCCCTCGGACGAGGTGTTCGAGGACGCCCTGCGCGTCCACGTCCACCGGCTGCGCGCCAAGATCGAGCCCGAGCCCTCCCGCCCGCGCTACGTGCTGACCGAGCGGGGATCGGGCTACCGCTTCCCGGCCTTCTCGTGAGGGTGCGCCTGCCCCGGCTGCCCCGGCTCCAGAAGACGCGCCTGCTCACCCGCGTCGCGTTGGCCCTCGGGGCGGTCGGGCTGCTGCCGCTCGCCATCTCCTACCTCGGCCTCACCGGGGTCAACCGCGAGGCCCTCTTCGACCAGGTCCTCCACACCCACGCCCTGGCGGCGCGCACCGCCGCCGCCCGCGTCGAGGCGTTCCTCGACACCCGCCTGTCGCTCGCCCGCGGCGCGGCGGCCAGCCGGGCGCTCGCCGATCCCCGCTCGCCGGCGGCCCAGGAGCTGCTCGCCGCCAGCCTGCAGGGGTGGTCGGAGCTGGGGGTCGAGGCGGTGGCGGTCGTCAACGCGCAGGGGGGCGAGGTGGTGCGGGCGCAGCTCAAGGGGGAGGGCTCGCCCGCCCGTATCGCCGCCGCGCTGGCGCTGCCGATCGCGGCGTCGTCGGCAGTCCTCGCCGTGCCGGGCGCCCGCCCGCCGCTGGTCCGCGTCGCCGCGCCGCTCGCCGGCGGCGCGGGATGGGTGGTGCTGGTCTGCGACGGCTCGCCGCTCGCCGACGTCTCGCATCCCGACGAGTTGGGCGACGCCGCCGACCTCGCGGTGGCGGACCGCTCCGGCCGGGTGGTGGTGGGCGACGCCGCCTCGCTCGCCGTCTTCCCCCCGGCGCTGGCGCGCGCGGCGCTCGCCGGCCGGGTGTCGGGGGCCGGGCGCTTCCGCGACCGCGATGGCGCCGAGGTCCTCGGCGGCTATGCGCCGGTGCCGGCGGCCGGCTGGGCGGTGCTGTCGCGCCAGCCGGCGCGGGTGGCCGAGGCGGTCGCCGCGCGGCTGCGGCGGCAGTCGGCGCTGGCGGCCGGCGCGGCGCTGCTGCTGATCGCCCTGCTCCTCGCGGCGGCCTGGGCCGCGGTGGTGCGCCCGATCCGCGACCTCGCCCGCGAGCAGCGGGAGCTGGCGCGGGCGTCGCCCGCCGCCGGCGCGGACGGCGACGAGATCGACGACCTGCGGCGCAGCTTCGAGGCGCTGCGCCGCGGCCTCGAGGAGCGGCGGGCGCTCGACGACGTCTTCCTCGGCCGCTACCGGGTGATCGAGCTGCTGGCGAGCGGCGGCATGGGCGCCGTCTTCCGCGGGCTCGACCCCCGGCTCCAGCGCCCGGTGGCGCTCAAGACCCTGCGCCTCGGCGGCGGCGACCTGGCTCCCGACAAGCGGCGGCAGCGCATCGAGCAGCTGGTGCAGGAGGCGGTCATGGGGGCGCGTTTCAGCCACCCCAACGTCGTCGCGGTGTACGACGTCGAGGAATCCCCCGAGGGGGCGTTCATCGCCATGGAGCTGGTCGACGGGGCGAGCCTCGAGCGGGTCCTGCTGCGGCGCGGGCGCCTCACCCCGCAGGAGGTCATCCCGCTCGGCGCCGGCATCGCCCGCGGCCTCGCCGCCGCGCACCGGCGCGACATCGTGCACCGCGACATCAAACCCGCCAACGTGATGCTCGGCCACGACGGCTCGATCAAGGTGACCGACTTCGGCATCGCCGACCTGGTCGCCGCCGCCACCCGGGCGGAAGGGCTGGTCTTCGGCACGCCGGGCTACCTCCCGCCGGAGGCCCTGCGCGGCGGCGGCCACGGTCCGGCCGGCGACCTCTTCGGCCTCGGGGTGCTGCTCTACGAGAGCCTCGCGGGAGTGCGGCCGTTCGGCGGCGTCGACGTCTCGGACCTGGTGCAGACCACCCTGTTCGGCAGCGTCGAGCCGCTCGAGCGGCGGGTGGAGGGGGGCGTGCCGCCGGAGCTCGAATCGCTGATCCTGCTCCTCCTCGAGCGCGACCCCGCGCGCCGCCCCGCCAACGCCGCCGCCGTCGCCGACGAGCTCGACCGCATGGCGGCGGCGGGCGGCCTGCGCTGGAAGCTCGACGAGACGCCGCGCCGCCCGCGCTCCACGGGCGACTCCGGCGAGGCGACCCTGCAGGCGCAGTGGGTGCCCACGAGCTGGCTGGGGACCAAGGAGTAGGAGCTTACCGTCCCCCTCCCTTGCGCAGCGCGATCTCCTTGCGGCTGACGTTCCCCACCATGTCGCGCGCCTCGATCTCCAGCACCACCCGGTCCCCCTCGGCGCGGGTGCGGAAGCTCACCCGCTCGACGCCGACGCCGGCGTCCTCGGCGTCGATCCAGAGGATGCGGTCGCCGATCGTCGTCTCCTTGCCGTCGACGGTCAGGATGGTGTCGGGGGCGGTGAAGAAGGCCTGCGGGTGGTCGCTCGCGATCTCCATCGCCAGCGGCGCCAGGCTCTCACGGGCTTCTGCGCGGTCGGCGCGGTCCCGGCGCCGCTCGCGGTCGCGCACGGGAGCCCAGGGGAGCGGCAGGCGCCACACCCCGGCGCGCGAGGTCCAGGCATCGGGGGCCGCGATGCCGCCGCTCCGGCGGCCGCCCAGCCGCTCGCGCTCCTTCTCGCTGTCGGGCGCCAGGCGGTCGGAGAGCGCCTGGCGGTCGCCGACCTCCCAGCGGATGACGGGGGCCGCCGCGTCCACCACGAAGGCGACCTGGGCGATCGCGGCGCCGTCGCCGCAGCCGTCGTGGATCACCGCCGCGGCGGTGTGCTCGCCCGGGGTCCAGGTGGCCGGGAAGGCCGCCGCCTCCTGGCCGTCGATCACCGGCACCCAGGCTCCCGGAGAGTCGCCGGCGCCGCCCGCGACGACGGTGGCGGCCGGCGAGACGAACAGCCGCTCGCCGATCCGCACCTGCGGGCCGCCGACCTGGAACGCGCCGGCCGTGGCCGTGGCGGTGGCGACGACGGGGGCGGCCCGCCGGTCCGCGGCCTTCCGGTCGGAGGTGATGGCGAGGCGGATCCCCTCGCTCGGATAGCCGTCGAGCCCCGACCGGCTGCGCGCCGTCACCCGCCAGTAGAGCTCGCCGATGGGGAGCGGGTCCGGCCGCCACTGGGTGGCGGCGTCGCCGATCCGCCGCTCGATCAGGGCGCCGCAGGCGGGATCGCGGCAGATCTCGACGATGTAGGCGGCGGCCTGCGGCGTCCCCTGCCAGGTGAGGAGGGGATCGGCGCAGGCGCGCTGGGCGCCGGGGGCGGGCTCGAGCCCGGTGGGGGCGGGCAGCAGCGGCTCGGGCGGGGAAGGGGGACCCTGCGCCGCCACCGAGGTCCCCATGCCGTGCGGCACCTGGACCTTGGCGCCCCCCGCCTCGACCTCGCTCTCGCCGCCGTAGGCCATCACCTTGGCGCTCCCCTGCTCGGCCCGGCGGGCGCGGGTGCGGGCGTTGCCGGCGCCGTCGGGGCGCGACGTCGCCTTCGTCCCGCCGAGGACGATCTCGACCTCGGGCGCCGGCGCCGCCGTGGCGGAGCGGGCCTCGAGCTCGGCCTGCCCCTCGACGATTTCGATCGACTTCTTCGGCGTCCCGCGCAGGGTGCTCCCGGCGCGATGGAAGTAGACCAGCGAATCCTCGGTCACCAGCAGGCGGGCGCCGTCGAGGAACTGCATGTCCGCCGACGAGCGCTGGTGGGTGCGCAGCCCGTCGCGCTCGACCAGCACGTCCCCCTCCTGGGCGCTGTGCCAGGGGATCGGGGAGGGCTGGTCCTCGACCTGGCGCGACAGCCGGTTGAGGCGGGCCGCCGGGAAGCTCGACGGCACCGCCGGCACCCGCACCCGCTGCCCGGGCGCGATACGGTCGGGATCGGCGATGGCGGGGTTGAGCAGGTGGAGCTCCGTCCACCGCTCGGCCGAGCCGAGGAACTGGGTGGCGATCCCGCGCAGCGTCTCCCCGGGGCGGACGGTGTGCCACGAGGTGGTGGTGGCCGGGGGGATGGCCGCGGCAGCGGCGGCGGGAGTCGGTGGCGGCGGGGCGGGGCGCCCTTGAGGCTCGGCGGCGGCGGCAGCGGCGGCGGCGGCGGCGAGCAGCAGGAGCGGCAGGGCGGTCGAAAACGGGGAAAGGCGGCTCATACGGTCCCTCCGGAGTCGCCGGCTGCCCGGCGGGGGTTCAGGAATTCCTCGAGTCGGGTCACGGTATCTTAATCCGCCCGGTTGCAGAGGGTAAGATGGGGCCCGCATGAAGACGGTCCTGGTGGTGGATGACGAGCCCTCGGTGCTCTTCGCGCTCTCCGACGCGCTGGTCGACCGCCGCCGCGGCGTGCGGGTGGTCACCGCCGCCAACGGCGTGGAGGCCCTCACCGTGCTGGAGTCGCAGCCGGTCGACCTGGTGCTCACCGACCTGCGGATGCCGGACATGGACGGCTTCGAGCTGCTCGCCTTCCTGCGCCGCAGCCACGCCGAGCTGCCGGTGATCCTGATGACCGCCCTCGGCAGCGAGGAGACCGCCGCGCGGCTGGGCACGGCGGGATCGTTCGAGTGCCTCACCAAGCCGTTCGACGTCGCGGCCCTCAAGCACAAGATCGCCGAGATGCTCGCCGAGAGCGTCAAGGGGCGGGTCGAGAACATCTCGCTCGCCTCCTTCCTCCAGCTCCTCGAGATGGAGCGCAAGACCTGCACGCTGTCGGTCCGCTCGTCGCACCCCGAATCCGGCCGCGAGGGGCAGCTCTACTTCCGCGCCGGCCGGCTGGTGGGGGCGGCGACCGCGGGGCTGACCGGCCGCGAGGCGGCGCTCGAGATCGTCACCTGGGAGCACGTCGACATCGAGATCGCCGACGGCTGCCCCGCCGTCGAGCCCGAGATCGGCTCCGGATTGAGCTTCCTGCTGATGGAGGGGATGCGGCTCAAGGACGAGCGCGAGCGGGGCGGCGATCCCGCGGCGCCGGGCGCCGGCCTCGGCACCGATCCCGAGCTCGACCTCGAGGCCCTGCTCGCCGATCCGCCGTCGGTGCTGCGGCCGGCCGCCGAGGAGCTCGCCCGCCTGCTCGGCGAGGCGCTGCGCAAGGGGAAGGGGATGAAGGGGGCGGCGGCCCTCCTGCTCGTCCACGCCGCCGGCGGCGTCGTCGCGGCGGCGGGGGAGGCGCGCTTCCCGGCGATGGTCGAGGCGGCGTCCCGCTTCCTGCGCGACGGCGGCGGCGAGGATTCCCCGCAGGAGCTGCTGGTCACCGGCCTCGACCGCTACTGGCTCGCCCGCCCGGTCGGCCGCGGCGACCACTTCCTCCTCCTCGTCCTCGACCGCCAGCTCTCGAACCTGCCGCGGGCCCAGCTCGACCTGCTCGAGGTCGAGCGCTCGGTGCGCGAGATGCTGGGGTAGGCAGCGCCCTCACGGCAGCAAAGGCACGAACCCGCTCTCGCTCTCCTCGACCAGCAGCAGGTGGAAGCCGCGGCGCGGCCCCACGCGCACGAACCCCTCGTAGCCGGTGAAGCTCTCCTCGACGCCGAACGACCAGCGGCCGGTGGTGTTGCTCGCCCGCTCGGCGCGCCAGGCCTCGAGGGTGGCGGCGTCGAAGCGGCGGGCGATCAGGAAGGCGCCGCCGACGTCGCCGGTCTTGAGGCGCGCCGTCTTCGCCTGGATCACGTCCTCGCGGAAGGCCGCCAGCGCCTCCGGGGTGCCGCGCGCCACCCGGCGGGCGAGATGGAGCACGCGGCCGGGCTCGCCGAAGGTCTCGTCGAAGGTGGCGAGGTCGAAGAAGTCGGTGGTGGAGGAGCCGGGGCGCGGCAGGTCGTGGTGGAACACCGCCCGGCGCACGTCGCCCAGCCACTCGGCGAGGTACTTCCACTTCGCCTCGCGGTCGCGCTCGCGGAAGAAGGCGGGGAGGTCGGCGAGGCTGAAGCGCAGGAAGCGGTAGAGCGGGTCGTCGGCCAGCAGCCCGGCGGCGGCGGGGACGCCGCGCGACACGTCGAGGCCGCTGTTGCGCAGCTCGCGCTGGAAGGAGACGAAGGCGGGGATCTCGCGCCGCTCCTCGACGTCCGCGCGCAGCGCCAGCCCCGACACCCACTCGTCCCACGGGCGCTCGACCGGCACCCCGTCCCACCCCTTGGAGTAGAGCGAGAGGACGGGGCGCCCCTGGTCGAAGACCACCGTCCCCAGCGCGTCGCTGCGCCGCAGCCGCATGGCGCCGTCGAACCTCTCCGCGAGCAGGTTTCCCGCGAGCGCCGCCAGGTTGACGAACGACGAGTCGAGCCCCTCGTGCCGGAAGCGCGGCGGATGGAGGAGCGAGGCGAGGCCGCGCACGCACCCCGCCCCGAGCTCCGGCGGCACCGGATAGAGGACCGCCCGGGTGCGCTCGCCGAGCGCCTCGAGGACGCCGTCGCCGATCTCGCCGTTGCGGCCGTCGACCGCCCCCAGCACCCGGCCGTCGGCGATCAGCAGCCAGGAGGCGTCGAGCTGGACGGCGCCGGCGAACGGCGGGGCGTGCAGGGGGCGGTCGAGCAGGCGGTCGAGCAATGGGCGCGCGGGCTGCTCGCCGAGGTCGCGCGCGGGCCAGCTCCTGAAGGCGGCGACGGCGGCGCGGAAGATCTCGGTCGGCAGGTCGCGCAGCGCGGCGGCGGGAGGCGCGGCCGCGGGGGTGGCGGGCGTCGCGGACGCCGGCGCGTCGCGGAAGACCCGCGTCGAGTCGGTGGCGGCCGTCGAGCGCATCGCCGCCTGCAGCGCCGAGGCCATCTCGACCGCGGTGCCGTAGCGCCCCTCGCGGTCCTTGGTGAGCGCCTTGGCGACCACCGCGGCGAGCGCCGGCGAGATCGTCGGGTCGATCGCCCGCAGGGGGACCGGGGGATCGCGGAAGACCGCGCTCGCCACCTGGAGGAAGTCGCTGCCGGTGAACGGGTAGCGGTTGGTGAGCAGGTGGAAGAGGAGGATGCCGACCGCGAAGAGGTCCGAGCGGCCGTCGACGTCCTCGCCGCGCAGCTGCTCGGGGGAGGCGAAGCGGGGGGTGGCGAAGACGAAGCCGGCCTGGGTCTTCACCAGGTCGGACCCCTTGAGGCGGGCGATCCCGAAGTCGGTCACCTTGAGCCGGCCGTCGGCGAGCAGCACCAGGTTGGCGGGCTTGACGTCGCGGTGCACGATGCCGGCGCGGTGCGCGGCGTCGAGGGTGCCGAGCAGGTCGAGGATCAGGCCGGCGGCCCGCTCGGGCGCCAGCTTCCCCTCCTCCTCGAGGACGGCCTCGAGGGTGCGGCCGTCGAGCCACTCCATGGCGATGTAGGGGGTTCCCTCCTCCTCGCCGATGCGGAACAGGGTGGTGGCCCCCGGGTGGGAGAGCGCCGCCACCGCCCGCGCCTCCTGGAGGAAGCGCAGCCGGTACTCGCGCAGCACCTCGGGCGCCTCGCCGGCCAGCAGCTGGAGGCGGAGAGACTTGATCGCCACCCGCCGTTCGAGCACCGGCTCGACGGCGCGGTAGACCACCCCCATCGCCCCCTCGCCGATGCGGGCCTCGACCTGGTAGGGGAACGTCGCCGTCGGTCTCTCGGGGGGGAAGGGCATGCCGGGCTCCAGGGAAGGGCGGCCGGAGGGGGCCGTCTCGCGTCTCACCCCATCTACGACCGGGGGCGGCCATTCGGTTTGCTGGTGCGGGCGAGTGTAGCAAAAGCCCCGCGTTGCTCGCGGCGCCGCCAGCGCATACCCTTGGGCCTGCCATGCTGCCGCGCCGCCGTATCGTCTTCCCTCCGGTGCGCCGCGCCTCGCGCGAAGGGGTCGTCGCGGTCGGCGGCACCCCCGACGCCGAGACCCTGCTCGCCGCCTACTCGCAGGGGATCTTCCCCTGGCCGCACGAGGGGGTGCCGCTGCTCTGGTTCTCGCCCGACCCCCGCTTCGTGCTGCCGCTCGGCGAGCTCCACGTCGCGCGCTCGCTGCGCAGGACGATGCGGCGGGGGAGCTTCGCCGTCCGCGCCGACACCGCCTTCTCCGAGGTGATCCGCCGCTGCTCTGAGCAGCCCCGCCCCGGGCAGGGGGGGACCTGGATCACCGCCGAGATGATCGCCGGCTACACCGCCCTCCACGCGGCGGGGCTCGCCCATTCGATCGAGGCCTGGCAGGGGGACCGGCTGGCCGGCGGCCTCTACGGCATCTCGCTCGGCGGGGTCTTCTTCGGCGAGTCGATGTACGCCGCCGTCCCCGACGCCTCGAAGGTCGCCTTCGCCACCCTGCTCGCCAACCTGATCCATTGGGGTTTCGACCTCGTCGACTGCCAGGCCTACACCGCCCACCTGGCGAGCTTCGGCGCCGTCGAGTGGCGGCGCTCCCGCTTCCTCGCCGCCCTCGAAAGCTCGCTGCGCCGCCCCACCCGGCAGGGGAGGTGGGAGCTCGAGCTGGGGGCGATCGCGGCGGCGGAGAGCTTCCGGGAGCCGGGCTCCGCCGGCGAGGCCCGCTGACATGGACTGCCGCGCCGGCTGCGGGGCCTGCTGCATCGCCCTCTCGATCTCCTCGCCCATCCCGGGGATGCCGGACGGCAAGCCGGCCGGCGTGCGCTGCGTCCAGCTCGACGGCGCCAACCGCTGCCGTCTGTTCGGCCTGCCGGAGCGCCCCGAGGTCTGCGCGCGCCTGCGGCCGTCGCCCGAGATGTGCGGCGAGACCGCCGAGCACGCTTTGGAGTACCTCGCCGCCCTCGAACGGGCGACGGCTCCGGAGCGGGATTCCTGCGCGCCGGCCCGCCGTTCCGCAGCTCCTCTTCCTTTGCTATCATGAGCGAGTTTGTCACATTTCCTTCGTTTGGGCCCTGGTGCCATCTCCGTCCGTCGCCGTCGTTTTTTGGCCAGTATCTGCAACCCAAAGGAGATCGTCATGCCGGAAGATCGTGATGAAGCGAGGAAAGGGGAGCCGAAGACCACTGGAGAGGTGAGCCGCCGCGACGTCCTGCGCCTGGGCGCCATCGCCGGCGCCGCCGTGCCGCTGGGCGGCCTGATCGGCGGCACCGCCGCCGCCGCCGCCGCCGATCCAAGGAGCGAGCTGCCGCAGCTCAGCGAGAAGGCGATCCAGCTCGAGGAGGCGACCATCGCCCAGCTCCAGGCGGCGATGGCCCGCGGCGGGCTGACCTCCGTCGGCCTGGTCGACATGTACCTCGAGCGGATCCGGTCGATCGACGAGAGCGGCCCGACGGTCAACTCCGTCCTCCAGCTCAATCCCGACGCGCGGAAGATCGCCCGGCAGCTCGACCACGAGCGCAAGACGAAGGGGCCGCGCGGGCCGCTGCACGGCATCCCGGTGATGCTCAAGGGGAACATCGACACCGGCGACCGCATGCAGACGACGGCCGGCTCGCTCGCCCTGATCGGCACCCCGGCCCACGAGGACGCCACCGTGGCCGCGCGGCTGCGGGCGGCGGGAGCGGTGATCCTGGGCAAGACCAACCTCTCCGAATGGGCGAACTTCCGCGGCTACAACTCGACCAGCGGCTGGAGCGGCGAGGGGGGGCTGACCCGCAACCCCTACGTGCTCGACCGCAACACCAGCGGCTCGAGCTCCGGCTCGGCCGCCTCGGTGGCCGCCAACCTGGTCGCCGCCGGCCTCGGCACCGAGACCGACGGCTCGATCATCAGCCCGGCCAACAACAACGGCGTCGCCGCCATCAAGCCGACGGTGGGGCTGACCAGCCGCGCCGGCGTCGTCCCCATCTCCCACACCCAGGACACCGTCGGCCCGCACGCCCGCACGGTGGCGGACGCGGCGGCGATCCTCTCCGCCCTGGTCGGCGTCGACCCCCGCGACCCGCAGACGGCGGCGAGCGCCGGCAAGTTCTCGACCGACTACACGCAGTTCCTCGATCCGCACGCCCTCCAGGGGGCGCGCGTCGGCGTGCTGCGCACCTTCTACACCGGCTACAGCGTGAAGACCGACGCCCTCTTCGAGATCGGCGCTCACGGCGATCCACGGCGCCGGCGCGACGCTGGTCGACCCCGCCGACCTGCCGACGATCAACGACCTGCTCGCCGACGACTCCGAGACGATCGTCCTGTTCTACGAGTTCAAGCGCGACCTGAACGCCTATCTCGCCACCCGCACCGGGGTGCCGATCCACACCCTCGCCGACGCCATCGCCTTCAACAACGCCCACGCCGCCCAGGAGCTGCAGTACTTCGGCCAGGAGGAGTTCCTGCTCGCCGAGTCCGACCCCTTCACCTCGCAGCAGTACCAGGACGCGCTGGTCCGCGGCCACATGCTGGCCGGCGCGCAGGGGATCGACGCCGCCCTCGCCAACGACGACCTGGACGTCCTGGTGGCCCCCAGCGGCGGCCCGGCGTGGACCACCGACCTGATCAACGGCGACCACTTCGGCGGCGGCAGCACCTACCCGTCGGCGGTCGCCGGCTACCCGATCGTCAACGTGCCGATGGGGCTGGTCGACGGCGTCCTGCCGGTGGGCCTGAGCTTCATCGGCACCGCCTACAGCGAGCAGAAGCTGATCGGCTACGCCTACGCCTACGAGCAGGCGACGAAACTGCGGCGGCCGCCGACCTTCCTGAAGACGCTGCCGTTCCCCAACGGCCAGCCCGACTCCGGCCCGGCCGGCACGGCGGCCACCGCGGCCACCGCCGTCCTCCCGGCCCGCCTGGAGGCGCTGATGGACCGCTTGCAGGTCAGCTCGCGCTTCCGCACCATCCTGCGCAACCTGTAGACCGCGTGAATCGCGAATAACCCGCGAAGCTCTCCGGCCGGCGCGAGACCGCTCGCGCCGGCCCCTTCTCTCTGGCCGCCGGCTGCAGAGTGGTTACGGCGAGACGCCGGGCGGGGTGGTGCGCTGCCGGCGGAGGGAGCGTCCCTGGCGGGGCCGCCGGTGCGCACCAGCTCGACGGAGTCCGGCGTCTCCTGCTCTCGAAGGGCCTTCCGGGAAGCGCTCGGCCGTCGGCGCCGGGGAGCATGCCCACGGCGCGGTTCCTCCCCTCCTGCTTGGCGACGTAGAGGGCGCGGTCGGCGAGGCTCAACACCTGCTCGTAGTGGACGGCGCCGGGGAGCTCGGGGCGCCACGGATAGGGCGCCCAGCCGACCGAGCAGGTCACCTCGACGCGCGCGGTCCGGACGGCGGCACGAACGGCGCGCCGGCCACCGCCTCGAGGAGGCGGCCGGCCAGCACGCGCCGGACGCCGGCGGTCGGCCCAGCCGGCTGACGATCAGGAACTCCTCGCCCCCCCAGCGCAGCACGGCGTCCGTATCGCGGGCCGCCTCGCGCAGGCGGCCGGCGAGCTCCACCAGCACCCGGTCGCCGGCGGCGTGGCCGTGGCGGTCGTTGAGCGCCTTGAAGTGGTCGATGTCGAGGAAGTAGAAGATCAGGTCGGCGTTGTGTTCCCGCGTCCCCGGCGTCCCCGGCGTCCCCCGCGAGCTGCGCACCGCCTGGCGCACGTCCGGCTCGATGTTGAGGGCGAGGAAGCGGCGGTTGCTGAGGCCGGTCAGGGGATCGGTCAGCGAGGCGACCTCGAGCCGGCGGTTGGCCTCGGCCAGCTCGCGGGTGCGCTCGGCGACCTCGGTCTCGAGCGTCACCGCCCGCCGGTAGAGCGCCCGGGCGTGGTTGGCGCCGTAGCCGAGCCCGATCAGCGCCAGGGCGTAGAGCGGCGATCGCCCAGGCGCTCAGCCAGGGGGCCGGGCGGATGCGGAAGCGGACCTCGACGGGCCCCGAGACCGTCCCTTCGCTGTCGCGCCCCCAGACGCGGAAGGCGTACTCGCCGCGGGGGAGGCGGTTGTAGACGGCCCGGCCTTCCGGCGTCCACGGGG
This sequence comes from uncultured Acidobacteriota bacterium, assembly GCA_963756595.1. GTDB lineage: Bacteria > Acidobacteriota > Thermoanaerobaculia > Multivoradales > UBA5704 > DATARR01. The sequence goes on from CAVWOZ010000054.1 coordinate 36,738, forward strand.
AGGGGTGCTCCTCGAGGCCGGCGAGCTGCGTCCGGTAGCGGGTCGCGTGCTCGCGCTGGAAGCTGATCAGGGCGTACTCGAAGTCGACGCTGTTCTCGTCGTGGCGCAGCGCGGTGCCGGGAGGCAGGAGGCGTTCCCTGCCGGCCACCCGGATCCGTTCGAGCCGCAGCGGCGCCGGCTGCGCGGCGGCCGGGCGCGGCGGGGCGGGATCGAGGATGGCGGCGCCGCCGTTGGCGCCGCCCCAGATGCGGCCCAGGCCGTCGGTGAAGGCGCTGCGGTTGAACTCCATCCCGGGCAGACCGTCCCCGGCGTCGAAGGTCTCGATGCTGGAGGTCGCGAGGCGGCTCCCGGGGGCCAGCGTGAGGCGGCTCACCCCGGCGTCGGTGAACAGGTAGACCCTCCCCCAGGCGTCGGTCTGGATCTGGATCACGTTGGGGTGGGGGAGCTGCCGGGCGGTGAGCGCCTGGCAATCCTGCGGCCCCTGCCGGGGATTCCCCTCGCCGTCGACGCGGAGGCGGGCGATCCCCGTCTGCGTGCCGATCCAGAGCCAGCCGCCGCCGTCCGGCCCGAGCTCGGGATGCAGCGCGAAGACCGCGGGATCGGGAAGGCAGGGGGCCGCGACCTTCTCCCACCCCTCCCCCGTGGACCGTCCGATGCCGTGGTCCGTGCCGGCCCAGAGCACCGGGCTCCCCGTGCGCCGCGGCGTCGAGAGCAGGCTCCGCACCTGATCGCCGGGAAGGCCCGAGCTGCCGGCGCGGAACGCCGTCCAGCGCCCGGCGGCATAGCGCAGCAGCCCGCCGCGGAGCGTGCCCACCCAGATCTCCGTCCCCTCCCCGGCGGGCCTCGCGAGCAGGGTCAGCAGCCAGTCGTGGGGCAGCGGCGAGTTCCGGGAGTTGAAGGTCGTCCAGCGGCCGTGGGCGAATCGGTGGAGGTCGTTGACGCTCTCCACCCAGAAAGCCGGGGTGCCGTCCTCTTCCCGGGCGGCGGCGGTGGCCAGCACCAGCTCCGGAGCGGTGGCGAAGGGGGAGTACGCCTCCCAGCCGCGCGGCGTGCGGCGGACCATGCCGCCGGTGGTGCCGATCCAGTCGGTGTGGAGACCGTCCGGGAAGTCCGCCTCGCCCAGCCCGACGACGACGTCGTTGGGGAGGCCGGAGCGGGAGTCGAGGGCAGCCCACCGCTCGCGCTCCAGGCGGGCGAGCCCGCCGGGGGTCGACACCCACAGGGTCGGCTCGCCGCCGGTGCCGCCGCGGGTGACCAGGAGGTTGTAGATGTAGTCCGCCGGCAGCCCCGAGCGGGTGTCGTAGAGCGCCCAGCGGCCGTCCTCCTCGAAGCGGACGAGCCCCCGGCGGAAGGAGCCGGCCCAGACGACCGGCCGCCCGTCGAGCGCGCGGCTGGCGGCGATCGCGGTGACGGCGGCGCCCGGGAAGCCCGCTCGCTCGTCATAGCGGGTCCACTCCCCCCGCCGCAGACGGGCCAGGCCGAGATCGGTCCCCACCCAGAGCGAGACCCCGTCCGCGGTGGCCGTCTCGGCGAGGCTGCGGATGGAGGGCGACGGCAGGACGGCCGGGTCGGCGAAACGCCGCGAGAGGGACGGAGAGGGGCCGTCGATTCCGTCCAGGCGGAGGAGCCCGCGATCGGTGCCGATCCAGAGCGCCGGGCCGCCGGCCGCCGCCCGCGTCCCCCGCGACCCCCGCGACACGACGAGGCTGCGCACCGAGCTCCCCCGCAGGAGCTCGATCTCGGCGCACCGGCCGTCGCGGCAGCGGGCCAGGCCCTTTCCGGTCCCCACCCAGATCGTGCGCGCGTCTTCCTCGACGAGCGCGCTGACCGTCCCGGCCGGGATGTCGGCGCCGGGGGGATACCAGGTCCAGGCCCCCGCGCGCAGGCGGCGGAGGCCGCCGGACGTGCGGCCGAGCCAGAGGCTGCCGTCGCTCCCCGCGAGCATCGACCAGGTCTGCTCCGGCACCGTTTCGCCCGGAATCCTCAGCGGCTGCCAGCTCCTGCCGTCGTAGCGGACCGGGCCGTCCGCCCAGAGATAGCCGTCGGAATCGGCGGCGAGCGGCGGGCTGGCGATCTTCACGCCGTCGCGCCAGGTGAACACCCGCCAGGGGAGCCGGCGGTCCGGATCGATGGCGATCCGCGGCGGTCCGGGACGGACGATGGGAGGATCGGGGCCGAAGGGATCGGCCGCACGGCTCGCGGCAGGGAGGAGAAGGAGAGCGGCCAGCGGTAGAAACTGCGGCCAAAATTTAGTCATTCAATTAAAAATTATACAGCACTTTGTCTTTTCGCAATCCGGCGCCGCTCACGCTCCGCTCCCCTCCAGCTCGAGATCGGCCGCGGCGGCGGCGCTGCGCCGCCGCGCCCAGAGGGTGGCCGGGAGGTGGAGCAGGGCGAAGAGGGCGGCGCCGCCGAGGAGGCCGGCGGTTCCCATCCAGGCGAAGAGAGAGAGCAGCGCGGTCGCGCCGCCGCTCAGCAGGCTGGCGAGGAACGTCAGCTCGGCGCGGGAGCTCCCCTTTCCCTCCACGCGCTGCCGGGAGAAGGGGAAGTCGGGGAAGAACGCTTTGCCGAGCACCAGCAGCAGGTCGCCGAGCATCAGGAGCTCCAGGAGCAGGGCCGACCGGCGGCTCCAGGAGCCTCCGGCGCGGAGCTCCAGCACCGCGAGGGCGGCGAACAGCGGCGCGAGGTGGAAGGCGCGGGCGAGCGCGACGGTCGACCAGGAGAAGCGGAGCCGGTCGATCGGCGCGGTCAGGATCCACCACAGGCTCTCGGGGCGCGAGCTCCGGGTCAGCACGTCGGCGGAGAGCATCAGCATCGAGCCGTAGACGAAGATCGACACCCAGCGCCAGGCCGCGAGGGCGGAGGAGTCCCAGGCGTAGAACAGGATCATGAAGGCGCCCATCATCGGCAGCAGCAGGAACTCCGAGCGGGTCCGCCAGTCCGAGCGCAGGTGGACGCGCAGGATGGCGACGAGGCGTCCCCGCTCGCTGCCGGCGCCGCCGCCGCCGCCGCGCAGATAGCCGCCGCGGAAAACGCCGCGCCTTGCGGGCCGCCGCGCCTTGCGGACCGGCGGCTCGAGCAGCCGCTCTTCGAGACCGGCGCCCAGCCAGCGGGTGGCGCCGAAGAGGAGGAAGGCGAGCGTCCCTCCGGCCAGCCCGAGCCGGACGAGAGCGGCCGATCGCACGCTGTGGTCGACCAGCGCGAGCGGCCCGAGAAACCAGAACGAGGGGAGCGCCCAGCCGAGCGCGCCCAGGGAGGCGGCGGGCAGGGCGAGCATCCTGGCCAGCCGCGGGCCCCCGATGACGGCGATGTAGCCGATCTGGAAGATCCCCTGGATCCAGGGCATCAGCCGGTCGATCGCCGCTTTTCCTCCCGTCCTGAACAGCGCCGCTCCGAGCAGCAGCCCGGCGAGGACCGTCGCCAGGCTGGAGCCCGCGGCACCGGCCAGGAAAGCGGCGCCGGCGAGCCCGGACTTCCACCGCAGGCCGACGGCGATCGCGGCCGGCACGAAGAGGATGAGGACGAGGGCGGAGAGGACCCGCACGATGGCGACGACCTTGGCGAGCAGGAGCGAGCGGCCGTCGTGCGGATGGGCGGCGAGCACGAGCGCCTCGCGCGGGTTGATCAGCAGGTCGGAGTAATCGGTGATCACCAGCAGCAGGAGGAAGGCGTCGCCGAGGGTCAGGGCGATGCCGGCGGCGAGGGGCGGCGCCTTCGCGCCGAGCACCATGGAGAAGAACGCCAGGCCGTAGACGCCCGCGTAGAGGAAGAGGAAGGAGAACGCGGAGCGCTTGAGGAGGCTCCCCGCCCGGCGCACCCGGATGATGCGGACGCCGCGGGCGAGCAGCAGCTTCTGCACGCGGTAGAGCGGGCGGAAGGTCTCCGGATCGGCACCGAGCAGGCGCAGCAGGGGGTCGGCGGGGCGGCTCAACCCACCCCTCCCAATCCGCCTTCCCCACCTTCGCCGGTGACGCGGAGGAAGAGCTGCGACAGCGACGCCTCGCCGCCGCTCGCCATCAGCTCCCGGGGGGTGCCGAGCGCCGCCACGGCGCCGTGATGGAGGATCGCCACCCGGTCGCAGACCTTCTCGACCACCTCCAGGATGTGCGAGCAGTAGACGACGGCGTTCCCCCGCGCCGCGCGCTCCCGGATCAGCCGCTTCAGCAGCTCCTGCCCCGTCACGTCGAGGCCGTCCAGCGGCTCGTCGAGGAGAAGGACCTGCGGGTCGTGCTGCAGAGCGGCGATCAGCAGCAGCTTCTGCTTCATCCCCTTCGAGTACTCGCCGAGCGGGCGGTCGAGATCGCCGCCGAGGGCGAGGGCGTCGACCAGCGGCTCCCGGCGCGCCGCCGCCTCCCCCTCGGGGACCCGGTGGAGGTCGCGGGTCAGGTCGAGGAACTCCCGGCCGCTCAGCACGTCGTAGAGATCGGCCCCCTCGGGGACGTAGCCGATGATCCGCCGCACCTCGTTCGCCTCGCTCGCCAGGTCGTGGCCGGCGATGCGCGCCGTGCCGCCGCTCGGCCGCAGCAGGGTCGCCAGCATCTTGATCGTCGTCGACTTGCCGGCGCCGTTGGGGCCGACGAGGCCGAACACCTCGCCGCCGGGGATCGCGAGCGAGATCCCGCGCACCGCCGGACGGCCGCCGTAGCTGCGGGCGAGGTCGACGAGCTCGATCAGCGCTTCCATGTCCCGCCGATTCTACTCGCCGGCCTTCCCCCACAGCTCCTCGAGCCGGTGGTCGCGCCCGCAGCTGCTGCGGTAGAAGTTGTAGCGCAGCGGGTTCTTCTTGTAGTAGTCCTGGTGGTATTCCTCGGCCGGCCAGAAGGTGGTGGCCGGCACGATCTCGGTCTCGACGTGCTGCTTGAAGCGCTTCTGGACCTCGGCGCGCGAGGCGTCGGCGAGCTGCTTCTGCGCCGCGTCGTGGGTGAAGATGGCCGAGCGGTACTGCGTGCCGTGGTCGCAGAACTGGAAGTTCTTCGCCAGCGGATCGACGTTGTGCCAGAAGGTGTCGAGCAGCTTCTGATAGCTGATCAGCGCCGGGTCGTAGACCACGTCGACCGACTCGGCGTGCCCGGTGGTGCCGGACGACACCTCCTCGTAGGTCGGGTTCGCCTTGCCGCCGCCCGTGTACCCCGAGGTCACCGAGACGACCCCGTGCAGCACCTGGAACGGATGCACCATGCACCAGAAGCAGCCGCCCGCGAAGGTGGCGTGCGCGGTCGCGGCCGGCGCGGGCGGCGTGGCGGATGCCGCCGCAGGTGCGGCGAAAGTGAAGAGCGGCGCGCTCAGCAGCAGCGCGGCGAGCAGTGAGCGGTTCATGGGTTTCGTCATCGGGTTTCTCCTCGTTGTGTCAACAGACGATACGGCGCCGGAGCCGTGCGCGGATCGCCCTCCTGCGTGCTCACTTCGCCTTCACCTCCGTCCACAGCTCGTCGATGAGCTGGGTGGTCTTGCCGACGTCCTCGATCAGCTCGCAGCGGTCGAGGATGTCCTTCGGAGGGTAGATCGAGGGGTTCTGGCGGATCTTCGGGTCGATCAGCGGGAGGGCGGCGCGGTTGGCGCCGGCGTAGTGGACGCCGTCGACGATCTTCGCCATCACCGCGGGCTCCATGACGAAGTCGAGGAAGGCGTAGGCGGCGTCGACGTGGCGGGCGGCCTTGGGGATCGCGAGGTTGTCGATCCACAGCGTCCCCCCTTCCTTCGGCACCACGTAGGCGAGGCGGTCGGGGGCCTTGGTGACCGCCTCGGCGAGCTCGCCGTTGAACCCCTGGGCGAGGTCGACGTCGCCGGCCGCCAGCAGGTTCGCGAAGTCGGAGCTGTTGTAGGTGCGCACCAGCGGCTTCTGCGCCTCGAGCATCGCCGCCGCCCGCCGCAGGGTGGCCGGATCGGTCTCGTTGACCGACTTGCCGAGCAGCCGCAGGGCGGCGCCGAACGCCTCGCGGGCGTCGTCGAGCATCAGGATGCGCCCGGCGTGCCTGGGATCGAACAGCGCCCGCCAGCTGTCGATCCCCTGCACCTTCCGCTGGTCGTAGCCGATCCCCGTCGTCCCCCAGAGGTAGGGGATCGAGTGGCCGTTGGCGGGATCGTATTTCTGGTTGAGGAAGCGGGGGTCGAGGTTCGGCGAAGTGGGGGAGGCGGGCGTGATCGAGCGGCCGCACCAGCCCTTGCGGGATCAGCGTCTTCAGCATGTAGTCCGAGGGGACGACGACATCGTAGTCGGCGACCCCGGACTGGAGCTTCGCGAGCACCGCCTCGTTCGAGTCGTAGGTGTCGACGTTGAGCTTGATCTTCGTCCGCCGCTCGAACTCCGCGATCACCTCCTTGGGCAGGTAGTTCGTCCAGATGTAGACGTTGAGCACCTTGTCGGCCGGCGCTTTTTCGGGGCCACCGCCGCAGGCTCGTCAGAGCGAGCCCGGCGAGAATTCCGAGGAGAGAAAAAAAGCTGTTTTTCATGCAGATCCCTTCATGACGATCCCTTGCCGAGCAGGCGATGGGCGGCGACGATCAGCACGATCGTGCCGGCGAGCAGCAGCGACGAGACGGCGTTGACCTCGGGGGTGACGCCGACCTTGAGCATCGAATAGATGTGGAGCGGCAGCGTCGTCGCCCCGACGCCGGCGACGAAGGAGGTGACCACGTAGTCGTCGATCGACAGGGTGAAGACGAGCAGCGCGGCGGCGAGGATGCCGGGCGCCGCGAGCGGCAGGGTCACCCGCCGGAAGGTCTCGAAGGGGCCGGCGCCGAGGTCGCGCGCCGCCTCCGCCAGCGCCGGATCGAGCCCGGCGAGGCGCGCCCGCACCACGATCGCGACGTAGGAGACGCTGAACACCACGTGGGCGATCACCACCGTGGCGATCGACAGCCGCAGGCCGACGGCGCCGAAGAAGGTCACCAGCGCCGCGCCCAGCACCACCTCGGGGATGATCACCGGCAGGTAGAGGAGCGCCTGGGTCGCGCGCTTTCCTCGGAAATCGCGGCTGCCGTTCGACTGCGTCGATTGCGCGAGGGCCAGCGCCGCGGGGGTGCCGAGGAGGACGGCGATCACCGTGGCCGCGGCGGCGACCACCAGGCTGTTGCGGACGGCGTGGAACAGCTCGGCGTTGGCGAGCAGCCGGCGATACCAGTCGAGGGTGAAGCCGGCCCAGAAGGCGGTCTGCCGCGAGGCGTTGAACGAGAAGGCGACGAGGATGGCGATCGGCGCGTAGAGGAAGGCGTAGACCAGCGCCGTGTGCGCGGCGAGCAGCCGGCGCCCGGCGCCCTTGGGCCTCGTCACAGCAGCTCCTCGCCGCCGCCGCCGCCCCGATGCCGGGCGTAGAGCGCGTAGCCGAGCAGCAGGAGCGAGGACGGCGGCCATCAGCTCGAAGGCGAGCGCCGAGCCGAACGGCGGGTTGCGGGCGACGGCGAACTGGTTCTGGATCAGGTTGCCGAGCAGCATGCCGCGGGCGCCGCCGAGGAGGTCGGAGACCACGAACTGGCCGAGGCTGGGGACGAAGACCAGCACCACCCCGGCGGCGAGCCCCGGCATCACCAGCGGCAGCGTCACCCGCCGGAACGCCTGCGCGGCGCCGGCCCCGAGGTCGGCCGCCGCCTCGAGCAGCGAGCGGTCGAGCTTCTCGAGCGAGGCGTAGAGGGGGAGGATCATGAACGGCAGCTCGCCGTAGACCAGGCCGATCATCACCGCCGTCTGCGTGTAGAGCAGCTCGACGGGGCGGTGGGCGAGGCCGCTCCCCAGCAGCACCAGGTTGAGCAGCCCCTCGGTGCGCAGGATGAACATCCAGGCGTAGGTGCGGATCAGGAAGCTGGTCCAGAACGGCACCATCACCAGCCCCAGCAGCAGCCCCTTCCAGCGCGCCGGCGCCAGGAGCGCCAGGTAGTAGGCGACCGGGAAGCCGGCGACGGCGGCGAGGACGGTGGTGAGCGCCGCCATCCACAGCGACCGCCAGCCGATCGCGAGGTAGATCGCGGCGCACGACCGCGCGTAGTTGGCGAGGAAGGCGCCCGAGCGCAGGTACGCCCCGAGGTCGCCGACCGGCGCTACGCCGCCGTAGGTCCCCCGCTCGGCGAAGCTGACCGCCAGCATGAGGACGAGCGGCGCCAGGAAGAACACCCCGAGCGCCAGCCAGAGGGGGAGGAGGAAAGCGGCTCGCGCCTTCTCAGTCATCTCGAGGCTCCCGCAGCAGCACGCTGTGCCGCGCCTCCCAGCCCAGGAACGCCGGGCTGCCGGCCGCGAAGGGGAGCTCCTCGCCGGCGTTCTGGGCGAGGACGGTGAAGCGCTCGCCCCCCCGCCCGCGGACGATCCACTCGGTGCTGGCGCCGTGGTAGACGCGCTCCTCGACGGTGACCGGCAGCGACACCTCGGCGGGGGAGGGGACGGCGCGCAGGGCGAGCTTCTCCGGGCGGACCACGAAGCGCACCGGCTCCCGCCGCAGCCGCTCGCCCCCGGCGTCCGGCACGGCGAGGGGGGTGCCGTCCGGCAGCTCGAGGGCAAGGATTCCTCCCTCCTGGCGCCGCACGGCGGCCGTGAAGACGTTGGTGGCGCCCAGGAAGCGGGCGGTGAACTCGGTCTCCGGCGCCTCGAAGACCGCCGCGGGGGTCCCCACCTGCTCGACCCTGCCCGCGTTCATCACCGCCAGGCGGTCGCTCATCGCCAGCGCCTCCTCGCGGTCGTGGGTGACGAAGACGAAGCTGATGCCGAGCTCGCGCTGCAGCCCCTTGAGCTCGAGCTGCACCTCGCGGCGCAGGTTGGGGTCGAGCGCGGCGAGCGGCTCGTCGAGCAGCAGCACCTCGGGGGCGAGCACCAGCGCGCGCGCCAGCGCCACCCGCTGCCGCTGGCCGCCGCTCAGCTGGTCCGGCCGGCGGGCCCCGAGGCCGTCGAGGCGCACCCGGGCGAGCGCCGCCGCCACCTTCGCCGCCCGCTCCGCCCGCGCCACCCCCTGATAGGCGAGGCCGAAGCCGACGTTCTCCGCGACGGAGAGGTGGGGGAAGAGGGCGTACTGCTGGAAGACCATGTTGGCCGGCCGCTTGTGGGGCGGCACGCGGGTGACGTCGTTCCCCCCGATGCGGATGGTCCCCGCGTCCGGCACCTCGAGCCCGGCGATCATCCGCAGCAGCGTCGTCTTGCCGCAGCCGCTGGGGCCGAGCAGGGCGAAGAACTCGCCGCGGCCGATCGCGAGCGATACGCCGTCGACCGCCGTCACGGCGCCGAAACGCCTGGTGACGCCCTGGATCTCTACGCTAGGTTGCGGGAGGCTGCTCATCGGCCGGCGGGGCGGATGATACTCCAGGGACCGCGCCGCCGGCTCCTACCCTCGAGCCGCCGGGGCGAGTCGAGTCATTTGTCCAAATACGCTTTTGTAGCATAGAATGGCCTGGTCAGATTTGAAAAAGGAGCCTGTATGCCGCACCTCGGGATCTTCCTCCGCCGCTCCCGCATCGTCTGCTCGCTGGCGAGCTCTCTCCTCCTCCCTGGATTCGCGGCCGCCGCCGCCTCGCCGCCGCTGGGCGGCTGGGACCCCTTCGGCCCCGGGGGCGGCAACGTCACGTCGGTGGCGGTCGATCCCATCGATCCCGCGGCCGTCTACGCGGCGGCCACCGGATCGGTCTACAAGAGCGCCGACGGCGGCGTCACCTGGCAGGCGCGGCTGGGTCCGAATCACGGGCTGGTGGCGGTCGACCCATCCCACTCCGCCATCGTCTATGCCGGCGGCATCAACGTCGCCCGCAGCCGGGACGGCGGCCAGACCTGGAGAACGGTGCTCTCCGACCCCCGTCTGCTGGGGAGCGGCATTTCCGCGCTGACCGTCTCGCCCACCGGGGTCGTCTTCGCTGGCTCCGCCGAGCGGGTGCTGCGCAGCACCGACTTCGGCCGCACCTGGACGACGGCGCTGAACGATCCGACCGACGACACCGGCTTCCACTCGATCGCGGTCGACCCCACCGATCCGCGCCGGATCTACGCGGCGACCGCCTTCCGGCTGTGGCGGAGCGCCGACGGCGGCGAGACCTGGACGCAGGCCGCTCCCCTCAACACGGGCTTTCCGGGCTTCGAATTCGGCCAGGTGGCCGTCGCCCCCTCCTCCCCGGCCGCGGTCTACGCCTCCCTGACCGACTTCGCGAGCACGGTGATCCTGCGCAGCGACGACCAGGGGGTGACCTGGAGCGAGGCCGGCCGCATCGCGGCGAACGTCGAGAACGCCCTGCTCGCCGATCCGCGGACGCCGTCGCGGCTCTATGCCGCCGGCACCGGCGGGATCTACGTCAGCGCCGACGGCGGCTCGACCTGGTCCCCGCTCGCGGCAGGTCTGCCCACGCCGTTCGGCCGGCCGCTCCCGGTCCTGTCGCTGTCGCTCGCCCCCTCCCGGCCGGACCTGCTCTTCGCCGGCACGGTCGGCTGGGGAGTCGCCCGCGGCACCAGCGCCGGCGCCCGCTGGCGGATCGGCGTCGAGACCGGCCTCGACGCCGCCGTTGCCCCGGTGCTGAAGTTTCACCCCTTGCGGCTGGATACCCTCTACGTCCTGCAGGACCAGGGGCGCCGCACCTTCCGCAGCACGGACGGCGGCCGCAGCTGGGAGCCGTTCGCCCGCGACATCACGGCGCGCGGGCTCTACGACCTCGCCTTCGACCCGGTCGCCGCCGGCGCCCTCTACGCCGCCGGCGACGGGGGGATCGCGAAGAGCACGGACGGCGGCGACACCTGGCAGGCGCTCGGCGGCCCGGCCGCCTCCCATCTCGCCCTGCTCGGCCGCCAGACCCTGCTCGCCGGCGAGTGCGGGCTCAACCGCAGCGTCGACGGCGGCCACACCTGGGCCGCCGTGATCCCCTGCGTGGACTCGACCACCACGGGGAACGAGGACCGCCGCACCCTCCTCTCGCTCTGGACCGACCCGCGAGACCCCCGCACCGCCTACGTCCATTTCTCTCTGCTGGGCGGCACCCACGACTCCTTCTTCCAGGCCTTCCGGAGCCGGGACGGCGGCGCCACCTGGACCCAGCTCCCCCTGCCGGGCGGGCCGACCGCCTTCGCGGTCGCTCCCAGCGATTCCAGGGTCCTCTACGCGGTCGAATCCTCGCCGGTCTACCGCCTCGTCCGCAGCGTCGACGGCGGCTCGACCTGGAAGGTGGTCGAGCCCCGCCTGCCGGCCGACGCCTCGATCGGCTCCAGCGCCCTGGCGGTGGACGCCGCCGATCCCTTCCTGCTCTTCCTCGGCGCCAGCAACGGCCTGCTGTTCAGCCGCGACGGCGGCCGGACGCTGAACCTGGACCCCGCACCGCTGGAGACCGGGAAGAGCGGGATCGCCCAGCTGTGGACGGACCGCAACCACCCCAGGCTCGTCTGGGCCGGCGGGAGCTTCGGCGGCCTGTACGTGGCGTTCTTCGAGTAGCCGGGCCGGTCACAGCCCATCGAGGTTCGCCAGCAGCGGCCGGTCCCCGAGGCGGACATCGAGTGTCAGCTGCCCCTCCCCGAGGCCGCCGTTGTGCTTGGTGTCGCAGAGCAACTGGTTGCCGCGCAACACGCAGGGGTCGGCGCGGCCATCGCCGTCGAAGTCGCCGAGGAGGGGGGTGTCGGTCGGCAGGCCGAAGGCGATCGTGACTTCCGGGCTGCCGCCGTCGTGCGCGGTGTCACAGAGGAACCGATTCCCCCGTCGCACGCAGAGATCGGCCCGCCCGTCTCCGTCGACGTCGCCCAGCAGGGGGATGTCCCCGGCCCTGCCGAAGCTCTCCTTCCACGGTCCCGACGCGGTGCGGCAGCGCAGGACCCCCTGCCGCCAGAGGCAGAGGTCCGCCTTGCCGTCGCCGTCGACGTCGCCGAGCAGGGGAGTGCCGGTGCCGTCCTCGCCGGCCGGAAAGTCCCCTTCCCATTCGAGGGGCAGGCCGCGATGGTCGAGGTCGCAGCGCAGGTGGGACCCGTCCACGACGCAAGGGTCCGCGCGTCCGTCGCCGTCGACGTCCCCCATCAGGAGGACCGCGGCGGGATCGGCCGAGAGCTCGAGGTCGATCTCCGGCGCTCCCCCGGTCCGGCCGGTGTCACAGAGCAGATGCCCGCCCCGCGCCAGGCAAGGCTCGTCGGCCGGCGAGGCCGAGAACCGCGCAAAGTAAAGGTCCTGCTTCGCAAAGCCGGGAACGACCGTCCAGAGCGCGGCGAGGGTGCCGTTGTCCGCGAAGGCCACCTGGGGATCGTCGCCACACTGATAAGGCACGGTTGCGAAGGGGACCGTCCCGCCGACCAGCCGTCCGTCGGCGCGGTACAGACGGCCGGCGACGCCGCAGTAGTCCGGCGATTCGGCGAGCTGGCTCCAGACGACGACGAAGTTGCCGAAGCGGTCCGCGGCGATCTTCCAGGCGAGCCGAGCCGTGTCAGGGCCGGTCGATACCATGATTTCCCGGCCGATCCGCTGACCTGTAAACGTGACCCGCTGCAGGTGGAGGCCGTCCCTGGGTGGGTAGAACGATGTCGCGTCCCGATAGAGCACCCAGGCCTCGCGGCCGCCCGGGAGCATCGCGATCTCCGGACAGATCGCGGTGCCCGGACGCGGGTTGACCTGAAACTCCGGTCCGAGCTCGCCCGTGGCGGTGAAGAAGCGCGCCCGCACGTTCCCGGTGTGGAGAGCGGGATCGGGTTCTACAGACCAGGTCACCGCCCCACCGCCTTCGAGAGTCGCCGCGAAGCCGTAGCCGCAGGTCACGGGTTGTAACTCCGGCGTGATGGCCGCGGGTCCGCCGACCTGGTTGCCGCCGGCGTCCACGACCTCCCAGAAGAGCGGGATGTCGGACGCGCCGAGTGCTGTCCAGAGCCCTCCCTGACGCGGAGCGATCGACCAGAAGCCTCCGATGTCGCGCCGGCTGAATCCTGTGACGCGCTGGCCCGACGAGTCGAAGACCCGGCCTCGCAGCACGCCGGGATTCCCGTATTGGCCAAAGAACAGAGCGAAATGGAGTGCGCTGGCCGGGGCCAGAAACAGCTCTCCGATCTCGGTGTCGACGACTTTTCCCTGGGCAAACTGCTGGATCGGCCCCAGCGCTCCTCGCGCATCGATACCGCGGGACATCAGGTACTCCGTGAAGGGAGGTTCCGCCAAGAGGGGGCTCGGCGACTCGATCCAGACAGTCCGCCAGCTTCCATCGCTCAAAGGAGCCAACCGGCCACCGGAGTGATCCTCGAGTCCCGGCACGATCTCGTTCATCCGGACGTCCGGCCCGATCGGGCTCTGCGACCAGCCCGGAGAGACGTGCCCTCCACAGGCCAGGACCATGGCAAGAGTGGCGCGGGTAGCCCCGCTTGAAAGCTTCATGAGCCGGTTTCCGGCCGTTTCGGAGTAACCATTAAGACCAGAGGTTACTCCGTCCAGGTCACCGACGAGGAGCCAGCTCCGTCCGGGGTGACGGCCGGGTGGCCGTTGCAGGCGAAGGCAACTGATCTCGCGGGGAACTCTGTTCCTCCCCCGAGTCCAGGGGAGGAAAAAGGCGCCCGGGCTCCGTAGATTCGTGCCCTCCGGCCGGCCCCCGCCCGGGCGGGGACGAGCCCCGCCCCTACGTCGAAACCTTGCACGCCGAGACGATGCCCTGCGAAAGCCGCGGCGGCTCTGCGCGGGGCGTTTCGAGTCGCCCGCGCCTCTTCGCCTCCGAGCCACCGCCTCAAAACGCGTCCGAATCCCCCGCGCTGGCGAAGCGGCCTGCGGGGTTGGTGTAGGTTTTGACCCTGCCGGTCGCCGTGTCGGTCACGCGGAGCGTGTACTCCACGTTGGAGAGGGCGCCGTAGAAGACCCAGAACTTGCCGTTCACGGCGCGGGCGTCCAGCACCTTGAGGATCACCTCGACGTTCGACGGGGCGAAGAACCAGAAGGTGCCGGTGTCGCCGGTGAGGCTCACCGCCTGGCCGCTGCCGGTGTGGCCGTTGAAGTCCTTCCAGGTCGCTTCCACGGCGAAGCGGTTGCCGTCGAGGCAGAGGCGCGTGGCGGAGGGCTGGCAGGCCGGCGCGGGGGGGCCGGCCGCCTCGACGATCCGTGGCGCCGCCGCCGGCTGGCGCGCCGATGCCGCGGAGGGTGCGGCCAGGTAGGAGCCGAGCGGGCCGAAGGCCTGGGTGTCGCCGACGCTGCCGAACTGCCCCACGGGATTGAAGTAGTGGCGGACGAGCCCGCTCTGGGTGTCGGTCACCGTCAGCGTGTACTCGACGTTCGACAGCGCGCCGTAGAAGACCCAGAAGTGGCCGTTCAGGCTCCGGCCGTCGAGCACCTTGATCACCGCTTCGACGTTCGCCGGATCGAAGAACCAGAAGTAGCCGGTGTCCGCGCTGAGGCCCACCGCCTGCCCGGCGCCGGTTTTGCCGTCCGGAGTGCGCCAGGTCACCTCGACCTTGAACCGGTTGCCGTTGAGGCAGAGGTTGAGGGCGGAGGGCTGGCAGCCGGCGGGCCCTGCGAGGGGGAGGGACCACGGCTCGTTTCCCGTCAGACCGTCGTCGGCGGCGAAGTAGAGCCGGTCGCCGGCCACGGTCATCTGGGTGGGGTAGGAGGAGTCCCCCTCCGGCGCCAGATCCTCGACCAGGCGGGTCCCGGCCGCCGTGCCGTCGCTCTCGAAGAGCTCGAAGCCGTGGACGCCGTCGTCGGCGGAGAAGAACAGCCGGTCTCCCGCCACCACGAGGTCCGACGGCGCGCTGCCCACCGCGCCCGGGAAGAGGTCCGTCACCATCGCCGTCCCCGCCGCCGTGCCGTCGCTGCTCCACAGCTCGGCGCCGTGGACGCCGTCGTCCAGGGCGAAGAAGAGCCGCCCCGCGAACACGGTGAGGTAGGTCTGCGCCTCCCCGGGCTCGATGCCGCCGGGGGAGGGGAACCGGTAGACCAGGGTGGTCCCCGCCGCCGTGCCGTCCGAGCGCCAGAGCCCGAAGTCGTTCGACGACTCGTCCGTCTGGTTGAAGAAGTAGAACGCTCCCCCATAGGTCACCACGTCCCCGGAGCGTCCGAAGAAGTCGTGCAGGTGGACGCCCCCCGCGCCATCCACCTTCCACAGCTCATCGTACGGGTTCCCGCTCGTGAGGAAGACGACGAGGCTCGAGCCGGCGGCGGCGAAGCCGCGGGCGTCGAGCGGCAGGCTGCTGGTGAAGACCTCGTGGAGCCCCGCCGCCGTGCCGTCCGTCCGCCAGATCTGGAACCCCGGCGTCTGCGGCACGGTGGCGAGCACGTAGAGCGCGTCACCCGCGGCGAGGACGCCGACCGGCGTCGTCGTCGGAGCCGGCAGGTCGAAGGCCTTCCGCGTGCCCGCCACCGTGCCGTCGCTCGTCCACACCTGGCCGGGGGTTTCCGTGTCTCCCTCGATCCAGTAGATCCGGTCCTCGAAGGGGACGATCCGGGTCTCGCCGAGGGAGAAGTGTTCCGGCTGGGTGGTCAGCTGGCGGGTTCCCGCCGCCGTGCCGTCGCTCGTCCAGAGGGTGGTCGCGTAGTTGTCCTGGACCGCTCGCCAGAAGAAGAGGTGCTGGCCCGCCCGCACCACCTGTTCGCTGGCACTCGTCGAGTCGCAGCTGGCGGCGGAGTCGGTGGTGAGCGGCTCCGCGCCGGCCGCCGTGCCGCGCCAGAGCTCCTGGCCGCCGAACCGGGTCTGCGCGCAGGCGAAGAAGAAGACGTCGTCGCCGAGCGCGACGAAGCTCGTGGGGAAGGAGCTCTCGGCGCCGTTCTCGACGTCGGTCACGATCCGCGTGCCGCCGGGGGTCCCGTCGCTCGTCCACAGCTCCCCGTCGTAGTCGATCGCGGCGCCGGAGTCGAGGGTGCCGGCGGAGAAGAAGACCCGGTCGCCGACCGCGACGAGGTCGGTGGGCTCCGGCGAGATGGCGAACGTCCCGTCGGTGTAACGCCGGGTCCCGGCGGCCGTGCCGTCGGTGCGCCAGAGGGAGGCAAATGCCTGGAAGAAGACCGCTCCGGAGCCTGGGTAGATCACGCTCGTCGCCCCGCTGCACGACCCGGTACAGGAGCCGACCAGGGAGACGGTGCCGGCCGGGGTGCCGTCGGTCGCCCATGCCGCCTCCGGGCCGAGTGGTTCGTCGGCGGCCACCAACAGGAGGCGCCCGCCGACCGGCGTGAGGGTCTTGGAGTCGTAAGTCAGCGAGCAGCGGGAACCGCAGAGGTCGACCGCCGCCGGAGCCGTCGCCGGCGAGACCGTCCAGGCCCTGGACGTGGTGCCATCCGAGGCGAGGAAGACGAGGCGGTCGCCCACCGCGTCGACGGCGCCGGGCTCGAGGTTGTCCAGCCGCGCCGTGGCGCCGAAGTCGGTCATCCTCCGGGTCCCTTCCGGGGTGCCGTCGCTCTGCCAGATCTGCTGCCCGTTGGTCCCGTCGTCGTCGGCCAGCAGGTAGATCCGGCCGGCGGCAGGCTTGATCCAGGGGCCTGTCGGGCGGAGCGAGCGGAAGGTGTGGAGCCTCCGCGTGCCCGCCGGGGTGCCGTCGCTCCCCCAGAGCTCGCTGCCGTCGAAGAAGAAGGCCTGGTTTCCGGCCGTGGCGAGGGCGAGCAGGGTACCCACGGGGAAGACCTTCACCCGGACCGGGCGGCCCGTCCCCTGCACCGTCCAGAGGACCGAGCCGCCGCCCACCTCGAAGGAGGTCAAGAAGACCCGGTTGCCGGCGGCCCGGAAGACCGGCGGCAGGGCTGACGACTGGAGGGGGATGATCGCCTCGGTGCCGGCCAGCGTGCCGTCGCTACGCCAGCCGCCGCAACTGCGGGACGGGGTGCAGGCGGGGAAGTAGACGTACTGGGACTGGACGGCGAAATCCCGGGCGCTCGTGGGGATTCCGGAAGCGAGAGTGAGCGGCTCGCCGCCGATCACTAGGGGGACGGTGCCGGTGGGGGTGCCGTCCGATCGCCAGAGGTTGATCCCGAGCGAGAAAATCACGCCGCCCTTGAGGCTGGCGAGCATCGTCACCGTCGAGCTGCACCGCCCCGGGCAGGCGTCCGTGAGCATCCGCGTCCCCGCGCCGGTGCCGTCGGTGACCCAGAGCTCGGAGCCGGCGTTGCGCGTCCCGGCGGAGAACAGCACTTTCCCTCCCCAGGCCGCGAGCTGGCTGGGATTCGAGCCGGCGGTCACCGCATTGAGGGACGGATTGATGTCCGCCACCAGGGAGGCGGTCTGCGCCTCCGCAACGGGCAGGTGGAGAAGGGCAAGAGCGCCGAGCAGGACGGCGAAACCGGAAAGTTTCCTCATGAAAGCTCCTCTTGCTGTATGACGCTTGAAGAGGAATCGTTTCACATTCTGCTTCGGCTCAACCCGCCCGGCTCACCTCCGGCTCATTCACTTCCTCTTCGCCAGCTCGAACAGGTTGCGCGCCGTCGCCGGCTCGAGGACCGGCCGGTCGTCGGTGTTGAGGGTCTCGACGTTCCCCAGGAACGCGGCGACCTGGTCGGGGCGGACGGCGGGGGCGTTGAGGAAGTCGACCACGCCGCGCATGGAGAGGCCGAGGGTCGAGAAGTCCTGCGCCAGCGCCGAGCTGCGCAGCCGCGCGACCGTCGGTTGGAGCTCGATCAGGAACGGCTGCGGCGAGGCGAGCAGGATCACGTCCGCTCCCGACTGCCAGAAGGTGATGTTGGGGAAGACGGTGGTGACCGTGTGCAGCCAGGTGTGGAAGTCGTCCCGCTTCATCTCGTCGAGCGGCACCGTCTGGCCGAAGATGCCGTTCGCCGTCAGATGGGCGGCCACCGCCCGGTAGTGCTCGAGGGTGAACAGCCCCGCCGCGCCGGCCGTCCACGGGCTCGGCGACGCGGCGATGACGACGTCGAAGCGCTCCCGCGAGGTGTCGAGGAAGCCGCGCCCGTCGGCGGTCACCACCCGCACCCGCGGGTCGTCGAGCGCGTGGCCGTTGGCCGGGGCGAACCACCCCCGCGCCGCCTCCACGATCAAAGGATCGGCCTCGGCGACGGTGATCCGCTCGGGCTCGGGATGGTGGACCGCGGCGCGCAGCGGGAAGCCGCCGCCGAGGCCCAGCAGCAGCACCCGCCGCGGGTGGGGATGGAAGAGCATCGGCAGATGGCCGAGCAGCACCGCCGTCCGGCTGTCCGCGATCGAGGTCCCCGCCGCCGTCTTGCCGTTGACCAGGAGCAGCAGCTTGGCCCCGACGCGGGCGACGTCGACCTCGCCATACATCCCCTGCCGGCGGTCGACCAGCGCCAGGCTCCGCGACTCCCGCGCGTACGCCGCCAACCCCCCCGCGCGCAGCCCGTGGTAGGAGAGCGACTCGCGAGGCATCTCGAACGGCAGCAAAGCCGGCGACAGCACCAGCGCCAGGGCCAGCAGCACCGCGCACGCCGCCGTGTGCAGCCACCGCCGCGGGCTCGGCGACAGCGCCAGGAAGAGCATCGTGGCCGCCACGTAGACGGCGAGCGTCGCCACCAGCAGCCCCTCGAACCCCCACACCGGCAGCAGCACCAGCCGCCCCCCGAGCGCCCCGAGCGCCGCGCCCAGAGCGAGGGCGAAGAAGCTGCGCCCGGCCCACGCCCCGAGCTCCGCCGTCTCCCGCGTTCCCCCCCGCAAGGCGGTGCGCGCCACGAGCGGCAGGCTGGCGCCGAGAATCAAGGTCGCCGGAGCGACGATCAGCAGCACGACGAGCCCGATCTCGAACTGGAAGTCGCCGAAGCCGGCTGTCCGGTGAAAGAGGGCGAAGTAGCTGCGGGTGAACGCCCCCTCGGTGCGGAAAACCAGCATGCCGCCGACGGCGAGCGCGCCGTAGAGGTAGGCGATGACGGCGAACGGATCGCGCACGCGCTCGACGAAGCGTCCCATCAGCAGGCTCCCCACGCCGATCCCCGCCAGCCCGGCGGCGGCCACTGCGAGGGTGGAGGAGATCTGCGTGCCGCTGAGCAGCGCGAAGAAGCGCCCCCACCCGGTCGCCAGCAGGAGCGCCGCGGCGCCCGCGGGGAAGGTAATGAGGAGTGCGCCGAGCGCCCCCGCCCCGGTCGCCGGAGTGGGGGCGGTCTCTGCGGGGGTCGCCGCGGCCTCGGGAGCCGCCGGCGCGCGCCGCATCTCGCGGCTCTTCGCGCTCAGAATCACCAGGCCCATCGCCACCGCCGCGGCACCGAGCAGCCAGCTCGCCGCCGCCAGCCCGAGCTCCGGAATCAGGGAGAAGCCGGCGAGCAGCGCTCCCCCGGCGGCGCCGAGCGCGCCGAGCCCGTAGATCCGCGCCAGGTCGCGGCCGAGGGAGGCAGGCGACCGCCCGAGGCGCACGGCGAGCGGGAAGACGGCGCCGGTCAGCAGCGCCGGCACGATCGTCACCGCCAGCAGCACCGGCACCCGCAGGAGAGCCGCCCCCGCCGGCGTCGGATCGCTAGGGACGAGCGCCAGGAACAGCCGGTGCCCGAGGTCGAGGATCGGAAGGGAGATCAGGGCATAGGCCCCAAGCCCGATCTCGAGCAGGGCGAGCAGCCGCCACGGCCGCTCGCTGCGGTCCGCCACCCGGCCGCCGAAGAGGGCGCCGAGGGCGAGGCCGAGCAGGAGCAGAGCCAAAGCCGTGGCGAGAACGCCTGCGGTCGCGCCGAAGAGGAGCGCGAGCTTGCGCAGCCCGACGCACCCGCCGGCGAACGCCACCAAGCCGGTCAGGAAGACGGTGAACAGCAGCAACGGCGACCGCGACCGGCCGGCCGCGGCCTCAGAGGTGGAGCGCGACTTGGGAGCCTTCATCGGCCCGGGATCTTAGTACACCCCGAGGTTTGCGGCCCAAACGCCGGCCGCCGCCCCTGAATCGCCGCCGTTCGTCCCGGGAGCCCGTTGAACTCGCCGCGGCGTCCTGGATTGGGCTCCCGGGCCGTTTTTGAGGCTAAATCGGGTTTTTAGAGTCAGATGATGATTTTTTGGTGTAAAAAATTCAAATTTGGTCTAGTGCCTCAATTTTTAGAGTCTAAAAATTGAGGGCTTGAGTCAAAAAATCGAAATCAGGCTCTAAAAATAGAATTTAGGGTCAGAAATCCAATTTTTTGGACTAAAAATTGACAGAGAGGCTCTAAAAACCGGTTTCTTGGAGTTGGACGCCCTTTTAGTCTGGTCGAGCCCGCACTCATCTCCTGAAAGCTCACAGTAGCCAAACGTAGGGGCGGGGCTCGTCCCCGCCCGGGCGGGGGCCGGCCGGACTCGCGAGCTCACCGATCCCGGGAGCCTTTTTCCTCCCCTGTACTCGGGGGAGGCCAGGAGGGGGCGTTCCGGAGTCCGGCACGCTTCCTTGTCCGGTTACCGGAGCTCGGCCGCCCCACCCGGGCGGGGGTTTCAATCCATCCTCATATAGACAACCCTCTCCATTGCCTCGACGCCAGCCCGTAGGGCGGCCTTCTTGTAGCCCAGGGTGCCAACCCTGGGTGGGCGGGGGGGTGGGGGTTTGGCCTGGACTGGCGTGAGGCCATCTGGGTTGGCTTGGGTCGGCCATGGGTGGTGAGGTTGATCTGGGTTGTCGTGGGTTGGCGTTGCACGGCGTGGGTTGGCGGGGCACGGCGCGGGTTTGGCGGGGCGCGCCGCGGGTTGGCGTGAGGTTGGCGTGGATTGGCGTGAGGTCGTGTGGATCGGCCTGCGGTGGTATGAGGTCGATCTGGTTTGTCGTGGGTTGGCGGAGCATGGCGCAGGTTTGGCGGGCACGCCGCGAAAAAGGAAGGTGGGTGCGCCGACGTTCCCAGGGTTGCCACCCTGGGCTACAGGAAGGCCGCCCTGCGGGCTTGCGTCGAGGCACGGACCGCCGTCCCCGTGGCCTCGGGGAGGTTCTCGTTACGACCTGGCCCGTCTCTACCGCCTCCGCCAGAGGATTTTCTTGGCCGGTGCGCCGTCCTTCGTCCGCCTGATTTGCTGCTCTCTGCGGCATAGAATATCTTGGTCCTATGGCTAACGAGAAACATCAGGAGCATCGACCGAACGAAGCTCTGCGGCCGGAACTGCCGCCGGGCGTGAAGCTGATCCGCACGCTCGAAGGGCATCCGGACATGGTCCTGAGCATGGCGTTTGATCCGCAGGGTGAAACCCTCGCCAGTGGGAGTCGTGACGAGACTGTGAAGCTGTGGGAAGTGCGAAGTGGCAGACTGCTCCGTATGCTCGAAGGACATCGGAGCGGGGTCTGCAGCGTAGCCTTTGATCCGCAGGGCGAGACGCTAGCGAGCGGGAGTGTCGACACCACGGTAAAACTCTGGGAGGTGCGCAGCGGCGAGCTACTTCATACGCTCACAGGGCACATGGCCGAGGTCTATAGCGTGTTCTTTGATCCGAATAGCGAGACACTAGCTAGCGGGGGTTCTGACAAGACGGTGAAACTCTGGGGGGGCGGCATTTTTCCCCGCACTCTCCAAGGGCACTCGGACACGGTCCTGAGTGTGGCGTTTAACCCGCAGGGTGAGACCCTGGCCAGCGGGAGCCGTGACGAGACGGTGAAGCTCTGGGATGCGCCAAGCGGCAAGTTGCTCCGAACGCTCGTAGGGCACCAAAGCAGGATATATAGTGTTGCGTTTGATCCGCAGGGCCGGATGCTGGCCAGCGGGAGCCGTGACAATACGCTTAAGCTCTGGGAGGTTCGAAGCGGCAAGCTGCTTCGAACACTCGAAGGGCACACCGGGGATATTGAAATCGTCACCTTCTCCCCAGATGGGAGGCTGCTGGCTTCGAAGAGCGATGATCACTCAATCCGCCTGTGGAGCTGCGAGACGTGGGAAACGGTTGCGATCATCCCTAAGCCGACAAGCACGAAAGTTTGGAGTCCCGCGCTCGCCTTTCATCCCACTCTACCTCTGTTGGCCGCCACCGGCTCGGAGCCGGACATGCCGGAAGACGAGCGATCCCGGCTTATTCTCTTCTACTCGCTGGACTTTGACGTGTTGTTTGGCCAGCGCGCAGGAGCGGCGACTGCCGCGCGCGCAGTCCATCACACGACCGGCAAGATCGTGCTGGTAGGCGACCACAGCGTTGGCAAATCAGCACTGGGCTATCGCCTGATCCATGGCGTCTTCAAAGAGCAGGCTTCGACCCACGGGCAGCAGTTCTGGGTGTTTCCCGAATTCGGGAAGCGCCGTGCGGATGGGACGGATTGTGAGGCGATCCTCTGGGACTTTGCGGGCCAGCCCGACTACCGGCTGGTCCATGCGCTCTTTGTGGACAATGCCGATCTTGCGCTGGTGTTGTTCGACGCTTCGGACCTCCGCGACCCGCTGCACGGAGTGGGCTTCTGGCTCGAGCAACTCCGGACGGGGCAAGGCGCTTGCCCCATCATCCTCGTGGCCGCTCAGACGGATCGCGGTGTCTGTTCGCTGACGCCGGAGGAGCTGACCGCGTTCTGCGAGAAGAACGGCATCGTGGGGCCGATCACGACGAGCGCCCTCACGGGCTTGGGCCTCGCGGAGCTGGTCGAGCGCATGAAGTCTCTGATCCCCTGGGAGGACAAGCCTGCGACGGTCACCACCGCGACCTTCAAGCGGATCAAGGACTACGTCCTCGGCCTCAAGGAAGACGAATCGGCTGGCCAAGCCATTGTCACGCCCCAGGATCTCCGCGCCCGGCTGGAGGCCACTGACGCCGGCTGGGGTTTCACCGACGCTGAGATGCTGACCGCCGTGGGCCACCTGGAAAACTATGGCTATGTGAAACGCCTGCGGACCTCGAAAGGCGAGCTGCGCGTCCTGCTCCAGCCGGAACGGCTCAACAACCTGGCTTCGTCGGTCGTGCTAGAGGCGCGGCGGAATCCGAAGGGTCTGGGTGCGTTGGAGGAGAACGGCTCCTGGCCGGCGGCTACAATTTCCCGAGCTGAGGGACTTACCCGAGGAGAGCGGGACGTTCTTCTCGACTCGGCGGCGCTGTTGTTCCTGGAGCACAACGTCTGCTTCCGCGAAACCGATCCGCTCCGCCTGGAGACCTATCTCGTCTTCCCCGAGCTGATCAATCTGAAGAAGCCGCCAGGAGACGAAGACTGAGGACGACATCGCCTATACCGTGGGCTGCGCGACCGAAAACATCTTCGCCTCGCTGGTGGTGCTCCTGGGCTATACCAACGACTTCACCCGGACAGACCAGTGGCAGAACAACGCGCGCTATGAGGTCGGCGACGGGCTGCTGTGCGGCTTCCGGCAGGAAGCCGATCCCGACGCCGAGTTGAGCTTCGTGCTCAGCTTCGGGCCGAAGGTCGGCGCGCCGGTACGTACCTCTTCCAAGGATTGTTCGACAACTTCTTTGCGCGGCGGAACCTGACGGTGCTGAGAGATCAGCCTGTGCGTTGCAGGATACGATGAATCCGCTTAGAATCGAGCCGGAAAACCTTCGCGAAGCGTTACAGGACGGGGAAGAAACCGCTTTCTGCCCTAAGTGCGGCGAGATGCTGAAGTTGCCTAAAATGGCCGAGCCGATCCAGTTGACCCGGGAAGAGAACACTCAGGTGCAAGACCCCCAACGCCGTGCGGCGGGAGCAGCGGACCCGCTTCGAGCAAGCCGTCTTCAGCTTGCGGGCCTACGTGGCCAAGCAGAAGATCACGCTGCCCGAGGCCTTCATCTCCTACGCCTGGGGAGAGCCCGAGCACGAACGGTGGGTGGAGAAGCAGCTCGCGACGGATTTGCAGAAGGCGGGGATCGTCGTGGTGTTGGACCGTTGGGAAACCCGGATCGGATCCAGCCTTCTGCACTTCGTGGAACGGATCGAAGAATGCGAGCAGGTCATAGTGATCGGAACTCCCCTCTACCGGCAGAAGGCGAAGAACGTGGCATCTTCTCGGGGCAGCGTGGTCGCAGCGGAATGGGAGCTCGCCGGCATCCGTCTGCTGGCGACCGAGGATCAGAAGCGAACGGTGCTGCTGGCCCTGCTCGCGGGCGACGAATCCGAGGCCTCTTCCACCCCTGCCGCGTGGACGAAGGGCACCGGTGACTTCCGGAAGGACGA
Source organism: uncultured Acidobacteriota bacterium (assembly GCA_963756595.1). GTDB lineage: Bacteria > Acidobacteriota > Thermoanaerobaculia > Multivoradales > UBA5704 > DATARR01. The sequence continues at coordinate 60,586 of CAVWOZ010000054.1, forward strand.
CGCCTACTTCGCGACGGCCTTCGATCTGATCCTCGCCGTGTACGGCATCCCACACCAGCACCCCGCCGTGGCCGACCTGCGTGAGTCGCTCCGAGGGCCAGAGTTGAGGTGAGTCCAGCCCCCCTCTCACCCCTCCTCCTCAACCTCCATCCTCACCGCCTGATCCGCCGGCGACTCGGGAACCATAGGCTGGCTTCCCTTGCGGCCGCCGCGGGAGACCTTCTCGGGCTCGATCTCGGTCGCCAGGTAGGACCTTCGCCATGGTCACCGAGCGGGCGGCGAGCTCGCGGGCGGCCTGGTGGAGGGAGTCGCTCTGCTCGACGTAGCGGATGTTCCTCTCCATATCCTCGGCCGTCCATCCGCGGGAGTGGGCGATGTAGGGGAACTGCGGAAACAGGCAGCCGAGTTCGGCGAAGAAGCCCAGCATCTGTCCCGCGACCGCCTGCACGTTGTCCTGGCCGCCGGTGATGATGAACGCGGCCACCTTATTCTGCATCAGCACCTTGTTGCGATCGTCTCCTGGTTCTGAATGCAGTTCATCCGCTCGACCATCTTGTAGTAGAGCGAGCTGGCCGACCCCAGCGGATCGGCGTCGCGACGAGGATCGCGTCCGCCCAATGCACGATGGCCTCGTAGACCTGATCCAGCTGGTCGGCGGATCCATCTGCGTGATCGAGCAGGGCCAGGTGCAGGCGTGCGCGCTCTTCGAGTAATACCCTTCGCAGTGCGCGGAAAGGAGGGCCGAGAGTCGCAGGCATCGCGTCTCGCCGCCGGCGGCGGCCGCCCGCGAGCGCCGTCTCCAGCAGCACCTCGGAGGTGGTGTGCCGGGGGAATGCGGGGTCCATCACCGTGGTCGAAAGCCCACCACGCGAACCGGCCCCGGCTCGCGCCGGACGTGCGGGCGAGGGGGCGCGACGCGTGCGGCTGCTTGCGGCGGCGGGCGACGGACAGATTGACGAAGAGGTGCCGTCCTCCTGATTGAGTTCGTCGCTCGGCACCCGGCCGGCCTCTCAGCGGGGTTCTCCCTCGCCGGTGCGGCAGTGGAACTTCCAGAAATGCCAGGGGCAGATGACATAGTCGCCGTCGATCCTGCCTTCGCCGAACGGACCGCCGACGTGGTTGCAGGCGCCGGAGATCGCCCCGAAGCGGCCGTCCTGGTAGGAGAGCGCGATCTTCGTGCGCCCCACGGCGACCTGCCGCAGGTGGTGCTGGCCAGCTCCGCGATCGGACCGAGGTCGAACCAGCGCGCTTCGTCGCTCATCGGGGCTCCTCCAGAAGCTCATGGCAGGCGGCGACCGCCGAATTCAGGAAGCGTTCGCAGCGCTGTTGCTGATCGGCGGTGACGGCGAACTCCGTCGAGTCGAGCATGCGCCGAGCCACCCCTCCGGTGCCAGCCGCCGCCGTCGAGCGCCGGCAAATCCTCGGCGGATCGCGACGGCCGCGGCCAGGGAAGAGGTAGAAATAGGGGCGCGGGATGGCGTCGTCCCCGGTTTTCAGGCCGACGCCGAGCGAGCGGGCGCGCTGGGGGTCGGCCGGGCGGGAGTCGTCTTCGTCGAGCTGGATCAGGATGGCGCAATCGAGTGGTGCGGCCAGCAGCGCACGTGGGAGCTGCCGGGCTGGCGCGCCATCAGGTCTTTCAACAGGAGATAGGAGTCCGCGAAGTAGCGGGCCATCTCGGCGGGAGCCTCGGAGTCTGGAAAGGCGAACGGCGCGCCGTGGGCGACGGGATGGTCGGGGAGACCCTCCGAGCGCGCCAGCGGCTCGGCGAGCGGCCGGCCGAGGAGCGCCTCGACCTCACGGCGCATCCAGTCGTAGGCATCCTCGAGCGTGCGGCCGGCGAGCGGCAGCTCGCGCAGGACCTCGTCCGCCGGGCCGAGCAGCAGGAGCGCCGGCGGGGAGGGGCGGATCGCGGAGCGGAAGGGTTGGGGGCCGGCGACCAGCTCCCTGGGCCAGCACCCGCGGGCCGTTGAGCCATTCGAGGCTCTGCTCGCTGAAGTCCGGCTGATGGGGAAGCAGCTGCTTGCCGACCGCCGCGGCCACCTGGGCCGCCGAGCGGAGCTGCGACCGGGCGTCGAGCAGGGTGTGTGGGTCGAGCGTCATAGGTTCCCAGTCGGACATGCGTTGGTTCTCCCTTCGCGGTCTTCTACGGGTGAAGGGGAGGTTCCGGTTCTACGCCGTGGTCTGCTCCAAAGTCCTGACGTAGGGGCGGGGCTCGTCCCCGCCCCTACGTTGAGATCTTGATCGCCGAAAGGGTATCCCCTGCGAATTTGGTGTAAAAGAGGGGCGCTTCCAAGCACCGAGAATCAGAGATCCGAGGGACAGAAAAGCCGTAGCTCCGGGACCCTTTCGAAGTCACGATCGGCGGAGGCAAAGATCGGGATCAGCCAGTAGATCGCCGTGGCAGCCAGCACCGAGTCGTTGAGGAGGAGGCCGTCCCGGGCGTCGAAGGCCGTTGGCGATCGTCAAGATCTCACCGTCGAGAGGGAAAATCGTCATCCCCATTCCGGAGATCTGGTCGAGCTGGTCCTGATAGTCATGAAGCTGTTTGATGACTTCGGGCTTGTCCCGTAGCTTGCGGACGACGTTGCCGGACGAGACCAGGCCCTTCGCCACGGCTTCGAGCGTCATCAACCGGTGGCCCACCTCGGCGAGGGCCGTAACGGACGTGAAGCCGGTGAGGCGACCACCTTCACAGCTCTCCAGAAGCCGGCGGCAGGCGAGGGATGTTGCAGTGAAGTGATAAATGAAGATATTGGCATCGATGAAGACGGAGGCTCCGTCTTCGATCTCATCAAGCGTCGAGGAAGTCATCCTCGGACTCAGCAAGGTCTCGAGCATCCCCCGCTCCACTTTCATCGCTCCCCAACTCCGCGCAACGGTCCCCTCTCGCGGCGAGGGGGCGGCCTTGGTGTCGAGATAGAGCTCGAGAGCTTCTCCCAGGAGAGAGCTCAGAGGTTTGCCCTGCCGCAGGGATTCCCTCCTGGCGCGGCGGAGGAGGGACTCTTCGAGGACTGCGCTGACCTTCTGCTCCATGATCCGATGATCTTCTCATGCCCGAGCGGGTGTCAAGGGGCGCCTGCGGTCCGGCCTTCTCCTGCCGATCCACTACACTTCCCGCGATGCATCTCCAACGCGCGCTCCTCCTCCCGTCCCTCCTTGCGCTTTCCCTCGCCCTCCCCGCCGCCGGCCAGACCGCCCAATCGCTGCGCGACGACTACGACCGCCTCAGCGCTGGCAGTACCGGCGCGATCCGGTGACGGTGCCGGCGGGGGGGCTGCACTGGATTGTGGAGGGGCAGACGTGGAGCTTCGAGTCGGGGCGGATCTGGTTCGCGGAGCCCACGGCGGGGGGGGTGGTAACGGGGCTGGTGTTCGAGGGGAAGGGGCGGTTCGCGATGGCGGTGCCGGATGGGCGGGAGCTGGCGCAGCTGCGGCGGTTCGCTCGCAAGCCGGAGCTGGCGGGGATCGACCAGCCGTTCACGTCGCTGGTGCTGCGGACGTCCGGTTTCGCGGGGGACATGCCTTTCGCTCCGGGAGCGTCTCCGGCCGGCGGGGGTTCGCGGTCAACAAGCTGGCCCGCGAGCGCCACGAGCAGTGGCTGACGCAGCGCGGGTTCGACGCCGACTCGCGGGTCGTCGAGGCGCTCGCCACGCCGGGGGACCGCTATCTGCGGGTGGACATGAAGACGGAAGGCTTCGGGTGGCTGACCTTCGACTACGACGCCCAGCGCCTGGAGGAGATCCACCTCGAGAGCTTCAACACCCAGCACCCGATGACCGAGATCTGGGTCAGCCTCGACCGGCCGGAGGAGCGCGACGAGCGGGGCGGCTGACCAGCCGCTACCGGCCGGCGATCGATATCGAGCACTTCGACATCGCCGCCGACATTACCGAGGGGGGGCGCGACAAGGACTGGATGAAGGGGAAATTCAAGGTGGGGGTCCGGCTGCTGCCGCTGAAGGACGGCGCGCGCGCCGTGCATCTCTACCTGAAGAGCTTTGCCAAGATCACCGCGGTCTCCGAGGGGGGGAAGCCGCTGCCGTACCTGCGCGACCACCTCGGGGCGCGCCGCTCGACCCTCGACGACCGCCTCTACGACGTGTCGCTGGTGGTGCTCCTCGATTCGCCGCTCGCCAAGGGGGTGGAGCGGCGGCTCGACCTCGAGTACGAGCTCGACATCCTCAACTACGCGCCGGGGCGTGACTGGTACCCGGACGGCGAGGGGGACGAGACGTTCCTGCTCGACTCCCACACCGCCCGCCTGGAGGTGACCTCGCGCAAGAAGTTCGAGGTGCGCGCCAACGGCCGGCTGGACGAGGCGGCGGGGAAGACGGATGGAAAAACCGTCACCACCGTCTGGATCGCCGACCACCCGATCAAGATGCTGACCTTCACCTACGCCGACTACCTCCACGAGGAGCGGGTCACCCGCGAGGGGGTGCCGGACGTCATCTGCTTCGGCTCGAAGGCGCCGCTGGCGAGCGGCTTCCGCTTCCGCGACGTGGGGGCGGACGTCAGCGGCAGCCTGGCGTTCTATCAGCAGCTCTTCGACCAGAAGCTGCCGCCGACGCCGATCTACGTGTCGAGCATCAACGCCGGCCATGGCCAGGCGTTCGACGGCTTCATCCAGCTCGCGCACCGCAGCTTCGACCTCCTGGGGCCGGGGATCGGCGAATTGTTCCGGGCCCACGAGGCGGCGCACCAGTTCTGGGGGGTGATGGTGGGCGCGGCGAGCTACCGCGACGCCTGGCTGGGGGAGGCGTTCGCCGAGTACTCGGGGATGATGTACGTCGAGGCGACGATGAAGGACGGCCCGGCGCTCCTCGACGAGATCATCCATGCCTACAACGACGAGCAAGAACGGCTCGATCAAGTCGGGGTTCAGCAAATTCACCCGCATGGGGGTCAACCTGGTCAACCGTGCCGGGCGACCACACCGGCCGATCGGCCACGGCTACCGGGCGGACACCGGCGAGGTGCCGACCGCCTACGGCTCGCAGGTCTACGGCAAGGGGGCGCTGGTCCTCCACATGCTGCGTGGGATGCTGCGCGACGGAGGACGGGTCCGACCAGGTCTTCCGCGACGTGCTGCGCGATTCCTGCACACCTACCGCGGCCAGGCGGCGTCGACCGGCGACTTCGCGGCCGTCCTCGCCGACACGCCCCGGGGGACTGGACGTGGTTCTTCGACGAGTGGGTGGAGGGGATGGGATCCCAGCTACCGCTGGAGCTACACGGTGGCGGCGGCGCCGGAGCCGCCGGCAAGTACGTCGCCACCTCGAGGTCCGCCAGAGCGACGTCCCGCCGGCTTCCGGATGTCCGTCCCCGTCATCGAATATCCGGACGGCCGCAGCGAGCGCCGCCGGGTGATGGTCGACGAGCCGGAGGCGAGCTTTCCGCTCGCGCTCGCTGCAAAGCCGAAAAATCTCACCTTCAATCCCGGCTCCGAGGTACTATCCAAGACGAAACGGGACTAGGAAGGGCTTAACGGCCCGGCGCTTGCATGCCGCTGCCGCGGAGGGAGAGGCATGGAAACCCGCAGGATCGGTTCGCTCGAGGTCTCGGTCGTCGGTCTCGGCTGCAACAATTTCGGCTGGCGGATCGACTACGGCGCGCACGGTGCCGTCGTCGATGCGGCGCTCGACGCCGGCATCAAGTTCTTCGACACCGCCGACATCTACGGCGGCACCAAGAGCGAGGAGTTTCTCGGCCGCGCGCTCGGCGCGCGGCGCGACCGGGTCGTGCTCGCCACGAAGTTCGGCATGAAGGTGGACGACGCGCGCCAGGGGGCGAAGCCCGCCTACGTCCGCCGCGCCTCGAGGACAGCCTGCGCCGCCTGCGGACGGACCGCATCGACCTCTACCAGCTGCACCAGCCCGACCCCGAGGTGCCGATCGCCGACACCCTCGGCGCGCTCGACGAGCTGGTGACGAGCGGAAAGGTGCGCGAGATCGGCTGCTCGAACTTCTCCGCGGCGCAGCTGCGCGAGGCGAAGGCGGCGGCGCGAGACGAGCGGCGGCGCGCGCTTCGTCAGCGTGCAGAACGAATACAGCCTGCTGCACCGCGAGCCCGAAGCGCGAGGTGCTGCCGGAGTGCGCGCGGCTGGGGCTCGCGTTCCTCCCGTTCTTTCCGCTCGCCAGCGGCCTGCTGACCGGCAAGTACCGCCGCGGCCAGCCGCTGCCGGAGAGCAGCCGGCTGGCGAAGAGGGCGGCGGCGCGTTCCTGAACGACGAACCTCGACATCGCCGAGGAGCTGATCCGGTTCGCCGCATCCCGCGGCCACTCGCTGCTCGAGCTCGCGATGTCCTGGCTGCGCAGCCACCCGCCGGTCGCGTCGGTCATCGCCGGTGCGACCTCGCCCGAGCAGGTTCGCGCCAACGCCAGGCCGCGGGCTGGCGGCTCACCCCGGCCGACCTCGCCGAGATCGACAAGCTGGCGCCGGCCTGATCCCTGCCGAGCGGCCAGACCATCATGCGCGTCCTCCTCGACCACCAGATCCTGGACGCCCAGGTCCGGGGGGCGTGTCGCGCTATTTCCACGCGCTGCGCGGGGCGATCGGAGCAGGCGGCTTGCGGAGGTGAGGTTTCCTCCGGTCCACACCGACAACGAATACTTCCGCCCCGCGGAGCGTCCCCGCCGCGCCGCGCCGGGGCCTTGCAGCCGCGCCCGCAAGCTGGTGGCGAGCACCCTGCGCAAGGCGAGATGCAGGCTCAACGAGCGGGCGAGCATCGCGAGCTCACCGCCAGGGGTTCGACGTCTTCCATCCCACCTACTACGATCCGTACTTCCTCGACCACCTGCGAGGGAAACCGTTCGTGCTGACCATCTGCGACATGATCCACGAGATCTATCCGGAGCATTTCAGCCCGCACGACAGGACCCGCGAGCACAAGGCGCTCCTCGCCGGCGCGGCGGCGCGGATCCTCGCCCCCTCGGCCACCACGCGCGCCGACATCGTGCGCTACCTGGACGTCGATCCGGCGAAGATCGACGTCATCCATCTCGCCAATTCCCTCGACGCCGAGAGCGAGGCGGTGCCGGTCCCCGCCAGCTTCCTGCTCTGTGTCGGAGGGCGGGACCGGCGCTACAAGAACTTCGCGAACCTCCTCGCCGCCTTCGCCGCCCTCGCCGCGGCCGCCCCGAGCTGCATCTCGTCTGCGTGGGGGAGGGCTTCACCGCGGAGGAGAACGCGCGGATCGCCGGCCGCGGTCTCGCGGAGCGCTCGAAGCCTGCCGGCGACGGACGGGCAGCTGGCGTTCCTCTACCGGCGGGCCGCGGCGTTCGTCTATCCGTCGCTCTACGAGGGGTTCGGGCTGCCCATCCTCGAGGCCTTCGCCGCCGGCTGCCCGGTGGCGCTCAGCGATGCGAGCTGTTTTCCGGAGATCGCGGGCGATGCCGGCCTGTACTTCGATCCGTCCGACGTGGGGTCGATCGAACGGGCGCTGGGGACGATCGTGTCGGACGGCGAGGTGCGCCGGGCCCTGATCGAACGCGGGGCGGAGAGGCTGCGACGTTTTTCCTGGGCCGCCACCGCCGAGCAGACGGCCGTGGCCTACCAGCGCTGCCTGTTGGTCTGACCACGTCTGACGCGGGAAGAGGCCTTCAGGCGGTCTTCCTCGCGTTCCAGAAGAGAGCGAGCAGCGCGGCCATGGGCACGGCGGCGAGGGCCAGCAGCGTCGCGGTGGCGAGGGGCGCTCCTCCGCGCCCTCGCCGGCGAATCGGGAGCGCAGGCGGCCTCGATCACCTTCCCCAGCAGGTCGTAGCCGGGGTTGCTGTAGCTGAACGCCGTCCCCGGCGGGGAGAGCAGGGGGCGCTTCAGGAATGCCTCGAAATACTCCTTCCAGGACGGGAACTGGTCGGGATGGAAGTCGTCGATCCCCGCCGTGTGGGAGAGCATCTGGTGGAGGGTGATCGCCGCCAGATCGGGACGGATCCCGGCCGCCGGCAGCTCGCCGCCCACGCTCTGCGCGATCCTGGGGAGGAACCGGCCCAAGGGGCCTCCGGTGCTGAGCTTCCCTTCCATCTCCAGGCGCAGGATGGCGGCGGCGGTGAGCTGCTTGGTGATCGATCCTACGTCGAAGACCGTCTCCGGCGAAACCCGCGCCCCGCTGTCGCGGTCCGCCAGCCCGTATCCTTTCCGCAGCAGGATCTCGCCGTGCCGGGCCACCAGCACGGCGCCCGAGAAGCCATAGGCCTCGAAGCGGGAGAAGAGCTCGTCGAGGGAGGCGGGGAGGGCGCTCGCGCCGTTCGCAGGCGGCGCCTGCAGCGCCGGCGGCGCCAGGGCCAGGAGGAGGACGACGAGGGGAAACATGCGCGGTCTCGGTTTCATCGGATCTCCCTGATAAGCTTCTCGCGACCGCATATACAACTCCGCTGGGAGAGAAGGGTTAACGGTTTGACTCCCGTCGCGGCCCAACACTGAACGGATGACCATGCCACCCGAGAACGCCACCGCCACCTTTCTGGACCGCCCCGTGCAGGAGATGCTGGACCTCTTCGCCGACGGCAGGAACACCCCCGGCGCCGGCACCGCCGCGGCGCTCGCCGGAGCGCTCGCCGGGAGCCTCCTCGCGACCGTGGCCCGCCACACCCTGCGCGCCACGAATCACAAGACGGAGAGCGAGGCTCAGACCTCGTTCCACGAGCGGGCCGAGACGCTGCTCGAACAGGCGCGCTCCCGGGCCCGCCTCCTGCGCGACGCCATGGACGAGGACGCCGCCGCCTTCGACCGCTACTGGGAGGCGCGCACCGAGGAGGCCCTGAAGCGGGCGACCGAGATCCCGCTCGAGATCGCCCAGCACTGCATCGCCCTCGCCGAGATCGGCATCGAGCTCTACGACTGGGGGTTCAAGAACGCCCGCGGCGAGGCGAGCGCCGCCACCCTGATCGCCATCTCCGGGGGGGAGGCGGCGGAGCACTGCGCGCGCCTCAACCTCGAGTTCGCCGGCGCCCACCCGTGGGCCGAGGGGCAGCGCGAGGAGAGCCGCAGCACTCGCCACCGGCTGCGCGGCTTCCGCACCCTGATCGAGGGTCGGATCTACGAGACGGCGGACGAAGAGGAGCTGATTTGAGTTCGAACTATGGCTGCCAGAGCATGGTCGCGCCGCTACGGCGGGTGCTCGTCCGCCGGCCGGACGAGGCGTTCGGCGACGCCGATCCGGAGCGCTGGCACTACACCTCGCGCCCCGACCTCGCGGCGGCCCGCCGCGAGCACGACGCCCTGGTGGAGCAGCTCGCGGCCGCCGGCGCCGAGGTGATCCCGCACCCCGAGCCGCAGCCGGAGCGCGCCGACGCCATCTACGTCTTCGATCCCGTCCTGATCACCGAGCGCGGCGCCGTCCTGCTGCGCATGGGGAAGACCCTGCGGCGCGGCGAGGAGGCCGCGCTCGGCCGCCGCCTGGAGGAAGCCGGCGTCCCCATCTTCGCGGCGATGTCCAGCGATGCCGGCGACGCCACGGCCGAGGGGGGAGACCTCCTCTGGCTCGACCCGCACACCCTCGCCGCGGGCCAGGGGTTCCGCACCAACGCCGCGGGGCTCGCCCAGCTGCGGGAGATCCTCGCCCCGCTGGGGGTCGAGGTCATCCCTGTGGAGCTGCCGTACTTCGGCGGCCCCGAGGCGTGCCTGCATCTCCTCTCGCTGATCAGCCTGGTCGATCACGACCTCGCCGTGGTCTACCCGCCGCTCCTCGCCGTCCCCTTCTGGCGCCTGCTGCAGGACCGCGGCATCCGCCTGATCGAGGTGCCGGAGGAGGAGTTCGCCACGCAGGGTCCGAACGTCCTGGCGCTGGCGCCGCGCAAGCTGCTGATGCTCGAAGGGAACCCGGTGACCCGCCGGCGCCTGGAAGCGGCGGGGTGCGAGGTCGCGACCTACCGGGGAAGGGAGATCTCCCTCAAGGCCGAGGGGGGGCCGACCTGCCTGACGCGGCCGGTCTGGCGGGCGGAGTAGCGAGCGCCTGCCCCGCCCGGGCATGAATGCCCGGGCTACGCTTTGGACCGAAAAGCCGGGTGAACCCGGCTCCTTGAGGAGCGATTCTGACTTCGGAGCCGGCTTTAGCCGGCTTTTCGTTTCGGACGTAGCCCGGGCATTCATGCCCGGGCGGGCTGACTAGCCTTGGCTGGCCTCCGCCGCCTCCGCCGCCAGCAGATCCGCGAGCAGCACGATCCGCCGCCGCAGCGATTCCAGCTCCACGTACTCCTCCCGCGTGTGCATGCCGCCGCCGACCGGCCCCAGGCCGTCGAGGACGGGGATGCGGCCGGGGTCGGGGAGGAAGTTGGGGAAGGAGATGCCGCCGCGCTCCTCTTCGATCTCCAGGTGCCAGCCGCGGGCGGCGGCGAGCGCGACGGCGCGCCGGCCGGCCTCGGCGTGGGGGCCCTGCGGGTCGACCGGCGGGATGCGGGCGCCGACGGTGAAGGAGATCTCGGTGCCGGTGGCGGCGGCGACGTCCCAGGCGAGGGTCTCGAGGCGGCGCGCCAGGTCGTCGCTCTCGGCGGCGCGCAGGAAACGCGCCTCGCCTTCGACGATCGCGCGGTCGGGGACCACGTTGAGCTGGCGGTCGGTGCCGAGCAGGGCGTGCCGGGCGGCGAGGCCGTCGACGAAGGTCGAGTCGCCGGCGACGAAGCGGCCGGCGTTGACCGTCGGGCCGCCCCCCTGGCGCGACAGCGCCTCGGCCTCGGCCACCCAGTGGGCGGCGGCGTTCAGGGCGGAGTGGCCGTCCCAGTAGTGGAGCCCGGAGTGGGCGGCCTGGCCGCGCGCCTCGAGGCGCCACTGGAACATGCCGCGGCGGCCGGCGACCATCGTCTCGGCGAGCCCCGCCGGCTCCCCCGGCTCAAGCACCCAGAGGGCGCGCGCCCCCTCCCCCCAGCGGCGGACCGCCGCCTGCGACAGCTCGCCCCCCACCTCCTCGTCCGGCACCACCACCAGCAGCAGGTCGGCGGGGGGCTTCTGGCCGCGCTCGGCGAGGAGATCGAGGGCGCCCAGGAAGGCGGCGAGCCCCCCCTTCATGTCGATCGCCCCGGTCGCCACCAGGCGGTCGCGCTCGAGGCGCGGCTCGCGGGCCGGGAGGACGGTGTCGAGGTGGCCGATCAGCAGCAGATGGCCGCGCTGGGTGTCCGCGCCGCGGGCCAGAACGACGGGCAGCGAGGACCCGTCGGCCATCTCCTCCTCGCGGACCGCCGCCGCGAGCCCCCGCTCGCGCAGCTCCGCCGCCAGCCGCTCGGCCATGCGGCGCAGCCCCGCCGGATCGCCGCTGTCGGACGAGATGGAGGTCAATTCTTCGAGGGTGCGCAGGCAGCGGGCGAAGACGGTCTCGGGAACGATGGCGACGGCGGAGCTCATAGTTGGGTAGGGTACCGCACTGCGGGGCGGAGGAATGGTTGACAGCCGGACGGCGTTGGAACAGTCTAGAGCCTGCAAGGAGAACGAGCCATGACCCATCCGCGGCAGAAGATCATCATCGCGACCGACACCGACAAGACGATCATCCAAGGCATCAAGGGGGGCGGCGGAGACTCCTAAGCTCCGTTTCCCTTCAGGCGCGCGAGCTCGGAAAGCAGCCGGTTTTTCGTCTCCGGATCGGCGACGCGCGCGATCAAGTCTCGCATCTCCTTATCGGCTTGCACTCCCCGGGTGACGTCCCCGATCTGCTCGTCGTCGAGACGGATGGCCTGCAATTGCCGGCAGGCCCCCCGGGCCTTCTCCAGCTTCAGCAGACAGATCGCCAGATTGTAGCGGGAGGGCGCAAAGCGGGGGCGCCGCTTGAGAGCCTCGAAGTGGCTCTTCGTGGCCTCGTACCACAGGCCGAGCGCGTCCTGGGCGTAGGCCAGCCAGAAGTAACCCGAGTACTCCAGCTGCCGTTTCGCCGCCAGCCGGCTAGGGGACCAGGACGGCGACCAGCTTGGCATCCACGGGCTGTTCGCTGAACAGCGTCTCGAGCAGGGAGAGCGCCAGAATCACCGCGGCGAAGGCCGAGACGATCCGAAAGGCCTCCGGCTTGGCCCCGGCGATCTCTCCGGCGAACCACTTCCTGATCTGGCGCAAGGTCTCCATGGGAGGGGGATCTTAGCCCAGCCCACCCGCCTCTCCACCCTGGTATAGAGTTCCTTCCAAGAGGGAGCCGGCCGGCTCCCGTTCAATCCGCGAGGAGGCGTCCGATGGTCAGTGCCGTCATTCTGCTGGTGGTGGAGAAGGACAAGGTCAACGAGGTGGCCGAGGGGATGGTCAACCTCAAGGGGATCACCGAGGTCTACTCGGTCGCCGGCCAGTACGACCTGGTGGCGATCGCGCGCGTCAAGGACAACGAGGCGATCGCCGACGCGGTCACCCGCCAGATGCTGAAGATCGACGGGATCATCCGCTCGGAGACCCTGCTCGCCTTCCGCGTCTTCTCCCGCTACGACCTCGAGCGGATCTTCTCGATCGGGGCGGACGAGCCGGCCGCCTGAGGAGGCGAGCCGCTACTCCGCCTCGGGGGCCGGCCGCGCAGCCTGGCTAGTACTGATTGCTCTGGCGGACCACCGGGCTGGTGGGGCAACCGGTGGAGCAGGGCACGGTCGGGCAGAAGGCTGTATATCCGCCTGCCACCTGAGGAAGTGAGAACCGGGCTGGCTCCTTCGGGAGCCCGTCGCCTCGGCCATCCTCCTCCCTGGAGAGGGCCCGGGCATCCTCCCTAGAGAGGATACGGCATCCTCCCTAGAGAGGATGTTGCAGGCGCTTCCAGTTTGCTACCCTGTGAATACCACGACCTGAGGATGTACTGAACTGAAGGAGTTCCAGGCGGCTGCCGCGGATGCCGTGAACGCCGCTCGAGTCTCCTGGACATCATGGAAAGGAAAATCCGATCATGAAGCTGAGAGTCCCGAGCTGTACCCTGCTCCTCGCCCTCCTCGCCCTCGGCACGCCGGCCTGGGCGGGCAACGCCAAGGTCCAGGTCTGTCACGTGCCGCCCGGCAACCCGGGCAACTTCCACACCATCACCATCAGCGACAATGCCTTGCCGGCCCACCTGGCGCACGGCGACCTCCTGGGCAGTTGCAACAGCCACTGCGATCAGCTCTGCGACGACGGCAACGCCTGCACCATCGACGCCTGCGACGGTCCCGACCACTGCGCGCTCACCCACCCGCCGGTCGACTGCAACGACGGCAACCTCTGTACGATCAAAAGTTGCAACCCCGCGACGGGCTGCTCCACGACGCCGAAGACCTGCGTGGATGGCAACCTGTGCACGGTCGACTCCTGCGATCCGCTGACCGGCGCCTGCGTCTTCCCGCCCGTCTCCTGCCCCGCCGGGCAGAGCTGCAACCTGGCGAACGGCAATTGCGAGGGCAGCGCCTGCACCCCCAACCCCTGCCAGAACGCGGGGACCTGCCAGGCCAGCGGCAGCGGCTACACCTGCACCTGCGCTCCCGGATGGACCGGCACCAACTGCGAGCTCGTGAACGCCGCTTGCGAGACCGACCCGTGCGCGCACGGGGAATGCGTGGACGCGGACAACGGCGGCCACATCTGCATATGCCCGCCCGGTTTCACCGGCCCGGAGTGCAACATCGAGTCGCCTTAAGAGTTGAAGCCATCTCCTGCCCCGCCGCCGGAGGACCGCCTCCGGCGGCGCGGGCCTGACCTGGAGTCAGGAGATCTCGCCGGACAACTCCGCGGCACCACCTTCCGCCGAGAATGTAAACCTGAAACAAGGTAGCGCCAGGCGGCTCGCGCGCGGCCGGGCTTCCTGCGGGAACCCGGCCCGTTGTCGCCTCGCCGCAGGTTGTGACGGCTCTCCAGAGCCTCGGCTCTCTCTCCGGCTCCGGCACCCGCGGCAGCCGCGGCAAGGCGACCCTCGATCCCAAAGACGGCGTGCTGCTGCTCGCCGAGCGCCGGGAGCCGGCGGTGGAGAACCTTGCCGTTGCGGGCTTCGTCAATGCGGACGGCGCACTTGTTTCTTCTCCCACTCCTGGCGATGCCGGTTGGCCTCCGCCAGCGAGCGGAACTTGCGGACGCCGGGCTCGAACCTCCAGGGGTGGAGCGCGAAGCTCAGCTCGGTCAGCTCACACGCGATCCGGAGGTTGTCCGGATCGAGCGGCCGAAGCGGCCGGACTCCAGGCATGTCAGTCACCGAGCGGTACTTGCGGACCGGCATCATTCGTCTCCCAGACCGAAGGCTTCACGAATCCGGGCGGCATCGGCACGGTCCTGCGGCCGCGCCGTGTCCTTCTTCATGAGGTAGAGCATCTTTGGACTGGCGACTTGGACGAGCAGGTCTCCCAGCTCGATCTCGTCGCAATTGGCGGCGAGATCCTGCCACGTGAAGGCCTCTCCGAGCCGGGTGAGGATGTCCATCGAGTAGTGGCCGTGCGGAGGGGTATATTCCACCGCCGGGTAGTCCCCGGCAAGCTCCCTGGGATCGATCTGATCGACGCTCGGGTCGTCGAACAGGCCGCGGAGCGCCCGCTTGACGGCCTCCAGATTCTCGATCCTCGGGGAGACGAACAGGTCGAGGTCGTGGGTCGCGCGGGGGAGACCTTGGGCTGCCATCGCCATCGAGCCGATGACCACGAACTCAACGTGCTCGCGTACGAGCGCGGCGAGAATCGCTTTGGCCTCCTCCAGGGTCACGCTCGCACTCTAACACCCAACACCGGCTGTAAGCCCCCACTCTGCTTCCGGAAGGTGCCAGATCCCTTCCCTTATCACATTTTCGGGAGCTCCGCATCCTCCCTAGAGAGGATGGACGCGATATATTTCAGCAATTAGACTCGCTTCGCTAAGCCTGCTCGAATTTACGTTGACGCCTTGGAGAGGAGCCGCGCCATAGGGCACAGAGCCTTCCTTTTTTGGTGACGCGGTGACGGTGAGCGCATGCCCGTGCTGGACGCTCTGGCGGCCGGGGGCATGCGTTGGGAGCAGGCACTGGCGTGGGCGGTGGAAAGCGATGTCTGACGCGTTCAGTTACGGCCCGAGGAACCGCCATGCCGATGAATCGTACAGTTCTCAGTAAGTACCCGAACACGATCTTCATCGAAACCGGCACGTACACGGGTGCCACCACGGTGTTGGCCCTACGCTGCGGTTTCCAGCGCGTGCTGACGGTCGAGCTGAGCGACCACTGGCGGGACCAGTACCAGACCCTGTTTGGCCATGACGACCGCGTCCGACTCTTCGCCGGCTTGTCGAAAGACCGATTGCCGGAAATGCTGGCGCAAGTCGACACTCCCGCGACTTTCTGGCTCGATGCCCATTACTTCGGGGGCCCCTCCGCCCTCGGAGACAAGTTCTGTCCTCTGCTGGAGGAGCTTGACCTCATTGCCGGTCACCGGATCAAGACGCACACCATTCTGATTGACGATGTCCGCTGCTTCGGCAAGGAGTTCGGCCCCGAGGTCACGGTCGAACAGGTGATCAAAAAACTGCTGACCATCAATCCAGACTATCGCTTCCACTTCGAGGACGGAAGAACGCGAAAAGACATCCTCGTCGCGGCGCCCCCTCCGGTGCCCCAACCCACCCTCGTCGCGGTGCCCACTCCTGCGCCCCAACGCACGATGAGCCTCACCGCCTACCCCTTGTCCAACCACGCGGTCGCGATCACGCCGCAGCCGAACGATCGCGCTTGGACCATGGAAATCGGGGCGACCGCCGCCGGCCTAACTCTGAGCACGGCCGGCGGCGGGTGGGATCTCCGCGCGCCGTATGCTTTTGAGGCCACTGACGGCGGACCCCCAGCCGAGGAATCGACATGCGGATCGAAAGACCGACCTTGACGTCCCGGCCTTCGTGCAGAGCTTCCTCGGCCACGGCCTTCTGACCTTTTATCCGGGCTATCAGCTCAAGACCGAAGGCGATCAGGCGCTCTGGGTGCGTGGCCCGATCAACCTGCCCAAGGATGGCCTGTATCCGTTGGAGCACTTGGTCGATGCCGCGGTTCTTCCTTGCACCGTCACCATCCACTGGCAGTGTACCCGCCCCCACCACACCATTCGCTTTGCGGCCGATGAGCCGTTCGCTACGCTCCTGCTCGGTCCCAAAAGCGCGCCGGAAAACTGACCCTCGGCGCGGTTCAGCCGGATGCCGATGCCGATCTGACCGTCTGCGAGCTGGCTTTTCAGGAGCTGGCCGACGGTGCGGCCGTCAAAGACGTCTTCCGGCGCATGCGCGCGGTCACCGAGCGCCACAGCGCGGAGGCACGCCAGCTGGCGGGCCGATAAATCAACCAACACCCCAATCCGGGGTATGCTAAAAGGAGGAATCGATGGAGTATCCTCAAAGAGTCTCGAACCTGTCCACCGAAGCGGTGGGCGACGGGCTGGCCGTGCTCGACGCCGGGCGCGAGCAGTCCTACGTCCTGAACGCCACCTCGGCGGTGGTCTTCCAGCACTGCGACGGGCAGACCTCGCGGGAGCAGCTGGCGGAGATGCTGCGCCGGAAATTCAACCTGCGGCAGGCCGAGGCGGAGCATCTGACCCGGCTCGCCCTGGAGGAGCTCGAGACCGCCCACCTGCTGGAGTCCGCGCCCTCCCCGCGGCGGCCACGTTCTCCCGCCGCCAGGTGATGTCCACCTTCGCCACCCTGGGCCTCTCGCTCGCCCTCCTGCCGCTCGTCGAGAAGATAGCGTCGGCGGGCGGGAACGTGCTGATCCCGCTGCTCGAGTGCGTGACGAACAATGGGAACGGCACCTACACCGCTCACTTCGGCTACCTGAACAACAGCACCAGCGCCATCACCCTGCCCGTCGGAGCCAAGAACATGTTCGTGGGCGGTAACAAGAACCGCGGGCAACCGACCGTGTTCGAGCCGGGCGAGCACCCCTCGGAGTTCACCGTGGTGTTCAACGCTCTGGACACCTTGAAGTGGCTGCTCAAGGCGGACGGCGACAGCCGCCATCAGGTGGAGGCGAGCGCGACCTCCGAGGCCTGCGCCCCCGCCACGGAGCCGCCCACGGAGCCGCCCACGGACGGGCCGACGGAAGGGCCGACGAGTGGGCCCACGGAGCCGCCCACGCCGCCGCCCACGGCGATGCCGTGACGGGAACTGGGCAGGACGGAGGGAATGGCATGAAGATCACCGCCTATCCACTGTACGAGGGCGCGGCCACCCTTCGTCCTGCCGCGCGGGAGCGGGGAGAGAGCCTGGGGCTCGAGCTGCTCTGTCCTCATGCGTTTGAAGCCACCTGGAACGGTGGCTCCCGCGCCGAAGACCTCGAGATCCAGGGAGCCGCGCAGTCCCGGGATTTCGTGCAGAGCTGCGAAGGGGAGGGCCGGATCACGTTTCATTCCGGCTATCAATTCAAGACCGCGAGCGGGCAGGCCCTCTGGGCGCGCGGTCCCGTCCATGCACCCAAGGACGGGATCGCGCCACTGGAGACGATGATCGATTCTTCAGTCCTGCCCTGTACCTTGACGCTGTCCTGGCAATTCACCCGCCCGGGCCAGACGGTCCGCTTCGAGGCCGGCGAGCCGTTCTGCACGGTCCTCTCCTGTCCCCTGGCGGGCCCGGAGCTCGTGGTGGTCTCTCCGGGCGATGTGGACGCCTGCGAGTATGACTTTCAGGAGATGATCGAGGCTCCGGCGCTGGCGGAAATCTTCCGGCGCCTGAGACCGGTTCCGGAACCGACCCAGGTCCCGGAGCCGCCTGCCGGTTCGGAAGAGATTCCGTTTCCGCCGCCGTTTCATGTCATTCCGCCGCCGCGGCCGCTGCCGGCGGAGCGGCTGGATCTTCTGTTCCGCGGCGACTATCCGGCGCGGATCAGCGTGATCCTGCCGGCCACCAACGAATCCGTCATGTTGCAACGCACCGTGGAGCAGTTCCAGGCCACCCTGCCGGCGGACAGCGAGATCCTCGTCATCGACAACGGCTCGACGGACGGGTGCGCGGATTTCCTGCTGGCGGGGGCCCACGCGGGCGTTCACCTCCTGCGCACCGACCATCCCCTGGGCGTGTCCGCCGCGCGCAACCGCGGCTTGGCGCAGGCGCGGGGCGAGATCGTGGTCTTTGCCGACGCGCACATCGATCTCCCCACCGGCTGGTGGCAGCCCATGGTCGACACGCTCAACCGGCCGAACGTCGGAGTGGCCGGCCCCGGCATCGGCGTCATGGGCAAGCCGAACGGGGCCGTGGGCTATGGCCAGCGGATCGCCGAGACGAAGCTGCGGCTGGCCTGGCTGTCGCGGCAGGGGGAGGAACCCTATCCCGTGCCCACGCTGGGAGGCGGCTTCATGGCCATGCGCCACGACACGCTGACGCGGGCCGGGGCTTTCGACGAGGGCATGCCGCAATGGGGCTCGGAAGACGTCGAGCTCTGCCTGCGCTACTGGCTGTTGGGATATGAGGTGTGGATGGTGCCGGACGTCACCGTGCGTCACTACTTCCGGAAACAGCGGCCGTACGGCGTGGAGGGCCACCTGATGACCCACAACCGGCTGCGGGTGGCGCTGTTGCACTTCAGTCAGGAGCGCATGGGCCGCGTGCTGAGCGCGCTCCGGGACCAACATCGCTTCGGCCCGGCCCTGGCCCTGGCCGCGGAGAGCGACGTCTGGGAAAAGCGAGCCGGCTTCGCGGCCCGCCGGGTGCGCGACGACGACTGGCTGTTCGAAAAATTCAGCGACTGTTGTCACGTCTAGGAAAGGTGGCCATGCCCGGGATCAGCCTCGTGATCGCCTGCCGCGACGAAGCGGACACGCTCTGGTTCACCCTCCACTCGCTCCAGATGCACACGCGAGGCTCGCTCGTCGAGCGCGACGGCATGGAGATCGTGGTCGCCGACAACGACCCCGGCGCGAAGACCTGCGGCAAAACGGTGGAGGAGGTCTGCGCCGCCTTCGCCAGGGCCCGGTTCCCGGTCCGCTACCTCGCCGCGGGCGAGGTGAAGTCGGTATTCTACCCCCGCAACCAGGGCGCGGCGGCCGCCGCGGGCGAGCACCTGATCTTCCTCGACTCGCACGTCCTGCTCGCGCCATATACCATCGAGGCGCTGCACCGCTTCTTCCTGAACCGGTCGGGGCTCCACACGCACGCCCTCAAGCCGGACCTTTACCTGGCGCACATCCCGATCGCCTTCAACGACCCGAGCTCGCTGTTCGGACCGTACAAGCTGCGACTCCGCGAGGACTTCTGGGGCGAGTGGATGCCGATGTCGAAGCTGCCGCAGCCCACGAACGGCAACGGCCTGAAAGTTGCCACGCACCCGATCGCAGCGAGCGGCCTGTGGTGCTACTCGACGCCGAAGGCCGCGTTGGCGGCCGTCCGTGGCTACAACCCGAATTTCCTCGGCTACGCCGGCGGCGAGGTCTACCTCGAGCTCAAATATTGGCTCCTCGGCGGACACGTCGTGCTCCTCCAGAAGGAGAAGGGGCAGGAGCCGGTCTCCGGCGTCCACTGGTCCGCGCCGCGCCGCTACCGGGTCCCACAGACGGAGGCGACCCACGACGTCCTGCTCGCCGTCAGCGTCGTGGCGCCGGACTGCCTCGACGAGGTCGGCCGCGCCCGGCAAACAAAAACGAATCTGGACGACACGTCGATGGCCCTGCTGCGCGAGCAGGCACGCCAGGACGGCGCGGAAGAAGCCCGATGGATCTGCGAGAACCGCAAGCACGCCGACACAGCGGCGCTCGAAGCGTCCTGGACCCAGAACGGCGTGTTCTTTTGAACCACCCTACGATCCTGCACCCTCCGGCATCTCTCCGCCGGCCAGGGCCTCGATTTGCACGGCGACCCATCCTGGATAGTCAGCTCTCCAACACGGCTCCAAAGTGATGTGACCCCGAGGGATCGCACCTTCGTTCGCCTGTTGCTCGACGAAGGCCGCGACCGCGGCGTATTTACCATTCCGCTCGACGCTGTCTCCGCCTTGGATGCTCAGGTGATAGCTGCCCGTCCCATGCCAGCGATAGACATAGTAGATCTCTTCCGGCGTGACGGACCAGGGTTGAACCGAGCCTGGAAAGCCGGCCTCCAGCCGCTTCTCGAAAATCCGATCGCAGCCGCTGCCTTCCGCCGGATAGCCGCCCACGGCGTCGAACAGGTGGCGCGACCAGCAGCTTGCCGCGTGAAAGCGATACTTCACCGGGCCGCTGAGCAGGTGGTGGTTCCAGAGCCAGGCCGTCTCCGCCTTGAAGAAGCCCTTCCGAGGCTCGAACTTCGCCAGGGAAAAGCTCAGCCGATGTGGGAGGTAGATGTCATCGTCGTCCCAGACGAAAAGCAGGTCGTGCGAGGCCAGGGCGACCGCCGCGTTCAGCTTCTCGCCGAGGCTCCGGAAGCGCCGGGGAGCGTTGATCACCCGCACCTCGGGGTGGTCGAAGGCCAGGATCTGATCGGCGTAGTCGTTGAGGACGATCATCTCCTTGGGCCCGGCGTAGTCCTGCAAGAGAAACGAGTGGATCGCTTCCTCCAGGATTCGGGGCCGGCCATAGGTGAGGCAGAAGCAGCTCACCGGGGGTTGGCTCTCCATGGCGCCTCGCCTCTCCTCGCGATCCTCAGCCTTGATCCTCGTAGAGCTGCGGGTACCGCGCCCGATCGGCCGCCGAGGCTCCCAGGCGGACGGCGCCTTCGTGCGGATAGCGTGCTTCGACGGGAAAGTTCCGTTCCGATTGCAAAGCTTCGGTCGCGTAGCGCACCCGCAGGTAAGCCGCCGGATCGCGAAAGGTCCTCAGTCGCACGCCATCGAAGGGCAGCTCGATGGGGGGGAGGATGTCCTCCTCGCGCAGGCGTCGGCCGAGGGTCGCGTCATTGTCCGGAGCCGAGGTCACGAAGACGCCGTCCTCGATCCAGAACCGGCAGATGTCGACCTGGAGGCCGCCATGCCAACCATATCTCTCGGAGCCGGCGTAGTGGGCATGCAGGTAGCGGAGCTTCTCGATCGGCGAGTCGTAATGGGGATCGGTTTCACGGGACTGGTACCAGAAGTCGGCGGGACAGCCGGCGCGAACCTGCGCCTTGAAGCGCTCGAAGTCGTCCCGATGGACGAGCATGTCGGCGTCGGCGTCCCAGGGAACCCATCCTCCGTAATTGACCGCGCCGATCAGCGTGCCTCCCCAGGCCAGAGCCCGGATTCCATGGGGCTCGCAGATCTCCTCGAAGAGGTACCTCAACATGCGCGTGAGCTGGCGTTGCCCCTCTTTCAGGCTGCGGAGGTCCTCCGGCGACAGCCGCTTCGACAGCGGTGGATTGGGATTCAGATGTGTAACAGGAGGCGGGCAAAGGAGCTCCCCGCCAGTGCATTCCTGGTGAGACCTGTAGAACAGCTCGGCCGAGACGCTCGGGACACAATGGAGGGTGATGAGGTCGTTGTCGGCACGCGGCCGCAGCTCCTCGCTGCCAAGCGCCACGAACCGCTGGTCCTGCGTGAAGGGAATGCCCTGACTCGCGAGGGCATCCCGGACGTACACGTCCTCGGGCCCTTCCCGGCGGGTCAGGTGCTCGGCGACGACCTCCGCGGCCTTGCGGCTCAGGAAGTACCCGGCCCCCCCCGAGGCGTAGCGGACTCCCGGCCTCCACTCGGCGCCGATGTAGTCCGCGGTGAGCGGATACCTGACGAGTCGGGGTATCGACACGTAGGTGTCGTCATCGCACTTGAAAAGGTAATCCCAATCGTCGCGCGCGATCGCCCACCGGCAGAAGGCACGAGTCCTCTGGGGGAGAGAGCGATAGTCGCTCGGCCCCGGCAAGAGCAGGTACCGGCCGGCGAGCGTGGGCGCGTCGAGCCCGGGGCTGCCGATCAGGAACACCGAGTGGACGATGGTGTGCTCGATGGTATGTCGGTATTGCGGAGGCTCGCCAGGCGAGATGCCGTCGAGCTTCTCCCCCTCCTGCATCCAGGTCTGCGCGCAACGCTCTCGACGTTCCTTGTACGGCCAGCAGGAGAGGGCACCGATCATGATTCGCATGATGCTTTTTTGATTCTAGCAGGAAGCGCTCTCATCGGCTGCCGACGCGGGCGAGCTCCGCGGCGTCCGCCTGCGCGCCGAGCGGGCGGATGACGAAGCCGAAGCGATGGGCGGCGCCGGCCTTGACGATGTCGCGCGCGATGGGAATCGGGCCACACGAGGCGCCGCCGAGGCCGAGCACGGCGGCGTCGAGGTCGAGGCGCGTGCGGTCGGGGTGGGCGGGCAGATCGGTCGGGTGCGCGGCGGCGGCGAGCTCGTCGGCGGTGTAGGGGAGGACCGTCGCGGACATCCTGCCGAGCCCGGCGAAGAGCACGCCGGAGCCGGATGCGTCGCGCAGGGCGACCCACGAGACATCCTCGCGGTTGGCCATGTCCTGCGGCTTGGCGTATGGCTCGAAGAAGTCCTTTACGGCCCGCGACCAGCGGCCGAGGAACGAGCCGGTCTTGCGGTCGGGGTAGTTCTCCTCGGGGCCGCGGCCGTAGTATTCGGCCTTTGAAAACGTGGCGGGGAGCTCCATCGTGAAGCCGACCTTGGCGAGCGGGATGTCGCGGCCCGTCGCGGAGAGGGTGGACTGGCGCGCGACGGAGCCATCGGGATACACCGTCCACGCGGTGACCACGCGGAACACGGGGGCGCCGGCCGGGAGATCTCTGCCGGTGGCGGAGATCGCCGGCCGGTTGGTGCCGTAGTCGGCGACCCGTTCGGCCCGTTCGCCGGAGTAGTCGGCGGTGGCCGCGAGGCGCACCGTGTTGCCGGCGGCCGTTTCGACGGTGAAGGCGTTGGCCCTGGCCGCGAGGTGGCGCAGGCCGAGGGCGAACCAGTCGTTCATCGCCCATCTGTCGTTGTTCACCGGGGCGCGGAAGACGTTCAGCGCCGGCCCCTTGCCGGGCTTGAACACCGGCTTGCCCGCGTAGTCGAGAGCGGCGAGCTCGCCGGTCCTCTTGTCGAAGACGGCGCGGAAACCCTTGCCGGAGACGGTGGTGAGATCGCCGTCGTCGGAGACGGTGGGCTGGTCGCCGGCCACGGCGAGCTCGGGTTTGGCGTCACCCGCCAGGTTTTTCACCGCGAGCTGCTCGGCGGCGACCTCGTAGCCGGCAGGCCCCAGGATCGTGGCGGCCGTGGTGCGGAAACCGACCCGCAGCCGGTAGTCGACGCCGGGCCGGGCGGCGAACGCCGGCTGCGGCAGCTTCACCTTCCGCTTCGCGCGCGGCGCGACGGCCGGAGCGGGGAGCTTGCCGGAGCCGATCACGGCGCCGTCGCCGGTGAGCTCCCACGCCAGGTCGTAGCCGGAGAGGTCCTTGAAGAAATTTTTGTTGAAGATTTCGATCTCGCCACTGCCAGCGTCGACGGCGGCGACCGCGATGTCCTGGTAGACCTTTTTCACTTCCCAGAAATCGGGTTTCGGGTCGCGGTTGGCGTACACGACACCCTTGACGATGAACTGTCCGTCGTTGGGGAAGTCGCCGAAGTCGCCTCCGTAGGCGATGAACCTGCGGCCATCCCCGGTCGTCTTTTCGAGACCCTGGTCGGACCATTCCCAGATGCTGGCGCCGAAGATGTTGTCGGACTTCTCGATGGCGTCCCAATAGTCGGCGAGGTTGCCCATGCCGTTGTTCATGATGTGGGCGTACTCCGAGATGTAGAAGGGCTTTTTATGGTCCTTCCGCGCGGCCTTGGAGTAGGTCCAGCCGACGCTCGGATATTGGTTCGAATCCATGTCCACGATGTCGTTGTTGCGCTCGTAGTGCGTGGGGCGCGAGAGGTCGCGCGCCTTGATCGCCGCGTTGCCGGCGACGAAGTTCTCGCCCGGGCCCGCCTCGTTGCCGAGCGACCAGATGGTGACCGACGGGTGGTTCTTGTCGCGCTCGACCATGGCCATGATGCGGTCGACGTGCGCGGCCTCCCACTCTTTCGGGTGCGAGAGCGATTCCTTGCCGTAGTAATAACCGTGCGATTCGATGTTCGCCTCGTCCACGAGGTATATGCCGTACTTGTCGCAGAGGTAGTACCAGTATGGGTCGTTCGGATAGTGAGAGGTGCGCACATGGTTCACGTTCGCCTGCTTGAGGCGCTTCATGTCCAGCTCCATGTCGGCGCGCGTAAGCGCGTGACCGGTGCGGGGGAAATTCTCGTGCCGGTTCACGCCCTTGAATTTCACCGCCTTGCCGTTGACCAGGAACACGCCGCCGACGATCTTCACCTCGCGGAAACCGACGTGGGTCGAGACAATGTCGCGGGCCTTGCCGCGGGCGTCGGTGAGCTGGACGACCAGCGTATAGAGGTTCGGCGTCTCGGCGGACCACAGGGCCGGGTGGGCGTAGTTCTGAACCAGAACCCTTTCGCCGCTGGCGCCCCTCTCTTCAGCGACGGTAACCGGGGAGACTCCCTGGCCCGCTGCGTCGTAGAGCCTGGCGTCGATCCGGATGCGCTTGCCGTCGCCGGCGTCGATTCGGCGGACGTCCACTGCGGCGCTGAGCTTCCATTGCCCGCTGTCTTCGGACACCGCCGGCGTCGTCGTCACGAACAGGTCGCGCACATGCGTCTCGTCCTTCGAGTGGATCGCCACCGAGCGGAAGATGCCGGAGAGGCGCCACATGTCCTGATCTTCCAGATACGAGCCGTCGGAGAAGCGGTACACCTCGGCGGCGACGACGTTCTTGCCGGGCTTGAGGAAGCGCGTGATGTCGAACTCGGCCGGGTTGCGGGAGTTCTTGGAGAAGCCGACGTACCGGCCGTTGATCCACAGGTAGAAGAACGAGTCGACGCCGTCGAAGTTGATGAACACTTCGCGGCCGGCCCAACTCGCCGGGACTGTGAAGTCACGCCGGTAGGAGCCGACGGGATTGCGGTTCACGAAGGTGGTGAAGCGCTGGGGCGGTTCGCCCATCACGCGCGGCCAGTCGCGTTTGAACGGGTAGGCCTGGTTCGAATATACCGGCACGTCGTACCCTTGAGTCTGCCAGGAGGAGGGCACGGTGATCTCCTTCCAGCCGGAGACGTCGAATTCGGGCTCGAAGAAGTCGGCCGGGCGCTCTTCCGGGCGCTTCACCCAGTGGAACTTCCAGGCGCCGTCGAGGGAGATGCGGTACGGCGAAAATTCGGGGAGGATCTTCTTCGCGCTTTCGACGTCGGCATAGGAGTTGAAGGTCGCGTGCGGCTTCTCCTTGTTGAGGCCGAGGAGCTGCTCCGATTCCCATTCCTTGCCGGAGGGGGCCTCCGGCGCGGCGGCCTGTGGGTAGTCGCCGACGCCGGCTTCGCAGATGCCGGCTTGCAGGAACGCAGCGAAGGCCAGCGCGGCCAGCCACGGGAGGCGTGGGTGTTTCTCTTGTGATGTGGCCGAGCAGGGCGCCGATTCCCACTCCCTGCCGGCGGGGGCGCCCGGAGCGGCGGCCTGCGGGTAGTCGCCGATGCCGGTGAATGGGGAACGGAGCGAAGGCCAGCACGGCCAGCGGGGAGGAGCCGGGGGTTTCGCATGAAGAAGTGGCCCTACGGGCGCCGATCATGATTCGCGCGATTACGTCTGATTCTAGCGATCAAGGCGGGGAGAATCAACGGCGGCCCGCCATCCGCCAGCTACGGAACAACGCGGAGATCATGCGCTAGGTGTTCGATCAGGATCTGGCCGATGAGCGCGCCCGCCGCGGCAGCGATTCCCTGGCCGCCGCCCTCTCCCGGCCCCATGCGACACTAGTCGGGATGCGGGGCTCCGCCCATGGAGGGCGCCGCCGCCGCAGGGGAGACGAAGGCGATGAAAGACCGGATGAGGATCTTCGCAGTCGCAGCAGTGTTGGCGCTCAGCATCGGAATGGCGGCGCCGGCGCAGACCTGGCCAGGGGGGGACCACGGCGCGCGGCCGGCCGCGGGCTGGTGGAACGCCGCGGCCGACACCCTGGCCACGCTCTTCGGCCTGGACAGGCCCGTGTCGAGCCGGACAGAGCCCAAACGTCGACGGCTCGTGCGGGATCGATCCCTTGGGCAACCCGGTCTGCCCGGCACCCCGGCCCGCGTTCCAGGTCGACGGCTCGTGCGGGATCGACCCTGCCGGCAAACCCGTCTGCCACCCTGGTTCTTAGGAGAGGTCACGGGCACGCGGCGGCGGCGTGCCCGTGGGTCCTCCGCCCCTTGACGCTCTCGGCTGCAAGCATCTACTCTACCGCTCGACTAGAGATTGCCAACGTGCTACGAAACCGATTTCTCCCACCGCACGAGCTCGCGCGAGAACTCCTCGGGTTCCCTCGCGCCCGCCGTCTGCTGGCGGCCGGCTCGTGCCGCCGGTATCGCGAGCCCGCGCTGGTCGAGCACCTCGTCGAGCAGTGCTTCGAGCATCGGTACGGCGATCCCGACAAGATGCTCGACTGCGCGGCGACGGCCGTCGCCGTGGCGCGTCAGCTTCTCCCGAGCGCCTCGGCCCCGATGCTTTCTGCCGCGCTTTCCTTCACCTCTCCAATTCGCACCGCCGCCGCGCCGAATTCGACCTGTCGGCGAGGGCGATGGAGCGGGGCAAGACGGCATGGGCCTCCGGCTCGCGGAAGCCGCGCCTCAGGGCAGAGATGCTCTGGCTCGAGGGCTGCCTGCTTCACGACCTCCGCCAGCTCGACGCGGCGGCATCGTGCTTCCGTATGGCCGCCGAGCTCCACCGTTCCCTCGGCGACTCCGCCAACTGCGCCTCCGCCCTGATCAGCGAGGGTATGGCCCTGCGAGAGGCGGGGAAGCCGCAGGAAGCGATCGTGGCCACCTACCGCGCGCTCTCCGCGATCGACGACCGCGCCGGCGCCAAGCTGCGGATTTCTGCCCTTCAGAATCTTGCCTTGAGCCTTTGCGAGGACGGCAAGTACGAGCACGCTCACGCCCTCAGCCGGCAGTGCAATCGGCTCTTCTGTTCCAGCAAAGAGCCCGGCATCGCCATCCGGGTCGATCTCCTGAATGCCCGGATCGACGACGGGCTCGGCCACCGGTTGTCTGCGGAGCAAGGGTACCAGCGCTGCCGCGAGGGGTTCGCCGCAGCCGGCATGCTGTACGAGCAGGCGCTCGCGACCCTCCATCTGGCGGTGCTGCTGGCCGGCGAGAGGCGGACGAGCGAGGCCTGCCGGCTCTGCGGCGAGGTGAGCGAGGTCTTCGACACGCTCGGCATCGCCCGCGAGAGCACCGCGGCCTCCCTGCTCCGCGAGGCTATGGAGTTTCCGAAAGCCGAGCTGTTGAAAGCCGTGCTGCACTGCCTGGACCGGGAAGCCCGGCAGCCCACCCGCCGCACCGCCGGCTAGCCGTCGTCCCGATCGCCGTTCGGCAACTCCTCGCCCGGCGCGGTCTCCCTCTCCGGCTCGTCGGGAACCCAGTCCCGGCCGAGCACCTTCCTCACCACCCGCTTGAGATCCGCCTCGCTGACCTCGCCGGGCACGATCCAGCGAACGGGCGGGCCGCCCTGGATCTCCCTCAGGATGGAGGCCAGCTCCGCCAGCGTGGCCTCATAGCCATCGAGGATTCGCTCCAGGGTCGTGGCCGTGATGCCCTTGGCGGTGTGCTCGTACTTGCTGAGATTGCTCTGATCGATGCCCGTCCGCCGAGCGGCTTCGGCGGCGCTCCAGCCTCTCCGCCGGCGCAGAGCTTCAAGGGCTTGACCCAGACCGTCGAGAGCAGGCACGGAGAGGGAGTGTAGCCCAGTCCGGTCCTGAGCCGCCAGCCTTTGCGCTTCTCGGGGTCTCGCCTATTCCGGGTTTATGATACCAAGTTTCGGTATTGACGTACCAGGTACCTTGTGCCCATAATATCGGTATGAAGGAACCTGCATTTGGGTTAAATGGACCTTCCGCCGCGACCGAAGAGTGCGGGCCCCAGGGGAAGCCGGCGCAGCACGTTCATCCGAGCCCGCAGCAGCTCGTGCGGTTCCTGCGGGGGGAGCTGGGCCGGAGCGAATGCCGCTGCATCGTGCGGCACTTGTTGACGGGTTGCTCCACCTGCGTTGCGGTCACCGAGGAGAGCCAACGAAAGGAGGAGCCCCATGTCTGACGCGCCCGAGCCCGGCCGGTTGGATCTCGATAGGTACAGCGAGGCGTTGCGCCGGTGGCTGTACGATCGCGTCGTTCAGATCCAGTTCAGCCCGCCGGATTTCACGCTCACTCCGGACGCGGCAGCGCTGCAGGTCCTCTGCATTTCAGGCCGGTGGTTTGCCATCTGGACGGACCCGGATCAGCCGCCGGTGGTGCCGGTGCGTCTACGCATCCAGGTCGTGCGCATCGGGGTGAGCCACGAGGACCCGGCGGACATCCAGCTCTACGCAATCTAACGGACATCGCTCGAAAAGCCACGCTCAAAGCGGCTGCGTAAAGGTGAGGCTGGTGGTCCCCGTCGCCTGCGACAGACCGCCCAGCAAGCAGTGGAGCAAGGCCAGGGGATCGCGCAGGTTGACGATCTGAAGCTGGTCGCCGGCGAAACGTCCGCTGGTGACGGTGGCGGTCAGCCCGGCGGCACCGCCGAGGCTTGAGGCGTCTCTACCCCTCGGCGGACCGCCCGCTCGCCCGTCAGGGGCAGTTGCCGATGCCGCTCCTGGCCGAGGCCACGACGAGGTTCGTCTGCGCCAGGCCACCGCCGCTCACGCTCAGGTGGATCCCGTTGACCGTGAGGCCGCCGGTGGGACCAGGGATCTGCTCGTCGAGCACCAGGGAGACCGGACCCACGGTCACGTGCGTATTGGCAGCCACGAGCGTCGGCGTGGCGATCACGACCGTCGAGCCGATCTTGAGGTAGGCGATCGTCGCCGTCCCCGTAGACCCGTCGCAGCGCGTGGTCGAGGTCGATTGCACCGCCCCGATCGTGATGGCGGGGAGGGTGGCGAGCGAGAGCGCGAGGTCCGCCACCGAGGCCACCGCGGTAGATCTCGCCGGGAAGGCCGCCGTGGTCACCGACGCGCAGAGGGCGTGAGCGCTCAGCGGGCCCGAGAGCGTCGCCACGCACGGCACCGACGTGCTCGAGTCCAGGGTCGTCGCGATCTCCCCGGTGTCGGGCGTCGGCGGCTGGTTGATCAGCGTCAAGCCGAGCAGGCTCGCGTTCGCCGAGACGCCATAGGCGCGCCCGCGGAGCGCCTGGGCCGTGATCACCACCGGCTCGCTGCCGCACGCCGAGCTGACCGGGAGGTTGTTGAGGTCTCCGCTGTAGGCCGCGACCCAGTTGTAAGTCCCGGCGGCGCCCGCCCCGACGTCGCCCGAGTGGCTCACGCCTCCGGCGCCCACGGGCACGGTGGTGCTGTGGAGGGCGTTCGAGCACGTCGCGTCCCCCGGGCCGTAGAGGGTGAAGGTCACGCTGCCCGTCGGCGCGAAGCCTCCCGTGAGGGTCGCCGAGTCGGAGATCCGGCCGCCCGCGGGGACCGCAGGCGACGCGAGGGTGGAGATCGCCGGGGTGGCCGCGGGCCGGAGGGTCAGGAATCCGCCCCCCGAGCCCGGAGAGCCGTCTCCGACCGCCATGCAGCCCCCCGCGCCGCACGCGAGATCCCACAGGTTACTCGCTCCGCCCACGTACTGGGCCGAGCCGGGGACATCTCCGGAGATCGGAACGATCGCGCTGAAATTGAAGCTGCTGTCGGAGCCCACCGCCACGCACGAGGTGGAGCACGCGATGCTCCCGAGGAGGCCCGTGCCTGGCACCGTCTGGGCCGGGCCCGCCACGCCATTGTCGATGGCCACGACGATGCCGTCGTAGCCCCCCTGAATATTGTCGCCGACGGCGACGCAGTGGGAGGCGTCGGTGCAGGCGACGGAATAGAGGTCCACGTCGGGGGAAATGAGCTGGACCGGCCCCGCCGTGCCGTCGGTGAGGGCGACGACGAAACCCCCGACCGATTGGAACGTGAGCCCGCCGGCGACCACGCACGTGCTGGGGCTCGGGCAGGCGATGGCGTTGAGGAAGTCCGTCCCGGCGACGACCTGAATTGGACCCGCGACGCCGTTGGTGATGCGCACGAGGACGCCCTGGACGTCGTTGGTCCTCCCGATCGCGAAACACGAAGTCGCGCTGGGGCACGTCACGTGCCGGAGCACCATGGCGTCGGGCAGGTGCTGAGGCGGACCGGCGATGCCGCCGGTGATCGGTACGACGACGGCGGTGCCCGGTGGGAAGCTGCCGGCGAAGTCGAGGCCGACCGCGACACACGACGTCGCGCTGCCGCAGGCGACGCCGTAGAGGATTCTCGTCCCGGGCACGGCCTGCAACGGGCCCACCACGCCGTTGGTGATGGGCACGAGGATGCCCTCGAAGAGGCTATTTCTCCTCCCGACCGCGAAACACGAGGTGGGACTGACGCAGGTCAGGGCTTCCAGATCGACGTCCGGGATGACCTGCGTGGGAGCAGGGACGCCGTCGGTGATGACGGTCAGCGTGGCGTCGGAGGCCGGATCGTAGCCCATGACGATGCACATGTTCGGACTGGGACAGACGACGCCGAACGGAGAGAGCGGCCCGGGGATTTCCGTGAAGGGAGCCGCGCGGAGCACCAGGGGGACCAGCGACACGAAGTCGAGCTCGGTGCCCACGCCGTCGGTGGCGGTGGGGTCCGACCCCTGGAAGCTGAGCGTGGCCGAGGAGCCGGTGGCGGTGACCTCGTACTGGTGGAGGGACCAATCGAGCCCCGCGCCGGGCGCCTGCGGGCCGAGCTCGCCGACGGCCTGGCCGTCGAAGCCGACGTCCATCCGGTTCTGCGCCGCGGTGGTGCCCGGCCTGGCCGCGAAGGCGAAGGCCAGCGAGTACGAGGCGCCGGGCGTCGTCGCCACCGTCTGGCTCACCCCGTTCACACACGTCGTGTTCAGCTCGACGGACTGGTTGCCCTCGGCGGCGGTGCCGAAGGCGCTCCGGTCGATCTCGATGCCGGAACCGCACGAGACCGTGGGTCCCCACCCCGGGATCGAGCCGAAGAGCTGAAAGGGCCCGGCGATGACGGGATCCTCGAAGCTCCCGTTCACGATCAGCGAGCCCGACGGAGCCCCCGCCGCCCAGGCGTTGGGAAGACCGCTGGGAAGACCGGCTCCACAGACGACCACGACCGACACGAGCAGAGCGAGCTTTTTCATGGGGCGCTCCATTCTGAAAATGGCGATGATCCCAGCCTAGGACCTGCGACGCGGCGTGTCTATGACCGGCCCCAGGTCCTGGAGGAAGCGATACAAGCCGCGCTCAAAGCGGCTGCGTGAAGGTGAGGCTCGTGGTTCCCGTCGCCTGCGACAGACCCCCCAGCAAGCAGTGGAGCAAGGCCAGGGGATCACGCAGGTTGACGATCTGAAGCTGGTCGCCGGCGAAACGTCCGCTGGTGACGGTGGCGGTCAGCCCGGCGGCACCGCCGAGGCTGCCGAGATTGAGCGCCAAGGTCGTGATATCGGCGTAGCTCACGGAGCTGTCCGCCCATACGATGTCTACCGTGCCGACGATGTTCTCGGTCGACGTGCAAGTCACATTACCCTCGAGTGAGTAGGTGAACGTGCCGGCCGTGGGGCCTCCGCCGAGGGCCACGCAATTGGTGATCGTGCCGCCGCCGGTGACGGTGGTGTGCGGCGCCGGGGTCGGCGGCAGCACGAGCCTCGCGGGGGGGTCGAAGTTGAGCGTGATCGATGCGACGCAGGTGGCGTCGAGGAGCTGCGCGGAAGCGGGGCTCGCGCACCAGACCACGGCCGTGGCCGCCAGCAACAAGGCCCATGCTTTCATACGGTGCCTCCTTTCGAGAGGGAGAAGGTTGCCGGTCGATCCTCGCGCCGGATGGCGGGTCAACCAGGACTTCATCAAGTATAGCGTGGAGCATGTTCCTCCGCTCACGGGGAGTTTTTCAGAACGGGACCGGGGCTCTCCATAACGCCTGAGTTAAAACCTTGGCATCGCCTCACACTCGAGGGGCGGCGCTTTATGCGCGTCGCCAAAGAGCACCCAGGCACGGTCCCTTGAAGCGCGCCCCGAAGGGGCGAAAATTTGATTAGCCCGGTGCTTTAGCGCCGGGTTCCGAGGCACCCCAAATACCCATTCGCCCCGAAAGGGGCGATGCATTTCGCACAGAGTTTCGATGGGAGGTCAGCGAGCAAAGCACCGCCCCTTCGGGGCGGGTGATGGATGGGGAACGTCTGATACCCGGCGCTAAAGCACCGGGCTACTCAGATTTTCGCCCCTTCGGGGCGCGCCGTGGGGAATCTTCCAGGGTGCCTTTTTACGACGCGCACAAAACGCCGGCCCGCGGACACGCTACCGCTTCGCCTCGGCCGCCGCGGCTTCCTTGAGGATCAGCGCGGCCAAAGCGTCGTAGTCGCCGCCGAAGTGGTGGGCTCCGGGGAGCACCTGCGCCTTGCCGTAGGCGGCGGAGATCTGGGGGCAGAGGCTGTCGCTCTCCTTGCTGCCGTAGAGGCAGAGGACGGGGGGGTGGCCGCCGAGCTTGTGGATCTCGGGGAGAATCGGCTGCCCTTTGCTGCCGCCGCCCAGCCAGTCGGTGACGTGGAACTCGAAGTCGGCCGTCTGGCCGGGGCCGAGGAGGGCCACCAGGCGCACCTTGGCGAGGAGGTCGGCCGGCAGGCGGTCGGCGAAGAAGGGGAGGACGTCGGCGCCGAACGAGTAGCCGATCAGCAGCACCTCCGACTTGTCCCACACGGCGAGGTAATGGCGGAGGATGCGCTCGAGGTCCTTGGCGGCGGCGTCGGGCTTCCTCGCGGTCCAGAAGTACTGGAGCGAGTTCCAGCCGACGGTCGGAATCCCCTTCGCCGCCAGCGCTCCCGCCACGTCCTTGTCGATCCCCGCCCAGCCGCCGTCCCCGGAGAGGATCATGGCGAGGGTCTTGCCGCCGGGCTTGGCGGGGACCTCGACCAGCGGCAGGTCGGCGGTCGACGGCACGGGGGCGCCCCCCTTGGCCCCCGGAGCCGGCGCGGGCGCCGCGGGCTTCGCCTTGTCGTCCCCCACGATCCGCTTGAAGGCGTCGCGGAACTGCGGCGCCCACTTGTAGGTCTTCGAGAAGCCGTGGCCGACGTCCGGCAGGAGGACGGTCTGGCCGTTCTTCACCTGCGCCGTGTACTTGACCACGTCGTCCTTGAAGCAGACCTTGTCGATCGTCCCCTGGAAGGCGATGAACGGCTGCTCGAGGGTGGAGGCGGGGCGGAAGACGATCCCCTTCCCCTTCGGGCCGGGGTCGCTGGCGATCCCGTGGCCGGGGCAGAAGGGGTGGACGAGCGGCAGGTCGGGGCAGAAGCCCATGCTGATCGCCCCCTTGAAGGTCGAGGGGGGGGCCTGCACCAGGGTGGCGTAGGCGAGCGTGGCGCCGGAGGAGTAGCCGACCAGCACCGGCGGCTCGTAGTTGGGGAAGCCGAGCTTCTTCTGCACGTACTTCGACAGCAGCTCGAGGTCGACCGCGGGGGTGAGGCAGCTCTCCTTCGAGGCGTTGAGCTTCCCCATGTAATAGGGGACGCTGATGCCGACCACCAGGGTGTCGTTGTCGGCGAGGATCTGCGCCATGTCGACCACCCCCAGGTTCCAGCCGCCGTCGCCCGAGAAGAAGAGGGCGACGTGGCCGGGGTGCGGGGTGCGGCGATAGAGGAAGACGGTGCCGAAGCGGCCGTAGCTCAGCGTCTCGGTGGGCGGCGCGGGAGAGGCGCCGGTGGTCGAGTCGTTCGACGACTCGCTCTTCGAGCTGTCGTCGGCAGCCGATGACGGGGACGCCGGGGCTGCCGGCTTGGCGGGCGGTTTGGCCGGCGCCTTGGCCGGGGGCGCTTCCGCGGCGGGGGAGCCGCAGGCGGTGCCGACCGTGCCGGCCAGGGCGAGGAAGAGCGAGAGGGAGAGCAGGGCGGTCTTGGTCATTTTGGGCTTCCTGGGTGGGCTTCGAGGTCGGTCGTGAGCTGGCGGTACCCGGGGTCCTGCCGCAGCGCCGCGAAGCTGTCGTCGGCGGCGAGCGCCGCGCCGTCCTTGAACCCCTTGGCCACCGCCTGATGGAGATCGGCCAGCGCGCGCTTGGCGTCCCCCTTGCGGGCGTAGGCGGCGGCGCGGTTATACCAGATGAGGGGATCGTCGGGGTCGATCTCGGCGGCGACCGAGAGGACGAACGCCGTGTTGTCGTACTGCTTGCGCTCGCTGTACATCTGGGGGAGGTAGAAGCTGGTCTGCACCTCGTAGGTGTTGAGCAGCCGCTGGGCGGAGAGGCGCTCGTCGGCGTCCTTGGCGTGCTCGGCGCGGTCGCGCAGCTCGTGCACCTTGAGCGCCATCACCACCTGGGCCACCGTCGCCGGCTCGCCGCTGCCGACGTTGCGGAGGATGGCCGGCGCCCCGGCGAGCGCCTCCTTGTCGTTCCGGAAGCGGATCGCCCGCTCCTTCGCGTCGCGCTGGAAGGCGGGATTGGCCTCGATCTCGGTCACCTTCGCCGCCGCTTCGGCAATTCCCGGGGTATCGCGCAGCCCGGAGAAGTCCGCGGCGGCCCCCGCGTAGAAGCGGTGCGCCTGGAAGAGGTCCCCCGCCGCCTCGGCGTTGCGGGCGAGCGAGAGGGTCTCGGACCACAGCGCCTCGACCACCCCGGGGTCCTTGGGGCGGGTCCCCGCCTTCATCGCCTGGATCTCCATCCAGCCGAGGGCGCGGGTGGCGACCGCCTGCGGCGGCCACTGGTGGGTGCCGTCGAAGATCTCGACGCGGTGGGGGATGCCGGCCGCGGCGAGGGCGGGCTCGAGGTCGCTCACCTCGTAGTAGTTGAAGTCCTTGGTGCCGACCGTGCCGTAGAAGAGGAACGGCTCCCCCTTGGCGGGGGGCGCGCCGAAGGGGTAGCCGGCGCCGGCGCCGACGATGCCGGCGATCGAGCCGGGGACGGCGCGGGCGAGGATCACGGCGGCGCGGACGGTCCCCGAGAAGCCGGCGGCGTAGACCCGTTTGTCGTCGATCCGCAGCCGGGCATGGCTGTCGCTCCACATCGCCCGCATCGCCGCCACGTTGGGGTCGGCCGCGGTGTCGCTCGCCGAGTTGTTGGAGCTGGCGACGAGGTAGCCGTACCTCTCGGCGCCGGGGCGGAAGCGCTCGGCGGCGAGGACGCCGCGCCCGCGCGGGTCGAGCACGTAGAGGACCGGCCAGGCGCGGTCGGCGGTGTAGCCGCTCGGCAGGAAGAGCGAGTAGCTCTCGCCGGGGGAGCCGGCGCAGGGGATCTTGGCGATGATCTTGCCGCGCGGCAGCTCGGGAGCGGCCGGGGCCGGCGCGGCGGCGGGCGCCGCGGCAGGTTTCGGCGGCTCGGCCGCGGGCAGGACGGCGGGCAGGGCGGCACACAGCAGGATCGCGAGGGCGGTTTTCATGTCCTGTTTCAATCTCCGGAGAGTGAGCGGCATTCCAGCCGGCGGGTAGCGGCGCGGCGGACGCCGGGGATGATCGTACATCGCGGCGGCCACCTCAACCCCGCGGCGCTCCGAAGCCAGGCAAGGAACTTGCAAAAGGTCTGGATGCCAGCAGGTCGCTACCCCAGGAGAATCCCATGGTGCTCAAGGCGGAGAATCAGGTACCGCAGATCCGGAAGACGAGGAGCGGGTCGCTCGACCGTTCGCGGGGGCACCTGCGCCCGGTGGAGGACCTCGACGCGACGCTGCCGCTCGGCCCGGGCGCCCGGGTGCGCAATCCAGAGGTGCTGCCGATGCGCTGCCTGCGCTGCTTGGGCTCGGTCGAGAAGGGGACGGCGCCGGTCTTCGTCGACCGCGAGGGGTACCGCATGGCCTGGGAGCAGGTGCCGGCCTGGGTCTGCACCCGCTGCGAATTCGCCTACTTCGAGCCCGAAGAGGTGGCGACCGTGCGCCGGGCGCTCACCGCCCTGCGCAAGCTCGGCCTGGCCGAGTCCCCGGAGCCGTCGTCCGAGCCGCAGGAAGCCTGAACCCGCACCTCCGCCGCTTGTGATATCCTCCCCGCCCCCGCGGGGCATGCAAACTTTTCACGGTTTTCCCTTTTTTCCCCGAGAACGAGAGGACGCTTGAATTCCCAGACTAGAGACGACGTGCGCAACCTCGCCATCATCGCCCACGTGGACCATGGCAAGACCACGCTGGTGGACGCGATGCTCTGGCAGAGCGGTATCTTCCGCGCCAACGAACACGTGGCCGAGCGCGTGATGGACTCGATCGACCTCGAGCGCGAGAAGGGGATCACCATCATGGCCAAGAACACCTCCATCCACTACCGGGGGGTGCGGATCAACATCGTCGACACCCCGGGGCACGCCGACTTCGGCGGCGAGGTGGAGCGCACGCTCAAGATGGTGGACGGCGTGATGCTGCTGGTCGACGCCAGCGAAGGGCCGCTGCCGCAGACCCGCTTCGTGCTGCGCAAGGCGCTCGAGGCGAAGCTGGCGCCGATCGTGGTGATCAACAAGATCGACCGTCCGGACGCCCGCGTCGCCGAGGTGCTCGACGAGGTCTTCGACCTCTTCATCGATCTCGACGCCACCGAGGAGCAGCTCGACTTTCCGGTGCTCTACTGCAACGCCCGGGCGGGCAAGTGCCGCCGCGAGGCCGACGGGCCGGACGAGACGCTCGAGCCGCTGTTCGAGGAGATCGTGCGCTCGGTGCCGCCGCCGGCCTACGACCCGGCGATGCCGCTCCAGCTCCTGTTCACCAACCTCGCCTGGGACGACTACGTCGGACGCCTGGCGATCGGGCGGATCTTCAACGGCACGGTGCGCAAGGCGCAGGAGGTGGCGATCTGCCGGCTCGACGGCAGTTACCCCCCCGCCAAGGTGTCGCTCCTCTACGGCTACGAGGGGCTGCGGCGGGTGGAGATCGCCGAGGCCGGCCCGGGGGACATCGTGGCCATCGCCGGGCTCGACGAGGTGAGCATCGGCGAAACCCTCTCCGAGCGCGAGAACCCGCGCGCGCTGCCGCACATCCAGATCGACGAGCCGACGATCGCCATGGTGCTGTCGATCAACGACTCGCCGTTCAGCGGCCGCGACGGCAAGCACGTCACCTCGCGCAAGCTCAAGGAGCGGCTGGAGAAGGAGGTGCTGACCAACGTCTCCATCCGGCTCGAGCCGACCGACTCCCCCGACGCCTTCCAGGTCTCGGGGCGCGGCGAATTGCAGCTCGCCATCCTGATCGAGATGATGCGCCGCGAGGGGTACGAGATGTCGGTCGGCAAGCCCGAGGTGATCACCCGCGACGTCGACGGTAAGCTGCACGAGCCGATGGAGCAGCTGGTGATCGACTGCCCGGAGGACTACATCGGCGTCGTCACCCAGCAGATGGGGGTGCGCAAGGGGCGGATGACGAAGATGATCAACCACGGCTCGGGGCGCGTGCGGATGGAGTTCCGGGTCCCCTCGCGGGGGCTGATCGGCTTCCGCTCCGAGTTCCTCACCGACACCCGGGGGACCGGCATCCTCAACCACCTGTTCGACGGCTGGGACGTCTGGCAGGGGGAGATCGCCCACCGCACCAACGGCGCCCTGGTCTCCGACCGCTCCGGGCGCACCACCGCCTACGCGATCGAGGGCTTGCAGCCGCGCGGCGAGCTGTTCATCGCCCCCGGCGAGGAGGTCTACGAGGGGATGGTGGTGGGGGAGAACGCCCGCCCCAACGACCTCGACGTCAACATCACCAAGGAGAAGAAGCTCACCAACATGCGGGCCTCCGGCTCCGACGACGCCGTGCGTCTGGTGCCGCCGCGGATCATGAACCTCGAGCAGGCGCTCGAGTTCATCCGCGAGGACGAGATGGTGGAGGTCACCCCCCACTCCTTCCGGCTGCGCAAGCGCATCCTGCCGGCGAACCGCCGGAAATAGCCGGAAGTCACCGCTCGGCCGCACCCCCTCCCGCCCGCCGTTCCAGGTTTTTGGAATGGCTCTTGCACATTTCTCGATGCGAATTCGGGTGCGGCGCCCGGCCTGGGCGCCGTACCGATCGTCAACGGTCGGCCGGGCTCATCCGGCCGCGGAATGGATCGGAAAGAAACAAGAAAGTGGAGGCGATGGTCATGAAAAAGAGCATTCTCTGTGCGGTGGCCGCGATGGGGCTCGGGTTTGGAGCTCTGGCGGCGCCGGCGAAGGCGGCGGACTTCGGAATTTTCGGTTCCTATCAGGATACGAAGGACGCCGGACATGGCTACGGCGGCGGCGTCAAGCTCGACTTCGCGCGCTTCATCACCCTGCGCGCCACCTACCTGGGCGACGTCACCTCGGGCGCCCGCTTCAGCGACGGCGACGACCTCAAGCTGCGCGTCGTGCCGCTCGAGGCCGGCCTGCAGTACAAGTGGACGCCCGACGCCCCCTTCTCCCCCTATCTGGGAGGGGGCGCCAGCTACTTCATCCTCAACCCCAACCACGGCAACACCGACAACGAGCTCGGCTGGTTCGCCGTGGCGGGGGCGGACATCAAGACCCCGCACGGCTTCGGCATCACGCTCGAGGGGATCTACCGCAGCGTCGACGCGACGGTGCACAACAACACCTTCAGCTCGAGCACCACGGTCTCCGAGCGGGTCCCTCTCCAGCTGCGCGGCTTCGGCGCCAACGCCGGCCTCGTCTGGCACTTCTAGCCTGCCCGATCGACACCGGCGACTCCCGGGGGCGCCCGCCAGGGGCGCCCCTTTTTCTTTTTTGGCGATTTTCCCCGCTCGACGGCTAGGCTCCGGCAGGCTCTCCGCATATACTTTCGCCGCTGTCCCGCGTTTCATCCATTGCACGACTCAAGGAGGATCTTCATGAAGAAGAGCTGTTTCGCTCTCCTGCTGCTCGCGGGTTTCCTCGCTGCCGCGCCCGGCCGCGCCGTGATCTGCACGATCGACGCCGTGCCGGCCGCGACCCTTCTGCTGCCGTACTTCGAGGTCGATCTCGACAACATGTGGGGGATCGACACGGTCTTCTCGGTCAACAACGCCTCGGCGACGGCGGTGCTGGCGCACGTCGTGGTGTGGTCCGATCTGTCGGTGCCGGTGCTCGACTTCAACATCTACCTGACCGGCTACGATGTGCAGACGGTCAACCTGCGCGACGTCATCCACGGCACCCTGCCGCGGACCGCCTCGGACGGGCAGGACCCGAACGACACGATCTCGCCGCAGGGGCAGTTCTCCCAGGACATCAACTTCGCGAGCTGCACCGGGCTGCTGCCGCCGCCGCAGCTGCCGGCCTCGTTCGTCAACGGGCTCGAGGCTTCGCTCACCGGCCAGGCTTCGTCGAACCTCGGCGGCCGCTGCGCCGGCCGCGCCCTGGGGGACAACATCGCGCGCGGCTACATCACCGTCGACACGGTGAACAACTGCACCCTGCGCTTCCCGGGCGACCCCGGCTACTTCGGCCCCGGCGGCACCGGCGACGCCACCGACCAGAACGTGCTCTGGGGGGACTACTTCTACATCAACGACGGCGCCAACTTCGCCGACGGCAACACCCTGGTCCACATCGAGGCGAGCGGCACGAACCCCGAGACCTCGGTGGCCGGCAACTACACGTTCTACGGCCGCTACGACGGCTGGACGGCGGTGGACAACCGCGAGCCGCTGGCGACCAACTTCGCGGCGCGCTTCGTGACCGGCGGCCTGTTCGACGGCGGCACGAGCCTGTTCGTCTGGCGCGACTCGAAGGTCAACCAGACGCCGTTCACCTGCCCGGTGGTGGCGGGGGTGCGGCCGGCGTGGTACCCGCTCGGCCAGGAAGCGATCGTGATCTTCGACGAGCAGGAGCAGCCGCAGGTTCCGCAGTCCTTCCCGGTCTCGCCGCAGCCGCCGCAGCAGGGGCTGATCCCCTTCCCGGCCGAGGCCCAGCGCACCGAGGTGGGCGGCGCCGGCCTGCCGGTGGCCCCCTACAACTTCGGCTGGCTCTACCTCAACCTCAACACCACGGTGGCGGCGGCCGGCGCGAATCCGCCGGAGGATCCGGCGGCGGCGCAGGCCTGGGTGACGATCGAGATGAAGGCGGGCGGCCGGTTCAGCGTCGGCTACGACGCCGTCAAGCTCGACAGCGCCTGCACGGCGCTCCACTTCTCGCCGGCGGGCGAGAACTAGCCCCCCTCTGCGATCACCAGGGCGCCCCGCGCAGCCGGGGCGCCCCGTTTGCGGACAGTCGGGGATGCAATCCTTGACATTCATGGTACTATCCGCCGCGATTCACTCAGTCCACGAAAACTACGCAGGAGGGGAAGTAATGAAGCAGAAGGCTTTGTTCCTCGCATTGCTGTGCCTGTTGGGTGTTGCGGGCTCCGCCTCGGCGGTGATCTGCACGATCGACAACGTTCCCGCCGCCACCCTGCTGCTCCCGTACTTCGAGGTCGACCTCGGCGACCCGAACGGGCAGACCACCCTGTTCTCGGTCAACAACGCCTCGGCGACAGCGATCCTGGCGCACGTGGTGGTGTGGTCCGACCTGTCGGTGCCGGTTCTCGACTTCAACATCTACCTGACCGGCTACGACGTGCAGACGATCAACCTGCGCGACGTCCTCAGCGGCAGCCTGCCGCAGACCGCCTCGGCGGGGCAGGACCCGCACGACACGATCTCGCCGCACGGCGACTTCTCGCAGGACATCAACTTCGCCAGCTGCAACGGGCTGCTGCCGACGCCGCAGCTGCCGGCTTCGTTCGTCCTCGGCCTGCAGGCTTCGCTCACCGGCCAGGCGTCGTCGAACCTCGGCGGCCGCTGCGCCGGCCGCGCCTTCGGCGACAACGTCGCGCGCGGCTACATCACCGTCGACACGGTGAACAACTGCACCCTGCGCTTCCCGGGCGACCCGGGCTACTTCGGCCCCGGCGGCAGCGGCGACGCCACCAACCAGAACGTGCTCTGGGGCGACTACTTCTACGTCAACAACGGCCAGAACTTCGCCGACGGCAACACCCTGGTCCACATCGAGGCGAGCGGCACGAACCCCGAGACCTCGACCTCCGGGCAGTACACCTTCTATGGCCGCTACGACGGCTGGACGGCGGTGGACAACCGCGAGCCGCTGGCGACCAACTTCGCGGCGCGCTTCGTGACCGGCGGCCTGTTCGACGGCGGCACGAGCCTGTTCGTCTGGCGTGACTCGAAGGTCAACCAGACGCCGTTCACCTGCCCGGTGGTGGCCGGGGTGCGGCCGCCCTGGTACCCGCTCGGCCAGGAAGCGATCGTGATCTTCGACGAGCAGGAGCAGCCGCAGGTTCCGCAGTCCTTCCCGGTGTCGCCGCAGCCGCCGCAGCAGGGGCTGGTCCCCTTCCCGGCCGAGGCCCAGCGCACCGAGGTCGGCGGCGCCGACCTGCCGGTGGCCCCCTACAACTTCGGCTGGCTCTACCTCAACCTCAACACGGTGGTGGCGGCGGCCGGCGCGAACCCGCCCGAGGATCCGGCGGCGGCGCAGGCCTGGGTGACGATCGAGATGAAGGCGGGCGGCCGGTTCAGCGTCGGCTACGACGCCATCAAGCTCGACAGCGCCTGCATCGCGCTCCACTTCTCGCCGGCCAGCTAGGCGCCGGCTAGTCGTAGATCCCGTCGGCGTACCAGTCGCCGGTCGCGCGCTCCCGGAAGATCCGATAGAGCCCGCGGCCGGCGATTTCCACATCCCAGTAGTCCCGCCCCGCCGGATCGTCGTCCCACCAGTCCTCCTCCAGCCCCCAGGGGCCGGAGGCGACGCGCACCTCCCCCTCGATCCGGGGGCGCTTCGCCGCCTCGTCGCCCGGCAGGGAACGGATCTCGACCGGCGGCAGCCCGGCGTCGTCCTCGCCGGCCGCTTGTGCGGCGATAGTCCGCCGGCTTCCCATCTCCCAACGGGTGAGCACCTCGATCCCGACCGGCGGCCGCAGCACCCGCACGGCGAGCAGCCCGCGGCCGGCGCGCGGCTCGCGGCGGACCTCGGGCGGTGGGGGGGCGAGAAGTCGACCAGCGCGAACCCCTCCGGGCGATGGCCGTCGACGGGGCGCGGCGAGCCGACGCGGTCGGGGCCGAGCAGGGCGAAGAGGCGGGCGAGGGTGGTGGCGAGCTTGTCCGGGGAGAGCGCCGCCGGGCCGTAGATCGACAGCTGCGCCTCGCGCGGGCGGTCGGGATGGGCCACGAAGGTGAAGCCGGCCACCGGCGCCCCCGGCGGCCGGGCCTCGAGCTCCAAGCGCACCAGGGTGAGCAGGGTCTTGACGTCGAGCGTCGGCGCCGGCATCTCGACCGAGCGCGTCTGGAAGCCGTCGGGCTCGAGCCGCATCTCGAGGTCCAGGCGCTGGCAGGCGAAGCCGCGCGCCTCCAGGCGCTCGCAGAGGCGGTCGAGCGCCGCCCGCCCCACGAACAGGAAGGGCTCGAGGGCGACCAGCGGCCATTCGAGGCTCATCCCCTCGTGGAAGGCGGGAGGGGGCTCGCGCGGCATCAGGGGGCGCGGGTCGATGCCGCGGGCCGTCGAGTGCAGCTCGCGGCCGAGCTTGCCCAGCCGGCTCGCCACCCGCGACGGCGGCAGCCGCGCGAAATCCCCCACCGAATGGACCCCCCAGCGCTCCAGGGTGGCGGCGAGGTCGACCTCCGGGCTGAGCCGCTGGAGGGGGAGCGGAGCGAGGAAGGGGGCTTCCTCCCCGGCCGGCACCACCACCGGCGGATGGGGGAGGCCGGAGGCCACCCGCGCCGCCAGCTTGCTCGAGGCGATCCCCACCCGCGCCGGCATCCCCGCCGCCTCCGCGGCGTTCATCAGCAGCCGCCCCATCTCGAGCTCGGGGGAGGGGACGGGGTAGTGGCGCTCGATGCCGTCGGCGTCCAGGTAGGCGATCCCCTCGCCGGCGTCCTCGACGCGCGGCGAGAACCCCTCCGCCACCTCGAGCAGCGCCTCCTGGGCCGCCCGCTCGCAGTCGCCGTCGCGGGGGCGGGCCACCAGCTTGGGACAGAGCGCCCGCGCCTGCGGCAGGGTGAGGCCGGGGCGCACGCCGGCCGCGCGGGCGAGGCGGGTGGCGGCCACCACGCGGGCGGCGTTGCCGTTCCCCTCCACCACCACCAGCGCCTCCCGGGTCAGCTCGGGCTCGCTGCGCAACCGGGCGGCGAGGGGGAAGAGGGGGAGGTGGAGGCAGGCGATCCGCGACATGGGGTCTAC
This sequence comes from uncultured Acidobacteriota bacterium, assembly GCA_963756595.1. GTDB lineage: Bacteria > Acidobacteriota > Thermoanaerobaculia > Multivoradales > UBA5704 > DATARR01. Next base: position 103,433 of record CAVWOZ010000054.1, read on the forward strand.
GGCGCGAAACGGGGCGCGCCTCAGCCCGCCACGGCGCGCAGGAGGGGGCGGCGCTCGGCGGTCGCCGGGGCCGCTAGGGGGAGCATCGGCGCGACGGCGGGAGCGGCGGGGCGCGCCCGCAGGCGCGGCGGAGCGGCGGGGAGCGGCAGCGCCTCCACCGTCAGCCGCAGCTCCTCGCTCCGGCCGGGGAGGCTGCCGCGGAGCTTCTCCAGCACGACCCGCGAGGCGAAGCCGTCGAGCAGCCAGGGCGAGGCACCGCCGCCGCGCCAGGCGCCGCGCCCGGCCTCCGCCTTGAGCACCGCGGCCGCCGCGGTGCCGCTCACCCGGTAGGGGGAGCCCACCAGCAGCGCCGCGTCGTGGGTGCGGGCGGCGCGGGTCAGGCGCAGCCAGGCGGACTCGATCCCGCGGCCGCCGCGCACCGGCGGGGCGCCGAGGTCGAGCACCACCAGGCGGAAGCCGCCGGCGATCAGCATCTCGGTCGCCGCCAGCGCGTCCTTGAGGCGGGACGGGCGGACCCAGAGGAGGCGGTCGAGGTCGATCCCCGCCGCCGCGGCGGCGGCCGGATCGAGGTGATCCCCGAGATCGACCAGCGCCGCCGCCTCCCCCGTGCCGGTGGCCGCGGCGAGCGCCGCGAGCAGGGTGGAGAAGCGGCCGCTGGTGCGCGAGCCCACCAGCTCCACCAATTGCCCGCGCGGCAGGCCGCCGGCGAGCAGGCGGTCGAGCACCGGCACGGCGGTCGAGAAGGCCCCAACGCCCGCGGCGTCCTGCCGCTCCACCTCGAGCTCGCGGGCGCTGCACAGCCGGCCGCGCAGCTCCTCCGGCAGCGCCGCCCGCAGCCGGTTGAGCGCGGCTCCGGACGGTTCTTGACGGCTGGTGATGGGCTCGATCATGGTTCTCTCCCGGACCTCGAATATAGAGCGTAATAGAGACGTAAGTCAAATCAAATCAAGTACTTACAAGAGATGACAAGACTTGGCGCCGAGCCCTGGATCGATGCCAAAGAGCGGCGTGGAAAGACCTCTCTTGCACCTCGTTTACGCCCCTGGATGTTTTGTCGGGCCGGGAGAGAACTTTCCGGAGCGTCCTTGTGTGAGCCGCGCAGCCGACTGGCAGCGACGAAGGAGCGGAGCCCGAAGGAGCGGAGCCCGAAGGAGGCGAGCAGGCTCACACAAGGACGCTCCGGAAAGTTCCGGCGTGTCCAATCGCGGGGATTGTGCGGATAGAATCCGCGGCGATGAACGTTTCCGACGTGCGCCGCGAGTACGCGCTGGCCGGGCTTTCCGAGGGTGAGCTGGCGGCGGACCCCATCGCGCAGTTCAACCGCTGGCTCGAGCAGGCGCAGGCGGCCTCGCCGGAGGAGTTCACGGCGATGACCCTGGCCACCGCGGACGGCGAGGGGCGGCCGTCGGCGCGCGTCGTGCTCCTCAAGGGGGTCGACGAGCGGGGGTTCGTCTTCTACACCAATGGCGAGAGCCGCAAGGGGCGGGAGCTGCTCGCCAACCCGCGCGCCGCGCTGGTCTTCTACTGGGGGATGCTCGACCGCCAGGTGCGCGTCGAGGGGACGGTCGAGCCGACCTCCCGGGAGGAGTCGGAGGCGTACTTCGCCTCCCGCCCGCTCGGCTCGCGCCTGAGCGCCTGGGCCTCTCCCCAGAGCCGGCCGGTCGCCGGGCGCGCGGAGCTCGAGCGCCGGATGCGGGAGGCCGGCGAGCGCTTCGCCGACGGCCCCGTGCCGCTCCCCGACGCCTGGGGGGGATTCCGCGTCCGCCCCGAGGCGATCGAGTTCTGGCAGGGGCGCCCCAACCGGCTGCACGACCGGCTGCTCTACACCCGCACGGCCGCGGCGGAAGGGACGGAAGGGACGGAAGGGACGGAAGGGGAAGCGTGGCGGATCGAGCGGCTCGCGCCGTAGCCTCACCGTCCGGCTCCCATCCGCAAAGGACGCCATGACGCCGAGGACCTCGATCGACGGCACCTGCGATGTCGCAGTCATCGGCGGCGGCCTGCTCGGGCTCGCCACCGCCATGGCGCTCGCCGTCGGCCGCGGCCGGAGCGTGGTGGTGCTCGAGGCCGAGGAGCGGGTCGCCACCCACCAGAGCGGCCACAACAGCGGGGTCATCCACTCCGGGCTCTACTACAAGCCGGGGTCGCTCAAGGCGGCCCTCTGCGCCGAGGGGGCGCGGGCGCTCTACCGCTTCTGCGCGGAGGAGGGGATCGCCCACCAGCGGGTCGGCAAGCTGGTGGTGGCGACGGAAGCCCAGGAGCTGCCGCGGCTCGCCGATCTCGAGGGGCGCGGGCAGGCCAACGGCCTCGCCGGGGTGCGCCGCCTCGGGGCGGAAGAGATCCGCGAGATCGAGCCCGAGGTGAGGGGGATCGCCGCCCTCCACGTGCCGGAGACGGGGATCGCCGACTATCCCGCCGTCGCCCGCGCCTACGCCCGCCGGATCGAGGCGGCCGGCGGGCGGGTGCTGACCGGCGCCCGCCTGCTCGGGGTGCGGCGCGACGGCTCGGGGCTGGTGGCCGAGACCTCGCGCGGCGCTTTCGCGGCCTCCCTGCTGGTCAACTGCGCGGGGTTGCAGGCGGACCGCGTGGCCCGCCTCTGCGGCGCCACGCCGGACATCCGCATCTTCCCCTTCCGCGGCGAGTACTACGACCTCGCCGCCGGGCGGCGGAGCCTGGTGCGCGGGCTGATCTACCCGGTCCCCGATCCGCGCTTCCCGTTCCTCGGCGTCCACCTGACGCGGCGGGTGGACGGCACGGTCGAGGCCGGCCCCAACGCCGTGCTGGCCCTCAAGCGAGAGGGGTACCGCTGGCGCGACGTCTCGCTGCGCGACATGGCGGGGATCGCCGCCTGGCCCGGCTTCTGGCGCCTCGCCGCGCGCTTCGGCGGCATCGGCGCCTACGAGGTCCGGCGGTCGCTGTCGAAGCGGCTGTTCGTGCGCGACCTGCAGCGCCTGGTGCCGGCGATCCGCCCGGAGGACGTCCACCGCGCCGGGGCCGGGGTGAGGGCGCAGGCGCTCGATGCCAAGGGGGGGTTGCTCGACGACTTCCGGATCGTGCGCAGCGAACGGGCGGTCCACGTGCTGAACGCCCCCTCCCCCGGCGCCACCGCGTCGATCCCGATCGGCGAGAGGATCGCGGCGATGGCGATGGGGGAGATGGGGATTGACTGAGGCCTGGGTTTGACCCCGCCCGGGCGGGGCTCGCCGGAGTCGCCGGCCTTCGATCCCGGGAGCCTTTTTCCTCCCCCGTACTCGGGGGAGGCCAGGAGGGGGCGTTGCGGAGTCCGGCACGCTCCCTTGGTTGAGAGGTTGCGAACCCCCTCCTAACCTCCCCCTCTGGGGGAGGAACAAAGCGTCCCTGCCCTCAGCGCGCGTCGGCGGTGTGGTCGACCCAGATGCGGACGGTCTCCTTGTCGTTGGTGACGGTCAGTAGCTCCCCCTCGCCGAAGCGGGTGAGCTCCTCGAGGGCGGCGTCGAGGTTCAGGCGGTCTCCCGAGCCGGAGAAGAGGGCGGCCACCACGGGCAGCGGGATCTTCGCCTCGACCCGATCCTGTGACCCCACCTTGTCGTCGGCGCGCAGCTCGAGGTAGTTGCCGCGCTTGCCGATCTTCACCTTCGACGTCGGGTCGTTGACGGTGATGTAGTTGGCGTCGGGGCCGTTCTCGACCTCGCGCCAGGCCTGGCGCAGGTCGGCGATGCTGTAGTCCTGGTCCTTGACGCGCACCTTGTGGGAGGTGCGCGCCTCGTCGGGGATCATGCCCGCGAGGTTGCGGGCCATCGCGATCGGCAGGTTGACCATCGCATCTTCGCCCCCCTTTTCGGCTCCCTTCTCGCCGTGCACCTTGACGTGCAGCCAGAGGTCCGCCGCCACGGCCTGTCCAAGCCCAAGCCCCGCCGCCAGCAGCGCCACCCCGAAAATCTTCGTTGCGTTCATCGTCGTCTCCTTGGAAGGAAACCGTGCGTCCGGTTTCAACAGAGAAGACGAGGGCTGAGGGGGTTCCGTTTCAAGGGAGCCGCCGGATTTACAGCTTGATCCCTTCGAGCTCGTCGATCTGCGCCCGCACGAGGTCGAACCCTCCCTGCCAGAACGAGCGATCGCGCATGTCGATCCCGACCTCGGCGAGGATGTGCTCGGGGCGGGCGGAGCCGCCGTAGGAGAGCAGGCGCATGTAGCCCGGCTTGAACGCCTCCCCCTCCTCCTGGAAGCGGCGGTAGAGGGCGAGCACCAGGAGCTGGCCGAAGCTGTAGGCGTAGCAGTAGAACGGCGTCTGGTAGATGTGGGGGATCGACAGCCACTCGTGGCGGAACTCGGGGGCCACCTCGACGCTGTCGCCGAACTGCTCGCGCAGCCTCTCGAGGTAGAGCTCGGAGAGCTCGTCGGTCGAGCGGCCGGCGCGGATGGCGGCGTGGGCCTCGTTCTCGAAGAGGACGAAGTAGGCCTGGCGCAGCACGGTGGCGTAGACGTCGTCGACGGCGGCGGCGAGCAGCTCGCGGCGGGCGAGCGGATCGTGCTCCTCGCGCAGCAGGCGGTCGGTCATCAGCATCTCGCTGAACACCGAGGCGGTCTCGGCGAGCGGCAGGGAGGCGTGCTGGGTGAGATTCGAGCGGCCGCTCGCCATCATGCTGTGGACGGCGTGGCCGAGCTCGTGGGCGAGGGTCGCCACGTCGCGCACGCGGCCGGAGTAGTTGACCAGCACCCACGGGGTGTACTGCGGCAGCACGGTGTAGCAGAAGGCGCCGCCGCGCTTCCCCTTGCGGATCTCGCCGTCGAGGTGCCCCTCGGCGAACACCCGCTCGGCCATCTCGGCGAAGCGGGGGTGGAACTGGTCGAACGTCTCGAGCACCGAGCGGACGGCGTCGGCGTACTCGATCTTGCGGTCGGAGCTGGCGAGCGGGGCGTAGATGTCGTAGCGGCGCAGCCGCTCGACGCCGAGCCAGCCGGCCTTGAGGCGGAAGTAGCGCTGGAAGATCCCTCGGTTCTCGCGCGCCACGTCCAGCAGCACGTCGACCGCGCGGTCGGGGATGTCGTTGTCGAGGTTGCGCACCGCGATCGCCGAGGGGTAGCCGCGCAGCACCACCTGCTCCTCGTGCCAGTCGCGCACGATGTTGGCGTAGATCTGGCCGAGGACGTTCGCCTGCTGCGAGTACACCCGGTAGAGCTCGCGGTAGGCGGCCTCCCGCAGCTCGGGGCGCGGAGAGAAGGCGTGCCCCATCAGCTCGTCGCGGGTGAGCTTGCGGCTCGCGCCGTCGATCTCGAGATTGAACTCGAGCCCGTTGGTGAGCATCGAGTAGAGGGTGACCACGGCGGCGATGCCGTTCTGGTCCTTGAGATTGATCAGCTGCTCGGACTTCTCGTCGAGGGTGTACGCCTTGAAGCGCCGCACCTCTTCGAGGTAATGGCGGTCGTCGGCGTGCTGCGCCGCGCTCGGCAGCAGGCGCCAGGCCTCCTCGTCCGACAGGCTGCGCCACCAGAGGGTGAAGAAGAGGATGCGGTTGCCCGCCGCGGTGGTCGCCTGGCGCGTGCGGTTGCGGAAGGTCAGCGCCTCCTGGCTGCTGGTGTCGGAGTAGAACCAGAGCGAGGTGTAGCCGCTGAGCACCTGGGTGAGCTCGGTGAGCCGCTTGTACTGCTGGAGGACGGCGAGGAACAGCTCGGGGTCCATCCGGGCGTCGAGCTCGGCGCGCCGCTGCTCGAAGGTGGTGACGGCCGCCTCGAGCCCGGCGAGCCGCGCGACGAAGGCCGCTTCCCCGGCTTCCGGGCACAGCTCCGCGAGGTTCCAGCCGCTCAGGGTATAGGTCGGAAAGGATCTGGTGATGACGTCGGTGTCGCGCAAATTTCGTCGCCCCGAAGTGGTCAGAACTGGTGATCCGGCACGGAGTTCTTCAACGGAGGGGCCGGCCGTGCCGGCCCCTGATCTTTATTTTAGCTGAACGGGGGGGAGGATGACCGCCGCCACCCCCTTTTCCCGCGCCAGCTGGTTGAAGCGGACGAGATCGCCGTCCCAGAGAGCCCGCAGCCTGGCGAGCTGGGCGTCGATCGCCGCCGTCAGCTGCTCTTTCGCCTGCACGGCCTGTGCCGTGGGGCGGTAGTCGCCGAGGGCGGCCGAGGAGGCGACGCCGTTGAGCTTGTCGTTCAGGCGGATGGGGAAGTTCAGCGGGTCCTCGGAGGTCTTGTTGTGGGTCTGGTAGAGCGCCTCCTCGACCTCGGTGATCTTCTTGCCGAGCTCCTTGGCCGCGTCGACCACCGGCTTCATCGCCGCGTCCTTCGCCAGCCGCTTCTCGATCTCGCCGAGCTGCGCGCGGACCTCGCGGATGCGGCCGATCGCCTGGTGGGTCTCGGTCAGCTTGTCGCGGATCTCCATCTCGAACCGGAACTGCGCCTCGAGGTCCTCCTGGGTGGCGCTCGAGCGCGGATCGCGGCGGATCTCGAACGGCTGGGTGAAGGTCTCCCCGCCGGCGGTCAACCGGGCCTGATAGGAACCGGGCACCGCGGTGGGCTCCGGGAGGTCGCCGGTCCACAGGATGATCTCCGGGAGGTCCTTCGCCGGCGGCCAGGTGAGGTCCCAGACGAAACGGTTGAGCCCGGCCTCGACCGGCAGGGTCGGCTGGTCCTTGGGCTCCTCGGGCTCGTCGGCTTTTTCGGCCGGCTTGGCGGGCGCCCCCGGCGCCGGGCTGGCCGCCGCGGGCTTGGCGTCCTCCTTCTCGCCCTCCTTGCCGTCCTCCTCCTTGGCGGTCTTCTCCGTGGCGGTCTCGGCGGCCTTGCCGTGGAAGGTGCGGATCACCTTGCCGTCCCGGGTGAGGATCTCGAGCTTGACCTCCTTGGCCCTGGCGGCAGCGGGCGCCTCCTTGAGGTAGTAGTCGATCACCGCGCCGGAAGGCGGGTTCTGCCCCGAATCGGCGGGCTGGAAGCGGCCACCGCCGCCGGAGCGCTCGGCCGGGGCCGGCGCGAAGAGGTGGGCGCGGGCGCCGCCGAGGTCGTGGGAGGCGGCCAGCTCGCGCAGCGGCGAGAGGTCGTCGAGCGCCCAGAAGGCGCGGCCGTGGGTGGCGGCGATCAGCGCGCCGTCCTTGATCGTCAGGTCGTGGATCGGGACGATCGGCAGGTTGAGCTGCAGCGGCTGCCAGCGCGCGCCGTCGTCGAAGGAGACGTACAGGCCGCGCTCGGTGCCGGCGTAGAGCAGGCCGCGCTGCACCGGATCGGCGCGCACGACGCGGGTGAAGTGGGCGGGGTCGATGCCGTCGTCGATGCGCGTCCAGGTCGCCCCATAGTCGCTCGTCTTGTAGAGATAGGGGCGGTTGTCATCCGACTTGTACATCGTCGCCGCCACGTAGGCGCCGCCGGGCTCGAAGGGGCTCGCGTCGATCTCGTTGATCATGATCCACTCGGGGCACCCCTTCGGGGTCACGTTCTTCCAGCTCTTGCCGCCATCGCGGGTGAGCTGCACCAGGCCGTCGTCGGAACCGGTCCAGATCACCCCGGGCGCCCGCGGCGACTCGGCGACGTAGAAGATCGTGTCGTAGTACTCGACGCTGGTGTTGTCCTTGGTGATCGGGCCGCCCGAGGAGGCTTGCCGCGCCTTGTCGTTGCGCGTCAGGTCGGGGGAGATCGCCTGCCAGCTCTGGCCGCCGTCGGTGCTCTTGAAGAGGACCTGGGCGGCGGCATAGAGCGTCCCCGGATCGTTGGGCGAGAAGGCGATGGGGAAGTTCCACTGGAAGCGGTACTTGATGTCGGCGGCGCCGTAGCCCATCGGGTTGTCGGGCCACGGGTTGACGTCGCGGAATTCGCCCGTCGCATGGTTCAGGCGGGTGAGGAAGCCGCCGTAGGAGCCGCCGTAGACGACGTCCGGGTTCTTCGGGTCGGCGACGATGTAGCCGCTCTCGCCGCCGGCCGTCGGCTCCCAGTCGTGCGGGCCGATCCCCGGCCCCGTCCCGCGCGACAGGATGCGCACCGCCGAGTTGTCCTGCTGCGCGCCGAGGATGCGGTAGGGGATGTGAGTGTCGGTCGAGACGCGGTAGAACTGCGCGGTCGGCTGGTTCTCCTCGCTCGACCAGGTCCTGCCGCCGTCCTGCGAGACGGCGGCGCCGCCGTCGTTCGACTCGATCATCCGCAGCGGGTCGTCGGGGTCGATCCAGAGGTCGTGGTTGTCGCCGTGCGGGGTGCGGATGCGGGTGAAGCTCTTGCCGCCGTCCTTCGAATGCAGGAACTGGACGTTGGGGGCGTAGACCCCGTCCTCCTCCTTGGGATCGGCGTAGACGTGGCTGTAGTACCAGGCGCGCTGGCGCAGCTCGCGGTCGCCGCTGGTCTTCGCCCAGGTCTTGCCGCCGTCGCGCGAGCGGAAGAGCCCCCCCTCCTCGGCTTCGACGATGGCGTAGAGGTTCTCCGGGTCGCTGGCGGAGACGGCGACGCTGTTGATGCCGATCGTCCCCTTGGGGAGGCCGGGGTTGCGGGTCAGCTCGCTCCAGTGGTCGCCGCCGTCGGTCGACTTCCAGATCCCCGAGCCGGGGCCGCCGCTCTCCAGGCTGTAGGGCGTCCGTTTGAAATTCCACAGCGAGGCGTAGAGGACGCGCGGGTTGACCGGGTCCATGGCGAGGTCGACGGCGCCGGCGCGGTCGTTGACGTAGAGGACCCGCTGCCAGTGCCCGCCGCCGTCCTGCGAACGGTAGACGCCGCGCGTCTCGCCGGGGCCGAAGACGTGGCCGAGGACGGCGGCGTAGACGAGGTCGGGGTTCTTCGGGTGGATGCGGATGCGCACGATCTGCCGCCCGTCGGCGAGCCCCGAGAGCTTCCAGGTCTTGCCGGCGTCGGTCGATTTCCACAGGCCGTCGCCGTGCGAGACGTTGCCGCGCACGGTGACCTCGCCGCCGCCCGCGTAGACGACGTTGGGGTCCCAGTCGGAGACCGCGACGGCGCCGACCGAGCCGCCGAAGAAGCCGTCCGAGACGTTCTTCCAGCTGCGGCCGGCGTCGGTCGACTTCCAGACGCCGCCGCCGGTGCCGCCGAAGTAGTAGGTGTTGCGGTCGCCGCGCACCCCGGTGACCGCGGCGACGCGGCCGCCGCGGAAGGGGCCGATCTCCCGCCACTTCATCCCCTTGAACAGGGCGGGGTCGACCGCCGGCTTGACGGCGGCGGGAGGCGCGTGGCGCGAGGCGGCGCCCGCGGGCGCGGCCGAGGTCGCCGCAGAGATGGCGAGGAGCAGCGGGAACAACGAGAGAGCGCAGAGATTCTTCATGGCGGTAGGCCCCTTTGAGCGTCCGCCGCTTTGTACCATATCGAGGAAAAATACCGGAGGGGAGAGGGAAGCGGGCGCCCCGGAGGGCGCCGGCATCTCAACCGCCAGGGCGGGCCTAGCGGTAGTCTTCGAGGTTCAGCTTGTCGAGCGGCAGGCCGAAGGGATAGAAGAGATTGAACACCGGCTGCTCGATGGTCTCCGCGAAGCGGAGGAACAGCGGCCCGTACTCCTCGACCGGCGACTGCCCGGCCTCGATCTGCTGGTACTCGTCGGCCGGGATCTCGAGCGCCTCGGCCATCTGCTCGGGAGTCTTGCCACGGCGCTCGCGGTGCTTGCGGATCAGCTCGCCGGCCTGGCCGGCGCGGGTGTCGGCGGAGCGGCCGCTGTCGGCCAGCAGGCGCGAGGTGGGGGTTTCGAGCTTGATGGCGATCAGGGCCAGGCGCGGTCCCCAGGTCTCGGCCGGCGACTCGCCCGCCTCGATCTCCTGGTATTTTTCGGCAGGGATGCCGAGCTTGCCGGCCATATCGTCGGGCGAGAGCTTTTTGCGCTCCCGTTCTTTCATCAGTACCTGTCCGAGTTTCACCGTCCCCTCCTTGTCGCGGTTCGAGGCCCGGGAGACGACCGGGATTCCGGCCGGGCCGAGGTTGTTGGGTTCGCCCTGGGGCCTGGATGCTAACACAGCGACCCCGTTGCCTAGTCTGGTGCCGGCAGGAGGCGCGGGCGGGACAGATCTCAGCGCCGGCGTTCGCCCGCCAGCGCCTTCAGGGCCTCGATCGGACGGCGGTCGGGGCTCATCAGCTTGCTGGCGCGGCGCAGGTGGGCCTCGGCGGCGACGGGGTCGCCGGCCTGCCGCTCGATCTCGCCGGCGTAGTAGGCCGCGAGGCCGCAGCTCGGGTCGCGCCGCAGCGTCTCGGCGAGCTCCTTGAGCGCGCGGCCGGAGTTGGCCGAGCTGCTTAGGAAGCGGCACCAGGCGAGCTCGGCGGCGTAGAGCCCGTTCTGCGGATCGCAGTCGGCGGCGAACTCGAGGAGCATCAGCGCCTCGCGGTACTTCTCGCCGTCCAGCAGCGCCTTCCCCTTCTTGTACTGCGACTCGGCGTCGAGCAGATCGGTCTTGATCGCGAAGCTCGCCGCCGGCCGGCGGGCCCGCTCCTCGCGCAGGGTGCGGCGCCGGAAGAGGAGGGTGTTGCGCTGCTCGACGTCCATCAGCTCGGCGAAGGCGCGGGCGCCGGCGAGGAAGAGGTCGCGCGCCCTCTCCTGCATGCCCGCCTCCATCGCCTCCGGACCCCCGGTTTCGAGGCGCCAGGGAGCGAAGCGCCGGGCGAAGGCGAGGAACTGCCGCTCGAAGTCCGCCGCCGACCCCTCCTCGGGGACGGCCAGCAGCTCGAAGGCGTCCTGCCGCCGGTAGGCGAGATAGGCCTGCATGATCTCGTTGCGCCGCCGCTCGATCTCGGCCGCGGTGATCGCCGTCGTCGTGGCCACCGGGGCGGTGGGGGCGGCGGCGGGCGGCGGGGGCGGCGGAACGAAGATCGGCATCGGCACGGTCGCCGCGGGAGCCGCCATCGGCGCCGCCGGAGTCAGGTTCGGGCGGGGGAAGGAGGCGGTCGAGCTGAGATCGCGCGGCAGGGTGTCGGCGGGCGCCACCACCCCGAGGATCGACAGGGCGTAGAGGATGCGGGTGATCTCGTCGACCGGCAGCTGGGTCAGCTCCGCCAGCTCGCCCATCCGCCGGCCGGGGGGGTGGAGCGCCTCGGCGATCTGGCTCTGGGCGCGGCTGAGGCGCAGGTCGTCGAGCGGGAAGGGGGGCGTGGGGTGGCGGACCAGCTTCTTGCCGACCAGCGGCGCCACCGACATGTCGACCTCCTCCTGGGGGGCGAAGTTGCTGACCCCAGTGAGGATCAGCTGCGGCACCTTGACCTTGAGCGAGGAGGCCGAGGCCGGCGTCTCCTCGAGCCAGCGGAACTCCCCTTCGCTCCAGGTGAACAGGTCGAGCAGCTTCTTGGCCAGGTTCTGCTGCAGGATGCGGAAGAGGTCGACGGCGGTCACCAGGCCGTTCTCGAGCAGGATCTCGCCGAACTGGACGCCGCGCGCTGCCGAACGGGAGAGGGCGGAGGTGTAGTCTTCCTCGCCGAGCTTCCCCTCGTTGACCATGTAGCGGCCGAGGGTCTCGTGGGCGAGGTTCGAGCGGCAGTCGACGGGGATGCCGTTCTCGATCACGATCCGCTTCCAGACCTGGCGGCGGCGCAGCTCGAGGACCAGGGAATGCTGTCGCAGGGCGAAGGCGAGGAGGAGAGGGGCGAAGGGGATCTCGCGGAGGCTCCCTTCCCGCAGACGGGCGATCTCCTCCAGTTGCGCAGTCGTCGGAATCATCGGTGCTCTCGAAAAAATGTTCCGCGAAGTATATAGAGAAGAGGGAGGAGACGGGATGGACGAGCGGGGGATGATCTTCGATCTGCCGCCGGAGCCGGCGGACGCGGCCGGCGCGGCGGGCTCTTCGACGGTGGTGCTGGCCCACGGCGCGGGTGCGCCGATGGATTCGCCGTTCATGAACGCGATGGCCGCCGGCCTCGCCGCGGGCGGGGTGCGGGTCGTCCGCTTCGAGTTTCCCTACATGCGGCGGCGGCGCGAGACGGGGGAGAGGCGCCCTCCCGACCGCGAGCCGGCGCTGCGCGCGGCCTGGCTGGCGGTGATCGCGGAGCTCGGGGGAGGCCCGGGGCTGGTGATCGGCGGCAAGTCGATGGGCGGCCGGATGGCCAGCCTGGTGGCGGACGAGGCCGGGGCGCGCGGTCTGGTCTGCCTCGGCTACCCGTTCCATCCGCCGGGCCAGGAGGACCGCCTGCGCACCGCTCATCTCGCCGCCCTGCGCACCCCCGCGCTCATCGTCCAGGGGACGCGCGATCCCTTCGGCACCCCGGAGGAGGTGGCGGGGTACTCCCTGGCCCCCGGGATCGAGGTCGTCTGGATGGCGGACGGCGATCACTCTTTCAAGCCGCGGGTCTCCTCGGGGAGGACGGAAGGGGAGAACCTCGCGGCGGCGGTGAGGACGGCGCTCGGGTTCGTGGGGCGGCTGCGCTAAGCTCCGCGCCCGTGTCGCCCCCCGTCGCCTCGCCCGCTCAGCTGGGACATCTGGCCGCCCTCGGCACGGCGGTCTGCTGGGCGTTCTCGGCGCTGGCGTTCGCCGCGGCCGGCCGGCGGATCGGCATCCTGGCGCTCAACCTGATCCGCCTGACGATCGCTCTGCTCCTCCTGTCGGCGGCGGCCTGGGCGCTGCGCGGCGCGCCGCTCCCCCTCGACGCCTCGCCGCACGCCTGGGGGTGGCTCGGCGTCTCCGGCCTGGTCGGCTTCGTCTTCGGCGACCTCTGCCTGTTCCAGGCCTACCGGCTGATCGGCCCCCGCCTGTCGTCGCTCCTGCTGTCGCTCGCGCCGCCGCTGACCGCGCTGATCGGCTGGCTGGCGCTCGGCGAGACGCTGACCGGCCGCGACGCCCTGGGGATGGCGCTCACCGTCGCCGGCATCGCCTGGGCGGTCGGCGAGCGGCACCCCCAGGTAGAGACGATGGAGACGGTGGAGCCGGTGGAGCCGGCGGAGCCGGGCCCGGCGCAGGCCTCGGAGCCGCCGCCCCGCCGCCTGCTCGCCGGCGTCGCCCTGGGGCTCGGCGGCGCCCTCGGCCAGGCGGGGGGGCTGGTGCTCTCCAAGCTCGGCATGGGAGGGTACGATCCGGTCGCCGCCACCCAGGTGCGGGCCATGGCCGGCCTCGCCGGCTATCTCCTCCTCCTCTTCGTCTGCCGGCGCTGGGCGAGCGTCGGCGCGGCGCTGCGCGACCGGCCGGCCCTCGGCTTCGCGGGCACCGGCGCCTTCTTCGGCCCCTTCCTCGGCGTTTCGCTCTCGCTCTATGCGGTCCGCCATACCGTGGCCGGCGTGGCGGCGAGTATCATGGCGTTGCAGCCGGTGCTGGTGATCCCGCTGGTGGTGCTCCTGCACCGCGAGCGGGTGGGGGTCGGCGGGATCGCCGGGGCGCTGGTGGCGGTGGCGGGGGTGGCGCTCCTGTTCCACTGAAGGAGGCGAGCCCCGGTTTTGCGATTGACATCTATGCCGTTCTGCCATAGAGTCGGCGATAGAGATTGTCTGGTATCAGGTTGTACGAGACCGATTCGTCGTCAACTTCGAGGAGGATTGGGTATGAAGTCAAAGCCGATGCTGTGGCTTACCGCTCCCGCTCTGCTGCTCGCCACCGCTGTCCCGATGCTGGCACAGCCGCGACCGGTGGGTAACGAGTTCCGCGTCAATTCCATCACCGTCTCCAAGCAGCGCAATCCGACCGCGGCCTACAACGCCCACGGCTCGGCGCTGGTGGTCTGGGAGAACGACAAGAACGGCCTGCGCGGCCGTTTCTTCGGCCGCGACGGCTCGCCGCTGACCGGCGAGCTGGGGCTGGTGGCGAACCAGAAGCTCACCTCCATCCCCTCCCAGGGGCCGGAGACGATCCGCAAGGATCCCGCGGTCGCCTTCCTCCCCTCGGGCGAGTTCCTCCTCGCCTGGACGGAGGAGCGCGACTACGTCACCGTCGACCTCTTCATCGAGAACCGCCAGCTGCTCGACCGCGACGTCTACGTCCAGAAGTTCGGCGCCGACGGCTCGCCGTCCGGCTCGCCGGTGCGGCTCAACAGCACCACCGCCGGCCTGCAGAGCAACCCCAAGATCCTGGTGCGCAGCAACGCCGACGCGGTGATCGTCTGGCAGAGCGACGACCAGTCGACGGGAACGGCGGGCGACGGCATCTTCGGACGCACGGTGCGGCCGGCGAACGTCGCGCTGACCAGCGCCGAGCTCAAGCTCAGCTCCGTCCCCGGCCTGGCGGCCAACGCCGGCATCTCGGCGGGTGTGAACGGTAACTTCGTGGTCGTCTGGGAGGCCGCGGACGCGAGCTCCCAGGGGGTCTATGCCCGCATCTTCAACCGCGCCGCGGCCCCGAAGGGGACCGAGGTGCGCGTCAACACCACGGTGGCGGGCCTCCAGCGCCGGGCTGCCGTCTCCTTCGACCCCAACACCAGCGGCTGGCTGGTGGTCTGGCAGGGGCAGGCGGGCACCATCAAGGACTCCCACATCTACGGCCAGTTCCTCGGCCCCGCCGGGAGCCTCGTGGGTCCCGAGGTGCGCGTCAGCAAGGGTGTCGCGCAGGGACAGGTCTCGCCGTCGGTCGCCGCCGTCGCCGGCGGCAACTTCATGGTCACCTGGGTCGACTACCAGGACATCTTCCCCGTCGGCCTGTTCGGCGTCGAGGTCGACAAGCTCGGCAGCGAGGTGGGTGCCGAGGTGCGGATCAACACGGCGAACATCAACACCCAGACCCGGACCACGATCGCCGTCAGCCCCCTCGGCGACATCCTGGTTCCCTGGGAAGGCTTCACCGCCAGCCCGAACGCGCCGGTGATCTCGGCCCGCCTGGTCGAGTTCTAGGCTAGACTTCCCCGCAGTCCCCGAAGGCGCCCCGGCATCCGGGGCGCCTTTGTTCGTCTCTCCCGCGCCGATGGAATCACCCGCCAAGACCGCCACGACCTCCGGGGTCCCGCGCCCTCCGGCCCTCCCGGCCCCCCCAGCCGTCGGCGCAGTCAGGCCGCCGCGGCTTCCCGGCTGGCGCAGTCTCGACATCCTGCGCGCCGCGGCGCTGGTCCTCGCTCTCTACTTCTTCCTGCAGCTCCTCTGGCTGGCGCACGATCTCTTCTTCATCACCTTCCTCGGCGTCCTCTTCGGCCTGGCGGTGGCGAGCGGGGCGGACTTCCTGGAACGCTTCCGCGTCCCCCGCGCGATGGGCGCCGCCCTGGTCGTGCTCTCCTTCCTGGGGGTGATCGTCGGGCTCGGCGCCTGGGCGGCGCCGACCCTGCGGGCGCAGGGGCAGGAGCTGCGAACCCTGCTGCCGCAGGCCCTCAACCGGGTGGAGGCCTGGATCGACGCGCACCAGGACGGCTTCCTGGGGCAGATCATGCCGGCCGGAGGAGCGGCCGGCAACGCCGCTGCGCCGTTGCCCGGAGCGCCGCCCGCCGCGCCTCCGGCGGAGATGCAGGGGGCGGCCGGGACGCCGGCCCACGGGGCCGGCTTCACCCTCCCCAAGGACCTCTCCGCCCAGCTCGGCGCCGCCACCCGCTACCTCTTCTCGTTCCTCTCGTCGACCGTCGCCGTGCTGGCGGGGGTGCTGCTGATCCTGTTCACCGCCATCTACATCGGCGCCGAGCCGCGCCTCTACTACGAGGGGCTGCTCCACCTGTTCCCCCATGCGGCCCGGCCGCGGGCCGCCGAGGTGCTGGCGGCGATCGGCGCCAGCCTGCGCAAGTGGCTCCTCGCCCAGCTGCTGATGATGGTGGCGATCGGCGTCATCGACGCCGTGGGCTTGAGCCTGCTCGGCGTCAAGGCGGCGCTGGCGCTCGGGCTGATCGCGGGGCTGCTCGAGTTCATCCCGATGCTGGGGCCGATCCTCTCCGCCGTGCCGGCGATCGCCATGGGCTTCCTCGACTCGCCGCAGAAGGCGCTGTTCGTGGCCCTGCTCTGCTGGGGGGTGCAGTTCCTCGAAGGGCACATCCTGGCGCCGCTGCTGATGAAGCGCGGCGTCGACCTGCCGCCGGTGGTCACCCTGATCGGCCTGTCGCTGATGGCGATCGTCTTCGGTTTCCTGGGCATGATGGTGGCCGTCCCCGTCCTCGCCGCCCTGATGGTGGCGATCCGCATGCTCTACGTCGAGGACGTGGTCGGGGATGGAGATGGGGGCGAGGGCCCGTCTCCCGCCGCCTTGCCGCCCGTTGCGTCCGCCTGAGCGCGCTTCCCCCGTATAATCGGGGCGGACGAAGAGTCCGGAAAGAAGAGGTCTATGAAGTCATCGCAGCGTCTATTCCTCGGCCGCGGGCTGCTCCTCGCCTGCGGCCTGCTCGCCGTCACCGCCCTGGTGGACGCCGCGGCTCCCGCCGGCAAGCCCGCCGCCGGCAGGAAGCCGGCCGCCGCCGCGCCGTCGGACCCCAACGCGTTCGTCGAAACGGTCAACGTCGGCGTCGTCAACGTCGACGTCTACGTCACCGACAAGAAGGGAAACCCGATCACCGGTCTGACGCAGGGCGACTTCCAGCTCTTCGAGAACGGCCGTCCGATCGAGATCACCAACTTCTACGCGGTCAGCGGGGGGAAGGCCACGACCCCGCCGGCCGAGGTGGCGGCCGCCGCCGCGGCGCCCGTCGTCCCCGAGCCGGGCGGTCCGCCGCCGGGAGTCCAGGACCTCGACAAGGTGCGGACGCCGGAGGAGCAGCGGCTGCGGCTGGTCGTCTACATCGACAACTACAACCTGCAGCCGTTCGACCGCAACCGGGTGATGCGCGAGCTGCGCGCCTTCATCGGCACGAAGCTCGGCCGCGACGACGAGCTGATGCTGATCACCTACGACCGCGAGCTGCACGTGCGGCGCACCTTCACCAGCGACCCGAGCCTGATCGCCGCGGCGATGCTCGACCTCGAGAAGATCTCCGCGCAGGGGGTGCACCAGCAGTCGGACCGCCGCGACTTCCTGCAGAAGATCGCCGACTCGCAGAGCGTCGCCGAGGCCGACAACTACGCCTACACCTATGCGCAGTCGACCTTCAACGACCTGTCGTTCTCGATCGACGGCTTGAAGAAGATGATCGACTCGATGGCCGGGATGCCCGGCCGCAAGGCGGTGGTCTACGTCAGCGACGGGCTGCCGATGATCGCCGGCCAGGACGTCTTCTATGCCGTGCAGAGCAAGTACAGCACGGGGAGCACGTCGATGACCCAGACGCTCGAGTTCGACATCTCCCACCGCCTGGAAGAGCTGGCGGCGCAGGCCAACGCCAACCGCACCACGTTCTACACCATCGACGCCGCCGGCCTGCGCAGCTACGAAGGGACCTCAGCGGCCAACCAGGGGCCGGGCTCCTCGGCCCCCGGGATGTCGCAGCTGGTCGATTCGGTCAACATCTCGAACCTGCAGAGCACGCTGCAGCTGCTGGCCGAGAAGACCGGTGGCGTCGCCATCATCAACACCAACGTGGTGACCCCGCAGCTCGACCGCATCGCGCGCGACTTCAACACCTACTACTCGCTCGGCTATACGCCGCCGCACTTCGGCGATGGCCGGTATTACAAGATCGAGGTCAAGGTGAAGGGGCGCAAGGACCTCCAGATCCGCCACCGCGAGGGGTACCGCGACAAGAGCACCGAGGCGCGGATGAACGACGGCACCTTGGCCGCGCTCAACTTCCCCTTCGAGGAGAACCCGTTGGGCGTCGGGCTCGAGTTCGGCCAGCCGCGGGCGCGCGACGACGGTTTCTTCCTGGTTCCGGTGATGGTCCACATCCCGATCGGCAAGCTGGCATTGATTCCGCACGAGAAGACGGACGATGCCCGGGTGCGGCTGTTCATCGCCGCCATGGACACCGAAGGAGGGGTCTCGGACGTCCAGCAGTCGCCGGTGCCGATCAGCGTTCCCAAGGCGGAGGTGGCGGCGGCCCAGGGCAAGCAGTTCGTCTATTCGGTGACCCTGCTGATGCGCGGCGGCTCGCAGCGCGTCGCCATCGGGGTCCGGGACGACTTCGGAGCGCAGGCCTCCTTCCTCAGCCGGGGGGTGACGGTCGGCCACTGAAGGATCTTGAACGCTGGCGCGGCCGGCCGAGGCTGGCCGCTGCCAGGCAATATCAGGCAATAGGGGAGGGCGCGGGATGCAAGGATGGATCGATCTGTTTCGCTCGCTGGGAGAATCGCTGCTCGAGGTCTGGCGGGCCGAGCTCGCCACCCTCCAGGACGACTTCCAGCGCTCCGGGCGTCACTTCGGCGTCGCCCTGGGGCTGTTCGGGGCCGCCGCCATGCTGGCCTTCTGGATCCTCGGGCTGCTCCTCTTCGTCCTCGTCTCGCTCCTCCACATCTGGCTCGCCTGGTGGGGAGCCTCGCTGATCGTGCTGGGGCTCTTCCTGCTCGCGGCGGCCCTGCTGGTCTGGCGCGGCGTCGCGCGGATGCGCCAGGTCGAGAACCCGCTCGAGACCGTGCGGCGGCGGGTCGACAGCCACTTCGATTGGTGGCAGCACAGCCTGCTCGCGTCACCGAAAACGCTGGACGTCGAGACCGCCGCCGGAACCGGTGAGCCGCTCGGAAGGGAGCTGCCATGAGTCACTTGGAGGAGGCACGGCGCGAGGCCGAGCGCCGGCTGGAGGAGAGCCGCCGCGCGGCGGAGCTCCGCCTCGCCGAGGTGCGCACCGCCGTGAAGACCGAGGTGGGGGTGCTGCCGAAACGCAAGTACGTGCTGATGGCCCTGGCGGCGGGGGCGGCCGGCTTCGCCGTGGCGCTCCGGCGGGGGCGGCGCCGCTCGAAAACCGCCAAGGCGGCCAAGCCGAAGAAGCTCAGGAAGTAAACGTTTTCATCAGGCGCGCGAGGCGCATGCGGCCTCTCCGCGAGGCCGCCGCGGCCTCCCTTCTCTTCTCTAGCCCGCGACCGGCCGCTTGAAGACCATGGCGATGTTGTCGGTCGCGCCGGTCTTGAAGTTGACGGAGGTGATGGAGACGAGCTCCCACCCTTCCTCCCCGAGCAGGTTGAGCTGGGGCGCCGCATTCGGATCGAGGCGGTAGTTCTCGCTGCGGATGTTGATGATCTTGTACTCCCACTTACTCATTTCCACACGCTCCTTCCAGAGATCGATGGGGCACAGAGATGGTCATTCTATCTCGGTCGGATGGAATTCCGTCACCCCACCGTCAGCGGGCGTTCCCCTGTGCAGGGACTGTTCAAGATCCGTTCCACCGCAGCTCGACACCCGCGCCCCGGACGACCGACCAGCGCCGGGCGAGGTCCTCGCCGTTCATCGACAGCTCGAGAGTGCCCAGCGATCCCACCAGCATCGCCGCCTCGCCGGCCGGGATCTCGGCATAATGGGTGACAAATCGGGTGACGAGCCGGGTGACAGGACGGTCGACGTCCCGCCCCGCCACCTCGGCGCGCCAGCTCCCGGCGGAAAACCTGGGCGGGAGCCAGGCCGCGGGGATGTCGGTCACCAGGTTGCCGTAGCGGTCGACGTGGGCCACCCGCCCCGAGATTCCGCTCAGGCCCCGGTGGGGAGGGGAGGCCGCCGGCAGCCGCACCGGGTCGCTCACCGCGGGGCCCAGCTCGCTGAAGGGTCCTCCCCGCAGGAGCCATGCCGCCACCGGCGCGAAGCGGTCGCGGCCGTGGAAGGTCGCCCCCGGGGAGCGCAGGAAGAGATCCTCGCGCTCGACCGCGCGGACCTCACGGGCGGCGTCGGCGGCGTCGGCGGCGTCGAGAAGGGGGCCGAGCAGGCCGTTGTCCGGCGCCAGGAAGAGGGCGGAGGTGGTCCGCGCCGCCAGGATGCGCCGGCCGCTCCCCACCCCCGGGTCGACGACCGCGAGGTGGACGCTGCCGTCCGGAAACGAGGGCGCCGCGGCGGTGAGCAGGAAGGCGCCCGATTCGACGTCGCCCGGCGGCACCTGGTGGGAGATGTCGACCAGCGTCGTCCCCGGCGCCAGCCGCAGCACGGTCCCCTTCACGGCGGCGACGTAGTAGTCCGTGGTGCCGAAGTCGGTCAGCAGAGTGAGGATGGGCATGGCAATCCGCTAGAATCCGCCCCGTGTCCGCCTCCCGTCGCCTCCTTCTGTTCACCAAGCCGGCCCGGGAAGGGCGCGTCAAGACGCGGCTGATCGGAGATCTTACCGCCGCGGCGGCGGCGGCGCTCCATGCGGCGTTCCTGGACGACCTGCTCGCCCGCCTGCGGGAGGGGGAGTTCGATCTCCGGCTGGCCTGGGCCCTCGAACCGGGGGAGGCCCTGCCGGCCGCGCCGGTGCCCGGGGTGCGCCAGGAGCGCCAGGAGGGTAATACGCTCGGCGACCGGCTGTACAACGCCCTCGCCGCGGCGGCCGCCGAGGAGGGGGTCACCGCCGTCGCCGCGCTGGGGAGCGACCACCCGACCCTGCCGCTGGCGCTGGTCCACCGCGCCTTCGAGCGGGTCGAAGCGGGCGCCGAAGTGGTGCTGGGGCCCGCCGAGGACGGCGGCTACTACCTGATCGCTCTATCTCCGGCAGCCATGGCGCGCCGCCTGTTCGCCGACATCGCCTGGAGCACCGGCTCCGTGCTCGCCGACACCCTGGCGCGCTGCCGGGAGCTCGGGCTCGCCGTCGAGCTGCTGCCGGAGGCGTCGGACGTCGACACTCCCGACGACCTGCGGCGCCTGGCGGCGCGGCTGGCGGACGCGGACTCAGACAACGACCTCGATTGCCCGCGCACCCGAGCCCTCCTCGCGTCGCTCGGCCTGCTCATTTCGCAACCCACTCCCATAGGAGGTGCCGATTGAGGATTCTCACCGCCGAGGCGATGCGCGAGGTCGACCGCGCCGCGATCGAGACGCTGGGCCTGCCGAGCCTGGTGCTGATGGAGAACGCCGCCATCGGCGTCGTCGAGGCGACCGCCGAGGCCTTCCCTGATGCCTCCTCGGCGGCGATCTTCTGCGGCCCCGGGAACAACGGCGGCGACGGCCTGGCGGTGGCGCGCCACCTCGCCATCCGCGGCTGGGAGGTGCGGATCTTCCTGGTCGGCCCGGCCGGGAAGACCGCGACGCCCTACGCCGCGAACGCCCGTGCGGCTGAAGAGCCGAAGCCGTCCGACTTCGCCCTCCAGCTCGGCATCTGCCGGCGCTCGGAGCTGTCGATCTTCGCGATCGGCGAGGAGAAGGACCTCAAGGTGGCGCTCGAGGCGACCGCCGAATGCGACGTGGTGATCGACGCGCTCTTCGGCACCGGCCTGTCGCGCCCGCTCGACGGCCTCTTCGCCCGCGTGGTGGCGGCGATCAACCGGCTGGCGGTCCCCTGCGTGGCGGTCGATCTGCCCAGCGGCCTCGCGGGGAGCGAGGCGCAGCCGATCGGCCCGCACATCGAGGCGGTCCTCACGGTCACCTTCGCGGCGCCGAAGATCGCCCACGTCTTCCCCCCCGCCGCCGACGCGGTGGGGGAGATGGTGGTGGCCGGCCTCGGCATCCCGCCGCAGCTGATCGACGACGTCGAGGAGGAGGCCGGCGACCTCCACCTGCTGATGGGGGAGGAGCTGGCGGACCTCCTGCCGGAGCGCGAGGCGGGGTCGCACAAGGGGGACTACGGCCATGCCCTGATCGTCGCCGGCTCCTCCGGCAAGGCGGGGGCCTGCATCCTGGCCGCCCGCGCCGCGGTGCGCGCCGGCGCCGGGCTGGTGACGGCGGCGGTGCCGGCGCCGATCCTGCAGACGGTCGACCTGGGGTCGATCGAGTCGATGACCCTGGCGCTGCCGGCGGATGAGCACGGGCGGCTCGCCGCCGGGGCCGCGGACGCCGCGCTGGCGGCGGCCGAGGGGAAGACCGTCCTCGCCCTCGGGCCGGGGCTGGGGGCCGAGCCGGCGACGGTCGGCGCCATCCGCCGCATCGTGCTCGAGAGCTCGCTGCCGCTGGTGCTCGACGCCGACGGGATCAACGCCTTCGCCGGGAAGGCGGGCGGACCTCGCCGCCCGCCGGGCGGAGACGATCCTCACCCCGCACCCCGGCGAGCTCGGCCGCCTGCTGGGGATCTCGACCGCCCAGATCCAGGAGGACCGGGTGGCGGCGGCCCGCGGCGCCGCCGAGGAGACCGGGGCGATCGTGGTCCTCAAGGGGCACCTGACGCTGGTCGCCTCCGGCACGGCGGTGTTCGTCAATCCCACCGGCAACCCCGGCATGGCGACCGGCGGCTCGGGGGACGTGCTGACCGGCCTGATCGCCGGCCTGCTCGCCCAGGGGCTCGACGCGCTCGACGCCGCCGTGCTCGCCGTCTACGTCCACGGCCTCGCCGGCGACCTCGCCCTCGCCCGGCATGGACGCCAGGGGGAACGGGGCTGATCGCCGGCGACCTCATCGACCTCCTCCCCGCCGCCTTCGCCGCGCTGAAGGGGGAGGAGGAGGCCGAGGAGCACCAGCATCACGGCCACCATCACGGTCATCAGCACCTCCCCGGGCGCGGGCACGGCAGGCGGCCGCGGCAGCGGTGAGGCGCTGGATCACCCGTTCCGAGGCGGAGACCCGGGAGCTCGGCCGGCGGCTCGCCGGGGAGCTCGCCCCCGACGGCGTGCTGCTCCTCTCCGGGGAGCTGGGGAGCGGCAAGACGGTGCTGGCGCGGGGGATCGGCGAGGCGCTGGGGATCGACCCGCGCGAGGTGCTGTCGCCGACCTTCAACCTGATCCGCGAGCACCGGGGGAGCGGCGGCGCGCTGATCCACGTCGACCTCTACCGGCTCGACCCGGAGGAGACCGCGGCGCTCGGCCTCGAGGAGCTGCTGGCCGGCCCGGGGGTCAAGGTCGTCGAGTGGGCGGAGCGCCTGCCGTTCGCGCCGCCGGGGGCGCGCTCGCTGGCGCTCCGCCGGCGCGGCGAGGAGGGGGGCGAAGAGCGTGAGATCGTCGAGGACGAAGACGTGGAAGACGCTGGATGCAGTGCCAGACAGGCCAGACCATAATGACTCGCAGGATTCCAGGATAGGAGGGAACGGATGAAGAAGATCAAGAAGGTGGGCGTCCTCGGCTGCGGCCTGATGGGCTCCGGAGTGGCCGAGACGGCCGCCCGTGCGGGATACGAGACGGTGGTGCGCGAGGTCAGCCAGGAGCTGGTGGAGAAGGGGGTGGACAAGATCCGCGGCTCGCTCGGCAAGGCGGTCGAGCGCGGCAAGCTCGAGGCCGTCGGCGCGCGACGAGGCGGTCGCCCGCCTCTCGGGGACGGTCGACCTCGGCGCCCTCGCCGACTGCGACATCGTGGTCGAGGCGATCGTCGAGAACCTCGACGAGAAGCGCAAGACCTTCGGCGCCCTCGACGAGGCGGTGAAGCCCGAGGCGATCTTCGCCAGCAACACCTCGTCGCTCACCATCACCCAGATCGCCATGTTCACCAAGCGGCCGGACCAGTTCGTGGGGCTCCACTTCTTCAACCCGGTGCCGGTGATGAAGCTGGTCGAGGTGGTGCGCACCCTGCTGACCTCGCGACGAGACCTTCCACGCCGCCTTCGACTTCGCCCGCTCGCTCGGCAAGGAGCCGATCGCCTGCCGCGACAACTCGGGCTTCGTGGTCAACCGCCTGCTCGTCCCCTACCTGCTCGACGCCATCCGCGCCCTCGAGGAGGGGGTGGGGAGCGTCGAGGACATCGACAAGGGGATGCAGCTCGGCTGCGGCTACCCGATGGGGCCGTTCACCCTGCTCGACTTCGTGGGGCTCGACACCACCTACTACATCGCCAACATCATGTTCGACGAGTACCGCGAGAAGCGCTACGCCCCGCCCCCCTCCTCAAGCAGATGGTCACCGCCGGCCGTCTCGGCAAGAAGAGCGGCCGCGGCTTCTACGAGTACGGCAAGAAGTAGGGGGGAGACGGTCGCCGTATTGAACGGGCGGCGACCGTCGTGAATCACGGATGCAAGCCCGCCAGGGCGGCCTTCTTGTAGCCCAGGGTGTGAACCCTGGGCGCGGTCTGCCGCTACGTACGCCCCGACCCACTCCGGTCATCCCGATCCCATGGGATACGGTCCTCCCTGCCGCCCACCCAGGGTTCACACCCTGGGCTACAGGAAGGCCGCCCTACGGGCTCGCTCCCTCGCGGGATTAGGCAGCCATCCCGCTCTGTTACACTGGATACCTTCCGGGGCGGTCCCTCCCGGGGCCGCCCCGGGCTTCTACCCAAATCGACGCGAGAAACGACACCCGATGACCCAAGTGACCCTCGCCGAGGAAGGGCTCGAGACCCTGTTCGGCACCCAGGACGAAAATCTGCGGCGGATCGAGCGGACCTTCGGGGTGACGCTGACCGCCCGCGGCAGCGCGCTCAACATCAGCGGCGATCCCGACCGGGTGGCGGTGGTGGAGAGCCTCCTCGCCGGCTTGAACGCGGTCACCGAGAAGGGGTACCGCTTCCGCCCCGGCGACGTGCAGACGGCGATCCGCGTCGTCGCGGACGTCCCCGACGCCTCGCTGGTCGACTTCTTCCTCCCCGAGGGGATGATGGCCTCGGTGCGCCGCCTGATCGCGCCGCGCACCTACAAGCAGCAGCTCTACATCCAGGCGATGATCGACCACGACATCGTGATCTCGATCGGCCCGGCGGGGACCGGCAAGACCTTCCTGGCCGTGGCAGCGGCCGCCGCCGCCCTGCTCGAGAAGCGGGTGAAGCGGATCATCCTCGCCCGCCCGGCGGTCGAGGCGGGGGAGAAGCTCGGCTTCCTCCCCGGCGACCTGGTCGACAAGGTCAACCCCTACCTGCGCCCTCTCCACGACGCTCTCCACGACATCATCGGCTACGAGAAGGTGGGGCGGATGATGGAGCGCGGAATCATCGAGATCGCGCCGATCGCCTTCATGCGCGGGCGCACCCTGAACGACAGCTTCATCATCCTCGACGAGGCGCAGAACACCACCCCCGAGCAGATGAAGATGTTCCTCACCCGCATCGGCTTCAACTCGAAGGCGGTGATCAACGGCGACGTCACCCAGGTCGACCTGCCGCAGGGGCGGGCCTCGGGGCTGCGCGAGGCGCAGGAGGTGCTCTCGGGGATCGAGGGGATCAAGTTCTTCTACTTCGACCAGAAGGACGTCGTGCGCCATGCCCTGGTGCAGAAGATCGTTACCGCGTACGATGAGCACGACAAGCGCAAGAGCGAACGGGAGGCGGAGGCGCGCGCCGCCCGTCAGGCCGCTGCGCAGGCCGCTCAGGCCACCCTGGTGGGGCGAGGCAACCCGCCCTCATGAGCAGCCCCGGAGGCGAGCCCTCCTCCGGGATCGCAGGGGACCGTGACCCCATGGCTCACGACACCGAGACCTCGAGCTCGATCTCCGAGATCCGCCCCGTCACCCCGCCCGGAAGCGGGACGGGATCGTTCCGCCTGCGCCGGCGCACCCGGCCGCGCGACCTCTGGGACCGCGCCCTCGAGCTCCCCCTGCTCTGGCTCGCCGCCTTCCTCGTCCTCGGCACCTGGTGCCTGCTGCCGGGCGCCTTCCTGTTCGCCCGCCACGCCGAGCCCGGCACCATCGCCGAGCGCGATTACGTCGCCTCGCGCGACCTGCTGCTCAACGACGACGTGGCGACCCGCCACAAGCAGGAGGAGGCGAGGAGCGCCGTCCTCCCGGTCTACGACTTCGACCCCGGCGTGCTCGCCCAGCGCGACGCCCAGCTCGCCCAGCTCTTCGCCCGCGGGCGCCAGCTGCTCCCCCCGGTGGCCGGCCGCAAACCGGGGAGCGAGCCGGAGGCCGCGGCGCGGGAGGCCGCGGTCCGCGAGCTGACCGGGGCGGGGTCGGCGCCGTCCCCCCCGACGGCGTCAAGCTCGCCGAGCCCGAGGCCGACCTGCTGGCGCGGCGGGGCTTTTCGACCGACCTCGAGGAGCGGCTGCGCGGCGTCTTCTCGCAGGCGCTCCACCGCGGGGTGGTGGCCAACAAGGGGCAGCTGCTCGAGAACCGCATGCGGGGGATCCTGCTGCGCAACCTCGCCACCAACGCCGAGGGAGCGCACTTCGACCTCTTCGACTACCTGGGCTTCCCGGGCGAGGCGCGCGACTTCTTCGACCTCGAGGTGCGCGGCTGGCGCGGCTACACCTCCGAGGAGCGCCGTCACCTGGTCGATCTGCTGGTCGCCAACGTGGCCCCCAACCTGCTGCCCAACCGCAGCGAGACGCTCGTCCGCCAGGAGACGGCGGCGGCGGCCGTCGGCCAGGTGCTCAACCAGATCCGCAAGGGGCAGGTGATCGTCCGCAAGGGGGACCCGATCACCCCCGCCGCCGCCCGCATCCTCGCCCAGATGCGCGGCCAGCCGCAGCTCGGCCGCCGCCTGCCGCCGCTCGCCGCCACCCTCGCGCTGCTGGCCCTGGTCGCCCTCGTCGTCTGGTTCGCCGAGCGCAACGACCGCGTCGACAACCACAGCCGCGAGCGGCTGTTCTCGGAGAGCCTGCTCCTCCTGCTCGTCTCGCTGCTGGGGATGAAGTTCTGCTTCGTGGTGGCCAACGCCCTCTCGCTGGCCCTCGACGTCCCGCTGCTGAGCTCGGTGCACAGCTACGAGTACGCGATCCCCTTCGCCTCGGTGGCCGCGCTCGCCGTGCTGCTGCTGGGGAGGAACGCCGGCCTGGTGCTCGCCGTCCTGTTCACCGTCCTCGCCTCCCGCCTGACGGTGGAGGGGGACGGGCTCTGGGTGGTCTTCTACGGCCTCGCCGGCTCGCTCGCCGCCCTCTACGCGCTCGACTGCTTCAAGTTCCGCCACCGCCTGGTGATGGCGCGCGTGGGGCTGGTGGTGGGGGCGGTCAACGTCGTCATGATGCTGGTGCTCACCGCGCTCGATCCGGCGAGCCGCGGCCTGATGCAGATCCTGTTCGACGTCGTCTGCGCCCTCGCCGGGGGGCTGCTGCTCACCGCCGTCGCCGGCTTCGCGCTGCCGATCCTCGAATGGGCGCTGGGGATCACCACCGACATCAAGCTGGTCGAGCTGTCGAACACCAACCTGCCGCTGCTGCGCCGCCTCGCCTTCGAGGCCCCCGGCACCTTCCAGCACTCGCTGATGGTGGCGAACCTCGCCAAGGAGGGGTGCGAGGCGATCGGCGCCGACCCGGTGCTCGCCTACGCCTCCGGCCTCTACCACGACGTCGGCAAGGTGCTGCGCCCCGACTACTTCATCGAGAACCAGCGCCCCGGCCACAACCGGCACGACAAGCTCCTCCCCTCGATGAGCGCGCTGATCCTGATCAACCACGTCAAGGACGGCGTCGAGCTGGCCCGCGAGCACAACCTGCCGCGGGTGATCGAAGACGCCATCTGGCAGCACCACGGCACTCGGCTGATCAAGTACTTCTACACCAAGGCCCAGGAGCAGATCGACCCGACCGCGCCGCCGGTCGCCGAGGAGAAGTACCGCTATCCCGGCCCCAGCCCGCAGAGCAAGGTGATGGGGGTGCTGATGCTCGCCGACGCGGTCGAGGCGGCGAGCCGCACGCTGACCGAGCCGTCGCCCGGCAAGGTGTACGGCCTGATCCGCACCATCGTCGACGACTGCCTCCAGGACGGCCAGCTCGACGGCACCGACCTCACACTCTCCGACCTGCGCGGCGTCTCGGAATCGTTCAACCGCGTGCTGTCGAACATCTTCCACCAGCGCATCGACTACCCCGGCTTCGACTTCAACGCGAGCCCGAAGAAGGACAAGCGGCCGATCCGCCGCGTCTCATGACGGATTCCGAGCGAAGCCAGCAGGAGGGGACGGGGGGCCCGGGGTGCGAGCCGTGCGAGCCGTGCGAAATCGTCCTGCTCAATCCCAACCACTACCCGGAGACGGCGGCGCGCCGGCTGCGCCCCTGGCTCACCGCCCTGGTGGCCGCGCTCGCCCCGGCGGCGGAGAGCCTCGGCGCGCGCTTCGTGGGGGACCGCGAGATGCGGCGGGTCAACCGCCAGTTCCGGGCCAAGGATGCCACCACCGACGTCCTCTCGTTCCCGGGGGATGAGGCCGACGATCACCTGGGAGATCTGCTGATCTCGGTGCCGGCGGCGCGCCGGCAGGCGGCGGCGGCCGGCCACTCCGTCGACCGCGAGCTCAGAGTGCTGCTCCTCCACGGCGTCCTCCACTGCCTGGGGCACGACCACGAGACCGACCACGGGGAGATGGAGCGTCTCGAGCGCCGGCTGCGCAAGACCTGGATTCCTGCCGACGAGAGAGCGGATGCCTGAGGCCGCGCCGCTCTTCTCCCGCGCCCCGTTGATCTGGGCGCTCGTGCTGACGGCCCCCCTGGCGCTGGTCAGCGCCACCCTCTCGGTGCTGCTCGAGCGCAGCGGGCCGATCCGCCTGCGCCACTGGCTGGAGGAGGCGGGGGGCTCGCTGCGCAAGCTGTTCGAGTCGCCGCCCCGCTTCGGGGTCTTCCGCTACCTGCTGTCGCTGCTCGCCCGCATCCTGCCGATCGTCCTCGCCGCCCTCGTCTCCGCCTTCCTCGCCAGCCTGCACCGCGCGCACCCGACCCTCTGGGCGCTGGTCATCGTCCTCCTCCTCGTCGCGGTGGTGGAGGCGGCCAACCGGACGCTGGTCGGGCAGGACCCGGAACGCGCCCTGCGGGCGCTGACCCGCCTCTACCGCGCCGCCCTCTGGCTCCTCTCGCCGCTGGTCCGGCTGCTCGCCCCGCTCGTCCCCATGGAGGCTTTCGAGCGCCACGAGGAGGGGGAGGACGACGCCGCCTCCGACGAGGAGATCGAGGCGTTCATCGACGTCGGCACCCGCGAGGGGATCCTCGAGCCCGAGGAGGGGGAGTGGCTGTGGGGGATCGTCGGCTTCGGCGAGAAGCAGGCGAGGAGCGTGATGACGCCGCGCATCGACATGGTCTGCGCCGCCGTCGATTCGACGCTCGACGTCCTGGCCGACCGCTTCGTCGAGTCCGGCCATTCGCGGATGCCGATCTTCGAGGACTCGATCGACCACATCATCGGCATCCTCCACATCCGCGACGCCCTGCGGGCGCTGCGCGCCCCGGAGCCGCCGGCCGTGCGCTCCCTGCTCAAGGCCCCCCTCTTCATCCCCGAGACCAAGCCGCTCGGCGAGCTGTTGAAGGAGCTCCAGGCCCGCTTCCAGCAGGTGGCGATCGTGGTCGACGAGCATGGCGGCACCGCCGGCCTGGTGACCGTCGAGGACCTCCTCGAGGAGATCGTCGGCGAGATCATGGACGAGCACGAGGCGCTGGCCGCCGAGCTCGAGCCGCTCGACAACGGCGCCTACCGCCTGGACGGCCGCGCCCGCATCGAGCTGCTCGACGAGCTGTTCGAGGTGGAGATCGAGGACCCCGAGTACGAGACCGTGGCCGGGCTGATCTTCAGCGTCCTCGGCTACGTTCCCCAGCAGGGAGAGACGGTGGAGAGCCACGGCCTGCGCTTCATCGTCGAGGCGGTCGCCGACCGCCGCATCCAGACCGTGCGCGTCGAACGGATCGGCGCGGCGGCAGAGGCCCGGGAGATGGAAGCCTGATGCCGAAGTCCGGAACCGTCGCGCTGGTCGGCCGCCCCAACGCGGGGAAGTCGACCCTGATGAACCACCTGCTCGAGGAGAAGCTCGCGATCGTCTCCGACAAGCCGCAGACCACCCGCCACCGCATCGTCGGCATCCTCTCCGGCGAGCGCGGGCAGATGGTCTTCTACGACACCCCCGGCATCCACAAGCCGCTCCACCGGCTGAACCGCCAGATGGTGCGCTACGCCCTCGACGCGATGAACGACGCCGACGTCACCTGCCTGCTGGTCGACGTCACCGAGAAGTTCGGCTCGGGGGACGGCTACGTCCTCGACCTGGTGGGGAAGGCCGAGGGGCCGCGGGTGCTGATCCTCAACAAGGCCGACCGGGTGAAGAAGCCGGGCCTTCTGCCGCGCATGGAGCAGTACGCGAAGACCGGCCTGTTCGCCGAGATCGTGCCGATCAGCGCCCAGACCGGCGAGAACTGCGACCGCCTGCTCGACGTCCTCTGGGACCTCCTCCCCGAGGGGGCACCGATGTTCGACCCCGAGCTGCTCACCATCCACCCCGAGCGCTTCCTGGTCACCGAAAGGATCCGCGAGAAGCTCCTCGAGCTGACCAGCGACGAGCTGCCCTTCTCGACCGCCGTCGTCCTCGAGAAATGGGAGGACGACCCGGAGCGCAACCTGGTCCGCCTCTGGGCCTCGATTCTGGTCGACCGCCCGGGCCAGAAGAAAATCGTGGTCGGCAAGCAGGGCCAGATGATCAAGGCGATCGGCACCGCCGCCCGCCTCGACCTCGAAGAGTTCCTCGGCCACCGCGTCTTCCTCGACCTCAACGTCCGCCTCGAGCCCGACTGGCGCGAGGACCAGGCGTTGTTGGCGCAGATCGACCGGGATGTGGATCTGGGGACGTAGGACCGACGGCAGCTGATCTCACAGGGAGATTTGTTCCTCCCCTGTACTCGGGGGAGGTTAGGAGGGGGCCTCAACCTGCCAACCAAGGAAGCGTTTCGGACTCCGGAACACCCCCTCCTGGCCTCCCCCGAGTACAGGGGAGGAAAAAGGCTCCTGGATCGGTCGGTTCACGACTACGCCGAACCGAGAGGTGTGGGCTAGGGTCTCCCGGCCCGTTGGGCCGGACGCAAAACTGACTCATTGATTCCGCGACGAGCCCTTGGCCTTTCGCCCGCCTCGCCTCTGATTCGGCTTTTCCTTGGCGGGCTCCAGGCGCGCAAGGGCCGCCAAGTTTCCCCGCGCGATCTTCGTGTCCGGATGATCCGGTCCCAATCGATGCTCCCAAATCGCCAACGCCCGCTCGTAGTACGGTCGGGCTGCCGCAAGATCGCCCTGGCTCCGAAGAAGGAAACCGAGGTTGTTCAGGCTGTTTGCGGTGTCCGGATGCTCGGCGCCCAGAGCCTTCTCCCGGATCGCCAACGCCCGCTCGCAGTACGTCCGGGCTGCCGCAAGATCTCCCTGGCTCTGAAGAATGACACCGAGGTTGTTTAGGCTGGTTGCAGTGTCCGGGTGCTCGGTGCCCAGAGCCTTCTCTCGGATCGCCAACGCGCGCTCGTAGTACGGTCGGGCTGCCGCAAGATCTCCCTGGCTCCGAAGAAGGAAACCGAGGTTGTTCAGGCTGTTTGCGGTGTTGGGATGTTCGGCGCCCAGAGCCTTCTCTCGGATCGCCAACGCCCGCTCGTAGTACGGCCGTGCTGCCGCGAGATCTCCCTGGATGTTCAGAAGGGCACCGAGGTTGTTCAGGCTGTTTGCGGTGTTGGGATGTTCGGCGCCTAGAGCCTTCTCTCGGATCGCCAGCGCCCGCTCGTAGTAGGGCCGCGCTCCCGGATAGTCACCGGTCATCTCAAGGTGGTAGCCCAGCGTATTGCAGAGCCCGGCGGCGTTGGCAGTCTCCCGCATCAGCGCAATCTCGGTGATGGCCCGGAGATGCGGCTGCCAAGCGAGCAAAGGACCTGGGATGCCGGCGTTGTTCAGGCGATTGGCCTCAGCCAAGACGCTCTCCTCGACCGCATTCCTAACTTTTTCTGCGCTTTCAATGCCTCGCGCGAATTCTGCCACCAGCCGGTGCGTCACCAGCGCTCCGGCTTTGCCCGCTTCCAGAAGCCCGAGAGCCATCAGCCGGGTCAGAGCGTCTTCGGCCTGGAGGCGAGCCGACGGCTCTAGATTCACCGTCTTGAGAAGAAGGTCGCGGGGGATCGGCTCTCCAGGGGCGAACCAGGCCGCCCGGGCGAGGAGCGCGAGGGCGAGCGTGTCGGTCTCGTCTTCCGGCTTCAGTTTCTCGAAGCTGAGCGCGAAGGTGCGGCCGACGTGAGCTTCGTGGCTCGTCGGCGAGAGCCCGGCGAACTTTCCCTGGAGGGAAGGATGCTGGAGGAGGCCGCCCTGGCGCAGGGCCTCCAGATAGGCGGCCGGCTGGCCGTCGGGCGCCTTGGCGTAGCGTTGCAGAAAGCTTCCGGCCAGATGAAGGGCAAGCGGGAGATCTCCCAGCTCGGCGGCGACGGCCGATAAGGCCGGATCCTCCTGCGGGACATCGGGCCGGAATCTCCGCAGCAGCTCGAGGCTCGCCGCACGGGGAAGAGTGCTGATCTGTAGGGACTGGACGCCCAGGGAACGGTCCCATCCTTGGCGCCGGCTGGTGACGAGCACGCGGGCTCCCCCGGTCCGTGGCCGCCAGTGAGCGAGGAGGGCTTCCTCTTCACAGTTGTCGAAGACGAGGAGGCAGGGGACCAAGCGAGCCCAGTGGTCTCCCACGAGCCGGACCTGCTGGTCGAGCGGCAGAGTATCGTAGGACGGATGGAGATCGAGGCTCCTCCCGCAGGCGGCGACCTCGGAGGGAACGGCGGCCGGGTCCGCGAAGCTCAGCCAGAAGACGCCGCCTGCGAAGTAGCGGCCGTAGCGGTGGACGAACTCGGTGGCGAGCTGCGTCTTGCCGATTCCCCCGAGACCGGAGGCGGCGGCGAGCTTGAGCTCCCCGACCGCGGAGGTCTCGCCGGCCCGGAGATGGCGGGCCAGATCCCGGAGCTCGCCCTCGCGGCCCACGAAGAGGGGATTGTGGGCGAACGGCATCCGGGAGCCTTGGGGCAGAGGACCGATCTCCGGCAGCTTTGTATCCGGCAGGTCGGTGACCCCGAGCGGGAACGGCGGAGCTTCGCCGGGAAACGGCGGTGCGGTGAGAGGCTTCGGCCTCTCTTTCCGGGCGGCGGCCAGCAGCCTGGTCCGGGCGGTCTCTGCGGCCGAGCCGACCAGATCGGTGTAGACGATCCCCGCCAGCAGGCCCGTCACCTCGACCTCGCGGACTCGGACGGGCAGCAGCTCCTTCTTCTGGGCGAGGGCGGCCGCCCATTCGATCCGTCCGAAGTGGGAGACCAGGTACTCGGGCGAGAGGACCGCGATCGTGCGCTCGGCCTCCGCGGCGGCCTTGTCCATCTCGAGGATGAAATTGGAGCCTGCCGCGAAATCCCAGGCCTGATTCTTCGTGGTGAATCCCGCAGCCTCCAGCACCCAGGCGATCCACACGGCCCAGTCGCGGTCGGCTTGGGTGTAGCTGATGAAGAAGTCGGTCATGGCCGGTGTTTCGTGGAGGACGAAAGCATATCTCGACCAGAGCCGGCCCCAGTGGCTGACCGGAGGGCCTGCTCTGCGAAGAGACGTCCCGCCGTCCCCGTGGCCTGCCCAGGTTCTCGTTCCTCGATGGGAGCGTCTCTACGGACACGTCGAATGTAACCGGGCGCTTCCGCGCGATCCACCGGAAATACGGCATCGCCCGATCCACGGCAACGGACCCGTAGAGACGTCCCCATCGCATAACGACACCCTCCGCAGGCCACGGGGACGGCGGGGCGTCTCTCGAAGGCAATGCCCTCGCCTCGACCCCGACAGGCCGAAGGCCTCCTCCACCCACGCCCTCCTGACCCCCGCCCCTGCCCCGCAAACCTTCCCCCGCCCTCCTCCGTATCCACCTTTGAGGAGACGCGCATCTCCTCTCGGCAGGAATTCTCCGATACCATAGATGTTCCTATTGAAGGGAATGTTGAGAGCTAAGCCCATCGCCACCGCCGTCGTTCTTCTCCTGGGTTGCTTGGCAGCCCTGGAGGCGATGTCCGGCTGCGCCGGCGAGGGAGCGCGCGCGCAGTCGAGCCGCGACGGCGGGCTGACGGTCCGCCGTGGGGCGTTCCGCCAGCGGCTGATCCTCTCGGGGGAGCTGGCGGCGGCGCGGGGGGAGGCTTTGACGGTGCCGCGGACGGATGCCTTCCAGCTCACGGTGCGCTGGCTGGCGCCGGACGGCGCGCTGGTCAAGGGGGGAGACCCCGTTGTCTCCTTCGACAACTCCCAGTTCTCCTCGGAGCTCGAGGAGAAGCGGCTCGCCGCCTCGCAGGCGGGGAGCGATCTCGAGACCGCCCAGTCCGAGCTCAAGACCAGCTCGGCCGAGCGGCGCTTCAACGTCCAGAAGGCGCGCGCGGAGATGGAGAAGGCGAGCATCGCCGCCTCCGTGCCGCAGGACCTCCTCCCCCTGCGCGAGTACCAGGACCGCCAGCTCGCCCTGAAGAAGGCGCAGTCGGAGCTCGCCAAGGCCGAGGAGGTGCTGAAGACCGAGACCCAGGCGAGCGCCGCCAACGTCGACATCCAGCGCATCGGGCTGGCCAAATCGCAGCGCAAGATCCACTCCGCCGAGGAGTCGATCGAATCGCTCTCGCTCAAGGCGCCGCGCGACGGCATGATGCTGGTCGGCCAGCACCCCTTCGAGGGGCGCAAGCTGCGGGTGGGGGACTCGGTGTGGCCCGGCATGTCGGTCGCCACCTTGCCGGATCTCGCCTCGATGATCGTCGAGGCCAACCTCTCGGACGTCGACGACGGCCGCATCAAGCTGGGCGCCGAGGTCCTCTGCACCCTCGACGCCTACCCGACCACGACCTACCGCGGACGGGTGGTCGACGTCTCGCCGGTGGCCCGGGAGTCGCAGCGCAACCCGATGCTGCGCTACTTTCCGGTGCGCATCGCCCTCGACCACGCCGATCCCGCCCGCATGCGCCCCGGGATGTCGGTGCGCGTCGAGGTGCTGGGGCCGGAGACCAAAGACGCCCTGCTGGTGCCGCGGGCGGCCCTCCAGTTCGGTGGCGGGAAGGAGGCGCCGCGCGCCCTCCTCGCCGCCGGCGGCTCGGCGGCGGTGCGGCTCGGCCCCTGCTCGGCGAGCGAGTGCGTGGTCGAGTCCGGCGTGACGGCGGGGACGCGGCTGCGCCAGCGTCCGGACGGTGCGAGCGACTCCGCTGGCTCTGACGAGGGGAGCGCGGGGTGAGCCCCCGCCAGCGGCATTATCGCCGATATGGCCGCTTCGCCGTGGCGGGGGGCGGGCTGCTCGTCGTCGTCCTCGGCCTCTGGCTGATCGCCGGCCGGGCCGCGGCTTCCGCCCCCGGCGACTGGGCCGAGGTGCGGCGCGACGACCTGGTGGCCGGCGTCCCGGTCGCCGGCACCCTCGCCTCGGTGCAGGCGGTCGAGATCGGCCCGCCGCAGCTCTCCGAGCTGTGGGACTTCAAGATCGCCTTCCTGGCGCCGGAGGGGACCCAGGTGCAGCCCGGACAGCCGGTGATCGGCTTCGACACCTCCGAGCTCCAGCGCCAGCTCCTCGACAAGCGGGCCGAGCGCGACTCGGCGCAGAAGGAGCTCGAAAAGAAGCAGACCGACGCCGAGATCGCCCGCCGCGACCGCGAGCTGGAGCTGGCCGAGGCCGAGGGGCGCCTGCGCAAGGCCGCGCTCAAGGTCGACGTCCCTCCCGAGCTGGTGGCGTCGAAGGAGCTCGCCAAGTCGCGCGAGGACCTCGAGCTCGCCCGCCGCGAGGTCGCCTACCTCAAGGACCGCCTCCGCCTCGAGGCGGTGCAGGCCGGCTCCGAGACCGCGGCCCTGGCCCGGAAGCGCGACCGCGCCGCCGGGCGGGTCCAGGAGATGGACGACGCCGTGCGCAGCATGATGGTGGCGGCGCCGCGCGCCGGCACCGTCGTCTACGTCGCCACCGACAACGGCGAGAAGAAGAAGGTGGGGGACTCGACCTGGCGCGGCCAGTCGGTGCTCGAGCTCCCCGACCTGCGCCGGATGGAGGCCGACGGCGAGGTCGACGAGGCGGACGCCGGGCGCGTCGCCGTCGGCCAGCGGGTCACCTTCCGCCTCGACGCCCACCCGGACGACGTCTTCTCCGGGACCGTCAAGGTGATCGGCGGCGCCGTGCAGACCAAGTCGGAGGTCAACCCGCTCAAGGTGGTCCGGCTCACCATCGACCTCGACCGCACCGATCCCCAGCGCATGCGCCCCGGCATGCGCTTCCTTGGCACCGTCGAGGTCGAGCGCGCCCCGCGGGCGCTGGTGGTGCCTCTCGAGGCGGTGTTCAACCGCCCGTCCGGCCCGGTCGTCTACCGCAAGGTCGGCTGGCGGACCGAGGAGGTCCACCCCGTCCTCGGCCGCCGCAACGAGCGGCTCGTCGAGGTGCGCAGCGGCCTGCGCCCGGGCGATCTCGTCTCCCGCCACGATCTGGCGGCCGAGGCCGGGGAGCCCGCGAACCCCACGCACGGGGGAGGGCAGGGGGGATGAGGGGGCGAATCACCCGGAAGACCGGCTCCCGTCTGGGCCTCGCGGCCGCCGCGCTCGGCGCGCTGATCGCCCTCGCGGCGTTCCTCCCCCGTTCGCCGCTGGGGATGGGCGCGGGGGGGGACGTGCCGACGGTGCGGGTCGAGGCGCGCCCCTTCGAGCGCAACGTGCCGGCGCAGGGGAACCTGCAGGCGGTGCAGGCCACCCCGATCTCCGTCCCCGCCGGCGTCCCCGGCCCCTTCCGCATCGGCTGGCTCGCTCCCGACGGCTCGCTGGTCAGGAAGGGGGACGTCG
The DNA here is from genome assembly GCA_963756595.1 of uncultured Acidobacteriota bacterium. Taxonomy (GTDB): domain Bacteria; phylum Acidobacteriota; class Thermoanaerobaculia; order Multivoradales; family UBA5704; genus DATARR01. Next base: position 139,519 of record CAVWOZ010000054.1, read on the forward strand.
TCATCCGCTTCGACCCCAGCGCCATCGAGAAGCGGCTGGTCGACGCCGAGGACGACCTCCGCGAGGCCCACCTCAAGATGGAGAAGGAGCGCCTCTCCGGCCTCTCGGAGGTGCGCAAGCTCGAGCAGGACGCGAAGATCGCGCGCGTCGAGCTGGAGGACGCCAGCCACTTCCAGAAGAAGGACCAGACGATCTTCTCGCGCAGCGAGATCATCGAATCGGACATCGACCAGCAGCTCGCCCAGGAGCACCAGAAGCACGCCGAGGGGTCCGAGCGCACCCACAAGAAGCTCACCGGCACCGAGATCGCCCTGCTCGAGATCAAGGTCCGCCAGGCGGACGCCAAGATCAGCCAGGCGCGCCGCGCCCTCCAGGCGCTGGCGGTGACCGCGCCGCACGACGGCGTGCTGATCCTCAAGCGCAACTGGCGCAACGAGACGACCCGCGTGGGGGACAGCGTCTGGAACGGCCAGCCGCTCGCCGAGATCCCCGACCTGGCTTCGATGGAGGCCGAGGTCTACGTGCTCGAGGCGGATGCCGGCGGCCTCAAGGCCGGCAAGCCGGCCACGGTGGTCGTCGAGTCGGCGCCGGGCGTCTCCTACGCCGGCCGCATCAAGCGGGTGGACGCGCTGGCCAAGCCGCGCATCCCCGGCTCCCCGGTGCAGTACTTCGGCGTCACCGTCGAGCTGCCGGTGACCGATCCGCGGGTGATGAAGCCGGGGCAGCGGGTGCAGGCGACGCTCCATCTCGAACAGAGCGCGAACGCCCTGCTGGTCCCCCGCCAGGCGGTCTTCGAGCGGGAGGGAAGGATGGTCGTCTTCCGCCGCGGGCGTGGCCCGGGGGGCTTCGAGCCGGTGGTGGTGAAGCTCGGCGCCTCGACGGTCGGCCGGGTGGTGATCGCCTCCGGGATCGGCGCCGGCGACGTGCTGGCGCTGCGCGACCCGACCCGCCCCGCGGGCGAGCCCGAGATCAGGCCGGCGATGCGCCCCACGGGGCCGGCCTCCCGCCCGTCGCGCGGCGGCGGCGTGATGATCACCATCTCCGGCTGAGCCGGGCGGACCCTGCGACCCCTCGGACGACTCTCGGATGACCCCACAGGAAGCCTTTCGCTCCGCGCTCGACAACCTGGCGGCGCACAAGCTGCGCTCGGCGCTCACCATGCTCGGCATGATCTTCGGCGTCGGCGCCGTGATCGCCATGATGTCGATCGGCGCCGGAGCCGAGCGGCAGGCGATGGCTTCGATCGAGCGGCTGGGGCTGCGCAACGTGCTGGTGCGCGCCAAGACCTTCAAGGAGGACGAGCTGCGCGAGATCCGCCAGAAGTCGCTCGGCGTCTCGCAGCGCGACGCCGCCGCCATCGCCGAGGCGATCCCCGGCGTCGACCTGGTGGCGCCGCGCATCCGCATCGAGCCCTACAAGGTGATCTCGCCGGCCGGCAAGAGCGACGGCGTCGCCGTCTACGGGGTCACCCCGCGCCAGTCGGAGCTCGCCCACCTGGTGGTCGCCGAGGGGCGCTTCCTCGATCCGCTCGACGAGGCGAGCCACGCCCAGGTCTGCGTGATCGGTCCGGCGGTGCGGCGCGACCTCTTCGGCTACGCCCCCGCCCTGGGCGAGCTGGTCAAGGTCAACGACGTCTGGCTGGAGGTGGTCGGCGTGCTCGCCGCCGACGCCGCGGCGGCGCCGTCCGGGGGGGCGGGGAGCGCGTCAGGCGCCGGCGGAGCGGGGGGGGCGGGATCTGGAGACTCCGGAGCGGGACAGCCGGGCGCCGCGTCGGGGGCGTCCGCGGCGGGGCCGGCGACGCGCGAGATCTACCTGCCGCTGTCGACCGCCGACCGCAAGTTCGAGCACCCCGACCTCGCCTCGCCGCTCGACGAGATCGTCGTCCGGCTGAAGGACGGCGCGAGCGGTGGCGAGACGGCGCCGCTGCTGCGCGACCTCCTCGACCGGCTGCACGCCGGCACCGGCGACTACGAGCTGGTGGTCCCCGAGGCGCTGCTCGCCGAGAGCCGGAAGACGCAGCGCCTGTTCAACGTGGTGATGGGGGCGATCGCCGGCATCTCGCTGCTGGTCGGCGGCATCGGCATCATGAACATCATGCTGGCGACGGTGCTCGAGCGCACCCGCGAGATCGGCGTCCGCCGCGCCGTCGGCGCGCGGGCCAGCGATATCCGCTTCCAGTTCATCGTCGAGTCGTTCGCGATCAGCCTGATCGGCGGCCTCACCGGCATCGTCGCCGGCCTCGCCCTCGCCCGCGGCGTCGCCGCCTACGCCGGCTGGCAGACGATCGTCACCACCGCCTCGATCCTGCTGTCGACCGGCGTCGCGATGGCGGTCGGCCTCGCCTCCGGCATCTATCCGGCCACCCGCGCCGCCGCCCTCGATCCGATCGAAGCCCTGCGCTACGAGTAAAAAGCTCCCTTTCGTCCGTCCTTGAGTAACATAGGTTGTGCTGACCGCGCCTATGTCGCTGCGGGGATCTGTCGTCCCCGGGGAGCTTCCATTGAGCAAAACGTCCCCATTCCTCCTGCTCATCCTCGGCCTGCTGGTCGGCATTCCGGCCGCCCGGCTGACCACCGCGCCGGCGAAGACGGAGGCGCGGATGGCGAAGCCGGCGCCGGCGGCCCAGCCCGAGCCCCCCGCCGTCGCCGAGGGGACGGTGCCGGCGGCTGCCCAGGCCGCCCTCGACGGTGAGGACTGCAAGCCGGAAGCGGCGAAGGCGGCCGGCTCCGCGACGGCGACCGTCGCGCCGGCCGCGGTGACGGCGACAGCGACGACCGCGTCGCCGGCTTCCCTCCATCCCTGGTGCATGCCGGTCCGCCTCCTGCGCGACTTCTTCAGCCTCCCCACCGCCGCGGCGACGACGCGCGGCCAGAGCCTGCGGGAGATCGTCGCCCGCGCGAGGTCGACGCAGTACGACCTGCGCTTCATGGTCGCGCTGGTGCCGGCGCTCCCCGATCCCCGCATGGACCAGGCGCTCGACGCCATCCAGCGCGCCTTCGCCGCCACCAAGAACCACCGTCCCGGCGGCTTTCCTCCCGCTCCCGACGCCTACCTGCTCGACCGCGTCTGGCTCCCCTGGGTGAGCGCCGCCCCCGGCGCGGCCCCGCCGGCGCCGTCGGCGCCCGGCGTCCTCCTCTTCCGCGGTAGCGCCCCGCGCTCGCTCGAGATCGTCTTCCTCATCCCCGAGACCTCGAAGACGGGGATCCAGAAGGACATCTTCCGCGAGGCGCTCGAGCTGATCGCCGGCCTCCAGGACGGCGCGATCGAGCCCCAGGTGGCGATCCTCGGCCCGTCGTTCTCCGGTTCCGTGGAATCGCTCCGCCTGGCCCTCGCGAGTTGGCGGCTGAGCCGGGGGGAGGTGCTCAGCTTCCGGGCCGCCTCGGGCTCGGCGACGGCCGACGACCTCGAAACGGTGTTCGCCGAGATGCGCGTCGGCTTCTGCCGCATGGCGCTCCCCGACTCCCTGCTCCAGCTCGATGCGCTCGGCTTCCTGCAGCAGAAGATGGGGTGGAACCTGCGCCGCGTCGGCCTGCTGGTCGAGAACGACACCCAGTACGGCCAGAGCTTCGTCCGGCGCACCTACGGGTCCTACGAAGAGTCGTCCCGTGAGCCGCTGTCCGGTAAGCCCTGGTCCTGGGGAGCGCTGGACCACAAGCTCGTCCTCTTCACCTTCCCGAGCCATCTCTCCGACCTGCGCACCGCCTGGGAGGACGAGCAGCGGGCGGAGCAGTCGGCGGGGGCCAACCCGCTGCCGACCCCCCGCCGCGCCCTCGGCCTCGACCTCTCCGGCCACGAGCAGGAGCTGAACCTGGTCCCCACCTTCAGCTCGACGACGACGTCGACCAACGATCTCCTGCTCGCCAACCTCCTGCAGACCGTCGCGCGCGAGGGGATCCGCTACGTCGGCATCGTGTCGACCGATCCCATGGACAAGCTCTTCCTGGCCGAGAAGCTCCGCCAGCTCGCGCCCGACGTGGTCCTGTTCACGTTCGACAACAACCTCCTCTACGCCCATCCCGACCACGCCGTGGATCTGGACGGCATGCTCGTCCTCGGGAGCTATCCGCTGTTCACCGAGGGGACGCCCGGCGGTGTCCTGGCTCCCGAGGCGGCGGTGTCCGGCAAGGGGGAGCAATGGCAGTTCAGCGGCGAGCGGCGGCAGTTCGGCAGCGAATACCAGGAGGGGGTCTTCGAGGCGGCCCGTTATCTGCTCGGCGCCACCAGCCTGCCGGCGCCGACGGCCTGGATCGCCGCGGTCGGCAACGGCTCGCTCTGGCCGGTCGCGCGGCTGCCGGTCGACAAGAAATCGCTGGGGAATGCCGTCTTCTGCCGGCCGGACCGCACCCCGGCGCCGGAGCCGGATGCGGCCGGCCGGCCGCCGGCCGTCCCGGCCAAGACGCCGCACGGTTTCGACGGCAAGGACGATCTGCAGATCCTGCTGGTGGCCGGCCTGTTCTGCCTGCTGGCGGTGGCCCTCCGCCGCGCCGCCCTGCTGGAGCCGATCCCCGAGGCTCCGGTCGACCCCGACGACGGGAGGCCGACCCACGACGTGCGCGGCAACCGCGCCCTGCTGACCGCCGGCACCGCCCTGCTGGCGGCGGCGACCGGCGTCCTGCTCGCCGTCGCGACCCTCCCGCTCTGGTCGCAGAGCTGGAGCGGGGCCCTGGGGCTCGCCCAGCGCCCCGCCCAGTGGGTCTACCTGCTCGTGCTGCTGGTGGCCTACGGGTGGCTGGTGCGCAGCGTCGCCCGCGCGGCGCACAAGGACCCCCCGACCCCCGGGCGCCTCGCGCTCTGGGCGGCCGGCGGCCTCGCGGCGTTCGCGCTGCTGGTCCTCGGTGTCCTCTGGCTCTGCGTGCCGGGGGATCAGATGCAGCTGTTCTACCTGCGGGTGCGGGCGCTGTCGAGCGGCCTGTCGCCGCTGGTCCCCCTCGGCGTGGTGGCGGGCGCGATCTATTTCTGGATCTGGAGCGAGCTGAAGCGGCGGCGGCTGATGGTCCGCCTGGCCTCGGACTGCCCGCTCGAATCGCTCGGCGACCCGGCGGTCAAGGGGTACACCCCGATGATGCGGGAGCTGCGCCAGCTCCTCACCCGCACCTGGCCGCGGCGGCTCGCGGCCGGCGGGACGCCCCCCTGGATCCTGCCCCTGATCGCCTTCGTCCCCCCGGCCCTCCTGCTCTGGGGAAGCGTGCAGCCGATCGGCGAGGCGCGCCCCTTCGGCCGCCTGTTCATCCTCCTCGTCCTCGCCGCCTACGCGCTCGCCGCCCTCTCCTTCTACCGCTTCGTCCGCCTGTGGTGGGAGACGCGGCGCCTCTTGCAGCGGCTCGACAACGCCTCCCCCGCGGTGGCGGAGGCGTTCATGGCGATCGCGGAGGAGCTCGACTGGCGGCCGATCAAGTCGTTCGGCTGGCGCATCCCCCCCTTCCGCTCGCTGATGCTCTCGGTCCAGAAGCTGCGCGAGCTGGCCGACGCGGGGAAGGTCACCCTGGCGGACGGCCCGGAGTCGCTCGAGCTGGCGCTCCAGAGGATGTTCGACGGCGAGCGCACCGAGGGGTCGGTCGAGGAGATCGAGAACCGGCTCAAGCTCGAGCGGATCCTCGCCCGGGCGTGCGTCGACCTGCGCCCCGCGGCCGGCGACCCCGAGGTGAAGAAGTTCCTGGCGCTGCGGGTGGCAGCCTACCTGCGCTTCGTCTTCGCCCACCTGCGCAGCTGCCTGATCGCGGCCCTCACCTGCGGGCTGCTCGCCCTGATCGCCGTCACCACCTACGCCTTCGAGCCGAAGCACTTCGTCTCGCTGGGCGGCTGGCTGGCGCTCGCCGTCGCCGTGGCCCTGACCCTCTGGATCTTCTTCCAGATGGACCGCAACCCGACGCTGAGCCGGATCGGCGGTACCACGGCGGGGAAGGTGACGCTCGACGCCGCCCTGGTCACCAAGCTGGTGACCTACGCCGGCATCCCCGTCCTCGGCCTGATCGCCACCCAGTTCCCCGAGGTGGGACAGCTGCTGGGGCGCGTCGCCGGCCAGTTTCTGCGCGTCGTGGGCGGCGGCTGAGCCCCATCGTCCGTGGCCTCCGTGGTAGATTCCGCCGCGGTAACGCTGCACCCTATTCTCAAGGAGGAATCTTTATGCGAGCGACGTTTCGCGTCGGTCTGGCGCTCGCCATGGCCGCTTTGCCCGCCCTGGCGCAGCAGCAGGACTTTTCGAAGGTCGAGATCAAGGTGGTGCCGGTGGCCGGCGGCATCTCCATGCTGGAAGGGTCGGGCGGCAACATCGGGGTGTCGGCGGGGGAGGACGGCCTGCTGATCGTCGACGACCAGTACGCGCCGCTGGCGGAGAAGATCCGCGCGGCGCTGAAGGGGATCAACCCGGGGAAGCTCAAGTTCGTGGTCAACACCCACTTCCACGGCGACCACACCGGGGGGAACCCCACCTTCGGCGGCGAGGCGACGATCATCGCCCAGGACAACGTGCGCAAGCGGCTGGCCGCCGGCTCGGTGATCTTCGGCAACAAGACCGAGCCGATGGTGGGGCCGGGGCTGCCGGTCATCACCTTCGCCGAATCGGTCTCCGTCCACTTCAACGGCGAGGAGATCCGGGCGATCCACCTGCCGCACGGCCACACGGACGGCGACAGCGCCATCTTCTTCACCAAGTCGAACGTCGTCCACATGGGGGACGACTTCTTCAACGGCATGTTCCCCTTCGTCGACCTCGGCGACGGCGGCAGCGTCCAGGGGATGACCTCGGGGGTCGCCAAGGTCCTCGCCCAGATCCCCGCCGACGCCAAGGTGATCCCCGGCCACGGACCGCTGTCCGACGTCGCGGGGCTCAGGAAATTCCACGCCATGCTGGTGGCGACCACGGCGATCGTCGACAAGCAGATGAAGGCCGGCAAGAAGCTCGACCAGATCCAGGCGCAAGGGTTCCCCGCCGAGTGGCAGGAGTGGGGGAAAGGCTTCATCAACACCAAGACCTGGATCGAGACGATCTACAACAGCCTGAAGAAGACGGTGCCGGAGAAGCCGGCTGTCGTGAAGCATCACTGACCCGGGCGCGCCAGGAGAGCGGAGGGCCGGCGGTGCACCTTCCCTCCGCTCTCTCGCTGTCTCCAACCTCCGGCGGCCTTGGTACTTGGCAAATCCTGTGGCGGAGGCGGTAGAGACGTGCCAGGTCGTAACGAGAACCTATCGGAGGCCACGGGGACGGCGGTGCGTCTCCGATGGGACAAGGGGATTCCGGCCGGGTAGGGTGTTCGGGGGCACACGGACGCGTTTGGCTTTTTTTATTGCCCGCATTGGGTAGTCCGCAGGCCGGGCGTTGGAAAACAGCGCGTCGGTGTGCCTTCGCGGTCCCTTGCAGGTTCGGGGCGGCCTGCCCTCCGCCGGAGACGGACCGCCGTCCCCGTGGCCTCGGAGAAGTTCTCGTCACGACCTGGCCCGTCTCTACCGCCTCCGCCGCAGGATGATTGTCGAGTGATGGTCGAGTAATTGTCGACGGTTTCAAAGCCGCTCGATCCTGCGGTTCGACCTGAAGATTTACTCGTCGCTGCCTGCGACTCGCGGCGTCACGCCCCCCATGTTGTCACTAACCAGCTTGAGGTAGTCCTTGAATGACAGGATGCCGATATCCTTACGATACTGGTCAACCTTTCCGAGGTCCTCCAAGGGTAGAATATAGGGGTGCCCGTCTTTATCAGTATCGATCTGCGTCCCGTACCTCTGCCTATTTCCTAGGGTGATTTGAAGCTCATCATAGAGAACTGAGTACATCTCGCCAGAGCCTCCATGTTTAATGACGTCAACTTTGACGATCGGCAGTGCAGCCTTCATTAGAGAAAGGTCGCTTCCATGCTTTGCAATGAGTACGGCCGCTGAAGCCGAGCTCTTCCCAAAGCGGGGAATGTCAATCCATCCAACCCTCTGTGTAAGGCTGCGAAGATATTCGAGATTGTCGGCCATGATGGACGGTCGAGCAGCCTTCCGTGCCGGGTCCTTAAGCGAAGCCTGGTCGTTTCCGACACGCCTCAACAACTCCGCTTCGATGTCCTTGACTTCGGCGGGGGCGATAACGGGAGGACCACTGGGGAAGAGAGACGAGTTGACGGTAAGAGCTGGTGGTATCTGAGGGAGCGGCTGAAGAATTCCCGGATCTAAGCCCTTCAGCTGGAGAGTACTCTCACCAGGTAGCAGCCTCCAGGTTGACTGCAAACCCTGATAGCGGACATGCAGCTTGCAGGGTTCCCTGGAGAGAATCTGCGCTATGCTAAGGGCCCCGTCCTTCCTTACTATGATTTCGTTCTGGTCGAAGAGAAGTTGAAGTTTCTTGTCAATCGATTGCCAAGCGCTATGAATTGCTGGGGGCTTTCCGGCCGTGCAGCTAGGCTCTTGAGCGTGTGGTCGAGGGACTACAGCCCATGCGGTCCATGGGAATGCAATCAAGAACGAAAGGGCTGCGGCCCTCCGCGCATTCATAGGCTCTAAGCTCCTCTCTACGGTAGGGCAGGACCAACGCTCCCGCTCCACCGGGAACCAAGTCTCTGAGGTCGCCGGATTACTTAGTCTGAAGTTAAAGATTAGAGGCGCCCAAGTCAATGACCCAGCGCGGGCGCCAAGCCTGGCTCCCGCTTGGCGTCGCTCGGTCCTCGACGTTCCTTCCGCTTCTCGCCGCCTCCTCAAGCTACCGGAAACGGCCGGATCCCCAAGCCGCAGACCCGAAACGCACGGCGCAGGGTGCTCTCGATCGCGGCCCCGGCGTCCCGGCCGGCGAGCGCGCTCTCCGGCGCCGGCCGGATGAGAGAGCGCAGCCCTTCCGCCGCCAGGGCCAGGACCGGAACCTCGGGAAAAGCTGACTGCAAGCCCGCGGCGAGAGCCTCGATGTCTCCGTGCCGTCCGCTGGCCGCGAGCCCGAGCGCGAGGTCGACGGAGACCAGGGCGGCCTCCGCCGGGCTCGGCTCCGCGAGGAGCCGCCGCCGCACCGATTCGAGCAGCTCCAGCGCCATGCCGGCCTCTCCCAGGCTGGCGAGGGCTCGCCCTTCCCACCAGACGACACGGTCCATCTCGCGCGGGTCCGCCACGTGGGCGTAGAGGCTCCACGTCTCGCTCAGCACCTGGCGCGCCCGGTCCGGCTGTCCCGCCTGCGCCAGGGCGGCGGCCAGCGCGAGCCCCACGCGCAGGGCCGCGAGCGGCCTCGCGGCGCGGTCGAGCTCCGCCCAGCCCTGCTTGAGCGCCCCCGGCGCATCGGCGCTGCCGGTCTCCAGCAGCACGAGCCCCAGCAAGCCGCGGCAGAGTGCGGCGTCGGCTTCGAGGCCGTCCCGGGTGTAGAGGCTCGCCGCGTAGGCGAGGAGCGCCCGCGCCTCGTCGAGGCGCGCCTGCTCCCAGCGCAGCACGGCGAGCGTCCGGCAGTAGAGGGCGCGCTCCGCGGCATCGGTCAGGAACAGGCTTCCCCGCGCGAGCAGGCGGTCGGCGGCGGCGAGCCGGAAGTCGAGCCGGAGCGCGTTGGCGGCGAGGCAGAAGGCGCGGGGCAGAGCCGCGACGGCCTCCGCGCGGTCCTGGGCCGCCTCCGACGCTCGAAAGCCGGTCCCCAGGCGGATGGCCAGGCGGGCGAGCTGGACCCCTTGCGCCGGATTCGGGAGCTGCTGCTCGTGGCTCTGCTCGAGCAGCCAGTCGAGGAGAGCCAGGCTCTGGAACCGCGGCTCGGCGATCCTCCGCAGCTGCTCCGAGGGCTCCGCCTCCGCCAGCAGCTCCCGGTGGAGGCGCTCGACGTCCTCGCGCCGCTGCCGTGCCGTCCCGAGCATCTGCGGGGTCTTGCCGCGCAGGCGTTCCCAGACCCCCGTGTATCTCTCGTCCCGCGTGTCGTCGTCGTCGACGGCGGGCTTCATCGGGAATCCTTCTCCGGCAGCCCCTGCGCGGCGGCCGCCTGGAGGTCCCGCAGGGCCGGGTCGATGCGGTCTTCCAGCACGCAGCCGATGGCGGCGCGGAGCTCGGTCGCGGGGTCCATCGCGTCGTCATCGCGGAGCGGGTCGTGCTCGAGGGGGGAGGCGGGGAGGCTCGCCTGCACTCCCAGCAGTTGGAAGCGGAGCGCTTCGAGGTCGCGGGAGATCCGGCGGAGCTGCCCGCGGGCGGCGGCTTGCGTGGCATGGGTCGGCATGCGGGAGACGCTATCCGCCGGGATGGAGGGATCGCCAACGGCGGAAAGAAAACATCGCCGGAACCGATTCCCCATGGCCGGAAGGCGCAACTTGTCTCTTGAAGGACCGCTGTGGATGCGATTAGACTACGCCGTCATGACCGCCTTGCCGAAGGGCTCTCCGAATGGCGACGTGCTCGCCATCCTGCGGATCGTCCGCGGTTGGAACCAGCGCACGCTGGCCGGTGCCGCGCAGATGCGGCCGGCGACCCTCTCCAACTTCGAGCGGGGCGAGAAGCCCCTGCCCACCCCCACGCTCGAGCGCCTGCTCGCGGTGATGGGGCTCCCCTCCGCGATGCTCGCCAGGACCCTCGCCTTTCTCGAGGAGGCCCGGAGCGTCCGGCAGCCGCCGGAGTCGGTCGCCGAGGAGATCGAGGAGGCCGCCGCCGCCTTCGGCAGGGCCTCGGCCGACCTGTACCGCCGCGGGCTGACGCTCTTCACGGCCCAGGGGGCGGCGGTCGCGGAGCGCTGCCAGGGGCGCGGGCTGTGGGAGCGGTTGCAGCGCTACGGCGCGGCGGAGCGCCGCGCCATCGTGAGCGAGAACCCGCAGTTCTGGAGCTGGGGCCTGTGCGAGCTGCTCTGCGACGAGAGCGTCAAAGCGGCGGCGGACGACGCCGCGAAGGCCCTGGACCTCGCGGAGCTCGCCGTGCTCGTGGCAGGGCAGGTGCCGGGTCCCGAAGGCGGGCCGCCGCGCCTCCGGGGCTGGGCCTGGGCCTTCCTCGGCAACGCCCGCCGCGTCCACGGCAACCTGGTCGAAGCGGACGAGGCGTTCGCACGCTCCCGGGAGCTCTGGGAAGCCGGAGCTTCAGGGGACCAGGGGCTGCTCGACGAGTCGCGGCTGCTCGATCTGGAGGCTTCGCTGCGGCGGGAGCAGCGACGCCTGCCCGATGCCCTGGCGCTGCTCGACCGCGCCCTGGCGATCGGCGGCGGGAGAGGGGCTGGGCACATCCTCGTGATCCGAGCGAAGACCCTGGAGGAGATGGGAGACTATGAGGGCGCGGCGGCAACCCTGCGGCAGGCGGATCCTTTCATCGACGGAGAGAAAGACCCACGTCTCCGTTGGTGCCAACAATTCAATCTCTTGGTAAATCTTTGCCACACCCAGCGGCTTGCCGAAGCGAGCCTTATGTTTCCCGGGCTGCGTCAGCTAACCCTCCAACGTGGCAACAAGCTTGATGTCGTCCACCTGCGCTGGCTGGGAGGACGGGTGGCGGCAGGCCTGGGACAGGTGGACGAAGCAGTGTCGGCCTTTCATGAGGTGCGAGTTAAATTCGCGGAGGAGGGCATCGCCTACGACACGGCGCTGGTCTCCCTGGAGCTGGCGGTCCTGCTGGCGAAACAAGGACGTTCCGGAGAGGTCAAATCCCTCGCCCGCCAGATGGCGCCCATCTTTCAGGCCCAGGGCGTCCACGGGGAGTTCCTCAGCGCGATTGCCCTGTTCCGCCAAGCCGCGGAGAAGGAAAAAGTCAGCGTCGAGCTGGCCAGCGAGATCCTGGAGTTTCTCCGGCGCTCGCAGCACGATCCGGAGCTGCGCTTCGATCGCCGGGAGGAAGCCGTCTCTTAAGGCCGCCTCCCGGCGATTTCTGCCTCAGACGGTGCCCTTCCCGAAGGCCCGGCCGCCTGGGTCCCGCAGCCATCCGATGCCTGCTGGGAGGTGCTTCGGGCAGGTGCTGCCGTTCGGATCGACGGAGCAACCGTTCTTGACGCAACGGCCGTTCGGATCGACGGTGCAGCCGTTCTTGGCACAAAGGATACCGTTCGGATCGGCGCTGCAACCGTTCTTGGCACAGAGAATACCGTTCGGATCGGCAGAGCAACCCGTCTTGCTCAGGCTCCCCGCGATCTGCCTCCAGAGACTCTCCAGGATCCCACTCGGACTCGCCGCGGAAGCGGCTTGCGCGCTCGAGGCCGCGGCCAACAGGACCAGCAGGGTGAGGGCGGCGGCTCTGCGCAGGCTCTTGACAGACATCGTCGGCTCCTTTCGGGAGGCGGTCCGGGAACACGGCCTCCATGGCCGCGCGGCGCCTCCGTGCTTCGGGACGTCCCCGGTCAGGGGAAAAAATTCACGGAAGCCCATCCTACATAGGTACCTGGGAATCGGTGTCCTCCCGTCGCGTCTTGCGGCAACTTCCATCGTGGGAGGAGAGGCCATGACGAAGGAGGATCTCGGGAATCTGGGCACGGCGATCGCCGTCCTGCGGACGGTCCGCGGGCGCGACCAGGCCGCCCTCGCGCGCGCCGCCGGCGTGCAGGCCAGCTCCATCTCCGACTACGAACGGGGGAAGGTGAGGCCGTCGCCGCGCACCCTGAGCCGGCTCCTCGCCGGCCTGCGGCTGCCGGCGAGCGCCCTCGGCGCCGCCCTCGGCTTCGTGCGCTCCCTGCAAGGAGCGGAGGAGGGCGCTCTCGCGGCCGGCCCGGAGGCGGCGGACGCGAGCTTCGGAGACGCGGCGGCGGCTTTCGCGCGGGTCGCGGCGACGCTCGCCAAGGAACGGCCGCAGGCCGATCCCTCCCGGGACGCGCCCGGTTCCGAAGCCGAGGCTTCCTGGCTCTGGGAGAGGCTGCGGCGCTACGGCGCCCGGGAGCGGCGAGCCGTCGTCAACGAGAGTCCCCGGTTCTCGAGCTGGGGCTTGTGCGTTCTGCTCTGCGAGGAGAGCGCCCGCATGGCGACGGACGAGGCCCGCAAAGCCGTGGACCTCGCGGAGCTCGCCTTGCTGGTGGCGGCGCGGGTGCCGGGCTCGGAACCCTGGCGGCTGCGCCTCCAGGGCTGGGCCTCGGCCTTCCTCGGCAACGCCCGCCGGGCGCAGGGGAACCTCGTCGCCGCCGCGGAGGCGTTCGCCCGCTCTCACCAGCTCTGGCAAGCCGGCGCGCCGGGCGATCCCGGCCTGCTCGACGAAGCGCGGCTGGCGGAGCTGGAGGACTTGCTCCCGCCGAGCTAGCGGAGAGTGCCCGAAGCCCGTAACCTTTTTGAGGTCGCTTCCCATGGGGACTGGACAAGGATCTGCCCGGACAACAGGGTTCGTGAACGATCGGCACGAGATCGTCCTGCCGGCCGGTGAAATCCTTGCCGTTCCGGTCTCCTGGTGGGTGACTCTGCCGTGGAGACCGTGACTCCGGCCTGGAGATGCTGACTTCGTTCTGGAGATGCTGACTCTACCCTGGAGATCATCACTCCGGATCGACTGGAGAGCGCT
>CAVWOZ010000055.1:0-29844 GCA_963756595.1 uncultured Acidobacteriota bacterium
GGGAACACGAGACGGCGGCGTTGTGCGATCCCAGGGTTCGAGAGGTGCTGGGGGAACGCGAGATCAAGCTGCGGTCCTTCGCCCTGGCGCAAGGATTCAAAGCACCCAGTACCTCCAAAGACCCCCACCGCCAGCCCCGAAGGGGCGACAGCATAGAGCCTGGGGCGTAAGCCCCAGGACTCCGCAAGCCATTCATTTCAAAGCCCTGAAAGGGCGTCAGCAGACCCGATCCCGGAGGGTCCGCTGCCGGGAGCTTCTGACCCTCTGAAAGGCGTCGGGGGAAGAGCTTGGAGGCTTGAATGCTTAGCAGAATGAGCAGGTTAGGATGTCTGTAAGGCCCGCAGAGTACGCTACGCTATACAAAAAGATAGCAGGAGTATAGGATGGCGCAGGATTCCTTGTGTGCGGGGCCGGAGGATTCGCCCCTGCCGGATAGGGTGACATATGGCGCAGTCTAGAGAACCGAGATTCACCAGCTTCCTCTACGCAGCCCCGTCCTTGCTAACGGGACTCGCTCGCGTTTTTGACTTTTGGGGCTTGTTTACCTCCTACAATACAAGCAAGAACGGGAAGGCAGCAGACGCCAGGGCATTGTATTCAGACTGGCGCGCTGTAGGCAAAGACATCAGCAGGGCAGCCCGTAGCTACTCCCGTACCCACTAGTCCGCCAAGATGGCAAGCCGGAGATCGGCAACACCACCAAACCCACCTTCCAATCCAGTGGCGATTGAGAAGGCAAGCCCGGTCGTCCATGAGCCAGTAGCGGCCAAGACTGCCGAGCAATCTACCACCACCGTGGCCCACTTTAGGGCGGAGTACTTCGACGGGCCTCTTCCCCCGCCGGAAATGCTCGCTGAGTACGACCGGATCTGTCCCGGAGCGGCTAGTCGTATCTTGGCGATGGCCGAGGAGCAGGGCCGTCATCGCCAAGATCTCGAGCGGCAGGTCGTCCGCTCAAACTGCCGTAGCCAGAACTGGGGACCAATCCTTGGATTCCTTTTAGCTGCCGGGGTCATAGTCATAGGGGGACTTCTCATTTTCCATGGCAACGAGATTACGGGCCTAGTTGCGCTTGTAGCCGCGCTTGCGACGGTCGTTGTCCCCTTCATCTATGGGAAAGCCTCTCAGAGAGAAGAGTTGGAAGCGAAGAGAAGGGAGTTGTCCGGGCCAGAAGACGAAGAGGACGGGCCGTGGGAGTACTCGGCCCCGCCGTCTCGGCGTGGGCATACGGAGCGAGGGGCCGGCCCCTCGCGGAGCCGGCCCGGGTCCTAGACGTCTTCCCGCTGGAACCGCTGGAGAAGCGACGCGGGATCTTCGGCGGGTTCGTTCCCTCCCGGCGCACCCAAACCCGCGCCAGCTCGGAAGCGAGCACCCGACAGTGGCGGGCCGTGCGGAAACGTCGCCACGAGCCGCAGGGAGGGGAGATGCGCGAGGGTGTAGAGGTGGCACCCGTGGTATTCCGGCCCGGCCGCCGTGCCCCGAAAGATGCCGAAGGGGCGACCGATCCACCGCGGCACCTCAAGCTCCCTGCCATCTTCGAGACGGACCCGGAAGCGGCCTAAATCCAAGCCAGCGGGAGCGGCTTCCCGGCCCGCTGGAGGGCGTCGAGGTGACACACCCGCCGGGCCGTCTGTAGGAGCCGAGGAGAGAACGCCTCCCCTCGGTCCTGGCAACCTACCGCAGCACGGAGCGACCGATTACCGCCAACACTGAATCAGGACACGACCCTGGGTTGTTGAGCCTCATCCCCGCGTTGTTGAGCCCTCTCCCCAGGTTGTTGAGCCTCATCACCACCCCTCGGAGGTACGGGCCTCGTCTTCCCTGATGCGCCACCATCCCTCAGAGTTACGGGCCGTTCCCCGTTGGGGACGTGCAGATCCCTGGCAGATACGCCGCGTATCCGCGAGGGGAAGGCGTCGCCCTGCGAGGGGCGGGCTCGTCCCCGGCATTTCAAAGCCTCGCCCGACGGTGGGAACAGCTTTCCGGCCAGCGGCAAGTCACTGCGCGGTCCGAGGCAATGGCTTCCTGGCAAGCGGCGGCTTCCCCAGGCCGGCAGCAAGGGTCCCTCAGCGAGCGGCAAGGGCTTCCCGGCCATAGGCAACAGCCTCCCGGTCAATGGCAAGGGTTGCCTTGCCGGAGGCGAGGGTTTCACGGCCAGGGGCGTGGAAGGGCGCGAACCTCCGGCGCCCTCCTACTGCTTCCCCTCCAGCTCCGCCCACCGCGCATACAGCCGTTCGACCTCCTTCTGCGCCGCCTCCATGGCGGTGCAGCGCTCCTGGAGCGCCTTGGGGTCGGTCGCCACGGCGGGGTCCTCGACGGCGGCCTGGGCGGCTTCGAGGCGGCTTTCGGCGGCGAGGACGTTCTTCTCCATCTGCTCCCACTCGATCTTCTCTTTGTAGGAGAGGCGCTTCGCTTCCTTGGCCTTCGGTGCGGGCTTGGGCGCAACCGTCGGTGGCGCACTCGATGTCGCAGGGCCGCTCTGGCGTGCGGACTCCCATTGGGCGTAGTCGGCGAAGTACTCGTGGTTCCCCCGGCCGTCGAGGGCGAGGACGATCGTCGAGACGCTCTCGAGGAGGAAACGGTCGTGGGTGACCAGCACCAGCGCCCCCGGGAACTCGAGGAGGCTCTCCTCCAGCACCTCCAGCGTCGCGATGTCGAGGTCGTTCGTCGGCTCGTCGAGGATCAGCAGGTCGGCCGGGCGGAGCATCAGCCGGGCGATCAGGATGCGGGCCTGCTCGCCTCCCGAGAGCCGGGAGACCGGGGTGTCGAGCTGCTCGGTGCGGAAGAGGAAGCGCTTGGCCCAGGAGGCGACGTGGATGGAGCGGTCCTGGTAGACGATCGAGTCGCCGGCCGGCGCCAGGGCGCGGCGCAGGGAGACCGTCTTGTCCAGGGTGTCGCGGTTCTGCTCGAAGCGCACGGTGCGCAGCCACTCGGCCTTCTCGATCTTGCCACTGTCCGGCTCCAGAGAGCCATCCAAGAGGGAAAGCAGGGTCGTCTTGCCGCTGCCGTTCGGCCCCAGGAGGCCGAGGCGCATCCCGGGGGTGAGCTTGAGATCGAGATTCCGGACGATCTTCCGGCCGCCGAACGATTTCGTCAGCCCCTCGGCGACCAGAAGCTTCTTGGTCCGCCGCTCGGTGGCGTTGAAGTCGATCCCGGCCCGCGCGCTGGCGGCGGCGCCGGTCTTCGCCTTCATCTCCTCGAGCTCGGCGATCATCCGGTTCGCTTCCTGGATGCGCCCCTTGGCCTTGGTGGTGCGCGCCTTGGCGCCGCGCTTCAGCCACTCGACCTCGTTGCGCACCTTGTTGGCGAGCGACGCCTGGTATTCGGCCTGGTTGCGCAGCACCTCCTCGCGCTTCTGGAGGAAGTCGCTGTAGCTCCCCACCGCCTGGAACATGCCGTCGGGGTAGCGGTGATCGAGCTCCAGCACGCGCGAGGTGACGTTCTCCAGGAAGTAGCGGTCGTGGCTCACCACGAGATAGGCGAGCGGCTCGGACTGCAGGAGGTCCTCGAGCCAGAGGATCCCCTCGACGTCCAGATGGTTCGTGGGCTCGTCCATCAGCAGGACGTCCGGCGACTTGGCGAGGGCGCGGGCGATGGCGAGGCGCTTGCGCCAGCCTCCCGAGAGGATGTCCACCGGCTGGTCCGGATCGTCGAAGCCGGCGCGGCCGAGGGTGATGGTGACCTGGATCTCCTTCTCGTAGTCCTCCCCCGGCGCGTCCGCGAGGCCGTCGGCGACGATCTCCTCGACCGTCTTCCCCGGCGCGAACTCGGGGTCCTGGGGGACGTACCCCATGCGGGTGCCGCGGCGCAGCGACAGGGTGCCGGCGTCGGGGTCCTCGAGGCCGGCGAGGAGCTTGAGAAGCGTCGACTTCCCCGAACCGTTGGGGCCGATCAGGCCGACGCGATCCCCCTCGGAGATGCCGAAGGAGAGGTTTTCGAACAGCGGCCGGGCGCCGAAGCCCTTGCCGAGGGCATTGCAGCTCAGGAGGAGGGTGGGGGGCATGGGCTCTGGGCTTCCTGCAACGGGGACTCCTCTAAAAGGGCTTCCTTCTCCGCCTTGCGCATCCGCTTGATGCGCCGCTCCTCCTGGAGCGCGAGGCTCCACGAGCGCACCTCCCGCACCCAGGCGAGCGCCACCGGCAGGTGCGAGCGGGTGTAGCGCGAGGCGCGCCCCGCCCGGTGCTGCGCCAGCCGCCGGTCGAGGTCCTTGGCGATCCCGGTGTAGAGCGAGCCGTCGCCGCAGCGGAGGATGTAGATGAAGGGCATCGGGGGTGGATTATACGGGGACGGCCGCCGGGAGGCGGCGAGACGCGGCGGGACGCGGCGGGGGGCGGCGGGGGGCGGGAAAGGCGCCGGCCCATCGAATTCCGGCCTTGACGATTCAACGCTCCTCACGCCATTTCTTCGATAGTTTTTCAGATTTTACCTCCTGGTCTTGCATCTGATTGAGACCAAATGGCTTAAAGGCAGGGCGAGGCCCTCTTTCCCGAGCGTCACCATCCACCGGAGCCGCCGCACCTCCCCTTTGGAGACGGCTCGGACGGGACGTCCTTCCGGGCTGGAAGCTCCGCCCGTCCAACTTTGATGGAGGAAAGCTCATGCGGAAGAAGCTCGCCCTGCTCGCCTTCGCTCTCGCCCTGGCGGCCGGATCGGCGCTCGTCGAGCCCGCAGTGGCCCTCACCTGCCCCGCGGGAACCCACGTGTTCACCTGCCCTGATCGCGTCTTCTGCTGCCCCAACGGCGCGTTCTGCATCTGCAAGCAACCCTAGGAGCCGAGGAGAACGAACATGCGCAAGAAGCTCGCCCTGTTGGCCCTCGCCGCCGCCCTGGCCGCCGGCTCGGTCGCCGTCAAGCCCGCGGCCGCTCTCACCTGCGCCGCCGGAAGCCACCTGGTCACCTGTCCGACGCGCACTTTCTGCTGCCCGGACTTCGCGAAGTGCGTCTGCCTGCCGTTCGCCTAGGAGCCGGCCGTGCCCGGCGTCCTTGATCCATCCAACCGTTTGACCGCAAGGAGAACCCCATGCGCAAGAAGCTCGCCCTGTTGGCTGTAGCCGCCGCCCTCACCGCCGGAGCCGCCTTCGTCAAGCCAGCCGCGGCCCTCACCTGCCCCAAGGGGAGCCACCTGATGGTCTGCCCGTCGGGCGACTGGTGTTGCCCCAACAACGCCTTCTGCGTCTGCAGCCCCTTCTAACCGCCGGCCGGACAAGCCCGCCCCGGCGAAGACGCCGCGGGCGGGCTTCGTCGTCAGACCAGACGACGATCACAGGCGGCCAAGCCCACGCAAAGTCGCGAGATCCTGTTCAAAATCTTCGGCGTCAAGGTGAATCGAGACATCGCGACTGGCGAGCAGGTGCTGGAATTGAAGGCGTCCCATCTCAGCGAGCCGGCTAGCCTGCGCCAGGGTCACCTTCTCCTTCGCGTAAAGGAAAACAGCGATCTCCTGTCGCAACTCGGACTCCGTCACCCCACCACCTCCCCCGCCCGCAGGAACCAGACCTCGAACCTCGGCGCTTCCTCCATCTCCAGGGCCTCGCGGACGGCCCGCGCGTAGACGGTCCCTTGCGGGGCGTAGACCTTCGCTCGCGCCTGGATCTCCTCCGCGGTCGCCACCTCGTCGGTCTTGTAGTCGGCGATGACGATCCTGCCGTCCTCGGGGTCGCGGTAGAGGAGGTCGATCGCGCCGGTGACGGCTCCCACCGGGGCGTGCTCGCCGTCTCCCGGGGGGAGGAGGACGGGGAGCTCGCGGGCGAGGATGTGCCCGGCGAGGGAGCGGAGGCGGGCGACCAGGGGGCCGGTGGCGAAGGTCTCGAGGAGGGCTTCAGCGAGGGGGAGCGCCTTGTCGCGGTCGTTTCCCTCGGCGAGCGCGGCGAGGTAGGCGGGGAGGAGGGTGCGTTGACGCACGAGCTCACGGCGGGGATCGTCCAGCAGGTCCCACTCCTCGAGGGCGCGGTGGACGGCTCCCCCCGCGGCCATCGCGGCCTCGCGACTCTTCGCGAACTCGCCAGGACGCCGCTCGGGTCCGGTTTCTTCCCGCTCCCCCTGCGCCTCCGCCTGGCGGGCGGCCTGCTGCTCGCGGAGGAGGGCGTGGGCCTCCTCGGAGGCGGCGGCGCCGAAGGAGCGCCGCATCCGCTGGGCGGCGCGCGTCCGCTCGGTCGCCAGACGGGCGGAGACGAGGGCGATCTCCTGCGGGCCGGGGAGCCCGGGACGCGCCGGCTCGGCGGCGAGGCCGGGGTCGGCCGGCGGGCGCAGGCCCGGGAACTTCCAGAGGGCACCGGCGGGGTCCGCGAAGGCCCAGGACGGGGCGGCGGTGTCTGCCGCGGCTGCCGCGGCGAGCGCCTGACGCCAGAGGTCCCCGAGGCTTGCGGGGGAATCCTGCCGCGCCAGCAGGAGGTCGATCGGCGCCGTGGCGCGGTCCCAGGGGACCGGCTCCCCCGCCTCGGGCCACTTGCCGGCGAGGACGAGGCGGTCCTTGGCGCGGGTCATCGCCACGTAGAGGAGGCGCACCCGCTCGGCGGCCTCGACCTCGCGGCGCGCCCCCTCGATGCGGTCGAAGCCCGGGGTGGGCACGCCGAACAGGCGGTACTCGAAGCCGTCGCCGGTGCTCCCCGCCGCGGTGCGGGCGCCGCGGTCGAGCGGCGGGCTCTTGTGGAGCTGGAGGAGGTAGACGTGCTCGAAGTCGAGCCCCTTGGCGCCGTGGATGGTGAGCACCTGGACGGCGTCCTCGGCGCCGTCCTTGGGGCGCCCCTCCTCGGCGTCCGGCGCCTGGGCGACGCTGCGGCGCAGGGCGCGCAGGATGGCGGTGGCGTCGCCGCCGCTCTCCTCGATCGCCGCCAGGAGCTGGCGGAAGAAGCGCTCGAGGTTGGCGAGCCGGTAGGGGCCGAGGTAGCGCGCCGCCTCGGTGGCCTCGACCAGGGTGAGGCGGCGCAGGCGCTCCACGAAGACGTCCGCCGGCTCGCTCTCGAAGGCGAGGCGGAGCACCGCCAGGTGCTCGACGGCGGCGAGGAGGTTGCGCTCCCAGCCGCGCACCCGGTCGATCCCCGGCACGTCCTTCGGCACCGCGCGCGCCGCCCCCTCGATCGCCCGGCGCAGCACCGCCAGCGCCTCGGGGGAGGGGGCGCGCAGCTCGGTCATCAGCCGCGGCAGCTGCCGGTTCCAGAGCGGGATCAGGGCGGCGTCGGGGACCCCGACCGTCGAGGAGCGGAGGACGGTGAGCAGCGCCAGATGGTCGCCGGGATCGAGCACGGCGCGCACCAGGGCGGCGGCCTCGATCACCTCCCGCCGCTTGTAGTACTGCTTGTCGCGGCCGACGGCGAAGGGGACGCGGGCGCGGCGGAACGCCTCGAGGTAGAGGTCGAGGTCGCCGATGCCGCGCAGCAGGACGCCGATCTCCTTCCAGGCCACCCCGTGCTCCTCGTGGAGGGCCCGGACGTCCTCGGCGAGCGCCGCCGCCTCGACCTCCGAAGCCTCCACGGCCGAGGTCCTGCCGCCCCCCTCGCGGTGCCAGGAGACCCAGTGCTCGACCGGCTCGCGTCCCGCTCCGCCGGACCGGCCGGCGCGCCGAAAGCCGGGGTCGGCGAGCCGCCCTTCGCAGGCGAGGAGGGGCTCGAACTCCGGCTGCACCCCGGCGACGGCGAGCATCACCGGGCCGATCACCCGCGCCACCTCGTCGAGGATGGCCGGCACGGAGCGGAAGTTGAGAGCGAGCGACATCACCTCGCCGCCGGCCGCCACCACCCGCGCCACGAACCCCTCGTAGGCGCGGAGGTCGGCGTTCCGCCAGCCGTAGATCGACTGCTTGGGATCGCCGACCAGGAAGAGCCCCGGGCGCTCCGTCTCCGGGCCGTCGAGGGCGAGCCAGCGCAGGAGGTCGCACTGGAGGCGGTCGGTGTCCTGGAACTCGTCGACCAGGAGCTGGTCGATCCGCCGCCGCACCTGCTGCCGCACCTCGGGGTGCGCGGCGAGGAGGCGTTCGGCGCCGACGAGGAGCGAGTCGAAGGAGGCGATGCCGCGCGAGCGCAGCTCGCGCTCGATCCGCGCCAGGAGCGGCGCGAGGGCGCGGCGCCCGTGCTCCATCAGCTCCTGATCGAACTGCCCGAGCTGCGCGACGAGCTGCACGAGCTCCCGCGAGGCGGCGGCGAGCTCCGGGGCGACCGCGCCGAAGAAGGTCCCCTCAATCCCCTCGATCTCGCGGCGGCGCCACTTCTTGAGATGGCCGACGAGGTTCTCGGGGAGCAGCTCGGCCGTCCAGCCGGCGATCTCGGCCAGCGCCGGAGAGCTGCCGGGGTCGTCCGACGCGAGCCGCCCGCTCAGGGTGACCAGGGCCTCCTCGATCTTGCGGGCGTTCCGCGCCCGGGCGCCGCTGAGGCGGGGGGCGATCAGCGCGTGGACGGCGCGGGCGGCCTCGGCCAGGCGGCGGCGGAAGCCGGCGAGCGCCGCGGGGCCGAAGGGGTCCTCGGCGAGGACGTCCGCCGGCAATCCCCCCTGGAGGAGGGCGGCGAGCGCCTCGACGATCTCGGGGGGGCCGAAGCCGCGCGCGGCGAGGGTCAGGAGATGGGGATCGCCGGGGTCGCCGTACCCCTCGCGGAGGGCGTCCTCCACCGTCTCGCGCACCACCTCCTCGACCCGCCGGCCGTCGGCGTCGATGGTCAGATCGGGATGGACCCCCGCCTCCAGCGGATGGTCGGCGAGCAGGCCGCGGCAGAAGGCGTGGATGGTGCGCACCGCCAGATGGTCGAGGGTGCCGAGGAGCGCCCGCGCCCGCCGCGCCCGCTCGGCGGGCGCCGGCAGCACGGAGGGCTCGAGCCACCCCGGGGCCTCGGTCCCGACCGCCAGCGCCGCCAGCTCGCGGGCGGCGCGCCCCGCCATCTCGGCCGCCGCGGCCTCGGTGAAGGTGATCGCCACCACCCGCCCGAGCACCTCGGCGGCGACGCGGTCCGGCCCTTCCTCCTTCTTCTTTCCCGTCCGTTTCTCGGCCCGCTCGGCCAGCCGGCGCTCGGCGCGCTCCCACCCTTCGCCGAGGGTCCAGGCGAGGAGGCGGCCGATCAGCGTCGTGGTCTTCCCCGTCCCCGCCCCCGCCTGGAGGACGAGGGGGATGTCGAAGCGGGTCTGCGCCGCCCGCCGGGCGGCGAGGTCGGCCGCGCGCGGGTCGGGCTTCGGGGCCTCCGGCCTGCGGGGATCGCGGAAGGCCAGCACGGTCATTTCCGGGAATCCCCACCGGAGCCCATCGGGTCCTCCCCCAGCCGCCAGACCTGGAGCAGGCTCGCCTGCTCGGAGGTGAGGTCGTCGAGGTCGGCCTCCAGGGTCCACTCGTAGAGGCGCTGGCGGGCGCCGGAGTCGTGGCGCAGGCAGGCCTCGGCCACCGGGCAGAAGCCGCAGCGCCCCGGCTCCTTGCGGCCGTCGAGCTCGACCAGGCGGGGGAAGAAGCTCCCCGCCTCCCAGGCGGCGAGCACCGCGGCGGAAGCCGCCGCGAACGCCTCCACGAAGTCGCGGTCGGCGGTGGTCACCGCGAGCTCGCGCTGGCCGTCGTCGAGCCCCGGGCGCAGGTAGAGGTAGCGCCCCATCGACTCGCCGTCCGAGCCCAGGAGATAGGCCACCGCCTGGAGCTGCGACCCCCGCCGCACGCGGTCGAGGAACTGGCGGCGGCGTGCCTCCGGCTTCTTGGCCGAGGAGATCGGCTTGCCGGCCTTGTAGTCGGTCCACACCACGAGGCCGCCGGGGGCGCGGTCGACGCGGTCGGCCTTGAACAGGACGTGGCGCAGCGACCCCGGGGCGTCGCCGACGTCGAGCTCCCCCTCGACCTCGGTCGCCAGCACGGGGACGGCGCCGCCGCTCCAGTCCATGTCGCGCGCCGTCTCGAGCAGCGGGTAGGCGCGCTCGGCGAGGGCGTTGGCGAGGCCGGGGAGGAAGATCCCCTCCTCCTCGAGGAGGCGCCGCGACTCCTCGCGCAGCACCCGCTGAACGTCGCGCTCCCCCGGCCAGGCGGCGGGGACGGCGTCGAGATGGCGGACGCCGCGGACGCCGCGCACCTTGTCGCGCCCCGGGGGCCGCGAGATCTTGTCGAGGGTGGCGTGGACGGTGTTGCCGAGCAGCAGGGCGTCGACCCCGGGGAGGGCGCCGAGCGGATCGGGGGTGGGCTCGATCCGCAGCAGGCGCATCAGGAAGAGCTGCCAGGGGCAGGCCGCCAGGTTCTCGAGCTGCGTGACGTAGAGGTCGCGCAGCCGCGGCTCCCCCTCCTCGCTGTCGGGGAGCTTGCCGATGAAGCCGAAGTAGGGGCCGAGGCGGCGGCGCCGCTCGCGCCCCTCGGGGGTGCGCTGGTCGGGGTCGATCTCCTCGAGCACCGCGAGGCGCGACGCGGCCAGGCGGTCCGGCGCGAGGTCGAACCCCGCCGGGCTCGCCCCTCCCACCGCGAAGAGGTCGGCGCGCGTCTCGCGGAGGGCCAGCGCCAGCACGCTCCCCCACCACTTGCGCGGCGCGTAGAGCCCGGCCATCACCGCGTGCTCGGCCGCGGTGCGCGAACCCGGCAGCGGCCCCGCCGACGGCAGGCTCCAGAGCGGCGGCGCCTTGGCGACCGCCAGCCGCTCGCGCAGGCGCTCGGCGAGGGGGGAGGTCGACAGCGGCTTGCCGTCGTCGTCCGCGGTCTGCCAGGAGAGGGTGACCCGCGGGCTCGCCGAGAGGAGCTGGGCGAACAGGTAGCGCTCCTCGTCGAACCCCGAGCGCTTGACCGGCACGTCGGGGAGGACGCGCTGCAGGATGCGGCGCAGATCGTCCGAAAGGAGCGGGTCCTCGCGGATGGTGCGTGGGAAGACGTCGCGGTTCAGCCCGGCCACGAAGAGGTGGTCGCAGGCGCGCGCGCGGGCCTCGGTCACCGAGAGGATCTGCACGCCGCCGCCGCGCCCGCCGACGGATGAGTCCCCCGCCGCCGCGAGGAGGGCGGCGAGCAGGAGGCGCACCTCCTCGCGCTCGAGCCGGAAGCGGGGAGGGACCTCGCGCTCGAGCTGGGCGAGCGCCCCCCGGACGGCGGCGGCCTCCGCGGCCTCGAGGTCCCAGCCGAGGTCCTTCTCGAGCAGCGCGCGCAGGCGCCCCAGATGGTCGGCGGCGGTCGCCTCGGCGGGCCAGGCGGCGAGCCGGCTGCGGGTGCGGGTGGCGGCGCGCACGGCGGCGCGGATCAGCGCCCCCGGGATGCGCCGCCGCCGCGCGTGCGCCTCGTTGCCGCCGCGCGTCCCCTCCTCGTTGTCTTCGAGGGCCTCGGGGGAGTCCTCCTCGGTGCCGGCGTCCCCCGAGCCCGCGGAGGTCTGCAACCCCTGGCGGATCGGCAGCGCGTACCACCCCTTCTTGAGCAGGTCCTCGAGACGCAGCCCCGAGGTGTCGCGCAGCCGCCCGGCGCCGAGCGCGGCGAAGGCCAGCCGGAGGTCGACCCAGCCCCCTCCCCGCGCCTGCGAGAAGGCGGGGGCGTTGCGTCCCCCCTCAGGAAGGGAGACCACGGCGTCGAGCCAGCGTCCGGACGGCACCCCCTCGCCGTCGCGCAGCAATTCGAGCAGGGCGCGGGCGCGGCGGCCGGTCTGCGCCAGCGCCCCCGGCTCGCCCACCCCCGAGAAGGGGAGCCCCAGCCGCTCGAAGTGGCGGCGCAGCGGGAAGCGGTAGCCGGCGAGGTCGCGGGCCACCACCAGAATCCCCTCGGGGTCCGCTCCGGCGTCGAGCAGGGCGCGCACGCGGACGGCGATCTCCCGCGCCTCGGCCTCGGCCCCGATCGCCTCGAAGGCGGCGAGCTCGGGCGGGGAGATCTCCTCCGCGGCCGGCGCCGGGCTCGCCTCGGTCTCTGCATGGTCCGCGGAAGGGACGAGCCGCTCGGTGAAGCGGGCGGTGAACTCCCGCTCCCCGGCCTCTCCCTCCGGATCTTCGGGCTTCGGCGGATGGTCGAGGATCACCCAGGCGCCGCAGCGGCGGAGGAGGGCCTGGATCAGGTCGGTGGCGACGCCGGTGGCGTCCGCGAAGCCGTGGATCAGGATCGCCCGCGCCGGCAGGGCGTCCTCGCCGCGCAGCTCGATCCGCTCGGCGGCGAGGCGGAGGAGGGTCGAGGCGCGCCCCAGCCGGAGGTCGGCCATGGCGCCCTCCACCCGGGCCGCCGAGCGGACGAGGGCCCGCGCGCGGTCGATCTCGGCCCGGCCGGCCACCGCCGGGCCGTCGCTCGCCAGCGCGTCCTCGGCCGCCTCGGCATGGACCGGCTCGAGCCCGGCGTCGAGCAGGTCGCGCACCGTGCCGGTCACCGCCGCGAAGCCGTCCTCGAGCCCCTCGAGGCCGCGGCGCAGCGAAGGCTCGGCGCGCGCCGCCCGCTGCGCCAGCACGTCGAGCAGACCCGCCCCGCGCGGCGCCGGCTCCCCCGCCCGCTCGAGGATCTCGGCGGCGAGCCCGAAGAGGGTCTGCACCGACACCCCCGCGACCGACCTCCCCCGCCGGCGAACCAAGGCCGCCGACACGTGGAGGCGCAGGCTCCGCGACGGCACGACGATCCGCACCGGCCGCGCGAGGAGGGACGGGTCCCGCCGCGCCTCGGCGAGCAGCGCGTCAAGCCGCGCCAGCAGCACCCCCTCCGCCGCCCGCGCCCCGCGGGAGATCAGGATCCGGCCGGGGTGCTGCGCGGGGGAAGAAGTGGCGTCGAAGAGGCTGAGTTGCTGCGAGGGCACGGAGAGAGGATACCGCGAGGCGGGTCGCAGGCCCCCACCGCCAGCCCGGTAGGGCGGTATTCCTCTAGCCCAGGGTGTGAACCCTGGGCGGGTGCAGGGCATGCCTCGAAAAAGGAGGGGGGTACGCCGACGTTCCCAGGGTTTACACCCTGGGCTACAGGAATGCCGCCCTACGGGCTAATGTCGAAGCATGACCAAGGCCGCCCCTACACCCCGGCCAGCGTCCGTTCCACCCCGCCCATCTCCTGGTCCTTGTACTGGAGGAGATAGAGGCGGTAGTAGATGCCGCGGAGAGCGAGGAGCTCCTGGTGGGTGCCGTACTCGCGGACCTCCCCCTTGTGGAGGACGAGGATGCGGTCGGCCTTCTGGATGGTCGACAGGCGGTGGGCGATGACGATGCTGGTGCGCCCCTCGAGCAGGCGGTCGAGCGCCTTCTGGATCAGCTGCTCGGTCTCGGTGTCGATCGACGAGGTGGCCTCGTCGAGGATCAGGATGCGGGGGTCGAAGGCGAGGGCGCGGGCGAAGGCGATGAGCTGCTTCTGCCCCACCGAGAGCCCCGCCCCCCGCTCGCGCACCGGCGCCGCGAAGCCGCCGGGGAGCTGGTCGATGAAGGAGTCGGCGTGGACCTCCCGCGCCGCCCAGCGCACCCGCTCGTCGTCGATCGTCTCCTCGCCCAGCCGGATGTTGTTGCCGATCGAGCCGGAGAACAGGAAGACGTCCTGGAGGACCATGGCGACGCTGCGCCGCAGGCGCGTCAGGTCCCACTGCCGGACGTCGATCCCATCCACCCGCACCGCTCCCGAGTCGACGTCGTAGAAGCGGAGGAGGAGGCTCGCGAGGGTGCTCTTGCCGGCGCCGGTGTGGCCGACCACGGCGAGCGCCTCCCCCGGGCGCACCCGGAAGGAGATCCCCTTGAGCACCGGCTCGCCGGGGTTGTAGGAGAAGCGGACGTCGTCGAACTCGATGTCCCCCTCGGCCTGGGCGCCGTGCGCCGGGCGGTAGGCCCCCTCCGGGGTGGCGATCGCCACCGGGGTGTCGACCAGCCGGAAGATGCGCTCCGAGCTCGCCATCGCCGCCTGCAGGATGTTGTACTTGTCCGACAGGTCCGACAGCGGCTGGTAGAAGCGCTGGGCGTACTGGAGGAAGGCGATCAGGGCGCCGACCGAGATCGCCCCCTGCACCACCCGGCCGCCCCCCACCCAGATCAGCAGGCCGACGCCGATCGCCGAGGTCAGCTCGACCCCCGGGAAGAAGAGGGCGTAGTAGAAGATCGACCTGACGTTGACGTCGCGGTGCTCGGCATTGATCGTCGTGAACTCGTCGTAGGCCCGCGCCTCGCGGTTGAACAGCTGCACCACCGGCATGCCGGTGATGTGCTCCTGGAGGAAGGCGTTGATGCGGGCGATCTTGACCCGCACCTCGCGGAAGCTCTGGCGCACCCGCAGCCGGAACCAGGTGGTCAGCCCGAAGAGGAGGGGCACGATGGCGAAGGCGACCAGCGCCAGGCGCCAGTCGAGCCAGAAGAGCACGATCACGATGCCGAAGAGGACCACCAGATCGCCGAAGATGGTGACGATGCCGGCGGTGAACATCTCGTTCAGGGCGTCGACGTCGGTGGTCACCCGGGTGACCAGGCGGCCGATCGGGTTCTTGTCGTAGAAGCCGAGCGGCAGGAGCTGGAGGCGCCCGAAGATCTGCCGCCGCAGGTCGTTCATGATGTACTGCCCCATCACCTGCAGCACGTACCCCTGGGCGTAGACGGTGCAGAAGGTCAGGGAGAGGACCAGCAGATAGAGGACGGCGATCGCCGTCAGACCGGTAAGGGCGATCGACGCCGGGTCGATCCCCTGCGCCTGGAGGATGTTGAGCACGAAGGCGCTGGGCGCCGAGATCCGCCCGGTGCCCCCCGTACGGATGAAGAGGTCGAGCGCCACCGCGGTCGCGAGCGGGGCGAGCAGCTGCATCACCGCCGAGAAGAGGATCAGCGCCAGGGAGCCGATCGCCATGTCGCCGTAGGGGCGCACGTAACCGAGCAGCCGCCGCATCAGGCGGCTGTCATAGGCCTTGCCGAGGACTTCCTCTTCTCCGTGCCGGGCGACGGGCTCGCTCATAGGGCGTCTACGATACCGCATGTCGCGGGCCCTTGGCTTATGCCCTTTCATCTATTCCCTCAATGGTGTAGACTGGTGCCAGTTTTTGTCTACCCAATCAGGAATCCTTAAGCGACTGCTGGAGCTCGTGGTATGCCGCCGACGTTGAACCAGTTATTGAAGTCGATGGTTGAGCAAGGGGGGTCGGACCTCCACATCACCACCAACTCGGCGCCGCAGGTACGGGTCGACGGCCATCTGCGGCCGCTCAACCTGCCGCCGATGACGCCGTCCGAGACGAAGCAGCTCTCCTACTCGATCCTCACCGACAACCAGAAGCACCGGCTGGAGGAGAACCTCGAGATCGACCTCTCCTTCGGGATCAAGGGGCTCGCCCGCTTCCGCGCCAACATCTTCCACCAGCGCGGCGCGATCGCCGCCGTCTTCCGGCAGATCCCCTACGAGATCAAGGGGTTCCGCGAGCTCGGGCTGCCCACCATCATCGAGCGTCTGTGCGAGAAGCCGCGCGGCCTGATCCTGGTCACCGGCCCGACCGGCTCGGGGAAGTCGACGACGCTCGCGGCGATGATCGACAAGATCAACCGCGAGCGCTCGGAGCACATCGTCACCATCGAGGACCCGGTCGAGTACCTGCACAGCCACAAGAAGTGCATCGTCAACCAGCGCGAGATCCACGCCGACACCCACGGCTTCTCGGCGGCGCTGCGCTCGGCGCTGCGCCAGGACCCCGACGTGGTGCTGATCGGCGAGATGCGCGACCTGGAGACCGTCGAGTCGGCGCTGCGCATCGCCGAGACCGGCCACCTCACCTTCGCCACCCTGCACACCAACTCGGCGGCGCAGACGATCAACCGCATCATCGACGTCTTCCCCGCCCACCAGCAGGGGCAGATCCGCGCCCAGCTCTCGCTGGTGCTCGAGGGGATCATCTGCCAGGCGCTGCTGCCGAAGACCGGCGGCAAGGGGCGGGCGATGGCGATGGAGATCCTGATCCCCAGCTCGGCCATCCGCAACCTGATCCGCGAGGACAAGGTGCACCAGATCTACGGCATGATGCAGGCCGGCCAGGCCAAGCACGGGATGCAGACGTTCAACCAGTCCCTGGCGGCGCTCTACTTCAAGCGCATGATCACGCTCGAGGTGGCGCTCGCCCGCTCGTCCTACCCGGACGAGCTGCAGGAGATGATCAACCGCGGTCCGGCAGCCCTCAACCCGAACCTGACGGCGTAGACTCTCTAGAAGGCGTAGAAACAGGAGCGACAGGATGCCCAGCTTCGTTTGGAAAGGTCGTACCCGCACCGGTCAGACCCAGGAGGGACAGCTCCTGGCCGACACCCGCGACGCCGCGGCGGCGGTGCTCCGGCGCCAGCAGATCCAGATCACCAGCCTCAAGGAGAAGGGGCGGGAGATCAAGCTGATCCCGCGCATCCCGCGCGGCATCGGCCCGAAGCGGATCGCCATCTTCACCCGCCAGTTCTCGGTGATGCTCGACGCCGGCCTGCCGCTCGTGCAGTGCCTGGAGATCCTCGGCGACCAGGAGGAGAACCGCACCTTCCAGACGATCATCAACGCCGTGCGCACCGACGTCGAGTCGGGCGCCTCGCTCGCCGACGCGATGCGCAAGCACCCCAAGGCGTTCGACAACCTGTTCACCAACATGGTGGCGGCCGGCGAGTCGGGCGGTATCCTCGACATCATCCTGCAGCGCCTCTCGGTCTACATCGAGAAGGCGGTCAAGCTCAACAGCCAGGTCAAGTCGGCGCTGATCTACCCGGTGTCGATCATCGTCATCGCCGCCCTGGTGGTGTTCATCATCCTGTGGAAGGTGATCCCGGTGTTCGCCCAGCTGTTCGCCGGCCTCGGCGGCGAGATGCCTCTCCTCACCCGCATCGTGATCGCCGCCAGCAACTTCGTGGCCGACTACTTCATCCTCATCCTGGCGGTGGTCGTCGCCGGCTACTTCGCGGTCAGCCGCTGGCACAAGACGCCGCACGGCCGCCGCGTCCTCGACGGCCTGCTGCTCAAGATCCCGGTGGTCGGCATGCTGCTGCGCAAGATCTCGGTCGCCCGCTTCTGCCGCACCCTCGGCACCCTGACCGCCTCGGGCGTGCCGATCCTCGACGGCCTCGAGATCACCGGCAAGACGGCCGGCAACGCGATCATCGAGGACGCCGTGATGTCGGTGCGCAAGAGCGTCGAGGAGGGCAAGACGATCAGCGAGCCCCTCGCGCAGACCAAGGTCTTCCCCAGCATGGTGGTGCAGATGATCAACGTCGGCGAGCAGACCGGCGCCCTCGACCAGATGCTGTCGAAGATCGCCGACTTCTACGAGGACGAGGTCGACACCGCCGTCGCCGGCCTGATGAAGCTGATCGAGCCGGTGATGATCACCGTGCTCGGCGCGGTCATCGGCACGATCGTGGCCGCCATGTACCTCCCCCTCTACTCGGTCCTCAGCAAGATCGGGTAGGCCTTGTCGCGACGGCGTAGCGGGATCGTCCTCGGCGGGATGGCGCCATGATCCCGCTCGCCCGCCAGCTGCGCTGGTACACCGCCATCCGCGTGGTGGCGATCGTCAGCGTCCTCCTCCCCTTCGGCCTGTTCCAGCTCTGGATGGTGCCGGCGTCCGCGCCGGCGACGGTCGACAACGGCCTGGTGGGACCGCCGGCGCCGGGGGCCCGTCCTCCCGCCCAGCGGCCGGCGCAGGCACCGGGGGGGGCGGCGACCGCGGCGGCGCAGAACCCGACGGCTCCCGAGCTCGAGCTGCTGCCGCGGATGGCGGGCTGGCTCGGCGGCGCCACCTTCGCCGCCACCCTGATCTACATCGCCCTGATGTCGATCCTGCGCCGCAACCCGCCGGCGCAGGCCTACATCCAGTTCTTCGGCGACCTGGTGCTGATCACCGGCCTGGTCTACTTCCTGGGCGGCGCCACCAGCCCGTTCTCGCTCCTCTACCTGATCATCATCGCCGTCGCCTCGACCCTGCTGCGCCGGCGCGCCGGGGTGATCGTGGCGAGCGTCGCCTTCGTGCTCTACGGCGGCATGATCACCGGCCTCTACTTCGGCTGGCTTCGGCCGGCGACTCCGGGGCAGGAGGTCATCGAGGGGTGGCGGCTGTTCTACAACCTGGCCGTCCACGGCTTCGGCTTCTACGTCGTGGCGCTCCTCACCTACTACCTGGCGCACAACGTCACCCGCGCCGAGCAGGCGCTCGAGGAGAAGAGCGAGCACCTCGCCGACCTCCAGGTGGTGCACCGCGACGTCATCCAGTCGATCACCAGCGGCCTGCTCACCACCGACCTCGAGGGGACGGTCACCAGCGCCAATCTCGCCGGCCTCGAGATCCTCGGCCGCGAGGAGGCCGACCTGGTGGGCTCGCCGATCGACCAGTCGGGCCTCTTCGACGCCGAGCACTGGCGCGAGGCGACCGCCGCCGCCGAGCAGACCGGACGCATGCGCTCCGAGGTGCAGACGACGCGCGGCGACGGCCAGACCCGCGACGTCGGCTTCACCGTCTCGCGCCTCGCCGACAACGTCGGCAACCACCGCGGGTTCATCATCATCTTCCAGGACCTGACGCGCTGGCGGCGCATCCAGGAGGAGCTGCGGATGAAGGACCGCATGGTCGCCGTCGGCGAGCTCGCGGCCGGCCTGGCGCACGAGATCGGCAACCCTCTCGCGGCGATCTCGGGGTCGGTCCAGATGCTCTCGGGCCGGATCAACGGCGACCCCGCGGAGCGCAAGCTGATCGAGATCCTGCTCAAGGAGAGCCACCGGCTCGACCGCACGATCAAGGGGTTCCTGCGCTTCGCCCGCCCGCGCGAGCGCTCGAGCGTCTCGTTCGACATCGCGCGGCTGCTCAGCGAGAACTTCGAGCTGCTCCGCAACAGCGAGGAGGTCTCCGAGCGCCACCGCCTCGAGCTCGACCTCGACACCCCGTCGGCCCGCCTGTTCGCCGACCCCGACCAGGTCAGCCAGATCTTCTGGAACCTCGCCCGCAACTCGCTGCGCGCCATGCCGGACGGCGGCGTGCTGCGCATCGTGGGGCGCGACGCCGGAGACTGGTATCGTCTGCAGGTGATCGACACCGGCCGCGGCATGTCCGAGGAGCAGCGCACCAATCTGTTCCATCCCTTCCAGTCGTTCTTCGACGGCGGCACGGGGATCGGCATGGCGATCGTCTACCGCATCGTCCAGGACCACGGCGGGCGCCTGCGCGTCGACAGCCGCCCCGGCGCCGGCGCGGTGATCACCGTCGAGCTGCCGACGGTGGCGTCGAGCGTCACCCTGGTCTCCGTGGAGGCCCCGGCGTGAGCCACCGCCTGCTGATCATCGACGACGAGGCGAGCCTGGTCGAGTTCCTCGCCCTCCTCTTCCAGAGCGAGGGGTACGACGTCACCACCGCCGGCTCGGTCGAGGAGGCGAGGAAGAGCTTCGAGCGCTCGAGCTACGACCTCGTGCTCTGCGACATCCTGATGCCCGACGGCAACGGCCTCGACCTGCTGCGCGAGATCAAGGGCGCCGAGGGGGGCGGGCCGCAGGTGATCATGATGACCGCCTACACCTCGACCAAGTCGGCCATCGAGGCGATGAAGCTCGGCGCCGCCGACTACGTCTCGAAGCCGTTCGACGTCGAGGAGCTGAAGATCGTCGCCAAGAAGGCCTTGCAGACGGCGGAGCTGGCCGACGAGAACGTCTACCTGCGCCGCGAGCTCGAGCAGAAATACACCTTCAACAACATCATCGGGCGCAGCGGCCGGATGCAGGCCATCTTCTCGCTGATCGAGCGCATCGCGCGCACCACCTCGACGGTGCTGATCCACGGCGAGAGCGGCACCGGCAAGGAGCTGATCGCCCGCGCCATCCATTTCGCGAGCCCGCGCTCGACGCGCCGCTTCCTGTCGATCAACTGCGGCGCGATGCCCGAGAACCTCCTCGAGAGCGAGCTCTTCGGCCACGAACGGGGCGCCTTCACCGGCGCCGTGCGCGACAAGAAAGGGCTCTTCCAGGAGGCCGACCGCGGCACCCTGTTCCTCGACGAGATCGGCGAGATGACGCCGACCATGCAGGTGAAGCTGCTGCGCGCCATCCAGGAGAAGGTGGTGCGCAAGGTGGGCGGCAACGAGGAGGAGCCGGTCGACGTGCGGATCATCACCGCCACCAACCAGGACCTCGAGGCGCGCCTGCAGACCGGGGAGTTCCGCGAGGACCTCTACTACCGCATCAACGTGCTGCCGATCCACCTGCCGCCGCTGCGCCAGCGCCGCGAGGACATCCCGCTCCTCGTCGAGTTCTTCCTCCAGAAGTACGCCAAGGCGATGGAGCTGCCGGCGCGGCAGATCTCGATCGAGGCGATGCACATCCTCGAGAGCTACGACTGGCCGGGGAACGTGCGCGAGCTCGAAAACCTGATCGAAAGAGTCCTCGCCCTCTCCCACAACGAGACGATCACTACCCGCGACCTCCCCGTCCACCTGCTCACCAACCGGCGGACCAACCCCGACCTCGTGCAGCTCCCCGAGGAAGGGCTCGACCTCGAGGCCTACCTCGAATCGATCCGCACCCAATTGATGATCCAGGCCCTCGAACGCACCACCGGCGTCCAGACCCAGGCCGCCGAGATCCTCGGCATGAGCTTCCGCTCCTTCCGCTACTACGCCAAGAAAGCCGGGATCAAGGGCGGGGATTAGCGGAGAACCCGAAGAAAATCCACGCGCCGGGCTCGATAATCTTGACATGATGCACCCACTGAAATAGGGGCGACCGGATCCTCCGGCCAGCCCGAATCTCGGTGGGGACATCATGAGGAACCTTCTGCGCGGCTTTGCGATCACGGCGGTTCTCCTGGCGGCGCTCTCCTCTCCCCTCCCGACGGAAGCCGTCGTCACCTGCGTGAGCGGAGGAAGCTGCCAGTTCTCGTGTATGCCGTGCAACACAAAGGCGGACTGCGACACCGATACTCACGAAGGGTGCGCCTGCGGCTGGCAATGCCCGTAGGAAGTCCTGACCTGGGAAAGAGCCTTGGAGGCGACGCAACCTCCAAGGCCTGCTCCGCAGCCGGGGAATCTCGCAGCTCCGCTTCGAGGTCTGCGGGAGGCGTCACCGGTCGCGAGTACGCATTGCGGAGCCTTGCCCCTCCTACAGGCGGCAGCAGCTACACGTCTCTGGCGAATTCCGCCTCGTGATCGCACGTCTTCAACAACGAGTTTGGGGACATTGAAAAATCAGATTTGGGCCGGGCTTTCTGTAGTGCTTCGTAATGCTGCCGACTCGGCAGCAGTCGTCCGATCAACTGCTTGCCTTAAAAGGCCGTCGTAGTAGAGGCCCGCGAGGTATATGGGCTGCTGACGACATGGGAAGCAAGCCGACCAGAACTCACGCGCCACATCGACCGAGCATCTAACTGCTGTCTCTACGTGCACAAGCCACTCTTTGGGTGGATAGAAAATGGGGGCCTTTCCAGGCGCAAAGTGCATAGCAGCATCGCGAACCGCCTTCGTCTCACGTATAAATCGAGCGAAAGGTTCTCGCATCTGCCGTTCGTCAGAAACTATAATGGGCGAAATCTTGTCTTCTCGAAGAATTCGCGGGAATCGTTCCAACTTCGACTCCAAACTTAGGTATCTACCTTTGAGGGAGCCACGCAGCTCGCCCTTTTGTTGTTCAGAGAGATCGGAGCGCACTGCAGCCTCGCTCCATCCGATACTGTTTACAAATGCCTCTACAAACGCAACCGACGTCAGTACGCCAAGGCGTGAATACGTGCAGACAGAACTGCTTAATGAACTCATCTCCCGATAGCTATCAGCGGCTTTTACCACGCCCTTCTCCAGCACGCGGGCAAATCGCATCATTGCATCAAAGGATTCCCGAGCCCTCAGCAGAAGAAAGTATGCGTCGCCGAGGAGCGAGCCCTCTTCTATGGCGACTCCGCCTGCATGATGACCTATACCCACTCTGGCGTGCCTCGGCAGGTCCTCGAACTGACTAAGTCGCGAGAGATCAAACCTATCCGATAACCAGCCGCTTTGAATGCCAAACCGCCAAACATCCGGCTCCTCCCTGATAAGCAGTCTGAAATCGCGCGCAATCTCTCGCACCCCCTTCTTCCTAGGAAGTAACATCTCGCTCAACCTTACGCCCTGCTCAAGGAGCGCCTCGAGTTCCTGGCCACGCTCGCGAATCTCCCGACTCGATGCATGTTGAAGGAATTCAGACGCGCGACTCAAAGTTAAGCGGAGTTCTTCTGCTTGATTGCCCTGGGCTTTCACGACAGATCCCACCAACTCGATAAATAAGTGGTACTCGGCTAGCCTCCTCCTTGTTTCAGTGGCGCTCATTGCTTAGAAGCAGTACAGGTTTCCATTAATCAGCCGCATAGAAAAGCCCGCACGTGAATCTTGTAGCATACATTTAATCACCAGGAGGAATTCAAATGCAGGGCGGCCGCGACGATCGGCTTGGCCCAGTCCGGAGTTTGCGACAGGTCCTCCGGTCCAACGATACCTCCCACCTCCAGGTGCAGCACGAGTCGTGGAGTCGGCGGTTCATCGTTCTGTGGATCCGCATGAGCGCTGTTGTCGTAGACCCGTAGGGCTGTGAGAGAGGGAAGGAGCTGAATGAGGTTGAGCCGGCTCCGCTCCCAGCGCTGGCGGACGACATCTTCCAGGATGGGATGGCCTCCCCGGCGCACTCGGGCAGCCACGCGTTCCAGGTGCAACTCAGGACTCGCAAGCCCCACGTACCAGACCACAACTTCGATTCTGCTTTTCGCCGCCTCGCCGAGAAGGCGCGGGATGGTGTTGCCACCGAGGGTGGTTTCGAAGGCGAAGTCGAGACGCTCCCGGATGGCGCGCTCCAGGAGAGCCCGACCGTTCCGCCAAGCGGCCGCGTTGGCCTCGACTCCGGTCCACCCAGGATGTGCGACGGCAAGCTCACGAGCGACCTCGTCAGGGTTGTAGTAGTCGGCTCCAAGGGAACGGACGGCCGCACCGCCGACGCTGCTCTTACCGGCTCCGTTCACACCCGCGAGAACGAAAATGGAGGGGCCGCGCTCCGGCAATCAGCTCCGCCTCTTCGCCGCCTCGACCGCGGCTCGGCCGAGAGTTTCCGGGCTGGCGTCGAATGCGGCCCTGATCCCCTCCTTGGCCGCCGGAGTCTGCATGCGCTCGAGCAGGCCATCGAACTTGGAGCGGAGGGCGTCAAGGGTCTCGGCTCGCGCGCTGCTCAGTGACTCGAATTCCTCGTAGGACATCAGAACGGCCTTCGGCGTATCGTGGCGAGTGATCGCGACGGGGCCAGAGCCGATCACTCGCTCAAGGAGCTCACCGAATGTGTTCTTCGCCTGGGTGGCAGCGACCTCCGGGATTTCAACGAGATCCCCCAGCCGATCGCGAAAGGTGTGGCTAGCCATCCGGAACCCTCCTTCGTCCATGAGATTAGCACAAATGGACGGTTTAGCCATT
Organism: uncultured Acidobacteriota bacterium; assembly: GCA_963756595.1. GTDB lineage: Bacteria > Acidobacteriota > Thermoanaerobaculia > Multivoradales > UBA5704 > DATARR01. The sequence goes on from CAVWOZ010000055.1 coordinate 23,257, forward strand.
TTGGAGAACGGCGACTGGAGAGGCGGTCAGGAGCGGGCCCTGGGATAAAGACGTTCCCAGCCAGTCCCTGTCGATCAGAAGGGCGGCTCCGCGCCGAACTCTCCCCGGGGTTTCCGCGCCGGCAAGTCCCTGCGAAATGCCAGATAGATGTCCGCGCTCTGCTTCGGCTGCTCGAACATCGGCATGTGGCCGAGGCGGGGCATGATCACCATCCGCGAGGCCGGCAGCAGCCGGTGCAGGACCAGGGCCGAGGCGACGTTGAGCACGCGGTCTTCGTCCCCCCAGACGATCAGCGCCGGCGTGGCGAGCCCGCGGACGCGCGCCTCCATGGGATCGGCGCGGATCTGGCGGAGGATCCCCTCCTCCAGCGCCGCGTTCGCGATGCGCGGCCGGGCGAGCACGTCGAGCATCGGCCGCGGGAGGAAGGGCGGATCGCTCATCGCGAGGGCCATCGTCTCGCCGAGCTCCTGCCCGCTGTGGACGATCAGCGGCTCCCGTCCGTGCGTCCGGCGAAACTCGTCGAGCCCCCTCGACGGCACGCTCCAGACGCCGGCCGGATCGAGCAGCCAGAGGCTCTCGACCTCCTCCGGATGGAGCACCGCCCAGGTCATCGCAATATCGCCGCCCATCGAGCTGCCGCCGAGATGGAGCTTGCCGATCCCCAGCGCCTTCGCCAGCTCCCGCAGCCGCTCGACCTGCGCCGGCGGCGCGTAGTCGGCCCCCGCCGGACGCGACGACTCGCCGAAGCCGGCGAGGTCCGGAATGATCACGCGATAGCGCGGGGTCAACGTGCGGGACACCCGCGTGAAGTTGTCCTTGTCGCCGCCGAAGCCGTGGAGGAGCATCAGCGGCTCGGCTTTCCCATCGCCCGGTCCCCCTTCCAGGTAGACGAAACGCAGCCCGTCCGGCAGGGCGATCTCCTTGCGCACCAGCCCCGAGCGCTGGCGCTCCAGGCCGAAGACCGTATGCACCACGCTCTCCGGCGCCAGATACACCCACCCCACGAGCAGGACGACGAGAAGCAGGACGGCGAGGAGCAGGCGCTTTACGATCTTCATCCCACGCTCTCGCGGAGCTGCACCACGTTCCCTTCCGGATCGTGGCCGTCGCAGGCGCGGAAGCCGCGCGCCGCGAACTCCTTCCCCGGCGGGTTCAGCGCGCCGCCGAGCGACGGGGCCATGGCGCGCGCCGCCGCCAGGCTGGCGACCGGAAAGATCAGCTTCACGGGGAGGTCGGTGCGCCGCGCCGGAGGGTCGGTGATCTCGATCGAGCGGGCGATCGTCTCCGGGATCGGGTGCACGACGAGCTGCGACTGCGCGGACTCGAGGACGATGAGGTCCGGCCGTTCGAGGGCGACCGTCATCGGGATCACCCCGGCGTAGAACTTCGCGACGCGCGCGATGTCCTTGGCGAACAGCACGGCACCGGGCTTCTGCGGATCGGGCATCCGGGTTCCTTTCCTGGGTGCGCCGAGCCTATCACCCCGCCCACCGCTCGCCGGGCTCGAGGGCCGGGGCTCGCAATTCACCGTTCTCGGCACCTCTTGAAGAGGAACGCCGGCGGCCCCGCCGGTCCCTCACGTCGGACGACAGACAAGGAGACACCCATGCAAAAGCGTTTCAAGTACCTCGCGGGAGCCCTGTTGGTGACGGCCCTGGCCCTGGTCAGCTCGGCGGTCGCGCCGCCTCGCGCGGAGGCCGCGCTGCTCTGCAGCCAGATCTCCTGCACCAACTCGATCCCCTGCAACGTGCCGGCCTGTGGCGACGTCGGCTTCTGCGGCGTCAACCATCACTGCGTCCCGCTCTGAGGATCTCCCCCGCCGGGCTCTCCGGGGAGCCCGGCTCGCCGTCCCGCGCAGCCGGCGGCTCAGAGATCGAGCACCGAGTCGAGGCCGCGATGGACGCCGACCAGCGTCGACACCTTCCGAATGGCGAGCAGGGCACCGTCCGCGTAGGGGCGAGCGCTGGTCCCCGCGTCATGACGGATCGTCAGCCGCTGGTCCGGCAGCCCGAAGATGACCTCGGCGCCGATCACGTAGCTCGGCAGGCGCAGGGAGTGCACCTGGGAGCCCGACACCGTGGCGCCGCGGGCCTCGCGCGGCCCGACCGTCTGGTCGAGCGGCACCGTCGGCTCGGGGCTCCGCACCTGCGACAGGCGAAACGCCAGCTCGCGCGCGGTCCCGCTCGGCGCATCGACCTTGCGGTCGCTCGCGTAGTCGATGATCTCCCATTGCGGGATCAGCCGCGCCGCGGCCTCGGCAAACTTCTGGAGCAGCACCACGGTGAGGGCGAAGTTGCCGCAGGCGAGCACCCCGAGGTTGCGTTCGCGCGCCACCTCGTCGATCGCCGCGAAATCGCCCTCCGTCAGCCCCGAGGTCCCCACCACGACGTGGGCCCCGTGCGCGAGCGCGGCCAGGATGTTCGCCTTCGCGCTGTCCGGCTTGGTGTATTCGACGAAGACGTCGCAGGGATGGGCGAGCGCCTCCGCGGCCGCGGCATAGATGGGCGCCACGATCCGCGGCTCGCCGAGCACCTCGCCGAGGTCCTGCCCCACGCTCTTGCGCGCCACCGCGGCGACCACGGAAAGGTCCGTCGTCCCCGCCATCGCGCGCGCCAGCTCGGAGCCCGCCCAACCGGTCGCGCCTGCCAGACAGACTTTGATCACGAGGAGATCCCCTTTCCGCGTTCGTACCGCGATTCTGCCGCACTCTCACTCTCCGGCGCCAGCCTAGCGCCTCCGCGAAGAGGCGGTCAACTCGGGGGCGAGATCCTGGAGCACCTTGCGCCGCATGCTTGAAACCTGATGCCGGTTGGAGAAGGCCGCTCTCTACCCGCAAGCCCGAGCCCTGCGCCGTCGGCGCCGCCACCGATCAGGGAGCCGGGTCCCCTTCTGATTCGGGGGTCTTCTCGAACCGGCGGCCTTCCAGGTGGCGGTAGTAGCTGACCACGCTCTGCTTCTCGTAAAAGTACCAAAGCATGAAGGCGGCCATCCCGACTTGCTCGACGAGGCCGCAGCTCAGGGACGCTCCGTACGAAATCACTGTGTAGAGGAGCGCCAGCACCATGAGACCGCTTGCCAGGTGCCTCCCCCAGGCCCGCTCCTTCCAGAACGCGTACGCGGTGAGCAGCAGGAGACTGCTGGAAATCGCAATTTGTGGCCCGCCCCGCCGCAGGAACTCCTCTCGAGTGACCCACTCCTTCCCGATCTTGTAATTCCCCGAACCGTCGAAGGCAGCGATCGCCAGGAGGCCCAACAAACCCAGCGGCAGGATGACGAAAAACAATGTCAGGATCGAGATGAAGATCGGACGCCTCGGCGGCGGTACCTCTCCCGCGGCGAGGCCCGGCATCCCGGACCGCGGCTCGCCGTCGAGGGTAGATCGTCCGTCCGCGGCCTGGATCTCGGTGGATTCCTCACGAGCCAGAGGGTCGCCGCGATCGATCTCGGCTCCGCCGCGGCGGGGAAGCAGAGCGACGATCACCCACCCGATCGGACCCAAGAGCGCTCCCAGGAGAGACCCGACAACGCCGTTGTGCTTGTAATCCCCGACAAAGAAACCCACCCCGCCCCCGAGGGCCATCCAGAGGATGAAACAGCCGCAGGAAGCCCAGGTGGCACCCACCGACTGTCCGTGCACGAGACTCAAGCCGAAGAAGAACGCCATCCGAGATACCTCCTTCCGGAGTGTCCAGAGAGGATCGGGATCGCCGCCCACATCGCGCCGGCTCTCTCGCCGGTAGCGAGCACCGAGCGGCAGTCGAAATCAACGAGAGGGCGCTCCGTCTCGGTATCGGCTCCGGGCTCAGCAATTTGGATAGAGATAGACGTTGTCGATCCGAAACGACGTCGCGGCTCCGTTGTTGTTGAAGCTCCCCCGGAAATAGACGCGGATCGTCTGGTTCGGCGAGTAGCTCCCGTTGAGAGGCAGAGAGACAAACCCGCACTGGTACGACGCCGACGAGGTGCTGTCGATCGAGGTGAGCGTCTGGAGCACGGCATTGGTCGACGGGTTCCGGATCTCCACGGTGAGGTTATCCTTCGTATAGGCGCCCGCCGTCTCGACCGTCTGGATGTCCAGCGTGAAGCCGAGCGTGCCGGAGCTCACCCCCGCTCCGTGAAACACGGTCGCTGGCAGAACCACGTCCTGATAGATCCCCTGGCTGCCGTTGACCCCATTTTCATGCAGCAGGCCATTGTAGTGGCCTCCGCAGACTCTCGTGACGGTCTCGCGGGTGGCGCCGGTCAGAAAAACCCAGTTGATGCACGTCAGGTTATCGAAGGAATTATCCGCGATCTCATTGTTGGAATAGCATCCACAAGGACCGATCTGACAGCCACTCCCTGAACAAACGATCTGAGCGGCGGCCGGAGCCCCCGCGAGAGCCAGGGAAAGAATCAGGGCCAACCCGACGAAATGTCTGAACAAAGTCATCTCCTTTCGGAAGCGGAAGAGCCCGCGAGGCAGATCCCGGCGGCTCGGGCCGTGAGTCCGGGCTGGCCGGAGCTGTCTATCCAGGAGTGGCGATCCTGAGAAAACGTTTCGGGGCTCGCTCGGCCGGCGGCCTCCGTCCACCCCTCGGCCCTGCCGCCATCCCAGCCCAGAGCAAGATCAAGAGGTCCCCGCGCCAGCGATCCGCATCCTGACCGAGCCATCCGCCGCGAGTTGCGCACCGCTTACATCCTCTTCGTCGCTGGCTTCCGCAGCGCAGCCGAGAAACTCTGTGCAGCCCCTCCTTTCGGCTGGCTCCTCGTATGGATCCTCGTATGGCAGGAGCGGTTGCAGTCAGCGGCGCGAAAATTGCATATGTAATAAGAAAAGGAGATTCCATGTCCCAAGAAAATTCTTCCTGCCGCCCTTCGACCCTACTGACTCCGCGGGTCCTCGCGATCGCTCTGACCTGCGCTCTGTTCGGGATGGTCGGCTGTGGCTCGTCCCGAGGTTATGGCAAGCCGGCGGCAACGACCACCTCCGCCGGCGCCCAGATCAACCAGAGCGCGCAGGGGCTCACCGTCGACGGCCTGGTGGAGTACGGCTACTCGATTCCGCACCGCTATCGCTCTCAGGGGAGCGGCCAGTTGGCGGTGGATTCCCAGAATATCGTGTGGAACAGCGAGCGCAACAAGCGCGACTTCAGCATCCAGGGGAGCGTTCTCAAGACCGCCACCCTCCAGTGCGCCTCCCGCCCGGGGCAGAACGTCTGCCTCGAGCTGCGGCTCGGCACCGTCACAGGTCTCGATTACGCCTTCCGCGACACCAACTGGGCCGCCGGGCACAATGAAAAGATCACCGAGGTTTACAGCTACCTCAAGTCCAACTTCCCCCAGGTCACCTTCAGCGAGAAAGCCGTCAAGGAAGTCGATTAGCGCAGAGCGTAGGCCTTGCCCCAACTCGGACCGGGACGACGAGGGGCCGCGAGCCGGCGGCGCCTGGCCAACAAGTGAGGGGAGAGCACCGGAGCTCCACCCTCGTCCCCGCTGCCATCCTTGCCCAGAATCCCCTGGCCCAGCTGCGGAAGACGGCCTCAAGCTGCTGACACGACCGGCTGGAGGTTTTCGCGGACGATCCGCGGATGCCGGGCGGCGATGCGCAGCAGAGCGATCGCGGGCCCTCGGGACGCCGCCGGCCTTGCTCCCAATTCCTGGTTTTCGTCCAGGTACATCTGAAGGCAGGACGACCTCTGATGTGCCCGCACAGGACCTTGCAAGTGCGGTCCGGCGTTGCCCCTTCAGAGACGTGACGCCGTCCCCGTGGCCTCGGACAGGTTCTCGTTACGACCTGTCACGTCTCTACACCCTCCGGCCGACGTGGGGGTCGGGTTAGGTTTGTAGCGCCGTCGGCCGGCGTTGTGGACATCGTCATTTGGGTTTCCAGCGCGCGGGGTTGGTTCGGATGTACTCGCGGACGCGCTCGAGATCGGCGGCGTCGCGGAGGATCGTGACGTGGTATCGCTCCTGCCAGGCGAAGCCCCGCCGCTTCAGATCGAACCGAATCCTCTTGGTCGCCCTCGATTTGAAGGGCGAGACGACGGCTCCGAGCGAATGCGCGGGCGCCCCTCAGTCTCAGGCCGCCGACACGACCGTCTGGAGGTTTTCGCGGATGATCCGAGGAGCCCGAGAACGACCAACCCGGGGCTGAAGCCCCGCGCTCTATCCCTGCGGCCCTTTGGGCCTGATTGTGCCGGTGCACCTGGGGACGATCGAGATCTCGTGCTCCGGCAAGGTCTACGGCTCGGCCACCTAGAGTGCGACGACGTCTTCTACACCTGCGCGGTGGCCTGCAACGTCTGACGGCCGGTCTTTTTTCAGCCTCCAGCGCCAAGAATGCCATTTTGGCGCCTCGAACGGCTTCCCGGGGGCTTTAATTCGGGGGAATAGCTTATGACATTGTTTTTTCCCGTCAAACAATGTTTGAAGCCATAAAACAATGTTTGAGCCGTCAGAATTCTGTTTGGCGAGCCAAAACAATGTTTCAAGCCAAAAAACAATGTTCTAGCGCTTCAAACATTGTTTGAGCCGAAAAAACAATGTTTGAAGCGTCGGAAGTCTGTTCGAGGAGATTTTGGGGAGAAGTACGGGGTTTCAGGCGTA